>NZ_CP010537.1:1299589-2599178 GCF_000832305.1 Cupriavidus basilensis
CGCTGCACAAGCCGCAAGGGCTGGAGCATGCGGTGATCGGGCGGGACGATATGCATGGCGCGCTCGATATCGTGGCCGACTCGGCTTTCCCGTCATACCAGCCGTCGGCGCAGCCGCCCCTGGCCGCCGGCAAGGTCCGCTTTGTCGGCGAGCCCATCGCCATGGCCTTCGCGCCGACCCGCGCGCAGGCCGAGGACATCGCCGAGCGCATCGTCGCGGAGCTGGATGAGTTGCCGGCGCTTACCGATGTGGATGGCGCACGGCAGGCCAGCGGCACCACGCGCGTGCACGAGCACTGGAAGAACAACCACTTCCTCACACTCACCGCCGACAAGAATTTCGACACGCTCAGCAAGACGGCCTCCGTGGTAGTCAGCCGCAAGATCGACCTGGCGCGCCAGTGCATGGTGCCGATGGAAGGCAAGGCTGTGCTGGCCTACTGGGACCACCAGTTCGACCAGCTGATCGTCTACAGCGCCACCCAGGTGCCGCACATGATCCGCACGGTGCTGAGCCATTGCCTGGGCCTGGAGCAGGAAAAAGTCCGCGTGATCTCGCCCGACGTGGGCGGCGCCTTTGGCTACAAATGCGTGCTGCAGCAAGAGGAGCTGTGCATCGCCTGGCTGGCCATGACGTACCGCAAGCCGTTCCGCTTTATCGAAGACCGGCGCGAGCACCTGACCGCGGGCGCCAACTCGCGCGAGCACCACTACGAGGTCACGGCCTACGCCGATGCGCGCGGGCGCTTGCTGGCGCTGGACGCCAGGATCGCCATCGATGGCGGCGCCTATTCGGTGTGGCCCTTCACCATCGGCCTTGAACCCGGCCAGGCCATCGGCAACCTGCCGGGGCCGTACGCCTTCGACGGCTACCGCTGCATCACGGAATGCGTGGCCACCAACAAGCCCGGCTTTGTCCCGTACCGGGGCGTGGCGCGCACGGGCGTGTGCTTTGCCATGGAACTGCTGATGGATGCGCTGGCGCGCGAGGTCAAGCGCGAGCCGTGGGAGATCCGCTGCGAGAACCTGGTCCAGCCGGAATCCATGCCCTATGTCAACGTCACCAACAAGCACTTCGATGGCGGCGACTACCCGGCCAGCGTGCGCAAGGCCGCGCAGATGATCGGGCTGGCGGGCATCCGTGAGCGCCAGCGTCAAAGGCTGAACGATCCTTCGGCGGGCTCGCGCTATCTCGGCGTGGGCTTTGGCACCTACACCGAGCAATCGGCGCACGGCACCTCGGTGTTCGCCGCCTGGGGCACGCCGGTGATTCCCGGCTTCGATTCCGCCACCGTGCGCATCACGCCGGATGGCGGGCTGGAAGTGCGCGTAGGCGTGCACTCGCATGGCCAGGGCATGGAAACCACCTTTGCCCAGATCGCCAACGAGATCCTCGGCATCGATGTGTCGCGCGTGAAGGTCGTGCACGGGGACACCGGCGTGACGCCGTTCTCCACCGGCACCTATGCCTCGCGCTCGCTGGTGATGTCGGGCGGCGCGGTATCGCGCGCTTGCAAGGCGCTGGTGCCGCGCCTGCTGAAGATCGGCGCGCATATGCTGCAGCGTCCCGAGGGCGAGGCGACGCTGGCTGGTGGATCGGTCAAGGCGGGCGACGCCGCCGTGCCGATCAGCGAAATCGCCAACGCCTGGTATATCAACCCGCAGCGGCTGCCCGCCAATGTGGATCCCACCGGGCTGGAAACCACCATGGGCTACAAGCCCAGCGTGGATACCGGCAGCTTCACGTACTCCACCCACGCCGCGCTGGTGGAGGTGGACACCGATTCCGGCCACGTCGAGATCCTCGACTACGTGGTCGTGGAAGACTGCGGGACCATGGTCAACCCCATGGTGGTGGAAGGGCAGACTTATGGCGGCGTGGCGCAGGGCATCGGCACGGCCATGTTCGAGGAGATGCGCTACGACGGCAACGGCCAGCCGCTGGCCTCCACGCTGGCCGACTACATGCTGCCCGGCCCGACCGAAATCCCCTCGATCCGCATCCACCATTTCGAGACGCCGTCGCCGCATACGGAATTCGGCGCCAAGGGCATGGGCGAGGGCGGCGCCATCGCGCCCCCCGCGGCCATCTTCAACGCGGTCAACGACGCGCTGGGCAGTTTCGGCGTGGAGTTGCTGGAGACCCCGCTCACGCCGCGCAAGGTGCTCGAAGCGCTGGCCCGCGCCGAGCAAGCCCGCGAGCCGCAAGCCACGCCAACCAGAGAGGCGGCCTGAACCATCATGAAAGCAGCTGCATTCACCTATCACGCGGCCCCCACGCTGGCCGCCACCTGCGCCGAGCTGGCGGACCGCACCGACAACGCCAAGGTCATGGGCGGCGGGCAGTCCATGGGCCCGATGCTTAACCTGCGCCTGACGCGCCCCGATGCCATCTACGATCTGTCGAAGCTAGCCGAGTTACGCACGGTCACCCTGCTGCAGGATCGCGTGCGCATCGGCGCGGCGGTCACCCATGCACAGATCGAGGATGGCGAATTCCCGGCACTGCGCGGCGGCATGCTGCAATCGGTGGCGAGCGGCATTGCCTACCGCGCCATCCGCAATCGCGGCACCATCGGCGGCAGCCTGGCGCACGCCGATCCCGCGGCGGACTGGGTGGTGGTGCTGACCGCCGTCGGCGCGCAGATCGAGCTGGCATCGAAGGCCGGCACGCGCATCGTCCCCATGACGGCGTTCATGCTGGGTGCGTACACCACCGCGCTCACCGAAGGCGAGCTGATCTGCGCTGTTCACGTGCCGAGCCAGCCCGATACGGCACGCTGGGGCTACCACAAGCTGTGCCGCAAGACCGGCGAGTTCGCCGAGGCCAGCTGCGCCGCGTACTTCGATCCGTCCACGCGCTTCGCCCGCATCGCGCTGGGCGCGCTCGACGGCGCGCCGGCGCTGCTGCGCGGCCTCGCCAACGACATTGCCGCCCAAGGCCCCGCCGCGCTCACGCCGCAGGCCGTGCTGGCCGCCGTGACGCAAGCCACGCCGGCCAAGGATGCGATCGACCGCAAGCTGTGCTGCGCAGCGGTTACTCGCTGCATCGAACAACTATTCAACTGAGGGCCGCGGTGGAAACCATCACACTGACAATCAATGGCCGCGCCGCTGCCGGCGCCTGCGCGCACCGCACCCACCTGGGCGACTTCCTGCGCGACGCACAGGGCCTGACCGGCACCCACCTGGGCTGCGAGCACGGGGTTTGCGGCGCCTGCACCGTGCTGGTCGACGACAAGCCCGTGCGCTCGTGCATCACCTTTGCCAGCGCCTGCGCCGGCAGCAACGTGGTGACCATCGAAGGCTATGACGACGACCCCGTGATGCGCGACCTGCGCACCGCGTTCAACCAGCACCACGCGCTGCAATGCGGCTACTGCACGCCCGGCATGCTGGCCACCGCGCGCGACATCGTGCTGCGGCTGCCGGATGCCGACGAGGCCACCATCCGCCATGAGCTATCGGGCAACCTCTGCCGCTGCACGGGCTATATGGGGATCGTGGCCGCGATCAGCTCGGTGCTGGCACTGCGCAAGCCGCCTGCAGCGGGCAAGGCGGCGCAAGCCGTAGCTGCGACCGTAAAACGCGAATTCGCTTGCTTCACGCCTGCGGCCGACAGCGCCGTCCAGGCCCACGCCGAGCCTGCCGCCAGGGAAGAAGCCGAGCGCAGCGCCGACAAAAAGGGCTGGTCGCGCATCGACGGCAGCTTCAAGGTGCCGTTCCCGGCCGATGACGTGTGGCGCTTCATGGCGGACCTGCCGGCGGTGGCAAGCTGCCTGCCGGGCGCGGCGCTCACCGAGCAGGACGGCGATCGCGTCAAGGGGCACGTGGCGATCAAGTTCGGGCCGATGGCGGCGCGCTTCAACGGCGCGGCGCGGCTGGAGCGCGACGACGCGAACCGGCGCGGCGTGCTCAAGGGCGCGGGGCAGGATTCGCTGAGCAACTCCAAGGCCGCCGGCGATATCACCTATGTGCTGCAGGCGATATCGGCGGGCGAGACCGAAGTGCTGATCGACCTGCAGTACGCCCTGCAAGGCCCGCTGGCGCAGTTCTCACGCTCGGGGCTGGTGCGCGATTTCGTGCGGCGCATGATGGCGGACTTCGGCAAGAACGTCGCCCGCAAGATGGACCCGTCGTTGTCGCAGAGCGAGCGCAGCCAGGCCACGCAGATGAACCCGGTATCGATGATGCTGGGGGTGATGTGGGAGAGGGTGAAGCGGCTGTTTGGCGGCGGGCGGGATTAAGGCCCCGGGGCAGGGATGGAGGGTGGCAGCGCTTGCCTATGCAGCGGTGATAGCCAGAGAGATGCGGCATGCGGCAGCGATTTGATGATGCAGGCATCGGATGGCCCTATTTTCAAACGGCGTGTGCGGTGTCTGCGGTGTGTGTCAGCAGTGACTTGTTCCCGAAGATCACAAGGTGTGAATTCTGGTCGGCAGCGGACGCCACCAAGCCGGGTTTCAGCAGCGAGCCGGCAGCGAACGGTCCGGAGATTGCCCGCAGCGACGCCGTCAGCCGTCCGAGTGCGAATGCGAGGACCGGGCCACCGCCGACCACCTGCGATTGCCGGTGAGCCGCGCACCAGGCCGCAATACCGGTCTGTCTGTCGGGGCGTGTCGTCAGCAGGATCACGCGATTGTCGGGCGACACCCGAACCGTCACGCCCTCGGCGCGGAAATCGACCAGCTGGCCCCGTGAATTGATGGCGTATTGCACACGCCCCCGTCCAGGAACCGCAGGTCGCGCGAGTCAATGCCCGCGATGCTGATTTGCTCTCGCCCGAGGAATTCCCACGGTTCGGCTATCTCGATCCCGGCAAAGGTTTCCAGGTTCAGTTCGACGCGCGCGCCGGTTTGCCACGCGGGCCCCAGGGGTCTTGTTGTCCGTCAGCGGTTCGGTGTCGCCCTTGCCGATAGCTTCGAGGCGCCCTTTGTCGACGCCCTTGCGGGCCAGGTACTCACTGACCACTGCGGCGCGCTCCTTGGACAGGGCCTGGTTCGAAGCATGGCGGGCACTCTTGATCGGCTGGTTGCCGCTGTGGCCGGTCACCTGCACCTTTCCCTGCACCCTGTTGATCTCGGGCGCCACCTTGTCCAGCGTTGGCAGCAGCGTTGCGCTGACCTCGGCCTTGCCGGCGCCGAACATGGCGTCGCCCCGGAATATCACGGTGCTGCGGCGGTCGTCGTCCTTGACGGCTGCCACGCTGCGCGCAATCTCATCCTTCGGCAACTCGGCCAGGCGCAGCGCCGTCGGTGGCGGCGGTGGCTTCATGTTGCCGATCGCGCCGTTAATCGCGGCGACGCGGGCCTCGATGGTCTCGCCCGCGGGCAGGGACGCCGGGTTGGGCTCCCGCTTCTCCTGGCCCGTCACGGCCAGCTTCGCGGAGGAGCCGGGCGCCGGCCGCCCTTGCTGCGGCGCGGGGCTAGTGCTCTGAATCACAAATTCGTTGAGTAAGTCGCCCGATAAGACGCACGATCCGTCGTCACGAATGCTCGCAAGGCACCAGCCTTGCTGCGCCTCGCTCCCAGTCTCGCACGCCTTCTCGGACAACTTATTTCTTCAACGAATTTCAGACTCAGGACACTGGGGAAATGCTGATTAAATCGGTGCGCGAGTCATCGCGGTATTGAGTGCGTTGTCATAGGTGTATCTATGATTCAGGTCCGGTGATGAAGCGGCAGATCAGCTTGGCGCAAGCAGAAGGCCACGGCAAAAAAGGGGGGTGACGCGCCGTCAGCGCTTCCTTGGCAGTGGCCAAGCCAATCCGCACTGTAAGTGCCAGGCAAAGATAATTATTTTAGGCGAGGCATTATTTATAAAAACAGCGCCGCGGGTTGTTTCAAAAATGAAACTTTTTTATTAAGCGAACGTACATGCCATTTATTGATTTTGCAAATTCATTTAATAATCAATGAGTTGCTTTTCATGGCCCGTATTTTGCTTCCTTCATCACGGAACCCATCCAAGGATCGTTGACGCAGTTCGGCCGAGCGCAGCGCCAATCATTGAGCGCCGCAAGTTAGGTAACTCGCACATCCTGTGCTACGGAGTTCTGCTCCATGTTTCCTCAGTGACCCAGTTTCCATGTTTGAAAAGGAGCCACTCATGAATCTTAAACGCCATTTTCCCGCACAGTCGACGTGGCGATTTGCCTTTGGCATCACGACGATGTGTATCACCGGCGTTACGCTTGCCGAGTCTGCGGTTACACCTGAGCAACACTTTCCTCCTGGCTACCTGGAATCTGTCGCCCATGGCTATGAAAACACACAAGGTGCACAAACACTGCCAACTGACGAAACACGAGAACTCCCTGCCCTCAAGCCAGAAGAGTCGCGTAAAACGGAACCTGGCCTACTGAAAAATGCATCCTTCCTGGTGGCGCCAGAGGCTCCACCTTCTTCCCGAGGCAAGACAAAGCAGAAGTGACAAAGGAAACCTCACCGAGGAAGCTCCTTAACTTGCGGAACCGTCCGAGGGTGAGGAAATGGTTGGGAGTTACCGGGCAAAGCCTAAACGTGCATCGCCAACAGCTTGCGCTCATATATCCACAAACTGGCTATGACGCAATTCGTTCCTAACTACTACGTTAGCGGCCAATCAAAATGGGCAATTGGGCCGAGAATGCGGCATCGGTACGACTAGCTAACGTCCGGGAGCCATCGTGTGGCCGTGGTTCCTGGGGCGGCAGCGGCCGCGAGGTGCTAGGCGCCACGCTGGTTCGCCCATATTTCTCTCAGCGATCCTCGGTAGTCTGCCCACTCGCAGCGGGGATTCCGGCTGAGTCAGGCGCTACGCGCTTCCGCCATCGGCCCCGGTGACTCGGCGCTTTCGCGTGACAGCAACACCTTCTTTCGACTCACCGCCGAAGTTCGTTCGCCCTTGCGGGGCGAGCGCCTGAACCTGACTGACGGACGCCGCTCGGCACCTGGATGGTGGATATTGCTCGCTTGTAGACAATTTGCATGCAATACACATCGCACACTGCCCCCGGCCTACGGTGCCTGCCCCAAGCCCAACAGACCTTGCGTACGAATCAGCGGAACGGGACACTGAAACGCTGCCCCCCCAGCTCTGCCCTACATCCTCGACGACGCCAGCCGCGCGGCCAGCCCCAGGAAGACCACCCCCGCAAACCAGTTCAGCGCGCGCTGCGCGCGTGCCGAGCGCAGCAGCAGGGCGCCGAACATGGCCGAGCAGCAGGCGATGACGGAAAAGACCAGCAGGGTGGCGATGATGAAGACCACGCCGAGCACCATGATCTGCAGCGCGACATGGCCACGGTCCGGCGCGACGAACTGCGGCAGGAACGCGAGGAAAAAGATCACCACCTTGGGGTTGGTCAGGTTCATTACCACGCCACGCCGGTACATATGCCCCACGCCAGCCTTGTCGCCGTTGCCCTGGCCCATCGCGCCCACCGGGGCGCGCAACGCCTGCCAGGCAAGATAGGCCAGGTATAGCGCGCCGGCGATCTTGAGCACCATGAATGCGAGCCTGGACGCGGCGAACAGCGCGGCCAGGCCAAGCGCGACCGCGGCCGTATGCACCAGCAGCCCGGTGCACAGGCCGAGCACCACGACCATGCCCGCGCGGGGCCCCCGCATGGCGGATTGCAGCAGGACAAAGACATTGTCCGGGCCCGGGGTCAGTCCAAGCACCACGGCGATGCCGAAAAATGGCAATAGTGTCTCGAACGGGGGCATGCGCTTTACTCCTTTGCTGTCGCGGATATCGCGTTGTCGGGTCAGGCCCGATACCTGGTACCCGGTACCGGGCACGATCGGGCAAAAGGCATGGCCGGAGCATCCGGCGCGCCCACCGAATATTGCCAGCCAGACAGCGTTTTGTGTCAGCCAGGCGCTTTGGCGGGCTCTGGCTGGGTCTGGCGGGCGCCGGCAGGCCAGTCAAGGGTGCCAGGTCGCCGGACTGCCCGAGGCTGCCTGCGGCGCCGGCCGATGGCTTCCCGCCATCGCATACGAGAGCTGGTTGGCCGCATCCATGACGGTCTGTGCCAGCGCGAGCAGCCTTTGCTCGCTCAGGCGCGAGGACGGGCCGGAGATGCAGGCCGACCCGAGCAGCTTCCAGTGCAGCCCGAACACCGGCGCCGATACGCTGGAGACTTCCGGTTCGCGCTCGCCCATCGACAGGTGATAGCCCCGCCGCCGGATCGATTCATAAGGCTCGCCCGGCTCCCCTGAGAACGCCAGGATGACGCGCCCCGGCGCGCCGCTGTCCAGCGGCAGCGCGGAGCCGATGCGCACGTGGTGCCGGATGGCTTGCGGCCCTTCCACGCGCACCAGGCACATGCGCTGCTGGCCCTCGCGCACGTAGAACGAGGCGCTTTCCCCGGTCTTGATCGTCAGCTCCCGCAGCACCGGCTCCACCACTTCGTACACGTTGAAGGTGGCCTGGTAACACGCGCCCAGCCAGCCGGCGGCGCGTCCGAGCCGCCAGCTGCCGTCCTCCTTCTGGACCAGGTAGTCGTCGGTTGCCAGCGTGCGCGCGAGGCGCAGCACGGTGGTCTTATGAAAGCCGGTGCGGCGGCTGAGCTCGGCCAATGTGAGTTGTGCGTCGCTCACACCGAAGGCTTCCAGGACGCGCAGCGCCCGCCGTACCGCGATGACGCCACCGCCGGCGTCGTCAGCCGCCTCGCCGGCGACGGGGGGATTGGAGGAGTCCATGGTGTGGAATGGGTTGCGTACAGTGAAACTGTATTGTACTACGTGCAACGACCATCCAGAATCCGTTCCAACAAATCCAACAATCAACGAGATCTGGAGACAAGCAATGACGCTGCTGCGCCGCGGCCTGACCACCGCCATCCTTTGCGCCCTGGCCATTTCGGCCCTGGCGCAGGCTCAAACCTATCCCGCCAAGCCCATCCGCGTGATCGTGCCGTTCCCGGCCGGCGGCGGCACGGACATCATTGCCCGCGAGGTCACCAACAAGGTGGCGATGGCGCGCGGCTGGCGCTTCGTGGTGGACAACAAGCCGGGCTCCGGCGGCAACCTCGGCGTGGATGCCGCGGCCAAGGCCAGCGGCGATGGTTACACCATCGTGCTGGGCCAGACCAGCAACCTGGCCATCAACCCCACGCTCTACCGCAAGCTGCCCTACAACGTGGCGAAGGACCTTACGCCGGTGGGCCTGGTCGCCAGCGCGCCCCTGGTGCTGGTGACCAACGTGGATTCGCCCTACAAGACGCTGGCCGATGTGGTGGCTGCCAGCAAGGCGCATCCGGGCACCATCAACATGGCCTCGCCGGGCAACGGCACGGTGGCGCACCTGACCAGCGAGCTGTTCCAGAAGGCGGCCGGCATCAAGCTCACTCACGTGCCATACAAGGGCGCGGCCCAGGCCGTCAACGACCTGATCGGCGGGCAGGTGCAGTTGTACCTGTCGTCGGTGCCGACGCTGATCGGCCATATCCGCAACGGCAAGATGCGCGCGCTGGCTGTCACCTCGGCCACGCGCATGGGCGACCTGCCCAACGTGCCCACCATCGCCGAGTCCGGCTACGGCGGGTTTGAGGCCGTGACGTGGTTCGGCTTCGTGGCGCCCGCCGCCACGCCCAAGGACATTGTGGCGAGCCTGAATGCCGAGTTCAACAAGGCGCTGCAGGTGCCTGAACTGAGGAAGAAGCTGAGCGACCAGGGCGCCGACGTATTGGGCGGCACCCCCGAGCAGTTCGGCGCCCTGATGAAGAAGGACACCGTGCGCTGGTCGGCCGCCGTCAAGGCATCCGGCGCACAGGTCGACTGATTCCCGCATCCGTCGCCATCCCTCTCTACCCGCTTACGTGCTTACGTGCTTACGCGCTTACCCGCTTACGCACCTACCCGTTGCCATTCCCGAATCCAAGGAGTCATGCCATGAGCCTGCCCAACATCGTCAAATCCTTCGACCGCGTACCCGCCGACATCGTCGCCAAGGCCGCGAAATTCCAGCCCGCGATCCTGGCCGACGTGGCTGGCCGCCGCGGCGCGCTGCACGGCCGCATCAGGGCGCTGCGCCCGCATATGAAGCTAGCCGGCACCGCCTTCACCGTGGAAGTGCGCCCCGGCGACAACCTGATGATCCATGCCGCGATGGCGCTGGCGCAGCCCGGCGACGTGCTGGTGATCGACGGCAAGGGTGACCAGAGCAGCGCGCTGATGGGCACCATCATGATGAATGCATGCCGCCAGCGCGGCATCGCCGGCGTGGTGATCGACGGCGCGGTGCGCGACAGCCTGGAAATCGACGAAATGGACTACCCGGTGTTCTCGGTGGGCACCAATCCCAACGGCCCGACCAAGGAAGTGGGCGGGCGCATCGGCCACCCGGTCTCGGTCGGTGGCGTCACCGTGCACCCTGGCGACTTCATCTGCGGCGACGCCGATGGCCTGGTGGTGGTCGAGCGTGAAAAGATCGCATCGCTGCTGCCGCTCGCCGAGCACAAGGAAGCCGCCGAGGCCCGCCGCATCGCGCAGATCAAGGAAGGCAAGACCAGCGCCCCGTGGCTGCTCTCTTCGCTCGTCACCGCCGGCGTGCTGAAAGAGGGAGAGACGCTGTGAGCACCAAGCCAGCCATCCTGGTCACCGCGGCCGACCTCGCGCCGCAAGCCGAGGCACTGCTCGGCGATTTTGAGATCGTCTACGCCGGCAAGACGCCCCAGGCCGCCGATCTGGTGGCGCTGGCGCAGCGCCACAACCCGGTCGGCATCATCGTGCGCTACGGCGCCGTGACGCCGGAGATCATGGACGCCGCGCCGGCCCTGAAGGTCATCTCCAAGCACGGCAGCGGCACCGACACCATCGACAAGCCCGCCGCCGCCGCGCGCGGCATCGCGGTCACGGCTGCGGTTGGCGCCAACGCGGCCGCGGTGGCGGAACAGGCCATGGCCCTGTTGCTGGGCTGCGCCAAATCCTTGGTGCAGCTCAACGAACGCATGCATGCCGGCCATTGGGACAAGGCCACGCACAAAAGCGTCGAGCTGGCGGGCCGCACCATTGGCCTGATCGGCCTCGGCGCCATTGGACGGCGCTTTGCCAGGATGTGCGATGCGATGGGCATGCGCGTGATCGGCTTCGATCCGTTCGCCGCCGATCTGCCCGGCTACATCGAGCCGGTGGACCTGGACGCGATCTGGCGCGAAGCCGATGCGATCTCGCTGCACTGCCCGCTGACCCCCGGGAACAGGGCGATGATCAACGCGCAAACGCTGGCCCAGTGCAAGCAGGGCGTGATCCTGGTCAACACCGCGCGTGGCGGGCTGATCGACGAACCTGCGTTGCTGGCCGCGGTGCAGTCAGGGCAAGTGGCCGTGGCGGGGCTGGACAGCTTCGCAGTCGAGCCGATGACGGTGCCGCACATCTTCCACGGCCAGCCTGGCTTTCTGCTCAGCCCGCATATTGGTGGCGTGACCAGCGCTGCTTACGTGAATATGGGCGTGGCGGCGGCGCAGAATACGCTAGGCGTGCTGGCCGCGTTGAGCGTAGCCGGCTGAGCAGGGCCAACGTCGCGCACGGCGACGACAGCCGGGCAAGACGCACGAAAGCGCGTTTGGCCCCAGGAAACAAACAGCAGGAGACAACCATGAACACCAGATCAACCCGCGCATCGGTTCCGCGCCGCTGCGCGCTGGCAGCGATCGCCTTCATCGCCATGTCGGTGCACGCACAGACATGGCCTGAAAAGCCCGTCAGAATCGTCGTCCCTTACCCCCCGGGCGGCGCCGTCGATGCAGTCACCCGCAAGATGGCCCAGCGCCTCAGCGAGCAAACCGGCCAGAGCTTCGTCGTTGAGAACAAGGCCGGCGCCACCGGCACCATCGGTACCACGCAAGTCGCCCGCGCCCCGGCCGACGGCTACACGCTGCTCGCCAACGACACCACGTACTCGCTGCTGCCGCACATCTTCAAGAAGCTGCCGTTCAACTACGCCAACGACCTGCAGCCCGTGGCCGCCTTCGTGTTCGCGCCGATGGCCGTGGCGGTCAAGGCCGACGCCAGATACAAGACCATGAGCGACCTGATCGCCGCCGCGCGCGCGGGCGACGGCAAGGTGAGCTATGGCTCCGGCGGCGCCGGCACCACGCCGCATTTCGCCAGCGAGGCCCTGGGCGTGGCGACGGGCGTGCACTTCATGCATGTGCCGTTCAAGGGCGCGGGCGAGGCCACGCTGGCCTTGCTCGGCGGCACCGTCGACTACCAGATCGCCTCCACGCCCGGCCTGATCGGGCAAGTCAAAGGCGGCAGCCTGCGCCTGCTGGCGGTCAGCGGTGACAAGCGCCTTGCCGCGCTGCCCAATGTGCCGACCTTTGCCGAGGCAGGGGTCAAGGGCTATGGCGTGGTCAACTTCACCGGCCTGTGGGCGCCCAAGGGCACGCCGCCGAAGGTACTGGAACGGCTTCAAAAGGAAGTGGCCGCGGCCATGGCCTCCCAGGACATGAAGACCTTTGCCGAAGGCATTGGCGCGGAGCCAGGCTATTGGGATGCCTCCGCATTCTCCAGGCAGCTTGCCGAGCGCACGGCGTTCTGGGGCAAGGTGGCGGCCAATACCGCGTTTGAGAGGCAATAAGCCATGTTCCTGCTGAACGCCCCAGAAGTCCGCGAACTGGATCCGTTCACCCGCATGCCCGCACGCTATCGCCAGCCCAGGCGCACGGTCTGGGCCGATGCCAACCAGGGCGGGCGCGAGATCGATGCCTTCCTGGAGGGGCCCGTGTTTGACGGCGCCGGCAATCTCTACGTCACCGACATCCCTTATGGCCGCATCTTTCGTATTGACCCGAAGGGCGACTGGGAAATGGTGGCGCAATGGGACGGCGAGCCCAACGGCATGAAGTTTCTCAACGCGCACGAACTGCTGGTTACGGACTACCGCAACGGGCTGATGCTCGTCGACGTGCGCAGCGGCAGCGCCAGGCCGTATCTGGCCCGCCGCAATACCGAGAGCTTCAAGGGCGTCAACGACCTCACCATCGATACGCAAGGGAACATCTACTTCACGGACCAGGGGCAGACCGGGCTGCACGATCCTACCGGCCGGGTCTATCGGCTGAGTGCCGCTGGCCGGCTGGAGCTGCTGCTGTCCAATGTGCCCAGCCCCAACGGCATCGTGCTGTCCCCCGACGAGAAGTTCCTGTTCGTGGCGGTGACCCGCGGCAACTGCGTCTGGCGCATGCCGATCCTTGCCGATGGCGGCGTCTCCAAGGCGGGCCAGTTCTTTACGTCATACGGCCCGAGCGGCCCGGACGGGCTGGCCATGGATGCCTGCGGCCGGCTGCTGGTGGCGAACCCGGGGCTGGGCTATGTCTGGGTGCTGAACCACCGCGCCGAGCCGCTGCAGGTGCTGCGTGGCCCCGCCGGGCATTCCCTGACCAATCTCGCCTTTGGCGGCGCGGCTGGCAAGACGCTGTTCGTGACGGACTCCACGGCGGGTGACATCCTGCGCATCGAGATGGATGTGGCGGGGCTGCCGATCGGCCCAAGCAGGAATGCGACGGGGGACAAAGCAAGCGGCTGAACTGGATTGTCGACACCAGGCTTGCTTGCAGGCGGACAACCCGGCGGTGGAACTGGCGGTGCCGAAGCCGCTGACGCCGTCGCCGATCCGCGGCCCGCGCCTGTCACTGCACGCGCATTGCGTGTTCAAGAACGGCAGCCATCAACCTGGTCGGGCCCTTCGGCTTGGCTTGAGGGCCCGGCCCCGGCAATGCAAAAAGCCCGTGCGGCGTGAACCGTACGGGCTTTTCAGGATCTGGTTGCGGGGGCAGGACTTGAACCTGCGACCTTCGGGTTATGAGCCCGACGAGCTGCCAACTGCTCCACCCCGCGGGCCGAAATATACGCGGGTTGGTGCGCCATGGATAGTCCTGATTGGGATTATTTCCAGAAATGGTCTCGGCGCATTGCCAGAATCAATGCTGTTGCCGCAAAAATGAGCATGGCATCCGCGCTTTGCCGGGTACCCGGCCGCTGGCCGGCCACGTCGCCGGGTAACGTATTCGCCATGCGCGCAGCATCCACGGACACGATCGCCCGTGGGCTCGGCGGCGCACATGTTCCGGATCCTGGCGCCGGCCTGGCAGCAACCACCTTCGCGCTTACCCTCCGGCGGCATCCTTCGGCACCGGAGCCAGGCGGAACTGCGCGGACAAGTCGGCCTCGGCGCCAAGCTGGGCGTCGGTCTGCACGACGCCTTTCGCGGCGAGCTTCGTGAGTGTCCGCGCCGCTTGGATCGGGCTGACGCCCGTGGCCTTCGCGACCTGATATGCATCCATTGGGGTGCCCGTCTTTTGCAGGGCGTCGATTACTGCCTGGCGAGTGTCGTGATTGTTGTTCATTTCCGGGCGTAGGTTGAGTCTGCTCAGACTAGACGAGGCGGACCGCCGGCGCAACCCCGCATTCTTGCTGATCCTCCCGACCGAAAAGGTTGCGCGACGGGCTTCGCACGTCAAAATAGAGGGTCTGATCGCACGCATCGCAAGAATTGCAAGAATCGCAAGAACAATGAAGCACACTTTACTGCTGATCGACGGCCTGAACATCCTGCGCCGGGTCTACGAAGCCAACCCGGCCGAGGACATTCCGGCCAAGGTCGAAGGCGCCGTACTCTCGGCGCTGGCCTCGTTCCGCCGTGCCCTGACCGAATGCAAGCCGACGCACGCGCTGGCGGCGTTCGATACCGGCGGCAAGACCTGGCGCCACGCGCTGTATCCCCAGTACCGCCAGCACCGCAAGCCCATGGATCCGGAGCTGGCGGAGGTTCTGCCTGACTTCCGCCTGACGCTGACGGAAGTGCTCGGGCTGCAGACCGCCATGATCGAAGGCTACGAGGCCGACGACATCATCGCCACGGCCTTCTATCGCTGGACCGCGAGCAAGGAGGGGCAAGTGATACCGGTGAGCACGGACAAGGACGTGCTGCAGCTCATCGCGGACGGCGCTATCGTGCGCAACCACTTTGCCACCGCGAAGAACGGGGAGCCATCCTGGTTCGATGAACGCTACGTCATGGACAAGTTCGGCGTGGGCAGCCACCAGCTTGCCGACTATCTCGCCCTGCTGGGGGATAGCACGGACGATATCCCCGGCGTCGAGAAGGTCGGGGCGAAGACCGCGGCCAAGCTCTTGCAGCGCTACGGGGACCTGGAGGGCGTGCTTGCCAACGCCGCCGAGGAAAAAGGCGTGGTCGGCAAGAACCTGGCGGAACAGGCGCACCTGGCCCGGCTCTCCCGCCAGTTGCTCTCGCTGAAGACCGATGCCCAGCTTGGCCTGACGTGGAACATGCTGCGGGTGGGGGACACGGCTGAGTAGGGGCGCCGAATAGGGGCGCGGAATAGGGACGCCGAATAGGGGTGCGGAATGGCGGCCCCGGCCGCACGCTGATCGCCGTCACGCCGTTCCTGAAAACCTGCGGCATTCCCGAGCCGGTGGTCGGCGGGGAGTTGGGTAGCCATATCGCTCATCGCATCGCCGGCTCGTGCCCATAGACGGCATCACGCAATTCCGTCACGAAGCGGCCGGACATGCCTTCATACAGGGTGTTGGTGAACGCGGCCACGCTCAGGCCCCGGGCGCGGTCGACGAACCACGAGTGCCCGTAGGCGCCGCCCCAGCGCCAGGTGCCGGCCGACTCCGGCGAGCCGGCCGCGGCCGGATCTTGCAACACCGAGAAGCCCAGGCCGAAGCCGGTGCCTGGCGCATCCGGCGGGCCCCATGCGCCGGTCTGGTTGCGGCCCATTTCATCCACCCAGGCCGCGGGCATCAATGGCTCGCCGCCCTGGCGCAGGGCTTCCAGCAAGCGAAGGAAATCGCCGGCGCTGCCAATCATGCCGGCGCCGCCGGAGGGGAAGGCACTGGTGTCCAATGCGCGCGCCGGCGCGTAGTGGATGCCGGCCGTGCCGTCGACGACGGGGACCACATCGTGCGCGCGCATGCGGCGCGGCACCGGCGTGTCGTTGACGTAGGCGGTGGCCAGCCGCCCGGCGTCGGCCGCGGCAAAGCCTGTGTCGCTCATGCCCAGCGGACCCGTGACCAGCGCGTGCACCGCTTCGGCCAGCGGCGCGTCGCAAACGCGTTCGATCACGGCGCCAAGCACGTCCGTGGCCAGCGAATAGCCCCAGGCGCTGCCTGGCTTGTAGAGCAAGGGAGCGCTGGCGATGCGGCGCAGGTTCTCCGCAAGGGTGATGCCCGGCTGGTCCATGCCGTCCGAGACGCCGGCGCGGGCATAGGGCCCGTGCTCGTCGGCTTCGAAGAAGCGGTAGCCCAGTCCGGCGGTATGGGTCATCAGTTGCCGCACGGTGAGGATGGCGGGGCTGCCGTCGGCCAGGCGGGGCGTGAAATCCGGCAGCCAGCGCGCCGCGGCCTCGTCGAGCCCCAGGCGGCCCCGCGCCACCAGCACCATCGCTGCGCTCGACACGATGGGCTTGGATACCGACGCCAGGCGGAACAGCGTATCGGTGCGCATGGGCCGGCCGGCCTCACGGTCGGCCAGGCCCGCGGCGCGGCGGTAGATGACTTCGCTGTGGCGGGCAACCAGCACGACGGCGCCGACCAGGCGGTGGTCGGCAAGGGCTTGTTCAATCACCGCGTCGACGCGGGCGGACAGGGTGGGCAGGGCGGACAAGGGGGACGACATGCGTGTTTTCCTTCGTCGCAAGACAGGAATGGGATCAAGCAAACGATAAGAAACACTGGACTCGGGAAAAAGTAGGCTAGAGTTCCTGGTTATCCGGACAGCTTTGTCCGTAATCGAAGATCAAGGCGCCTGGAATGGCGGGAAAGCCAATGGACAGCCTGAGTGGCTTTACGGTGTTTGTGCAGGTTGCCGAGACCCGCAGCTTCGTGGTGGCCGGCCGCCAGATGGGCGTGTCGGCGTCGGCCGTGGGCAAGAGCGTGGCAAGGCTGGAAGAAAAGCTCGGCACGCGGCTGTTTCACCGCAGCACGCGCAGTATCACGCTGACCGCGGAAGGCGCGCTGTTCCTGGAGCGCAGCCGCCGCATCCTGGCCGAGATCGAGGCGGCGGAGCAGGAGTTGTCGCGCGCCGCGCAAGCGCCGCGCGGGCGCTTGCGCGTCAGCCTGCCGCTGGTGAGTTCGCTGGTGCTGCCGGTGCTGGGCGACTTCATGCGGCAGTATCCGGAGATCGAGCTGGACCTGGATTTCACCGACCGCATGGTGGACGTGATCGAGGAGGGTTTCGATGCCGTGGTGCGCACCGGCGAGCCAGGCGACTCCCGGCTATCGGCGCGGTGCCTCGGCGCGTTCCGGGTCCTGCTGGTGGCGTCGCCGGCGTATCTCGCGCAGCGCGGGGAGCCCATGCAGCCCGCGGACCTGGCCGTGCACGCCTGCTTGCAATACCGCTTCCCGAACAGCGGCAAGCTGGAAGCGTGGCCGCTGCGCCGCGCAGCCGTTGATCCGGAGTTGAACCTGCCCACCTCGATGATCTGCAACAACATCGAGACCCGTGTGAGCTTTGCGCTGCAGGGTCTCGGCATCGCCTGCTTGCCGGACTTTGCCATCCGCGAGGCGCTGGCCGACGGCCGGCTGCGCAACGTGCTGGATGACTACGTGGACCGTAGCGGCACCTTCCGCGTGCTGTGGCCGGCCAGCCGGTACCTGTCGCCCAAGTTGCGCGTGTTCATCGATTTCCTGGGCGAACGGGTGTTTCCGGGCGGCGGCATTGCGCGCTGAGGGTTGAATCAACGTCGTCGCGCCCCAGCGCGTGTAGCCGTTCTGCTCTTGGCGTAGCGCAGGCCACGCAAGGCCTGGATAGCGCCTGCCACGCGTTCGATGTCCTGTAGCGAGTGCTTGGAAAATGCGGCGAACAGTTCACCCGCGGCATTCGGCACCAAGCCGCGCGCGATGTTGCCAAATCCCATCTTGACGCCGCCGGCAAGAGGCGTAAAATCTTGAAGGTTGGGGCCGCAAGGTTCCCAATAATGGTTGTAAACCTTCTTCTTGAAGGCCTTCTGGACGGCGGTTCGATTCCGCCCAGGTCCACCAGAAGCACATTGCACGGGTAGTGCGCTTCTGATGGGCCTGACCTGGTTTCGACAGGGGGAGATAGGGTCGTGAGGCAACTCGTCAGAGAAGACGCTAAAACTAAATCGAAGTAAATGCTAACGACGAAAAGTTCGCATTGGCCGCTTAATTGCCGCCTTGGGTTGTAACTGACCTCGAAACAGAAAAGTTACTGACAGGGGCTCCTTCGGGGGCCCTTGTTCATTTTGGCGTCGGCACCTTGCGGGTGGTTGAGCGCTCATCGCGTGACTCGTCCAGTTCGATGGAGCGCTTGCGTAGCGATTCGAGTCACTCCAAAAAGTACCGCTTGCTACACTTTTAGATTGCCTCCAGGTATCTTTTCCTCCCACCGATGTCAAAGGGTGTACTTCAGGCTCAGGTAGAACGTGCGCTGCGGGAAGGGGTGGAACAGGAAGTACTTGTGATTGTTCAGGTTGTCCACGCCCAGCGCACCGCTCCAATGCTTGTCTAGCTGGTAGTGCATGCGCGCATCCATCACGAAGAAGCTCTCGAAGCCCTGGTAGGTCGCGGGGTTGATATCGGTGTTGTCGACCGTCGCGTACACGCGGCTGCTATAGCGCGCTGCCAGCGTGTAAGCCCATTTGTTGTCAGGCCGATAGGTTGCCGCCACCGTGCCGCGCCACGTGGGCACGTAGGGCACGCGCTTGCCGACCGCCGTCGCGCCGGGCGTGGTAGGCACATAGCTGTCGTCCGAGAGAATCCGGGAGTTGACATAGGTGACGTTGCCCGAGAGCGTCAGGCCGTTGATCAGCACATGGTCTTGCTGGCCGGCCAGCTCGAGCCCCAGTTGCCGTGTCTTGCCCACGTTCTGCGTAAAGGAGACAGGCGTGGCGAATCCGGCAATGGTCGAGGTCTGGGAGATCAGCGCGTTCCTGACGTACTCGCTGAAGGCGGAAACGCGCAGCTTGCCCTCGCTGGTGTGGCGCTCAATGGCAAGTTCGCCCGACAGGACGCGCTCCGGTTGCAGGAACGGATTGGCCTGGGTGAACGTCGTCCCGGTCTGCACGCTCTGGTAGAGCTCGCCGACCGTCGGGAAGCGAAGCGCCTTGCCGAACGAGCCGGTCACCGACCACAGCTGGCTGGCCTCCCAAGTCAGCGACGTCTTGGGGGAGAAGCCGGATTTGTCCACGCTGGGCTGCTGGATCGGCACCCCCACGCCGTTGCTGCCAATGGCGTAGTTGAACCCGTCATGGGCGCGCCACATCTCATAGCGGCCGCCCAGCGTAGCCTGCAGGCTCGGTGTCATGCGCCAGACGTCCTGCAGCCAGAGCGCGCCGGTCTGCGTCTTGCCCTGCGAGGTGCTGAACAGCGCGCCATTGCCACCGGAGACCCAGTTGGTGGTGCTGTAGGTCGGGCTGCTCAGCTTGAACTGGTCGTAGTGGGCGCCAAAGCTGACGATGTTCGCGCCGGCGATGCCCTGCGGCCGCCAGATGCCCTTGACGTCGAGGGTGGACCAGCCGGAGCCGCTCATGTCGGTGGTCCGGCCCGGCCCACCCGTCAGCGCCGCCGGATAGAGCCCGGTGGACAAGCGGCTCGAATCCTGCAGATAGTAGAAATTGCTGACAATGGCCTCCCAGTCGAACAGCCCCTGCGTGCGGGTCCCGACCTTCAGGCTCTGCATCAGGTGCTCCTGATCAACGTTGTTGCTGGAAAACTGGCCCGCGATGGTGCTGGCGCTGTACGCGAATCCGCCGATATTGACGTTGCCGCCCGACGCGCCGTAGAAGGGCGAGCCGGATGTCGTGCTCAGGTAGGTTTGCGCGCTCGCCTTCGAACTGTTCTGCCAATAGCCCAGCGTGTAGACCGCGCTCAACGTCGGCGTGAAATCGTAGCCCAGCTTGACGGTGGCGTTGTCCTGCAGCGTATGGATGAAATTGCCCGCGCCGATTACCTGGATGGCGCCACCGGTCCGGTTGCGGTCGGCGTATGCGCCCGTGATGACCGGCAGGCCGGCGCCGGCGGCGGCCGTCGACTGGCCGACGGTGGCGAAGCTGAGCGGCTGGCTGAAGCTGTTGAGGTGGTTCGCGCTGAACCACCACGAGAACTTTCCGGTGCGGTCCCCCAGTGTGGCGCCGACCTGCTGCGCCGGCTCGTTCTGGTCGGTGCCGTATTTGCTGAACTGCTGGATGGCGCCCGTGACTTCCAGGTTGCCCTCGAACGTCTTCGGCATGCGCGTGGTGATCTCGGTCACGGCACCATAGGAGTTGCCCGGATACGCTGCGGCGAACGGGCCATACATGACGTCGACCCGGTCGATCGATTGCGGCGTCACCATGAACCACTGCGGGGAGCCGTTGCCGTTGTTGTTGTTGATCAGGGTCGACAGCAAGACCCCGTCGGCATAGATCAGGCTGCGCGCGCTGGCGTTGATGCCGGTGGTGCGGGTCGCCATCGGAGACTGGGTGTCGCCGATAAAACGCTTGCGCACCAGCACGTCGGGCAGGTATTTCAGGGCATCTTCCGCGCCCATCACGTTGATGGCCTGCGCGGCTTGTTCGCCGGTGATGCTCGCGGTGGTCTGCGGCAACTGGTTCTTCTCGGCAAACGAGCGGGTCTCGGTCACCTGGACCGCAGGCAGGCTCTGTTCGTCGGCGGCCTCGGCCAGCGTGCCGATGGTGCCAAGGATGACTAGGGGCAGCAGCGTGCGCATGATTGGGTCTACCTCAAATCGTTGTCCGGCGCCCGCGCGCAGGTGCGTGCGGACGCCACGATCACGCCAAAGGGCGTGCGTTGCTTACAGACTGGATCGAGGTAGGGCCGGAGGGTCCCTGGGGCGTCCTGAAGGAAAGGCCCCGAGTGGCGTGAAGCGGGTGACCAGCACGTGCGGCGTGGCGACCACCAGCAGCGGGATTGCCGACAGCGCCGCGGGCGCAAGGGTAGGCAGCGGCACATGGTCCGCCAGCAGATCGCAATAGCCGCAGGCGTTCAGCGAGCTGCCCGGCATGTCATGCGGCGCATTGCCCGGGTGGGCGGCCGAGCAGATGACGGCTTCGGGATCGCTGGCCTGGGCCGCGGCCACGAACTGGCTGACTGCCGGCGCAAGCACGATGAGCCACATGGCGATCAGGCCAAGCCATGCGGTCAAGCGGATGCGGCGGGTAAGCGTCATTGTTATAGGCGAGCGGGCGCGGCGCAGTCTACCCCAGCCAAGCCGAGGTGTGATCAGGCAGGCTGCGCGTCATTTTGACACAGGCAAGGACCTGGGGATGGGCGGGGTATGGCCGTCAAGCAGCGAAATCGTAGGGTTCCGCTCATTGAGCTGGCCTCGCCGGTTGCGCCGAATGCGCCGTTTGCCAGGCGGCGAACTCGGACGGCCGCAGACCGTACCTGGCCAGCACACCCTCGTGCAGCCGCCGCAGCTCCTCCACGATCAGCGCCTGTACATTGCTGCGCTCGGCTTGCGGCACATTGGCCATGACGGCCAGGTGAATCAGCGAGAGCGCATCCTGGCCGGGATGGGTTACCACTTCGCGGATGGTCTGCTTGATCAGTTCACGCCAGGCCAGGCGTGCCGGGTCCGGTTCCGCCAGGGCTTGCTTGATGGCCAGGTACTCTTGCGTCGATCGCTCGTAGGACCAGACGTAAAGATCGCGCAGCAATTCCACGCGTGTCATTTCATACAAGCCGAGGATGGCCCGGCTGTAAGCGTGATCGGGTACATCAAGAAAGGTAAGCGGACATAGGTTTGCGCGGAAGAGCGGCAAATTGGCGGCCAGCCGCGAGGTCCGCTTGTTGATGTCCGCGAACGGTTGCAGGTAAGGCAGGTGCACCATCACGAAGAAGGATTGCTCGAAAGGGTCGGTAATGCGATTCGCTTTGTCCAGCAGGTTATCCAGTGCCTCGTCGAGCTGTTGAGGCGCCGATAGCGGCCGATACACGCTTTTGCCGATGTCCACGGCATGTTGCCGGATCCGGCCTTCATCGGTCGGGTTGGGTAACAGGTTCTCCGACAAGGCGCTATGCAGGTTCATCAGCATGTAGCGATCGAACCTGGCTGTCCCGATGTTCTCCACCAACAACTCGATGGCGGTCTTGTGGTTGAGGATCATCTGGGTTTCGATGGCCGCCTTGCCTTGCGCAGCCTTGCCATGCTCGATCAACTCGAGGGTATCGAGCCGGGAATAGGTATTCCCTTCCAGATGGCTCGACGCCCAAGACAGATCGATCAGCAGCCGGCTCAGGATGGCCCGGCTGTATGTGCCCGCGGGCGCGTCAGCCTGTGCGGTCTTGCCCATCTTGTGCAACTGGCGGCGCAGCGATTCCGACAGGTACCAGGTGACGTTGGGCTGATAGGCGTCAAGAAAATCGTGCTGGTAACCGACTGGCTTGCGTGCCTGCGGCGGTTGATCGATGTATGCCAGGATATCCCGGCTGTCGGCTGACAGTGGGATGAACCCGGGGAAGCGGTCTTGCTCGATGGCCAGGGCGGCTGGCGCTGCGGATCCCACCACAAGGTA
Organism: Cupriavidus basilensis; assembly: GCF_000832305.1. Lineage (NCBI taxonomy): Bacteria > Pseudomonadati > Pseudomonadota > Betaproteobacteria > Burkholderiales > Burkholderiaceae > Cupriavidus > Cupriavidus basilensis. The sequence goes on from NZ_CP010537.1 coordinate 1,322,081, forward strand.
ACGGCGGGCGCGGCCTTTGCCTGCCGGACAGATGATGCCCGCATCGACCCATTGGCTTAGCCAGCGTTGCGCTGTCCGGCGCGCCACCAAGGGGTGAGCCGCCAGTAATTCCGCCAGAGTCAGTCCGGCCGGGGAGGCTTGAATGCTCTTCAGTATTTCGTGGTCTGCGGACATGGGAGGTTGGGCGTTCGGTTCAGTCGGTGGCGCGATTGTGGCGCGATTTGTCCAATCGCGCCACTTCGATGGCGCGATTGTGGCGCGATTGTGGCGCGATGACCGAAACCGCGCCACCGCACGGATATGGGTCATTCTGGCGTCCAACGGCAAAAAAGCTGTATTAATATGATCTATAAGGCATTTTTCGCAATGAGCCCGCGTAGCAGATATGCAGCTTTCCGAACAGCAGGTCCTGGCGCTCGCGCCAGACAGCGGTGCCGCCAGCATGGCAATTGCTGGGCTGAAGCGATCCAGAAGCAGGACGTGAGCCTGTGGGCAGCGAAACAAGGGTTCGTGACGAATCGAGCAGAGCAGGGCGCGGCCGACTTTGTGATCCGTCGGGGCGAGTCGGGGCGGCGACTCGAAGCGCGGGGAATTTCCATGTTCGGCGGTGCCGATCCCACATTCCTTGCGCGGGCCGCCCGGTAAGACGAGGCAAGAGTGCACGGCCGGAGCTACGTGCGCCACGAAACCTGGCTCGAAAGCGGCCAATGCCCCGGGTTGCAGTTCGAGGAATTATGCTTTTTCCTCAGCTATTGCTGGAGGGTGTCGGCAGACGCAGTCTCAGCGGCCGCCCCGGTTTCGATCAATCCGGCGCACATTTCTCGCAATCAAATCCTGTTCTTTCCCCTCACGGCGTCAGGCACATCCGTGCAAACTCTCTGCAATCGTCGTTCGCGGCGGGATGTCGCAGCACCGCGTCAAGCGCATCCACGAAGGCCGCAACGGTTGGGCCGCCTTGCGCCTCGCGCTCGGCTTCGTCCATGCGCATCATGCGGTCCAGGAACGCTACCACTTGCGTGCTCGGCTGCCGCTTTAGCGACGCCAGCAACTGCGCTGCATAGGCGCCCACGGGCTGGCGCTCAATCAGCGACCCGAAGGGGCCAGGGCCACCATAATCCAGCTCGGGATACGTTTCGATCAGGGCCAATATGCGCGCCAGGACATCTTGATAGTCTTGGCTTTCGAGCGCATCCAGGTGTTCGTAGATGCGATCGATCACAATCCATTTGTCACCCTGTGCTCGAGCCTCCGCGGCCGCCTTGTCGAGGTTGGAAAAAATTGAATCGGAATCTGGATTCATTGTCACGCTCCGGAGTAACAGGTAACAGGTAACAGGTAACAGGTAACAGGTAACAGGTAACAGGTAACAGGTAACAGGTAACAGGTAACAGGTAACAGGTAACAGGTAACAGGTAACAGGTAACAGGTAACAGGTAACAGGTCGGAAAGCAGGTCGGAAAGCTTGTTTGAGTGAGGGCTGAGCGCTACCGCCCACGACGGCAATCCGCCGATCCGGTTGACGAGGTGATGGGTGATGCGATCGGCACGTGGCGTGATAACACGCGACGAAAGATGCACTTTACCCCTGGGCTGTGTGGCTTGTCTGCAAAATGGGGCGTTTTCTTGATGGTTCTCGGCGGGGGGGGCGCCGATCAGTGGCTAGTGCGCTGGCCGCCAATCATCCGGTCGACCTCATCGTCCGTCGCCACCACGGCGCGCGGCAGGTCGCGCAGCGCGCCCAGCACCGGTCAGGCCCGTATCCGCTGCGAGGCGGCCGCAGTCACCTGCGCGCAAGCCAGGCCTGGACTTCAGCGTGAGTCCTGCATGGCAACACTCGGGCGAGCAATGGATCGCGCTGCGTCAGGGTGTGCAACTCCCGGAAATTGCCGGGAGCACGGAAGTTACCCCCGGGACGCACGCCGGATAAACCAGCCGGTCAGGACAGACGTCACGCTCATCGGCACGAAGATGCCCAGAAAAATCACGGGCCACAAGTCGCCGAGATCCCAGCCGCCGGAGTGTGCCCAGTTCGGTGTCACGCACCAAAGTACAGGGAGGCTCGCACACACTGCAGACAGACCAATGGATTCGATGATTGGATGGGCCGCCCCTTTGATCAGAAAGCCGGCGAGGATACCTGCAAAAATAGGAACAACGAGAACGAAGTAAAGAGTGGGATCCATGCGTATGTGGGCATTGAGCGTACCGCCCATGACTTGCGCATCGGCCGGAATTCAGCAATCTACCTAATTTTCTGTCGGTAAATCGTCAAAAATTGCAAATTCAGCAATATTTAACGAATCCGAACTTTTCGATGGACAGCGCTCTTCTACCGCAGCGCTACCGCCTCGAAGCTTGCCACCACGGCATTGCCGGCGCCGAGCAGGTCGAGCTGGCGGCCCGCAATGCGGTAGCGCCGTACCGTTTCCAGAGCGTGCAGGAACTGCGTTTCCTGGGCCATGCCCTGCGCGCAGGCCATCATGGTGCCCGCCAGGCCTTTGAAGCGAAGCTGGTCGCCATCGGCTTCATAGCCGCCCATCAGGCTGTTACAGCCGCCATTGCCTGACAGCCGCGCTTCGTTCGTGGCGAGGATCAGGTGCGGTTCGCGCTGGCGCTCCGCCACGCTGACCGGCGCATCGCCCAGCCGCGTGAGCTTCCAGTAGGTCCCGCGCAACGGGCTGTCAGGCACCTGTGCCGTTGGCTTCTCCGATGCCTTCCCCTCGCCCCTGGAAGCCGATACCAGCCGCAACTGGAGCGGCGCCTTGTTGCCGTCCAGCGCCGGGACATGCGTGTCGGTGGTAAACAGCAACCGGCCATGCTGCCGGATCACCGCCCGCACGGCGTATCGATGGCCAGGCTCGATCGCCTGGTCCTGGTAGGCAACCCCGAAATGGAAGGGCGGCTGGCCCGCCGGATCCAGCGTGGACCGGCCGATAACCAGGGCTGGCGCGCCAGCGCGCGACACATCTTGCAGCGTGACTTCGAACACGGCATCGGGAGGCAGCGCGATACGCTCGCGATAGGTCGCCGTGCCCGTCACGATACCGGCCAGCGCAGGTAACGCCAGGGTGGCAGCGAATGCGGCAAGGGTTTGGCGTGCGGGGTTCTTCCACATGGTCTTGTCCGTTCTCAGGTTCATTGGGTGCAATCGTGAAGCGTTCGCGCCATCGCGATCAGGTAGTTTGCCAGGCTGGGAAACAACGGCTGACTATATGCCAAGCCGCTCTTTGAGTGCATCGGTAGTCAGCGCCCCCGAAAACGTCAACATCTCGCCCCCAGGGCCCTGATATACGGCAAATGGCACGCTGTCCAGCTTCAAGCGTAGAAAGTACTCGGTGTTGGCCTTGACCTGGCTCACGGCATTTTCCGGGGTCTGCGCGGCGGAGACCTCAAGCCCGCCTTTGCGAGCATCGAGCAAGGCTTCATGATTGTCCATTTCCCTGACGGCGTTCTGGCTACCGAGCAGGTAGGCGCCCTGCTGCGCGGATTTTTCCGGGGTCAGCAGTCCGATTGGGATCCAGATGAAATGCGCGGACGACAGCAGTGGCTTCGCTGCCTTCCAGAGCTCACCGCAATGGGGGCACTGCGGATCAAAGAAGATATAGATCTTCCTGGCGCTGAGCACATTGCCGGCATTGAACCCGTGCGTGTTGCTTGCCACGGACTCGATCGACAGCGTGACAGCCGGCTGCTGGGCGACGCCAGACGGCGCGGGATTCGCATCGACTTTGGCTTTCTCTCCGCAACCGTAAATCTGGACGATGAGCGCTGCGCAGATCGGCAGCAGTAATGTTCTTTTCATATGGATATCGTTTCAAGTAGGATTCAGCAAGAAAGCCGTCAGCCTTCAGCCGATGGCACCAAGCGCAATGAGCTTCGAGATCGTATTGAAATTGCGAGTCGTCGCGGCCACCTTGAGCTTTCTCTCGATGAAATTGTTGTTGGCCTTCAGTTCGCTGTATTTCGTGGCGCACAACACATACGCCATGTCGCCGACCACCTGCACCTGGTCTGGCGCATGTCCAAGCGCATGGAACGCTTCGAGCCACGCATCTTCAGGCTCGGACGCAAGCAGCGTGAAATAGAGCTTGGCGGGATCGGCGCCCTTGAACGGGTTGTTCTCCATCGCTTCGTTGAAGTACGGCGCCGACCTTGCCAGGACCTTGATATCGCCGCCAAACCGTTCCTTGATGACATCGTGAACCAGATCCTCGATGGCGGACTGGTTCAGGTTCGTGGAAGCCATGACGTTGCCGCTCTGGATGTAGGTTCTCACGTTGCGCAGCCCCGCTTCTTCCAGGGCCGCGCGCAGCGGTGCCATGAGCACCTTGTTCTTTCCCGTCGGCATCACACCGCGCAACAGAATGATCTTGTCTTCATGGTTCGACGCCATCGTGAATGTCTCGGCTGCTAAACGCCAAGTATAGACTGCGTCGCTTCCATGTAGGAGCCAACCATAATGGACCGGCTGACCGAGCGCTATCACATCGAGGCCCGCGTCAAGGGCTGGGGCGTGCGTTCCTGGCCGTCTGCAACGCGTCACGCTGGCGTGGTCCGTTCAACGTCTGCGCCACGGCCACGAGCCCGGCTTCTAGTTGCCGGATTGTGGCAGGCGCCGCCATGGCGATTCTTATCGTACGGCTTGCCGGCACATCGGGCGCGGCAAAGGCGGCCAGGGGGGTGATTGTCACGCCCTGCCGTGCCAACGCGAAGACGAGGTCATCGGGTCTCCAGTGTTTCGGCAGGTCGAGCAGAAGATGAAAGCTGGTGTGGTGCGCCTTGATGGGCCACGCCCCGAGGATGCGCCGCGCGAGCGCTTGCCGCAATCGCGCCTCGTCGCGCTTTGCCACGATCCAGTGCGCCAGTGTGCCATCCCGCATCCATGCGGTGGCCAGTGCGGCTGTCATGGCGCTTGCGGACCACAAGGTGGCGCGAAGTCCCTCGTGGAGCCGTTCCCTGAACCGCTCGGGTGCGACCATATAGCCCACTCGCAACCCGGGGGCCGCGCTCTTCGACAGGCTGTGAATTTCGATCACGCAATCTGGCGCCAGGCTGCGCAGCGTTGGCGGAGGAGAAGCTTCGAGAAAGCCGTACACGCTGTCATCGACCAGTAGCAAGTCGTGGCGACGCGCGACCTCGATCAAGGCGAGCCTGCGCGCGAGTGGCATCACGCCCCCGGTGGGGTTGTGAACCGTGGGCATGGTGTAGACGATGCGCACCCGGCCTGCATGCTTGCGGCAAGCCGCGTCAAGCGCGTCCGGCATGATGCCGTCGTCGTCGATCGGAACGCCGACCAGGGGGACGCCCAACAGATTTGCGGCGCTCTTGAAACCGGGGTAGGTCAGGGATTCCACGGCAACCAGATCACGCCGCGTGACAAGGCTTTCCCCTGGCCCGTCCGGGTGGTGGCCCTGACGCTGTTCCTGATTACCGGTGCGGTGAATCTGCAGGCGCCGCTTTACACGACTTACGCACGGGCAAGCCAGATGGGCGCTGGGGCGCAGACGCTTGCCTTTGCTTGTTACGTGGCCGGATTGGTGCCCACGCTGGTTTTCCTTGGCGGGCTATCGGATCGCGCAGGGCGGAAATTGCCTTTGATCGGCGCGCTGCTGCTGACATCCGCGGCAACCGCGTTGCCGATGATGTGGCCCCGGCTGGAGGCGCTAGCAGCGGCACGCGGATTGTGCGGCATCGCGACCGGGCTGATGGCTGGAAGCGGCACGCAGTTCCTTGTCGAATTGATCGGGCCGCGGCCAGCGGCGGCCGCGCGGGCCGCGCGCATCGTCGCGGCCGCCACCTCGCTGGGCTTCGGCTGCGGCGCGCTGGCGACCGGCCTCTGTCTGCTGGCGGCGCCGTATCAACAGACCCCCGCGACCTACGGTGCCTACCTATTTTGCGCCGCTTGCGGGGTGGTTTTGCTCGCCATGATCCGGGAGCCGTCGTTCCCGCGTTCGTCGGCGTGGCTTCGCATGCCCGTCTTTCCCAGGCAGACGCTCATCTATGGCGTTGCGATTCTCATTGCCTGGTCGACTGTCGGGATGGTGATCGCGCTGGTCCCGGTGGCGCTCGCCGCGCATGGGCACGATGCGTGGACGGGGTTCTCCACGTTCTTCGTGATTTCAACCGGACTCATTGTCCAGCCCGTGGCGCGCAAGCTATCGCCTGCGCGGTCGTTGCGCCTGGGCATGCTGCTCGTACCCTGCGGTTTCACCGTATTGATCGCGGGTGTCGTCTACTCGTCGTTGCCCTTGCTGCTGACAGGCGCGATGCTCGCGAGCGCGGCTTGCTACGGCTTTACCTATCTCGCAGGCCTCTCCGCGAATTCAACCTGTTCCACCGACGCCAACCGGGCTCGGGCAACGTCCGGCTATTTCCTCTTCGCGTATTTCGGATTCAGCGTGCCGGTCATCGCGAGTGGTGCGCTGGCGGATCGGGTCGGCGTGCATTCGGCCCTCTGGATCTTCGACGGCGCAATCATTGTGGCGACCGCTTTGCTCGCGCTGTCGATGGTGCTGCGATCGTCTATCAGGAGATATCGGACGATTTAGAGACCATTTCAAAAAGATCCTGGCGTCGTTGCACGGCCTTGCTGTCTATGGAAGGGGAGTGGCGCGCGGAGAACTTCGCGCCGACCACCGCAATGCGTGCCGCACCGGCAAGTGCAAGTACATGGTGGTGGGCCGCCGGTTCTCGCTTTGCGTCGGCGCGCGTCAGTCCAGCCTTGGCAGCATCTTGGCGGGATTGAGCAGGTTCTTCGGGTCCAGGGCCCGCTTGACCTGCCACATCAGCTCCAGCTCCACCGGCGATTTGTAGCGTTTCAGGTCGTCGCGCTTGGCCACGCCAATGCCGTGCTCGGCGGAGATCGAGCCGTTCTCCGCGTGGGCCAGGGTGTCCACCGCCTCGGAGATTGGTGCGTACCACTGGCCGAGGAAGTCCGCGGCGCTGCGGTCCTTGGGGCGCAGCGGGTTGAAGTGCACGTTGCCGTCGCCCATATGGCCGTAGATCACCATGCGCGCTGCGGGCTCTAGTGCCAGTACCTTGGCCGAGGCGTCGCCGATAAACGCCGCGATGCGCGACAACGGCACCGACACGTCGCACTTGATGCTGCCGCCGGTACGGGTCTGCGCGTCCGAGATTTCCTCGCGGATGCGCCAGAAGCGCTGGGCGTCGGCCAGGCTGGCAGCCACCGCGGCGTCCAGCACCAGTTCCTGCGCCAGCCCGGCTTCGAGGATTTCCATCAGCGTGGCGTTGAGGCTTTCGTCGCTGCCGCCGGAGGTCAGCTCGATCAGCACCATCCAGTCGTGGCGCGCGGGCAGCGGCGAGGTCACATCGCCCAGGTATTCGAGCACCAGTTCCAGCGCGGGCGCCGAGATCAGCTCGAACGCGGTGACAGCCTGGCCGCCATGCTGCTTGGCCACGCCGAGCAGGCGCACGGCGGCTTCGGGGCTTTGCACGGCCACGAAGGCCACGGCATTGGCGCGCGGCTGCGGCATCAGCTTGAGCACGGCCGCCGTGATGATGCCGAGCGTGCCTTCCGAGCCGACGAAGAGTTGCTTGAGGTCGTAGCCGGTGTTGTCCTTGCGCAGGCCGCGCAGCGACGAGTAGATGCGGCCATCGGGCAGCACGGCCTCGATGCCCAGAACCAGGTCGCGCATATTGCCGTAGCGCAGCACGGCGGTGCCGCCTGCGTTGGTGGCCAGGTTGCCGCCAATCTGGCAGGAACCTTCCGAGCCGATGCGCAGCGCAAACAGGCGCTGCTCCTGCTCGGCGGCGGTGCGGGCCGCGTTGAGCGTGACGCCGGCCTGCACCGTCATGGTGTCGTTGATGGTGTCCACGGCCAGCACGCGGTTCATGCGGCCCAGGCTGAGCAGCACCGCGGTGCCGCTGTCGTCGGGCACCGCGCCGCCCATCAGCGAGGTATTGCCGCCTTGCGGCACCACCGGCACATCATGCGCGTGGCACCAGGCCATGACCTGGCTGACCTGTTCGGTCGTGGAGGGCATGACCACCACCTGGGCCTTGCCGCGGTAGATGCGGCGGTAGTCCGTGACGTAGGACTCGGTGTCGGCGTCGCCGCTCAGGCAGGCGCCGGCGCCGACGATGGCTTGCATCGCGGCCAGGGTGGCGTTGGTGGCGCTGGTGGGGCTGGTGGCAGGGGCGGTGTGGGAATCAGTCGGCATGTTGGCGTGCTTTGTCGTGTTCTGCGATTGCGATTGCGATTGCGGTGGCGGGCATCAGTATGCGGCAGATGGCCCTGCCGCGGGCGCGGTGCCGGTGCCGATGAAGTCCGCGGCCAGCCGGCGTGCCGCGCTGGCATAGAGCAGCACATCCACGCCTGTCGCCACGAAGGTGCAGCCCAGATCCAGGTAGCGGCGCGCCAGCTTGGGGTCGGAGGTCAGCGTGCCCGCGGCCTTGCCGCTGGCGGCGATGGTGCGCATGGCGCCTTCGATGGCGGCCTGCACCTCGGGGTGGCCCGGATTGCCGCGATGGCCCATGGAGGCGGCCAGGTCGGCGGGGCCGATAAAGACGCCGTCGACGCCGTCGACAGCGCAGATGGCATCCAGGTTTGCCAGGGCCTTCACGGTTTCGGCCTGCACCAGCAGGCAGATCTCATCGTCGGCCACATCCAGGTAATCGGCGCGTGCGCTCCATTGCGAGGCACGGCCCACGGCGCTGCCCACACCGCGAATGCCCTGCGGCGGGTAGCGGGTGGCGCATACCAGCGCGGCGGCTTGCTCGGCGGTATCCACCATGGGCACCAGCAGGTTCTTCGCGCCGATATCCAGCAACTGCTTGATCAGCGGGACTTCGCCGGCCACGCAGCGCACCACCGGTTGTGAGCGGTACGGGGCGATCGCCTGCAGCGCATTTAGCGTGCCGCGCAGGTCGTTGGGCGCGTGCTCGCCGTCGATCAGCAGCCAGTCGAAGCCGGCCGTGGCCGAGACTTCGGCGAGATAAGGCGATGCCATCGAGAGCCACAGGCCGATCTGGGGCTGGCTGGCCGCCAGCGCGGCCTTGAATGCGTTTTGTGCGGGCATGGTGTTCCGAAGAATGTCGTGGGCGTGGGTGGGATGCCGCCGGGTCTTAGCCGAGCAGGCCCTGGCAAATATATTTGGTGTGCATGTAGTCGTCCAGCCCGTGGCGCGAGCCCTCGCGCCCGTAGCCGGATTCCTTGACGCCGCCGAAGGGCGCGGCCTCCGAGGCGATGGCCCCTTCATTGACGCCGACAATGCCCGTTTCCAGCGCCTGCGCCACGCGCCAGATGCGGCGCACGTCATTGGAGTAGAAGTAGGCGGCCAGGCCGAAGGGCGTGTCGTTGGCGTCGCGGATCACCTCGGCTTCATCGGTGAATCGGAACACGGCGGCTACCGGGCCAAACGTTTCCTCGCACGACAGCGCCATTTGCGGCGTGGCGTTGGTGAGCACCGTGGGCGCGTAGTAATGCGGGCCGTCTGCCAGGCGCACGCGTTCGCCGCCGGTCATCACCACGGCGCCCTTGGCGACGGCGTCCGCCACATGGCGGGCGATCTTTTCCACGGCGCGCGCGTTGATCATGGGGCCGATCTGCGATGCGTCCTCGGTGGCAGGCCCGACCTGCAGCGCGGCCACCCGCTGCGACAGGCGTGCGACGAAATAGTCGTGCACGCCAGCCTGTACATAGACGCGGTTCGGGCAGACGCAGGTCTGGCCCCCGTTGCGGAACTTGGAGGCCATCAGCCCATCGACGGCGGCATCGATGTCCGCGTCGTCGAACACGATGAACGGCGCATTGCCACCGAGCTCCAGCGACAGCTTCTTCAGCGTGCCGGCGGATTCGCGGGCCAGGTGCTTGCCCACCGGGGTGGAGCCGGTGAAGGTGATCTTGCGCACGCGGCTATCGGCCAGCCAGGCATCGACCACGGCGGGTGTTTTGGCGCGCGAGGCGGTGACGATGTTCAGTACACCGGCGGGCAGGCCGGCTTGCTGTGCCAGGTAGACCAGCGCCAGCGCGGTCAGCGGCGTGTCTTCCGCCGGCTTGGCCACCACGGTGCAGCCGGCGGCCAGCGCGGGCGCGATCTTGCGCGCGATCATGGCGAGCGGGAAGTTCCACGGCGTGATGGCGGCTACCACGCCAACCGGTTCCTTGAGCACCAGCATCTTGCGCCCGGGGACGGACTCGGCGACGATCTCGCCGCTGATGCGGGTGGCTTCCTCTGCGAACCACTCTACGTAGGAGGCGCCGTACAGCACTTCGCCGCGGGCCTCCTTGATGGGCTTGCCCTGTTCGGTGGAGATGATCCGGGCCAGGTCTTCCTGGTGTTCGAGGATCAGGGCGTGCCAGCGCTTGATGATCTGCGCGCGGTCGCGCGCGGTGCGGCGGCTCCAGGCTGGGAAGGCTGCCGCTGCGGCATCGGTTGCCTGGCTGGCGTCCCGGGCGTCGCTGTCGGGCACGCAGGCGAAGACGGTGTTGGTGGCAGGGTTGGTGACATCCAGGCGGTGGCCGGTGTGGGCGGCTGACCACGCTTGGCCGATCAGGTTGCTGGTGCGGAGCAGGGCTGGGTGGGTTAGGGGGAGGGAGGTGGATGTCATGGTTTTGGGGGAATGGGGGGGTGACTGCGAATGCTTAAATTCAATGACAACTGCAACTGCAACTGCAACTGCAACTGCAACTGCAACTGCAACTGCCGTTTCACCACCCCTGCGGGGCGGCGACCTACTTTCTTGTCTTGCCAAGAAAGTAGGCAAAGAAGGCGCGCCGGATGGGGCGACACCCCCTCGGGCTTCGACGAAAAGAGCGGCCGGGACCCAAACTCGCATCGCCTTGAGGCGATACTCAGACATGGGTCCCTCTTTTCCGCTCTTTTCGCCGAATCCCGAGGCGCCCCATACGGCCTCTGAACACCTATACGGCTCGCTTCGCATCGCGTTGGGGTGATTCCCGCCCATTCAGGCGGGAATCACGGCTACAACAGTTGGTTGATCTTGCCGCTGGTTGGCTCCCCTCTCCCACTTTTGGGAGAGGGGCGGGGGAGAGGGCGGGCGATCGCAATTTCGCGATGGTTCCAAACCGCAAGGCTTCCTAACTGACAATCCCCAGGTGCCAAGGCACAAATTCGTTGTCCCCCAGCCCGAGCGCTTCGCTCTTGGTCGGGTGCCCGGAGGCCGCTTCCAGGATATGTTCAAAAATCCGCTGGCCCATCTCGTCCACCGTCAATTCGCCGTCCAGTACCAGCCCGCAGTTGATGTCCATATCGCCTTCGAGCCGCGTGTACATCGGCGTATTGCTCGCTAGCTTGATGGTCGGCGCTGGCTTGGAGCCGAACATCGATCCGCGCCCGGTGGTGAAGCAGATCAGGTTGGCGCCGCTGGCGATCTGGCCGGTGGCGGCGACGGGGTCGTAGCCGGGGGAGTCCATGAAGACGAAGCCGGATTGCTCGATGGGCTCAGCGTATTCATAGACGGCCTGCAGCGGCGTGGTACCGCCTTTCATGGCGGAGCCGAGTGATTTTTCGAAGATATTGGCGAGGCCGCCTTGCTGGTTGCCGTGGCCGACCACGCCGTTGAACTGGGCGTTCTGGCCGGCGGTGTAGCGCTCCCACCAGGCCAGGCGGTCCAGCAGTTTCTGGCCGACTTCCGGCGTGACGGCGCGGCGCGTGAGCATGTATTCCACGCCATGGATCTCGGGGGTTTCCGACAGGATGGCGGTGCCGCCGTGGCGCACCAGGATGTCCATGGCCGCGCCGAGCGCCGGGTTGGCGCTGATGCCGGAGAAGCCATCGGAGCCACCGCATTCCAGGCCGATCTTCAGGTGGCTGGCAGGCACGGGCTGGCGTGTGGCGGTGTTGGCGCCCGGCAGCATCGCCTCGATGGCGCGGATGCCGGCCTGGATGGTGGCCGCCGTGCCGCCGCTGTCCTGCATGACCATGGTGCGCACGTGGCTGCCGGGCACCAGGCCTTGCGACTCCATCAGTCCCGCTACCTGGTTGCGCTCGCAGCCCAGGCCCACGATCAGCACGCCGGCCAGGTTGGGGTGGCGCGCATAGCCCGCCAGCGTGCGCCGCAGTACGTCGAAGTGCTCGCTGGGCGAGGACATGCCGCAGCCGCTGCTTTGCGCGAAGGCGGCCACGCCGTCCACATTGGGATAAGCCGCCATGCGCTCGGGCGTGAAGTGGTCCGCGATATGCCGGATCACCGTGGCCGAGCAGTTCACCGACGACAGAATGCCGATGAAGTTGCGCGTGCCGACGCGGCCGTCGGGCCGCACGAACCCCATGAAGGTGGCGCGCTCGGCCTCGGGCACATAGTCCACCGGCCGTACGTCCTGGCAGAAACCCGGGTCGCGATAGAAGTCCACCAGCGCCAGGTTGTGCGAATGCACATGATCGCCAGCCTCGATGTCGCGCTCGGCCACGCCGATCACGGTGTCGAACTTGCGGATCTGGGTGCCTTTGGCAATGGCGCAGGCGGCAATCTTGTGCCCTGCGGGCACCTGGGCGCGCACGCGCAGCCCCAGTTCAGGCAGGCGCTGGCCAAGGCTCAGGGCGTCCCGGGCGATCAGGACGTTGTCGTTCGCATGCAGGCGGATCAGGGCGGCGGTGTTCACGTTGGGTCAGCCTTGTTGCAGCAGTTCTTTGAGCTTGAGGCGCTGGATCAGGTGGGTTTCCTGGTCGTACACCGTGCTGATGTAGCGCTTGTATTCCGGGCCGTCCAGGTACATCACCGGCGCATCGATGCGGGCCGCGACTTGCTGGAATTCCTTGCTGGCCACGGCCTGGCGGAAGGCGTCGCGCAGCTTTTTCTCCACGGCCGGGTCCAGGCCGATGGGCGCGCCGATGCCGTTGGGCGCTTCCACCACCACGTTGTAGCCCAGTTCCTTGAGCGTGGGCGTGTCCTTGAAGCGCGGTGTGCGCTGGTCGCCCCAGGTGGCCAGCAGGCGCAGCTTGCCGGCTTCCACGTGCGGTGCCCAGGAGCTGGAATCGGCCAGCAGGTCCACTTGCCCGGCGAGCACGTCCTGCAAGGCCTGCGCGCCGCCCTTGTAGGCGATGGCATTGAAGCGCACACCGGCGGCCTGCGCGAATTCTTCCATGCCCACGTGGGTGGCGCCGCCGATGCCGGCATGCGCATAGGTGAGCTTGCCCGGATGCGCCTTGGCCTCGGCCACGACGTCCTTGAGCGACTTGAAGCGCGAGTTCGCCGGCACCGCGATGCCGAAGGTCTGGCCGGAGGTGCGCGCCAGGTAGGTCAGCTCGCTGCGCGGGTCCAGTTGCAGCATGCCTAGCTGCGAGAAGCGCGTCACCGAGATCGGCACCTGGCCGATGGTGTAGCCGTCCGGCTTGGCGCGGGCCAGTGCCTTGGTGCCGATCATGCCCGATGCGCCGGCGCGGTTTTCCACCACGATGGATTGCTTGAGTACGCCGGACGCCACCTGGCACAGCGCGCGCATGGACTGGTCGGCGGTGCCGCCGACGGGCCACGGGCAGATGAAGGTGATGGGCCGGTCCGGATAGTCGGCTGCACGTGCGAGGCCGGGCAGCAACAGGCCGGCACTACCAGCCGTCGCAGCCGTGGCGGCAGCGGCGCCGCCGATGAGCAGGCGGCGTCGCCCGTGGTTGATGCCGTGGGGTGCGGTCATGTGTCGTCCTCGCAGGGTGTCGTTTTTGGAATCATGGGCTGGTGGCAATGTCCACCTGTCAGGCCGGATTGTGGCAAAGCCATTCATAACAATCCAATCAATCATCGGAATGGCTTCATAACCTTAAAGTTAAGTAAAATTGCACCATGCCTCAGATCGACCGCGCCCTGCGCTCCAATATCAAGCTACGCCACCTGCAACTGGTGGTGGCGCTGGACGAGTTCCGCCATCTCGGCCACACCGCCGAGTTCCTCTGCGTCAGCCAGCCAGCTGTCTCCAAGATGCTCACCGAGGTGGAGAAGACGCTGGGCCTGACGCTCTTCACGCGCTCCACGCGCGGCACCGAGCCCACGCCGGCTGGCGCGTCGCTGGTGCGTTTCGCCCGCTCGGTGCTGGCGCAATACGAGCGCACGCGCGACGAGATTGCCGCGGAGGCCAGCGGCGCCGCCGGGCGCACCCGGGTAGGATCGATGGGCGCGGCCCTGCCGGTGCTGCTGGCGCAAGCCGTGGGCCTGCTCAAGCAGCGCTCGGCCCAGGCCACCGTGCTGGTGGAGGAGGGCGACCTGCCCCACCTGCTGCCCAAACTGCGCATCAGCGAACTGGATCTGATCGTCGGGCGGCTGGAGCCCGGCTACGCCGCACCGGACCTCATCACCGAGCCGCTCTATAACGAGCCGATGGTGGCGGTGGTGCGCAGCGGCCACGCGCTTGCAAGCAAGCGCGCAACGGGCTGGGCGGACCTGGCCGGCATGCCTTGCGTGGTGCCGCCGCCATGGGCCTCGCTACGGGTCAAGATCGAGCAGGAGTTTTACCGCTCTGGGCTGCAGCCGCCAACCGACCTGATCGAGTCGTCGTCCTACCTTGCCATCACCACCTTCGTCTCCCAGCTGGATGCGGTGGGCTTCCTGGCCAGGTCGGTGGGGCAGCAGTTCGAGCGGGAAGGCCGCTTCCATATCCTGCCCATGGACATAGCGCTGGAGCTGCCGCCGGTGGGCGTGATCACGCTGCGCGAAGGGCGGCCCACGCCCAGCAGCATCCAGCTGGTCGAATGCCTGCGGGCAGCGGCCGGGCAACTGGCCGCGCCGCCGGCCGGCGCGAAAAAGCCGGCGCGCGCGCCGCGGCGCACGAAATAGCCAGCCAGCCGCGATCAGCGTGGCCTGGCCAGCAGGTACTTCGCCAGCGCGTGCGGTTCCAAGGCGCCGGGACGACGCACCACATTGCGGCGTCGTCCTGCCTTGCGGCACTGATTCAGGTCCACCCGCGCCGCCCGCTGATGCGGCGCGGGTGCGTGCCGCGCATGCGCCTTCGGCTCGCGAAGGCGTCCCGACCCCGATTCCCTTGAAATGCAAGAAGAATCGACTTTTGTCTTGCATGGCATGTCTCCTGCTTTGTTGGTCTGCAACGCCCTCATGTATACAACCTGGGATACAAGCGATGACCAGCAAGACGCCGCTGCGCCGATCCGCCGCCAGCCTTGGCAGTTGCCGAACCCTGACGGACTGGCAACAGCTCTACACGACGCAAGGCGCGTCGCTCGTGGACGCGCTGGCGCCGTTCCTGGACCTGGACACAGCGGACCCGGCCTGGATCGCGCGGCTGGACGCGGCGCGGCTGCGGTCCCAGCTGGATATGCTGGCGGCGCGCGTTGAGCAAGCGGGCGGCAAGCTCGATGCGTTTCCCCTCTACGGCGTGCCGTTCGTGGTGAAAGACAACATTGACGTGGCAGGGTGGCCCACCACGGCGGCGTGTCCCGCGTTTGCGTATATGGCCCAGCGCGATGCCGGCGCGGTGGCGCGGCTGCGCGCGGCCGGGGCCATCGTGGTGGCCAAGGCTAACCTGGATCAGTTCGCCACGGGCCTGGTGGGTGTTCGTTCGCCCTACGGCGCGGTGCCCAACACCTTCGATGCGGCCTATGTCAGCGGTGGCTCCAGTTCAGGCTCGGCGTCTTCGGTGGCGCGCGGCTGGGTGCCGTTCTCGCTCGGGACCGATACGGCGGGCTCAGGGCGCATTCCCGCGGCATTCAACAATATCGTGGGCCTCAAGCCGACCCGGGGCTGGCTCTCCAGCGCCGGCGTGGTGCCGGCCTGCCGCACGCTGGACTGCGTCTGCGTGTTTGCGCTGACGGTCGACGATGCCGCGCTGGTGGCGGAGATCGCGGGCGGCTTTGACCACGACGATCCTTACTCGCGCACCTATCCGCAGAGCGCGCCAGCCGTGCTGGCGCCATCGCCCGTGCTGGGCATTCCCGATCAGCTGGCGTTCTTTGGCGATACGCAGGCACAGGCCAATTTCGAGCAAGCGCTGGTGGACTTGCAGGCCACGGGCGCCAAGCTGGTGCCGATTGATTTTTCGCCATTCGCCGAGCTGGCCGCACTGCTCTACCAGGGACCATGGGTCGCCGAGCGCTTCCTGGCGGTGAGCCAGCTTCACGCCAGCCAGCCGGAAGCCATCGATCCGGTCGTTCGCGTGATCGTGGAGGAAGCGGGCCGCTATAGCGCGACGGATGCGTTCAGCGCCGAATACCGGCGCGCGGCGCTAGCCCGCGCTATCCACCTGGCGCTGGCAACGGTCGATGCGCTGGTGGTGCCAAGCGCGCCGTCGATCTATACGCTGGCCGCCGTGCAGGACGATCCGATCCGCCTGAACGCGCGGCTTGGCACCTATACCAACTTCACCAACCTGGCCGACCTGTCGGCGCTGGCGCTGCCGGCCGGTGCGCGCGAGGACGGCTTGCCGGCGGGCATCACGCTGATTGCCCCGGCCTGGTCGGACCGCGCGCTGGCCCGCTTTGGCCGGCAGTGGCAGGCGGCGCAAGCGTTGCCCCTGGGCGCCACCGGGCGGGCTTGTCCCGTTGGTGCACAGCGCGCCACGCCGGACACGCCGGGATCGGTGCGGCTGGCCGTGGTCGGCGCCCACCTTAGCGGCATGCCGCTGAACCATCAGCTGCTCACGCGCCACGCGGGCTTTGTGGAGGCTTGCCGCACGGCGCGGTGCTACCGGCTTTATGCGCTGGCGGACACGATCCCGCCCAAGCCCGGGCTGGTGCATGTCGGCACAGGGCAGGGCGCGCCGATCGAAGTCGAGCTCTGGGATGTGCCACTGGCCAGCTTTGGCGCCTTCGTCGCGCAGATTCCCGCGCCCCTTGGCATCGGCAAGCTGCTGCTGGAAGACGGCCGGCAAGTTACCGGGTTCATCTGCGAACCCCGGGGCCTGGAAGGCGCCCGCGATATCACGGCATTTGGCGGCTGGCGCGCCTACTTCGCCAGCGCAAACGCCAGCGCAACCTGACCGGGGAGCGCCGATGTTCCACACCGTACTGATCGCCAATCGTGGCGAGATCGCCGTGCGCGCCATTCGCACCTTGCGTGCGCTGGGTATCAAGAGCGTGGCCGTGTATTCGGATGCCGATCGCAATGCCGCGCATGCCCGGCTGGCCGATGTGGCCGTGCCGCTGGGCGGCGAGCGTGCGGCGGATAGCTACCTGGTGGCCGAGCGCGTGCTGCAAGCCGCGTTGGATACCGGTGCGCAAGCCGTGTTTCCGGGCTACGGCTTTCTGTCAGAGAGCGCGGCGTTTGCCGAGGCCTGCGAAGCGGCAGGGCTGGTCTTCATTGGCCCGACGCCGCACCAGCTCCGCGAGTTTGGCCTGAAACACCGGGCGCGCGAGCTGGCCGCCGAGGCGGGTGTCCCGATGACGCCCGGCACCGGCCTGCTCTGCAGCTTGGAACAAGCCCTGCGGGAGGCCGCGCGCATCGGCTATCCCGTCATGCTCAAGAGCACGGCCGGCGGGGGCGGCATCGGTCTGTCGCGCTGCGCTGATGATGCCGAGCTGAGCGCGGCCTTTGACAGCGTGCAGCGGCTGGGCGAGCAATTCTTCAAGCATGGCGGGGCCTTTATCGAGCGCTGCCTGGACTGCGCGCGGCATATCGAGGTGCAGATCTTCGGCGACGGCGCGGGGCGCGTGGTGGCGCTGGGCGAGCGGGATTGCTCCACGCAGCGCCGCAACCAGAAGGTGGTGGAGGAAACCCCGGCACCGCACTTGAGCGCGGCCACGCGCCACGCGCTGCATCGGGCCGCGATCCGGCTGGGCGAATCGGTGCGCTACCGGTCGGCCGGCACGGTGGAGTTCATCTACGACGTGGAGCGGGAGGATTTCTACTTCCTGGAGGTCAATGCCCGGCTGCAGGTGGAGCATCCCGTGACCGAGCTGGTCACCGGGCTGGACCTGGTCGCCTGCATGCTGAAGGTGGCCGCGGGCGATGCGCTGGACTGGGAGGCCATTTCGCGGCCGCCGCAGGGTGCGGCCATGGAGGCGCGGCTCTATGCGGAAGATCCGCTCAAGCAGTTCCAGCCCTCGCCGGGCACGTTGACCGAGGTGGCCTTTGCGGACGGCGTGCGTGTCGACGGCTGGGTCGAGACCGGCACGGAGGTATCCGCCTTCTACGATCCGCTGCTGGCCAAGCTGATCGTTCACGGCCCCACCCGCGAAGCCGCGCGCAAGAGGCTCGCGGCAGCGCTGGCCGCCACGCGCCTTGGCGGCATCGCCACCAACCTGGACTACTTGCGCCAGATCGTCGATTCGCCCGAGTTCACCACGGGCCGCGCCTTCACGCGCATGCTCGACCATTTTCCCTACGCGCCGGCAGTCATCGAGGTGCTGGAGCCGGGCACCTACACCAGCATCCAGGACGTGCCGGGCCGCACCGGCTACTGGCATATCGGCGTGCCGCCCTCCGGTCCGATGGACGACTATGCCTTCCGGCTGGCCAACCGCATCGTTGGCAATCATCCGGGCGCGGCCGGGCTGGAATGCACGCTGGTGGGACCACGCCTGCGGTTTCATGGCGCGGCCGTGGTGGCGCTGGCCGGCGCGCCTTGCACGGCAACACTCGACGGGATGAACGTCCCGTTCTGGGCGCCAATCCGCGTAGCTCCGGGACAGGTCCTGGCGCTCGGCAAGGCCACGCAAGGCTGCCGCACCTACCTTGCCGTGCGCAATGGCTTCGATGTGCCGGTCTATCTGGGCAGCCGGTCCACCTTCGCGCTCGGGCAGTTCGGCGGGCATGCCGGGCGCACGCTGCGGCTGGGCGACATGCTCCCGCTTGGCCAGCCACATCTGGCTGCCAGCGGCACCTGTGCCCCGGTGACAGCGCCGCAGGCCGCCCCCGCGGCACTGGTGCCGGTCTACGGCCAGCATTGGGAGATCGCGGTCCTGCACGGCCCGCATGGCGCTCCCGACTTCTTTACGCCGGCATCGATGGAGACTTTTTTCGCCACCGACTGGGAGGTGCACTACAACTCCAACCGCCTTGGCGTGCGCCTGGTCGGGCCCCGGCCTGAATGGGCTCGGCGCGACGGCGGCGCGGCGGGCCTGCACCCATCCAACGTGCACGACTGCGAATACGCAATCGGCGCCATCAACTTCACCGGCGACTTCCCGGTGATCCTCACCAATGATGGCCCGAGCCTCGGCGGCTTCGTGTGTCCCGTCACGGTCGCCAAGGCCGAGCTGTGGAAAGTCGGCCAGGTCAAGCCGGGCGACCGGATCCGCTTTCGGCCCATCAGCTTCGATGCCGCGCGTGCCATGCAGGCGGCGCAGGACCAGGACATTGCCGGGCTGCGGCAAATAACGCGTGCGCTGCCGCTGCCGGCGCCGGCGCGTTCCACTGCCATCCTTGCCGGGCGCGCGGCAAGCGGGCACCACCCGGCCATCGCCTACCGCCAGGCGGGCGACGGCTACCTGCTGCTGGAATACGGCGATAACGTGCTCGACATCGGCCTGCGGCTGCGGGTGCACCTGCTGATGGAGGCGCTCAAGGCGCAGCCGATAGACGGTGTACTGGAGCTATCGCCCGGCGTGCGCTCGCTGCAGGTGCGTTACGACGGCCAGCGCATCCATCAGGCGGCTTTGATCGAGGCGCTGCTTGCCATCGAGGCTGGCCTGCCGGACGTGGCCATGCTGAAGATCCCCACCCGCGTGGTGCACCTGCCGATGGCCTTCGAGGATGGCGCCACGCTGGATGCCGTGCAGCGCTACCGCGAGACGGTCTGCGCCGATGCGCCATGGCTGCCGAACAATGTCGACTTCATCCAGCGCATCAACGGCCTGGCCCATCGCGACGAGGTGCGGGACATTGTGTTCTCCGCGCGATATCTGGTGCTGGGGCTGGGCGATGTCTACCTTGGCGCGCCTTGCGCCGTGCCGCTTGACCCGCGCCACCGGCTGCTCACCTCCAAGTACAGCCCTGCGCGCACCTTCACCGCGCAAGGCACGGTCGGCATTGGCGGGGTCTATATGTGCATCTACGGCATGGACTCCCCGGGCGGCTACCAGTTGATCGGGCGGACGCTGCCGATCTGGAACAGGTTCCTCAAGAACCCAGCTTTTGAGCCGGGCGCGCCGTGGCTGCTGCGCTTCTTTGACCAGGTGCAGTTCTACCCGGTGTCAGAGGCGGATCTGGACCGGTTGCGCGAGGATTTTCGCGAAGGACGCGCCACGGTGCGCATCGAGCACGATGTCTTCGACTACGGCGCGTACCGCCAGTCGCTCGCGCACAGCGCGCACGGCATTGCCGCCTTCCAGGCGCGGCAGCAGGCAGCCTTCAGCGCGGAGGTGGCGCACTGGAAAGTCCATGAGGCCAACGCTGCGCCCATCCAGGTGCCGGCCGCCTTGCGCCATGACGAGCACGACGGCCATGCCGTGACGGCGGAGATGAGCGGCAGTGTGTGGAAGGTGCTGGTGCAGCCCGGCGAGCAGGTGCGGGCCGGGCAGCCGCTGCTGGTGGTCGAGGCCATGAAGATGGAACTGACCGTGCTGGCTCCGGTGGCGGGCACGCTGCTGGCCATGCGCTGCCGCGCGGGCTCGGCGATCAAGGTGGGCGACCGCCTCGCGTCGATCGCCTGACAAGGCGTGGCTCAGCGTGGCTCAGCGTGGCTTGATGAACTTCAGTGTCATGCGGTCCGATTCACCGATGGCCATGAAGCTCGCGCGCTCGCGCTCGCCGCCGCGCAACGTCGGCGGCAACGACCACACGCCATCGGGATGGTCGTGGTTGTCGCGCGGGTTGGCATTGATCTCGCTGCGCCCGGCAAGCGCAAAGCCAGCCGCGCGGGCATGGTCGATAACGTAATCTTCGGTGACGTAGCCGGTGGCGATCATCTGCTCCAGCGAGGTGCCGGGCGTGGCCCGGTGCTCCTCCACGCCTAGCACGCCGCCGGGCTTGAGCACGGCATAGAAGGCGCGCAGGCTGTCGTCCAGGTGGCCGTCCTTGATCCAGTTGTGGATGTTGCGAAAGGTCAGCACCAGGTCTGCACCGCCCGGCGGGGCGATATCGGTGAAGGCGCGCACCGGCAGCGTGCCGACCGTGACCTTGCCGTAGTTGCCTGGATCCTGCGCCAGTTTCTTCTCGAAGTTCGCCCTTGAACGCTTGCTTTCCTGGCTGGCATCCGCCGCGCTCGCATCGTAGTGCGCGGCGTACAGCTTGCCGTGGTCGCGCAGCACCGGCGCCAGGATCTCCGTGTACCAGCCGCCGCCCGGCGCAATTTCGATCACTGCCTGGTCCGGCTGCAAGCCGAAGAACCGTAGCGTTTGCAGCGGATGGCGGTACACGTCGCGGGCCTTGTTGGCGGCGCTGCGCTGCGGACCGGCGATGGCGGCGGCGAGTGCTTCGTCTGCTGTGGCGGGCGCGGCGCTGGCCGCGCTGGCCAACATGCCGGCGCCGGCCAGCAGCATGGCGTGCCGCACGAAACGGCGCCGGGCAGAGAAGGGAGTCATGGCATTCCTTGCTGAAGGTAAGTGGCGAGCGGTGAACGGTGCGCGGAGGCTATCCATCGTTGCCCCTGAATCTGGACGAAGCCTGGCCGGTTTGTCAAGCCGGCTCTCGCCTGCTCTCGCCTTTCCCCGCGCTGGCCGGTGCCGCCATCAAGGAAGTGTCTTAGGAAATGCGTTTCTATTCGTTCTCAATCCAGCAGCGTCATTTCATAGTTGAGCCGTGATGGCTATAGGCGGTTGCCGTCAACGACAAAGCGTGCATCGGGCAGGCCCGGCTTAGCCCGCACGCGGACGACATGGACGAGTTGCTCAGCAAGGTGTGGAAGGAGCCCGCGTTCTTCCTGACCCACCCGCTGGCGATTGCCGCTTTTGGCCGCGAATGCACGCGCCGTGGCGTGCCGCATGCGCAGTCACCGTCGCCGCGGTCCTCGGCCGCGCCCGCCTACTGCTTCCTGGAGGGCGCGAGGCGTGACCCGCATGGCGGTGCGTCGAGCCTGTGCGAGATCGCCACGTTCGGCGACCCGCTCGCGCTGCATCTGCCGCAGCAGGGGGCGGGCGCTTACGGTTATGGGCGCGAGCAAGAGGAGACGCTGCCGTGGGCATCGTCTTCGGCGCGCGTGCCGTTCGACGTCGCCGCGATTCGCCGCGATTTGCCGCGATTTCCCGATCCTGCAGGAGCGCGTCAACGGCAAGCAACTGGTGTGGTTCGACAACGCTGCCACCACGCACAAGCCGCAGCCGGTGATCGACCGCATCTCGTACTTCTACGCGCACGAGAACGCCAATATCCACCGCGCCGCCCATGCACTGGCCGGGCGCGCCACGGTGCCTACGAGGCCGCGCGCAGCAAGGTGCAGCGTTTTATCGACGCATCCTCACCCGACGAGATCATCTTCGTGCGCGGCACCACCGAGGCCATCAACCTGATCGCCAGGACCTGGGGCGTGCAGAACGTAGGCGAGGGCGACGAGATCATCGTCTCGCACCTGGAGCACCACGCCAATTCGGGCCCACCGGCATCGGCGTGCGCTCCGGGCATCACTGCGCCCAGCCTATCCTGCGCCGCTCTGGCGTGGAGGCCACGGTGCGGCCGTCGCTGGCCTTCTACAACACCACGGACGAGGTGGGCCGGCTGATTTCGGTGGTCAGGCGGCTTTCGGGGCGCCGTTGAGGCTGAAAACGCGGGGCGTGGGGCTTATAACCCCCCTGAATATGCATGAATCGGGACGCGCCCTGCGTTTTCTTCTAAAATCCGCTATCTTCTCACCTTGATCGGCGCGTCTTCCAGCCTTCGGACCGGAGCCCGCCTTGTTGAACGCAACCGGCAAGCTACCGCCAAGCCTTTGGTATCAGGCCACAACAGGCCATCGACGCCGGCGCCATCCAGCGCATACAGCGCCTTATTCATGAGCAATCTCAACCAGCAAGCCATCCTCTCCGTCCACCACTGGACCGACACGCTCTTCAGCTTCACCTGCACCCGAGACCCCGGTTTCCGCTTCGAAAACGGCCAGTTCGCCATGGTTGGCCTGGAAGTGAACGGTCGTCCGCTTCTGCGTGCCTACAGCATCGCTAGTGCCAACTACGAGGAAACGCTGGAGTTCTTCAGCATCAAGGTGCCGGACGGCCCCCTGACGTCGCGCCTGCAGCACCTGAAGGAAGGCGACCAGATCTTCGTCGGCAAGAAGCCCACCGGCACGCTGCTGGTCGACAACCTGCTGCCGGGCAAGACCCTGTGGCTGCTGGCCACCGGCACCGGCCTGGCCCCGTTCCTGTCGATCATCCGCGACCCGGAAGTGTACGAGCGCTATGACAAGGTGGTGCTGACCCACACCTGCCGCTTCGTCGAGGAACTGGCCTACCGCGAGCTGATCCAGGAACACCTGCCGCAGCACGAGCACCTGGGCGAGCTGATCCGCGAAAAGCTGGTCTATTTCCCCACCGTGACCCGCGAAGAGTTCGACAACCAGGGCCGCATCACCGACCTGATCGCCAACGGCGAGCTGTTCGAGCGCCTGGGCGTGGAGCCGTTCTCGCTGGAGAACGACCGCATCATGCTGTGCGGCAGCCCGGACATGCTCAAGGACATCCGCGCGATGCTGACCGAGCAGCACTTCACGGAAGGCAATATGAGTGCGCCGGGCCATTTTGTGCTTGAAAAGGCATTTGTTGGTTGAGTTGGTGACGGCTGCGTCCGGGGTCGGTTGGTGCAATGCCAACCGACGGAGCGGCTGAGCGGTTGAGATCTTGCCGCGAAGGTGGCCCTTGGCGGGTTTGCATTTCGTTGCCCCTTCAACGCATCTCGCTATACAGAAGGCGAAGCCTCGCCTCGACGACATCGGCACATCTGCTCAAGTGCACGGCGCTGGCCAATGGCAGCCACGCCATGGCCGCCAAGCCGGTGCTGCACGGGGACAACGGCGCCACGCGAAAGGCCATCACGGCGCAGGCGATGTTGCGCTGGCTGGGCGTCAAGCCTTCGCATTCGCGCCCACGCTTGAGCGACGGTAACGCCTATGTGGCCTGTCCGTACAGGCCACAACCGGCCGGAGTTCCCGCGCACCTGGGCGGCGCTCATCGTGCATCAAGCCAGGCGCGGGAAAACAGCGTTTGGCAGCATGACTGCGGCGACAACTCAAGATGGGCGCGGCGATCACCTGGCGTTTTTTTCCTGCGGATTCTATAAATGAACGACTTCGCGGATGAGTGACGGTCATGTCGGATGCGTATCGTGCAGCACTTGAACGGGCATACACGCTGGCCTTGGATTTCCATGGCTTGCGCGCGCAGAGACGCCCTGCCGCGACTGCCAGCTTCGACGCGTTGCGGGCGGCCCTGAACGGCCCGACGCCGACCGACGGCATGGCGCCCGCTGAAGTCATCGAGCAGTTGGCTGAGGGGGTGGAAGCTGGCCTGATGGGGGGCGCGGGACCGCGCTACTTTGCCAAGGTCACGGGGGGCTCGCATCCGGTTGGCGTTGCTGCCGACTGGTTGACAAGCATCTGGGGGCAAAACAGCGGGAGCTACCTGGGGTCTCCGGCAAATGCTGTCGTTGAGCAGATAGCGGCAGCATGGCTGCTCGATTTGCTGTCGCTACCACCGGAATGTTCGATCGGCTTCACGACTGGCGCGACAATGGCCAGTTTCGTTTGCCTCGCTGCGGCAAGAAGCGAGGTCTTGCGAAAGGTCGGCTGGGATGTGGATGCGCAGGGCTTGTTCGGCGCGCCTCCGATTGACGTGTGCCTTGGCAACGATGCGCATGCCACGATCTTTGCCGCGTTGCGTTATCTCGGACTAGGCCATGATCGTGTCATACGCATCCCCACGGATGATACGGGGCGCATGCAGGCTGGCGCGCTGTCCACGGCCTTGGCGTCTTGCGGCGGGCCGCTGATAGTCATCGGGCAAGCCGGTCAGATCAACACGGGGGCATTCGACCCGTTCAACGAGATTGCGGACCTAGTGCATTGCCATGGCGGATGGCTTCACGTCGACGGTGCCTTTGGCTTGTGGGCGCGCTCGTGCCCGGCGCTACTCCATCTGACCGAAGGCATCGAGCAAGCGGACTCCTGGGCGACGGACGGCCACAAGTGGCTGCAGATGCCATACGATTGCGGCTATGCCATTGTCCGTGACGCGCATGCCCATCGGCGCGCGATGGCATACGAAGCGAGCTATCTGCCCGCGGCCGGCGGCGAGTGCCGGGAGCCCTTTCACTACGTGCCGGAACTCTCAAGGCGCGCTCGCGGCTTCGCGACGTGGGCGCTTATCCGCGCGCTCGGGCGTAGCGGCATTGCCGCGATGATCGAACAGCACTGTGCGCTGGCCCGGCGCATGGCGCAACGGCTTGCATCGGAAGCCGGCGTGGAGATCGGCAATCCGGTCGAGTTGAACCAGTTTGTTGTGCAGTTCGGCACAGGACTACCGCCGCCGCAACGCGATCAATTGACGAGGGCGGTCATCGGGCACGTTCAGGCGGCAGGGGTTTGCTATGTCGGTGAGGCAAGCTGGCGCGAGCGCGTGGTGATGCGCTTCTCCGTGATTTCCTGGGCGACCACCGAGGCGGATATCGACCGGTCTGCCGAATCAATCATCGCGGCGTGGCGGGCGGTTGGCGCGGGCGTGACAGCGGCAAGCGAGATCACGCCGGGCAGTACGGCATAGCACGTGCGCATCGCCACGCGATGTTCGCGAGTCAGGCGGCGGAGCACACCGTCGCCGGCGTCGGTCAGATAGTACGTTCCGTTGACGATCAGTAAATTCGAGGTCTGCGCGCGATTCCTGGATGGGAGAGGCCCGCCGCGCGTGCCAAGCTGATGAGGGGCGTCGTCACGCGTGTCTGCGCATTTCCCGACGAAGCGCCCCCCGGGCGTCACAAGCGACGAATGGCGCGCCTTGCTGGCCTCCGGCATCGACGGCGGCGGGGAGAACGGCAGCGCCTCCTACACGCTGATGGATATCAACGGCGACGGCCAGCGCGATCTCATCATCGACACCTATTCGGGCGGGACCGGGCTGTTTTCCTACGTGGGCGCGCTCCGCCGCGAGGGCGGAAAATTTGCGGGCGCCGATGGCCTTTGCCCGGTCCCGGACACGGTCAAGGGCGATGACCGCGGCGTCTACTACAGCTACGGCCCGGGCCACTACACCTTTGAAATCGTGGCAGACATGCCTGTCTGGGTGGGCGCCAGTGCTACCTCGGGCAACTGGTCGAATGGTCGACTGGTTTGGCGGTTATTCACCCAAGGACGGGCTGTTCGCGCAACGGTGGATGCGCAAGCCGGAGGACGAGCAGGCGCGGACGTATTCCGTCAAGGGCTTGCGCACCGCTGCCGGGATCAGGGCGTCGATCGGCGAGGTCGAGGGCGACAACGGTATGTAATCCACCGCTTGCCACCGCTCGCCGCCCGGCAGCCGGATCATTCGCTGATCTCGACCTCCATGTTGGTGATGGTCGGGAAGTGCCTGTCCTCCTTCAGGTTGACGGTAAACGCCACGCCCTTGCGCTTGCCCGCCATGAAGCCGGTGCTGCCATCCAGGTCGGACACAGCATCCTGCAGCGGTGGCGTCAGTTGCTTGTAGAAGGCCAGCACCTGCTCGATGCTATCGGTGGTCTGCAGCCGGAGCACACGCCTGGCCTTGGCGTTGCTCAGCGCATCCTGCGCGGTGCGGTAAACGATGGCCCGCGGGTACAGCGGCACTTGCGACGAAAATCCCTTGGGGAGCTTGACCGGCTTGGCTGCGGTGTGGGCGGCATCCAGCGTGATGGTCTCCATCTTGGCGATCTTCTCGCCGCGGCCGGTCTGCAGGTCTTCGGGCACGTCCTGGCTCCACGCAACCAGCGGTTGTGCCTTGGCGCGATCGAAGCCGGGCCGCAGGAAGACCGACAGCAAGCCGTGCTCGCTGTCCTGGCAGCCATTCTTGCCGCACTCGCGGTGCACCAGCGCCGCCGCCAGCACGTCACCGCGCTCGTCTACCAGCACGGCCGCGCGCTCGGCGCCATCCGATAGCTGGCGGCGCGACGACAGCACGCGCTGGCCATCGGGCAGTTCCTGCTGGACCCGGTTGGCGCGCGACTGCAGCCCCGACAGGATCTGCTCGGCGAGCAGGCCGTCCTCCCAGTAGTAAGTACCGGACGCATTGCCGGCAAACCGGGTGATGGCGAGATCCAGCGCGGGGGCTTCCCGGGTTTCCTGCCGGTGGCTGGTGTCCAGGACCAGGACGGCATCCGCGGCCAGGGCAAGGGGCGCTGCGCCGAGGGTGGAAAGCAGCAATGCCAGCGCTGCGCAGGAGGCGGGACGAAATCGAAGAGCCAATCGAAGAGCCATACAGAGAGGGGAAAAGAAAGGAAAAATGGTAGGGATCGTCAGTCCGGTAAACAAGAAAACGGGCCCGGGAGGGTCCGTTTTGACGGCAGGCCACGAAGCCTGATGTGATTGCAAGTATACTTGGCAACGCCGGCTAATTGAAGCCGGGCATCCATGCTGGGAAATACGGAGAACGGTGAGCAGGACGATGCCTGCAATCCTGATGGCGCCAAGCACGATCGTGCTTGCCGCTCCGGCGCATGCGCAAGCAGGCCCGGCCGTGCGCAAAGGCATGCATGACATGTCCCGCAGCGTGCAAAACCGCATATCTTCCCTCGTTCTTATTCCTTAAGGATCGCCTATCCACGGCGTATGTTCATGTCTTGGCGATACGGCGCGCAACTCCCGCGCAGCCGTTTCAAATCATCGCAAACCAGGAACAGGAGCCTACGATGAGCGTGGAAATCATTGGCATGATCCAGAGCCAGAAGCAGTCGGAGATCCATCCGGCCAGCGGACCGGTCGTGGATCGCGACTACGTGCGGGCATTTGCGCAAGCGCATGAGAACGCCGGCTTCGACCGCGTGCTGGTGCCGCATCACTCCACCGGCCCGAGCGCCACGCTCACCATTGCCTACGCGGCTGCCGTGACCGAGCGCGTGCATTTCATGCTCGCGCACCGGCCGGGCTTTACCGCGCCCACGCTGGCGGCCCGGCAGATCGCCTCGCTTGACCAGTTCAGCGGTGGCCGGCTTGGCGTGCACTTCATCTCCGGCGGCTCCGATGCCGAGCAGCAGCGCGACGGCGATTTCCTCAGCCACGACGAGCGCTATGCGCGCACCGACGAGTACCTCGGCATCCTGCGGCGCATCTGGACGCAGGACCAGCCGTTCGACCACGAAGGCAAGTACTACCGCTTCACCCAAGGCTTCTCCGAAGTGAAGCCGGCGCAGAAACCACACGTGCCGATCTTCTTCGGTGGGGCTTCGGACGCGGCCATTGAAGTCGCCGGACGTCATGCCGATGTCTACGCACTGTGGGGCGAATCGCTCGAGCAGGTCCGCGATATCACCACGCGGGTGCGTGCCGAGGCGGCCACGCATGGGCGGCAGGTGCGCTTTTCGGTCTCGTTCCGGCCGATCCTGGCGCAAACCGAGACGGCGGCATGGGCACGCGCCAATGCCATCCTCGAAGAAACTCGCCGCCTGCGCGAGGCGGCTGGCCTGGGGCAGGGCGGCCCGCAGCAAAGCGAAG
The DNA here is from genome assembly GCF_000832305.1 of Cupriavidus basilensis. Classification (NCBI taxonomy): domain Bacteria; kingdom Pseudomonadati; phylum Pseudomonadota; class Betaproteobacteria; order Burkholderiales; family Burkholderiaceae; genus Cupriavidus; species Cupriavidus basilensis. Next base: position 1,350,522 of record NZ_CP010537.1, read on the forward strand.
GCGCGCGCCGCCTGCTGGCCGCCGCCGACAAGGGGCCGCGCGTGGACAAGCGCCTGTGGACGGAGATCGCCAAGCTCACCGGCGCGCGCTCCAACTCCACCGCGCTGGTTGGCACGCCGGAGCAAGTGGCCGACGCGCTGCTGGACTACTACGACCTTGGCGTGACCACCTTCCTGATCCGCGGCTTCGATCCGCTCGAAGATGCCGTGGACTACGGCCGCGAGCTGATTCCCCGCGTGCGCGCGCTGGTGGCGCAGCGCGAGGCTGCGGCCGGCGCGGGTTCCGCTGCTGGCCGCAAGGCAGCCTGACGGCGATGGCGAGCGGCATCATGACGGCATCCCGAAGACAGTTCCTGCGCTACGGCGCATTGGCGGCGGCCAGCGGCGCCTTGCCGTTTTCCGTGTCGGCCCAGGGCCGCCCCGTGCTCAAGGCCGGCGACCAGAAGGGTGGCCTGCGCGCCCTGCTGGAGAGCGCGGGCGAGCTCAAGGGCCTGGCCTATGACATCCAGTGGACGGAGTTTCCCGCCGCCGCGCCGCTGGCCGAGGCGCTGAACGCCGGCGCGGTCGATGCCGGCCCGATCGGCGATGCGCCCGCCATCTTCGCGCTGGCCGCCGGCACGCCGATCAAGATCATCGGCGTCAACCGCTCGGACCCGTTTGGCACCGCCGTGCTGGTACGCGCCAATTCGCCCTTGAAGACGGCGGCGGACCTGCGCGGCAAGAATATCGGCACCAACCGTGGCTCCATTGGTCACTTCGTCGCCCTGAAGGCGCTCGAATCGGCCGGCTTGAAGCCCGAGGACGCCAGCCTGCGCTTCCTGCCGCCGGCCGACGCCAAGCTGGCGCTGGTCAACGGCTCGATCGATGCGTGGGCCACCTGGGAGCCGTACACCGCGCTGGCCGAGACCAGCGGCCATGCCCGCGTGCTGGTGAGCGGGCGCGGGCTGTGGTCCGGCCTGAGCTATCTGGCGGCAACGGACAGCGCGCTGGCTGCCAGGCGCGAGGTGCTGCGCGACTTCCTGCAGCGCGTGGTGCGCGCGCAGGTGTGGTCGTACCAGCATGTGGACGGCTTTTCCGCTGCGTTGGCTCGCATCATCGGCATCCCGCCGGAAGCCGCGCGGCTGCAGTTCGAGCGGCGCCGTACGCAATGGCGCAACATCGATGCGGCAGTGATTGCCGAGCAGCAGCGCACGGCGGACTTCTACCTGAAGGCAGGGCTGCTCAAGCAGCGGCTGGATGTGCGGACCACGTTCGATACCGGTTTTCCGCTGGCGGTGCAGGTCAACCCGGCGAGCTGACCGGGCCGCAGGGGGCGTGGCGCGCGCCGCGGCATGTTGTGGCTTGGCGTTTTGCGTGAACCCGACCGGCACGGTGCCTCAATGCAACGGCACCACCAGTTCGCTCTCCAGCAGACTGACAACCCGGTTACGCCCGCTCCGCTTGGCCTGATACAACGCCTCGTCGGCGCGCGCATAGGCCTGCTCGAAGCTCGTCCCGGGGGGGCTCCAGCTCACGCCGAAGCTGGCCGTCACCTGCAGCCCGGCCTTGACCGGAAACACATGCTGCTCGATCTGCAGCCGCATGCGCTCCGCCAGTTCGACAGCAGTGTCCAGCCCGCGCGCCGGCAGCAGCGCAGCGAACTCCTCGCCGCCCACCCGGCCGATGACGCCCGCGCCTTGCACCGACCGCTCCAGGCACTCGACGACGCCGCGGATCACGGTGTCGCCTACAGGGTGGCCCATCGAGTCGTTGACCCGCTTGAAGTGATCGATGTCGAGCACGATCAATGACAGGCTGTCCCCGGCCAGCATCGCGCCGGCCCGCTCGATGATGGCGCCGCGGTTCAGCGCGCCGGTGAGCGTGTCGCGCGTGGCGCGGAATTCCAGCTCGCGGGCCAGGTCCTGCAGGCGATGGTTGAGCCGGTTCATTTCCAGCTCTTCGCGGTCGCTGCGCCGTATCAGGCGCCGGGTTTCGCGCATCAGCCGCTCGTAGTAGCCGATCAGCTCGCCCAGCGTGTCGCGGTATGCCTGGGCACCGGCATCGGGATTGCCGAATACCGCCCTGGCGCCCGCCAGGACGCCGTTTTCCGACTCGAAGAGATCTGGCTCGGACATGCGCTGCTCAGCTAGCCGTGGTGGCGTGGTCGAGGAAATCGATGGCGGGGAAGTCGGCGTGCAGGTCCTGGCCGAATTCCAGGATCGTGTCGTCGTCCACGTCGTGATACCAGTGCACGATGACCCGGTTGCCCTTGTCGGCTGCATCGTTCATGGCGTCGAACATGCTGAACAGCACCTTGGTGCTGGAACTGTTGAAGTACGTCAGCGCCACGTGCACGGTGACTTCGGTGTCCTCGCAGGCCGCCAGGTATTTGCGCAGGCGCAGGATCACGTCGCCGTAGAACACCGCGGCGTTTTCCGGATAGGACTCGCCTTTGAGGCTGAGCGTGTGCTGCTTGAAATCAAAGCTCACCTCGGGCGAGGTCGGTGTGGCGGCAATGAACAGGTTTTCCATCAGTTTCCCTTTCGATCCCGTTCAGTCATTCAGATGGTTGCGGTAAGGAAGAACATCGTCGATACCGGGTCTGCGTCGATGGGCTGGAAGCTGTACTCCAGCGGTGCGCTGGCGTCGCGGGCTACCGTCAGGAATCCCAGGCCGGCGCCCTTGCTGCCTTGCGGCGCTTCGGCGCGCATGGTTTCCTTGTAGGCCTGCTTGATCTGGTCCAGCGTCATGGTGCGCAACGGCTCCAGCGCGGCGCGCAGTTGCCCCACGCGGGTGATTGCCACCGGGTTGGAGCACATCAGCCGGTAGCGGTCTTGCACCATGCAGATGCACACCGAGCCGTGGCGCAGCTGGTTGGTGTCCTGGGTGGGCGGCGTGAGCGCGTCGGACGAATAGTGGACGATGTTCTGCGCCATTTCCACGAACGAGGAGAACAGCTTGCGCCGGGTCGAGCCATCGACGCCGCTCACCGTCAGTTGCAGCCGCACTGCATCGGACATTGCCGCGATGATGTTCTGGGAAAAATAGCCGACGTAGTAGAAGATCACGTTGCGTTCCCGGGCCATTTCAAAGAATGGCCCATATTCATGGTCAATCGAATTACCGTTCATCTCAGTGCTATAGCGGGCCATTGCAGGACTATTGAACGCGAAAGCAGAAAAAAGTGAGGTCGTCGCGGCGGCGGTGATGGCCTTGCCACGCGCGATACTGGTCCAGTATGGCGTCGTTGATCTGCGCCGCCGAGGCATGCCGGCTGCCGCGGATCGCTTCGCGGATGCGGCGCTTGCCAAAGGCGATTTCCTTAGGGCCGCCGATCTGGTCGATCAGGCCGTCGGTGGTCACAAACACCACGCTGTCCGGCTGGGTCTGGACCAGGCGGTTCTGCCAGGCAAAGTCCAGGTTGGTGTCCACATAGCCGACGCCCATGCGCTCGCCGTCCACGATCTCGCCTTCCGCCTCGCCGGGCTGGAGCACGAACAAGGCGCTCTTGGCACCGGCGAACACGAGCTGGCGGCTGGCATTGTCAAACCAGAAGAACGCCGCATCCATGCCGTCATTCGAGCCAGGCGTTTCATCGTCGCCGTCGAGCTGCCCGAGCATCTGCTTGATGCCGCGGTTCACCGCCATCAGGAGCGCGGCGGGGTCGCGCGGGCCGCGCTGCTCGATGGCCTGGATCAGGATGGACGAGGAGATCAGGGTCAGGAACGCGCCCGGTACGCCGTGGCCCGTGCAATCGGCCAGCGCGGCAAACCAGCCGTCCTCGAACGCGGCGAAGTGATAGAAATCTCCGCCAACCACATCGCGCGGCTCCCAGACCAGGCCCGCGTCGCCGAGCGTCCTGGCCAGCGCCTCGCGCGAGGGGCGCAGCATCGAGCGCTGGATGGTGCTGGCGTAGTCGATGCTGTGCATGATCTGGCGGTTTTTCTCGGCCTGCATGTCCGCCACCACGCGCATCAGCTGCAAGCCATGCCCGATGCCAAGGAAGCGGCCGTCGCGCGCGATGATGAAGCCGTCGGCAAGTGCCTTCTCGCCGTACTCCACCGCCTTGAAGGTCAGGGCCTCGATGCTCATCGCGGCATCGACCACCAGCGGCTCCTTGTCCATGAAGGCGATGCAGCTCTTGCGGTTGTACAGCTCGCGGTGATAGGGCTTGCTCATCTGCGACATGAAGATCGCGCGATTGATCAGGCCGATCGGCGTGTCGTTTTCGGTCACCGGCAAGCTGGCGAGGTCCCGGTGCTTGCCGAACACATCGAGGACTTCCTGATTGTTCTGTTCCGTGGTCACCGATGGCGTGGTGACGCAGAGATCCTCGGCACAGGGCTGCCGAAAGCGGGAACGAGCCAAGTGTGAGTCAACCGGAACGTCAGGCATCGCCAGGGCATTCGGACTATTGGGAAGTCGCCGATTGTATGGCGCGCGCATGACGGTTACGTGACATATGGCGCATGCGCCCCCCGGAAATCCCTTGGGGACACGCCGTAGGCCCGGCGGAATGCGCGGGTAAAGTCCGAGGCACTGTTGAAGCCGGCTCCATAGGCGATCTCGCCGATGCCGACGTGCGCGAGGCGCAGGAGATCGTCGGCCGCCGCCCGCAACCTGCAGTTGCGGATATACGCGCCAAGGCCGCCTTCGTGCTCGAACATCCGGTACAGGGTTGGGCGCGGCAGCCCGAACGCTTGCAGGATGCGCTCGGGCGAGAGGTCCTCGTGGTGCAGATTGGCCTGCACGTAGCGCTGCACCTGCTCCAGCATGGCGGCGCGGGCCGCCGCGCGTGCGTTGCCGGCAAGGCGCGCCTGCTTGCCGAATGCGGCAACGATCAAATGCGCGCAGTCCCGGATGGTTTTTTCCGCGTCGGCCTCGGACCGTGCCGGGAGGCTGCGGCAGAGCGCCATCACGTGACCGAAGATCAGGCGCGTCAGCGGCGAGGTGTAGGTCACCACGCGGCCATGGATGGACTCGGCATCGGGGATGGCCGCCTCCACCGTGGCGCGCGGTACGAAGAAGGCCAGCACCCGGGCGCGCGTGGGGCGGTGCATGTGCATCGGCTGGTTCATGTCGAGCGCCAGGATGCCCGGCACGAACTGGGCGGATTTGCGCTGCCGGGAGAAGTCCGTCACCGTTTCGGCGATCCCGTCCACGGCCACATGGAAGACGTAGTCGCGCACGCTGTCGGTGGAGATGCGCGCGGTGGTGCGGATCTGGCCCACCGGATCGGTGCGGCTGTCCAGGTAGGTCAGGTTCTTGAGCACATAGGTATCGATCTCGCCCCGGAAGCCGCTGGCAACCTGCGCACGCGAAGCCGGGACATCGAGTATGCGGCCTACATAGTCGCGCCAGGCCGGCAACTGCAGCGCCAGCGCCTCGTTCGCGACGGTGAAATGCTGGTGCACGATCAGCGGCGGGGTGGCGGCAGGGCAGGCGGGCGCAGCCGGCTGGACAGGCCTTTGCAGATGGGAGGCAAGGATCCGGCTGACGGTTTCTGAATAAGCCTGGGTCATGATGGCGTCGGGTTCAGGAAATAGCTTGCGTCCCAAGTCCGAGCCATTGTACCGACGACTCTCAGCGGCTAGTTGGTTGCCGGTGCACTCGCCTTCAGTGCGGCCGCGTCGTACTCGCGCGCCGCATCGGCGGCGCGTCCGTTTTCCAGCACGCGGAAGCTGGCCGGATCGAGTCCGGTGAGGCGATGGCCGCCGTATTCCACTTCTTGCACTGGCGTGGCTTGCGCGGCGGGCGCCTGCAGGCGGTGCCACCAGTAGTCCCGCAGCGCGGGCAGGGCAGTGAAGTAGTCCCGCCAGTGCTCGACCTGGCGGTGGTCGAGCGCGGTCATGCGCTGGCCGTCGTCGATGGGGCCGATCTTGTCGGTCATGCGCAGCGGGCCGTCGCCACTGGGCGCTACCACCAGGCTGGCGCGGTCGGCTTCGATGCGCTGGCCAAAGTAGTACACATGCGCGGCATCGGCAATGTAGTTGCCCGGCAAGCCCACCACGGTGGCGCCATCCGCGCCGATCACGCGCTTGCCGTTGAAGTAGGCAGACTCGGCGTCCACGGCGTAGTAGTCATGCATGCAGGTCACCGGCTCCAGCGGGCCATTCTCCGGCCAGCGCCAGTCTTGGTAGACAAGCGGCCGGAAGGCCTGCGGGCTGCGGGTGCGGATGGTCTTGCCGGTAATGAAGTAAGCCTGGCGGGCGTCGCGGGCGTAGCGCTCGTTGAGGACTTCGAAGGTGGCGATGTCGGCGTTTTCGATCCGGTAGAAGTAGTACCAGGCCGCGCCGCTGCCTTGCTGGGCCTGCACGATGACGTGCTCGCCGTCGGTGAACCAGCGCCCGTCGATGCAGCGGAACGCCTGCGGATCGGCAATGGGCAGCGGGCTGCCGTCCTTGGCCCAGAGCGGCCCGTCGTCGTGCGACCAGATCACGGTGTCGCCCTCGATGAAGTACGAGGGATGGTTGGCTGGCGCGATGCGGTCATGGGAAGGCGTTGGGTGCCGGGTGGCGCAAGGCCGACATATTAAACTGTCCGCCCGGATCGGCAATGCTTGGCGAACGTTGCGTTATTGCAATTAACGGCCAAGCATTTCTGCCATTCATAAGTAGCTCGCCGGCCGCTTGCGGCCGGCGGCCGAGGCGTGCAGGATGTGGGCGGTAAGCCCTACCCGAAAATGCGCAAAACAAAGCGGAGACCCTATGTCGTACATGCTGCTGATTGTCGAACCCGTTGGCCAGCGCGCCGAGCGTTCCCCGGAAGAAGGGCGCCAGGCCTACGCCAGCATGCAGCGTTTTGCCGAAGGCCTGAATGAGCGCGGGCTGCTGCTGGGCGTCAACTCGCTCACGTCGCAGGCCAATGGCGTGCGCGTGCAGGTGCGCGAAGGCCGCCGCGACTTGCTCGACGGCCCCTTTGCCGAGGCCAAGGAAATGATCGGCGGCTACTTCCTGCTCGACTGCGCCACGCAGGACGAGGCCATTGTCATTGCCGCCGAGTGCCCCGCCGCGGCATGGTGCAGCGTGGAGGTCCGCGAGGTCGGGCCTTGCTTCCTGTAAGACTGCAAGCGGATAGGGTGCATGGCCGCATCTAAGTAGTTACCCTTGGTTTTTGGGTTTTTTTGCACAGGATGTCGATCTGGCGGCGCGCGGTTCGTCGTACCGGTAAGAGTCAACGATGGCAGCGGCGTGCCGCCGCCATGGCTCACCACCGACAACCAGCAACCTCAAGCTAAGGAGAACCGCGATGCGATTCATGATCCTGGTGAAAGCCACGCAAGGCAGTGAGGCCGGCGCGATGCCGGACGAAGGCCTCTTCGCCGCGATGGCGGCGTATCACGAGCAACTGGCCAAGGCGGGCGTGCTGCTCGACGCAGCCGGGCTCAAGCCCACTTCCGCCGGCTGGCGCATCCGCTATGCCGGCGGCCAGCGCACCGTCGTCGACGGGCCATTTGCGCAAAGCAAGGAAATAGTGGCGGGCTACACGCTGATCCAGGTGCGCAGCCGCGAGGAAGCGATGGAATGGGCGCGGCGCTTCCCGTCGCCGCACGGCGAAATGGCCGACGGAGAGATCGAGGTACGGCAGTTGTTCGAGCTGGAGGACTTCGCGCCGAGCCCTGCGGTGGAGCGCTTTCGCGACCTCGACGCCGGCCAGCACTGAGCCCACGAGCCCACCCCAACCTTTGCCCGATCCCGACACCATGCTCAAGCCCATCCTGCTCGCCGCTCTCGGCGCCATTGCCCTGCTGCTGATCTACGCCGCCACACAGCCCGATACCTTCCGGGTTGAGCGCAGCGCCAGCGTCAAGGCGCCGCCGGAGCGCGTGTTCGCGCTCATCAACGACCTCCACAATTTCAACCAGTGGAACCCCTATGAAAAGAAGGACCCGTCCCTGAAGGGCACCTACGGCGCCACGCGCAGCGGGCAGGGCGCCGCCTACGCCTGGGAGAGCGAAAAGGTAGGCGTAGGCAGCATGGAAATCGTCCAAACCGAGCCGGCTGCCAAGGTCACGATGCGGCTGGATTTCATCAAGCCGTTCGAGGCGCACAACACCGCCGAATTCACGCTCATGCCGCAGGCCGATGCCACCAAGGTGACGTGGTCAATGCAAGGCAGCGTGCCGTACTTTGCCAAGCTGGTGCATCTCGTCTTCAATATGGACAAGATGGTGGGCAAGGATTTCGAGCAAGGGCTGGTCAACCTGAAGACGCTGGCCGAGGCGCCGGCCGCTAGGTAAGCGGGGCAACCCGCCGAGCCTCCACCCAATCACGCGAAACCGAATCCAAGGACGAATCATGCATAAGCAAATCTACCTGAACCTCGCCGTGGCCGACCTGCAGCGCTCGCAGGATTTCTTCAAGGGCCTGGGATTTACCTTCAACCCGCAGTTCACCAACGACGACGCCGCTTGCATGGTGATCGGCGAGAACATCCACGCGATGCTGCTCAAGCATGCATTCTTCAAGACCTTCACCACCCGCAAGCTGTGCGATACCTCCGAGAGCACCGAAGTGCTGATCTGCATCTCCTGCGAGAGCCGCGCCGAGGTGGACGCCATGGTCGCCAAAGCCTTGGCCGCCGGCGCAACGGCGCCGCGTGCGCCGCAGGACCACGGCTTCATGTACGGGCACGGGTTCGATGATCTCGACGGGCATATCTGGGAGTTGGTGTATATGGAGCCCTCGGCACCCGGCGCGACCAGCGCGGCTTGAAACACATGGCGACGACGACACCGACGCACCGGGCGATCGAAGCCGTCTGGCGGATCGAATCCGCCAAGGTCATCGCCCACGTTGCGCGCGTGGTGCGCGACGTGGGCCTGGCCGAAGAACTGGCGCAGGACGCCCTGGTTACCGCGCTGGAGCGCTGGACCGAGACCGGCGTGCCGGACAACCCGGGCGCCTGGCTGATGACCACGGCGAAGAACCGCGCGCTCGACCACTTGCGCCAGCAAGCGCTGCACGCCCGCAAGCACGAGCAGATCGGCCAGGATCTCGAAGCGATGGAGGCCCACGTAGTACCGGATTTTGTCGATGCGCTGGATGCCGCGCGCGAGGATGACATCGGCGATGACCTGCTGCGGCTGGTTTTCACCGCCTGCCACCCGGTGCTTTCCACCGATGCGCGGGTCGCCATGACGCTGCGCCTGCTGGGCGGGCTGACCACCGAGGAAATCGCGCGGGCCTTCCTGACCCCGGAACCCACCATCGCCCAGCGCATCGTGCGCGCCAAGCGCACGCTCGGCGCCGCGCGCGTGCCCTTCGAGGTACCCGGGCCCCAGGCACGCGCACCGCGCCTGGCGTCCGTGCTGGAAGTGATCTACCTGATTTTCAATGAAGGCTACTCCGCCACCGCTGGCGATGACTGGATGCGCCCCGCGCTGTGCGAGGAGGCCCTGCGTCTGGGCCGCACCCTGGCCGGCCTGGCGCCGCAGGAAAGCGAGGTGCACGGCCTGGTGGCGCTGATGGAGATCCAGGCCTCGCGCACGCATGCACGGGTCGATGCGCAAGGCCACCCGGTGTTGTTGCTGGAACAGGACCGCAGCCGCTGGGACCACCTGCTGATCCGGCGCGGGATGGCGGCGCTGGCGCGCGCGCAGGAGCTGGGCGGGGCGCTCGGCCCCTACGCCTTGCAGGCGGCGCTGGCCGCCTGCCACGCCCGCGCCACCGCCGCGGCCGATACCGACTGGGCGCAGATCGCCGCCATCTACGACGCGCTGTCGGAGGTGGCGCCCTCACCCGTGGTGGAGCTGAACCGCGCGGTGGCGCTCGGCATGGCTTTCGGCCCCGAGGTTGGCCTGGAGCTGGTGAATGCGCTTCTCACCGAGTCCTCGCTGGCGAAGTACCACTTGCTGCCCAGCGTGCGCGGCGACTTGTTGTACAAGCTCGGCCGCTTCGACGAGGCCCGCGCCGAATTCGAACGCGCCGCCGGCATGACCCGCAACACCCGCGAGCGCGAGTTCTTGCTGGGGCGGGCGCGGGATGCGGGGACTCCCCGGCCGTGACCCGCCAGCGCGCGTGGCTGCGCGTCACCACCGCCCGCCTGGCAAAACACTAATATCGGATACCGAAATAACTCAATTCCCCAATGCCGGAAAGCCGACGATGATCTTAGCCACGGGCCCGGGGGATCGATTGCTCCCGATCTCTGCGCAAGCCATCCGGCCGCCGACGACCGCAGGACCGGCAGGCGATACCATCGAAGTGTTCCAGGAGACGCTAATGATTCCACGGCTACTGTCGACTGCCAGCCTGGCGCTGGTCGCATGCTTTGTATCCGGCACTGCCGGCGCGCAACAACCCGCGCCACAACCCGCCCCCCAGGCGGCGCCGCAAGCGCCCATGAATCCAAAGGAAGCCAAGGCGAAATTCGCCGAGAAGTTCGCTGCCGCCGATACCAACCACGACGGCAAGCTGAGCCGCGAGGAAGCCGAGGCCGGCATGCCGGAGGTCTACAAGAACTTCGACAAGATCGATACGAGGAAGAAGGGGGCGATTACGCAGAAGCAGATTGGCGCGTACTTTGCGGCCAAGGCCAAGCAGAAAGCCGCTGCGCAGAATCCGGGAAGCCTGAACTGAACTGACCTGGCGGCGCCGGCAGGGAGCTTGCGAGCTGAAATGCGTCAAGGTTCCGCCGGCTGCGCACGGCGGGACAGCATCGAAAATGCGGGTCCCTGATGACAGAGATCCCCGGAAAACTGGCCGGATCAAGGCCAGTGCCGGGGAGCTTTAATGATTCCTTGATTCCTTGATTCTCTTTATACCTTTGATACCGGACAACGATGAAGGATCTTTGTTGTCCTTTCAGTCAGGTCAGGAGATTGAAGGCGAACCCTAGCGCAATCGCGCCGCCGAGCGCCTCCACTGCTGCCAGCGCGAGAAGGTTCTTCAGAATGAAGCTTTCGTCCTGCTTGGTCACCATGGTGTTGTCTCCTGGAGTCGGAATCCCACGGCTGGAATGTGGTGGCAAGCTAAGCAGTGCCAATCCACACTCGAGCCACGTCTTGATTCGCTTCCAGTAGACCGCAACCCGGAGCCGGAGAGAAGCTGGCATAAACCCCTATTCAGGCAGCCGGAGGACCGCTGGCCCGGAAGCTGAGAAAGCTGCGGTTCGGGTTTTGGTTTCTGGGTTCTGGTTTCTATTCGGAGCGCAAGGCCTCCTGCGGAGCAAGCCGCGCCGCCCGGCGTGCCGGCAGCACGCCGGCAGCCAGACCGATCACCACCGCCACCAGCTCAGCCAGCATGGCGTAGGACCACGGTGTGTGGACTGGCAGCGCCGGCAACACCGCCGCGAGCACCAGCGCGATGCCCCATCCCAGCAGCAATCCGATCATGCCGCCGATAGCGGCGAGCAGCGCGGCTTCACCAAGAAAGAGGAGCATGACCTGTGCCTCGGTCGCCCCGATGGCGCGCAAGAGCCCGATCTCGGATGTGCGCTCGGCCACAGCGATGGTGAGAATCGTGAGGATTCCCACGCCGCCCACGATCAGCGAGATGGCGCCGATCGCTGCTACCGCGAAGGTGATGGCATCGAGCACGGTGCCGAACACCTCCAGCATCTTTTGCTGGGGGGTGACGGTGAAATCCTCGGCACCATGACGCGCGCTCAACAGGCGCTTGATGCCGTCCTCCACGTCGGGGAGCGCAGCGGTGGGATCGTAGGTGACCTCGATCTCGACCAGGCTTTCCCGGTTGAACAGGTCCAGGGCACGGCCAGCCGGTATATAGACCGTATCGTCCAGGTCGAAGCCTAGCATCTGGCCCTTCGCTTCCATCACGCCTACCACGCGATAGCGTTCACCACCTACGCGGATGCGCGCGCCCAGTGGGTTGTCGCCGCCAAACAGTTCGCGCGCCACTCTTGCGCCCAGTACCGCCAGTGTCCGCGCGGCGCGCGGATCGTCATCGGGCAGGAATTGCCCGGCTGCCACGCGCATGCTCAGCGCTTCAGTGAACCTGGGCCCGACACCATACAGCGTCACTCGCCTGCTCTTGCCGAGGTAGTCGACTTCAGCATTGCCCTGCACCAGTGGGTTGGTCACGCGCACGTGGGGGGCATGGCGCAGGGCGATGGCGTCTTCGATCGTGAGCGGGCGCACGGTGTTGATCGACCCGAGCGAAGCGCCGTGGGTCTGGGTGCGGCCTGGCGTCACGCCGATCAGATTGGTGCCGAACTGGGTGAACTCTTCAATCACGAAGCGATGAAGCCCTTCGCCGATCGAGGTCAGCAAGATGACCGCGGCGATGCCAACGGCGATGCCCAGTGCAGTGAGCGAGGAGCGTAGCCGGTGAGCAGCCAGCGAGGCGAGGGTGAAATGGATGAAGTCTGCATGGCGCATGGGTCATCGTCCCGACAGGGCCAGCACCGGATCCAGCTTTGCCGCGCGTTGGGCCGGTGCCACGGTGAAGGCGATGGCGGTCACGACGGCGATGGCCGGCGCCCCCAGCAAGGCCCACCAAGGCGGTGTGAAGGGAATTGCCGGGTAGAGCTGCACGGCAAGCCTGCACGCGGCTTCGCCCACCGCCAGACCCGCGGCCACGCCACCTAGCGCCAGCAGTACGGCTTCGGTGAGGAAGAGCAGCCGGATGTGGCCGGCGGTGGCGCCGAGCGCCTTGAGCAATCCGATTTCGCGCTGCCGCTGGGTCACGGCAATCAGCATCACGTTCATGATGAGGATGCCGGCCACGGCAAGACTGATGGCCGCGATGCCGCCCACCGCCAGCGTCAGCGCGCGCAGGATGCGGTCGAACGTGGCGAGCACCGCGTCCTGTGTGATGACGGTCACGTCGCGCTTGCCTTCGTGGCGCTGGCGAATGATCTCCTCGGCGTCGGCCTTGGCGCCCTGAATCTGCTCGCGGGTCTTGGCCTCGATCAGAATGCGGAACAGCGAGTCGGTGTTGAACAGGGCCTGGGCCGCGGACAACGGAACGATGACCAGCTCGTCCGTGTTGAAGCCCAGCGATTCACCCTGGCCGGCCAGCAGCCCGATCACGCGAAAGCGCCGGTCTCCGATGCGCAGCCACTCACCCAGCGCCTGGCGCGTGCCAAACAGCTCCATCGCTACCCTGGTGCCGATCACACACACGGGCTGGCCGTGGTGCGGATCGCCCTCCGGCAGGAAGCTGCCCTGGGCTAGCGCCATATGGCGCACCGCCAGCAATTCGGCGGTGGACCCCAGCACCGGCGCTTCGCGTCGCCGCGCGCCGACATGCAGATCCGCGTTCCCGACAATGAGCGCAGCGATGCGCGCGACGGCGGGACTGCGCCTGAGCGCCAACGCATCGTCCAGCGTCAGGTCGCGCGTGGTTGCGCCCAGCACGATCCCCGGCGCTGCGCCGGCCGTTTCGCTGCGCCCGGGCAGCACGATGACGAGGTTGGTGCCAAGTGCGCCGAACTGGTTCACCACGTATAGCCTCGCCCCCTCGCCGAGCGCGCTCACCGCCACCACGGCAGCAACGCCAATTCCCATGGCGAGCAGGATCAGCAGGCTGCGTGAGCGGTAGCCGCGCAGTACTTGCCAGGTGAAGTCGAGAACGTCAGTGAGCCGCATGGCTATCCTGCCGCGCCTCGTCACCGGCAATGCCGCCGTCCACCATGCGCAGCCTGCGCCGGGAGCGGGCGCCGATTTCCGGGTCGTGCGTGACCACGATCAGCGTTGCCCCCTGTGCATGCAGGCCTTCCAGCACCGCCATGACTTCCTGGCCGGTATGCCGGTCCAGGTTGCCGGTGGGCTCATCGGCGAGAATGATCGCCGGGTGCATGGCCATGGCACGCGCGATGGCAACTCGCTGGCACTGCCCGCCCGAGAGCTCGTCGGGCCGGTGCCTGGCACGGTCTTGCAGGCCGTACTCGCCGAGCAGCGCGTCCACGCGGCGCCGCCGTTCGGCCGGGTCCATCCCGGCGAGCACCATCGGCAGCTCGATGTTCGCGGCGGCGGTGAGGCGCGGCACCAGGTGAAAGAACTGGAATACAAAGCCGATCTTCTCACGCCGCAGGCGCGCCAGTTCGTCGTCCGGGAGAGCGGTTACGTCGTGGCCGCCCAACCGGTAAGTCCCGGTATCGGCGCGGTCCAGCAGGCCCAGGATATTGAGCAAGGTGGACTTGCCGGAACCCGATGGGCCCATGATGGAAAGGTACTCTCCCTGAGCAACCGCCAGGTCGATGTCATGAAGCGCGTGCACAGCCTCGCCGCCCAGCGCGAATGTCCGCCCGATGCCGTCGAGCCGGATCATTTTGCTTGTGTCTCCGCGGTAGCCGGTTCTGCCTCGACGGCGGCGATGCCCGCCTGGAGACCAATCCGTTCCGGCGAGGTGACGACGCGCTCGCCGCGCCTGAGCCCCGCGGTCACCTCGGTGAACTCCGCGTTGGCAATCCCGGTGCCGATGGTGCGCGCTTCCAGCCTGCCGGCGGGGTTCAGCACCAGCACGCGGTTGCCGGATGCCAGCGCCGTGGTAGGGATGCGCAGCGTCTGGTCGCGGGCATCGGTCACGATTTCCACGTCGGCGCTATAGCCCACCAGGAGATGGCGGACAAGGTCGGGACTGTCGAACTGGACCTCGACCTCGACGGTGCGGGCCTGCTTCTCCAGCGCCAGGACGTAGGGTGCGACACGCCGCAACCTGCCCTCGAAATGCCTGCCGCGATAGGCATCCAGGGTGACCCGTGCCGGCATGCCTACCTGCAAGCGTGCCGCGTCGATCTCGTCGATCGGTGCGGATACATAGAGGCACGAGTCGTCGATCAGGTCCACGGCAGGCAGCGTCGGGATGCCGGGCGGCGAGGGCGTCAGGTACTCGCCAATCTCGCCGTTGACTTCGGCCACCACGCCGTCGAAAGGCGCTTTCAGCACCGTGCGCGCAGTATCCGCGCGCGAGGCGGCGATACGCGCCCCGGCCTCCTTCACCTGCGCCCTCGCGGATTCGCACGCGGCACGCCTGGAGTCGGCGTCGGCATCGGTCCGCTCCACCGCCTGCGGCGAGACGAAGCCTTTTGCCACCAGTTCCCGCGAGCGTCTCGCGTCGCTTGCCGCCACCTTGGCCAGTTCGCACACTTCGCGCGCGTGCGCGGTGGCTGTCAGCAACTGGTGTTGCGAGAGTTGTTCGCGCGCGACCAGGTCTTCGTTCCAGAGGACGAGGAGTACCTGGCCAGCCTTCACGCGATCGCCCTTGTGGATATTCAGCACCTCGATGCGTCCGGCCGCCGGCGGCGCCAGTTTCGCCCGCCGGCAGGCTGAGACCGCGCCCGCCCGGGTGTTGGCGACAGTGGCCTCGACGCGCCCCTGCTCGACCCTGGCCGTCAATACCGCTACCGGCTTGGCCCGGGTTGCGTACCAGCCTGCGACAACGAGGCCAACGAGTATCGCCACGACAATCGCGATGCGCCTGACGAGGCGGTTGCGCGTCAGCGTTCCTGGCGGAGACAGGGGCTTGTCTGGCATAGGGCAAGAGATGCGAAGACGTCGGGTGCGAATGCTGCGATGCATCAGCCTCACCGTCCACCGTCCTGCAGTCTCTGTATCCTAGCCCGTCGCGCCACCAAGCGCCACATTAGGCATCTGCCCCGCCGCCTCCCAGGGGCATTGGACGTTCGCCTGAATTGGCTAGCATGACTGGCCTCGATGCCGCACGATGCGCAGCACGATGAAAGGCCCGGTCCGGCGCCCTAGCGTGCCAGCGCCCGCAAGCCCTCCAGCAACCTCCCGATCTCCGCCTCGGTGGTCAGGTAGCTGACCGAGGCGCGGGCGATCTGGCTGAGTCCGCCGGCGCGCATATCCAGGGGGGTATAGGCGGCGCCGTTGCTGCCGATCACCACGCCCTGCGCCGCCAGGCTACGCTGCACCGACACCGGGTCCTGGCCGGCCAGGTTGAACGCCACCAGTCCGGAGCGCTCGTGGCCCTGGTCCAGCACCGTCACGCCGGGTATGGCGGCCAGTTGCGCACGCAGCGCCTGCGCGGTGGCATCGATCCGCGCACGGATGTTCTCAAGGCCGATCTCCAGCGCTTCCTGCAAGGCGTTGGCCAGGCCGCAGCGCAGCGCCATCGATGCTTCCGCCGATTCGAAGCGGGCCGCGCCGGCCCGCAGCACCGGCTCGCCGTGCGCGTCCAGCGGCGCGGAGTACGTGTCGACGAATGCCGGCGTGAGCCGGGGCAGGAAGTCCTGGCGCACATACAGCAGGCCTGTTCCCCTTGGGCCACGCAGCGCCTTGCGCCCGGCGCCGCTGAGCACGTCGCAGCCCAACTGGGCTACGTCGATCGGCAATTGCCCCACCGCCTGCGCGGCGTCGATGAAGTAGGGGATGCCGTGGCGCCGCGCTACCTTTCCGATGGCCGCTGCCGGGTTGATCAGCCCGCCGTTGGCTGGCAGCCAGGTCAGCGCAATCAGGCGCACGCGGTCGTCCAGCATGGCCTCCAGCGCCTCGGGATCCACCGCGCCGCTGCTATCGGACGCAATGGCTTCGATCGACGCGCCCGCGCGCTGCGCCGTCAGGCGCATGGTGGCGAGGTTGCCGCCCCATTCGTGGCGCCCGACCAGGATCCGGTCGCCGGGTTGCCAGGCTCCCAGGGCGGCGAACGCGGCGCCCCAGCCCGGCGAATTGCCCGTGGTCAGCGCGATCTCCGCCGGCTGGGCGTTGAGCAGTTGCGCGGCGAGGGTACGCGCGCGTTCCGTCTGTTGGCGCGCCGCGACGCCGGCTTCCATGGGGCCCAGCATAGCCTCGCGCTGCAGATGGCTGTAGATCGCCTCGAGCGTGGCTGCTGACGGCAGGCTGGCGCCGCCGTGGTTGAAATGCGTGGTGCCTTGCGCACCCGGGGTAAGGGCGCGCAAGGCGTCGATGGCGGCAGCGGTAAGGGGGGCAGCGGTACGGGCTGGCATGGGGGCTCCTGGGATGCGCGTCCGGCTCAGGCCGGGGTCAGCGAGATGACCGCTTCGACTTCCACGGCGACGCCAGCAGGCAGCGAGGCCACGCCCACAGCGCTGCGCGCATGGCGGCCCGCATCGCCGAAGACCTGCACCATCAGGTCCGACGCACCGTTGGCGATGGCGCTCTGGCGATTGAAGTCCGGCGTACAGGCCACGAACACGCCCAGCCGCACCACACGGGCCACCCGGTCGAGCCGGTCACCCGTGGCCGCGGCGATCTGCGAGAGGATGCCGAGCGCCGACAGCCGCGCCGCCCGCACGCCGTCTTCGTCCGAAATATTGTCGCCCAGGCGGCCCAGGTACGCGGCCTGGCCATGTTCGCGGGAGATCTGGCCGGAGATATAGAGCTGGTTGCCGTCCTGCACGAACGATACGTAGTTGGCAGCGGGCGCGGCCGCGGCTTCCAGGGTCAGCCCGAGTTCGGCCACGCGGGCGGAGAGGGAGAGGGTCATGTGGGTTGCGCGGGAAAGAGATTGGGAAGGCCCATCCTATCGGCTTGGTGGCCGGGAAACCAATCAATTCTTGCCTCGCCACACATGAGCAAAACTAATCCGTAGGTGACCACATGGCGCCACATGGCGCCACGCGGCGTCAGGTGCCGTCCAGCGCATCCTCGGCGGCCGCCGCCATCAGCCAGCCTCGGAATGCCGATGCGGCCTCGCCCAGCGCCCCGCGCGGCGCGACCAGCCACCAGCCGATGCCGGGATCCTCCAGCACCGCGTCGGGCAGGGCCTGCACCAGCGCGCCGCTGGCCAGTTGCTGGGCGATCAGGCGGTGGCGGCCCATGGCGATGCCCTGGCCGGCGAGCGCCGCTTCCACCACGATGTTGTAGTCGTGCAGATGCACGGTCTGCGCCTGGCTCAGGTCCAGGCCAAAGCGGCGCGACCAGGCATCCCACTCGAACGGCTGCCGGGCATGCGACGATAAAAACGCAAAGCGCAGCAGGTCCTGTGGCTTGGCGGGCCGGTCCGGCCCGGCGATCAGGCCGGGCACGCAGACCACCGACAGGCGCTCCGGCATCAGTTGCTGCGCCTGCACGCCCGGCCAGGCGCCGCGCCCGTAGCGGATCGCCACGTCAACCTCGCCGCCGGCCACATCGGCCAGGCCGATGTCGGGCCGCAACTGCAGGTCGATGCCGGGATGCGCCAGCGAGAACGCCTGCAAGCGCGGCGCCAGCCAGCGCGTGCCAAATGACGCCAGCAGCCCTACGGTCAGCGTCGTGCGCGTCGTGCCGGGCGCCCGTACCTGCTCCGTGCCATCGCGCAGCAGCGCGAATGCCGCGTGCACCTTGGCGTAGTACGCCTGCCCCGCGGGCGTCAACGCAACGGCGCGCGCGCGCCGCTCGAACAGCGTCACGCCCAGGTCGCTCTCCAGGCGCTGGATATGGTGGCTGATGGCGCTTTGTGACACAAAAAGCTCTTGCCCCGCCAGGCTGAAGCTCAGGCGCCGGGCGGCGGCTTCGAACGCGCGCAGGCTCACGAGAGGCGGCAGGGATCGCATGGAACGCATGAGGCTGAGTCGAAAGCTGGAGGCGAGCGCGCCATGCTACGCCTGGTTGCGCAAGCCTGCTGGTTCCGTCTTGCCTCAAAACGAGGCCGCTCATGCACCATTTGTATCGCCTCATTTGGTGCGCGATGCGTCTGTTACTTCATTTTTCCAGAAAAAATACATATGTTTCATGGTTATCCATGATGGAACAGTTGTTGCTCATTGAATACCATTCAAACGCGATGGCCTGTCGCATGTCTGCTAAACAAGGAGCGATAAATGAAAGCTGTGAAAGCCACCTGCCTCGGATTGGCAATGCTGGGAGCGACGCTTGGCATGGGGGCGGTCCAGGCCTCGGATGTGGCTGCCAGCCCGACACTGGCCCGGATCAAGGAGTCGGGAACGATCACCATCGGGCATCGCACCACCTCGATCCCGTTTTCCTACTACGACAGCAACCAGAAGGTGATCGGCTACTCGCAGGACATCTGCGACAAGGTGGTGGCCGAGGTCAAGAAGCAGGCAGGGTTGTCCAGGCTTGACGTGCGCATGGTGCCGGTCACATCGCAGAACCGCATATCCCTGGTCCAGAACGGCACGGTGGACCTGGAGTGCGGGGTCACCACCAACCTGAAAGCGCGCCAGCAGCAGGTGGCGTTCTCCACCACCTTCTTTGTTGCCGGCACGCGCCTGCTGGTCAAGAGGGGCGGCCCGGTCCACGACTTCCCGGACCTCAGCGGCAAGACCGTGGTCACCAACGCGGGCACCACGTCCGAGCGGATCCTGCGCAAGCTCAACGACGACAAGAAGGCCAACATCACCATCCAGAGCGCCAAGGACTACGGCGAGTCGTTCCTGATCCTGCAATCGGGCCGCGTCTCTGCCTTCATGATGGACGACGTGCTGCTGTCGGGCGCGAAAACGCTGGCGCCGAACCCGGCGCAATGGGAAGTGGTCGGCACGCCCCAATCGTTCGAGGCCTACGGTTTCATGATGCGCAAGGACGATCCCGAGTTCAAGAAGCTGGTCGATGGCGTGATCACCGGCCTGATGAAGAGCGGCGAGATCAAGGGCCTGTACGACAAATGGTTCAGCAAGCCGGTGCCGCCAAAGAACATCAATTTCGAGTTCCCGATGAGTGCCGCGGTCAAGAAGGCTTACGACCAGCCCAGCGACGAAGCGTTTGAGTAATCCCGTACCCGGAGGAGACCAGCATGACCGTTGTCAAGAACGCCGCCACCCTGGGTGATGCGGTAGAAGCGCCCCGCGTCGAGAGCGCGCTGGACGCCGCCGCCTTCGCCAAGGTGACCAGGCGCATCGTGCCATTCATCGTCCTTTGCTATTTCTTCAGCTACCTGGATCGGGTGAATGTTGGCTTTGCCAAGCTGCAGATGCAGCAGGCGCTGGGGCTGAGCGACGTGGTGTACGGCATCGGGGCCGGCATCTTCTTCTGGGGCTACATGCTCTGCCAGGTGCCCAGCAGCCTGCTGATCTACCGGCTGGGCATGCGCAAGAGCATGGCTGCCATCATGATCATGTGGGGCCTGGTGTCGGCCGCGACCATGCTGGTGAGCACGCCAGCGGAGTTCTACTTCGCTCGTTTCATGCTGGGCGTGACGGAAGCCGGCTTCTTCCCTGCCGCGGTCATGTACCTGAACAAATGGTATCCGGCAGCCCGGCAGTCGAAGATCATGTCGATCCTGTTCCTGGCGATGCCGCTGGGGATGGTGCTGGGCGGGCCGATTTCCGGCGCGTTGATGTCCGGCACGCACGACCTGCATGGCTTGCAGGGCTGGCAGTGGATGTTCCTGATCGAAGCGTTGCCGGCGATCGTGCTGGGCCTGCTCGTGCTCAGGATGCTGCCGGAGTCGCCTCAGACCGCGCCGTGGCTGACCAGGGAGGAAGCGGCGGCGATCACCACCACGCTATCCACCGAAAACGCCCGCAAGAACACGAGCTTCGTGGCCGCGCTCAAGTCCCCGGTGCTGTGGATGCTGATGGGCATTTGCCTGCTGTTCAATATCGGCAACTATGGCCTGGTGTTCTGGCTCCCGACCATCATCCAGTCCACGGGCATGCAGTCGCCCCTCGAGATTGCCCTGCTGACGGCGATCCCGTACGGCGTTGCCTGCGTGGTGATGAACCGCAACGCGGCGCATGCGCAGCGCGTGGGCGAGCGGCGCCTGCATGCCGCCGTCCCGCTCTTTGTCGCGGCCGCGGCCATGTGGGCCAGCACGCTGTTTGCGCACAATACCGTCATGGCCATGGTGTTCCTGACCATCGGCATCTCCGGCCTGATGGCGACGCTGGCGATGTTCTGGGGCCTGCCGGGCCGCGTGCTGGCCGGTACGGCCGCCGCCGGCGGCATCGCCATGATCAACAGCGCCGCCAGCCTCGCCGGCTTGATCGGCCCCGTGCTCATGGGTGGCATCAAGCAGTCCACCGGCAGCATCTCGCTGGGGGTGCTGGCACTGGCTGCCATGATGCTGATCGCCGCGGTGCTGATCCTCGCCATTCCGCGCGCGCTCATGTCCGACCGGCAGGTGTGAGATGGCGATGCAACGCCTGACGCAGGCGGAACTGCTGGCTGCCGTCGATACGGCCATTGGCAAAGTCCTGCCCCCGGTCTCGGCGGAGGATATCCAGGCTGTCGTGGCGCTGGTGCAGGGCATGGAGGGCATGGCGCTGGGGCTTGCCAATGCCTTGGCAGGCGGGCAGGCGCGCAGCAGGGTGGGGGGCGGCAATGGCGGTTGATTTGCAGTCCGTGGCCGGCATTGCGGCGCAATTGCGCTCCGGCAGCCTTAGCGCGCAAGACGTGGTTCGGGCCAGCCTTGCCAGGGCGGCGCAGGTGGCGTCGCTGAACTGTGTCTCCCGGTTGCTGGCGCGGGAGGCCGTTGTTGGCGCGGGTGCCTGTGATACGGCCCGCCTCGCCGGCAAGGCCCCGCTCCCCCTGGCCGGCGTGCCTTTCGTCGTCAAGAACCTGCTGGACGTGGAAGGTCACGCGACGCTTGCCGGCGCGCATGCGCGGGCGAACGAGCCGCCCGCCACCCGCAGCGCCGCCGTGGTGCAAGCGTTGATGGCGGCCGGCGCGATCCCGGTGGCGCTGACACAGATGGACGAATATGCCTGCGGCGCTACCGGCGAGAACGTGATCGGCGGACCGGTGCGCAATCCGCTGGATCCGGCCAGGATCGCGGGCGGATCGTCGGCGGGCACCGCCGCGGCGATTGCAGCCGGGATCGCACCGATTGGCATCGGGTCCGATACCAACGGGTCCATTCGCGCGCCTGCATCGTTCTGCGGCATCTGGGGCCTGCGGCCGACCACGGGCCGCATGTCGGCGCAAGGCTGCTTTCCGTATGCCGAGAGCCTGGACGCGGTGGGTCCGATGGCCTCGGATGCGGCCGGGCTGGCATTGGCGTACCGCGCGATGCTAGGGCCCGGATCCGGACCCAGACCCGGCGAGCCGGCGCCGGCTGCCGGCGTGTCGATGGCTGGCCTGCGCGTGGGGATTCTGCAAGCCGGCTTTGGCGATTTTGCGCAGGACGAGGCCCAGGACGCCGTGCTGCGCGTTGCCTCGGCGTTTGATGCCGTACGAAAGATCGATCTGCCCGAAGCCGATCTTGCACGCGACGCCGCGTCGATCATTTCCGCGTTTGAAGTCGGGCGCAACCATGTTCAGCGCGGATTCGCCGAGCGCCATCCTGGCTATAGCGCTTTTGTGCGCCAGCGCATGCTGGCCGGCCTGTCCATCCCCGAGGGCTGGTACCAGTTGGCCAAGGCCTACCAGGCCGCGTGGCGCCAAAAGCTCGAGGCACTGTTCGACGAGGTCGACCTGCTGCTGGCGTGCACCACACCGTATGCGGCACCCCTGATCGGGGCGGAGCAGATCGCCGGCGGCAAGCGGGCCTACGTGCCGCGCGCCGATGCCGGCCACCTGACGCGCCCTGTCTCGCTGGCGGGGCTGCCCGTGGTCGCCGCGCCTTGCGCCGTGGCCGGCCTGCCCCTCGGCGTACAGCTGATCGCGCCGCCGTGGCAGGAAACACGGTGCCTGGAGGCGGCGTTGTTCCTGGAGGCGCAAGGGCTTTGCCGCAATACGCGGGCCGGCTGCAGCCAGCTCGCCTAGACAGAATGTCCGGCCAGCTAGCCCCGCCTGGCCGGGACATAGGCGCCGGTCTGGTGCAACTGGCCTTCGGCGAGTTCGAGCGCTTTGATCGCGCCCTTGCCCTTCTTGGCGAGCAACTGCTCGACCAGGGCTTCCGCCGCAGCCACGCCGGCCGTGATGGAGGGAAAGAACGACGGGCTGTCGATGGAGAACAGCAGCGTGCAATCGGCATGCAAGGCAATCGGCGCCACGGTGCTGTCGGCCAGGGCCACCACGCGGCAGCCGGCCTCGCGCGCGGCATCGGCCACGCGGATGCTTTCCTGCGAATAGGGCGCAAAGCTCACGACCACCACGGCATCCTTGGCCGTCAGCGCGCGCAGCTCCATTTCGAGGGTGCCCGCATCGCCACGGATCAGGTGCACCGTTGGGCGAAACAGCCGATACACGTAATGCAGGGTGAACGCGATGGGGTAGCACGAGCGAAAGCCCGCCACATACACATTGGGCGCGGCGCTGAGCAGATCGGCAGCCTGCGGCATCGACTCGGCATTGTTGGCCCCGGTCAGGTCCAGGTTGCGGTGCTGGGCGTCGAGCATTTCCGTGAGCATCCGGCTTGACCCGCTCTCGCGCACCAGCTTCTTGGCACGCTTGGCGTAGGGCTGCGGGCCGCCGCGGATCGACTCGACAAAGAGCTCGCGCAGGCCCTGCCAGCCCTCGAAGCCAAGGAACTGCGCCAGGCGCACCAGGGTGGCCGGCTGGACACCTGCATTCGCGGCGATCTTGCGCATGGAAAGGATGGGAATCTCCTGCGGATGATCGAGCAGGTAGCGCGCCCCGCCCTGGAACTGCGTACTGAGCGTGGCGAAGTTCTCCCGGAGATGAACAAGTAGTTCATCCAGGCTCTGCGGCGGCATGGAGACTTCGGTAGGCATGGGCGGTGTCCTGATCGATGGATGCAACATGGATGTAACGATTGTTGCACAACTGATCACCCGCTGCACGGGACGTGGCGTCGGCGTGGCTTCACGCGGAATGAATCGAGTGAATCTCGTTGATTTTTTAAGAAACATATGTTGCATAACCGGGCGCGCTTTCATATACTTCGCCGGTGCCGGCAGCGCTTCTTTGGCAGCGCCAGCCTTGAAGGCGATGTTGGCAGTCCCGGGCGCGGGCGCGCTACGGCTTTGCGGCCCGGGAGGCCGGAAGGTGGGCGCAGGTTGTCAAACAAGCGGGAATCAAACCACGGTAAGCGGGGGAGAGAAGTCATGTCGGCATTACCCATGGAAGCCGCCAGCATTGCGGATCTGCTGTTTCGGCGCGCGACGCTGGTCGATGGCACGGGCGCGCCGCGGCGGATCGCGGATGTCGCCGTCGCCGGCGGCCGGGTCGTTGCCGTCGGCGACCTCGCCGGCATGCGGGCCAGGGATGTGATCGACGCGACGGGCCGCGTGCTGGCGCCGGGCTTCATCGATTCCCACACGCACGACGACGGCTACCTGCTGGTGCATCCGGAGATGGAGCCCAAGGTCTCGCAGGGCATCACCACGGTGGTGACAGGCAATTGCGGCATCAGCGTGGCGCCGCTGGTCAGCGGCGATCCGCCGCAGCCACTGGATCTGATGGGGCCGGCGGAACTGTTCCGGTTCGCCGAGTTCGCCGACTGGCTGGATGCCATGCGCGCCAAGCCGGCCAACGTGAACGTGGTGCCGTTGCTGGGCCACTCCACGCTGCGCGTCAAGGTTATGCCGGACGTGAGCCGCGAGGCCAATGCGGACGAAGTGGCCGCCATGCGCGTGGAGGTGGAAAAAGCCATGCAGGCAGGCGCCTTCGGCGTCTCCACTGGCACCTTCTATCCGCCGGCCGCCGCCGCCACGGAGCGGGAGATCATCCAGGTCTGCGAGCCGCTGCGGGCATTCGGGGGCATCTACTCCACCCACTTGCGCGACGAGACCGACGATATCGTGCCCTCCATCGAGGAGGCGCTCAGGATTGGCGGGGCGCTGGATTGCCGCATCGTCTTCTCGCATCACAAGGTGGCAGGCAAGCGCAATCACGGCCGCTCCGTGGAGACCCTGGCCATCCTGGAGAAAGCCTCCAGGCTGCAGCCGCTGTGCCTGGACTGCCATCCCTATCCCGCAACCTCGACGATGCTCCGGCTCGATCGCGTACGGCAAGCCACGCGCACCATGATCACCTGGTCCAAAGGCTATCCAGAAGCGGGCGGCCGGGATTTCCAGGAACTCATGCAGACGCTGGGGCTGGACGAACATGGCCTGCTGGAGCGGCTCAAGCCCGCCGCCGCCATCTACTTCATCATGGATGAAGCGGACGTCGAGCGCATCGCCAGCTTTCCCCTGACCATCTTTGGCTCGGACGGGCTGCCGTTCGACCCACGCCCCCATCCGCGCCAGTGGGGCACGTTCCCGCGCATCCTTGCGCGGATGGTGCGCGAGTCCGGGCTGATGACGCTTGAGCAAGCCGTTCACAAGATGTCCGGGCTTGCCGCCGAGCAATACGGACTCACGGATCGAGGGCTGGTCCGTGCCGGCCAGTTCGCCGACCTGGTCCTGTTCGACGCGCAGCGTGTGCAGGACCACGCCACCTTCGAGGATCCGATCCGCCTGAGCGAAGGCATCCACGGCGTCTGGGTCAATGGCCAGCGCGTGTGGGAAGACACACACGTTATCCCGGCATTTCCCGGCCAGGTTCTCACGCACCGCCCGCGTCCCTAATTCGATATTTTGTTCTCACACCAGACATCATGACCCACGTATTCCACCGCAATCCCCGCCAGACGCTTGCCGTGGCAGTCGCCGGCAAGGGCATCGAGCTCGTCGACAGCAATGGCAAGCACTACATCGACGCGTCAGGCGGGGCCGCGGTGTCCTGCCTGGGCCACGGGCATCCCAGGGTGATCGAGGCGATCAAGCAGCAGGCCGACTCGCTTGCCTACGCGCATACGTCGTTCTTCACCACCGAAGTGTCGGAAGAACTGGCCCGCACCCTGGCGCAAGCGGCGCCCGGCGATCTGAACCACGTCTACTTTGTCTCGGGCGGCTCGGAGGCGGTCGAGGCCGCGTTGAAGCTGGCGCGGCAGTATTTCGTGGAGATCGGGCAAACGCAGCGCCGCCACTTCATCGCGCGCCGCCAGAGCTACCACGGCAACACGCTGGGGGCGCTGGCCATCGGCGGCAATGCATGGCGCCGTGAGCCGTTCCTGCCCCTGCTGGTGCCGGCGCACCATGTGGCGCCGTGCTACGCCTACCGGGACCAGGAGGCGGGCGAGACCGACCAGCAGTACGCGCAGCGCCTGGCCGACGAGCTTGAAGCCAAGATCCTCGAACTTGGCCCGCACAGCGTCGCCGCGTTCGTGGCGGAGACCGTGGTGGGCGCGACCGCCGGCGCGGTGCCGCCGGTGGCGGACTATCTCAGGCGCGTTCGCGCCGTCTGCGACAAGTACGGCGTGCTGCTGATCCTCGACGAAATCATGTCCGGCATGGGCCGCACCGGCTACCTGTTCGCGTGCGAGGAGGACGGCGTGGTGCCCGATATCGTGACCATCGCCAAGGGCCTGGCCGCGGGCTATCAGCCGATCGGCGCCATGATATCGAGCAGCCGCATCTATGACGCGGTGGTGGGCGGCAGCGGCTTCTTCCAGCATGGGCATACGTATATCGGGCATGCCACCGCTTGCGCGGCGGCACTGGCCGTGCAGCGCACCATCGCCGAGGACTGTCTGCTGGAGAACGTGCTGGCTCGCGGCGGGCAACTGCGCGCCCGGCTGCGCGAAACGCTGGGCGATCACCCCAACGTTGGCGACATCCGCGGCCGTGGTCTCTTTGTCGGTGTGGAGTTCGTGGCTGAGCGCGAGACCAAGGCGACGCTGGACCCGGCCCTGAAGATGCATGCCCGGCTCAAATCCACCGCCATGCAAAACGGGCTGCTGATCTATCCGATGGGGGGCACCGTGGATGGCATGCGGGGCGACCACGTGCTCTTTGCGCCGCCTTTCATCTGTTCGGCACAGGATATCGACCGCATCGTCGAGCGCTTTGCCGCGTCGGTCCAGGCCGTGATGCCGGCGACCCGCGGCGCGCTCGCCTGAGCCGGGACGCCAAGCGCAAGACGGGGGGGCGGCACGGCGCAACAGGCGGTCGTATTGCGTATTGCGTATTGCCCGTACTATTTGCCGCCGACCGAATACGGCGGCATCTGGTAGCTCCACGTCTCGCTCAGCGTCTTGTCGCCGGACACCAGCGCCGCGCGCATTTCCACCACCTGCTTCGGATCCTTGACCTTGATCCGCAGGCTCAGCCGCCAGCCCTTGATGACGGGATTGGGTTCCACCACCCTGTCGATGATCTCGGCGTTGCCGCTCACGCTGACCTGTGCGCCGATCTGCGTGCCCGGGGGCAGGCTTGCCAGCACAGGGCCTTCAAAGTCGACCACGATGCCTGTGCTGCCATCCAGGTGGCGGATCAGGTTGGCCTGCGTGATTTCTCCCGCGGAGCGCAGCGTCTGCTTGACCGAGGCCAGGTCCTTGTCCATCAGGGCGCGCTCGTCAAGGGTCCAGTGCATCGTGTAGTCCGCCTTCAGGGGCTGGCCCTTGGGCGGCAGCTGGTCCGGCGTCCAGAAGGCGACGATGTTGTCGTTGGTCTCGTCGGGCGTGGGGATTTCCACCAGCTCGACCTTGCCCTTGCCCCAGTCGCCCTGGGGCTCGATCCAGGCGCTTGGCCGCAGGTCATAACGGTCCTTCAGGTCTTCATACGAGGAAAACTCGCGGCCCCGCTGGAGCAGGCCGAAGCCCTTGGGGCTGGTGACCTGGAAGGTGCTGATGGCGAGGTTGCGCGGATTGTTCAGCGGGCGCCACAGCCATTCGCCGCTGCCGGTATGGATGGCAAGGCCGTTGGAGTCGTGCAGGGCCGGGCGGAAGTTGTACTGGTCGCGCTGCTGGTTCGGCCCGAACAGGAACATGCTGGTCAGCGGCGCCACGCCGAGCTTGGCGACGGGGCCACGCAGGAAAATGCGCGCCTGCACCTTGAGGACCGCATCCTCGCCGGGGTAGAGATCGAAGCGGTAGGCGCCGGTGGCACGCTGGGAATCCAGCAGGGCATAGAACACCAGGTGCTTGTCCTGTGGATCCGGCCGCTCGATCCAGAACTCGCGGAAGGCCGGAAACTCCTCTGCGACGGGCAGCCCGGTATCGATGGCCAGGCCGCGGCTGGACAGGCCATAGACCTGGTTCTTGCCGATGACCCTGAAGTAGCTGGCGCCCAGCACGCTCATGATCTCGTCGAGCTTGCCGGCCCGGTTGATCGGGTAGAGCACCCGGAACCCGGCATAGCCGAGCTTGCCGGTCGCGGACTTGTCCAGCTTCAGGTCGCCGAAGTCAAAGCGCGCGGGGTCGTACCGGATCTCATGGACCGCGCCGCCCACGATCTCGTTGATGCGTACCGGGCTGCCGAACTGCATGCCCTGGTGGTAGAAGCCCAGGCGGAACGGCGTGCCTTGGTCCTTCCACTCCAGGTTGTCGCGCTGGGGCTGGATCTTGATGTAGTCGGCAAACTGCATCTGGCTGAACACCGGGGGCAGGTTGCTGACCGGTGCGGCATAAGGCTTGTCGGCCAGGGTCTTGGCGCGGGGCACTACGTCGTCCAGGGAGAACGCGCTGGCCTGGCCGCCCGCCAGCAGCGCCCCGGCGGCCAGCAGCGTTGGCAAGGCCATTTGCATCTTGTTACGAAACGACGCGGCGATGACGGCAAGAACCACGAATCTCTCCAGAAATACAGGTTAAGCAAGGCTGCCGCGTCACATGCGGCGGCAGCAGATAGTGTAGTGGCGGTAAACTGCGCTCGCAGTGCAGAAAGATAAACGATAGCGTATTTCGCTTCGCGTGCCTGTCAGGCCGGAAATGCGCACCACCCGCGGGGCAGCTACCTTGCCGCGCCACCTGGATCACACTCGGATGAGAATGCTCTCTTTGCTGGCCCTGTCGGCCAGCCTGGTTTGTTCGCCGGTGCTTGCCGGCACCGCGCCGGCTGCCACCGGCGACAAGAATGCCTTCGTCGCTGATCTCATCGGACGGATGACGCTGGAGGAGAAGATCGGGCAATTGCGCCTGATCAGCATCGGCGAGGACATGCCCCAGCCCCAGTTGCTCAAGGAGATCGCGGCGGGCCGGGTAGGCGGCACGTTCAACTCGGTGACGCGCAAGGACAACCGGCCGATGCAGCAAGCGGCGGTGGAGCGCAGCCGCCTGAAGATCCCCATTTTCTTCGCCTACGACGTGGTGCACGGGCATCGCACCATCTTCCCGATCAGCCTGGGCCTGGCATCGAGCTGGGACATGGAAACGGTGGCGCAGAGCGCGCGCATCTCAGCCATCGAAGCCAGCGCGGATGGCCTCGACATGACCTTCGCGCCGATGGTCGACATCTCGCGCGATCCGCGCTGGGGGCGCACGTCGGAAGGGTTTGGCGAGGATCCGTACCTGGTCTCGCTGTGCGCGCAGGCCAGCGTCAGGGGCTTTCAGGGAACCTCCCTGGCCAACGCGGATAGCGTGATGGCGGTGGTCAAGCACTTCGCGCTGTACGGCGCGGTGGAAGGCGGGCGCGACTACAACACGGTCGACATGAGCCCGCTGCGCATGTACCAGGACTACCTGCCGCCATACCGCGCCGGCGTCGATGCCGGCGGCGGCGGCGTCATGATCGCGCTGAACTCGATCAACGGCGTGCCGGCCACATCCAACACATGGCTGTTGCGTGACCTGCTGCGCAAGACCTGGGGCTTCAAGGGCATCACGGTGAGCGACCACGGGGCCATCGACGAACTGACCAAGCATGGCGTGGCCAAGGATGCGCGCGAGTCCGCCAAACTCGCCATCACGGCCGGCGTCGACATGAGCATGCACGACTCCGCTTACCGGGATCACCTGCCCGAACTGGTGAAATCCGGCGAAGTGCCCATGCGCGTCATTGACGATGCGGTGCGCGAGATACTGGGCGCCAAGTACGACCTGGGACTGTTCCAGGACCCCTTCAAGCGCATCGGCGCCGCCGAGCAGGACCCGGCTGACGTCGACGCGCCGGGCCGACTGCACCGGGAGGCCGCACGCGCCGCGGCGCGCCAGTCGCTGGTGCTGCTCGAGAACCGCGAGCGCACGCTGCCGCTGAAGAAGTCCGGCACGGTCGCGGTCGTCGGGCCGCTGGCCGATGCGCCCATCGACACCATGGGGAGCTGGTCTGCCGCCGGCAAATCCGGGCAGACGGTGACGCTGCTCCAAGGCGTGCGCGACGCGCTCGGCGGCAATGGCCGCGTGGCCTATGCCCGCGGCGCGAACGTGACCGACGACGCTGGCGTGGTCAGGTACCTGAACTTCATGAACTGGGACAAGCCCGAGATTGTCCAGGACAAGCGTGCCCCGGGGGACATGATCGCCGAAGCCGTGGCGGCAGCGCGCGGCGCCGACGTGATCGTGGTGGCCGTGGGCGAGTCGCGCGGCATGTCGCATGAGGCCTCGAGTCGTACCACCTTGTCGCTGCCGGGCAGCCAGGAGACGCTGCTCAAGGCGCTCAAGACCACCGGCAAGCCGATGGTGGTGGTGCTGATGAACGGCCGCCCGCTCACCATCAACTGGGTGAAGGACAACGCCGACGCCGTGCTCGAGACCTGGTACGCCGGCACCGAAGGCGGCCATGCCATTGCCGACGTGCTGTTCGGCGACTACAACCCTTCGGGCAAGCTGCCCGTTTCCTTCCCGCGCTCGCTCGGGCAGATCCCCACCTACTACAACCAGCTGCGTATCGGGCGCCCGTTTGTGCCTGGCCAGCCGCCAAACTACACCTCGCAATACTTCGAGGAAACGTCCGGCCCGCTGTACCCGTTCGGCTACGGACTGAGCTATACGGACTTCGGCGTGTCCGGTATCACGCTATCGAGCCCCACCATGCCGCGCGGTGGCCGCATCGAGGCGAGCGTGACGGTGAAGAACACCGGGCAGCGCGATGGCGAAACCGTGGTCCAGCTCTATATCCAGGACGTTGCCGCTTCCGTGGTGCGGCCGGTGAAGGAGCTGAAGGACTTCCACAAGCTCATGCTCAAGGCAGGCGAGGAGCGCGTCGTGCGTTTTTCCCTCGATGAGGACAAGCTGAAGTTCTTCAACGCCAAACTGGAATACGCCGCCGAGCCGGGGGAATTCAAGGTGCAGATCGGGCTGGATTCGCAGGCGGTGCGGGAGCAGGGCTTCGTGTTGCAGTAGGGGGGAGGTGAGGGCTTGGGAACGTGCGTTGATTGCGCGCCGACGCTGCCGGCAGGGTCATCCCTGCCGCGTGCTAGAACACCCCGGGAATGACGCGATATCGCACATTGGCCTGATACGCGCGATAGGCGGGATCCTGGCCCAGGAGTTGTTCTTCCCTGAACATCCGGCCCGTTTGCAAGGCATAGAGGCCGCCGTAGAGCAGGGCATTGCGCCAGCCGAAGTTGGCCAGCAGGAAGCCAAGGTCTGTCACCAGGTAGCTCAGATAGATGGGGTGGCGCACGAGCCGGTACGCGCCGCGCGACACCACGCCGCGATTGGCGGGCAGGATGCCGAAGGAGCCGCGCAGCGATAGCTTGGCGAATAGCTGGAACAGGATGCCGGTGATTTCCAGCGTGGCGCCGACTGTCTCGGGGACAAGGCGAACGCCGGGGTCGAGCTCGATCCCGAGATAGTAGAAGCTGCCGCCAATCGACATCACAAAGCTCAAGGGGCGCATGTCGCGCTTTTCGGGGATGCGCGAGAACAGCGACAAGCCGACGGTCAGCACCGTGGCAACCACAAGCAGCAGCAAGGTGATGCGCTCGGGCGCCAGGCGCCACTGCGCGTACGCGCTATAGGCGAACACGCTCAGCAGCAGGACGACGCACACGCGCGCGGATACCTCCATCACCATCTCACGCACTTGCGGCCGGATGAACCTGATAGAGAATCCACCGCCGTTGCGCGCATTGACCCGATTGGCGCTACTGGCGCTACGCGACTTTGCGTCGCTATCGTTATGCATTCCCTGATACCTCTCCGTTTTTATAAGGCAAGCCTGCACGACCCGGGCGGGACATCATCATGCCGCGTCGGATGGATTCAGCGTGCCAATCGTGAGGAGAGATTACGCCGGGATACGGGTGCAACCCATATCCCCCTAACGAGGGGGGACGATTGCTTTGCGTTGCGTTGCGCGTGTCAGGGGGGGCGGACCAATCCACCCAAGGCAAGCCGCCAAGAAAAATCGCAATTTGCGCCGGGGCACATGCTGGTGTGCGACATGCCTGCCGACGCGTTGAATCAGTGTAGTGCGATCGTCGCCATGGTTGCGACGTGTGCTGCTTCCAGCAGCGGTGCGGGCGGCATCGGCGCTGCCCAGCGGTAGACCAGCAGGCGGCCCTTGTAGGCATCGATGCCGGCCGTGGCCACGCGGTCGAGCTTTTCCTCGCGCATCGCGAAACCCTGCTCGGCCATCTGCCGGTTGAAGGCGGGCCGGTTGCCGCGGTCGGGATCAATGATCCAGATCTCGACCGTGGGGCTGGCATGGCGCCCGATAAAGTGGGCGAGGTTGGCATTGGCATCGCGCTCGTAGAGCAGGTCGCTGCCGATGATCAGGTCGAAATGGCCGTGGACGTCGGCGGCGGGGAAGGGGCCGGCGCCAGCAGGGGCATGCTGCTCGTGCTCCGCGGCGCTCCAGTGTCCGTGCCGGTACTTCATTGGCGCGAGGCCATTCAGGCGTACGTTCTCCGCGAGGAAGGCGGCGGCCATCGGATGGCAGTCGCTGGCGGTCACGTCGGCACCCCTGCGGTGCCCCACCAGGCTGGCCAGCCCCAGCCCGCAGCCGATTTCCAGCACCCGCTCGGTGGGGTCCACCGGCCGCAGCGCCATGCGCGCGGCCAGGTGCGCACCGGATGGCCACAGCAGCCCGAACAGCGGCCACATGGCGGAAGAAATGCCCATGCGTTCGGCTTCGCCGAGGGGATCGGAGTACTGCTGCTTGTCCAGCAAGGAGCGAATGACCAGGTCGGCGACGCCGGTCACGGCGATGCTCTCTTGCTTGGTTTGGTAGCCGGGCATCGAGGGGGGAAGCCAGAACGCCGGCTTCGCAATAGGAGGGAATCGGCCAGTATGCCCGAAAACCCCTTCGCAAGCCCGGAATGTGAGGCTAAATGCGTCGAAATGAGGCGAAATCGATAGGAATAGGGGCTTGGGCAGGTGCCGCCGCGTGCAGGAAGTGCGGCAACCGCCTGACGCGGCCTCATGCTTGTTGCCACCCGCGCTGTGCGAGAATTCGCGATAAGCAAGATAGCGGAAATCACGACCCGCCTATTCTCGGAGATTATCGCGGTGAGCATTCCATCGGTCCCATCGATCCCATCCAGCGCATCCATCCGCAAGCGCCTTCGCATGCGGCACCTGCAACTGATGCTGGCGCTCTCGGAGTCGCCCTCGCTGCGCCAGGCGGCTGAAGGGCTGGCCCTGACCCAGCCTGCCGCTACCAAGTCCCTGCAGGAACTGGAAGACGTGCTCGGCGTATCGCTCTTTACACGCCACGCGCGCGGGCTGGACCCGACGGTATCGGGCAAGGCGGTGATGCGTTACGCGCGGGTGGTCTTTGCCGACATGGATGAACTGCGCGAGGAGCTTGTCGCCATCCAGGCCGGCGATGTGGGCAAGGTGCGCGTGGGCGCGGTGATGGCGCCGGCGCCGGACCTGCTCACCCACGTGATCGTCAAGCTCAAGCAGGCGCATCCGCGCTTGCACATCATCGTGCAGATCGATACCAGCGACGTGCTGGTGCACGCGCTGCAGCAGGACCAGATCGATATCGTGCTGGGCCGCATCCCCGATGGCTGGCCATCGGAGGAGTTGTCGTTCGAGACGCTGGGGGAGGAGGCGCTGTCGATCGTCACCCGCGTGGGGCATCCGGCGGCGGAGCGCGGCAAGCTGAAGCTGGCCGCGCTGACGGAGTACGCGTGGATCATCCAGCCGCACCCCAGCCCGATGCGCCAGATCATCGACCAGACCTTCCGCGAGAATCGCGTGCCGCCGCCGGTGAGCACGGTGGAGACCTCGTCGATCCTCACCACGCTGTCCGTGCTGCGCGAGTCCGACATGCTCGCCGTGCTGCCCACCTCGGTGGCCCGCTACTACGAGGACCTGAAGATGATCGCCACGCTGCCGGTAGCCTTGCACGGCCGGCTTGCGCCTTACGGGCTGGTGCTGCGCAAGAGCCGCCCGCCCACGCCCGCCATGCAGCTCGTCATCGACATGCTGCGCGCGGGCGGAGCGGCTGCAACGGGCGGCATGGAAGCCAAGGGCGGGGCGGCCACCGTCAAGCCTTAGCCACGCTCTAGTCCCTCGCCCTCAATCCCGCGCCCTCAATCCGCGGAAATCTTGGCCTTGCGGACCACTTCGCCGTAGCGCACCATCCGGTCGGCCATCATGCGTTCGAAGGCGGCCGGTGCCATCTCCTCGGGCGGGAACACGCCGCGCGCGCGCAGCGCCGTCTGCATGGCGGGGTCGCTGGCGGCCTGGCGCACCGCCTGGTAGAGCTTCTGCACCACCGGCTCGGGCGTGCCGGCAGGCGCGGCAATGCCCGTCCAGGAACTCAGGTTGAGCTGCGGGTAGCCCAGCTCGGCCATGGTCGGCACGTCGGGCAGCTGCGGCAGGCGCTGCTCGGAAGCCACCGCCAGCGCACGTACCTTTCCTTCCTTGATGTAGGGCAGCATGATGACCAGGTTGTCGAGGATGAACTGGACCTCATTGCTCAGCACGGCCGTGATCAGGTGCGTGCCGCCACGATAGGGGATGTGCGTGGCGTAGATGCCGGTGCTGGCCTTGAGCATTTCCACATTCAGCTGGCCCATGCTGCCAACGCCGCCGCTGCCGTAGTCGAGCTTGCCCGGGTTCTTCTTCGCGTAGGCCAGGAACTCCGCGAACGTGCGCACCGGCAGGCTTGAATGCACCACCAGGGCGTTGGGCTGGCGGCCCAGGATGGCGATGTTCTCGAAATCCTTGATCGGGTCATAGCCCAGCTTTGGCTGGGTCAGCGGGTTGGCCAGGTGGCTGCTCTGGGAGGACACCACCAGCGTATAGCCATCGGGCTTGCTGCGCGCCACCGATTGCGTGGCGACCGAGCCGCCCGCGCCCGGGCGGTTGTCGACGACCACCGGCACGCCCAGGATGCGCGACAGCGGCTCCGAGTACTGGCGGGCCATGATGTCCACCGAACCACCGGGCGGGAAGGGCACCACCAGCGTGATGGGGCGCGAGGGATAGGCGCCCTGTGCTTGCGCTTGCGCGGCCAGCGGCGCGGCACACGCGAGCGCGGCTACGCTGAGGCCGGTGCGGAGGAAATGGCGGCGGGAGAATGGCACGTTCGGCATGGCAGTGTGGTGACGGTAGTTAGAAATCGGGTGCGGGGGCAGTGCCCTGGCTCAGCGCAGTGCGAGGATGGCCAGCGCCACCGCCTGCGCGCGCGGCACGAACGTGGCAAGCTCGGAGTACTCGCGCACGGTGTGCGCATGGCCGCCCACCGGGCCGGTGCCGCACAGCGTGGGCGTGCCCACCGAGGACGTGAGCCCGCTATCGGCTGCACCGCCGGTGAATTCGCCGTCTACCGAGAAGCCCAGGTGCTGCGCGCCGCGCTGGTACAGCGCCAGCAGGTCCGCGGGCGTCTGGGTCATCGGCCGGGTGCGGCGCATCTCTGTGATCCTGCCCTTGGTACGCGGCAGCGATTCGGCCTCGATGATCGCGCGCACCTGCTCGACCAGCGCTTCGATGTCCGTGTCGGCGGTAAAGCGCACGTCGAGCTCGGCCTGCGCCAGTGGCGCCACCATATTGGGCACGATGCCGCCCTTCACACAGCCCACATTGGTGGTGATGCCCTGCTCGGCGTCGGTCAGCGCATGCAGCGCCAGGATCTTGCGTGCAAGCGCATCGATGGCGCTGGCGCCCTGGGCATGGTTGACCCCGGCGTGCGCGGCCACGCCCTCCACCTCGAACTCCACCACCATCGACCCCTTGCGCTCTGTGACCAGGTTGCCGCTGACGCGGCCGGGCTCGGCGTTGAACACGGCGCGCGCGCCGCGCGCTACGTCCATGATCCGTTCGCGGGTGGCGCCGGAGCCGATCTCCTCGTCGCAGGAGAAGAACAGTCGCACCGGCAAGGCGTTGCCGCCGCAGCGCGCCAGGGCCTCGGCCACGAACACATTCATGACGAGGCCGGATTTCATGTCGGCCACGCCGGGCCCGTAGGCAAGCCCATCCTCCACGCGGAAGGGGCGGCGTGCGGCCGTGCCGGCGGGGAACACGGTGTCCATATGGCCCATCAGCAGGACTGGCGCGCCATCGCCATCGCCGGCACCGGGCACCAGCGCATCCAGGCACACGCCAAAGCCGGGCACGGCATGCAGCGTGACCGCAATGCCGGCGGCCTCCAGGTGCGCGCGCAGGACCTGCGCCACGGCCGTCACGCCGGCTTCCTGCCGGCTGCCGCTGTCGATGTCGACGATGCGCTGCAGGAGCGCCTGCATTTCAGCCTGCTGGCCGCCCAGCCAATCGATCACCCCGCTTGCCGCCTGGGCATGCATGTCGCTTTCCGCTGCGTGGTCCGCCATAGCTGCGTGGTCCGCCATATACCGCTTGCTCCTTGCTTCGTGTGGGAGTGAATCGTGTATTGCAAAAGTGATATGATCATGCAATACGCATTGCAACGTGTCAACACCATGAAACAGGCTCCGGAGACTCCCTCGCGTGACGCTACCTTGCTCGAGCGCCTGGCGCGCGAGGCGGCCACGCTGACCGCCCGCGAGCGCACCTTGGCCGATGCGCTGGGCCGCGACTATCCGCATGCGCTGCTGGAATCGGCCACCGCGCTGGCTGCCCAGCACGGCACGAGCGCTTCCACGGTGGTGCGGCTGTTCGCCAAGCTGGGCTATGCCAGCTATGGCGATGCCCAGCGCGAGGCACGGGCCAGCGTGACGGCGCTCCTGCCCACTGCCGGCCAGCGCGCGCCGGCCACGATCGGTGGCAAGCGCACCCTGCGCGCCTGCGTGGACGACGCGCTGCTGCACGACCAGCACAACCTGGCGGCCACCCACGAAGGGCTGGACATGGCCGCCTTCGAGGCGATCGCGCGCCTGCTGGCCGAGCCGCGCGGCCGGCTGTTCGTGCTGGCGCAGAAAAACAGTGCGCCCGTGGGCGCATGGCTGGCGCTGCATCTGAATATGTGCCGGCCACAGGTCCAGGAACTGGGTGCGGGCGCGGTGACGGCCACGGATGCCATGCTGTGGGTGGAGCCCGAGGATGTGCTGCTGACTTTCAGTATCCGGCGGTATTCCAGCGCACCGGTGAGCATCGCGCGCGCCTTCCGCGAACGCGGTGCGCGCGTGATCGCGATCTGCGACAGTCCGGCCGCGCCACTAGTGCCGCTGTCGGATCACCATCTGTTGGTGCGCACGGCCAATGCGTCGCCTTTCGACTCTTATACGGCGGCCTTCTTCCTGTGCAATGCGCTGGTCTCGGCGGTCGCGCAATTGCGCCAGCCAGCCGTCATCAAGGCGCTGCAACGGCGCGATGCGCTATGGGCGGCCTTTGAGTCGGATCCTGTCGAGGGTTTGCGGCGGGGATAGGGCGGAGCCGGAGCGGCCGGCGATCCGCGTGGTCAGGGAGATAGGTCTGGGTACGATCTTTCTGCTTGTTGTCCCGCTGACGCGGGGCAACAAGCAGCCCTCCAAAAAATCACGCCGCCACATCTTCCAGCGTGACCAGCTGCGCCCCATCCTGCACCTGGTCGCCGATACCGTAAAGCACCTCCTGCACCACGCCGTCGGCCGGCGCGGTCAGGGTGTGCTCCATTTTCATGGCTTCCATCACGATCAGCGGATCGCCCTTGCCAATGACCGTGCCGGCCTTGACCATCACCGCGATGATGCGGCCCGGCATCGGCGCCACCAGCTTGCCGCCCTCGGCATCGGCGCTGCCCGCATGGGCCAGCGGGTCGATGACTTCCAGCCGGGTTTGCTGCTTGCCGCTGAACACGTAGAGCGCGTCGCCTTCGATATAGGTGCTGCCCTTGACGGTGCGCTCGCCCAGGTCCAGCGCATGGCTGCCGGCCAGGCTAGTGACGCGCAAGGGCAGGGTTTGCTCGCCTACCGTCAGCCATTGCTTGCCGCCATCGCTGCGCAGGCTGGCCAACGTTTCGCCTTCGCCGGTGCGCAGGCGGAACTGGCTGGTGGCGTCTGCGTTCAGGCGCCATGCGCCGGCGTTCTGCCAGGGCGAATGCGCGTCGGCCGGGTCCACGCGGCGCGCGCGGGTATCCGCATCCACCAGCGCCGCTACCGCCAGCGCGATGACTTCGGTGCCCACCTTCGCGGGCGGGGGAAACAGTGCTGCCTGGTTGCGCTCGATCAGGCCGGTGTCGAGATCCGCCGTGCGGAACGCCTGCGAGGTCACCAGCCGCTGCAGGAAGGCGATATTGGTCGACAGGCCCACCACGTGATACTCGGCCAGTGCCTGCGCCATGCGCGCCAGCGCTTCCTCGCGGTCGCGGCCCCACACGATCAGCTTGGCGATCATGGGGTCGTAGTACGGGCTGATGGTGTCGCCCTCGCGCACGCCGGAGTCGATGCGCACGCCGGCCGGGCCGTTGCCGTCCTGGCCCAGCGCGAACGTGACCGCTGCCGGTGTGCGCAGGTAACGCAGCGTGCCGGTGGAGGGCAGGAAGCCCTTGTCGGGGTTTTCGGCGTAGACGCGGGCTTCCAGTGCGTGGCCGTGGATTTGAAGCTGATCTTGCCTGAGCGGCAGCGGCTCGCCCGCGGCCACGCGCAGCTGCCACTCCACCAGGTCCTGCCCGGTGATCATCTCGGTGACCGGGTGCTCCACCTGCAAGCGGGTGTTCATCTCCATGAAGTAGAACGAGCCGTCCTGGTTGGCGATGAACTCCACCGTACCCGCGCCCACGTAGCCCACCGCCTGCGCGGCGGCCACGGCGGCTTCGCCCATCGCGCGCCGGCGTTCCTCGCTCATGCCGGGGGCCGGCGCTTCTTCCAGCACCTTCTGGTGGCGGCGCTGCACGGAGCAGTCGCGCTCGAACAGGTAGACGCAGTTGCCGTGCGTATCGGCAAAGACCTGGATTTCGATGTGGCGGGGGCGGGTCAGGTATTTCTCGACCAGCACGCGGTCGTCGCCGAAGCTGGCACTGGCCTCGCGCTGCACGGAAGCCAGCGCGGCTTCGAAGCCTTCGCTGGCTTCCACCACGCGCATGCCCTTGCCGCCGCCGCCGGCGCTGGCCTTGAGCAGTACGGGGTAGCCGATGCGGTCGGCTTCGCGGCGCAGCAGGGCCGGCTCCTGATCCTCGCCGTGGTAGCCGGGCACCAGCGGTACCGCGGCCGCCTCCATCAGACGCTTGGCCGCGCTCTTGCTGCCCATGGCGCGGATGCTGGATGCCGGCGGGCCGATGAAGACGAGGCCGGCTTCGGCGCAGGCCTCGGCAAAGCCGTCGTTCTCGGAGAGGAAGCCGTAGCCGGGATGGATGGCCTGCGCGCCGGTGGCCTTGGCCATCTCGATGATGTGGTCGCCGCGCAGGTAGCTGTCGCGCGCCGGCGCGCCGCCGATATGCACGGCCTCGTCGCATAGCGCCACGTGGCGCGCGTCGGCGTCGGCGTCGGAGTAGACGGCTACCGTGCGGATGCCGAGGCGGCGGCAGGTGGCTGCCACGCGGCAGGCGATTTCGCCGCGATTGGCGATCAGGATCTTGTTGAACATGACTGTTCCTCGTTTTCTGGTTCTGGCGGCGCGGCTGCGGTGGCCGCGCGGCGGATGCGCATGATTGGCTGGGTACCCTGGCTCAGGCAGGACGCCAGGACGGCGAGCGCTTCTCCAGGAAGGAGCGCACCCCTTCGCGGCCTTCGTCCGACGCGCGGATCGCGGCAATGCGCTCTGCGGTGTCGGCCAGCAGCGCATCGTCGATGGCGCGGCCGGACACTTCCTGCACCAGCCGCTTGCTCTCGCGCACGGCATTGGGGCTGTTGGCCACCAGCGCGGCGGCGATCTCGCTCACCTTGGCATCCAGCATGTCGCCCGGCACCACCTCATGCACAAAGCCCAGCCGCAGCGCTTCGGCCGCACCGAAGCGCTCGGCCGTGATGAAGTAGCGCCGCGCCGCCTGCTCGCCCATGGCGCGGATCACATAGGGGCTGATGGTGGCGGGCAGCAAGCCCAGGCGTGCCTCCGAGAGGCAGAAATTCACCGTCTGCGCGGCCACGGCGATGTCGCAGGCGGCAACCAGGCCCACGCCGCCTGCATAGGTGTCGCCGTGGATGCGCGCGATCACCGGCTTGGGGCAGGCCCAGATGGTGTGCAGCATCTGCGCCAGCGTGAGCGCGTCGGACCGGTTCTCGTCATGCGAGTAGCCGGCCATCTTCTTCATCCAGTTCAGGTCGGCGCCGGCGCAGAAGGCCGGGCCATTGCCCGCCAGCACGATGGCGCGCACCGTGGGTTCGCTGCCGAGTGCGCGGAACGCACCGGTGAGCTCAGCGATCACGGTTTCGTTGAAGGCGTTGCGCACGTCCGGCCGGTTCAGCGTGACGGTGGCCACGTGCTGCGCGGCCGTGACGGTAAGCGTGGTGAATTCCATGTTGGTGTCCTGTACGGTGCGGTGCGATCTGTTATCCGGGGCGCTTGCCATCACATGCGGAACACGCCGAACTTCATCTCGCCGATGGGCGCGTTGAGGCTCGCCGACAGGCCCAGGCCCAGCACCGTGCGGGTTTGCGCGGGATCGATCACGCCGTCGTCCCACAGCCGCGCGCTGGCGTAGTAGGGGTGGCCCTGGTGCTCGTACTGGTCGCGGATCGGTTGCTTGAACTTGTCCTCGTCCTCTGCGCTCCAGCTGCCGCCCTTGGCCTCGATGCCGTCGCGGCGCACGGTGGCCAGCACGCTGGCCGCCTGCTCGCCGCCCATCACCGAGATCCGTGCGTTCGGCCACATCCACAGGAAGCGCGGCGAGTAAGCGCGCCCGCACATGCCGTAGTTGCCCGCGCCAAACGAGCCGCCGATGATCACCGTGAACTTGGGTACCTGCGCGGTCGCCACCGCCGTCACCATCTTGGCGCCGTTGCGGGCAATGCCTTCGTTCTCGTACTTGCGCCCCACCATGAAGCCGGTGATGTTCTGCAGGAACACCAGCGGGATCTTGCGCTGGCAGCACAGTTCGATAAAGTGCGCGCCCTTGAGCGCCGACTCCGAGAACAGGATGCCGTTGTTGGCGATGATGCCCACCGGATAGCCCCAGATCCGCGCAAAGCCGCACACCAGCGTGGTGCCGTAGCGCGCCTTGAACTCGTCGAAGTCCGAGTCGTCCACGATGCGCGCAATGACCTCGCGCACGTCATAGGGCTTGCGCGTGTCGGTAGGGATCACGCCGTACAGCTCCTCCACCGGATAGCGCGGGGGCAGCGGCTCGTGCAGGCGGATCTGGTCCGGCTTGCGGCGGTTCAGGTGCTGCACGATATTGCGCGCCAGCGACAGCGCATGCGCGTCGTTCTGCGCAAAGTAATCGGCCACGCCCGACAGGCGCGTGTGCACATCGGCGCCGCCCAGGTCTTCGGCGGTGACTTCCTCGCCAGTGGCGGCCTTCACCAGCGGCGGGCCGCCCAGGAAGATGGTGCCCTGGTTCTTGACGATGATCGACTCATCGCTCATGGCCGGCACATAGGCGCCGCCGGCCGTGCACGAACCCATCACCACCGCGATCTGCGGAATGCCTTGCTTGGACAGGTTGGCCTGGTTGTAGAAGATGCGGCCAAAGTGGTCGCGGTCCGGGAACACGTCATCCTGGTTAGGCAGGTTGGCGCCGCCCGAGTCCACCAGGTAGATGCAGGGGAGGTTGTTCTGCTCGGCGATCTCTTGCGCGCGCAGGTGCTTGCGCACAGTGAGCGGGTAGTAGGTGCCGCCCTTGACGGTCGCGTCGTTGCAGACGATCACGCATTCCTGCCCGGCCACGCTGCCGATGCCGGTGATGATGCCTGCGCCGGGCGCGGCATTGTCGTACATGTCGTAGGCGGCGAGCTGCGACAGTTCCAGGAACGGTGTGCCCGGATCCAGTAGTTGCTGCACACGCTCGCGCGGCAGCAGCTTGCCGCGCCCAAGGTGCTTGGCGCGGGCTTCGTCGCCGCCGCCTTGCGCCAGCCTGGCGATCTTTGCCTTGAGGTCGACGACCAGCGCCTGCATGGCGTCGGCATTGGCGCGGAAGGATTCCGAGCGCGCATTGAGTTTGGTTTCGAGCGTGGGCATAAGGTGTCGGATCTCGGGTCTTTGTTCTTGTGGCTTGTGCTGTGGGCGCGGGGGCGTCGGCTGGATACTCAGGCCGTTTCGGCGTAGAGCTCGCGCCCGATCAGCATGCGGCGGATTTCCGAGGTGCCGGCGCCGATCTCGTAGAGCTTGGCGTCGCGCCACAGGCGGCCCACCGGGTACTCGTTGATATAGCCGTTGCCGCCCAGGATCTGCACGGATTCGCCGGCCATCCAGGTGGCCTTCTCGGCGGTATAGAGAATCACCGCGGCGCAGTCCTTGCGCACCTGGCGCACGTGGTCCTTGCCCAGGGAATCCAGGTTCTTGCCCACCGTGTACAGGTAGCTGCGCGCTGCCTGCAAGGTGGTGTACATGTCGGCCACCTTGCCCTGGATCAGCTGGAACTCGCCGATGCTCTGGCCGAACTGCTTGCGGTCGTGGATATACGGCGTGATGACATCCATGCACGCTTGCATGATGCCCACCGGGCCGCCGGAGAGCACCGCGCGCTCATAGTCCAGGCCGCTCATCAGCACCTTGGCGCCCAGGTTCTCGCCGCCGAGGATGTTTTCCACTGGCACTTCCACGTCCTGGAACACCAGTTCGCCCGTGTGCGAGCCGCGCATGCCGAGCTTGTCCAGCTTCTGCGCCACCGAGAAACCCTTCATGCCCTTCTCGACGATAAAGGCGGTCATGCCGCGCGCGCCAAGGTCCGGCTCGGTCTTGGCGTAGACCACCAGCACATCGCAATCCGGGCCGTTGGTGATCCACATCTTGGTGCCGTTGAGCACGTAGTGGTCGCCCTTGAAGTCCGCGCGCAGCTTCATGCTCACCACGTCGGAGCCGGCGTTGGGCTCGCTCATGGCCAGCGCGCCGATCCAGTCGC
Source organism: Cupriavidus basilensis (assembly GCF_000832305.1). Lineage (NCBI taxonomy): Bacteria > Pseudomonadati > Pseudomonadota > Betaproteobacteria > Burkholderiales > Burkholderiaceae > Cupriavidus > Cupriavidus basilensis. Next base: position 1,393,220 of record NZ_CP010537.1, read on the forward strand.
CGCTGACCAGCTTGGGCAGGTACCTGGCCTTTTGCGCGGCGGTGCCGTTGCGGTGGATCTGGTTGACGCACAGGTTGGAGTGCGCGCCGTACGACAAGCCGACCGATGCCGAGGCGCGGCTGATTTCTTCCATGGCGATCATGTGGGCCAGGTAGCCCATATTGGCGCCGCCGTATTCCTCCGCCACCGTGATGCCGAGCACGCCGAGGTCGCCCATCTTCTTCCAGGCGTCCATCGGGAACTGGTCGGTGCGGTCGATCTCGGCCGCGCGCGGCGCCAGTTCGGCCTGCGCCCAGTTGCGCACGGTTTCGCGCAGCATGTCGATGTCTTCGCCGAGGTGGAAATTGAGGCCGGGGAGTTCGTTCATGGTTGAGTGCTCGTTATCTAGTGGAATACGGCCGCGGCAGGCGGCGGCCCGATGTCGGATGGGATTTCGGTTGGGTCGTCACGTGGTCTTGTCGCCAAGCCCCAGTTCCAGCGTCATGCGCTCGCGCATCACGAACTTCTGCACCTTGCCGGTAATAGTCATGGGCATTTCGTCGACAAAGCGGATGTAGCGCGGAATCTTGTAGTGCGCGATCTGGTCGCGGCAGAAGGCGCGGATATCGTCCTCGGTGGCCGTATCGCCCGGCTTGAGCACGATCCACGCGCAGACTTCCTCGCCGTACTTGGGGTCGGGCACGCCAAACACCTGCACGGCCTGCACCTTCGGGTGGCGGAACAGGAATTCCTCGATTTCGCGGGGGTAGACGTTCTCGCCGCCGCGGATCAGCATGTCCTTCACGCGGCCGACGATGTTGCAGTAACCCTCGGCATCGATGGTGGCGAGGTCACCCGTGTGCATCCAGCCATCGCGGATCGCCTCGCGGGTGCGAGGTTCGTCGTCCCAATAGCCTTGCATCACCGAGTAGCCGCGCGTGCACAGCTCGCCCTTTTCGCCAACGGGCACGATCTCGCCTGTGCCGTCCACCAGCTTGACCTCAAGATGCGGCTGGATCTGCCCCACGGTGGTCACGCGCTTGTCGAGCGGATCGGTGGTGGAACTCTGGAAGGAAACCGGGCTGGTCTCGGTCATGCCGTAGGCGATCGTCACTTGCGCCATGTGCATCTGCGAGATCACGCGTTTCATCGTCTCGATGGGGCAGGGCGAGCCAGCCATGATCCCGGTGCGCAGCGTGGAGAAGTCGTACTTGGCAAAATCCGGATGATCCAGCTGGGCGATAAACATGGTCGGCACGCCGTGCAAGGCCGTGCAGCGCTCCTCGCTGACCGCCGCCATGGTTGCCGCCGGCTCGAACGCCTCGCCGGGGAACACCATGCAGGCGCCGGTGGAGACGCAGGCCAGCACGGCCAGCACCATGCCGAAGCAGTGATAGAACGGCACCGGGATGCACAGCTTGTCCTGCTCGGAGAAGCGCATCGCCATGGCGATGAAGCGTGCGTTATTGACGATGTTCCGGTGCGTCAGCGTGGCGCCCTTGGGCGCGCCGGTGGTGCCGCTGGTGAACTGGATATTGATCGGGTCGTAGCGGTCCAGCTGCGCGGTGAGCGCGTCCAGCTCGCTGGTGAGGGCATGCGTGCCATGGGCGAGCAGCGCATCGTAGTTCAGCATGCCCGGCGTGCGCTCTGCGCCCATGCGGATCACCCAGCGCAGCGCGGGCAGGCGCGCTGCCTGCAGCGTGCCCGGCTCGCAGCTTTTCAGCTCCGGCGCCAGCGTCTGCAGCATTTCCAGGTAGCGCGACGTCTTGAACGACTCCGCCGCCACGATCGCCTTGCAGCCCACCTTGTTCAGCGCGTATTCCAGCTCCGCCAGGCGGTAAGCCGGATTGATGTTCACCAGCACCAGCCCAAGGCGTGCGGTGGCGAACTGCGTCACCAGCCACTCCACCCGGTTCGGCGACCAGATGCCGATGCGGTCCCCGCGCTCCAGGCCCAGCAGGCGCAAGCCCCCGGCCATGGCATCCACCACCTGTGCAAATTCCCGCCAGCTCCAGCGGATGCCCTGCTCGCGAAACACCACCGCCTCGCGATCCGGGAAGCGCGCTACGGTTTCGGCTAGCAGCGCCGGCACCGTCAGCTCGGACAAGGGAATGTCGGTACTGCCCCTGACATGGGAGAGCCCGCCAATGGGCAAGATCGTTGGGCTAGCCGCACCCTGCATCGTCATACTCGTCTCCAAAGCGCTGTCGCAATATTGTCCGTATCCCGGTTTCTTGAGGTTTATTCAACTTTGTTGAGTGTAGCTCAAGTCGGGGAGTGCGCATATATTCTGGCCCTTGTCGCATTCTATGTCGCATCGGGGCAGTGGCGTTGACTGGAAAAGTACACGCAGACCCGAAAAATTGCAACCGTGAGTTGAGTAAAGATCAATTACAATCCCGTGACTGGGGGCGAGCAGCGCCCCAAGGCGTGCCCGGGCATCTGTTTTATGCTGCGCCGCACTATAATCGCCGGCTTCCGGCAAGCGAGGTAACACGTCGATGGACGACATCATGGTGCGGCGCCGCGTCCCCGCGAGCGCCAAGGCGGAGCAACGCATCCGCGACATCCTGCGCGTGGCCCGCGAAGTCTTTGCCGAGATGGGCTACGAGCGCACCACCACCACCGAGATCGCCCAGCGCCTGGGCATCTCCGAAGCCACGGTGTTTACCTATTTCCACGGCAAGCGCGAACTTTGTGTGCGGGTGATCGAAGACTGGTACGACGAGATCATCGCGGCGGTGGAAGAAGGCATGCCGCGCGGCCAGAGCACCAAGGCGCAGCTCGAGTTCTTCGTGCGCACGCATCTTCGGCTGTTCCTGATCCAGGGCACCGGGCTATGCGCGCTGGTGCTCTCCGAAGGCCGCGCCAGGGGGCCGGGGCTGGGCGAGGTGTTCGTGCCGCTGCAGCGGCGCTACACCGCGCCGCTGATGGATATGCTGGCGCGCGCGCGGGAGAGTGGGGAGATCCGGGCAGACCTGCCGTTGAGCTTGCTGCGCTCGGCGATCTTCGGGCCGATGGAGCACATTCTTTGGGACGCAATCGCCAGGCAGCGGCCGGTGGATATCGAGCGGACCGCCAAGGATATCGTGGCGCTGCTCTGGCCGGCACTATTGCCGCCGGACCTGGAGGTAGCGGCGCTGCGGGCGTTTTATGGTGAAGTGGGGGCGGCGTTGCGGCGAGTGGACGGGCGCACGGAATAGGGCACGCGAAGTGGGGCGTTCGGTCGTGCCGCGGCCTGCGCTCAGGCAACAGTTCGGGCGGCGCCAACCCCGGTGTGTGGCACTGCCCAACAGCGCTAGCGGCGTGGCTTCCTTTGGAGCACATTCGGGCGCTTTTCCGCGGTGCTGGCGCGGGCATGGGAAATGCGTAAGGGTGAAACAGCGGGTGAAACAACGGCGGCATCAGCGCCGCCTTTGCGACTGGCACCCCGGTTTTCCCCGTGCGTCGACGCATTGTGTCGTCGTCCGCTGCTTCTCTGAGGGAAGGGTTTGCCATGCAAAAGCTGTCCATTCTGGCAATTTGCCTGCTTGTTCTCCTGGCCTGCATGACCGCGTTCATCTGCCTGTCCGGCGCATTCACGCTGCGCGACACCGAATACGGAAGCGGCACGGCGGCGTTCTGCTATATCGAGGGGTACGTTTGTTGAGGCCAACTCTGCCACTGTCCCACTGCCCCACTGCCCCACTGTCGGCCGGGTTGGTGGAAACCAGTGGAATAATCCCGCTGCCTGAAGCGTTTACCGCAAGGGCAGGGTGCGCGGCGTGTGCGCGTGCTTGAACTATGCTGGAAGGGTTCCTGGCCCGAGAACACCACGCGCGCCAACGATGGAGAATGGTCATGCAATATCGCTTAGCCAGATGGATGGGCGCTACCGCCGCTGCGCTTGCGCTGTGTGCCTGCGCGTTCCTGCAGCCGGTCGAGACCGCACAAAAGATGATCGGCAGCCCGCAGAGCGCCGTGCGCGACACCTTCGGCAAGCCCACGGAGACCTACCAGCTCGCCGCCGGCACCAGCCGCTGGATCTACTCGAAGCAGCCGCTCGGGTTCGAAGTCTACGCGGCGGATTTCGACGCCAGCGGAAACCTCGCCAGTTTCCGCCAGATGCTGACCGAGAAGGAGATCTATGAGGCGCGACCGGGCACCTGGACCAAGCAGGACGTGGCCCAACGCTTCGGCCTGCCGCGCGAGCCGGTCCAGTACTACCCGCTGATGAAGCGTGAGGCATGGTCGTACCGGCTCTACGTCGGCGCTTACATGCCGGCCCACTTCAGCGCTTACTTTGACGATCGCGGGGTGCTGGACCGCACCATGATCATTGTCGATCCGCTTGGGGGCGACGACCATTCCAGCAGCAAGTGATTGCCGCCTTGGCAACCCGCTGTGCAGTGCCTGGCCAGGTGATATCGCGTCCATGGCCAGTTGCGCGGCGGGTGCAAAGGTGCGCAATGGCCTTTGGATCCGCGTGCGGGAAGGCGGAGGGCCTTTTTGCCATTAATCTTCCAGCCGCGCCTCGATCCCCCCGATCAACCGCTCAATCCAGATCCGCAGCAAGCCATTGGACGGCGCCATCAACGCCGAATACCCCACAATCCGATACACCTCGCTGCGCCGTATCTTGGACACCTTCGCCGGATCCAGCCAATCGTCATTGCCCGCAAGCAGCAGCAGCGTCTCCAGCCCGATAAGCACCGGCCACAAGCACGCCAGGCGCAATCGAACAGAGAACGCAGGAATGGCAAACGTGTAATCCACCGCCTCACGGAAATGACCCAGCGTCGTGCGGATCAGCGCGAACAGAAGTGGTTTCGCACGCGCTGAATTGCCTGGCAACAGCAAGTCTTGCGGCGTCAGTCCATACCGGTCCAGCATCGTCCCGGGCAGGTAGCAGCGCCCGATCCGCAGGTCCTTGGCGCAGTCCCGCAGCACATTGGTCATCTGCAGCGCCTTGCCAAAGCGCACGCCTCGCAGCAGCATCGCCTCGGAGTCTGCCTTGAGCGTCCCGGGCATATGGGCGTAGGTCATCTTGGTCCAGAACTCCCCCACGCATCCCGCGACCAGGTAGGTGTACCGGTCCAGCTCTTCCCATTCGCGCAGCACGCCAATCTGCCCGGAGCTTTCGTCGGGGAACGTGCGCAGATCAAATTCCATGCCGGAGGCCAGGGTCGACACGATCTCGCGAACCGCTGTCCGATCGGCCGCGCTCAGCCGGGACAGCATCGTCAGCGCCGGGCCGAGCGATTCGAGCAGAACCTTCTCGTCCGATAGCGCTTGCTGCCCGGCGACCTCCGCCGCCAGCCGCCGCATGAGCGTGCCGTCGTCCGTGGCGCCGTTGACCTGATCGCGCAGCGACAGCAGCAGTTCCAGCCGTTGCTGCGGTGGAATCAGCGCGGTGTCCGCAATGGTGTCGGCGGCGCGCGCCAGCAGATAAGCCAGGCCGATCGGATCGCGCATCCCGGCGGGCAGCACCCGCAGGGTGAGATAGAAAGAGCGTGAAACGCCTTTGAGCAGCGGGCCAAGAAGGAAGGCCCGGGTAGGGTTAGGCATGGATGGGGTCGGGTCGTGATTGACAAGTCGGCGCTGCCGGATTGTATCCGCATCCGGCGCGATGGCCGCGGGGAAGTAGCGCCCCAGCGCCAGCTCAGAGCGCGCCCGTCAGCCTGCGCCGCACAAAGACGATATGCTCGCGCAGCACATAGAACTGGTCGGCATAGGCGAGCGGCATCTTCATCTTGTTGACCGCGTCTTCGATGTGGTCTAGGCGCTGGGCCTGGGCGGCTTTTTCTTCCTCGGAGAGGTTCGCCAGCGCCACGCGCTCGATTTCGATCAGGGCGCCGTACCAGCGATAGATGCGGGACTTGACCCGCCACCGGTAGAGCGAGGGCACCAGCCGGAAGGCCGGAATCAGGATCACGATCACGGGCACAAGCACCAGCGCGCGGGAGAGCAGGCTCGCCAGCCAGAAGGGCAGGTGGCGGTACAGGAAACCCTTGCCCGATGCGTAATAGCGCGTGGCGTCGTCGCTTAGCGGGAACTCATGCGCGGTGGCGGAGGGAAACTGCCCGGCGCTCTGCAGCAGCCCGGCCTTGCCGTGGACCTCGCGCGCGGCCTCGATCAGCAGGTCGGACAGCGCGGGATGCAGCGAGTCGCGCGCCACCAGCTCCACCGTCGGGCCGATCAGGCGGATCGGGTGTGCCGGGAGATTCTTGCCCAGGTCGAAGGCGCCGGCGGGCAACACCAGCTCCTGCAGATAGAGAAAGCGCCGCGTATATGCATTGGCCTGCGCGAAATCCAGCAGGCGGATGCCCGGCATGCGAAACAGCTTGCGCATGATCGGGCCGGTGGCGGAGTCGCCGGTCAGCATGGCCACGTCGATCTTGCCGTCGACCAGCGCCTGGGCGGCGTCCTCGCCGTCGAAGGCGATAAGCTCGGCACTGCCGCCCGGCTCAATGCCGTTCGCCTTGAGCAGCGTCAGCGCCAGCACGCGGGCACCGCTGCCTTCGCGCCCGATGGCGATGCGCGACTTGCGGAAGTCGGACAATTTATGCTGTTCCTTGCCGCGGTACAGCACCGTGATGGGCGCGTAGAACACGCTGCCCAGCGAGACCAGCCCCTCGGTGTCCACATCGCCGGAGACGCCGCCCTGCACCAACGCCAGGTCAACGTCCTGCTTGCGATCGGCCAGCCGCTGCACGTTCTGGCGGGAGCCTTCGGAGGCCAGCACATTCAGCGTGATGCCATTGCGCGCGAGGATCTTTGCGTACTTCTCGGCGGCGTCGTAGAAGGAACTGCCCTTGGGGCCCGCGCTGATGGAGATGGTGCTCGGCGGCGCCGGCTGCACCAGCCAAACGGCGAGCCAGACGGCTGCCAGGGCAAGGGCCAGCACGGGGCCGAAGGACACGGCCAGGTCGCGCCAGGAAATGGCGACAAAGCGGGCGCGCAAGCGGCGTATATCCGGCAGCGCGTTGGCGGCGGTGGGCTTGTCTGGTGCGGGGTCCGGCGGCATCGGCGCGATTGGGGGAGACTAGGGCCGTTGGATGATAGCACCCGCTGTGCGCCGCATTTTTGCGCGCGTTTTGCGCGCGATCCCAGGGCAACCCATGCATGGGATCAGGCCGCCTTGCCGGCCTCGTCCGCCAGGATCGAAATCAGCTCCGGCACCGTCGGCTGTGGCCGCGCGGTGTGGCTGGCGCGCTCGTAGGTATCGCGCACCGCCTCCGCCGTGGCCCGTGCGGCGCCGAGTTCCTGCGCCATCGTGGTGTAGTAGCCCATGTCCTTGAGCGCGTTGGCAATCGAGAAGCGGAAGCCGGAATTGTCCCGTGACTCGATGTAGGGGCGCATGCGGTTGAGGATCACACCGTCTGCGCCGCCCTTGGCCAGCACTTCCACCAGCACGCCCGGGTCTACGTCTGAGCGCTCAGCGCAAGCGGCGGCCTCGGCCAGCACGGCGGAGAAGCCCAGCGAGACAAAGTTGTGCAGCAGCTTGAGCCGGTGGCCCGAGCCGGCCGGCCCGGCGTGCACGATGTTTTCCGCGAAGCACGACAGCAATGGCCGGCATTGCTCGAACAAGGCGCGGTCGCCGCCGACGATCAGGTTGAGGCGGCCTTGCGCGGCTTCCTTGGGCGTGCGCGTCATGGGCGCGTCAAGGAAGCGTGCACCGGCCTTGGCCACCGCAGCGGCAATGCGCTCCGTGGACGAGGGAATGGCGGTGGAGCAGTCGATCACCACGGCGCCCTCGCGCAGGCCGGCAAGCACGCCGTCCGGGCGGAACAGCACGTCCTCCACCTCCGGGGTGCCCGTGACGCACAGGATCACGATATCGGCCGCGCGCGCCAGCTCGGCCGGGGTGGCGGCCGTGGTGGCGCCTGCGGCCAGCAGGTCGTCCACAGGCTGGTTGCCGGGATGGTCGAGCAGCACCAGCGGGTGGCCGTGCCTGGCGATGTTGGTGGCGATGCCATGGCCCATCATGCCGACGCCGATCATGCCGATTGTTTTCATGTCGTCTCCGTTCTTGTGTTTTTCTTGTGTTTTTTTGCAGGCGCCAACATCCGAGGCGCGCCGAAGGGCGTGTCGCTGCCCATGACGATAGCCTTGTCGTCCGTGCTGAAGTTGTATTGCAAATTTATGCTACGAATTTGTCAAGCAATGCGCGCCCGCCCACCGGGAAGTTCATGACCGAAGAGTATGGCGTGAGCCGTACCGTGGTGCGTGAACCGACTTCCCGGCTGAAATCCGAAGGCCTGGGCGAAGTCCTGCGCCGGCCGCCCGCACGGCGTTGACGCATGCCAGCCGCGCGGATGGCGCCTCAGGCTTTTGGCGGCGGCGCGAAGGCTGCGGCCTGACCCGGCTTGCGCAGCATCTTGTCGACCTCGCCGGCATGCAGCTCCTCGATCTGGATCATCTGGCGCGCGAACTCCTCCAGTGCCACGGAGCGATCCTCCACCAGCGCCAGCAGCTCGCGATACAGCTTGAGGGCAGCGTTTTCCGCTTCCAGGGACTCACGCAGCATGGCGGCGGTATCGAAGGTGTGGCTGTCGAGCAGCTTGCCGATGGCCAGCGACGGATACGCCCCCAGCGTGGTAATCCATTCTCCCGCCTGCTGGGCATGCAGCAGGGATTCGTTGGCCTGCTCGCGCAGCCAGGAAACGATCGGGATGCGGCCAAAGCCGAACACAAGCAGCGAGTAATGGGTATAGCGCACCACCCCCGCAAGCTCGGCTTCGAGGATCCGGTTCAGCACGCTGACCACTTCTTCCTTTTCCATCTCAGCCATGGCATGTTCCCTCCGACGGTTTGGCGTTGCTACGTCATTGGCGGGTCGCGATCATCATGGAGTCAGGCCCGGTGAGCGGTTCCACCCGCGCTTGCGCAAAGCCCACTTGCCTGGCCCAGGCGCAGCACTGCGCCCCGGTGTAATCGAAGCCACCCGGGGTTTCGATCAGCATGTTCAGGCTCATCAGCAAGCCAAACACGTTCTGTTTGCGCGCGTCGTCGATCATCGCGTCATAGACGATCAGGCGGCCGCCGGCGGGCAGCGCGGCGTGGCATTTTTCCAGCAGGTACAGCTTCTGCTCGAGATCCCAGTCGTGCAGGATATGCCCCATGACAAGCACGTCTGCCTGCGGGCAGGGGTCGTTGAAGAAGTCGCCGGGGTAAAAGCGCAGCCGATCCTGCAGGCCATGCGAGGCGACATATTCCTCGAAGACCGGGCCAACCGCGGGCAGGTCGAAGCCGCCGCCGCGCAGGTGCGGGTGGGCCAGCGCGATCTGTACCGGCAGGGCCCCTTGCGCCGTGCCGATATCGATAAAGGTCTGGCACTGCGCCCAAGGGAATTTGCGCGCCATCGCCTGGGCGGCGGCCAGGCTGACGCCGGTCATGGCTTGCAGGAAGCCGCGCAGGCCTTGTTCGTCCCGATAGATCGCGGCGAAGAGGTCACCATGCTCGTCGGCCTGGGTCTGCGGCAGGCCGGAGCGCAGCGAATCGGTCAGCGACGCCCAACTGGGGTACAGGCGCGTATTGGCCATCTCCAGCAGGCCGCCTACATAGCTGGGCTTGGCCTTGTCGAGGAAGAGGTCCGTGTCGGGCGTGTTGCTGTACCGGCTGGGCGCCTCGGCGTCTTCGCGCTCGAGCAGGTGCAGGGCCACCAGCGCATCGAGGAAATCCACCGCGCCGCGTGGATGCAGGCCAAGGGCGGCGGCCAGGGCGCCGGCCGGCTGCGGCGCCTTCGCCAGTTGCGTGAACACGCCAAGCTCCACCGCGCTGAGCAGGGTCTTGGAGGCCCAGAAGCCCATCCCGAGCTGCAACACCCGCTCCGGTGTCAGGTCCGGCACCTGCCATGGGCTGGCGGGCGTGGGGCCGCGGGCGACGTCTTTTCCGTTCTGCATAAGTCACCTCGTCGCCGCCACCGGCGCATACCTGGATACCCGGGCGCCGGGGCGTAGGGATGGATGCTGGTAACTCTAGATGCCGGAAGAGGCGAAATCCAGCCGATTCTGGCGCGGCAGCCTTGGGCACCCGCATCCTGCCGGGGGATGCCACTGAATGCCCCTTCGGCCTATGGGGCTTGCGGGGCCTACAGGGCCGCCGCCAGCCGCCGACCGTGGCAAAGATGGGTGACAAGCAGCGCAAGGCCGAGCAGGCATCCCAGGCACCAGGCAAAGGCGCTGTCGTAGCCATGCGCCGTGCCGGCGCTTTCCAGCCGCGCATAGAACAGGTTCCCGACCAGCGCCACGCCAACCGAATTGCCCACCTGCTGCACCGTGGCCAGCACACCGGCGGCCACGCCGGCATGGTGTTGCGCCGTCCCCGCCAGCACGGCGGAAGCCAGCGGCGCCATCACCATGCCGATGCCCGCGCCCTGTACCACCAGCAGGATCAGCATCACGGTCATCAAGCCGGGGCCTTGCGCCTGCCATGGCAGCAGCGTGTTCGCCAGTTGCAGCCAGTGGCCCGCCGCCAGCAGCATGGCGCCATAGGCGATGGACGAGCGCCCCAGGCGGGCGGCGATGCGCGGCGCGGCCAGTGAAGTGGCGAAGAAGCCCAGCGCCAGCATCGTGAACGCGCCGCCGCCTTGCAGCGGGCTCAGGCCAAGGCCGTCTTGCAGGTAGAGCGCCAGCACGAAGTAGAACGAGGCATTGCCGGCGTAGAAGGCGACCGTCACGGCCAGGCCGCGCGCAAAGCCTGGCGCGGCGAACAGCGCCGGGCTCACCAGCGGCTGCCCGCCGCGCGCATGCAGCCGGCGCTGATGCCAGGCGAACATGGCGAGCAACACGGGCGCCATGGCCAGCGCAAGCAGGGTGGTGGGCGGCCAGCCTTGCTGCCTGCCTTCCACCAGAGGCCACACCAGCGCACCCAGCGCCGCCGCCAACAGCGCCATGCCAGGCACGTCCGGCTTGCTGCCGCTGGTGGGCGGCGATGCGCGCAACACGCGTGGCGCCAGCAGCAGCGCAATGATGGCCACGGGCACATTGATCAGGAAGCAAGCGCGCCAGCCCAGCCCGCCCGGGTCTGCCCGGATCAGCGCGCCGCCTACCAGTTGGCCGAGCAGCGCCGCCAGGCCTAGCGTGAGACCGTACGCGGCGAAGGCCCGCGCCCGCGCGGGGCCGGTGTAGGTGAGCGAGAGCATGGCCAGCACCTGCGGCTGGAGCAGCGCGCCCGCCAGGCCCTGCGCCACGCGTGCCGCGACCAGTGCGGGCGCGGACGGGGCAAGCCCGCAAGCGGCGGAGGCGAGCGCGAACAGCAACAGGCCCAGCATGAACATGCGGCGCCGCCCGAGCATGTCGCCCAGCCGCCCGCCGGTGATCAGCCCGGTGGCATTGGCCAGGCCATAGCCCGCCACCACGAACTGCAGCGCGCCGGCGCTGGCATGCAATTCGCGCTGGATGGCCGGCAGCGCCACATTCACGATAAAGAAATCCGTCACCACCATGAAGGTGCCGCTCAGCATCACCAGCAGGGCCAGGCGGTCCATGGCGGTCGGGGACGATGCGGCGGCGTGGTGCGGGACGGGCGCGCTCTCGGCGCGGTTCAGGCTCGAGAAGGTCATGGCTGGAGTCCTTGGCAAGAGGCCTTAGCCGAGTTCGCGCACGAACAGCGGCAAGCCGTCACGGGTCGGCACATGGCCGGGCTGCGTGGAATGGCGCCAAGTGGGGGTTGATGCGTGGGGTTGGCGCGGGGACGGGGCGGAATGTGCAATGGCGGTGGCAGGCATGAGGCAGCTCCGGTGGCGGTTACCTGGCGAGTCCAGGCAAGCTCAGTGTCGGAGCTGGGGGGCTGCGCGCCAATTACGTGGCAGGTAATCAAGGTGCCCATGACGACCGCCGCAGGCACCAGGAGGATCACGGCGCCGGCGAAAGGGCGAAAGGGCGAAAGCTACCGCCTGCGATGGCTTCGCAGCGCCCGCGGCGTCCCGCTCCGAATCGCTTCCTCGAGTAAATCCGCGAGGGCCCGCGTCCGGCGTTCCGCGATCTGCTGCGCCGTGGCCCGCGCGCCAGGCATCCCCGTATCCGTGCGCGCACCGGCGCCCAACTCCTTCACGGCTTCGCCGCGGCGGGCCGGATCGACCTGTGGTTTCGCGTCATTTAGCATGGGATTCGAGGCCTGCGGTTGCTGTTTCAGGCCGGATTGTGCACCCATCTTGCGCGGGGAAGATCCCCTCTTGTTGGGGTAATCATTGAAGGACTATTGACGGCGGAAAAGCGCCCGGGCCATTGCGGCGAGGACGTTTCGCGCGGCACATGATGTTTCGGGGTCTGCTGCGGCCTTGAAAGCGATGGCTGCGCTCGGCAAGGCCAAAAAAAATGCCCACCGGATAAACGGAGGGCATGAAGAAGTGACATTGGGCGAGACGCTTTTCTCGCCCGCACGCAGTGTCTCACCGTGGGCGCCGGGCATCTGCCCCAATAGCGTGGGGATTGTGCTTCATCACCCACTTGACTTGGATCAACACTCGAAGCTAGGCGATGTGATCCCCGCTGTCTGCGGGGCAGTGGCCCGGGATGGCCTCAGCGGCCTGCCTACTGCTCGCGCGGCACGAATCGCCAGCCGCCGGCTTCAAGCGCAAAGGCAAAGCCGGTGACGCGCTGGTCGGGCTTGCCGCCGGTGGAGATCACGGCAGAGCAGCGTACGTTGCCGCTATCGTGGCTCAGGTGGCACTCGTCGAGTTGCTTGACCGTCAGCGACGTGGCCATTTCGGTCAGTTCCGCGACTGCCTGCGCATCCGTCTGGGTCTTCAATTGCCCGCGGGCAAATTCGCGCATCGAGGCGGTGGCTTGCCCGGCGTCCGGGCCACTGATGGCGGGTTCTTCACGCCGCACCAGCACCCACGGCTCTGGGTTGCCGCCGAAGGCCAGTGCGCGGTAGCCGTCGCGGCGGCCGGCCTTGACCCCGACGATGCAAACGATCTCGCCGCCGCTGGCGGGCAGGCAGCCCTTGACCGTATGCGCCTTGATGGAAGCCATGATCCCCGCCACAAGCGGCGAGCGCGCACGCTCGGCCGCGGCCGGGTCAGTTTGCTCCAGCTGCTTCAGGCGCTCGGCTTCCGATTGCTGGATGGCGGCGGTGACCTGGCCGGGCGTGGGCGCTGGCGGGGCCTCGGCAGCGATGACGCCGGTGCTGGCGGATGCCAGGCAGGCAGAAAGAATTGCAGCTCGGGTAGCGAGGCGGGAAATGCGCATGGATAGGGAGCAATGGCCGGATAAGAAGGGCGGCCAGTTTAGCACCCGGGCAGGCAGTCATGAGCAGCAAGGGCCTCTTTATCGAGGCGCTCGTTTTCCGTTTTCCGCTCCAGCGATCGTGCCCGGCGCCCGGTGCCCGGTGCCGGTCACCAGCATGAAACAGCCCGCCAATCGGCGGGCTGGGCGGCCTGGTCAGGCCTTGCGGGGTCCAAGCGCCAAGCGCCAAGCGCCTTAGCTGGTTTTCTCTTTCTTCTGGTGATGGACGATCCGGTCCCACCAGTAATGGAACGGATGGGCGTGTTCCGGATAGAGCACCGACTTGTGGAAAAAGCCTGCGCGAATGACGAAGGCGTAGAGCAGGACAATTACCCCGAGGAAGAGCATATAGGCGATCATGGCGGTTCCCTAATATGGTGACCATGATTCATTGTAGGCGTCGCGCGCCTGGCGCGTTGGGCGCTGACGGCTAACTGTCATGCCAGTCATTCAGAGCGATATCCCCGCCCGCCTGGACCGCCTGCCGTGGTCGCGCTGGCACTGGCGGGTGGTAGTCGCGCTGGGGGTGGCGTGGGTGCTCGACGGGCTCGAGGTGACGCTGGTGGGATCGCTGGGTGGCGTGCTCGAGCGCCCGGATGGCCTGGGCCTCGATGCGGCGCAGGTAGGGTGGCTAGGGTCGCTGTACATCGCTGGTGCGGTAACGGGCGCGCTGGTGTTCGGCCGCCTTGCGGACCGCCTTGGCCGCAAGGCCTTGTTCCTGGTGACGCTGGCGGTGTACATGGCGGCGACATTGGCCACCGCTTTTTCCACGGGTTTTGTCTTCTTCGCGGTGTGCCGCTTCCTGACGGGCCTTGGCATCGGGGGCGAGTACGCGGCGATCAACTCGGCCATCGATGAACTGATCCCGGCGCGCGTGCGCGGGCGCGTCAGCCTGGCCATCAACGGCAGCTTCTGGTTCGGCGCCGCACTTGGCGCGGGCCTGAGCCTGGTGCTGCTGGATCCGCGCGTGCTGGGCCCGGCCCTGGGCTGGCGCGTGGCGTTCCTGCTCGGCGCAGTGCTGGCGCTAGCCATCTTGCTGGTGCGCCGGGACGTGCCGGAGAGCCCACGCTGGCTGCTCACGCATGGGCGTGGCGCGCAAGCCGGGCGCATCGTCGCCGCCATCGAGGCGCAGGTGGTGGCCCAGTGCGGCGCGTTGCCGCCGGCCACGGGCAAGATCCTGCTTTCCAGGCGCGCGGCGCCCACGCTCGGCGAGGTCGCGCATGTGCTGTTCAAGCGCTACCGGCTGCGCAGCGCGGTAGCCCTGGCGCTGATGGTCTCGCAAGCGTTCTTCTATAACGCGATCTTCTTTACCTATGCGCTGGTGCTCACGCGCTTTCACGGCGTGCCCGATAACCGCGTGGCGCTGTATATCTTCCCCTTTGCGCTGGGCAATGTGCTGGGGCCGCTGCTGCTGGGGCCACTGTTCGACCACATCGGGCGCCGCCGCATGATCGGGCTGACCTATGTGCTTTGCGGCGTGGGACTGGCCATGACCGGGTGGGCCTTCGAGCAGGGCTGGCTTGATGCACGCAGCCAGGCGCTGTGCTGGTCGGCGGTGTTTTTCCTGGCCTCCGCGGCGGCCAGTTCCGCTTACCTGACGGTGAGCGAGGTCTTTCCCATCGAGACGCGCGCCCTCGCCATCTCCGTGTTCTACGCTGTGGGGACAGGCACCGGGGGCTTTATCGGTCCGTTGCTGTTCGGCGCGCTGATCGAGAGCGGCAGCCGCGCCGCGGTGGCTGTTGGCTATGGCATCGGCGCGGCGCTGGTGATCGTTGCGGGCTTGTTTGCCCTGCGCTATGCGGTCAATGCGGAGAAGCGCCCGCTGGAAGAGATCGCGCCGCCGCTGTCGTCGCGCGATTAGCCCGCCTTGCATGGCGCGCCGGCAACACGGGCGCGGTCTGGTCTGCTCAGGCCGGATCCTTCCTGCGGAATGCGGCCTGCGCGGTGGCGATCAGACGGCCTTGGCTGTCGGTGACCTCGGCGTTGGAGAAAAATACCCGGCGGCCACCGCCCACGCGCCGGCCGACCACCAGCAGCGGCTCTACTTGCGCGGACGAGACATAGTTGACGTTCAGCGAGATGGTAGTGGCGGCGCGGCGCACGCCATTCTCGGGAAACAGCCCGGCGTAGCCGCCCGCCGCGTCCAGCAGCGTGGCCAGGATGCCGCCTTGCACCACGCCCGTGTTGTTGAGGTGCGCGGCCTGCGGCATCAGCGACATGCGCACCAGGTCCGGCTGCCACTCCACGATGGTGAGATTCAGCGATTCGAGAAAGGGATTCTCCAGTGCGTATGGCTGGCTTGCGGGGGTGTTGTCAGGCATGGCGGGCGAAGGACTGTGCCGGTGAGTTGGAATGGCCGTCATGATAGCCGCTAGCGGGCCTGCGGCAATCCGGACGGCGTCGTTGTCACGCTCTGCGGCGGGACGGGCGCGATGCGTTTGCCGCGCGCCTGATCCTGTTCGCAGGCCCCGGGATGGCTAGGCGGGCATCGCGCTCATCATTAGCAGCCCGCATCCGCCGAGCATCCCTGCCCAGCGGGCGGCGCGTACCGCGATGGCCGGCGCGTAGCCGAGCAGCAGCACCAGCACGAGCGCGCCGAGCGTCAGCGTGCCGACCCATGAGACGCTGCCCATCGGCCAGCCTTGCTGCTGCACGCAAGCCGCCAGGGCAAGGGCCAGCGCGGCCCAGCCGAGTCCCTGCAGGCGCAGGCGCTCGGCGGGCGAAGCCGCGGCGCCGCGGCCGTGGCGATCGGCATAGTGCCGGTCCAGCGTCTGGCTCAGCGCGGTGAAGCCGCTATAGGCGAAGGCCAGTGCAGTGAAGAAACCCAGGCTTGCGCTCATGCGGCTCCCTTCGCATCGCTGGATGGCATGCCGATGTCCTTGGCTGGCACCGAGCGCTGCGCGGGCATGCGCGCCTTGGCGCGCCGCCCCAGGACATGCGCTGCCGCGCCCAGCGCAATGCCCAGCGCCAGCACCGTCAGGTCGAACCCGGCCACGGCAGCGGGCCCCTGGCCCTGCAGCAGCGTCACGCCCAGGTGGGTCTGCGTGGTGAAGGCGTTGAGTACGGGAATGGCAGCGAGCATCAGCGCACCGGCCCACAACTGCACGCGCCACATGGTGCGCGTCGGCCGCACCTGCGCCAGCACGGCTGCCACGCTCCAGGCGATGAAGAAGGCATGGATCTCCGCGTCGGGGCGGTGCGGCATGCCCACGGGCAGCAAGCGGTTGGCCCAGAAGTACGTAGCAAACGCGATCGGCAGGCCGGCAATAGCGCCGAGGTTGAGCGCATCCACCAGCCGCAGGCCAAAGCTCGGGCGCGCGCCGGCCGCCAGCGCCTTGGCCTGGCCCTGGCGCGTCTTCACGCCCCACAGCAGCGCACCGGTGGCCACCATGGCGCAACCTGCCAGCCCGCTCACGAAGAACAGCGCGCGCAGCAAGGGCCCGGCGAAATGCGCCTCGTGCAGGCCCACCATCGCGCCACGCGTCTGGTTGGCCGCGCCGGGCGCGTCTCCCGTGGCCGCGACCAGGGCGCCGGTGACGCCGTTAAAGCGCATCGACGGCGCATTGGCGGACAGCGAACCCTCGGTGCCGCGCGACACCGTGATGGTGGCGTTGGCATCGCCCGCCAGCATGATGGCGACGCGGGTGGGCTGCGCGCCACGCCAATGGCGCACGGCTTGCTCCACCAGCGGGGCGACCGGCGTCAGCGCAGCCGCCTGCCCACTTGGCTTGCCTTGTGGCGCGCGGCCGAAGGCCTCATTGTTGAAAGCCTGCTGGTTGCCCTGGTACGCAGTCTGGATGCCCCACGGCATGTACATGAACATCAGCGTGACCAGCCCGGTGTAGGTGATCATCAGGTGGAATGGCAGGGCCAGCACGGCGGTGGCATTGTGCGCATCGAGCCAGGAGCGCTGGCCCTTGCGCGGCCGGAAGGTGAAGAAGTCCTGGAAGATGCGCCGGTGCGTGATGATGCCGCTGACAATGGCCACCAGCATGAACATGGCGCAAAACCCGATGATCCAGCGCGCCCAGATCGCCTGCATGAAGTACAGGTCGAAGTGCAGGCGGTAGAGGAACTCGCCGCCGCGCGTGTCGCGCACGGCCTGCAGGAAGGCGCCGGTGGCCGGATCCAGCGTGCGGCTCTCGAAGCGGCCGCGGCCGCCCCCGATGCCTGAGGCCGGCGCGCCGGGTGGGCGCATCCACAGCACGCTTACCGCAGGGTTGCGCGCATCCGGCAGGTCGATGAACCAGCGGGGCGAGTCCGCGGCGTTGCGCTGCAGGTACGCTACCGCACGGCCGGCGGCGTCGGCGCTAGACACTTGCGTGGCGGCCGAGCGGTGCAGCTCGGGCTGCATCCATAGCGTGATCTCGTCCTTGAAGTAGCTGGCAGTGCCGGCGCAGAACACCAGCAGCAGCACCCAGCACACCAGCAGTCCGGACCAGCTATGCAGCCAGGCCATCGATTGACGCAGCCCGGCCCTCATGGCGCGCTGCGCAAGGCGGCCAGCAAGAGGCCGAGCCCCACGGCAGGCACCGCCACGCCGGCCCAGGCGCGCCACGCGCTGCCGGCGGCGAACACCCACAGCACCGCGCACGCGTAAAGCGAGAACGACAGCAGCGTGGCTGTCATCACCGCCTCGGCGGGCGGCATGGGCAGCACCACGGCAAGCAGCCCGGTGGCCACGGCCGCGAGCACGTAGCCGCCCCCGATGGCGGCCACCACGCGCGAGGCAACGCCAAGGCGATAGCGGCCGGTCTGGCTCAATCCCATGACAAGCGCTCCCTTACTTGTTGGGCGTGGCTGCCGGCACCGCGGGTACCGCGGGCAGGCCATCGCCCTGCGTCAGCGACAGGGTGGTGACGTAGCTGGCGATGTCGTATGGCTTGCCATTGCGCTCGCCGGCGGTCTTGTCGACGTGGTGCACCTCCAGCACGTAGGTGCCTTGCCACGGCTGCGCCAGGCGCACGATGCCTTGGTCGTCGGTGCGCAGTTCGCGGCCCCAGCCGGACTGCACGGCCACGCCCACCTTGGCCTTGGGCAGTGGGCGGCCGGCATAGACCACCTGGTACTCGCCGGCGTGGCCGGTCGGCACGATGTCCAGCGCGAGCTTGGGCGCTACTGCGGTTGTGGAGCCAGCGCCCAGCAAGCGAGCCGCCGGCGTCCAGGCGGTGCGGATCACCTTGTCGCCGTCCTTGCGCTCCAGCAGCGGATAGCCCGTGTCCTGCGCGACGATGGTCTCGCCCGCGCCTGCGCGCCCCGAGAGCACGAAGCCGTTGGTGGTCTTGTCGGCCTTGAGGGGTTGCTCACCCCTTGCCGTTACCAGTACGGCAGAGGGTTGCACGAACCGGTCCAGCAGTCCCGGCGAAACTTCGCGCAGGTTCTCGTTGAATTCGCCAAAATACAGTTGGGCGGCCGCCGGCGTTTGCTCCAGCCAGACCTGGTGAGCCTGAGCGGTGCCGCTCAGTGCGGCGCCGCAAAGCAGGGCGGAGGTGATGAGGCGATTCATGGGCGATGCATCCTTTCAAGACGGGGGCTGGCAGTGCCGTGTTGCGCACAGGCCGCTGGCCGGGACGGCCGGGAAATCGTGATCGTGAAGTCGCATATGATAATCGTTCTCATTTAACTTGTGTGGGTTTTGCATGATGGCGCAGCGTTGGGGGCGGGGCATGGACGCAGGCTGGCCAATGCCCCCCGGAGGCGGATTTGCGGTCATCGAGGGGGTGCAGGAGAGGGGCCTGTGGCCCGGCTTTTGCGTCCGGATTCAAAGCTCGGCGGGGGCCGGTCCCGCGCTCGGCTATCATGTGCGATCCTCAGGATCTCCAGGGTGCTGCCAGCGCCGCATCCGCGACCGTTCCCCCGCTCCTTCTACCTGCATTTATTGTGTCTTTTGCCATGCCTTCTTCTGATCCCGCCGACGTCAAGAAAGTCGCCGCCATTGTCTGGATTCGCGTCCAGATGGAGCGGTTCGGCATCTCCATGGATGAACTGGAGGCGGCAGGTTGTTTTGACTGGGAGGCGGCGCCTGCCAGGGCGCCGGCCGAGGAACCCATCGTGGAGGAAAGTGAAACGGATGTAGCCCAGGCGCGATTGCCCGCAGGACCGATCACGGCACCACCCGCGTTGTTGCCTGCCGGGCCGATCACCGCGCCGCCGGTAGTCGCACCTGAGCCATCGCGCAAGGCCGTGGCGCGCAAACGCGCTCCTGCCCCTGTCAGGGAATCAGCGCAGCCTGCTGTGCCGGTCGCCGCGCCAATCGCAACGCCAATCGCAACGCCGGTCGCTGCGCCTGTCGCCGCGCCTGTCGCAGATGCGGTGGCAGTCGCTGAAGCCGTGCCCGCGGAAAAGCCGGCGGCAGCATTGGCTGCAGAGCCGGCGGCAACCCCGGCCGCCGCGCCTGCGCCTGCACGGGTGACCATGTCCGTGCCCGTGCAGAAAGCGGGAGCCGTGAAACCGGCGGCCCCTGCAGCAGCCCCTGCACAGGCGGCCGAGGCCGCCGCCGCGCCGGCCGCGGCAGCACCTGCGCCAGCAGTGCCGCAGGCGAGCGCCCCCGCACGCCGCTACCGCAATGCGGAGGGACAAGTCTGGGATGGCGTGGGCCCCATGCCCGCATGGCTGCTGCGCGCAGTCAACGCGGGCCAGTCGGTGGAGCATTTCCGGGTGAATTGAAGACAGCGGCCGATGGCCGCTGTCCTGGCCGCTGCCGGCGAGGCAGCGATGGCGCCGCGCTGCCGTTCAGGCCAGCGGGTTAATGATGGTGCGGCAGCGGATGAATGTCGTTTCCGCATCCAGCGCGGCGGCCAGCGTTGGCGAGGGCACCTTGTCGAGGTCGGTCACCACGTAGCCCATCTGGCCATGCGTCTGCAGGTGCTGTGCCACGATGTTGACCCCGTCGCGCGCCAGCAGCGTGTTGAGCGCGGCGAGCGCGCCCGGCGCGTTGCCGTGCACGTTGAGCAGCCGCGCCGGCGACGTCAGCGGGCCGGGGCTCACCTCGGGGAAATTCACCGCGCCAATCGTGTCGCCCGTCCTGAGGAAGGCAATCAGCTTGGTGGCGACTTCCGTGCCGATATTTTCCTGCGCCTCCTCCGTGCTGCCGCCGATATGCGGCGTCAGGATCGCGTTGGGCACGCCTTGCAGCGGGCTGGTGAAGCGGTCAGCGTTGGTCTTGGGCTCTTCGGGGAAGACGTCGATCGCCAGGCCGGCGATATGGTTGTCATCGCACGCCGCGCGCAGCGCTTCGATATCCACCACGGTGCCGCGCGACGCATTGATCAGGATTGCGCCGCGCCGGAACTGCCGGAGCACGTCGGCATCGATCATCTTCCTGGTCTGCGCGGTGGCCGGCACATGCAACGTCACGATGTCGGCCTGCGACACCGCATCCGCCAGCGAGCGCGCCGCGCGCGCCGAGCCCAGCGACAGCTTGGCCTGCACATCGTAGTACACCACGCGCATGCCCATGGCTTCTGCCAGCACGCCAACCTGCGAGCCGATATTGCCATAGCCGATGATGGCGATGGTCTTGCCGCGCGCCTCGAACGACCCGCTTGCGCCCTTGGCCCATTTGCCGGCGTGCGCCAACGCGTTTTTCTCGGGAACGCGGCGCAGCAGCAGGATCGCCTCCGCGATAACCAGCTCGGCCACGGAACGCGTATTGGAGAACGGCGCGTTGAACACCGGCATGCCGGCGCGGGCCGCGGCGTCGAGGTCTACCTGCGAGGTGCCGATGCAAAAGCAGCCAATGGCCACGAGGTGCCTGGCGGCTTCGATTTCTGCGGCGCCAAGGTGCGTGGCGGAGCGAATGCCGAGAATCTGGTGGGCCGCGGGAGCGCGATGCAGTTCGTCGCCAGCGAGCGCGCCAGTGCGGCGCTCGACGGTGACATGCGCTTCCTTGAAGCGCTCGACGGCGGTGTCATGGATGTTTTCAAGCAGCAGTGCTGAGGTCATGGCGATTGGGTGATGGCGGCGAAGGCGCGAGATGGGTGCGGCAGCGCGAGGGCATGCGCAAGGTGAAACGTACGCTGCCATGGTAACGCAGGCAGCGCTGCCCAGCCGAACACCCACATTGCCGCCAATGGCAAATCCGTCCCGCCCGGGACGAGGCCCGCTAGGGAAAGCCCCCGGATTGACCGGCGAATCAACGGCCCCTACAATTAATCGGAATGTCGTTCCGTCTAATAGAATATTCGGTGCGACAACTTCGGAAGAACGACCCGCCGCCAAGAGCAGGCGTGAGCCACGCATAGCGAACACCGGACACCGGACATCAGTCAGGCATCAATGGAGACAGCCATGTACCACCGCCTTTGCGCCAGCCTTGCCCTGGCAACCCTCAGTGTGGCCACCACCTATGCCCACGGCGGCACCTGGCCCGACAAGCCGGTGCGCATCGTCGTGCCATACACCGCCGGTGGCACCACCGATTTCGTGGCCCGTCAGGTGGCGCAGAAGCTGACCGAAAGCACCGGCAAGTCGTTCTTCGTGGAGAACAAGCCCGGCGCCAGCGGCACCATCGGCACGCTGCAGGTGGCACGTTCCGCGCCCGATGGCTACACGCTGCTGGCCAACGACACCACGTACACCATGCTGCCGTCGCTGTTCAAGGCGCTGCCCTGGGACTACAACAACGACCTGGTGCCGGTGACCACGATTGCGCAGACGCCGGTGATCCTGATCGTGCCCGCGAGCTCGAAGTTCAAGACGCTGCAGGAACTGATCGACTTCGCCAGGCAAAACCCGGGCAAGCTGAACTTCGGCTCGGGCGGCGCCGGCAGCTCCACGCACTTGTCCGCCGAGGTCTTCAAGAAGGACGCCAGGATATCGATCACGCATATCCCATACAAGGGCGCGGGCGATGCGCTGATGGGGCTGATCGGCAACAACGTGGATATCCTGATCACCGCCACGCCGACCGCGGTGCCGCAGATCAAGGGCGGCAAGGCCCGCGCGCTGGCGGTCACGGGCGCGGCGCGCGTGCCGGCGCTGCCGGACGTGCCGACTTTTGCCGAAGCTGGCCTCAAGGACTACAAGGTCATCAACTGGTTTGGCCTGGCGGCGCCCAAAGGCACGCCCCCTGCGCTGGTCGCCAAGTTGCAGGCGGAGGTGCAAAAGAGCGTGAACAGCCCGGAGGTGAAGGAGCGCATGGCCAGCATGGGTGCCCAGCCGGGCGGCATTGCGCCGGCAGACTTCGCCAGGCGCATCAAGGACGACACCGCGCTGTGGAGCCAGGTGGCAAAATCCGCCGATGTGAAGGCCGAGTAAATGGGCAAGCGCCGCCGTTGCGCAGCGCCAGGACAACAAGGAACGAACATGTACTTCAGAACGGTGCCCCGCGAGATATCCCTCCAGGTCTTCTCGGCCATGCCCGCGCATTTGCGCAAGACCGGCGTGCGCTCCGAATGGGCCGATGCCAACAAGGGCGGGGCCTGCATCGACAGCTTCCTGGAGGGGCCGGTATTCGACCCCGCGGGCAACCTGTACGTGACGGACATCCCGTTCGGGCGCATCCTGCGCATCTCGCCGGCCGGGGAGTGGTCGCTGGTCGCCGAGTACAAGGGCGAGCCCAATGGCATGAAGTTCCTGAATGCGCGCGAACTAGTGGTGGCGGACTATCGCAACGGCCTGTTGCGCGTCAACGTGGACACGGGCGAGGTGACCACCTTGCTGGGACGGCGCAACGCGGAGCAGTTCAAGGGCGTGAACGACCTGGTGATCTCTCGTCGTGGCGACTTGTATTTCACCGATCAGGGCCAGACCGGCCTGCACGATCCCACGGGCCGCGTCTACCGCCTGCGGCCCGGTGGGCAGCTGGACCTGCTGCTGGGCAATGTGCCCAGCCCCAACGGCCTGGCGCTGTCCTGCGACGAGAAGGTGCTGTTCGTGGCGGCCACGCGCGGCAATTGCGTGTGGCGCGTGCCGTTGCAGGCCGACGGCAGTGTGTCGAAGGTGGGGCAGTTCTTTACGTTCTACGGCACCAGCGGCCCCGACGGCATGGCCATCGACAGCCGTGACCGGCTGTTTGTGGCGCATGCCAGCCTGGGCTGCGTGTGGGTGCTGAGCAAGCGTGGCGAGCCCGAGGCGATCCTCGCCAGCCCGGCGGGCGCAACCACCACCAACCTGGTGTTTCAGCCCGCCGTTGAGCCAGGGCAGCCGCGCAAGGTGTTTGTCACCGAATCGGAAACCGGCACGATCCTGTTCGCGGATCTGGACGAGGCCGGGCTGGGCGTTTGATCCCGTTGCGGCCCGCGCCTGTCACTTCGGTGGCAGCAGGTCTTGGAGGTCCCGCAGGGTTGCCGCGGTAGTGGGGCCCGCGGGCGCGGAGACGGGTCGCGCCGGGCGGGCTGAGGTGATCGTATTCGTGCTGCCGGCCGGGCCATTGCCGCCACCGGCGGCGACATGCGGCACGGCAGCCGGGTCGAGCCGGCCATTCTGGCCCAGCGCGATCTGCGCGCAGCCGGTGAGGAAGCGGTCCTTCTTCAGGCTGTTGGTGATGTCGATCGCCAGGACTGCAGCGCGTTCCTCGATCGGGATGATGGTGCCGCCGCGGCTGAACGTGTATTTGCCTTTCCACACCGCACGGTTCTGCCTGACATCCGTCAGCGTCGTGCCATAGTCGATCGACAGGCGGCCGCCGGACGCATTGACCACGCCCCCGCCATTGGCGATGGTCAGTACCGTATCGGCGCCGAACGTACGCATCCTGCCGGTCAGCGCGGTCGAGTCCAGCTCCAGCCCCGAGATCTCGTCGTACGCCGATTCCACGCCGCACTGCCGGGTCACCTCGCGGAACTTGGCCGCGAACGCTGCGGAGAAGTCGCTGTTCCACCCCATGCCGGTCGTGCCCAGCACATACATGCGGGTGGGCTTGCCGGTGTAGTCGCTGGCGCGGCTGGTCACGCCGACGGTGGTCGGCGCGCAGCCGCCCAGCAGCATCGACGCCAAGGCCAGCGCGACGGGGGCGCTATTTCGATATCGGTTTCCCATGTCTTGTGCCCAGAGAGAAATGGCGAGGCTAGCCGCTGCGGCCGGCGCCCGCTCGCTACTTCGTGTATGAAAAGTAATAGGGACTGGTGGCGGATCGCATGATATAGCGTCCGTCGGCCTCGGTCAGCCGATAGCACGTCTGCATCGCGCTGAAATTCGGGTTGGCCATCTCCAGGCAGACCTGGCTGGTTTCCGGCTCGATGCGGTAGCGCCCGGACGAATAGCCGCGGCTGACGGAATTGGTCACATCCAGGCTGCCGCTTTCCCGGACCTGCATCCAGAGCGTAACGCCGGACGGCGCGATGGCATTGATCCTGCCAAGATGCATGAAATGGCTGGTCAGCTCGGCCCCGGTCAGTTGCCTGCCCTGCGGGCCGGATGCGGGCCGGGCCGGGGCGTAGGCCGTGGCGCCCTGGCCAGGCGGGCCAGGCGGGAGCGCCATGGCAGGCGGAGCGGCGGATGCCGTCTCGCTACGGAACTTCTGCAGCGCCAGCGCGGACCGCGCCGGCACCTCGCTGATCCATTGCGCGGGAATGGCAAAGTTGATGTTCTGCGCGTCGGTCCGCATCAGGTAGGTAATGCCGACGAGTTGCCCGTCCGTGTTGAACAGGCCGCCACCGCTGGAGCCCGGGGAGATCGGGGCGGTGGTCTGCAAGCGGACGATGCGGTCGCGCTCGTCCTTGTTCAGCGAGGAGAGCAGGCCATCGCTCAGCGTCAGCTCGTAGCCGCGCGGCGCGCCGATGGCGTAGACCTTCTGCCCCACCTTGAGCGCGGCCAGCGGCGCGATCTTTGCCGCCGGTGCGGTGAGGCCCTTGGCGCGCAGGATGCAGAGGTCGCGCTCGACATCGGCGTGCACCAGGCTGGCGCCATACGTGACCTTCTCGCGCCGGATGCTGATGGACTTGCCGCTCTTGAGCACGTGGCAGTTGGTGACCAGCTCCTCCGGCCCGATCACCACCGAGCTGCCCAGGCCGAACCGCGTGCCTTGCGCGTCGAAGACGGATACCACCCAGATGCTGGGTGATTCGCGCTCATAGAGTTCGGCCGAATCCAGCGCCAGGCAATCCGTCGAGATGCCAAAAGCCAAACACGAAATAGCGACGCTTGCCGCAATGTCTTGCGCCCGACCCATGATGTTCATTCTGGTGACTGGTTTCGCCGGATTCAGCCGCCACGCTGACGGTGCTGGCTGTCTGGCCTTTCCCGGCCAAAGCGGCCGGGTTGCTTATGATAAACGTTCCGGATGCCAAGCGGGCGGCCCGCTATCGCGGCCGCCGCGCTAAAGATTCCCGGTTGATGGCCGACAACATGGATGCTGGGAGGTGCGCCTTCCCGCTGGCTTCAATGCCAATCGTAGCTTTAACCGTAGCTTCGAACGTAACTTCAACCTCAACCTCGATCTCAACCTCGATCTCAACCTCGATCTCAACCTGGAAGACCATCCAATGGATATTTCCCTCGTCAGTGCGGCTAGCAACTCGGGCGGCGATCCGGTGCCCACCATGATGCTGCGCAAGTCGCTGGACCTGCAGGCGCAGAGTGTGGCAACCCTGCTGGGCTCGATGCCGCAAGTCAGCGTCCCGGCCAGCAATCCCCCTCACCTTGGCCAGAGCATCGACGTCAAGGTCTGATCCCGGCAATCCCGTAACGGAGCTGCCCGCGCCCGGGTTGACTTGACCAAACGGGTGTGGGGGGCTGAACGGCGGCGCCGGGTGGTTTCACCCCACCGCGGCCGGCGCGGCCGCGGCGGGCCGGGAGCGGGTGCCGCCCGAGGGCGAAGACACTCGTTCCAGGCGTCCGGCGTGTGCCGCTTCGGCATGGTTGCCCAAGACCTCCAGGCGCAGCAGGATGATGGGCACCGACACCAGGGCGCGTTCCAGCGCGACCAGCAACTGCCCAGCCCGCATTTGCGGCATCCGGATCTCGTAGCTCAGCATGCACTTGATTGGCGGCAGGCCGAGCGGCATCTGCCGCTCGTTGGCCGGGTACTGGCCGCAGTCGCTGGTGGCGCAGCGCATGGCCACGCGTACGTCGGGCACATCGTCCAGCCGCGCGATCACGCTCAGGCGATACAGGCGCCACCGCTGGGCGGGCGGCGCAAGGTTGACGGCTTTCATGGCAAGTTTCCTTTGTCTTTTGACTCGACGTAATCGAATCGTTCGGCGCGCCCAGGCCGTGGCCGGGGCGCACCGGGCCTTTAAAGCACGGGCCGCAAGCCGGTGGAAAGTTGCAGTTCCACCGTGGCGCCCGCCAGGTCCGCCTGGGCCTGGAGGTAGTTGAGGTAGGTCTCGTCCGCAGTGCGTTGCGCGTCCAGCAGTTCCAGCAGGGAGGCAGCACCCTGGCGGTACGACTGGCGCATGCCGTCCAGCACCCGGTCGGCATCGGCGATCACCGCGTCGCGGTAGCGTTGCAGGTTGTCCTGCGCAGCCTGGAACGCGGTGAGCGCGTTGCGCACGTCGACCTCGGTTTTCAGCTCGGCCTCGCGCAGGGCCAGCATGGCCTGCGTGACTTCCGACTCCGCCTGGATCAGCTCGCCGCGCTGCAGCCGCGACAAGGGCAGGGGAATCGATACCGACACGCCCAGCATGCGCGAGCGCGCCGTGGCATCGCCGTTGGGCTGGCCCTCGTCGTCCGTGGTGCCGCGCACGCCGGGGGTCATGGTCATCGCAAAGCTCACGCTGGGATCCACCCAGCGGTTGGCGCGCGCCAGTCCCGACTTGTCGCGGGCATTGTCCAGCGTGGCGCGGGCGATCCGGACCTCGTCGCGCGCTTCCATCGCCTGGGCGATCAGCGCGCCGCTGTCGGTGCCAGGATCGTACGGCTGGAACTCGCAAGCCAGCGGCGCGTTGCCGAAGGCCTCGGCCACGCGCACGCCAAGCTGGACGGACAGCTGTTGCATGGCGGCCTGCGCGGCGGCGCGCGCCGATCTCACCTCGGCGGTGAAGCGGTCGCGTTCGACCCGCGACTGCGACAGCTCCAGGCCGCCGATGTCGCCGGCCTTGCGGCGGATCTCGTTGGCGCGCACCACATTGGACAGAGCAGACAGCGTCGATTCCTGCCGGGCCAGGGCCTCGCGGCTGCGGCAGGCTTCGACAAAGGCTGTGGCCGATTCCTGGTACAGCGTGCGCTTGAAGCCCTGCAGGTTGGCCTCGGTCAGGCGCAGGTTGCTCTCGGCGGCGCGGATGCGCGCACCGCGCTTGCCGCCCAGCTCGATGGGGATCTCGATTTCGAACTCATGCGTGCGCGGCGGCTTGGGCGACACCGCGCGGCTGGTCTCGATGCTGCCACGGCCGTACTTGAGCACCGGGTCCGGGCGCACGCCGGCGATCGAGATCTCGGCCTGGGCGCCGCGGATGGTTTCCTGCTGCGCGGACAGGCCGATGTTCTGCCGCTCCACCGTGTCGAGAAAGGAGGAAAAACGGACCGGCGCGCGGGCCGTGGCCGTGGCCGTGGCGGTGGTGGTGGCGGGCGCATCCTGCGCCCAGGATGCGGATGCCGCCAGCAGCGACGTTGCCAGGAAGAGGTGGCGCAGGGCGGCTGCCGCTGGCAAGTTCTTGTCTTTGATTCGCATGGGATTTTCCTCAGGCCTGGCCGGCGGCGCTGG
The DNA here is from genome assembly GCF_000832305.1 of Cupriavidus basilensis. Classification (NCBI taxonomy): domain Bacteria; kingdom Pseudomonadati; phylum Pseudomonadota; class Betaproteobacteria; order Burkholderiales; family Burkholderiaceae; genus Cupriavidus; species Cupriavidus basilensis. Next base: position 1,420,994 of record NZ_CP010537.1, read on the forward strand.
TCGCCGGGGCATTGCCTTCGGCATCGGTTTCCGATTCCCGGGCCGCTTGCGCCGCGCGCTCGGCGCGGGCTTCGACCAGGTAGTAAAGGGCGGGCAGCAACAGCAGGGTCAGCAAGGTGGCGGTAAAGAGCCCGCCCACCACCACGGTGGCCAATGGCCGCTGCACATCGCTGCCGAGACCTCGCGCCAGCATCGCCGGCGTGAGCCCGATGGCGGCCACGGTGGCGGTCATCAGCACCGGACGCATGCGGCTTGCCGCGCCTTCGATCACCGCTTCGCGCAGGCTCAAGCCGTTCTGCGCGCGCAGCCGGTTGATCTGCGAGATCATCAGCACGCCGTTGAGCACGGCGACGCCAAACAGGGCGATAAAGCCCACCGCGCTGGATACGTTCAGCGTCATGCCGCGCAGATGCAGCGCAGCCAGGCCGCCGATGGTGGCCAGGGGCACCGCCAGCAGCACCAGCGCCGGCTGGCGCAGGTTGCGGAACTCGGCAAAGAGCAGCACGAACATCAGCGCCAGCGTCATCGGCAGGATGACGGCGAGGCGCGCCTGCGCACGTTCCAGGTTCTCGAACTGGCCGCCCCATTCGATCTGGATGCGCTTGTGGTCGTAGGACACGGCGCGCTCGATGGCGGGCTGGGCCTGCTTGAGGAAGCCGGACAGGTCGCGCTCACGCACGTTCAGGCGCACGATGATGTGGCGGCGCGCCATCTCGCGCACGATCACGCTTTCGCCGGACACGGTGCTGATGCGTGCGACCTGCGCCAGCGGCACCTTGGCGCCGTTGGCCGCGCTCAGCATCAGGTCGCCCACGCCAGATGCGCTGGCACGCATGGCCGGCGGGAAGCGCACCGTCATGTCGTAGCTCTTCTCACCCACATAGAGCTGGCCAACCGGCGATCCACCGATGCCGGTGGAGATCAGCTCGGCCACGTCGGCCGCGTTGATGCCATAGCGCGCGGCGGCGGCGCGGTCCAGGTCGATCTTCAGGTTGGGCAGCGGAGGCTCCACGTCGATCGCCACATCCGCGGCGCCAGGCACGCCGCGCAGCGCGGCGGCCACTTCGCCGGCAATGCGGCGCACATCGCCCAGGTTCTCGCCGAACACCTTGACCACCAGGTCGCTATGGGCGCCGGAAAGCTTGTCCTGCACGCCATCGATCATCGGCTGCATGAAGCCCACCGAGTAGCCTGGCATCTGCGCGTAGCGCGCCGCCAGCTTGTCGATCAGCTGCTGCTTGGTCATGCCCGAGGCCCACGTCTTGTACGGATGCAGGCCAACGCTGGCCTCGATATGCGAGGGCGTCCAGTAGTCGGTGCCGTCATCGTTGCGGCCGGTCTGCGTCACCACGTAGGAGACTTCCGGGAACTCGCGGGTTACCCGGCGCAGCTCGCTGGCCATGTCGGAGGCGCGCTCCAGGGTGATGCCGGGCGGCATCTGCACCTGCAGCCACAGCGAGCCTTCATCCAGGTACGGCAGGAAGTCGCGCCCGATGGTGGCACCCAGCGCCAGCACGCAGGCGAGCGCCAGCGCGCAGCTGGCGGCCACCCAGCGGATGCGGCCAATGCCGCGCTCCAGCGCGGCGCGGTAACGCACGCCCAGCCAGTCCAGCACAGGATTGTGGAACACGCGGCGCGGCTTGCGCATGGCAATCCAGGCCAGCCCCGGCACCAGCGCCAGCGCAACGATCAAGGCGCCGATCAACGCCGCGCCAACGGCGAACGCCATCGGCGAGAACAGCTTGTACTCGATGCGCTCGAAGGAGAACAAGGGCAGGTAGGCCGCAACGATCACCAGCATGCCGAAGAACATCGGCCGTGCCACCTGCAAGGTGGCCTCGATGGCGTCGCGCGGGGTGAGCGCGCGGTCCTTGTCCTGCTCGCGCCGGCGCAGGATGTTTTCCACCAGCACCACCGCGCCATCCACCAGGATGCCGAAGTCGATCGCGCCCAGGCTCAGCAGGTTGGCCGGGATGCGCAGGTGGTACATGAAGATAAAGGCGATCAGCAGCGAGAGCGGAATCGTCAGCGCCACGATCAGCGCCGCGCGCGGGCTGCCCAGGAACAGCAGCAGCACGATGCCCACCAGCAGCATGCCTTCGGTCAGCGTGAAGCCCACCGTGCGCATGGTGGCTTCGATCAGCGCGGTGCGGTCGAGGTAGGCGACCACCTTCACGTCCTTGGGCAGCAGGTTGTCGTTCAGGTCCCGCACCGCCTCGTGCACGCCCTCAAGCGCTTGCGATGCGTTGAAATCCTTGAGCAGCAGCGTGATGCCGGAGATCGTGTCGGGGTTGTCGTCCTTGCCCAGGACGCCGCGCCGCTCCACGTTGCCGTAGCGCAGCGTGCCGAGGTCCTTGACCAGCACGGGGGTGCCGTCCTTGCTCGTGACCACCACGTTGCCCATGTCGTCGAGCGAGCGCAGCAGGCCCACGCCACGCACCACGTACGATTGTTCGCCGCGGTCGATGACGCTGCCGCCCGCATTGACGTTGTTGGCGTTGAGCGCCTCGGTGACCTGGGTCAGCGTCAGGTTGTACTGCGTCAGCCGCGCCGGGTCGAGTTCCAGCATGAACTGCGTGGTGAGCCCGCCGAAATTGGTCACGTCGACCACGCCGCGCACCTTCTTCAGGCGCGGGATCACGGTCCAGGTCTGCAGCTCGGATAGCTCGCGCAGGTCGCGCGTGCCGGACTCCAGCGTGTAGCGGTAGAACTCCCCGGTAGGCGAGGTGTACGGGTCCAGCCCCGGCTTGGCGCCGTAGGGCAGGTCAACCTCGTTCAGGCGTTCCTGCAGGCGCTGCCGTGCCCAGTAGCCGTCGGTGCCATCCTCGAACACCACGGTGATCAGCGACAGCGCAAACAGGCTGCGGGTGCGCAGCACATGCATGCCGGGGGTGGCCAGCAGCGCGCGCTCCAGCGGGATGGTGATCTGCAGCTCGATTTCCTCCGCGCCGAGGCCTGGCACCTGCGTCACGATCTGCGACGTAACGTCGGCAATGTCCGGATAGGCTTCCACGGGCAGCTGCTTCCAGCTGTAGGCGCCGTACAGCGCCACCAGCGCAAAGACCAGCCAGACGATGGCGCGCCGGTTGAAGCATAGGGTGACGAGGCGGTCAATCATGTAGCAGCACTCCGTTCTTCACGACGATGCGTTCGCCGGCCTTGAGCCCGGCCAGGATCTCGACTTGCCCGTCGGCATGCGCGCCCGTGGTGACCACGCGCGGCTCGAAGCGCAGCGGAGCCTTCTCCACCAGCACGCGCGTGTAGAGCCCGCTTTGCAGCAGCGCGCTGGGCGGCACCAGCAGCGCCGCGTGCTTTTCGCCCGCGAAGGTCACCTTGGCGAAGAGGCCGGGGCGATAGCGTCCGTCCGCGTTGTCGATGGCCACGCGGACCTTCACGGTGCGGGTGTCGGGGTCGAGGATCTCGCCGATGTAGCGGACCTTGCCGGTCACGGGCTTGCCGGGGTAGGCGTTGAGCAGGATCTCGGCGGGCTGGCCGACGAAGATCGAGGCGATGTCTTTCTCCGAAACGCTGGCCGCGAGGTAGACCGTGGACAGATCGGCCACCGTCATGACTGGCGCGCCGTTGTCGTTCCAGAAGCCGCCCTGCGCGCCTTCGAGCTCGATCACCCGGCCGGCCAGCGGCGCGTGCATGGTGTACTGGCGGTGCGATTGCGGGGCGGTGCCGGCGCCAAGCTGCGCGAGCTGGGCGGCCGTGGTCACGGCGTCGCTGTTGGCTTGCGCGTAGGCCAGCTGGGCCTGTTCATAATCCTTGCGCGCCGCGATTTCCGCTTCGAACAGGGTGCGTTGGCGGTCCAGGTTCAGCTTGGCTTCAAGGAGCGCCGCGCGCGCCTTGCTGGCCTCACCCTGAGCCGCGCTCAGCTCGGCGGAATCCAGCGTGAAAAGCGGGTCTCCCTTGCGCACGGTGTCGCCCAGGGCAGCGTGCAGGCGGACGATGCGCCCGGGCATTGGCGGCACGATCTTGACCAGCCTGGCGGCATCGGGCTCGATCGTGCCCGGTACCTCGATGGGGCGTTCCAGCGCTTGCTCGACGACGGTCTGCACCTGCAACCGGGCGCGCAATGGCGAGGCCTCGGGCACCGTGATGAAGTTGCCTTCGCGGACCGGCTCGGTATTGTGCTTGGGCGTGTTGGCGATGGCGCCGGACAAGCTGGCGCCATCGCAGCCGGCCAGCGCAATACATGCCGCGCAGACGGCGGCGAGCGCAAGGCCTGGCTGCCGGCGCAGCGGCAAGCGTTGGCGGGTGGTGGGCGTTTGCATGGTTTTTTCTCCTCGGTCGGTGCACTTGCCGTGGCGGCAGCCAGGACAGGGGCACCGCTTGTTGCCGGTGCGTCGTCGGTGGAATCACAGGCTCGAGATTCAAGGACGACAGGATTCGACAGGCGTGACGCATCCCCGGCGCTGCGGGGAGGCAATCCACGCAGGTAACCGGTGATGGGCGAAAGCGCCCGCTTTGCTAAGGGGGGCGGCGCGCAAGGCGGATCTGGCGCGCACGCGGCCAGGACGCCGAACGCGGAATCAGGCCAGCTGGAACGCGCCGTGCCTTCGGTGCTGCCTACTGGAAGGGTCTGGGTCCATGTCTTTTCTCAGGCAATCAGGGTGGATCTTGGCGAGCCGGCCTTGCGCTCAGGCCGCGGCCAACGCGCGCTCGGGCTGCGGCACGGTTTCCCAGCGCACGGCGCGAACCAGCGGCTCCAGGCCAAGGCGCTGCACCAGCTTGACCATGCCGGGCCTGCCGCCCGGCTGGCAATGCACCAGCACACGCATCTCGACCAGCTCGCGGCGCTCGCACTGCCGGGTGCGCAGGCGCTGCAGCGAGAGTTCGCGCGCGGCCAGCTCCTGGCGGATCTGCTGCTCCAGCCGGGCGCCATAGTCGTCCTTGCAGAGCAGCACCACCTGGAACAGCTGGGCGGCTGTGCCGCGGCCCGCCTGGGCGGCGCGGCGGTTGGGGGCCTGGGGGAGCATCCAGTTGAACAAACGCATATCCAGCTCCTTTCCTTCTCCTTGGGGTTATTCGAGTGCGCCGGCCGGAATGGCCCAGCGCACGAGGGAAACGCTCTTTTCCATGCTGATGCGGCTGACGATCTGCTCCAGCTTGCCTTCATTGCCGGGCGCGGCCAGCACGTCGGCGCGGACTTCTATGTGTCCGCCGGCGGCGGTGTCCTCGCTGTGCAGGGACTGCAGCAGCAGGGCGGGCATTTCGGTCAGCGCATGCAGCAGCAAGCCGCGCACACGGATTTCTTCCTGGGCCGTGCATACCGTGGTGATGCGATAAACCATCTCCACTTCCGGCGCGGTGGCCGTGCCGTTGCGATTGATGCGCTGGCCCAGCATGCGCAGGCCAAAGTTGGCGCACAGGATGCAGGCGGTGCCGATGGCGGCTTCCAGCGCATGGCCAAGGCCGGCAAGCACGCCGACGGCGGCGGAGCACCACAGCGTGGCAGCGGTATTCAGGCCGCGCACGTTCAGGCCGTCGCGCATGATCACGCCGGCGCCGAGAAAGCCGATGCCCGAGACGACCTGCGCGGCAATGCGCGCATGCCCCTGCGGATCAAACGTAAAAGCGGAAACCGAAACAAACAAGGCCGCGCCCGCGGCGACCAGCGCGTTTGTGCGCAGCCCCGCCATGCGCTGGCGCAGCTGCCGTTCGGTACCGATGCAAGCGCCCAGCGCTAGCGCTTCGAGCAAGCGCAGGGCAAATTCGTGCCACACCATGAGAACTCCCGTGTCGAGCAGGAGGCACCGGTGAGCCTTGTGCAAATCGCGGGCAAGCGCAGGCAGCGGCGTGCCGCAACGCAGGCGCGATCAGAAGAATGAAGCCGTATTCAAGAAGAGAGGCGGGACAGGACGTCCGGCCTCGAGAGCACCGTGCCGCAAGCGGGGCACGGTCGCTAGGGATACCGTGGCCCGTCAGGCGGAGGTGCCGATCCTGGATCGACTACTGTCGTCGGAACAAGTGCTCACTGGGTAGCCCTGGAATTGAGAACCCGCGTACTGTAGCGGCGCAAGTTGAATGGGTCAAGCACAAAACGGCGGATGCCTGCGATTAATCGATATTGAAGGCTGAATGCATGTAGATTGCCTGAAAATCAATCGGACAAGTCTGAAAATAGATCAGAAAATTCCCGAGTCAATTCGTCGCATCGGAATATCTCGCGGCCTCATCTGGCGTGCCGCGAGATTGGCGCATTGCGATAGTCAGTGCGTCGGCGCCGGCACGGCAGCGCGCCGCGACCGCGCCGCCAGCACCTGGCTCAGGCCCAGCCCGCCGAGCGCCGCCACGGCCGAGAACAGGAACACCGAGCCATAGCCCGCATGGCTGGCGATCACGCCGGCCACCGGGCCGGTCAGCCCCAGCGCCAGGTCCAGGAACAGCGCATAGGCGCCAAGCGCCGAGCCGCGGTTGCTCTGGGGCACCAGCTTGACCGCCTCCATGCCCAGCGACGGGAACACCAGGGCAAAGCCAAAGCCGGTGACGGCGGCGCCGATCAGCGCCTGCGCGGGCGTTGGCGCAAGCCAGATCAGGGCCAGGCCGGCGGCTTCCACGGCAAACGAGCACAGCGCCACCCGGTAGCCGCCAAAGCGGCCGATGCTATCGGCCAGCAGCAGGCGCGCCACCACAAAGCTCACGCCCAGGCTGGTCAGCGCCAGCGCGGCATGGTCCCAGCCGTGGCTGGCGTAGTACAGCGTGACAAAGGCCGTGATGGCGCCAAAGCCCACCGAGCCCAGCGCCAGGCACAGGCCAAACGGCGTCATATGGCGGAACACCGTGCGAAACGGCATGCGCGCGCCCTTTACCGTGGGCACCGCTGCCTTGCGCCGGGCCAGCATGAACGCGGCCAGGGCCATGACGGTGGTGACGATGCCCAGCGAGGCAAAGCCCCAGCGCGCATCCAGCAGCACGCCAACCGGCGCGCCCAGCGCCAGCGCGCCGTAGGTGGTCATGCCATTCCACGAGATCACCTTGCCGGTATGGCGGGCGCCCACGTCGCCGATGCCCCAGGCAATGGTGCCGGTGGTCACCAGGCTCTCGCCCGCGCCCAGCATCAGCCGGCCGGCGAACAGCCACGCCAGGCTAAGCCAGCCGATCGACACGAACAGGCTGGACACCACGCCCAGCAACCCGCTGGCGGCAACCAGCGTGAGTCCGAGCGTGACGGATTTCTTGGGACCCTGCAGGTCGCACAGGTTGCCGGCGTAGGCGCGGCTCAGCAGCGTGGCCAGGTACTGGATGCTGACCGCCAGCCCGGCCACGACCGTGCCATAGCCAAGATCGCCGTGGACAAAGCCGGGCACCACCGCCAGCGGCAGGCCGACCGTCAGGTAGGCAATGAAGTTGAAGGAGACGATGGCGACGATGCGCCGGTTGATGCTGCCTTGCTGGTGTTCCCCGGATTCCGGGGCGGCGAGGGTCGTGCTGTTTGCGGACATGGCGATGCGAAGGCGAGTGTCTTGGCGCTGAAAGCGCAGAGCCCGGACAACGAACCGTGGCGCGCCATGCTCGGGGCGCGCGGGAAAGTGCGGTCTTGGGGCGAATGCGAAGCGGGTAGCGAAGCTGTGTGCGGGCGCTACTCGAGGCGGTGGATCGATACGGCGGGGCGCAGGCGGTGGGCTGGCAACATGAGCAGGGACATGGCTAGGGGGCGGTTGGCCGGCCTGTGTCCCCAGAAGCTGGCCGGTGAAATCGGAGCCGCCCGGTCGTATGCAAGTCCGCCGCTGCTGGCCGGGGAATTTTAAGCGGCTGTTTAGTTGGTGTAAATCGGGGTTGCGGAATTTAGCCCCCCGAGTGCGCCCGAACCGGTGCCAGATCGAACTGAAGTGCGCTAAGTGGCACGTTCGCGGGGGTGGCGAGGCCTGTGCAAGGGCGTTCGCGGAGGTGGACAATGCCGCGTGGCGGCAGCAGGTTTCACCACCAGTTCCGCCACCGTTTCGTTACCAGTTTGGTCACCAGTTTCATCACCAATGACGCAGTGGGAGGACCGGATATGCAACTCGGAATCATAGGGCTCGGGCGCATGGGCGCGAACATCGCAAGGCGGCTGCTGCGCGCGCAGCATGAGGTGGTGGTGTACAACCGCAGCGCCGACAAGGTGCAGGCCCTGGCAGCGGATGGTGCCGTCGGCGTCACCAGCATCGAGGCGCTGGTTGGCGAACTGGCCGCGCCGCGCGCGATCTGGGTCATGTTGCCGGCAGGCGACACCACCGAGCAGATGATCGCCACGCTGGCGGACCTGCTCGAGCCGGGCGACGTCATCATCGACGGCGGCAACACCTTCTACAAGGACGACATTCGGCGCGCGGGCGAGCTGGCGGCGCGCCAGTTGCACTATGTGGACGTGGGCACCTCGGGCGGGGTCTGGGGCCTGGAGCGCGGCTATTGCCTGATGATCGGCGGCAGGCAAGAGGTCGTCGGCCGGCTCGATCCGCTGTTCGATACGCTGGCGCCGGGCTATGGCGATATCCCGCGCACGCCGGGGCGCAACCCCGCGAACGACCGCGCCGAGCGCGGCTACATCCACGCCGGGCCTGCGGGCGCGGGCCACTTCGTGAAGATGGTCCACAACGGCATCGAGTACGGACTGATGCAGGCCTATGCCGAGGGCTTCGACATCCTCAAGACCAAGGCCGCCGAGAGCCTGCCCGAGGCCGAGCGCTTCGCGCTCGACCTGGCGGATATCGCCGAGGTGTGGCGGCGCGGCAGCGTGGTGTCCTCGTGGCTGCTCGATCTCACCGCGCAGGCGCTTGCCAGCGACGTCAAGCTCTCGCGCTTCTCCGGGGAAGTCGCCGACAGCGGGGAGGGGCGCTGGACGATCGACGCGGCTGTCGAGCAGGCGGTGCCGGTGCCGGTGCTGGCCAGCGCGTTGTTTGCACGGTTCCGCTCGCGCCAGGATCACACCTATGGCGAGCGGCTGCTCTCGGCCATGCGCTTCGGGTTTGGCGGGCACGTGGAAGAGCATGGCGGCGGGGAGTCCGCCGTGGCGCACGCCAGCCGCCCCGCCGGCCTGCCTGATTCCGCACTTTAGTGGGGTGAGGCGAGAATTCGTCGGCCCATTGCCGCGCTGTCGCTAAATTTCCCCAAAGATTGGCCGTTAGCCGGAGCAGTGGCTCGTCATGGCAGCGCGCCGCTCCAGCGCCAAGCACCGCTGGAGCCACGCGGCGATGCCGGGCCCGGGGAAACCATCAACACCGCGCAGCGAGCCCGCGCATTGCGGGGACAAAGGAAGCGTATGAGCAGCTCGATGAGAGACATCGACGAACGGACCAACCTGACCAATAACAACCAGTTCGAGTTGCTGTTGTTCCGCCTGGGCGAGTCGGACCAGTCCGCGCAGAGCGAACTGTTCGGCATCAACGTCTTCAAGGTCCGCGAAATCCTGGTAATGCCCCAGGTCACCACCGTGGTCGGCGGCGGCCCGGCCATGCTCGGCATGGCCGATATCCGCGGCCAGGTGATTCCGGTGATCGACCTGCCCAAGATGGTGGGATGCACGCCGCGCACCGGCGTGAACATCCTGCTGGTGACCGAATACGCGCGCTCCACGCAAGGCTTTGCCGTGGAAGCCGTGGAAGAAATCGTGCGCCTTGAGTGGAACCAGGTAGTCTCGGCCGAGAACAGCGTGCGGGGCGATATGGTGACCAGCATCGCCAAGCTCCATAACGAGGCCGATCCCGCGAACCCGCGCCTGGTCCAGGTGCTGGACGTGGAGCAGATCCTGCGCGACGTGCTGCCGACCCGCCAGCCGGAAGTGGACCCCAAGACGGTCGGGCCGCAACTGACGCTGCGCCCCGGCACCAAGATCCTGGCCGCCGACGATTCCGCTTTTGCCCGCAGCCTGATCGAACAAGGCCTCAAGGCCATGGGCGTGCCGGTGCTGATGACCAAGACCGGCCAGGAGGCCTGGCAGCAACTGGGCGAGATCGCCGATCACGCCGCCGCCAACGGCCGCACCGTGCAGGACGAGATCGCGCTGGTGCTGACCGACCTGGAAATGCCCGAGATGGACGGTTTCACGCTAACCCGCAAGATCAAGGCGGACGCGCGCTTCAAGTCGATCCCGGTGGTGATCCACTCCTCGCTGTCCGGGACGGCCAGCGAAGACCACGTGCGCAAGGTGGGGGCCGATGCGTACGTGTCGAAGTTCCTGGCGAAGGACCTGGCGGATACGATCCGGGGCGTGCTGGCACGTTGATTCTCTGTGCCTTTCTTGGCTGTCCCGCCCGCTCCCACTTGTGGGAGCGGGCGGGCGCTCGTTACACACAGGCAAACCTCAGCGCTTGTGGGGGAGGGGGCGGGCGCTCGTTTGACCTCAGGACGAGGGTTCTCGATCAAGCCAAATACGCTTGTTCGACCGCCCCCTTTTCCCAAGCCTTGCGCCAGTAGTGTCGCCGATTCAAGCGTGGGAACCTTCCGCAGAAAACCGTAGGCAATTTCCATCGCGGTACTGCTCGTTCTTGGGTCGCTCACGATGGCGCGGACTTCCGGCACGATGGCGTTCTGTTGCCGACGAACATAGGCATAAGCTTCATCCCACTGCTCGTGGTCGATCATTTGTGCCAGGCCAGGCATATTCGTTTGCTCCGGAATGGCGAGATCTTGCGCGGCCCATGTTTGTGGCAATGCAATGGTGCTGGCAAGCAGCAGGCTCAGGCAAAGACGCCTTGCCCAGCGTTGTCGGACGGTGGTGCCCATACGCTGCGCAAAAGTTGGCTGCGGCTGCATCCAGCGAGGCGTTGGCTGCGAATCGTTACCGGCTGCTGGTTTGTCGTCCGGCTCGGGCGAGGGGATGCCTTGCGGGTCCATGTCGGCCATCTTGCTTACACTCCGTTCGTGACCGGATGGAGCTCATCGGTCACCGTGTAACCCAAGTCGCGCAGCTTCTGCTTGACCAGTTCGCGTTGCTCCTTGCAATAGGTCACGTCGTCCTCGATGTTGAACGGTACGTCGATTTTCAGCGTCTTGACAATGATGTTCAGCGCGTAGTCGCGGGCGCGTAGATAGCGCAGTTCTTGGGGTGTCATGGCTGATTCGCTGCCATCCGCGTTATAGCGGCGCAGTCCGATATCCCTGATCGGCATCGGGTCGTTCAGCACGGGAATCAGCACCGGCACAAATTTCGGCGTGCGCCATGCGCGGAACTGATAGAAGATCATGAGCGGGACCATTTTCCCGTCGCGGTTACCCGCACCCAGCGCGCGCGTCATCAGTTCCATACTGCCGGGGTCGTCCAGCAGCGCGAGACCGAAAGCCGCCGCAATTCGCGTCTGATAATACTTGGCCGTCACATAGGGCTTCAGATCGGCGATGCGCTGCTCCGCTGGCACGGGGATCTGCGCCATCGTGAGCAGAAGGTTCTTGTTTTCCTCCTCCTTTGGAGGTTGGAGCTTCGCTTTGAGAATGGGATAGACCTCAGGACGAGGGTTCTCGATCAAGCCAAATACGCTTGTTCGACCGCCCCCTTTTCCCAAGCCTTGCGCCAGTAGCGTCGCCGATTCAAGCGTGGGAACCTTCCGAAGAAAACCGTAGGCAATTTCCATCGCGGTACCGCTCGTTCTTGGGTCGCTCACGATGGCGCGGACTTCCGGCACGATGGCATTCTGTTGCTGACGAACATAGGCATAAGCTTCATCCCACTGCTCGTGGTCGATCATTTGTGCCAGGCCAGGCATATTCGTTTGCTCCTGTATGACTTGATCTTGCGCAGCACACACCCGTGGTACCGCTACGGTGCAGGTGAGCAGCAGACTCAGGCAAAAACGCCTTGTCCAGCGTTGTCGGACGGTGGTGACCATGCCGCTTTCTTCTCCGTTGACGATTCAGACTGGTTAAGTAGTGCGATCCCGCGCGCCGTGACAATTTCAGATTCTTCTGGCGAAGACACGACCTTCGGCACCGTCTTGCAGCACAGCATCTTGCCGCCCACATGCCAGCCATTGCCAACATCCTGTTGCCGTCCTCGTTGCCGGGTATTGGCGTCCAGTGGACCGATGCCGTTCAAACCGGTATAGACATACATCAGCATCCGGCGAGACCAGAAATCCTCCAGGTTGTGGCGTTCATCCCTGCCTTGAATTTGCACGTGAACATCGTCCCCCTCGGGGTTATGCGTTGCGGGGTGCCATAGTCCGAGAAAATGCCCGATCTCGTGGGCGAAAGTCTGGATGAGCTGATCCTGACTGGAAGGCTGGCCGCCACGCATCTGCTCGGCGGCCACCAGGGCGGTATTGCAAACCCCCCAGCCAATGCCACTACCGATTGTGGACTCCACCACATACATGTTCAGATGCCTCGCCTTGCGATTCAGATTGGTCACCGCGGGGAACTCGTTCACTGCAGGTTGCCCGTTTTTGGCAGGCTTGACGGTCATCGCCCCTGCCTGCGTCAAGTCGATGGTGTCATTCAGCCATTGCTTGACCTCAAAGCGAACCCCCGCTGCCCGCCAGATGTCATTGATCTTGTCGAAGATGGGTCCAAGCCTTGGACGCTGAAGGGACGGGGGAACCCGTGGAATCTCCGGCTTGCCGGCCTGCCCAATGGACACAAAATGCACCGCCACAGCAACGTTGATGGGCGCGTAGACCTGCACAGCCAGGGTGTGTAGTAGCGGCCCAGTTGGGCCGCCGTAGCGAACTTCAATCTTGGCTTTTGCTGCTCCCGCTTCGTTGGGCAGACCAGCCAACCCCGTCAGCTCGATCAGATCGCCCGTCACCTGACTGATCTTGACCGTGCTTTCATCCGTGCTGACGAAGCTCAGCGGCACGCTTGCCCCGACATGCAGGCGCAGCAGCAACAGGTCAATTCTCTGTCCAGCCATCAGGCTCACGATTGGCCCGTCATGCTCCCGGTAGCCGCGCTCGTCCAGTTCGGGCCTGCCCGGATGAAAGGTGGTCGATTCGTTGTACCGCACGAAACGCACCGGTACAAACCGGTGTCCATCGTAGATTTCGCGTGCCAGCGGTTTGGGCGACGGTCCCGGCGTGGCGGATCCGACTGTGCCTTTGTCTTTCGGTCGTGGCGGGGGCGGGACGGTACATGGTTCCATGGTGCCCGGAGGGGCGCTGCCGCCGCCCGCTGCCAGCTTGGCGACGAAGTCGGGGTGAAACCGCTTGACGTTCGAGCCAGTGAGGTCGCGGTGAAAGCCAAAGGCCTGCGACGGATCGATCTTTCTGCCAGCGAGTTCATGCCGCTCAATTTCGCCATTGGGCTCAAAGCCGCTGTCCACCTGAAAGCGCAGGATCGCGTCCTCGATTTCGATGTGGTCCAGCTTGTCATCGGGAATCTGCGACACAGCCACTTGCCCGGGACGTACGGACCGATAGGGCTTGTCGTAGTAACCCAGCACCATCAGGCGACGCTTGGCACCCTGGATGCCCATCGTCGTCGTGCCGTCGGTCTTCTCGTCATCGCTGTAGTCACGCGCGGTCAACTGGATCAGCGTGCCAAGAATCTCCAGTTCGCCTGTGATGCCAGGTTGCAGGCCCGGCAAGAGAATCTGGCCGTTGGCCCCAGTCGTGCCTTCGCTGTCCGTTTGCCCAGGGATGCGCAGTTTGTAGCTGAGGCCAGCCAACCCGCGCTCGGCCTCAGTGCGGGAGATACCCGGAAACAGTTGGAAATAGATGCGCAATGGGCGCAGCGGCAGCACCACCTTGCACACCGCGCCGCCCGGCTTGAGGGTCAACTCCGGATTCGGTGCAGGCCGCGCGGGTGTTCTGGCAAGCGGCTTTTGCGAAGGATGTGCGGAATGGGTCGCCATAAGCTGTCTTATAGAATTTCAATCTTTACGGTTTCGCCGAACTCGGCTAGCTTGAGCGCAGTCTCTCCGTCCGCATTGGTCGCGCCTTCGATGCGGCTGCCTCCCGAAAAAATCCGCTACTCCGATGAATTTAGCTTCACAAGCCTATCGACCTGGAAACGGGACGTCTATGAGACTATTCCGGAATTGATCCCAGACAATTCGGAGCAATGCGAAAATGACAGAGATGTTGGATGGCGCAGCGAACAAGCATGTCGCCAAATCGGCTAGCCTTGCGGCTGCCCCATCCGGCCCGCCATAGGCGTGCAGATGCCAAGCTTTCAACAAACAGTGAATCTGTAGCAAGATCCGCAAGGCGATGTGGCTTGAACCTGATGTACCTTGCGCCGGTGCTGGCGCACCGATCCGCCAGTGATTTTCATAGATACCAGGACGGTATCCTGCAGCGAGAAACGCTATGCCGCAATCGGACAAGTACGAAATTCGATGAGAAATCGGGCGATGAGGGCGGCCATGAAACGATCAGAAAAGCGGCTACCGTTCAATTCATTCAGCCCACCGTGGGTGCTCAGGCGCGAGCCGGCATGCTGCACCATTGAGGATGTGGAAGCGTTCTAAGTTCCTGCGGGATGCCCTGCACCCCTCATCGGCGCCGCGCGCGTCAACTCGTCGCGCGGGGACAGCGGGAGAATCCACCGCAGGCACGCGATCCGGCCCTGGACCCGCGCGGCAAGACCAAGCAGTCCTTTGCCTGCAACTTACTGGCTCGCCTGCGACGCTATGCGGACCAGGTATGGCGCTTCATTGCCGATCATCGCGTGCCGTTTGACAACAACCAAGCCGAACGCGATATCCGCTTGCCCAAGCTCAAACAAAAGATATCGGGCGGCTTGCGCGTCGCGCAGGGCTTCCAAGCCTTCTGCACCATCCGCTCCTATCTCGCCACACTGCGAAAGCAGCGACGCAAACTCTTTTCGGCCTTGATCCGCAACTTCTCCGGCTGTCCGCCTTCGCCAATCCCTGCTGAATAGTTACGATGTATCGGATATTCCATCAAGATGAATAGCTGCCTGATGATACGTGTAGGGAAAACCGTCAGTCGCTCATCAATGTGGGCAAACCTCAGCCATGAGGGGAGAGGGAGAGACAGCCGCCGTCATCTTGCGCGGCTTTGGCCCATTCGGCGGCTTCGGCGAATGCCTCTGGTTTGTCAGCAGGCCAGCTCAGGCCGCCATTCCCAGGAACTGCTGCAGCTCCGGCGTCGCCGGATGGCTGAACAGCTGCTCCGGCGGCCCGATCTCATGCACGCGCCCCTGATGCATGAACACCACCCGATTGCACACTTCGCGCGCAAAGCGCATTTCGTGCGTCACCATCAGCAGCGTCATGCCCTCGCGGGCCAGCTGGCGCACCACGTTGAGCACCTCCACCACCAGCTCCGGGTCCAGCGCCGAGGTAATCTCGTCGCATAGCAGGGCCCGTGGCTGCATGGCCAGCGCGCGCGCGATCGCAACCCGCTGCTGCTGCCCGCCGGAGAGCTGGTCGGGATAGCTGTCGAACTTCTCCGCCAGCGCTACCTTGGCCAGGCACTCGCGCGCGCGGGTCAATGCTTCCGGCTCTTTGACGCCGGCCGCCACGGTGGGCGCCAGCATCACGTTGCGTCCCGCGCTCAGGTGCGGGAACAGGTTGAACTGCTGGAAGATCATGCCGACCTTGCGCCGCAGCGCGCGCAGCTCCAGCTCGCTGCTGCCGAGCTTGGCGCCTGCCACGGTGATATTGCCTTCGTCGATGCTCTCCAGGCCGTTGATACAGCGCAGCAAGGTGCTCTTGCCCGAGCCGCTCTTGCCGATGATGGCAATCACCTCGCCGGCCTCCACCTTCAGGTCGATGCCCTTGAGCACTTCGTTGGCGCCGAAGCGCTTCTTTACGTTTTCAATGGCGATGAGCGACATTGAGCTTCCTTTCCAGGTAACGGCTGTAGCGGGATAGCGGCCAGCACAGCGCAAAGTAGATCAGCGCGACCAGCGCGTAGACGGTAAAGGGGCTGAAGGTGGCGTTGGTAATGACCGTGCCCGCCTTGGACAGCTCGACAAAGCCGATGATGGACGCCAGCGCCGTGCCCTTGATGATCTGCACCACGAACCCCACCGTGGGCGCAATGGCAATGCGCAGCGCCTGCGGCAGGATCACGTAGCGCATCTGCTGCAGGTGGCCCAGCGAAAGGCAGCCGGCGGCTTCCCACTGGCCCTTGGGGATGGCCTCGACGCAGCCGCGCCAGATCTCCGCCAGGTAGGCGCCGGACCACAGCGACAATGCCAGGCCAGCGGCCAGCCAGGCCGGGATCTCCACGCCGAACAGCGCCAGGCCGAAGAAGGCCAGGAACAGCTGCATCAGCAGCGGCGTGCCCTGGAACACTTCGATAAAGGCCCACGCCGCGCGGCGCGCCGGCGCGCGCCGGCTGATGCGCATCAGCAGCACCAGCAGCCCGATGACGGCACCGCCGGCAAAGGCCACCAGCGACAGCACCACGGTCCAGCGCACCGCCATCAACAGGTTGCGCAGGATGTCCCAGGTTGAAAAATCGGTCATGACGCCCTCCGCAGCAGCGTGCCGCCAATGCCGCGCAGCACCTGGCGAAGGCCGATGGCAAGCAGCAGGTAGATGGCGGTGGTCAGCAGGTAGACCTCGAACGCACGGAAATTCCGGCCCTGGACGAAGTTGGCGGCAAAGGTCAGGTCCTCGACCGCGATCTGCGAGCACACCGCCGAGCCCAGCATGACGATCACCACCTGGCTGGACAGCGCCGGCCAGATTTTCTGCAGGGCAGGGCGCAGCACCACGTGGCGAAACACCTGGAAGGGCGACATCGCCAGGCTGGCGCCCGCTTCAAGCTGGCCGCGTGGCACGGCCGCGATGCCCGCGCGCACGATCTCCGCGCTGTAGGCGCCAAGGTTGATCACCATGGCCAGGATGGCGGCCTGCATTTCTCCCAGTTGCACGCCCGCGCTGGGCAGGCCGAAGAAGATAAAGAACAGCTGGATCAGGAACGGCGTATTGCGGATCAGCTCCACATAGCCGCCCGCGACGGCCGCCAGCCAGGCCGGGCCCTGGGTGCGCGCCCAGGCGCAGGCGATGCCGAGGGTCACCCCCAGCACGCCGCCCATGGCGGTGAGTTCGGCCGTGACTCTGACGCCGTGCGCGAACACGCCGGCGTAATCGAAGGCCGAAAGGAAATCGAATTGGTAGGACATGCGGTAGCGATCGGTGGAGGCGCCCGGTCGGGGCGCTCATGAGCGCGGAACTGGCGCAGTACGCCATGCCGCGGCGGCTGCCCGCCGGGCACGGCTTCCCGTGGCTTGGGCCATTAGTGCATCAACACATCAACACATCAACGCATCAACGCATCAACGTATCAAAGCGTGGCCGGCAGCGGCATACCCAGCCACTTCACCGTGATCGCATTGAGCTCGCCGTCCTTTTTCACTTCCGCCAGGATGGCGTTGACCTTGGCCTGCAGCTTGGGCTCGCCCTTGTTCAGGCCGATGAAGCAGGGCGAGTTCTTGATCAGGAACTTCGGCTCCGGCTTCTTGGGCGGGTTCTTGGCGAGGATGGCGGCTGCCACCACGTTGCCCGTCGCCACCAGTTGCACCTGGCCGGACAGGAACGCACTGATGGTGCCGTTGTTGTCTTCGTAGCGCTTGATGGTGGCCGTCGCCGGGGCGATCTTGCTCAGCTCCAGGTCCTCCACCGCGCCGCGCGTCACGCCGATGGTCTTGCCGGCCAGTTCGGCGGCACCGGTCACTTTCTGGTCGGCCGGGCCAAACACGCCGTTATAGAACGGCGCGTAAGCCTCGCTGAAATCGATGGCCTTCTCGCGCTCGGCGTTCTTGCCCATGCTGGAGATCACCAGGTCCACCTTCCTGGTCTGCAGGTAGGGCACGCGGTTGGTGCTGGTCACGGGCACCAGTTCCAGTTTCACGCCCATCTTCCTGGCAATCAGCGCCGCCACGTCGATATCCAGTCCCTGGGGCTTCATCTCGGCGTTGACCGAGCCGAACGGCGGAAAGTCCTGCGGCACCGCGACCTTGAGCACGCCGGCCTTGACCACATCGTCCAGCGCTTCGGCGCCGGCGGTTTGCATTGCGAAGGCGAGGGCGGCGGCACCGAGGCCGAGGAGGAGTTTGGAGAGCTTCATAAGGGTCCTTGCTAGCTTGCCGTTGGGGTGGAAATTCAAAGATTCGAAATAGCGAAATAGAAGAAACAGGTCGTTGCTATCTACCGGTTGCCCGCGCGCTCAGGCCGCATGACCCAGCGGGCTCAACGCCTGGCGCAGCGGATCCGGCGGGGCCGCCGGCGTGGCGGCGCTCAGGCCGGCCTCGACGTGGCACAAGTGGGCGTCCATCAGCGCGATGGCGCGCTCGGTATCGCCAGCGGCTAGCGCTGCCACGATCAGCACATGCTCGGCGCAGGACTCGCTGGCCTGGTGACTGGACTGGTAGCGCATGGCAATCAGCGTGGTGCGCGCCGTCAGGTCGCGCAGCGTGTCGGCCAGCAGCACATTGCCCACGCATTCGCCCAGGCATACATGGAAGTCGCCCAGCAGGTAGCTGCGCACGGCGGCGTCGTCGGCGCTCAGCGCGCGCTGCTCCTGTGCCACGTGCTCCTGCAACCGGCCGATGGCGGCGGCGGAGACCGGCGCCGCATAGCGCAGCAAGCCAAGCTCGATCGCACGCCGGGCGGCAAATGCCTGGCGGGCCTCCTGCCGCGACGGCTCGATCACAAACCAGCCGCGCCGCGCCGACACCGTGACGATGCCGCGCGCGGCCAGCCGGGTCAGGGCTTCGCGCACCAGCGTGCGGCTGACGTCGAACAGCCCGGCCAGCGCCTGCTCGCCCAGCCGCGTGCCGGGCCCCAGGCGCTGGGCCAGGATCGATTGCGTGATGCGCTCGGCAATCTCGGCCGAAGTGCTGCCGCGGGCGGGGCCGGCGGCATCGCAGAAGGCTGGCATGGAGGGGGCGGCGAAAGTCATGCCAGCCTCAGACGCAAGAGGTATGCCAGACTGATATACAAGCGTGATGTGCAGATTTTGTACACAAAACAGCCTTGGCCCGGGCTGGGCGCGCACCAGTTGGGCGCGGCCTATGTCGCTGGCGAGTGCAGGTGCACGACAGTGGTGCGGCGAGTGCTGGCGGCGTAGTGCCCAGGCTGCGTGCGCAAGGCGCGGCCGATCACTTGGGCGAGGCGATGCACTTCGGGCCCGCCGCTAGCATCGGTGGACGTCTCCACCCTGCCGCCGGAAGGGATTCCCACGCCAGGCGTAGCCTGATCCGATCACCACCCGCCGCCCAGCGCCCGGAACGTCGCCACCGCGGCGCGCGCGTTGTCGGCGTGCACGCGGGCCTGCTGGTCGCGCGCGGCCAGCAACTGGCGTTCCTCATCCAACACCTCGAACAGGCTGACGGCACCACCCTTGTACGCATCTTCGGAAGCGCCGCGCGCGCGTTCGTGGGCGTCGATCTCGGTGCTCAGCTCCTTGCCTTGCGACTCCAGCTCGGTCAGCGTGACGATGGCGTTCTCCACGTCTTCGGTGGCGCGCAGCATGGCCTTGCGGTAGTTGACCAGCGCCTCGGCGTTGGCGCCCTTGGCTTGCGCCACCTCGGCATCCACGCGGCCGAAGTCGAACAGGCGCCAGCGCAAGCCCGCTGCCGCCACCGGCTGGAACGCGGCGGCGGAAAACAGCTTGCCGCCGCTCAGGCTCTCAAAGCCTAGCAGCGCGGACAAGGATAGCTTGGGGTAGTACTCGGCGGTGGCCGCGCCGATGCGCGCGCTGCTGGCGGCCAGCCTGCGCTCGGCCGCGATCACGTCGGGGCGGCGGCGCAACAGGTCGGCGGGACCCTGGGCCACGGAGATGGCCGGCACGGCCACGCCGTTCGGCAGGGGGCCAAGCTCCGCTGTGTAGGTGCCCGGCTGCGCGCCCATCAGCACATCGAGCCGGTTCAACTGGGTTTGCAGCTCGATCCGCAACGGTGCAATGGTGACGCGCGCCTGCGCCACCAGCGCTTGCGCCTGGGCTACCTCGCGGCTGGATGCGAGCCCGTCGCGCAAGCGCAATTGCACCAGGTCCAGCAGCTTGCCGTTGTTCGTCACCTGCTCCTGCGCAATGGCAATGCGCTGCTGCGCGCCGCGTACGCGCAAGTAGGCATCGGCGGCCTCGGCCGCAACCGAGATGCGCACGCCAAGCTGGTCGGCCTGCGCGGCCTGCGCCTCGGCGTCGGCCGCCTCTGCGCCACGCCGCAGGCCGCCGGACAGGTCGATCTCCCAGCTCGCGCCCGCACCCACATCGTAGAGCGCGGCATTGCGGTCGTAGCCGGGGAACTTGCTCGCGATCTTGCCTAGCGGGCTTTCCAGCGACTGATGCACCTTGGCCGCCTGCGCCGACAAACTGCCTTGGGGCAGCAGTTGCGCACCGGCCTCGGCGGCAGCGGCCCGCGCCTGCTGCACGCGGGCGAACGCGGCGGCCAGGTCCAGGTTCTGGTCCAGCGCGCGCTGGACGATGCGCGTGAGCGCGGGATCGTTGAATCCCGTCCACCAGGTATCTAGCGCTGGCGCTGGTTGGGGCGTGGCGCGTGCGGCCAGCGCATCGGCATGCGGGTAGCTGGCTGCGGTGTCGGCCGCGGGCGCCTTGTAGTCCGGGCCTACCGCGGCGCAAGCCGCCAGGCCCAGCGCCGTCAGCGCTGCCGCGGCGAGCGCGGTGGCCCGCGCCGCGTGCCGGCGCAGGTGCTGGTACGGCTGCTCGGGCGCGAGTCCGGGGCGGGGCGGGGTACGGCTCATGTCCATCTCCTTCAGGGATTCGGGGAAATCAGGAAGCGGCTTGATCGCCGCCCCACTGGCTTTCTTTAACAAGTTACTTGCATGATGATATTTACAACTCTATACTAACTTGCATCTTGCTAGCAACCTGATTTCCCGGAGGTGGCGGACATGCAGAAAGAGCCGCTCGACAACGCGCCTTGCCCCATTGCCCGCAGCCTGGCGCGGGTGGGTGAGCCGTGGAGCATCCTGATCCTGCGGGAGGCGTTCTATGGCAACAGCCGCTTCGATGAATTCCAGAAGCAGCTGGGCATTGCGCCCAACATGCTGGCGCGCCGCCTCGAAACCCTGGTGCGCGAGGGCCTGCTTGCGCGGCGCCAGTACTGCGAGCGGCCGCCGCGTTTCGAATACCTGCTGACTGCCCGGGGCCGCGAATTCCGCCCGGTGATGCTGGCGCTGCTGGCCTGGGGCAACCGCCACTTCTCGCCGGAGGGCGAGAGCTTGGTGCTGGTGGACCGCCAGACCGGCGCCACCGCTATCCCGATCCTGGTGGATGCGCAGACCGGGCATCCGATTACCGATGACGGTCACATGGTCGTGGCCGGCCCGGCTGCCAGCGAGGGCGTCCGCGCCAAGCTCGAAAAGGCGGCGCGCGCACGCGCGGCCCCCATCCCCGATGTCCCGCAGCCAACAGTCCATCTGTGAAAGCACGGCAGCGTTAGCGCGCTGAGGCAAAAGTCAAAGCAAAAGTTAGAGCGAAAACCAGAGGAAGCGTCATGACAAGCGACATCACCGCCGAGCGCGCAGGCCCGGCGCCCATCCCCGTTGCCAGCAAGCCCCGCATCAGCCGCAAGCGGCTGATCCTGACCGGCGCGCTCATCGCCGCCGGCCTTGGCGCCGCCACCTATGGCCAGCACTGGTGGACGCACGGCCGCTTCCTGCAAAGCACCGACGATGCCTATGTCGGCGGAGAAGTCACGGTGATTGCGCCGAAGGTGCCGGGCTACCTGGCGCAGGTGCTGGTGACCGACAACCAGCAGGTGCACGCCGGCGACTTGCTGGCCCGCATCGATGACCGTGACTACCGCGCCGCGCTGGCCAAGGCGGAAGGGGCGGTGGCCGCCCAGCAGGCGCTGCTGGCCAACCTGGACGCCACCCGCTCCTTGCAGGAAGCCGTGATCGGCCAGGCGCGGGCGGCGGTCACCGCGGTGAATGCCGACACCCTGCGCTCGCGCGACGACCAGGCTCGTTACCAGAGCCTGGCGGCCAAATCGGCGGTATCGGTCCAGAGCGCGCAAAAGGCCGACTCGGACTACAAGCAAGCTCTCGCCAACACGCAGAAAGCGCAGGCCAGCCTGCTCGCCGCGCAGCGCCAGGTCGACGTGATCGCCACGCAGAAGCTGCAAGCGCAGGCGGCGCTTGCGCAAGCCGTTGCCGAGCGCGACATCGCCAGATTGAACCTGGGCTACACGGAGCTGCGCGCGCCCATCGATGGCACCATTGGCAACCGCCGCGCCCGCGTGGGCGCCTACGCCGCGGGCGGCGCGCAACTGCTGTCGGTGGTGCCGGCGCGCGGCCTGTGGGTCGATGCGAATTTCAAGGAAGGCCAGCTTGCGCATCTGCGCCCGGGCATGCGGGCCACGGTGGAGGCCGACGTGCTGCCCGGCCGCGTGTTCCACGGCCGCGTGCTCAGCCTGGCGCCGGCCACGGGGGCACAGTTCAGCGTGCTGCCGCCGGAGAACGCCACCGGCAACTTCACCAAGATCGTCCAGCGCGTGCCGGTGCGCATCATGCTGGATGACAACGAGGCCGCGCTGGCCATGCTGCGGCCCGGCTTGTCGGTGCTGGCGCAAGTCGATTCCCGCGCCGACGCGCAGGTGCAACCATGAGCAGCACCGTCCTGGCCGGCCCGGGGCAGGCCACGCAGCCAGCCGTGCCCGTGCAGCCGTCTGCGCCGGCGTTTTCCGCGGCCTCCATGAGCACGGCCGCCAAGGTGCTGGCCTTCGCCACCATGTGCGTGGGCATGTTCATCGCCTTGCTGGATATCCAGATCGTCTCGGCCTCGCTGCGCGACATCGGCGGTGGGCTGTCGGCGGGCGCCGATGAAACCGTGTGGGTGCAGACCAGCTACCTGATCGCCGAGATCATCGTGATTCCGCTGTCGGGCTGGCTGTCGCGCGTGATGTCCACGCGCTGGCTGTTTGCCGTTTCGGCGGCAGGCTTTACGCTAACCAGCCTGCTGTGCGGCATCGCCTGGAACATCCAGAGCATGATCGCCTTTCGCGCCATGCAGGGCTTCCTGGGCGGCTCGATGATTCCGCTGGTGTTTACCACGGCCTTCGCCTTCTTCGGCGGCAAGCAGCGCGTGATCGCCGCGGCCACCATCGGCGCCCTGGCCTCGCTGGCGCCCACGCTCGGGCCCACCGTGGGCGGCTGGATCACCGACAACTACTCCTGGCACTGGTTGTTCTTCATCAACCTGGTGCCGGGCATCTTCATCACGGTGGCGGTGCCGCTGCTGGTGCGCGTGGACCGGCCCAACTGGTCGCTGGTGCGCGGCGCCGACTATCTCGGCATGACGCTGATGGCACTGTTCCTCGGCTGCCTGCAGTACACGCTGGAAGAAGGCCCGCGCTGGGACTGGTTTGGCGACGACGTGATTCGCACCACCGCCTGGATCTCGGGCATTGCGGGTGTCGGCTTTGTCTGGCGCAGCCTGACCTACGCACAGCCGGTGGTGGACCTGCGCGCGCTCAAGGACCGCAACTTCGCACTCGGCTGCTTCTTCTCGTTCATGACCGGCGTGGGCATCTTCGCCACCATCTATCTCACGCCGCTGTTCCTGGGCCGCGTGCGCGGCTTCAGCGCGCTGCAGATCGGGCTGGCGGTGTTCTCAACCGGCGTGTTCCAGGTCATGTCGATCCCCGTCTACGCCTTCTTCGCCAATCGGGTGGACCTGCGCTGGCTGATGATGTTCGGGCTGGGCTGCTTTGCCTTCTCGATGTGGCAGTTCGCGCCGATCACACATGACTGGGGCGCGCAGGAACTTTTGCTGCCGCAGGCGTTTCGCGGCATGGCGCAGCAGTTCGCGGTGGCGCCGGCGGTCACGCTCACGCTGGGGGCGTTGGCGCCGGAGCGGCTCAGGCTGGCATCCGGGCTGTTCAACCTGATGCGCAACCTGGGCGGCGCGATCGGCATCGCCAGCTGCGCGACCATCCTGAACGACCGCACCAACCTGCATTTCCAGCGCCTGGCGGAGCACCTGAACGACAGCAACGAGGCCATGGGCGCGCTGCTGCAGGCGGTGGGCAGCAATATGGCCGCGCTGGGGCACGACGTCGCCGATGCGCAGTCCGCCGCGCTCAGGCAACTGTGGGCACTGACCTGGCGCGAGGCGCAGACGCAGACGTTTGGCGATGCCTTCCTGGTCATCATGGTGTGCTTTGTCATCGCCACCGCCATGGTGCCGCTGCTGCGCAGGGCGGGCCCGCCCATGGCGCCATCGGCCGATGCGCATTGAGGCCTACCACACCCGGGAGATGGATCATGAACACCCGTTTAGCTAGCGCGCTGGCCTGTGCCACGCTGTTTGCCGCCCTGGCGGCACAAACCGTCCACGCCGGCACGGAGCGCCCGCGCGACGCCGGCGTGGGATGCGCCCGCGCCGACAACCGCTACTGCAAGGCGCCGCCGGGCGCGGCGGCTGGCGATGCGCAAGCGCAATGGCCGGCCGCTACGCGGCCGGCTTCGTCCACCACCCCAAGGAGCTTGTGATGAAAACCAGGGAAGTTGTGTTGTGCCACCCCGTTCGCACCGCCATCGGCGCCTATAACGGTTCGCTCAAGGCCACGCCGGCAACCGAACTGGGCGCGGCGGTCATCCGCGAGACGGTGCGGCGCTCCGGCGTCGATCCGCAGCGGATTGGCAGCGTGGTGTTCGGCAATGTGATCCAGGCGGGCAACAGGATGAATCCCGCCCGGCAGGCGGCCATCGGCGCGGGCCTGCCGGTTTCGCTGCCGGCGATGACGGTCAACCGCGTGTGCGGGTCGGGCGCGCAGGCCATCGCCAGCGCCGCCGATGAAATCTGGCTTGGCCATGTCGACGTGGCGATTGCCGGTGGCATGGAGAATATGGACCAGGCGCCGTACCTGATGCCCGCCGCCCGCTGGGGCAGCCGCATGGGCGACGCGGCGCTGCAGGACAGCATGCTGCGCGATGGCCTGGTGGATGCCTTCTCGGGCGAGCACTCCGGCTGGCATACCGAGGACCTGGTGACCCGAAACAAGATCGGCCGCGACGAACAGGACCGCTGGGCAGAGCGCTCGCAAAGCCACTTTGCCCGCGCGCAGGAGCAAGGCCGCTTTGTGGAGCAGATCATCGGTGTGCCCGTGAAGGCGAAGGGCGGCACGTCCACGTTCAACGTGGATGAAGCGAACCGGCCGGATACCACCTTCGAGATTCTCAGCAAGCTGCGTCCGGCGTTTCGCAAGGACGGCACCATCACCGCGGGCAATGCACCGGGACTCAATAGCGGCGCGGCCGCCATGCTGGTCGCCGAGCGATCGCTGGCCGAGAGCCTCGGGCTGGCACCGATGGCCCGGCTGGTGGCCTATGGCGTAGGCGCCGTCGAGCCAGGCTTGTTCGGCCTTGGGCCTGTTCCCGCTGTGCGCCAGGCGCTGCAGCGGGCGCAATGGGCGCTGGGCGATGTCGAGTGGCTCGAGATCAATGAGGCCTTCGCGGCGGTGCCCCTGGCAGTGGCGGGCGAACTCGGGTTGCCGCTCGACATCATCAACGTGGAGGGCGGCGCGATCGCGCATGGCCATCCCATCGGCGCGACCGGGGCGGTGCTCACCACACGCCTGCTGTATGCGATGCGTGCGCATGGGCTACGCCGGGGCGTCGTGACGCTGTGCATCGGGGGCGGGCAGGGCATTGCGCTGGCGCTCGAAGCCCTGGATTAGACGGCACCGGTGAGGCCGGCATTGCGGCGTTTCAATCCAGCTATCATGCTGAAAGTATCAAGATGCCGAAGCGGAGTCGTCGACCATGCAAAGAAAAACCTTCAGGAACATGCAATGCCCCATCGCCCGCGGGCTGGAACGGGTTGGCGAGTGGTGGAGCATGCTGCTGATGCGCGAGGCGTTCTACGGCGCGCGGCGTTTCGACGACTTCCAGAAGAACCTGGACATCGCACCCAACATGCTCACGCGCCGCCTCACCGCGCTGGTGGAGGAGGGGTTGCTGGAGCGCCGGCAGTACTCGGAGAAGCCGCCGCGCTACGAATATGTGCTGACGCAATGCGGGCGGGATTTCCTGCCCGTGCTGCTGGCCATGCTGGCCTGGGGCAACAAGCACTTCGCGCCGGAAGGCCCCAGCGTGGAACTGCGCGACAAGGAAACCGGCAAGGTGGTCGATCCCGTGCTGGTGGATGCCGGCACGGGCGAGCGGCTGAATTTCAAGCGGCATGCCCTGGTGGCGGGCCCGGCCGCCGCGGACGGCATGCGCCGGCGCCTGGCATCCGCCGCCAGCTTCCTGGGGGGCGCGGAGCAAACCGGGGAGGCGGGCGGCGCGGTGCTCGCCGGCGACCTGCCGTAGGCGCTTTGCGCTGTCAGCCACTGCTGGCCACTGTTAGTCACTGTTTGTCACTGTCAATCAAGTAGGACATCGAAGCGGGGAACGTCATGAAGATTCTGGTCCTGGGCGCTGGCGCCATGGGTGGCTACTACGGCGCGCGCCTGATGCAGGCGGGGGCGGATGTCACGTTCCTGGTGCGCCCACGGCGCGCCGAAGCGCTGGCCAGAGATGGCCTGACCGTGCGCAGCGAGCTTGGCGATATCCGCGCCGCCGTGAAGACGGTGCTGGCCGAGGACGCCAAGGCGGACTACGACCTGGTCCTGCTGGCATGCAAGACCTACGACCTGGACAGCGCGATGGCCGCGCTGGGCCCGGCGCTTTCTGCCAGCGGGGGCAAGCGCGCGGCGATCCTGCCGCTCGTCAACGGGCTGCGTGCGTATGAGACGCTGGACGCGCGCTACGGCCGCGACAGGGTGCTTGGCGGCGTGTCGTACATTGCCACCACGCTCGACGCCGCTGGCGCGGTGGTGCATCAGGGCGCGGTCGACAGGCTCATCGTGGGCGCGCGTGCCGAGTCGGCACAGGGCCTGGCCGCGGCCTTCCATGCGCTTGCCGCCAGCACGCCCGGCACGCGCGAGTTGTCACCAGTCATCGACCAGGCGCTGTGGAACAAGTGGGTGATGATCTCGGCCGGTGCGCTGATGACCTGCCTGATGCGTGGCGCCGTTGGCCAGATCGTCAGGACGGTGGACGGCCGCGCGCTGATGCAGCAGGCCATGGACGAATGCGCGGCGGTGGCGCGTTTGTCCGGGTACGCCTTGCCCGAGCCGGTGGCCCAGGCCATGGCCGCGCGCCTGCTGGACGAGAACTCGGCCTGGGTCGCCTCCATGATGCGCGATATCGCGCAGGGCGCGCCCCGCCTGGAGGCGTACGACATCGTCGGCGACATGGCGCAGCGTGCCGCGCGGCTGGGGCATGCGGTGCCGCTGGTGCGCATCGCCTATAGCCACCTGCAGGTCTACGAAGCGCAGCGCGCCGCGGCCTGACGCGCCGAGGCCGCCTGCGCGGCGGCGGCCGCGCGGCGCTCCCGCGCCGCATGCCGGAACATGCCCGGCCCCACGCCAAAGTACGCTTTGAAGGCGCGCCCGAAGGCGGCCTCGGAGGCATAGCCGCATTGCTCGCCGATGCTGGCCGCGGAGCCGCGGTCCAGCGTCAGCAGGCGGGCGGCCATTTCCATGCGCAAGGTGGTCACGAACTGCAGCGGCGTCTCGCCGCTGAGCTGGGCGAAGCGCCGTGCGAACGTGGCGCGCGACACATTGCACACCGCCGCCAGCGACGCCACCGACCATGGCTCGGCCGGCGCGCGCAGTACCGCATCGATCGCCTTGGACAGCCGCGCATCGGCCATCAGCGCCAGCAGGCTATGCGTGACGCCGCCCTGCGCGATCAGCGCGCGCAACAGCAGGGTCAGCAATGCGGTGGAGAGCTGCCCGATGACCGCCGCGCCACCAGGCTCGGGCGCCTGCGCCTCGTTGCGCATCATGTCGATCAGCGCATGCAGCCAGGCGCAATCGGCGCGCTGCGCGGTGGCCACGCGCAGCACCGGTGGCAGGTTGCGCAACAGCACCGTGCCCGGCAAGCCCAGCACGAACGTGCCGCACAGCATGTCCAGCGGATGCGCGTCGCCGGGCATCGTCACCTCGGTCAGCAGGCCATTGAAGCGCGTGGTCTGGGCCGGCATGGCGGGGTGCGCCCCTTCGGCCCCCTCGGTCCCATCGGGCAGGCTGCGCAGCGTATGCGCGCTGCCATGCGGGAACAGCAGCACGTCGCCCGCAGCGAGAGAGATGGCCTCCTGCGCCACCAGCGCGCGCGCCTGCCCCTTCAGGATGATGTGATACGGCAGGTGGCCGGCGGGCGCTGCCGCGTTGTCCACCCGCCAGTTGCCGGCGAAGTGGCAGTGCAGGTCGACGGTGCCGGCGGGCGAAAGCATGCGCACAAGTTCGGTCAGGCTATCCATGGCGGGAACGGAGTCATCAAGACGGATACGATGTGTTGAGACGATAGGGCAAGATAATGCGACGATTATATGCGGTAAGTCGCATCTGGCGCGCCTAGACTTCAGTCCATGGAAGCAGCGCAACAAACACAGCGCGGGTCCATCAACCAACCGCAAAGGAGTGCCGTCATGTCCCGTCTTCACACTATCAACCCCGCCGAAGCCACCGGCCAGGCTGCCCAACTGTTCGCCGCCATCAAGGGCGCCGTGGGCAAGGTGCCCAACGCTTACGCGGTGATCGGCAGCAATGCCCCCGAGGTGCTGGCCCACGCACTGCAAACCGGCGCGCTGCTCAAGAACGCCACGCTCAGCGCCCGTGAGCTCGAAGCGATCAACCTTGCCGTCAGCGAAGCGTCGGGTTGTGACTATTGCGTGGCCGCGCACACCATGACCGGCAAGATGGCCGGCTATACCGCCGAACAAACGCGAGAGCTGCGCGCCGGCGAATACCCGCAAGACAGCAAGATCGACGCGCTGGTCCGCTTCGCACTGGCCGTGGTCACGACTTCCGGCACGTTACCCGCCAGCGTCGTCGCCAATGTGCGCGAAGCCGGCTACACCGATCGCCAGATCGTCGAGAGCATCCAGGCCATCAGCGCGATCCTGTTCACCAATATGATCAACCGCGTCAACGATACGGCGATCGATTTCCCCAAGGTGGCGTGACAGAGGGCGGGGCGGCCGGCCAGGCCGCTCCCGCCGCCAGCGCAGCGCGCCGGGGCGTGCCCGAAAAGTCACCCGCCTGCGCTATCATCTGGGCCCGATCGCCAAGAGCGCTCGGGCGCTTCGTTGTATTCCCGACCCAAACCGTGCTCGACGTGCCTATCTCCAACCGCCGCCTCAAGCTGCGCGCGGATGCTGTATCCGCTATGGTTTCGGGCTCAGGCCATTCAGGTGCTTGACCAGCTTGCCCAGCGTGGTGGCCTGGATCAGCAGGCTGAACACCACCACCAGGTAAGTCACGCCGATCAGCATCTCGCGGCCGGGAAACTCCGGCAGCGATAGCGCCAGCGCGATCGAGATGCCGCCGCGCAGGCCGCCCCAGGTCATGATGGTGGCCGAGTGGGGATTGAGCCGGCGGAAATTCTGCAGCGCCAGCAACGGGATGGCCACGCTGATGCCGCGGGCAACCAGCACCACGGGAATCGCCGCCAGCCCCAGCCAGACGATATGCAGCTGCAGCGACAGCGCGATGATCTCCAGCCCGATCAGGCCAAACAGCACCAGGTTGAGCAACTCGTCCAGCAGGCCCCAGAAATTGAACAAGTGCTCGCGGGTCTTCTCCGACATCGACTTGCTGGTGCTATGGTTGCCGATCACCAGGCCCATGATGACCACCGACAGCGGCGCGGACACGTGCACCGCTTCGGCCAGGCTGTAGCCGCCGGTGGCGAGCGCCAGCGTGATCAGGATCTCGACCGGATAGCTGTCGATCCCGCGCAGCAGCACCGACGCCACATAGCCCACCACCATGCCCAGCACCACCGCGCCCAGCACTTCGCGCACCAGCGCTAGCGCCACGTGCGAAGCGGAGAATTCGGTGGCGCCGGTAGCCAGCCCCACCAGGGTCAGGAATGCCACCACCGCGGTGCCGTCGTTGAACAGCGACTCGCCTGCGATCTTGGTTTCCAGGCTTTCCGATGCGCCCGCGTTCTTGAGCACGCTGAGCACGGCGATCGGATCGGTAGGGGAAATCAGCGCGCCGAACACCAGGCACCACAGCAGGCTGACCGGGTGGCCCAGCCACTGTGCGACATAGAAGAAGCCGAACCCGACCGCGGCGGTCGAGATCACCACGCCGACCGTGGCCAGCATGACCACGGCCCGGCGCTGGCGGCGCATGCGCGAGAGGTCGACGTGCAAGGCGCCGGCGAACAGCAGCAGGCTGAGCAGGCCATGGAAGACCACGTCGGAGAAATCGATCTGGGCCACGAGCTTGCGGGCCTGCGCGACCATTTCAGGGTGGTTGAAGCCGAGGATGGACACACTCAGGCAGGTCACCAGCCCGACGGCCGTGATGCCCAGGGTGTCGGGCAGCTTGATGAAGCGGTGGTTGATGACGCCGAAAATGGCGATGAGGGTGAAAAGGGCGCCAGTCCCTTGGAATACAGTCATGCGGGGAGTTCTCCTTGCTGATGGGCGTTGCGGGTGTTTCGAGCGGGTGTTTCTAGCATTACGGGCACTACAGTCATGCCGGCACTAGCAGCACTAGCAGCACTAGCAGCACTAGCAGCACCACCGGCATTCCGCGCCGGGTGCGCCGTCATGTGGATTTTGTGCCACACCAACCATACCAGCAATTGTGAAATTTCTCCAAATGGCGCCCGCCTGACGAAAAAAGGGGGTTCAGCAGCCGCTGAACCCCCTTGCTTACCTGGCTCGCCGCCTGCTCAGCGGTTCAAGCCCCGGACCCCATCGCGCCGCCATGCGCGCTGGCCAGGCGGAACTGGCCCACCGCATCGGCCAGCTTGTTGGCTTGCTCATGCAGGAAACCGGCCGCCGCCGAGGCTTGCTCGACCAGCGCCGCATTCTGCTGCGTCGCCCCGTCGAGCTGGCTCACCGCCTGGTTGACCTGTGTGATGCCCACGCTTTGCTCGCTGCCGGCATTCGAGATTTCGCGCAGCACCTGCTCGACCTGTTTCACGCTGGCCACGATGCTGTTCATCGTCTCGCCGGCGTCCCGCACCAGCTCCGCGCCCGAGTCCACCTTGGCCACCGATTTGCTGATCAGTCCCTTGATCTCCTTGGCGGCCTGGGCGCTGCGCTGGGCCAGCGTGCGGACTTCGCCAGCCACCACGGCGAATCCGCGTCCCTGTTCGCCGGCGCGGGCGGCTTCCACGGCAGCGTTGAGCGCCAGGATGTTGGTCTGGAAGGCGATGCCGTCGATGACCCCGATGATGTCGTGGATCTTGGCGGAGGCGGTCGAGATTTCCTGCATGGTGGTCACCACGCGAGAGACGGCATCGCCCCCCCGGTTGGCGACCTGGGAGGCCGCGGCCGCCAGCTCGCCGGCGCGCACGGCGGCCTCGGCCGAGTTTTGCACGGTGCCGGTGAGCTGGTCCATGGCAGCCGCTGTCTGCTCCAGGCTGGCCGCGGCTTGCTCGGTACGCGCGGACAGGTCGATATTGCCCTGCGAGATTTCGGCGGTTGCCGTACGAACCGATTCGCTGCTGTCCCGGATATCGATCAGCACCGTGGCGAGCTTGTCGGCAAACTGGTTGAACGCACGGGCGATCTGCGTGACCTCATCATTGCCGTCGGCCGGCAGGCGCTTGGTCAGGTCGCCGTGTCCGGAGCCGATTTCGTCCATCGCCTCGCGCACCTGGGACAGCCGCCGGAACGCAGAGGCAGTCATGACCGAGCCGACACCCGCGGCGAGGAAGGCCACCGTCACCAGGGTCATGAACATGGCCTGCAGCACATTGTGCAGGCCGGCCAGGGCTTCATCCTCATCCATGGCAACCACCACTTCCCAGTCGGAGTTCTTGACCGGCTCCGCATGCAGCAGCTTGGTGGCACCCGCGATCTTCACTGCGAGGGGCTGGTCGGGATCCGACAGGCTGGCCAGGGCGTTCGCCGTCAGGTCGGCGGACAGATCGGTGGCCGGCTTGAGGTTGAGCCTGGCATCCGGATGCGCCACGATGCGCCCGCTCTTGTCGGCCAGGAAGGCAAAGCTGGCCGGGGTGGGGTGGATGGCGTTCACGGTGGAGGTCACGGCGTCCAGGTTCACATCGGCGGCCACCACGGCCTTCAACTGGCCATTGGCCAGCACGGGCAGGGCCAGCGTCACCACGAGCTTCTTGGTCGCGACATCTTCATACGGCTGCGTGATGACCAGCTTGCCGGCGCTGACGGCGGCCTGGTACCACGGGCGGCCCGTGGGATCGTAGTCGGCGGGGATGCCGAGGTCGCGGGAAAACACCGCATGCTTGTCCGGGTAGCCCGCGTAGGCCACGACAAAGCCGCCGGATTTTTCCAGCTGCGTGACCGCAGACATGGGATCGGTGGAAAGGCTCTCCGGGGAGACGGCTTGCACCATGTCGGCCCGCGCGGTCAGCCACTCGGTGATGGCTTGCGCGTTGCCTTGGGTGATGGTGGCGAGGTTTTGCCGCAGCGTGCGTTCGTCGCTGTGCTTCGTGACTACGTAGGTGATGCCGGTGGATGCCGACAGGGCGGTGACAACGATGGCGACACAGGTCGCCGTAATGCGTGTACGGAGCGAGAGAAGCATGCGCGTTGGGTAGGGGGCGGTGGTTGAAAAAGGCCTCCGACAATTTTGTTGTCGGCCAGCATGCCCCGGCTAACGGAAGGCTGGAGGGGAACTGTAGGGCTGAAACGGCAATGTGCAGACATTTCGCCGTGCTAGTGCATGGCGGCGCCCCGCGGCGTGGTGAATACGCCGCTATTGCGCGGCGGGACTCGGTTTCCGCACCGTCCTTGCCTCAGCCGCCAACCTCAAAAAATGCCAGGAACCGACGCATGATGGGTGACAGCGCCCCGGTGCGATGCGCCACCAGCACCCGGCTGTTGGCATCCTGGCCCGCCAGTGGCCGGTACGTCACGCCGGGGATGCCGGTGCGCGCGTAGATCTCCGGCAGCACCGACACGCCGGCGCCGCTCGCTACCAATCCAATGATGGTGGTCGCCTCGCGCGCCTCCTGGCCGATGCGCGGGGCAAAGCCCGCCCGGTTGCAAAGCGTGGTGACGTGGTCGAACAGCCCGCAGCCCAGCCCGCGGGGGAACAGCAAGAAGGGCTGTGCGCACAGCGCGCCGATATCGATCCCGGCGTCGTCCACCGGGTTTGCCAGTGCGTGCGAGGCAGGCAGCACGGCGACCAGGCGGTCGGCCAGCACCTCGTGCACGGTGATGCTGGCGGGCGGGTAGAACTGGGGCGACGGCCGCAGGAAGCCAATGTCGATCTCGCCTTTCTCCAGTCCTTGCAACTGCTGGCCGGTGGACATATGCACCAGCTCCAGCATGGCGCGCGGGTGGTCCACGCGGAATCGCTGCACCGCGCGCGGAAACGCATCCTGCATCGGCACCGAGGCGGTAAAGCCCACGCGGATCTCGCCCGCCTCGCCGGCGGCCACCTGCCTGACCACCTCGCGGGCCTGCTCCAGGTTGGCGAGCGCCGCCCTGGCCTTGTCCAGGAACAGCGTGCCCGCCGGCGTCAGCGCCACATGATGGCGGGAGCGGTGCAGCAGCGCGCTGCCGAGTTCGTCCTCCAGCGCCTTGATCTGGGTGCTCAGCGGTGGCTGGCTGATATGGAGCTTGCGCGCGGCCTCGCTGAAGCTCAGCGCTTCGGCCACGGCAACGAAATAGCGAAGTTGGCGGAAATCCATTGCTTATATCGAAGTGCGATAACAAGGGGTTCAAAAACGTATTGGACAGTATCACGGCAGCTACCCAGAATGCACGCAAACGGCCTTGAGCCGCACCACAAACTGCACCATCAGGAGACAACCATGCTGCGCCGCCCCTACCTTGCCGGCTTCCTGGCCGCCGCGCTCTCGCTGGCCGCCAGCGCCGCCAGCGCCCAGGCCTACCCGGCCAAGCCAATCCGGCTGGTCGTGCCTTATGCCGCCGGTGGCGCGGTGGACATCGTGGCGCGCTCGGTCGGGCAGAAGATGAGCGTGCTGCTCAAGCAGCCCATCATCGTCGACAACCGTCCGGGCGCCAGCACCAATATCGGCATGGAGGCCGTGGCCAAGGCCGCGCCGGACGGCTACACCATCATGATGGCGTCCAATAGCCTGGCCACCAATGCCGCGCTGTTCGCGAAGCTGCCGTTCGACCCGGCACGGGATTTCACGCCGGTGGCGCGCGTGGGGCAGGCCTCGCTGGTGCTGGTGGTGCCGGCAAAATCCAGCGTGACGTCGCTCAAGGGCCTGGTCTCCCAGGCGCAGGCCCAGCCGGGCAAGTTCAGCTATGCCTCGGCCGGCAACGGCAGCTCGGGCCATCTCGCCGGCGAGCTGTTCAAGGAAGCCGCGCACATCGACGTGCTGCATGTGCCTTACAAGGGCGGCGCGCCCGCGATCACCGACCTGCTGGGCGAGCGTATCTCGTTCATGCCGATCAACCCGCTCGAAGTCATCACCCATATCCGCGCCGGCACGCTGCGCGCCATCGCGGTGGCAAGCGATCAGCGCACGCCGCTGCTGCCGGACGTGCCGACCTCACGCGAGCAAGGCTTGCCGGGCTTCACCGCCTCGGTCTGGTGGGGGCTGGTGGCGCCGGCCAAGACGCCGCCGGCCGTGGTCCATGAACTCAACACGGCCGCCAACACCGCGCTGGCCGACCCCGATGTGCGCAAACAGCTCGCGCAACTGGGCGTGACCATCCTGCCGGGCACGCCTGAGGCTTTCGGCCAGTTCGTGCGCGGCGAAACCGCCACCTGGAACGGCGTCATCCGCAAGGCGGGCATCACGGCCGACTGAGGTCTCACGCGCATCCGACGATCCTACGACCCGATACGGCCCGATACGGCCCGACACGACCCGACACGACCCGACACGATACGGCCCAACAAGATCCAAGAGAATCCCCCATGTCCGACATCCAAGCCCAAGCCCAGCCGGACGCGCAGCGTCCCTCGATCCTGGTGGTCAGCGCGCATGCCGCCGATTTTGTCTGGCGTGCCGGCGGCGCCATCGCGCTGTACGCCGAGCGTGGCTACAACGTCAAGATCGTCTGCCTGTCCTTTGGCGAGCGCGGCGAGTCCGCCAAGATGTGGCGCCAGCCGGGCATGACCATCGAGCGCGTCAAGGCGGCCCGGCATGAAGAGGCGCAGCAGGCCGCCGACATCCTGGGCGCGACGCTGGAGTGCTTCGACCTGGGGGACTACCCCATGCGCGTGACCGACGCAGCGCTGCTGCGCCTGGCCGATCTCTATCGCGCGCTGCGGCCCGAACTGGTGTTGAGCCACTCGCGCGAGGACATCTACAACTTTGACCATCCGCTGGCCACGCACGTCGCGCAGGAAGCGCGGGTCATCGCCCAGGCGCATGGCTACAAGCCCGAGGTGCCGGTGATCGGCGCGCCGCCGGTGTTCCTGTTCGAGCCGCACCAGCCTGAGCAATGCAACTGGAAGCCCGACGTGCTGCTCGATATCTCTTCGGTGTGGGAGAAGAAGCAGCGCGCCTTCGCCACCATGGCGGCGCAGGAACACCTGTGGGAGTACTACACCCGCGTGGCGCTGCAGCGCGGCGCGCAGGCCGCGCGCAACTCCGATCGCAAGGTGCAGTACGCAGAAGGCTATGCACGCGTGTTCCCGCAAGTCGCGCAGAGCCTGTCATGAAGACCATCGCCTATCGCAACATCCTGCGCGCGGCCGCCGCGGACATCGACGCACTGGGCGCCGCCGGTGTCGCCACGGTGCATGAGGCGCAGCGCCGCACCGGGCTGATGAAGCCGTACATGCGGCCAGTCCAGTCCCGTGCCGCCATGGCCGGCAGCGCCGTGACGGTGCTGATGCATCCCGGCGACAACTGGATGATCCACGTCGCGGTGGAGATGGTGCAGCCCGGCGACGTGCTGGTGGTGGCGCTGGTCAGCGACTGCACCGATGGCTTGTTCGGCGACCTGCTGGCCACCTCGCTCAAGGCGCGCGGCGCGCGCGGCCTGGTGATCGACGCCGGCGTGCGCGATGTGTCCACGCTCAATGCCATGGGCTTCCCGGTCTGGTCGCGGGCCGTCTCGGCGCAGGGCGCGGTCAAGGAGACCGTGGGCGCGGTCAACGTGCCGGTGGTCTGCGCCGGCGCCCACGTGCGCCCCGGCGACGTGATCGTGGCCGACGATGATGGCGTGGTGGTGGTGCCGCGCCCGCTCGCCGCCGAGACCGCGCGCCGCGCCGCCGAGCGCGGTGCCATGGAGGAGGGCAAGCGCGCGACGCTGGCCGCCGGCGTGCTGGGGCTGGACATGTACCAGATGCGCGAGGCGCTGGCGGCCAAGGGCCTGGCGTACGCCGAGCAGACCGTGGACTGGTACAGCGGTTTCGACGAAGCCTGACCGGGCGGCCACCGCCGGTTCGCGATCTGGTATAAGCGTCGCACACACGAATCCAGACACGATTCCAGACACGAATCCAGGCCGGGGAACCAGATGGAACTACGCCAGCTTCAGTATTTCGTCCGCGTGGTGGAGCTTGGCAGCATGAGCCGCGCGGCGCTCGACCTCGATATGGTGCAATCCGCCATGAGCCAGCAGATCAGCCGGCTGGAGAGCGAGCTGGCCACCCGGCTGCTGCGCCGGACCACGCGCGGCGTGACGCCCACCGAGGCCGGGCTGGCCTTCTTCCGCGAGGCGCAATTGGCGCTGCGCCATGCCGAGCAGGCCAAGCGCGCCGCCCACCATGCGCGGCTGTCCGGTACGGTCAGCGTGGGGCTGGCGCCCACCACGGCTTCGGTCATGGGTGTGCCGCTCATGCGCGCCATGCGCGAGCGCTATCCGGATGTGCGCCTGCATATGGTGGAGAGCCTGTCCGGTCACCTCAGCGCCATGCTCAACGCCCGCCAGCTCGACCTGGCCGTGCTGTTCGACACCGTTGTGGCGCGCCGCTGGAGCGTGACGCCGCTGCTTGAGGAAACCCTGTTCCTGATCCGCTCACGCCGCGCGCTGCCGGCCGAGGCCGACGCCGAGGCGCCGCCGCGGCTGCGCATGGCGCAATTGCGGGATGTGCCGCTGATCATGCCCACCGGCCTGCACGGGCTGCGCAGCACGCTCGATGCCGCCTTCGCCCGCGTGAAGATTGTGCCGCAGGTGGTGCAGGAGGTGGATTCCCTGGCCATGCTGATGGATGCCGTCGACCTCGGGTTTGGCGCCACCCTGCAGCCCTGGGCCGCGGTGGGGCGCTATGCCGATGCGCAGGCGCGTTTTCACCTGGCCGAGATCGCGGACCCCAAGGTGCGGCGCCAGAACGTCCTGTGCAGCCTCTCCGACGACGAACTATCGCCCGCCGCGCTGGCCATGCGCGTGGTGCTGGCCGACTGCGCCCGCGAACTGGTGCGCTCCGGCGCCTGGCGGGGGGCACGGCTGCTTGGGCCGGACGGCTGATGCACGTGCCCCGCAGGGGGTATCACGAATCGTGATGCCCCCATGTGATCCGGGGGCTTAGCAGGACGCCGGCGGGCCGCTACAGTGCGGGCATCCCCACCGGAACCCTCATCGTGCTGTCCATCATTCAAATCCTGGAGCCGCCCCTGCCGGCTTTCCCGAGCCTCGCCGGAGGCGCACGCCCATGATCGACGTCCTGGTCATCGGCGGCGGCAATGCCGCCCTGTGCGCGGCACTGATGGCGCGCGAAGCCGGCGCCAGCGTGCTGCTGCTGGAAGCCGCGCCGCGCGAGTGGCGCGGCGGCAACTCCCAGCACACCCGCAATTTGCGCTGCATGCACGACGCGCCGCAAGACGTGCTGGTCGAGGCCTATCCCGAAGAGGAATACTGGCAAGACCTGCTCAAGGTCACCGGCGGCCTGACCGACGAGCGCCTGGCCCGCCTGGCCATCCGCGCCTCGTCGACCTGCCGCGACTGGATGCGCAGCCACGGCGTGCACTTCCAGCCGCCGCTGTCAGGCGCGCTGCACGTGGCGCGCACCAATGCCTTCTTCATGGGCGGCGGCAAGGCGCTGGTCAACGCGTACTTCCGCAGTGCCGAAGCCCTTGGCGTCAAGGTGCGCTACAACGCGCCGGTGGATGCCATCGAGCTGGACGCAGGCCGCTTCAAAGCCGCCCGCATCGGCGGCGAGCGCATCGAGGCACGCAGCTGCGTGCTGGCCGCCGGCGGCTTCGAGTCCAACCGCGCATGGCTGCGCGAGGCCTGGGGCCAGAACGCCGACGGTGACTGGCCGGCCGACAACTTCCTGATCCGCGGCACGCGCTTCAACATGGGCGTGCTGCTCAAGTTCATGATCGAAGCCGGGGCGGACGCCATCGGCGACCCTTCCCAATCGCACTGCGTGGCCATCGACGCGCGCGCGCCGCTGTACGACGGCGGCATCTGCACGCGCGTGGACTGCGTCTCGCTGGGCGTGATGCTCAACCGCAATGCCGAGCGCTTCTACGACGAGGGCGAGGATTTCTGGCCCAAGCGCTACGCCATCTGGGGGCGGCTGGTCGCGCAGCAGCCCGGACAGATCGGCTATTCCATCATCGACGCCAAGGCCGTGGGCCGCTTCATGCCGCCTGTGTTTCCGGGCGTGCGCGCCAACACGCTGCCGGAGCTGGCGCGCCAGCTCGGGCTGGACGAGGCCACCTTCATGCGCACCATCGAGGCTTACAACGCGGCGTGCCGCGTTGGCACCTTCGACCACACCGTGCTGGACGACTGCCACACCGAGGGCCTCGCCCCGGCCAAGACCCACTGGGCACGGCCGATCGATACCGCGCCGTTCTTCGGCTACGCCCTGCGCCCCGGCATCACCTTTACCTACCTCGGCCTCAAGGTGAACGAGCACGCTGCCGTGCACTTCGGCGGCAAGCCCAGCGCCAACCTGTTCGTGGCTGGCGAGATGATGGCCGGCAACGTGCTCGGCAAGGGCTATACAGCGGGTGTCGGCATGGCCATCGGCACCGCCTTCGGCCGCATCGCCGGCACCCAGGCCGCCGCAGCCGCGCTCGGGCAGCCCGGT
Organism: Cupriavidus basilensis; assembly: GCF_000832305.1. Lineage (NCBI taxonomy): Bacteria > Pseudomonadati > Pseudomonadota > Betaproteobacteria > Burkholderiales > Burkholderiaceae > Cupriavidus > Cupriavidus basilensis. Next base: position 1,459,826 of record NZ_CP010537.1, read on the forward strand.
CACAACGCATTCCAGGAAAAGCAGCATGCAACATCTTGAAGCGCTGACGCGCGAAGCGGCGGCACTGGCCCAGGGCATGCTGCCGCTCACCGGAAACGAGGCCGAGGTGGGCCGCGTCATGCAGATCTGCAACGCCTGCCGTTATTGCGAAGGCTTTTGCGCGGTGTTTCCCGCCATGACGCGCCGGCTGGAGTTCGGCAAGGCCGATATCCACTACTTGTCCAACCTGTGCCACAACTGCGGCGCTTGCTACCACGCCTGCCAGTACGCGCCACCGCACGAGTTTGCGGTCAACGTGCCGCAGGCCATGGCCAAGGTGCGGGTCCAGACATACTCCGACTATGCCTGGCCCGTCGCCCTTGGTGGCCTGTACCGCCGCGCCGGCCTGGCCACCGCGCTGGCGCTGGCAATCGGGCTGGCGTTGTTCCTGGTGATGGTGCTTGCCATGCGTGGCAGCCTGCTGCACGCACCGCTGGCCGGCAATTTCTACGCCATCTTCCCGCACAACCTGCTGGCGGCAATGTTCGGCCTGGTGTTCGGCTGCGCGGTGCTGGCGCTGGGCGTGGGCGTGACGCGCTTCTGGCGCAGGGTCTCGCCCGGCGAGCTGCAAGGCGAGGTGCGCGGCCCGGCCATCGGCGGCGCGGCGCACGATGCATTGCGGCTGCGCTACCTGGACGGCGGCCATGGCCAGGGCTGCAACAACGCGGACGACGCGTTCACGCTGTGGCGCCGGCGCTTCCACCATTTCACGTTCTACGGCTTCATGCTGTGCTTTGCCGCCACGGCGGTCGCCACCCTGTACCACTACCTGCTGGGCCTGCACGCACCGTATGCGCCCACCAGCCTGCCGGTGCTGCTGGGCACGGCCGGCGGCATCGGCTTGCTGATCGGCCCGGCAGGCCTGCTCTGGCTCAACCTGAAGCGCGACCCGCGCACCGGCGATGCCGCCCAGAAGCCGATGGACCGCGGCTTTATCGCGCTGCTGTTTTTCACGAGCCTGAGCGGGCTGGCGCTGCTGGCCTGGCGCGACACGCCGGCCATGGCGCTGCTGCTGGCGGTGCACCTGGGCGTGGTGATGGCGTTGTTCCTGACGTTGCCATACGGCAAGTTCGCGCACGGCATCTACCGCAGCGCGGCGCTGCTCAAATGGAACATCGAAAAACGCCGGCCCGGCAACCTGGCGCTTGGCTCGGACTGACCATCACGCATGCAAAGAACCAGGGGGAACCACATGACAAAGCCCGGCATTCTCGCCATTTCCTCGATCTGCGGCATTGGCGTGTCGGCGAGGGATTGAGGGATCTGGTAACGGGGTTGTTGCGGGTGCGACTGCTGGATGTCAGAGGCAACTGCTGGAGGTCAAAGGCAACTGCAGTTTCACCACGCCTGCGGCGCGGCGACCTACTTTCTTGTCTTGCCAAGAAAGTAGGCAAAGAAGGCGCCCCATACGGCCTAGGTAAACCTTCACGGCTCGCTTCGCATCGCGCTGGAGTGTGGCCCGCCCTCCGGGCGCTTCACACGGCTACCACAACGGGTTGATCGACTGATCGGTTGAAGGGTTGATCTTGCCAGTGGTTGGCTCCCCTCTCCCGCTTGTGGGGGCTGGGGGAGAGGGCGGGCGCTCGCCATTGCGATGTCCCTCGCGTTCCTGTTTGCTTCAGCCAGCGCTGACCGGCGTGAACGTTGGCACCGGCGGCCCGTCGTCCGTCGGCGTGAACACGAGCTTCACTTCCTGCCCGATGCGTACGGTATCCAGGTCGCAATCCACGATGTTGGTCATCATGGTCACGCCTTCTTCCAGCGTCACGTAGGCAATGCAGAAGGGGGTGGGGCCGGCACGGCGGGTGACGCTGAACGAGTAGATGGTGCCCCGTCCCGAGGCCTGCTTCCATTCGGTCTCGCCCATGCAGAACGGGCACAGCGTGCGCGGGTACCAGTGGGGCTTGCCGCAGGACTGGCAGTGCTTGACCAGCAGGCGGCCGGCGCGGGCGGCTTCCCAGAACTCGGTGTTGTCCGGGGCGACCTGCGGCGCTTTGAGGGGAGTGGCGGTGTAAGGTGTGCTCATCTTATTACTCCCGTTCCAGGATGACGGTGGCGCTGCCGTGGCGCGAGCCGAGGTAGCCGCCGGTGCCTTGGGCCAGGGCCAGGTCGCAGTTCTTGACCTGCACGGCGGGGTGGGCTTCGCCGCGCAGCTGGCGCACCGCTTCGATCACCTTGGTGATGCCGCCGCGGTTGGCCGGGTGGTTGTTGCACAGGCCACCGCCGTCGGTGTTGAAGGGTAGCTTGCCCACGCCGGAGATCAGGTTGCCGTCGGCCACGAACTTGCCGCCTTCGCCCTTCTTGCAGAAGCCCAGGTCTTCCAGCTGCATCAGCACGGTGATGGTGAAGCTGTCGTAGATCGAGGCGTACTTGATGTCGGATGGGCGAATGCCCGCCTCTTCAAACGCGATCGGGCCGGAGATGGCGGCGCCCGACCAGCTCAGGTCGACCATGCCGCCGAGCTGGCCCTTGACGGCTTCGCCGGCGCCGCGGATCTTCACCATGGGGCGCTTGAGCTTGGCCGCGATTTCCGGGCGGGCGACGATCAGCGCCCCGCCCCCGTCGGACACCACGCAGCAGTCGAGCTTGCGCAGCGGATCCGAGATCATCGGCGAATTCAATACGTCCTCCACCGTCACCACCTCGCGCAGCATGGCGTGGGGATTGTGCTGCGCGTGGTGCGAGGCCGCTACCTTGATCCAGGCAAGCTGTTCGGCGGTGGTGCCGTACTGGAACATATGGCGCATCGCCACCATCGCGTACAGGTTCACTGTCACCGGGCTGAACGGCGCCTCGAACGGCTGGTCGGGCAGGTTGGCGCCCCAGTTGCGCGCCTGCGTGCCGCTCGAGCCTTCCGAGCGCGGGCGGCCTGCCAGCGTGATCAGCGCCACATTGCACTTGCCGGCGGCGATGGCCTGCGCGGCGTGCGAGACGTGGACGATATACGCCGAGCCACCGGTATCGGTGGAGTCGACGTGGCGCACCTTCAGGCCGAGGTAATCGACCATATTGAGCGCGCCGAGGCCGGGCGCGTCACCCGCGCAGAAGTAGCCGTCCACGTCCTGCAGGGTGAGGCCGGCGTCTTCGAGCGCGCCCTTGGCGGACTCGGCGTGCAGTTGCGCGATGGATTTGTCCGGTGCCTTGCGGGTCGGGTGCTCGTAGGCCCCGACGATATAAGCCTTGCCGTTGATGCTCATGGGTCTCCCTAGTTGTTGTCCCGGGTACGTTGGCGTGCGGTGATGGCCATGGAATATGGAATATGGCTATAACCGAAGTCTTGCGTTCTTGTTTGGTGCCGCGAGCGTCAAGGCGCGCGTCCGTACTGGTCGCGCAGATCGCGCTTGAGCACCTTGCCGATGGCGTTGCGCGGTAGTTCCTGCGACAGCTCCAGCGCAGCCAGGCGCTGCATTTTCTCTAGCCGGCCATTCACCCAGTCCAGCAGCGCGGCCGCTTGGGCGATGGCGCCGGGCTGCAGCACCACGAAGGCCACGGGCGTCTCGCCCCAGCGCTCCGAGGGCACGCCGACCACTGCCGCGTCCGCGATGTCGGGATGCTCGAGCAGCACCGCTTCGATGTCGCTCGGGTAGATGTTGAAGCCGCCCGAGATGACCATGTCCTTCTTGCGGTCCATCAGGATGAGGAAGCCGTCGGCATCGAAGTAGCCAACGTCGCCGGTGCGGATGAAGCGCTTGCCGGTGGCGTCGAACCACTCGGCCTCGGCGGTCTTCGCTGGATGATTGTGGTAGCCGGACATCATCGCGGGGGAATGCCCGACGATCTCTCCCGGGGCGTCGCGCGGCGCATCGGCGGGGAGCTCGCGGCCTTGATCGTCCAGCAGCCGCATATCGGTGTCCGGCGAGGGGCGCCCGACCGTATGCAGCTTGTCCGGGTGCTCATGCGCGCGCAGCTCGCAGCGCCCGCCGCCCTCGGTCATGCCGTAGTACTCGATCAGCGCGCCGGGCCAGCGTGCCAGCACCTGGGCCTTGAGCGCGGCGGAAAAGGGCGCGCTGGTGCAGAACTTATAGCGGAACGATGACAGGTCGGTGCTGGCAAAGTCAGGGTGGGCCAGGATGCGCTGGTATTGCACCGGCACCAGCATGGTATGGGTGACGCGGTGCCGTGCGGCCAGCGCCAGGTACTGGCCGGCATCGAACTTGCGCATCAGCACCACGGTGCCACCCAGCGACAAGGTGGGGAACAGGCTGACCAGTGTGGTGTTGGAGTATAGCGGCGTGGATAGCAGCGCCACGGTGTCGGGGCCATAGCCGCCCTGGGTGGCGCGCTGCACATGCGACGAGCGCATGCCGAACGGCTGGATGATGCCCTTGGGCACGCCGGTGGTGCCGGATGAATAGATCAGGTTGAACGCCCAGTCGGGCTGTACGTCGACCGCAGCCGGCCGGGCATGTTCGGGGGCCAGCCACTGGCCAAAGGCAATGCCCGCGTGGCTGTCGTCCAGCGCGATGCAGGGAATGCCGAGCTCGGCCTCCAGCCCGTGCAGGGCCTGGTGCGTGCTGGCATCGATCAACAGCCGGCACGCCCCCGAGTCCTGCACCATGGCGCGCAGCGTCTGCGGGTTGAGCGAGGGCGACAGCGGTGCCACCGTCACGCCTGCCCGCAGGCTGCCGAGGAAGGCCGCGACGTACTCGATCGACGTCGCGGCGCAGATGGCGACGGCGCCTTGCGCCGGCACACCGTCTCGCTGCAGCGCGGCGGCAACGCGGTCGGCGAGCCGGTTGAGGCTGGCGAAATCCACGCTGCGTTCGTCCAGCACCACGGCCGGATGCCGCGGCCGCAGCGCGGCCTGGGCGTCGACGAGGGCGGCGAGAGGGGTGAAGTCAGTGCTGGTCGGTGACATAGGGCTGCCGTTGGGCTCTTGGGGGTGTGCTTGGCTGTCTCATTCATGGCCGGCCTGCCGCGGCTGTGAAAGAGTGTCGCGCCTTGTGCCGGGTTCGACAATTTGGCTTTTTGGAAGAGGGGCTTGCCGGGAATCGTTGTTGCGACGCACAAAATGGCGCGCGGGGGCAAGCCAGGGGACAAGCGAGGGGAGGGGCGTTGCGCAGGGAGAGGGATGGAAAACCAACTTGCGGGGTGGCCCTCGATGGAGCCACCCTATGGCGGATATGGCGAAATCAGCCCATGGCCAGGGCCGCCGCGCTCATCTGCTGCTCGGGCGAGGCCTTCTCCATGGACTTGGCCAGCGCGGCAGTGGTGCTGGCGATGGCACCGGAAAGTGAACTCATGGCCTGGTTCAGCGCTGCCAGGCGAACCTGCTTCTGGTCGGCAGTGAGATTCTGGGCCGAGGCCACGGCTTGCAGTTCCTGCTGCTTGCGTGCCAGTTCCTCGCGCAATTCGCGGATTCGCTTGAGCAGGTTCTTGGCCGTATCCGGCAGGTTGCTGTTGTCGATATCACTGTTGCGGCCGCTGGCCGGCTTGCTTGCCGCCAGCGTGCGGCCAGCCGGTGAGAGATCGACATGGATGCCATCGGACGGCTTGCCGCTACTCGGTTGGCCGGCGGGCGTTGCCTGGCTGGCGGTAGCAAGGCCGGCTGCGCCAGCCAGGGCCGTGGCGGCGGCAAACTGGCCGCCGGTGGAGGACGCCGGATCGATCGTGCTCATCGGATTTGTTCCTTCGGGTAGTGCGCGAACGCACGGGAGGCGGCCGCGCGCGGCACACCTGGATACCCGGAATTAACGAACACGTGAAGCAGATCTGTAGGGCAACGTAGGTGGTTTTGTGATGCTGGCGGCGCCAAATGCGGAAAAAAGTTGACGATGGGCCTCAAAATTCCGGCGCCACGGGACGCGCCTTGCGATAAAGGATGAGGGTGGCCAGCAGCCCGCATGCCGCGGCAAAGCTCATCCAGTAGCCCGGCGCGGCCTTGTCGCCGGTCACCTCGATCAGGTAGGTCGAGACCGCCGGCGTAAAGCCGCCAAACACCGCCGTGGCAAGGCTGTAAGCCAGCGAGAAGCCGGCCACGCGCACCTCCACCGGCATCACCTCGGTCAGGGCCACCACCATGGCGCCGTTGTACATGCCAAAGAGGAAGGACAGCCACAGCAGCACGATCAGCATGCGCCCGAAGCTCGGCGCGCCCGCCAGCCACGACAACGCGGGATAGGCGGTGACCAGCGCGATGGCCGAAATGGCCAGCAGGATAGGGCGGCGGCCAATGCGGTCGGACAGGGCACCGCCGATGGGCAGCCAGATAAAGTTGGAAATGCCGACACAGAGCGTGACGCCAAGGCTGTCGGCCGTGCTGAGCTTGAGCACCGTCTTGCCGAACGTGGGCGTATAGACGGTGATCAGATAGAAGGTGGTGGTGGTCATCGCCACCAGCAGCATGCCGGCCAGCACCGTGCGCCAGTTGCCCAGCATGGAGTCGAATACCTCGCGCGTGCTCGGGTGGTGGCGGCGGGTACGGAACGCCTCGGTTTCCTGCAGCGAGCGGCGCAGCACGAAGAGGAACGGCACGATCAGGCAGCCGATAAAGAACGGAATGCGCCAGCCCCACGCCCCCAGTTCGTCGGTCGTCAGCCAGTAGTTGAGCCCGAAGCCGAGCCCGGCTGCCACCACGATGGCGATCTGCTGGCTGGCCGACTGCCAGGCGGTATAGAAGCCCTTATGGCCCGGCGTGGCCATTTCGGCAAGGTAGACCGATACCCCGCCCAGCTCCGCGCCTGCGGAGAAGCCCTGCAGCAACCGGCCGATCAGCACCAGCACCGGCGCAAGCACGCCGATGCTGGCATAGCCCGGCACCAGGGCGATCAGGATGGTCCCGCTGGCCATGAGCGACAGCGTCACGATCAGGCCCTTGCGGCGTCCCACCTCGTCGATGTAGGCGCCCAGCAAGATCGCGCCGAGCGGGCGCATCAGGAAGCCCGCGCCAAACACCGCAAAGGTCAGCATCAGCGAGGCGAACTCGCTGTTTGACGGAAAGAAGGTGTGGGCGATGTAGGTGGCGTAGAAGCCGAACAGGAAGAAATCGAACTGTTCGAGGAAATTCCCGCTGGTAACCCGCAGGACCGCGCCCAGCTTTGAGGATCCGGGCACTGCCGCGCCTGCCATGTCCGCTTGCATCGCCAGTCTCCTTCGCCGCGCCACCCCGGCTATCCGCCGCCTTTCGCGAAAGGTCGGCTAGCCTGCGCGGGCGCGCTTGCGCTGGTCAATATATGCCTTGCAAGCCGCCAGCGCCAGTCCCGCATGTGCGAGGGGGCGCGCCAGGCACACGCCCCCGGTGCCTCGCCCGATACTCAGGCGCCGCGAAACATGGCCGGGCGCTTCTCCACGAAAGCGCTGCTGCCTTCCCGCGCGTCTTGCGAGGCCGCGGCGATCATGAACTGCATCGCCTCCACCGCCAGCCTCTCATCGATGGGTAGATACCCGATACGCCGCTGCTGGTGTTCCATGGCCCCGGCGCCCGCTTTGACTGGATGTCATGGACGTAGTGGTATCAGCGCCTCGGGCCGGTGCGCTCGCGTGCGCGCGCAAGCCGTCAAGCCAGACGTCGGTGGGGTATTGGGCGGTGGGTTTCCCGCCGTTATCCAAGCGGGGCAACGGCGTGCTTATCGCCTTCCGGGGCCGGCGATGTGAACTTCCGAAAAACCCTCGGAAATGCGGGCGTGGCCGGCTTGCCGCCAGTGTTAATCGGACCGGCGGCGTGGCGTATCGGCTTGGCGTCTTGTCACCAACCTCGTAAGTAGCGGCTTAGATAAAACAGGAGAATCATGGGTCGAATCGGTCTTGCCGGGCTGTTCCTGGCGTTGTGTTCGTTGGCGGGTTGTGCGGTCGTGCAGAAGCCAATTCCTGCTTCCGCGAAGCTCTTTGATGATCGGACGAGCACGGTCGCGGTGGCAGTGCAAAAGCTGCCAGAGCCTAACCAGAACATGATTGGGGCGCAGGGGATCCTTGACTACGCCATCAACAAGGCCAATGCACAGGCAATCGTGGAGCGGTTGCAGCGGCAAGACTTCTCGTTGGTAAAGGGGCTGCCGCAGGAACTGGCCAAGGGGCTGGAGTCCCGCCAGGTCAAGGTCGTGCTGGTAGCGGATCCTGTGGATACGGAGATGTTGAAGAAGTTCACGGAAGGCTCCGGTGACGGTATTGCTGAGATGGACTACCGGCCTTTGGCCAAGCAGTATGGCGCGGATCGGTTGCTGCTGGTGGCGCCGCGCTGGCTGGGCACGTCGCGCAGCTACTATGGTTTTATGCCGCTGGGAGCGCCGCAGGGCTATGTATCGCTGGTGGGGCAGTTGATTGATCTGCATACCAATCGGCTGCAATGGTACGAGCCGGTGCAAGTCAACACGCCCGTGATCGGCGAATGGGATGACGCGCCGGAATATGTCAACCTGATGAAGTCGGTGGACGCGAGCACGCGGGCTGCGACCTCGAAACTGCGCGCGGCGTTATTTATGGAGCAGATGACAACGGCCACAAGCGGCGGTGTGTCTTCAGGTGCCACGGTGCAATAGGCATTGGCATTGCCATCCCTGCCGCGCGCGAGCGCCGCGGCAGGGTGCTGGTGCGCTGGCACCCATCATCGAACGTGAGCCAGGAGTTCGCTGACCGGGGCCGCAGCAAGGCCCGCTTGCTTTTTCTTTCCAATCCCTGGCGACCTCTTCCTAGGGTAATCCCCAATATGCCGTATCATCACGCCCGGGCGTCGCGCTGCCGGGCGTTTTGCCGTCATCGGGCCGCGCGTGCATCCCATCGCACTTTTTCGGGAAATCCGGGACAAAGCCAAGGTGCGCCGGCAGCTTGCCGGGCGCCAGATCGCCGCCCCGGGGTACTGATTTGATCATATTGAATAAACAGAGGCCGCAGATGAGTGGCCTTGGAGACATCCGGGTCGCTTTGTCGGGGCGGCCGGATTAGCAGGAATTGCAGGAGTTGCTTTTGTCTACAACCGAAACCCAGCGCAGAACCGAGGTTGACCTGATTCGCGGCATCGCGCTGATTTTCATCGTGGTTGACCATGTGAACGGCAGCGTGCTGGCCGATTACACCATCCGCAATTTCGCGTTCTTCGATGCGGCGGAGATCTTTGTCTTCCTGGCCGGTTATTCGGCAGGGGCGGCTTACGTCGCCATGGAGGCGCGGCATGGTGCCAGCGCTGCGCAGAACCGCCTGATCCGCCGTAGCTGGGAGATCTACAAGGCGTTCGTGCTGACCGGCGTGCTGATGCTGGTGTTCGGCCTGTTGCTGGCGCTGGCCAAGGTGCCGGCGCCCGCGATCCGGTCCACGGAGGCGCCGGTCTTCATGGCGCATCCGTTCAGCACGCTGATCGAGGTGTTCAGCGTGGCGCGGCAGCCCTTTGTGTCGGACGTGCTGCCGATGTACGCGGTCTTCATTTTGTTTGCGCCGCTGGCGATCCGCATGGCGCGCGCGATGCCGCTGACGTTTGTCGGCGCCAGCGGGTTGCTGTGGCTGATGGCGCCGATGCTCACGCCGCTGCTGCCTAGCAGCGATGGCAACGGCTGGAGCTTCAACCCCTTTGCGTGGCAACTGCTGTTTGGGCTGGGCCTGATGGCGCGCCTGCGCCCCGATGTGATCCTGCCGCGCCAGGCACTGGTGCGCTGGGTGGTGACAGTGCTTGCCGTGGCGGTAACGCTGGCCGGCGTGCTGCTGGCTTACCTGTGGATGCGTCCACATGTGTACGAGCCATGGCTGCCCGCCTGGCTGCCGGCCATGGTCTTCCCACTGCCCAAGAAGAGCCTGGCGGCGCTGCGCATCGTGAGCTTCCTCGGGCTGGCCTGGCTGTGCTATCTGGCTGTCCGCGCGGGCTGGGTAGCGCGGCTGGCGTCGGTGATGGGGCCGGTGGTGCAGATCGGCCGCCATAGCTTGTTCTGTTTTGTCTTTGGCGCCGTGGTGTCGGTGGTGATCGAGGGCTTCACCTATGGCATTGCCGGCGGCCGGCCGCCGCGGCCGATCGCGCTAGGCGGCGATATCGTGGCCGTGGCGCTGTTGCTGGTGATTGGTGGCTGGTATGGGCGGCGCAAGGAGGGGCGCAAGGACGCGCGCAGGGAAGAGCGCAGGGAAGAGCGAAGGGAAGGAAGAAAGGAAGTGCGGAAGGCTGCTGCTTAGGCAGCCTTCGCGGGTTTGTGCTTGTGTGCGACTACGCCGTCATTCCTTGATATCCGCCTGGCGGATGACCTGCTTGTACTTATCCAGCTCCGCGCGGATAAAGGTGCCGAACTCCTGCGGGGTACTGACGATGGAATCCACCCCGAGCGTCTTCAGCCGGCTTGTCACCTCCGGCTGTACCATGGCCTTCTGCAACGCGGCGTAGAGCTTGTCGATCACCGGCTTGGGCGTCTTTGCGGGCGCCAGGATGCCGTACCAGCCTGAGGTCTGGAACTTGGGAAACCCTTGTTCGGCAAAGGTGGGTACATCCGGCAGGTCCGGCTGGCGCGTTGCGCGGGCAATGGCGATGGCGCGCAAGTTGCCGCTGCGCACGTGGGGCATGGCGGATGCCGCGGTATCGAAGATCATGTCGATCCGTCCCGCGATCACATCAGGCAGCAGCCCCGATCCTCCCTTGTAGGGCACGTGCAGCAGGTCGATCCCGGCCTGGCTGCGAAAGATCTCGCCGGACAGGTGCGGTGGCGTGCCGCTGCCGGCGGAGCCGTAAGTCAGCTTGCCGGGGCTGGCCTTGGCGGCCACCAGCACGTCCTTCACGGTCTTGTAGGGCGTATGCGTGTTGACCACCAGCAGCGTCGGCGCCGAGGCCAGCAGCGACACCGGCTCGAAGTCCTTGACCGGGTCGTAGGGCACCCGCGCATACAGGTTGGGGCTGATGGCGTGCGAGGCAATCGAGCCCAGGAACAGCGTGTAGCCATCCGGCGCGGCATGGGCCGCGGCTTCCGCGCCGATCATGGTGCCGGCGCCAGGGCGGTTGTCGATGATCACCTGCTGGCCGAGCGCGTCGGACAGTTTTTGGGCGATCGGGCGCGCCACGTTGTCGTTGCCGCCGCCGGGCGGGAAGGGCACGATCAGTTTGATCGGGCGGTTGGGGTAGTCATCGGCGCGCGCGGCAGCCGGTACCAGAGCGAGGGCGGTGACGGCCATGGCCAGCGCGGCTGCCGCCAATGCGGGAAATCGTTTTGCAGTCATCTTGTCTCCTCCCCCGTTGCCAGGGTGGGTTAAGTCTGTCTTCATGCGTTTTTTGCTTTAGCCAGCGCCCAACGGGATCAGCCTTCCGAGACCGCCACCGGCCGCCCCGTGAGCGGATAGCTGGGGTCGCTGTAGCCCGGCGTGGACGCGTGGCCGGGGCGCACCAGGGCGTCGACCATGGCTTCCTCTTGCGGTGAGATCGCCACGCCCACGGCGCCGAAGTAGTCCTCGAACTGGGCCAGCGTGCGCGGCCCGGCGATCACCGAGCTGATGATGGGGTTGGCGAGCACCCAGGCGGTGGCGAACTGGCCCAGCTTGAGGCCGCGCGCCTGCGCATGCTGCTTCAGCGCCTGTGCAATCACCAGCGACTCCTCGCGGAACTCGGTCTCCATCATGCGGCGGTCCGCCCGGCCGGCGCGCGAGTCCTGCGGCGGTTGCTGGCCGGGCAGGTACTTGCCCGTCAGCACGCCCCGCGCGATCGGGCTGTAGGACACCACGCCCAGCCCGAAATGCTCGCAGGCCGGCAGGATCTCCACTTCGGGCATGCGGTTGAGCAGGTTGTAGTAGGGCTGGCAGACCGCGGGGCGGGGCACGTTGAGCATGTCGCACAGGCGCGCGATCTCAGCGATGCGCCAGCCGCGGAAGTTCGACACGCCCCAGTAGCGGATCTTGCCGGCGCGGATCAGGTCGCCCATGGCGCGCACGGCTTCTTCGAGGTTCTCGCCAGCGTAGTCGCGGTGCAGGTAGAGGATGTCGAGATAGTCCGTGGCCAGGCGGCGCAGGCTGTCTTCCACGGCGTGCATGATCCAGACGCGCGAGTAGTGCGCGTGGTTGGGGGCGGCCTGCATCGGGTTGCCCAGCTTGCTGGCCAGGACCCAGTCCTGGCGATCGCCCGCCAGCAGCTTGCCCACCATCGTTTCCGACCCGCCCAGGCTGTACATGTCGGCGGTATCGATGAAATTGACGCCGTGCGCGCGGGCGCTGTCGACGATGCGCCCGGCCTCGGCCTCGTCGGTCTGGTCGCCAAACATCATGGTGCCCAGGCACAGGGCGGACACCTGCAGGTTGCTGGCGCCCAGGCGCCGGTATTGCATCTTGAAGTCAGACATCTCGAATCTTCCAGGAGAGAAATAAATGCGGTGCGGGCCTGTGGTGGCCTGTGGTGGCCGGATGTGGCTTATCGCGGCTTATTGCGCCTGCCTGAAGCGCGCCGCCAGCGCATCGGTGGCCAGGCGCAGCAGGGTCATGTCGGTGCCCACCGCGACAAAGCGCGCGCCCATGTCGATGTACTGCTGGCCCTGCGCTTCGGTGGTGAGAATGCCAGCGGCCTTGCCGTTGGCGCGGATGCGGCGGATCGCGGCGGCAATCGTTTCCTGCACCTCGGGATGCTGGATGTCACCGAGGTGGTTCATGTCGGCGGAGAGATCGCTCGGGCCGATGAACACGCCGTCCACGCCGTCCAGCGCGCAGATCGCGTCAACGTTGCGGATCGCTTCCATCGATTCGAGCTGCACCAGCACGCAGGTCTGCTCCTGCACGTTATGCAGGAAATCCTTGATGCGGCCGAAGCCGCCGGCGCGCGTGCCGCTGGCCACGCCGCGCATGCCGCCTTTGGGAAAGCGGCTCCATGCCACGGCATTGGCGGCTTCCTCGGCGTTTTGCACGTAGGGCAGCAGCAGCGATTGCGCGCCGATATCCAGGCAGCGCTTGATCCACAACATGTCGTTCCAGGGCGGGCGCACCACGGGATGGCTCCTGGCGCCTTCGGTGGCCATCAATTGCGTATGCAGGGTGGAGATGTCGTTGGGAGCATGCTCCATGTCGAGCAGGAGCCAGTCGAACTGCGAGCGTGCCACCAGTTCCACCACCTGGTAGGAAGACAGCGAGCACCACAGGCCAATCTGCGGCTGGTCGGCGAGGATGGCTTGCTTGAAGGCGTTGACGGGAAGTTGCATGGAAAGTCTCCGGGGGTTCGGTGGTTGAAGGTGCGGCCATGTACTGGCGTGCTGGCGTGCGAATGCGCGGATGCGCGGATGCGTTCACATGTCCAGCTTCAGGCCGCTCTCGCGGATCAGGTCGGCCCAGCGTGTTTTCTCTTCGCGGACGAACGCCTGCGTGGCTTCGGGCGTATTGCCGACCGGCTCCGCGCCGAGCTGCGCCAGGCGCTGGCGGATCTCGGGTTGCTGCAGGATGCGTACCACATCGGCGTTGATCTTGCGGATCACCTCGGGCGGGGTGCCAGCGGGCGCGAGCATGCCCTGCCAGCCGCCGGCGGTAAATCCCGGCACGGCCTCCGCCACCGTCGGCACGTTGGGCCACTCGGGATGACGCTCGCGGCTGGTGAAGGCCAGCACGCGCAGCTTGCCGCCGCGCACGTAGGAGGCGCTGGCCACCATGCTGTTGAACATCAGGTCGGCCTGCCCGCCCATCACGTCCAGATTCGCTTGCGCGCCGCCCTTGTTGGGCAGGTAGAGCCAGTCGATGCCGAGCTTGCGGGCGAGCTGCAGGCCGGCCAGGTGCGGGCCGCTGCCGATGCCGGTGGTGGCCCAGTTGAGCTTGCCAGGATGCGCGCGGGCGTAGTCCACCAGTTCCTTGAGCGAGTTCGCCTTGGTCTGCGGCGAGACCAGCAGCATGTAGGGCGAGTAGGTCAATGTGACCACCGCGCTGAAATCCTTGATCACGTCGTACGGCAGGTTCTTGTAGGCCACCGGCGCGATCACGAAGTTGGACAGGTCGCCCAGCAGCAGCGTGTAGCCATCGGGCGCGCTCTTGGCGACGTTGTCCGTGCCGATATTGCCGCCGGCGCCGGTGCGGTTCTCCACCACCACGGGCTGTTTCCATGCTTCCTGCAGCTTGCTGCCGAGCAGGCGGGCCAGCACGTCGGAGGCACCGCCCGGTGCATAGGGCACCACGACGCGCACCGGGCGCTGCGGCCAGGGCGCGGGGCCATCGGCGCGGGCTGGCAGCGCCAGCGCAGTGAGCGATGCGGCCGCCAGCAGGGTGATCCATTTGCGCAGCATGGTTGTCTCCTTTGTTGTTCTGGTTTTTTTCAGGCTGTTTGCCGCGGCTTTGGCGCCATCACGATCGCCTGCAGCATGGCTTCGGTCATGCTGCGCGGATCGGCCACGCCCTTGCCGGCAATGTCGAACGCGGTGCCGTGGTCCACCGAGGTGCGCACCGCCGGCAGGCCGATGGTGACGTTGACGCCGGCTTCCAGCCCCAGCACCTTGACCGGCCCGTGGCCCTGGTCGTGATACATCGCCACTACCAGGTCGAAGTCGCCGCGGGTGGCGCGGTAGAAGAGCGTGTCTGCCGGCAGCGGGCCATCCACCAGCCAGCCGCGGGCACGGCAGGCCGCCACGGCGGGGGCGATTTTCCCGGCTTCCTCGCCGCGCCCGAACAAGCCGTTCTCGCCGGCGTGCGGGTTGATGCCGCACACGGCCACGCGCGGCTGGGCGATGCCGCTCTTTTGCAAGGCCTGCACGCCGCGCGCGATGGTGCGCTCGACCAGGCCGGCATTGATCTTCTCCACCGCATCCAGGATGCCGATGTGCGTGGTGACATGGATCACACGCAGGTTCGGCGCCAGCAGCATCATCGAGACCTCTTCGGTGCCCGTGAGCGCGGCCAGCATCTCCGTGTGGCCGGGGTAGCGGTGGCCGCCCAGGTGCAGGGCCTCCTTGTTGAGCGGCGCGGTGCAGATCGCATCGACCTTGCCAGCCTGCACGAACTCGACGGCGCGCGCGATATAGCGGTACGCGGCATCGCCGCAGATGGCCGAGACCTTGCCGTAAGGCGTGTCGGCGGGGATCAGCGCCAGGTCGACGCAGCCGAGGGTGCCGGGCTCGAACGTGGCTTCGTCGGGGTCTCTCACCCGCGCGATGCGCAGCGCGGTGCCGGTGCGGCGGCAGGCGTCTTCCAGGCGCGCGGCGTCGCCCACCACGAAAGGCCGGCATTGCGCATAGAGCGTGCCGTCGGCCAGGCA
Organism: Cupriavidus basilensis; assembly: GCF_000832305.1. Taxonomy (NCBI): domain Bacteria; kingdom Pseudomonadati; phylum Pseudomonadota; class Betaproteobacteria; order Burkholderiales; family Burkholderiaceae; genus Cupriavidus; species Cupriavidus basilensis. The sequence goes on from NZ_CP010537.1 coordinate 1,474,965, forward strand.
TTTGACGATGATCTCGGGGCCGACGCCGGCGGCGTCGCCCATGGTGATGGCAATTCTCGGTCGATACATGGAGGGCTCGCTGGGGCGGGTGTTGGCAGGGCTGGCCTGCTCCGGATACGTGGGGCTGGCGCGCATGGCGTCGGCAGGAGACGCCGGCGCGGCGGTCTGGCGCAGATGCGCCATGCAGGCCAGCAGCGTGTCGCGCTGGCCAAAGGCGCCGGCCTTGATGCAGACCGGCACCGTGTTGTTGTCGTGATCGAGGCCCGCCGCGCCTGCCGTGCCCGTTGCGTCGCGCAGCGGCGCGCGGGCGCTGGTCACGCCGGGCACCAGCGCGCGCACGTTGGTGAGCTGGCTCACGCCCAGCATCTCCAGCACGGCGCGCGCGCTCTCCCCGCCAGACAGCACCAGCCCCGCCGCCACCTGCGCCATCGGGGCGGCAAAGCGGGCCAGCGCGGCGCACAAGGTGCTGCCGTCCAAGGCCGGGTCGGCCGGGCCTTCGACGTGGATCACCACGTCGCGGCCCAGCGCCAGCGCGTTAGCGGCGCGCTGGCGCTGGGCGAGCCAGGCGGTGGATGCCGCGCCGTCAACCAGCAGGCGCGGCGAGCAGGGCACCGGCACGCAGGTGGCGCACAGCGCTTGGACCTGTTCGGCGGCAAGCGCCGACATGCTGCCGATGACAGCGAGCCGGCCAGTGGTTGCCGGCGCCGTCGCGCCGGCCACGCGTGTGCTGTCGGGCTTTGTTTCCGCGGGCGGCATCGCCACATGCGCGGCCAGTTGCCGCGCGAGCCCGGCGGAGCCCGCGGCCAGCACTGGCCCGGGCCGGGACGCGATCAGCGTGGCCAGCAACGCGAGATCGTCGTCGGTTTGCGCATCGCACACGAGTGCGTCGCATGCGTGATCCAGGCCAAGCGGTGCGGCGCCGGCGTTGCCCAGTGCCCGCAAAGCCGGCAGCGTCAGCACGCTGACCCGCAGGCCGGCCGTGCGGAGCAGCGTCGGCAGGTGATCGCTGGCGAGGCCCAGCGTGGACCACAGCCTGGTGCCTGACAGCGGCTTGCCATCCAGGTAAGCCTGGCCCTCGCGCAGCGTGCGGCCCTGTGCTGGAAACGCCGGGCAGACCCAGATCGGGCCAGCGGCCCCAACGGCGTTGCGCGCCGCTAGCAGCTCGGCGCCGATATGGCCGCGCAGCGTGGAATCGAGCTTGTGGAAATGCAGGCAGTCCAATGCCGATGCGTTATCCAGCGCGCGCGGGCCGAAGCCATCGGCAAAGGCCTGGGCGAACACCTGCGCGGCCTCGGCGGCGGGGCGTGCCCGCGAGTGGGCATCGAGCGCCAGGATCCGCCCGTCCCATGCCGCGCAAGCTGCACCGGTAGCCGCACCTTGCGCGCGCATCCGCACTTCGCCGCTGCCATTGCCGGCGAACGCCGCCACGCTGTCGCACGCGCCGGAAAGATCGTCGGCAACGATGCGCACGGCGGCGAACCTTGGTGGGGGCACGGCTGTTGGCATGGGTCTGAGCGTGATGAATCAAGGGGAAGGCATGGGGGATGGCGTCTCCTGCGCCCCTGCCTGTCTCGCTTGCTAGTCTTCCGTATCCTTGCTGAATATGGTTTTTGACGCACTTTTATTGCTGTTTCAGTGCGGCAGATCTCAGCGTGCGGTCGATATTACACGCCGAATCAAAAAAATGCATGCAATTATTTTGTTTGGCATTCAATTTTCGAAAAATGCGCAGCCATCGGCCTTTGCTGCATAATGCTTTCGCCAGCCCGGCCCAACCGCCCGCAAAGGGCAGCGATGCCGGGCCTTTTTCCCACCAGAAATGTCGATTGCAGAGATGTCACAGGAATTGCCCGCGCTCCCGCAGGACCAGGACGACCAGCCGCTTTCGCAGCGGGTCTACCAGGCCATGTTGTCGGCCATCATCAGCGGGCAGCTAAAGCCGGGGGAGGTGGTCAACGAAATCCGGCTCGCGCAGGAGCTTGGCGTCAGCCGCACGCCGGTGCACACGGCGATTCGCGAACTGGTCAAGGATGGGCTCATCACCCAGGAGGCGAACCGGCGCCCGGTGGTGGCGCGCTTCTCGCGCGAAGATATCCGCGAGGTGTTCGATATGCGCAAGCTGTTGGAGAGCGAGGCGGCTCGCATCGCCGCCGCGCAGCTGGACCGCGTCACGCTCAAGGCGCTGTCCGACGCGGCCGACGCCATGGATGCCGGCGCCGCCGCCAGCGTTGACGATACCGAGGCACTGGTGCGCTGGGCCGATTTCGACGACAACTTCCACCTGGCCATCGCGGACGCCTGCGGCAGCAAGCGCCTGCGCGAGGACATCCTGCGCTACCGCCTGCTGCACCACGGCCTCAACCAGCTGCGCATGCGTGCGGAGCTGATTCCGCAGGCACTGGCCGAGCACCGCAAGATCCTCGACGCACTGGCCGCGCGCGATGGCGACGCCGCCAGCCGCGCCATGCAGGAGCACCTGCATGAGTGGCAGGCGTACTACATGCAGCGGTTTCCGCTGTAGGGCTCGGGCAATGCCGGCAACGCTTGCCCGGCCGATACTTGGATACTTGTCGAGAACCCTAGCCTCGTTCGAGGCTATTGAGAGTCGTCAAGATGCGCATATGCCAACCTTGCCCGTGAGCGCGGATCGCGTGTCGCGCTTGAATGATGCGCGCTGCCATCCTCTAGCCACCTTCTGCCGCATCGCGAATGCCCGCTGTGCCGCCGGCCGCGTCACGCAGCGCTGATGCCACTCCCCCCACGCAGGTGAAGCCCGCGCGTCCAGATCCGCCAGCCGGTGCGTCTTCGACCAGCGCCGGGTTGCGCTGCGGTTGCAGCAGCAGGCGGGTTTGCTGCGCCGATTGCTTGGTGTGCTGGACATGTGCATCCTGCGTCCGCTTGCCGTTTCACAGACCGGTGTGGCGCGAGCTTGTGCTCCAGACAGAGCCAAAATGCCTACGCCCGTTACTATCTTCATGCCTCGATCATTGGGGCTTTGCCGCTATGCGGCACTTCGTCCGCTCCGGTACCCATCGCGTGCGGCCGGATCGCGCCAAGCCTCGTCCGCCTCGCCAGAAGCCCCATCGACATGCCGCCTATTGCCGCTTATAAGGCCTGTTGATGCTTGATTGTTGATGCTTATCTTGCGTGGATTGGGCCCGAACGTAGCCGGAGCAGTGCCAGCAGCGCCACCATCGACAGCGCGCCGGACAAGCAGAGGGCGGCGCCCGGTCCATATTGCGTAAGGACGAGGGCAAAAGCGATGGGCGCGAACGCCTGCGCCGTCCTGCCAAACACGGCAAGCCTTCCCGTCACCGCGCCGTATCCGCTTGCCCCGAACAGTGCCAATGGCAGGACGCCGCGCGCGACCGAGATCATGCCGTTGCCCGCGCCATGCAGCACGGAAAAGAGCGGTCCCGATCCCGACGCCATGCCAAAGAGGCCGAGAGAAACGCAAGCCACCGGATGCAGTGCCGTGGCAAGACGGGCGGTCGTGAGCGGGTGGATCTTCAGGCGCTGGGTGAGCCCGAACTCCACCAGCCGGGCGACAACCTGCGCGGGGCCGAGCAGGACGCCGGCAAACACCGCCTGCCCGAATGTCGCCCCCTTGGCGAGCAGCAGTGCCGGCAGGTGCACGGCCATCGCCGACGTCACGAATGCGGTTGCGCCGGAAAAGATGCAAAGCAGGCCGAGTTCACGCGCGCGGCTGCCCGGCGGCATCGCCGCGTTCGCGCTCGCACTCGGGTGCGCGGCGGGCTTGATTGACGGCTCGGCGCGCCCAGGCGGGACGAGCCGCCAATACACCGGCGCGGCAATCAGCAGGTGGGCCACGGCCCACGCCTGGCAGCAGGACCGCCAGCCCCAGTGCTCGATCACCCACGTCGAAGCCGGCCACCCGACGGTGCTGGCGAAGCCGCCGACCAGGCTCACGCCGACGATCAGGCGGCTGGCGGCCTTCGCGTGCTGCGCAACCAGTGCCGCGAAGATGGCGTCGTAGAGGCCCATCGCCATGCCCAGTCCCATCACGCACCAGGCGGCATACAGTGCGATGCCGCCGCTGGCCTGCGACAGCAACAGCAGCCCAGCGGCGAGCACGAAATTCGACGATAGCAAGACCCGCCTGCCGCCGTTGCGGTCGATGTACCGTCCGATCGCCGGGCCCGCACATGCCATCGTCACCAGTGCGAGAGAGAAGGCGCCGAAGAACATTCCCGGCGACAAACCGAGGTCCTTGCTGGCTGGCGCGGCGATCACTGCGGGGAGATAGGTCGAGGAGCCCCAGCCGACGATCTGTGCGGCGCCCAATGCCAGCACGCGCGCCACCTTGTTCTCGCCTCTGGCACCGGTCTGCTCCATCTGAAGCGGCGCGCTCACCAGCGGCTTAAGCCGGCTGCGGCTTTGCTATTAGAAAATACGTTGAGGGTGGGCATTTGAGTATCGGCGGGTGCCACTGTGAGAAACAGAGGATTCGAGGCAGAATACGGCTCCGCCCGAGCCGGGGAAAGCGATATTTCCTGGCATCTCCGTTAGAAAAAGTGACAACATGCCGGCACAACTCCCGCCCTTGAAAGCGCTGAAGGTCTTTGAAGCCGCGGCCCGCGCCAGGAGCCTGACGCTGGCCGCGGCAGAGCTGCACATCACGCATAGCGCGGTCAGCCAGCAGATTCGGCTGCTGGAAAGCCATTTTGGCCGTCCCTTGTTCGTGCGCAGTGCGCGCGGTGTCGAGCCAACCGAGGCTGCGCTGCTGTTCTACGCCGAGGTCAAGGCAAGCCTGGACCGCATCGCGCTTGCGGCCGAGCGGTTCACGCGTACCGGCGAACAGCGCATCGTGCGCGTCAACACCACGCCGTCCATCGCCATGCGGTGGCTGATCCCGCGCCTGTCCTCATTCCAGATCGAAAACCCGCGCATGGAAATCCGCGTGACCACTTCCGCCAGCGACGGCATCGATGACCTGAGGGAGCCGTTCGACGTGATCATCCGGCGCGCACCGATGTCGCGCGCCGGCCATGAATGCATCCGCTTTCTCGATGATGTATCGGCCCCGCTCGCCTCGCCGCGCTACCTGGCGCAGCATCCGCTGGCGGCGCCCGAGGATTGCCTGCATGCCTCGCTGCTGCACCTGAGCAGCCGGCGCGACGCATGGGCACGCTGGCTCGCGGCGGCAGGCGTGGTACCGCCGCCGCCGCCGGGCGAGCACTTCTACCAGCATTTCTTTCTCAGCCTGCAGGCCGCCACCGCCGATCTCGGGATCGCAATCGGCTCGCTGGCACTCGTGGACGAAGACCTCGCCACGGGCCGCTTGTGCCAGTTGTTCCCGGACGTGGTGTTGCGCGACCAGGGCTTCCATATGCTGCTTCGCGCGGACCGCGAAGCGGCAAGCGCGCTGAGTGTATTTAGCGGATGGCTGGCCCGGGAGGGTGTGCGCGCGTCCTCTGGCCTGCGGGCGTGGATCGCGTGATGAACCGAACCCGTCCGTCTTCCTGCATGCCATAAATAGCAGGGCCTACTCCCCCAGCGCGATGCCATCCTTGCGTTTGTCCGATGCGCCGAGCAGGTCGCCGCCCGCACTGCGCATGACGATCTGTGCGCCGCCGAAATCGCTGCGCCCGCCCAGTTCGCCAAGGCCGGCGGGATCGCTGTAGCCAGCATCGCGCAGGGCTTGCACGATGGCCGGCGGCATGCCGGCTTCGATGGCCAGGGTGGTGTCGGATTCCAGCCGCCAGCGCGGGGCATCCAGCGCGGCTTGCAGGGGTTGCTGCCAGGCCGCCAGCCTCACCAGCAACTGCAACTGGCCTTGCGGCTGCATCAGCCCGCCCACCACGCCGAAGCCCGCGTGGAAGCGCCCGCCGCGCAGGGCCGCGCCAGGCACCACGGTGTGGTATGGGCGCTTGGCCGGAGCGGGGCTGTTGATATGGCCCGGCCCGGCAAAGCCGAAGCCGCGGTTCTGCAGCACAAAGCCGCAGCCGGGCACGGCGATGCCCGAGCCGAAGCGCTTGAAGATGCTGGTCATCAGCGTGACCGCCAGGCCGTCGCGGTCCACCACCACGGTGCATACCGTGTTGCCGGCCGGGTCTGCCACGGTTTCCTTGGCGTACCGCATGGCGCGGCCCATGGCCTGCACCGTGCGCAGCACGGCTGCGGGATCGTCCTCGGACAGCATGGCTGGATCGAGTCCGCCGAGTTCGTCCAGCGCGTGCAGGATGGCCACGCCGTGTGTATTGGGCGGGCATTCCAGCACCGTCAGTCCGCGGAAATCCGTGGACACGGGCGTGCAGAAATCGCCCCTGTGGGCGGCGAAGTCGGCGGCAGCCAGCGCGCCGCCGGCGATGCGGCTCGCCATTTCGGCGGCATGGGCGGGCTGGCCGAGATAGTAGGCATCGGCACCCTCGGCGGCAATGGCGGACAGCGTGGCGGCCAGCTCCGGATTGCTGAAGGTCTCGCCGGCCGCAGGCGGGCGGCCGGCGCGATAGAGCGCGGCGCAGACCGGGTCATGGTGCAGCACGCGGTCGAACAGCGCCCATTCCCGCGCGGCTACCGGTGCCACCGCAAAGCCGTCGCGCGCTAGCGCAATGGCGGGCGTGAACAGCCGTTTCCATTCCAGCCGGCCGTAGCGGCGGTGCAGGTCCTCCCAGCCGCGCACCGCGCCGGGCGTGGTCAGCGAGAGGGCGTGGCGCTCGGGGATGCGCTGCCCGGGCAGGTCCGCCAGCGCGTGCATGGGGAACGCGGCCGGCGCGCGCCCAGTGCCGTTGTAGCTGACCGCGTGGCCGTCGGGCTCGACGATCATCGCCAGCATGTCGCCGCCAATGCCTGTTGCCATCGGCTCCACCACGCCCAGGATGGCATCGGCCGCGAGCGCCGCGTCAATGGCGCTGCCGCCTTCACGCAGCACCTGCAGCGCGGCCTCGGCAGCAAGCGGGTGGCCGGTGGCGACCATGCAGTGCGGCGCGCGCACGCCCTCGGTGGTGTTGGCACGGCTAGCGCAAGCTGTGGTTGTCATGCGTGGCGCTCCAGGAGAATCAGATCGATCGGGTTTGACACAATGGCGTGGCGCCGCGAACCTATTCGACCACCGTCCCGGCCACCGTCCCGGTGACTGCGGCGGCAGCCTTGGCCGGGCTCGCCTGGGCTTCCCAGGACACGGCGATGTCGCCGGTGACGAAGGTCTGGCAGGCCATGCGGTAGCCCTCGCCGAATTGCGCCTCCGACAGGTGCTTGCGCTCTTTTGGCTTGATGGCGTCGGTGAACTCGAGCCCGCGCTCGATCTTGCATTTGCAGGTGCCGCACAGGCCGCCGCCGCACTTGAAGGGGATGCCGCCTTTCTCGCGCAGGGAAACGCGCAGCAGGTTGCTGTTCTCGGGGGCGCTGACGACCTTGCCGTCGTTGCTGACAAAGGTGATTTCAATCATGGAAACGGTCCGATGGCATGAGGGGCTGCCCGGCGCTGTGCCGGTCATACTCGGTGGATTCAGTCGTTCGCTCGCCAGTCACGCGCATGGACATCGCGCTTGGCCAGCGTGATGTCCATGCTGCCGAAGGTGGCCAGGCGCGTGAGCGCGTCGCGTGCGCCCTGCAGCGTGTCGAACTGCTCGAGAAACTTGGAGGGCACGTAGTTGATGGTGGGGGCCGGGCGGCTCGCGGCATCGACGTCTTCGCCGAACTCCTCCACAACCTTCACCTTCACCGGGTGCGCTATTTCGGCGATGACGAAGTGCGCCGTCCTGCGGCCGTAGAAGAGATAGTCGTAAGCCTCGACGGCCACCAGCCCCTCTACCAGTTCGGTGCGAAACTGCCCCGGCTTGCTGCTGAGTATTACGTACATGACTGCGTTGCCTGGTGGATGCTGGTGAATTACTGCGCGTTGCCCGGGACGCTCGCTTGCAGGACATTGGCCCCGCCGCTGGCGGTGGCTGTGCCTTGCACTGGCAGTTCGTCCTGGATCAGCTCGATGTCATGCTCCAGCCAGATCTGGCAGGTCAGGCGATACCCTTGCTCCAGCCGTTCTCCGAGCTGCTTCTTTTCCTTCCAGTTCGGCGGCGGCAGGTGCTCGGCGCCGGCGATCACGCGGCACGCGCATTTGGAGCACTTGCCCATGCCGCACTCGTAGCGCAGGTTCGGATACGGAAACTGCTTGATCCCGGCGCGCACCACCAGGTTGGTGCTGGGCTTGACCTCGTCCTCGAAGGTCTGGCCGTTCTTGTGAAATACGACTTTTGGCATACAACGTTTCCGCAAGCGGTCTGGTCTGTCAGGGGCGGCTGGGCGGATGCGCACCGGCCGCGCTTCATCGCACGATCTCATCGCGGGATCTGGCGGCTGCTTCAGGCAGCCATGTCGAGTTCAGGCAGGGGGATTTCCTGGGCGACGTAGTCGTGATAGAGGGCGGTGGTGTAGAGCAGGCGCATCTGGGCGCCGATCTCGCAGATCCTGAGGCAGCGCTGCTGCAGCTCCGGGGTGTTGGCGTGTTCCAGGACAATCTGGTAGCCGCGTTCGCCGTGGATTTCATCGGAGACGATGTGCAGGTCGAAGAACTCGACTTCTTCGTCGGTGAAGTTGTACTTGTCGCGCAGGGTGGGGGTCTGCTTGCGGTAGATCGACGGCACCTGGGATTCCAGGCCAACGACGAGGCCGGCGACAGCCACGATGGGGTCTTCGCGCATGGCCACCGCGTAGCACCAGCTTTGCAGGCCGCGGGTGGTGGGCGACATGTTGTCGGGGTCGAGCACGCGCTCGCGGGTGGTGCCGCAGGCCTGGGCAAAGCGGATGAGCAGGTCGGTGTGGCGGTCGCCGCCGATTTCTTCCTCATACATATTGGCCAGCAGGAAGTCCTTGGCTTCGGTGAAGCGGTCGGGGGTGCGGGCGTAGATGTAGGCGAGGTAGTCGGCGAAGGGGCCGACGTAGTGATAGTGGTTCTCGGCCCAGCGGGCGAGGTGGTCGCGGGAGAGTTTGCCGCTGGCCCAGGCTACGCTGAAGGGGGCTTTGTTGGCGCTCTTGCCCTTGATGGCGTTTTCAAGGGCGGCACGGAAATCATCGCGGTTCATCAGTTCGGCCATCGGGGGCTCCTGGGGGAACGAGTTCAAGGTTGTGGGGGACTGCGTAGCATCGTCCGGAAGCGATCTGCTTGACCGGCTATCGTTTCGATAATTGTATACTATCTACAATAAGAAGAAAGGGGTAGTGGTTGACAAGGCCAATATGCAGGCCGATATGCAGGCCAATAGCGGGCCGCATGCCGGCAGCACCACATAGCGTGAATCAAGCGGCCCTGGCTTCACCCGCAGCCTCGATCTGCCGGTAGGCGAAGCCCGCCAGCGCCACATCCTCCAGCCCCACGCCTACGGACTTGTAGATCAGGATGTCCGTGTCATTGCCGCGCGGCTTCACGCTGCCGGTCACCACATCAGCCAGCTCGACGACCTTGTCGGCCGGCAGCACGGCGGGATCCGCCAGCACGATGTCTCCGGCCTCGCGCATGGATTGGGGGCGCCACTCCACTACCAGCCGGGCCGCGCGGGAGAGCGCCACGTCGTCCAGCTCGCGGGTGTGCGGCAAGCTGGACCCGATGGCCGCGACGAAGGCGCCGGGCTTGAGGGAGTGGCCGGAGAACAACGGCGTGGTGGAGCGCGAGGCGGTGACCACGATGTCGGCCTGAGCCACGGCCTGGTCCGGCTCCGCAAGGTCGACCGGGATGCCGCACTGGCGCGCCAGGCGCTCGGGCATGGCGGCATCGGCATACGGGTCGGACAGCAGGATGCGCTTGAGCGGCAGGGCGGCGGCGAGCTGGCGGGCATGCTGCACGCCTTGCGTGCCGGCGCCAAACAGCGCCAGCACTTCGGCTCCCGGCCGCGCCAGGTGCCGGGCGGCCAGCACGGAGCAGGCCGCGGTGCGCAGCCGGGTGATCGCGCCCGCATCGAACGATGCCAGCGGCCGGCCGTCCTCGGTGGAGAAGATCAGGATGACAAAGGAAAACTGTCCCTTGATGGTGGTGTAGACCTTGGCGCCGGCCACCTGTTGCTCGGGAATTACCGCGCCCAGCGTGGACAGCTTGACGCCGCCGGCCTCGGTACGGATACGCTCCTGCATGGCGGCCTTGCCTTGGCCGAAGCTGCGGAAAGCGTCCAGCATCACTTGCTGGGCGTCAGCGGGGCTGACGTGGCGGTCGATCATCTCGTCGGTGATATGCAGCATGGTCTATTTCCTGGCGTAGCGGGAATGGAGGGAATCGTAAGGTCCAAGGTGAGGCGGGAAGAGGTGAGGAGGGGCGAGAGGCGTCAGGCGGGCAGGGCGAGCTTGACCAGCACGCCGATGGCGCCAGCCGTGCACAGCGCCAGCAGCAGCTTGCGCACGGCCTTGGCCGAAAAGCGGTTCTTGAGGCGATTGGACACGGCAAAGCCGACCAGCAGCATGGGCGACAGGCTCAGGCTGAGCCACAGTTCCACCAGCCCGAAACGGCCGGCGGCAGCCAGCATGGCCAGCGAAAACGCCGCGCCGGCGCACAGGATGCAGCCGATGGTGGCGCGCAGCTGCGGCGGCGGCAGGTGCTGCATGACGATGGCAAAGGGCGGCGCGCCCGCCGAGGTGACCGTGCCCATGAAGCCGGAGGCGGCACCCGCCACCGCCATGTTCAGGCCGGATGCCTGCACCCGCCAGCCCAGCAGGCTCAGCGCCACCGCAGCCAGGATCGACAGCGCGAACACCAGCGCCAGCACTTCGGCCGGCAGCTGCGTCATTGCCGCCACCGCCACCACCGTGCCGGCCGCACGTCCAGCCAGGGCATTGCCCGCCGTGCGCCAGGCAATGGCACGGAACTCGCGTATCGCACCCAGCAACGAGACCAGCCCGCCCATGGCCAGCAAGGGACCCGGGGCCAGTTGCGGGAAAAACAGCACGGCCACCGGCGCCGACACCATCGAGAAGCCGATCCCGCCCACGCCTTGCAGGCAGGCGCCGCACAGGATCAGCGCACCCATCAGGCCGAATTGCCAGGCGGTGGTACCGGCGGGAAGAAGGGTGGAAAGTGTCATGGCGGCTCGGATTGGCGTCAGGGATCGCACTCTGCTCCATCGGCGATGGCATGTTGATGGCGCGACGAATTGGTATACAGTCTACATAAAATTCAGGTGGAAGACATCTGGAACAGGCCGAATGAGCACTGCTGGCTCGCAAAAGGTGCCTGCCGTCCCCGTTTCAGCGCGAAAACGTAAGGGTTTGCACCAGATTGGGTGGATTCCCTAGTCCCGGTAGATTTCGCTTGTTTTGATGCGGATCAAGAATATAGTATACGTTCATGGGACGGCTATAGTCCCACAAGACAAAAACGATGGTCTCTACAGATAAAGATCCAAGGGGAATACATGCAACACGAAGCGGTGATTGGCGCGGCACACTGGATCTACCTGGCGGGCGTGGCGGTGATCGTCCTGACCATGATCCTGCGGGCCAATGTGGTCGTGCCATCGATTCTGGGTACGTTTCTGGTGGTGTTCGCACTGACCGGTAGCCCGGTCTCGGCGCTGGGAGGCATTTTTTCGGCAAGCCTGGTGGCGGCCAAGGAGCTGTTCAACATCTTCCTGGTCATCGCATTCATGACAGCGCTGCTCAACTCGCTGAAGACGCTGCGCTCGGATATCCGCATGGTGGAGCCATTCCGGGTGGTGATGAAAAACGGCCATTCCGCGTTCTTCATCCTGGCTGGCATTACCTACGTGATTTCGCTGTTCTTCTGGCCCACGCCGGCGGTGCCGCTGGTCTCGGCCATCCTGCTGCCGGCAGCGATTGCGGCCGGCCTGCCGCCGCTGGCGGGCGCCATGGCCATCGCGATCGCGGGGCAGGGCATGGCGCTGTCGTCCGACTATGTGATTGGCGTGGCGCCCGGGATCAGCGCCAAGGCCGCCGGCGCCGCGGTCAGCGCGGTGGTGGTTGCCGATCGCGCGCTGGTGCTGTCGATCATTACCGGCGCCATCGCGCTGACCCTGGCCTATCTGTCGATGCGCAAGCACATCGTGCCTGCCAGCGGCGCCTTGCTGACCCATTGGCAAGCGCGCGCGGGCGGCGCTGTGGAAAAGCCCGAACACGCGGGCACCTTCGACAAGGCCGAGATCGCGCGCGGCACCGAGCACGACGAGCCGCTCGTCACCGATGCCAATATCGAGCGCAGCCTGGCCATGGTGGCGCTGCGCCGCGTCAAGTGGTCCAAGTGCTTCGCGGTGGTGACGCCGCTGGCCTTCCTGGCGGTGGTGGCCGTGATGGTGCTGCCGAAGATGGGTTCGGCCCTGCCGGAGTTGAAGGGCGGCGATGCGGCAGCACTGGTCGGCGGCGTTGCGGCGCTGCTGATGATGCTGGCCACGCTGGCGGCGGAAGGCCCGCGCAAGATGCTCGATGTGTGCCCCGAGCACATCACCGATGGCTTTGTCTTCGCCTTCAAGGCCATGGGCTCGGTGCTGCCGATCGCCGGCTTCTTCTTTGTCGGCGCCGGCGAGACCGCGGCGCAGATCCTGGGCGTCAGCGCCGACAAGGCGCCCAGCCTGCTGTTCGAGCTGATCCAGGCGTACCAGCACATGATTCCGGATAACCATGTGCTGGTGGCATTCGGCGTGCTGCTGGTGGGCATGATCACTGGCATCGACGGCTCGGGCTTTGCCGGCCTGCCGCTGACCGGCACGCTGGCTGGCGCGCTGGGCCCGGTGGTGGGCTTCGATTCCGCCACGCTGGCGGCAATCGGGCAGATGGGCGCGGTGTGGACGGGCGGCGGCACGCTGATCGCGTGGTCCTCCCTGATCGCGGTGGCCGGATTTGCCCGGGTGCCGGTGCTCGATGCGGTGCGCGCCTTGCTGTTGCCGGTGCTGATCGGGCTGTGCGTGTCCACCGTTTGCGCCATGTTCCTCTGGCGCTGAACCTGTCGCATCGAGCAGCAAAAAGCGAGGCCATTCGTGCCTCGCTTTTTTTATTCCCGAAACGCGAATACCATCTTCCCAAAAATAGTAGATAGTATACAATCTACATCAAGGTATCGGGTGGCGCGGATAAAGCCCCCGGACCGCACTACGCAGTCCCCCATAACCCTGAACTCGTTCCCCCAGGAGCCCCCGATGGCCGAACTGATGAACCGCGATGATTTCCGTGCCGCCCTTGAAAACGCCATCAAGGGCAAGAGCGCCAACAAAGCCCCCTTCAGCGTAGCCTGGGCCAGCGGCAAACTCTCCCGCGACCACCTCGCCCGCTGGGCCGAGAACCACTATCACTACGTCGGCCCCTTCGCCGACTACCTCGCCTACATCTACGCCCGCACCCCCGACCGCTTCACCGAAGCCAAGGACTTCCTGCTGGCCAATATGTATGAGGAAGAAATCGGCGGCGACCGCCACACCGACCTGCTCATCCGCTTTGCCCAGGCCTGCGGCACCACCCGCGAGCGCGTGCTCGACCCCGACAACATGTCGCCCACCACCCGCGGCCTGCAAAGCTGGTGCTACGCGGTGGCCATGCGCGAAGACCCCATCGTGGCTGTCGCCGGCCTCGTCGTTGGCCTGGAATCCCAGGTGCCGTCGATCTACCGCAAGCAGACCCCCACCCTGCGCGACAAGTACAACTTCACCGACGAAGAAGTCGAGTTCTTCGACCTGCACATCGTCTCCGATGAAATCCACGGCGAACGCGGCTACCAGATTGTCCTGGAACACGCCAACACCCCGGAGCTGCAGCAGCGCTGCCTCAGGATCTGCGAGATCGGCGCCCAGATGCGCCTGCTCTACACCACCGCCCTCTATCACGACTACGTCGCCCAGGAAATCCCCCTGCCTGAACTCGACATGGCTGCCTGAGGCAGCCCCCGGGGCGGCATCGCATTGGCATTGACGGCCCCGCCCGGGGCCTGACCGGATGAAAGGTTTGGACACCATGGCAGTGGCAAAGACAGACGAATTCAACAACTACATCAACGGCGAATGGTCGAAGAGCGCCAGCGGGCGCACCTTCGACAACGTCAACCCGGCGGATACCGCCGATATCGTCGGCCGTTTCCAGGCCTCGACCGCGGATGACGCACAGGCCGCCGTGGCCGCCGCCGCGGCCGCGTTCGACGCGTGGAAGAAGACCCCCATCTCGAAGCGCGCCAAGATCCTCAACGGCGCCGCCGATTACCTGGAAGCCAACGCCGAACAGATCGCCGAGGAACTGACCCGCGAAGAAGGCAAGGCACTCAACCTGAGCAAGGATGAAGTGCTGCGCTCGGCGCAGACCATCCGTTTCTATGCCGTGGAAGGGCAGTCCTTCTCCGGCGAGACCTATCCCCAGGACGATCCCGACATGATCGTCTACAGCCAGCGCGAGCCGTTGGGCGTGGTGACCGTGATTTCGCCGTGGAATTTCCCGGTGTCGATCCCGGCGCGCAAGATTGCCCCGGCGCTGATCGCCGGCAACACCGTGGTGTTCAAGCCTTCGTCGGACGCGCCGCTGAGCGGCTACCGGCTGGCGCAGGCGTTTGTCGAGGCCGGCATCCCCAAGGGCGTGCTCAATTTCATCACCGGCCGTGCCGGCGACGTGGGCGCGGCCATTACCGAAGCACCGGCGGTGCGTGCGATTTCCTTTACCGGCTCGACCGCCGCCGGCCAGCATATCCATCGCTCGGTGTCGCTGAGCACGCGCACGCAGATGGAACTCGGCGGCAAGAACCCGCTGATCGTGATGGAAGACGCCGACCTGGACCGCGCGGTGGACCTCACCATCAAGGGTGGCTTGTCGCTCAGCGGCCAGGCCTGCACCGGCACCAGCCGCGTGCTGGTGATGGCTTCGGTCAAGGCCGCCTATACGGAGAAATTGCTGGCCAAGGTCAAGACCCTGAAGATCGGCAGCGGCATGACGCCCGGCATGGACGTGGGTCCGCTCGCCACACGCAAGCAACTCGAGACGGTGCTCGGCTATGTGGAAGCGGGCAAGTCCGAAGCCACGCACCTGTGCGGTGGCGACCGCCTGGGCGGTGAGCCCTACGACAAGGGCTTCTATGTCTCGCCGGCCGTCTTCACCGGCGTCACCCAGCAGATGCGCATTGCGCGCGAGGAAATCTTCGGGCCGGTGATCGCCATCATCGAGGTGAGCAGCTACGCCGACGCCATCGCCAAGGCCAACGACACCGAGTACGGCTTGTCGGCCGCCATCGTGACCAGCAACCCACGCTATGCGCATGACTTCGCGCATGACATCCAGTCGGGCACGGTCAAGATCAACCGCACCACCACGGGCAACCTGATCAACGCGCCGTTCGGCGGCCTCAAGCAATCCAGCACCTCCACCTTCCGCGAGTCGGGCCGGGCAGGGCTGGAGTTCTACACCCAGATCAAGACCGTTTATCGAGGCTGCTGAGCCGGCGCGCACGCGTCAGCCGTCAGTTGTCGATCGTCAGCCGTCAATCCGCATCAACGGAACAAGCAGGAGCAGGACATGAGAAAAGCCATCAAGCTGGAACTGAAGGAAGCCCGTCACATGGTGGCGGCAGCCATCCGCAAGTCCGAGGAAATCGGCGTGCTGGAATCGATCTGCGTGGTCGACGACGGCGGCTACCCGCTGGCGCTGGAGCGCATGGACGGCGCGCGCATCACCGGCCCGCAGATCGCCTGGAACAAGGCCTTCACCGCCGCCGGCCACAAGCGCTCCACCCACCTGTTCAACCAGGCCCCCAACGGCCCCGCGCTGCCCGGCAATGAAGCCTTTGGCATCCAGTGGAGCTTCGAAGGCAAGTTTGCCGTGTTCGTGGGCGGCTTCCCGATCGTGGTCAACGGCGAAGTCATCGGCGGCATCGGCCTGAGCGGCGGCAACGGCGAGCAGGACACCGCCGCAGGCGTGGCAGCGCTGCACGCCCTGCAGGAACTGCTGGCCGGCGACGACCTGAAGGTGTTGACCGAAGCCGATATCAAGAAGTAAAGGTCAGGAAGTAAATCCAGACCCTGGCAAAAGCCCCAAACACCGCTCAAAACCAGCGATGCGAAGCGAGCGGCGTAGGTGTACCAGGCCGTATGGGGCGCCTCGTCGGCGGGCAAAAAGAGCGGAAAAGAGGGACCCATGTCTGAGTATCGCCTTAAGGCGATGCGAGTTTGGGTCCCGGCCGCTCTTTTTGGCTGACGACGAGGGGGTGTCGCCCCATCCGGCGCGCCTTCTTTGCCTACTTTCTTGGCAAGACAAGAAAGTAGGTCGCCGCCCCGCAGGGGTGGTGAAACTGCCTTTGACTTTAGGTTTTAGGTTTTAGGTTTAGAAGCCCATCCCCCCACGCATTCCAAATCCACCATGTCCTACCGCATCCACCTCATCGAATCCCAGCAGTCGTTTGACGTCGATGCCGACGAATCGGTGCTGGACGGCGCCCTGCGCGCCAATGTGCAGATGGCGCACGACTGCCGCTTCGGCGGCTGCGCCACGTGCCGCGTCAGGCTGGTCGAGGGCGCGGTGGCCTATGACGAGTACCCCATGGGCCTGACCCCGGAAGAAGAGGCCGAGGGCTTTGCGCTGGCGTGCCAGGCGCGGCCCACCAGCGACCTGGTGATCAGCACCGCGCGCCCGGGCGAGCCATGCGCCGAGCCCGCGCGCCACACCGCGGTGATCCGCAAGATCGCGCCGCTCAGCGCCGACGTGGTGCACCTGACGCTGGAGCTGCCGCAGGCGCCGGCGCTTGACTACCGTCCCGGCCAGTACCTCAAGATCTTTACCGGTGACGGCATCGCGCGCAGTTTCTCGATGGCGTCGGTTCCCAGGGACCGCACGGTGGACCTGCACGTGCGCCGCATTCCCGGCGGCTACTTCACCGAGCGCTTGCTGGCGGGACTGCGCTCCGACGACCAGCTCGACGTGGAACTGCCGCTGGGCGGCTTCTATTTCCGCAAGGACGACTATCGTCCGCTGGTGATGGTGGCCACGGGCACCGGGCTGGCGCCGATCAAGAGCATCCTCGAATCGCTGATGGACGATCCGGATTGCCCGCCGGTCTCGCTGTACTGGGGCATGCGCACCCAGGCGGACCTGTACCTGCACGAACAGATCCAGGCGTGGGGCGCGCGGCTCTACGATTTCCAGTACGTGCCGGTGCTATCGCGTGCCGACGGTGCATGGAGCGGGCGGCGCGGCCACGTGCAGCACGCCGTTGCCGCCGACCTGCCGGACCTGTCGGAGCACGCCATCTACCTGTGCGGCTCGCCCGACATGATCTGCGACGCCCGCGAGACCTTTCTCGGGCTCGGCGCCAGCGGCGCGCATATCTACGCCGACAGCTTCACATTCCAACACCGCTGAACCGGCCATGCCGGTTGGGGCAGGCCTGGCCCCTTAGTGACGCAGCGCCACGGCAATGGCATGGTCCAGGTGTTCGATGCCGAACGTCACGTCCTGTATTGCCCCATTGACGAAGAATGCCGGCGTGCTGCGCACGTGGCTGGCGATGCCGCCTTGCTGGTGCTCGCGCACGCGCTGCAGGTAGGTGTGAGCCTTCATGTCGTAGTCATAACGCTCCAGGTCCAGCGCCAGCGTAGCGGCGTACTCCCGCAGCATCGCGGGCTTGATGCCGTGATGTTGCTCGAAGATCTGCTGGTGCATCGGCCAGAACTTGTGCTGGGCCGCCGCGGCCTCGGCAGCCTCCGCGGCGTCCTGCGCCAACGGGTGCCAGGCCGTCAGCGGGAAATGGCGGTACACAAAGCGCACGCGGTCGTGGTAGCGGGCAAGCAGGATCTTCACGCCGCCGTAGGCCAGGCGGCAATACTGGCATTCGAAGTCGCCGTATTCGACCACCGTGACGTGGGCCGAGGCAGGCCCCAGTACATGGTCGGTCTTTTCAACGGGTGTCGACAGCATGACATTCTCCTTGCAGGATTGGCGCATGGGGGCTGGCTTGCACGTGCGCCGGGCGCCGGGCACCCCTCAGGGAATGAACAGCTTGTCGATATAGCACCAGCGCCAGGTTTCGCCCGGCTCGAACGACTGGATCACCGGATGTTCCGTGGCCAGGAAATGCCGGGTGGCGTGCTGGTTGGGCGAGTCGTCGCAGCAACCGACATGGCCGCAGCACAGGCACAAGCGCAGGTGCACCCATTCGTCGCCGCTGCGCAGGCATTCCTCGCAGCCTTCTGCGCTGGGTGTGACGGGATGGCTCAATGCAAGGTGCGCACACGCCGTTGTCATTGCGGTACTCCAACGTTGGCCCCGGCAGGGCGGGCCCGTGCCGCGCGCGGATGCGCCAGGGACTTTTATTGTAGGCGGCGAAGATGCGAAGGGAAGCGCGGCAGTCACCGCGCGGCGCGTTTGCGTCGCCTAGACTCAACGGACGGCCTGTCGCGGCCTGAAGTCCCGATTTCGTATTCGGCATTGCACATTGCACATTGCACATTGCACTCAGGAGGATGTCATGACTTGCAGGATCCAGGTGGTCTTCTACAGCATGTACGGGCACGTCTACAAAATGGCGGAGGCGGTGGCGGCGGGCGCGCGCGAAGTCGATGGCGCCGAGGTGACGCTGCTCCAGGTGCCGGAACTGGTGCCCGACGCCGTGCTGGAAAAGAGTGGCGCCAAGGCCGCCCGGGCGGCTTTCGCCCATGTGCCCGTGGCGGAGCCGGACAAGCTGGCCGACGCCGATGCCATCCTGTTCGGCACCCCCACGCGGTTTGGCAATATGTGCGCGCAGATGCGCAATTTTCTTGACCAGACCGGCGGGCTGTGGATGAGCGGCGGGCTGGTGGGCAAGGTCGGCAGTGTCTTTACCAGCACCGCCACCCAGCACGGTGGCCAGGAGACCACGATTACCAGCTTCCACACCACGCTGCTGCACCAGGGCATGGTGATTGTCGGCGTGCCCTACGCCGAAGCGCGGCTGCTGGACATGAGCCAGATCACGGGGGGCACACCCTATGGCGCATCCACCCTGACGGCCGCCGACGGCTCGCGCCAGCCCAGCGAGAACGAACTGGCCATCGCAAAGTATCAGGGCCGGCACGTGGCCGGCATTGCCGCCAGGCTCGCGGCGCGCTAGCCTGGCTGCTGGCCGGATGGCGGGCGGGCGGGTTCAGGTTCAGGCCGCTCGCTCGTTCTCCACCTCGGCCAGCACGGCGTCCAGGGTGTCGGCCAGCAGGTCGGCGTGCGCTTCGGTGAACACCATCGGCGGGCGGATCTTCAGGATGTTGGCCGCTTCGCCGGTGGCACCAACCAGCACGTGGCGCCGCCGCAGGCCGTTGACGATGCGCGCAGTGCGCGCGGTCGCGGGACGCGCGGCATCGCCGTCTTCGACAAACTCCACCGCGACGAACAGCCCGGCGCCGCGGATATCGCCGATCAGCGGACGCCGTGCCGCCACGCCTGCCAGCCGCTCGCGCAGGTACTTGCCCACGCGCCGCACCTGCGCCATGAGCTGCGTTTGCTCGATGACGTCAAGCACCGCCATGCCGGCGGCGACAGACACCGGGTTGCCGCCGAAGGTATTGAAGTAACGGCACTCGCGCCCAAACGCCTCCAGCACTTCGGGGCGCACGGCCAGCCCGGCCAGCGGATGCCCGTTGCCCATGGGCTTGCCCATGGTGACGATGTCCGGCACCACGCCATGCCGCTGGAATCCCCAGAACGCCTCGCCGGTGCGCCCCAGGCCGGGCTGCACCTCGTCGGCGATGAACACGCCGCCGGCCGCGCGGATGGCGGCGACCGCATCTTTCAGGAAGCCGGGCGGATCGGTGAAGATGCCGTCGCTGGAGAACACGGTGTCCACCAGCAGCGCGGCGGGGCGGATGCCATGCGCGCGCAGGTCCTCGATGGCGTGGCGCACCCCTTCGGCAAAGACAGCACCGAGCTGCGCCGGCACAACGCGGTAGCTGTCCGGCGCCGGTACGGTGCGCACGTTGTCGCCGAGCTTCACGTAGCGCCCGAGCGAGGGCGATGCCTCGGCAATGGACGCGGTCACGCCGTGGTAGGCAAAGCGCGTGATGATCAGCCCTTGCGCGCCGGTGTGGGCGCGCGCGATGCGCATCGCCAGGTCGTTGGCCTCGCTGCCGGTACAGGTGAGCATGGCATGGCCCAGCGCGTCCGGCATGGTGGCCAGCAGACGCTGCGCGTAATCCAGGATGCCCTCGTGCAGGTAGCGTGTGTGCGTGTTGAGCTGCGCCGCCTGGCGGGCAATGGCTTGCACCACCTGTGGATGGCAATGGCCGACCGATGCCACATTGTTATATGCATCGAGGTAGCGCTCGCCGTTGGCGTCATAAAGCCAGACGCCATCGCCGCGCACGATGTGCAGCGGCTCCTCGTAGAACAGGCGGTACGCCGGCCCGAGCACGCGGGCGCGCCGCTCGGTCAGTGCTGCAACGCTAGGGGTGGCTGCTGCCGTGGTCATCGGATTCCTTGGTGTCGTGGTCACGCCATCGCGCAGGCGCGGCGCAGCACGGAGCGTGCTTGTTCGGTGGGGATCGCGTCGCAGGCCGCCAGCCGGTCCCAGGAGACCGCGTTGTTGCGCAGCAGGTAAGGCGCGTTTTCCGGATGCCGCGCGGCGCGCCAGCCGCTGATGGCTACCACCATCACCAGCCGGGCCTGCACCAGGTCGAACAGCACGTCGACCTCATCGGCTTGCAGCGGCAGCACCGCGTGATACGCGGCGACAAAGTCAGACAGCGTGGCCATCGTGTCGCCGGCGGGGTCCACCTGATAGGCGGCGGCAACGGCCAGGTCGTCGATCAGGGGCGCATGGACCATGTCGCCAAAATCCAGCACGCCCGCAATGCACGCATGGTCTTGCGGGTCGACCAGCACGTTATAGATGTTGAAGTCGTTGTGGATCGGCTGGGCCCGCAGGTGCGCCAGCCGGGGCTGCACATTGGCGGCAAAGCGATCCAGCGCGCGGTTTGCCAGCGCGCGGCGCGCCGCGTCCGGGACGCTGTCGAGCAGCCCGCGCACGCGCTCGGCGCGCTGGATGTCCCACGGCAGCTCCAGTTCGCCGGCGGGATGGCGGAAGTCGCGCAGCGCCAGGTCGAGCCGGGCCAGCGTGCGCGCCAGCTCCCGTGCCTGCGCTTGCGAGCGCTGTGCCTTGGGCAACGGCATGCCAGGCAGGTAGCTGAACAGGCGGACCACGCGCGCCTGGCCACCGGGTGGCTGGGCGATCAGCGATGGCTGGCCCGCCAGGGTTGGCACGATGCGCTGCACGGGCAGGGCGGGGTCGGCTGCGGCGATGTGCAGCAGTGCCTGGGTCTGGAAGTCCGCCACCAGCGGCAGCTCGGCCGGGTGGGATACCTTGAGCATGTAGCTTGCCGCGGGCGTTTCCAGCAGGAAGTTCCGGTCGCGCTCGCCGCTCAGCGCGGAGAGCCGGCCCGCCAGCCCGTAGTGCTGCGTGAGCAGCGCCATCGCCCACGTCACAGGGACTTCGGGCGAGCCTTCGTTAAGCACATCGGCGCCCGCCAGTGCCGCGCTTGCCGGCCCGTTCATGCCGCGCTCGCGAAGCCGCGCAGCGCGCTGGACAGGTTGGGCCCGAGATCGTCGGAGAGATAGCCGCCTTCCTGCACCAGCACCGTCGGCAAGCCCAGCCGCGCGATTTCCGCGGTGATGAGGGCGAAGCCGGGCGTGGTGACGGCCAGCGCCTGGTACGGGTCGCGCTCGTGCGCGTCCAGCCCCAGCGCTACCACCAGCGCGCCGGGTGCGAACGCGCGGATGCTCTGGCACACGTCGCGCAGCGCTGCCAGGTAGGCCTCGTCGCCGGTGCCGCGCGCCAGCGGGCGGTTGATGTTGTAGCCGAGGCCTTCGGCCTCGCCGCGCTCATGCGCGTGTCCGGTGAAGAAGGGCGTGAACAGCATCGGGTCGCCATGCAGCGACACGGTCAGCACATCGTTGCGCCGGTAGAAGATGCCCTGGGTGCCGTTGCCGTGGTGCATGTCGATGTCGAGGATGGCGACGCGGTCATGGTGGCGGCGCAGGTGCTGCGCGGCAATGGCAGTGTTGTTCAGGTAGCAAAAGCCGTTGGCGCGGTCCACGTAAGCGTGGTGGCCCGGCGGGCGGCACAGCGCATAGGCCGCGCGCTCGCCGTCGGCGACCAGTTGCGCGGCGTGGGTGGCCACGTCGGCCGAGCCGACCGCCGCGCGCCAGGTGTTGGGCCCGATGGAGCAGGCGGCGTCGCCCATGTGGAAGCCCGCCTGGCCGACCACGCTGTCGGGATAGGTGCAGGGCTGCCCGGGGAACGGATGGATGTTGGGCAAGACCTCTTCGGAGGCGTCGGGCAGCAGTTGCCAGCGCTCGTACGCGGTTTCCAGGAAGCGCAGGTATTCCGGCGTGTGGATCGCGGCACGCGGGCCGGGGCCGTGATCGGCGGGGGCAATCACGTCGTGGCCATCGGCGCGCACCGCCGCCAGCAGGCGCAGGGCGCGCTCGGGCTGCTCGTTGCTGCGTTTCATCTTGCCGCGCACCATGAACGCGTGCGGGTCGTGGTCGAGATGCAGATCGCTGTAGACGACTTTCATAGGACGGACTCCATCGGGGGCACCTCGGCGGCGCCTTGTTTTTGCATGAACACCGCCCGGACGTGGACCCAGGCGTCATCGATGTGGAAGCGCACCGCGGCTTGCGCGGCGGCTTCGTCGCGCCGCGCAATCGCCTCGGCAATGGGGCGATGGGTCTCGGCCACGGCCTTGGGGTCGTGGTACACGCTGTCGATCAGCGCCACGATCATGCGGATCTCCGTTTGCATCATGGAGAACATGCGATGCAGGTAAGCATTGCCGGACAGCTCGCAGATGGCTGTGTGGAACGCCAGGTCGCGCGCCACGCGTTCGATCTGTGGCAGCGATTCGGCCTCCTGCACCATGCGCTCGACCATCGCCAAAAGCTGCCTCAGCCCGGCCTCCGGCGCCTGCTTGCAGGCCAGCGATGCAGCCATCAGCTCCAGGTTCAGCCGTACCTGGAACAGGTCGTCGATCTCGCGCACCGTCACCGTGCGCACGGCAAAGCCATGGCGCGGGCGCGAGACCAGCACGCCCTGGCGCTCCAGCCGCCGGGCCGCCTCGCGCACCGGCGCGCGGCTGACATTCATGCGGCGGGCGATGTCGGCCTCGACGATGCGGCTGCCGGGCGGGAGCCGGCCTTCGACGATGGCCTGGGTGAGTTGCGCCTCCACTGCCGCCACCAGGTCGGAGACTTCGATGGAAGCAAAGGGAGAGGATTCGTCGAATGCGGAATCAGACATGGGCTTAGTCCTTGGGTCGGGCTACGACCGGCTTTACCAGCGGTGCTGGCGGCGCGGGCGGCGCCTGCCGCCCGCGCAATGCGAGGTAGCCGCCCGACAGCATGATCAGCACGATGCCCGCCAGCGCGATGCCATCGGGCGGGCGCTGGAAGACAAAGGTACTGATCAGCACGGCGAGCAGCAGTTGAAAGTAGTTGAGCGGCGCGAGCGTGGAGGCGGCAACGCGCCGGAAGGCGGCCAGCAGCAGCAACTGGGCCAGGCCGCTGCAGGCGCCACCGGCCATCATCAGCAAGAGGTCGGGCGCGCGCGGCATGACCTGCGGCAGCGTCGCCAGCGCTGGCACGCCGGTCACCACCAGGCAGATCAGCGCGGTCCAGGCGTAGAGCACCGGCCCGGCGACCACGCCGGCCAGCCGGCGCGTCAGCAGCTGGAAGGCGGCGTAGCAGACGGCCGAGACCATCATCAGCACCGTGCCGGCGAGCGGCAGGTCGCCGCCGGGCCGCACGATCAGCAGCATGCCGCCAAAGCCGGCCAGCACCGCCGCCCACTGCGCGCGTCCCACCCGTTCGCCCAGCACCGCCGGCGACAGCGCCACCATGATCAGCGGCGCTGTGAAGTAGATGGCGGTGGCCTCTGCCAGTGGCATATGCACCAGCGCCGCCATGAAGCAGCTCGCCACGATGCCAAGCGCCAGCCCGCGCACCAGCAGCAGCCACTTGCAGGGCGTGCGCCACAGCCTCAGGCCGCCTTCGCGCAGCAGCCACACCAGCGCGATGACGCTCACCGACACATAGCGGGTCAGGTTCATCATGGGCGCGGAGTGGTCGCGCAGCATCCATTTGCAGAAGGCGTCGTAGCTGGCAAACGCCACCAGCGCGCAGAAAAACAGCAGGATGCCGTCGCGGCGCGCACGCGCCGTGGTGAGCCGTAGCGAGGAGTTGGCCGGGCCGGTCATCAGGCCGCAGCCTTGTTGCCGCCATGGCCGCCATGGCTGCTGGCCGGGAACTCACGCTCCAGCGCCACCATGGCGCGCTCGAACCGCGCGAACAGCTCGCCGATCTGCGCCTCGGTGATGATCAGCGGCGGGCAGAACGCAATGGTGTCGCCCATGGCGCGCACGATCAGGCCCTGCTCCTGCGCCAGCTGAGCCAGGCGCGGGCCAGCCTTCAGGGCCGGGTCGAAGGCGCGCCGCGCCGCCGGCTCCGCCGCCAGTTCGATCGCGCCCAGCAGGCCGACTCCGCGTACCTCGCCCACCAGCGCTCGCCCGGCATAGGCCTGCAGCGCTTGCTGGAAGCGGGGCGCGATGGCGTTCACATGATCCAGGATGCGGTCATCCTCATAGACGCGCAGCGTCTCCAGCGCCACCGCCGTGGTGACCGGATGGCCCGAGTAGGTGAAGCCATGGCCGAAGGTGCCGATCTTGCCGCTGTTGGCGGCAATGGCCGCATGCACCTTCTCCGACACCATCACCGCCGAGATCGGCATGTAGCCGGAGGACAGCGCCTTGGCGCAGGTGAGGATGTCGGGCCGCATGCCGTAGGTGGTGGAGCCGAACATCGCGCCGGTGCGGCCAAAGCCGCAGATCACCTCGTCGGCGATCAGCAGGATGTCATGGCGGCGCAGCACGGCCTGGATCTCGGCAAAGTAAGTGGCCGGCGGCACGATCACGCCGCCCGCGCCCATGACCGGCTCGGCGATGAAGGCGCCGATGGTGTCCGGGCCTTGCGCCTGGATCAGCGCTTCGAGCTCCTGTGCCAGGCGGCTCGCGAACGCCGCCTCGCTCTCGCCCGGCGCGCCGTAGCGGTAGTGGTGCGGGCAGCCGGCGCGCAGGATGCGGTCGATGGGCAGGTCGAAATCGCGGTGATTGGCCTGCAGGCCGCTCAGGCTCGCCGCCGCCACGGTGACGCCGTGATAGGCGTTGGTGCGCGCGATGATCTTTTTCTTGTCCGGCTTGCCGATGGCGTTGTGGTAATACCAGACCAGCTTCACGGCGGTGTCGTTGGCCTCCGAGCCGGAATTGGCGAAGAACACCTTGGACATCGGCACCGGCGCCATCGCCACCAGCTTCTCGGCCAGCATGATGGCCGCCGGGTTGGAGCGATGGTTGAACGTGTGATAGTAGGGCAGCGTGCGCATGGCCTCGACGCCGGCCTCGATCACGCGCGCATGGCTGAATCCGAGCGAGCTGCACCACAGGCCGGACATTCCCTCCAGGTAGCGCTTGCCCTGGTCGTCCTCCACATAGATGCCGTCGCCTTTGGTGATGACGAGCGGGCCGACGCCGGGGTGGGCGGCCAGGTTGGTAAACGGGTGCAGGTGGGCCGCGATATCGTCTGCGGCAAGCGCGGCGTGGGAGGGCAAGGCGACGGTCATGTCAGTGACGTCCTGTTGTCGGTATCGGGTGTGTCGGATCGCTGGGGCAGCGGCATGCCAAGGTCAAACGCGTCAATATCAATATCCCTGTGCCGGGTCGACCGCCACGGCAGGTCGCTGCCCGCGGCGCAGCTGGGCCAGATTATCCAGCGTCTGGCGCGCGATCGTCGCCGGATCGGTGCGTGCCGCCACGTGCGGCGTGACGTTGATGCGCGGATGCCGCCAGAACGGATGCCCGGATGGCAGCGGCTCGTGCTGGAAGGCATCCAGCGTGGCCGCGCCCAGCGTGCCGTCGTCCAGCGCGCGCAGCAGGTCAGCCTCGACCAGGTGGCTGCCCCGGCCTACGTTGATCAGGTGCGCGCCGCGCGGCAGGCGGGCGAACAGGTCCGCGCACAGGAAACCCTGCGTCTGCGCGGTGAGCGGCAGCAGGCAAACCAGCGCGTCGCAGCCCGCCAGGAAGGCATCCAGCCCGTCCTGGCCGTGGAAGGCTTGCACGCCCTCGGGCAGGTCCGCCTTGGGGCTGCGGCTCCAGCCGCGCACCGCATAGCCCACCGCCTGCAGCGCGCGGGCGCTGGCAATGCCCAGTGTGCCCAGTCCCGCAATGCCCACGCGGTGCCGTGACGGCGCCACGATGGGCTGCTCTTGCCACTGCCCGGCCGCCGCGCTGGCCAGATAGGCGCCCATGCTGCGCTGGTGCTGGATCACGGCCCACGTCACGTAGGCCGTCATGGTGCCGGCCATGGCGGTATCCACGATGCGGCAGACGGTTGGCCCGGGCGGCAGGTCCGGATCGCTGCGCAGGTGGTCGATGCCTGCGCCCAGCGACTGCACCAGGCGCAGCTTGGGCATGGCCGCCAGCAAGCCGGGCGGGGGCGCCCAGCAGACCGCGGCATCGATGTCGTCAAGCGCGCCCAGGTCGGGGCCCACGCGCAGGTCCAGCCCGGGCGCCGCCGCGCGGAAGGCGGGTACCAGGTACTGCATGTCGAGCACGCTGCTGAGCAGCGCCACGCAGGGGGGCTTGGTTGTCGTCATGTCCATCTTGCTGAGTGTTCCGGCCGGATTGTCGCGGTCGGTGCGGGTCATGCGTAGCCCCCGACTGCCTGCAGGCGGGACGGCTCCGCCGGCGCTGGTGCCGCTGGTCCCTCTGTGGCCTCCTGCACCCGGGCCAGGCGCGGGATGGCGTCGATCAGCTTGCGCGTGTAGGCATGCTCGGGCGCGCTCAGCACGCGGGCCGTCTCGCCGTACTCGACCACCTCGCCGCGCTGCATGACGGCGATCTTGTCGCACATCTGCGCGGCCACGCGCAGGTCGTGGGTGATGAAGACCATGGCCAGCTTGAACTGCTCGCGCACCTTGGCGAACAGCTCCAGCACCTGCGCCTGCACCGACACATCCAGCGCGGAGACGGGCTCGTCCGCCACCAGCAATTCCGGCTGCATCGCTAGCGCCCGGGCAATGCCGATGCGCTGGCGCTGCCCGCCGGAGAACTCATGCGGGTAGCGCTCGGCCGCCTCCGGCCCCAGCCCGACCAGCCCGAGCAGCTCCAGCGTGCGCGCCTGTGCCTCCTGGCGCGATACGCCCTGCGCGATGGGGCCGGCAGCAATGGCCGCACCGACCCGATGCCGGGGATTGAGCGAGGCGTAAGGGTCCTGGAACACCATCTGCAGCTTGCCGCCCGCGCGCTGCAGCAGCCCGCCGCCTTGGGACAGGTTGCGCCCGTTGATCACGATGCGGCCGCTGTCGAACGGCGCCAGGCCCACGATGCAGCGGCCCACCGTCGATTTGCCGGAGCCCGATTCACCCACCAGCCCGAGCGTTTGCCCGCGCAGCAGCTCGAAGTTCACGTTGCGCGCGGCTTGCACCTCGCGCCCGCGCCGCAGCAGGCCGCCGCCGGTGCGGTAGGTCTTGCACAGGTCCTGCACCTGCAGCACGCGGTTGACCTCCACCTGCACGGGCGGCTGGCGCAGGTGCCCGCCGGGAATGGCGCTGATCAGCTTGCGGGTATAGGAATGCTGCGGATCGGTCAGCACGCGCGCGGCCGGCCCGGCCTCGACGATGGTGCCGGTCTGCATCACCACCACCTGGTCGGCGATCTCCGACACCACGCCGAAATCGTGCGTGATGAACAGCACGGCCATGCCGCGCCGCTTTTGCAGGTCGCGGATCAGTTGCAGGATCTGCGCCTGGGTGGTCACGTCGAGCGCCGTGGTGGGCTCGTCGGCGATCAGCAGGCGCGGCTCCAGCGCCATGGCGCACGCGATCATCACGCGCTGGCGTTGCCCGCCCGACAGGCGGAAGGGGTAGCTGTCGTACAGCAGCTCCGGATCGGGCAGGCCTACATCGGCCAGCGCCGCCACGATGCGCTTGCGCTTCTCGGCCGCGCCCAGCCGCTGGTGCGCGTCGAACACCTCGGCGATCTGGTCGCCGATGCGCATGACCGGGTTGAGCGCCGTCATGGGCTCCTGGAACACCATGCCGATCTTCTGCCCGCGCAGCTCGCGCATGGCGTCGTCATCGAGCTGCAGCAGGTCCTGGCCCTCGAACAGGATGCGCCCGGCCACCGGCTCCACATGGGGCCGCGGCAGCAGGCCCATCACCGCGTTGGCGATCATGGACTTGCCGGACCCGGACTCGCCCACCACGCACAGCGTCTGGCCCGCCTCCAGCGTCAGCGAGGCTGCCTGCACCGCCAGCGCGCGGTCGCCGCCGGCAGGCAGGCGGATGCTCAGGTCCTGGATATCAAGTACCGGTGTGCTCATCGTCCGCTCCCGCCAAGGCGCGCGTTGAGCGCGTCGTTCAGGCCTTCGCCCACCATATTGAGCGCCAGCACCGTCAGCAGGATGGCCGTGCCGGGAAACACCGCCATCCACCAGGCCTGGCGCAGCACGGTGCGCGCCGAGCCCACCATATAGCCCCAGCTCATGTGGTTCGGGTCGCCCAGACCCAGGAAGCTCAGGCTGGATTCGAGCAGGATGGCGGTCGCCACCATCAGCGAGGCCATCACGACGATGGGCGAACTGGCATTGGGCAGGATCTGCGACAGGATGATGCGCGGTGTCGATTGCCCGGCCAGCTTCGCGGCCTGCACAAAGTCGCGCTGGCGCAGCGTGAGGAACTCGCTGCGCACCAGGCGCGCCACCGGCGGCCAGGACACGATGGCGATCGCCGCCACGATGGAGCCGATGGACGGCTCGAAGATCGCCACCAGCACCAGCGCCAGCGCAAAGCTCGGCACCGCCTGGAACAGCTCGGTGAAGCGCATCAGGGCCGCATCGATCCACCCGCCGAAGTAGCCGGAAATGGCGCCCAGCGTCACGCCGATCAAGAGCGAGACCACCGTGGACACCACGCCGATCAGCAGCGAGATGCGCGCGCCGTGGATCACGCCCGCCAGGATGTCGCGCCCCATGGTATCGGTGCCCATGGCAAAGCCGGGTTCCTGCATCGGCTGCAGGAACGGCTGCTGCACCATGTCCCAGGGATCATGCCCGGCCATCCACGGCCCGAACAGCGCGAGCACGGCAAAGCCCGCCAGTACCACCATGCCGAGCACGGCCGCCTTGTTGCGGCAGAACCGCCGCCAGAAAGTGTTTTTCATTGCATCTCGATCCGCGGGTCGACCAGCGTGTAGACAAAGTCGGTCAACAGGTTGAACAACACGGCCATGGCCGCGGTGACCAGGAAGCAGCCCAGCAGCAGGTTGTAGTCACGCTGCAGCAGGGCGTCGAACATCAGGCGGCCAATGCCGGGCCAGGCGAACACCGTCTCGGTCAGCACCGCGCCGCCGATCATGCCGCCGGCCTGGATGCCGGCCAGCGTCACCACCGGCAGCAAGGCGTTGCGCAGGATGTGGGCGCGCTGGATGCGCCCGGGCCGCACACCCTTGGCGCGCGCGGTCTTGACGAAATCCATCTGCGCCACCTCCAGCATCGAGGCCCGCGTCATGCGCGCATACACCGCCATGTAGAACAGCGCCAGCGTGAGCGCGGGCAGCACCAGGTGCGTGGCGATGTCGAACACCAGCGCCAGGCCATGCAGGTCCGCCCCCACGGTGAAGTAGCCAAAGCCAGGCAGCCAGTCGAGCTTGACCGAGAACAGCAGCACCGCCATCATCGCCAGCCAGTACAAGGGCGTTGCGTAGAACACCAGGGCGAACAGGGTGATGGCGTTGTCCACCCAGCTCCCCGCGCGCCGGCTTGCCCACGCCCCCAGCACCACGCCGAACAGCACGGAGAGCAGGAAGGCGCTGCCGGTCAGGATCAGCGTGGCCGGCAGGCGCTGCAGGATCAGGTCCAGCACCGGCTGCTGCTGGCGGTAGGAGTAGCCCAGGTCCAGGTGCACCACGTGCCCGAGATACGTGGCAAGCTGCTCCGGCACCGGCTTGTCCAGCCCGAACTGCGTGCGCAACTGCGCCACGAACTGCGGGTCGGAGGCCCCGGCCTCGCCAGCCATCACCGAGACAGGGTCTCCCGGCGCGGCCCGGATCAGCAGGAAGTTGACGGTCGCGATGACCAGGATCGCGATCACGCCCTGTACCACCCGGCCTAGCATGCGCTGCGTACGACTCATGGCTTCGCCCCAGAGATAAAGATGACTGCCATCACGCCAGCCAGGCGCGGCCGATGCCGTCGTTCAGGCCAATGCCGGAACTGATGGGATTGTTGATGCGGCTGCGATACAGCGTGGGGAAGTTGAGCTCGTGCAGCCACACCACCGGCATCTCGTCGACCAGGATCTTCTGCACTTCCTGGTAGATCGCTGCGCGCTTGACGGGGTCGATCTCGCGCGCGCCAGCCTGGAACAATTCGTCAACCTTGGCGTTGCGATAGCCTTCCACATTGTTGAAGGGCGAGCCCTGCGCGATGTTTTCCGAGGTGTAGTTGCGCGCCACGCCCAGCGCCGGGTCGCCATACTGGTAGACGTAGGTAAAGGCCAGGTCGTAGTCCCATTTGTTCAGCCGCTCGCCCCAGCCCGCCACGTCGGTTGGCGTCATCTCGATCTTCACGCCGGCCTGCTGCAGGTTCTGCCGAACGATCTCGGCCGAGCGGGTCCAGGTTTCACCGTAGGGCAGGGGCAGCAGGCGCAGGGTTTCGCCCTTGTAGCCGGACTCGCTCAGCAGCTGCTTGGCGCGGGCCAGGTCGCGCGGATACTTGGCCACGTCGGTGCTGGCGTACTTGATATGGCTGTTGAAGGGGCCGGTGGCGCTCTTGGCATAGCCTTGCCATGCCACCTTGGCGATCGCGTCGCGGTCGATGGCAAAGGCCAGCGCCTGGCGGAACTTGATGTTGTCCATCGGCGCCTTGCGGTTGTTGACCCACAGCCACGAGTGCGGCGCGAAGAATTCCCAGCCCTTGGTGGTGACCTGCACGCCGGGCAGCTTGCTCAGGCGCGCCACGTCGAAGTACTCCACCGCGCCGCCGGGCACCAGGTCGACCTTGCCGGACTCGAACGCCGCGGCGCGCGCCGACGCATCGGGGATTACGTGGAAGTACACGCTGTCCACCAGCGGCACGTCGGGCTGGTGATACGCATCGTTGCGCACCAGCTGGATGTACGAGCCGCGCACCCATTCCTTGAACTTCAGCGGGCCGGTGCCGATGGGCTTGGCATTGGCCGGGTTGGTCAGGAAATCCGTGCCCTCGTAGATGTGCTTGGGCACCATGGGCATGGTGCCCACTTCGAAGATGCCGAGAAACGGGCTGAACGGGTACTTCAGCTTGAACTCCACCGTGAGCGGGTCCACGGCGCGGATGCTCTCCACTGCCGCCAGGTTGGCGCGCAGCCGGGCGTGGGTCTTGCGCAGGAACACGTCGGCGGAGAACACCACGTCGGCCGCGGTAAACGGCTTGCCGTCATGCCAGGTGACCTTGGGCTTGAGCTTGAACGTGTACACGGTGCCGGCCGGGTTCACCGTCCAGGAGGTCGCCAGCGCCGGCTGCGGTTCCAGCTTTTCGTCGTAGCGCAGCAGGCCCTCGTAGATGTTGCCGGAGATCAGCTGGGTGGGGCCGTTCTGGGTAATGCCGATCATCAGGCCGGAAGGCTCAGGCTGGACGAGCGCGTTGATCACGCCGCCCTTCTTGCCGGCCGCGAGGACGTGCAAAGGCACACCGGCGAGCGACAGCCCGGTGGTGGCAACACCCATTTTGATCAGTTGGCGACGATTCATTGCGGAACTCTCCTGGGGGCTAGGGATGGGTAACTGGCAAGACGGAACTGGCAATACGGCATGGCGAAAGCGGGCAGGGCGGGCAGGGCGTTAGTCGCGGAACGACGTGGCAGCGGCCGGCTCCAGCCGCTCCCGCAAGGCGCGCCATTCCCGCGCGTACGGATCGGCCGCGCCGGGCAGGCGGTTGGTGTCGCCGCTCTCGTACTGGCGCGCGGTCTTCTCGCAAATGGCTGGCGGTACCGGATTGACCGGCTGTCCGCTGGACTGGATCGCCACCTGCACGCGGCAGGCGCGCTCCAGGTTGTGCATCAGGATGAAGGCCTCCGCCACGCTGCGGCCCAGCGTGACCAGTCCGTGATTGCGCAGGATCAGGGCGCGCTTGTCCGGGCCGAGATCGGCCACCAGGCGCACGCGCTCCTCATGGTCCAGCGCAATGCCTTCGAAGTCGTGGTACGACACGCGTTCATGGAACTGCAGCGCCCACTGGTTGGAGGGCTGCAGGCCACAGGCCAGCGACGATACGGCCACGCCCGCCACGGTATGCGTATGCAGCACGCAGACCGCGTCATGCCGGGCGGCATGCACGGCGCTGTGGATGGTGAAGCCGGCCGGGTTCACGTCTTGTCCCGGCGGCCCGCTGATGATGTTGCCGTCCAGGTCGATGCACACCAGCGAAGACGCGGTGATATCCCGGAACAGCATCCCGAACGGGTTGATCAGGAAGCGGTCCTCGGTGCCCGGCACCCGGGCCGAGATATGGGTGTAGATGCTGTCGTCCATGCCGTACAGGGCGACCAGGCGGTATGCGGCGGCGAGATCCTCACGCACCCGTTGCTCGGCCTCGGAGATGGCGGGAACCAGGCGGGAAGAGACGTTGTTGCCCATGTTTGTGTTTCCTTGGATTGGCGGTCAGATCACTGTAGGTCGATGGTCAGCTGTCGACAGTTGGCACTTATACCGATTACGCAAAGTTCAGGCCACGTGTTCAATTTGCAGCCGGCTATGTTGCGGTGCGATGTGCAAGGCGTTGATTTTCAAGGGAATGCGGGCCTGCTCTGGCATGGATGGCAGGCCGCTGGCCGGCTTTCGGTGGCATGCCGGGGAATGGTGCCATGCGCAAAAAATGGGCACCGGCGGCCGGGTTTCGGGATTGGCGAGCGGGAATGGGGCGCGGCGCACGGTTTGGTGGCGTGCAGAAAATCCAGCGTCGGGATAGGAGGCCGGGATGTTCGCGTGTCTCTTTTGACACATGGCGAGCGTGGCCTGCCATGCCCGCGGGACGCAGAAACGCCGCCGGCGGGATCTGTCGCGCCGCGAAGACATCCGGGCGCGGACGTATGCATCCCGATGGCGATGGAATCGGGCTATAGGACGGGATGGGGCGGAATGGAATGGGATCCGACGGGATGCGGCGCATGGGATGCATCTGGCGAACCCGGCGAAGTCTTTCAGGGAATCGCTTGACTCTTTGGCGAATAAGCTTATGATGCGTCCAATTGCTGCATTGCAGCAAAACGATGATGCCGCTCACGGAACCTTCTTCGACAGCGTTGGATCATCTCCAGGAGACTACTTCATGGCACATCCCACCCAAGCTCAATTCTTCGGCGTCCAGCAAGCAAACCTGGACCTGTTCCTCGCCTTGGTCGGCCCCCTGGCCCGTGGCGCGGAAAAAATCAGCGCGCTGAACATGCAGGCCGTCAAGACCAGCCTGGCGGATACCACGAACTACGTCCGCGAATCCAGCCAGCAGCCGGTTGGCGCTGGCATGTCCGGCCTCAAGCCGGAACTGGCCAACGGGTTTGCCCAGAAGATGAACGCCTATGCCGGCCACATGAACGAGATCTTCGCCAGCACCGGCGCCGAGTTCGCGCAGGAAGCCCAGCGCCAGATGAGCACCTACGCCGCGCAGGCGCAGGAAGCCATGGCGTCGTTCGGCCAGAACCTCATGTCGAACGCCGGTGGCGCGTTCCCGGCTGCCGGCGCAAGCGCGCCGAGCTGGGTGGCGGCCTACGAAACGGCCATGAAGCCGATGCGCGACGCCTTCGAGAAGGTCATGCCCGCCACGGCTGCCAAGTAAGGCGGCACCGCTGGCCGCTGCGAAGCCAAAGCCAGTAGCAAAAAAACTGCGCCCATGTGGCGCAGTTTTTTTTGCGGAGTACATGCCCGACGGTTCGATTCGGTAGCTCTGGATGGCCGAGGCGCATCTCGCCGAGGCCTGAGCCAAGCCCGCGTCAGCCAGCGGGTGATGCCAGGAGAATGGCCTCCACGCGCTGGCGCAGCACCGGCAGCAAGTCCCGCGCAAACCAGTCGTTGTGCTTGAACCAGCCCTGGTTGCGCGGCGATGGGTGCGGCAGCGGAATAAAGCGCGGCCCATGCGCGCCAAAGCCGGCCACGGTAGGCGTCACGCCACCGCGCGCCGCCGCTCCCAGGAAACGCCGCTGCGCATACTGCCCGACCAGCAAGGTCAGCTCGATCTCCGGCAGGCACGCCAGCAGCGCATCCATCCACAATGGCGCGCACTCCTTGCGCGGCGGCAGGTCGCCGCTGGCGCCACGGCCCGGATAGCACAGGCCCATCGGGATGATGGCAATGCGCGTGGCATCGTAGAACACCGTCTTGTCCACGCCCATCCACGCACGCAGCCGGTCACCGCTGGGGTCGTCCCAAGGAATGCCGCTGGCGTGCACGCGCGTGCCGGGCGCCTGGCCGACAATCAGGATGCGCGCCGTGGCGGCGGCTTGTACCACCGGGCGGGGACCAAGCGGGAGGTGCGCTTCACAAAGACGGCAGGCACGGACCTGGGTCAGCAGGGTGTCGAGGCCGGTCTTGTCCTCGTCGCCTGCGGCGCAGGCAGCGACGGGCAGGGCGTGTTTCATGGCAGGCTGCGGACCGGGTCAGTGGTATCGACCGGTTCGTCGACAACCCGCTTCAGCGCGTCCGGAAGAGATATGTTCATTGCCATTGTGCCCATGGCGCCCAGTGTAGGCACTTTGGCAATGTTCCCCAAGCCAGGCGATCGAGCGCGTGATGCGCCAGGAAGGCAGTTTGCCGGTTGTGGATTTTCAGGCGCTTTGCCAGGTGGACCGCACCGAAGCACGGCCACCTGCATTACCGTTTCCAATCCGCTTCCAATCAGAAGCGGTGACGCATGCCCACGCCAAAGCTGTCGCCGTGCGACTGGTCGCTCAGCTTGTCATAGAAGTACGCGGCATACACGTCGGTGCGCTTGGACAGGTTGTAGTCGTAAGCGAGGCCGGCCGTGTTGCGCTTGAAGTCCGCGACACTGTTCTTGGTCTTGTCGTACGCATAGGAGACCAGCACGTTGCCGTTGCCCACCGGGATCGAAGCGCCAACCTGGCCGTTGGTGTGCTTGAGGTCGCCGGTGGCGTTGTTGACGTCGCTCTTGATGTACTGGCCCTGCGCGAACAGCTTGACCACCTTGAAGTCGTAGCTCACGCCGACCTGCACGGCGTTCTGCTTGTCGAAGCCGGCCAGCGCCGTGGGCGCGGTCACGTCTCCCGGGGTGCTGTTGAACTTGACCTGCTGGAAGGCGACGGTGGCGCCGAAGTTGCCGTTGAAGTAGAGCACGTTGCCGCCCCACTTGTTCTTGCCGACACTGCCTGCCTGCTCGCCGAACGAGTAGATCGCGTTGGCGCTCAGGCCGCCAAAGATCGGCGTGGAGTACACCAGCGAGTTGCTCCAGCCCGAGTCGCCGATGATGCCCGGGTCATAGACGCGGCCATTGCTGGCCGAGAAGTAGGTGTGGAAGATCGCCGGCGAGAACACATAGGAGTCCACCAGCGGGTTGAACAGGATGGTCGAGATGAAGTAGGGCGTGGTGTTGCGCCCGAGCTTCACCGTGCCAAGCGTCGCGCTCTGCAGGCCGACAAAGGCGTTGCGGGTGAACAGCGCGTCGCCGTCGAAGCGGCCTTGCTTGCCGGTGTCCGGGCGCAGGAAGCCGTTCAGGTCGAAGATCGCCTTCAGGCCGGTGCCAAGATCCTCGGTGCCCTTGATGCCGAAGTACGAGGTTTGCATGCCGCCGCTGTTGACGCCGTAGGCGCGGTCCGCGCCGCCGGCTTTGGTGGCGCCGACATAGGCATCAACCATCCCGTAAAGCGTGACGCTGGATTGCGCCATGGCGTTGCCGCAGATCAAGGCTGCTGCCATGACCGCCAGTTTCACGACCGGCTTGAAATTGTGTTGCATAAAGACGACCTCCGTGGTTGACCCGTTTTCTATCGTTGCTGGCTCTGTCGCATTCACTGGGCACGACAACACCCCTCCGGGGGGGCAAGCCCCGGCTATCTAAAAAAGCGTGCTCTTGGAATGGGAATGGCAGGCGCGGGATGGCGCCGGCACACTAGCGCTGCTGGCTCATGCTTGCTGCCAACTCACGTGCGCAGTGAAAGGCGATGCTGGCCACGGCGACGTCGTTGCCCGCCAGCGCCCGGGCATGGGCATGGGCATCGACGGCAGCTTCCACCTTTGCGAGGATGGCGGGATCGTTGATTCTCATCTTGCTTTCGTGGGTATCCGGGCCAGCCCGGTAATGTTGCTTAGCATGACTGCGATGGATGCAGTTTGCGGCAAATCGATTGCATACAACCAGCACTTATTTCTTCTCATGGCGCACGCAATTTGTGTGCGCTCGCTGTTGCATGTGCCGGCTCGCCATGCAAGTCCCGGCCACGCATCAGGCGGCCTCGGCCAACGGCTGGTGCAGGCCGGTCAGCGCGGCCTTCAGGTGCTCGGCAAATGCCGCCGCCGCGGGCGGCAGGCTGCGGCCCTTGCGGGCCCCCAGCACCAGCCGCCCGCCGCACAGCTCGGGGTCGGACAGCGGCACGGCAATCAGCGTGCCCTGGCGCGTCTCGCGCAGCGTGCCAGCCTGGAACTGGAAGCAGATCGCGCCGGTCTGGCGCGCAAAGCTCTTCAGCATCTCCACCGTGGTGGCTTCCAGCATCACCCGCAGCGACAAGCGGTTGCGCGCGCAGATCGCCTCGATCAGCCGCCGGCTGCCAAAGCTCTCTGGCCCGAGGGCCACGGGATAGGGCTGGCAGTCGGATAAACGCAACGTGCGCCGGCTCGCCAGCGGATGGTCCGGGCGCATCATCGCGCAGAAGGGCTGCGCGGACACCGCCAACTCGTGCAGGAAGGTGGTCGGGGGCGGGTCGTGCGCCAGCAGCAGGTCGGCCTCGTCCTCCTTGAGCGCGGCCAGCAGGTCGCCCGAGTTGCCCACCGCCACGCGAAACTGCACGCCGCGGTGGGTGGACTGGTAGCGGCCGATGACTTCAGGCAGGAAATCGGTGGCGACGGACTCGACCGTCGCCATGCGCACGGTGCCCCGCACCAGCCCGCGCAGCTGCTCCATCTGCGCGGCGGCCGAATCCAGGTCCGCAAGGCTGCGGCGCACGGTAGCGATCAACACCTCGCCAGCGGCGGTCAGCCGCACGCCGCGGGGCAGGCGCTCGAACAGCGCCGTGCCGATCTCCTGCTCCACCTCCAGAATCTTCCGGTTGAGCGCGGTGGAGGCAACGTGGAGTTGCTCGGCGGCCTTGCGGATAGACCCAACGCGGGCCACGGCGTCAAGATAGAGATAAAGGCGGGGCGGGTGGAGCATGGCGGGGGGCGCTCAGGCGCTAGTGAGAACGATCCGCTCTCACTAGCAAGGATCGTGCGCGCGCCGACGCTACGCGGGCAGCCCGGTTCCGGTGACAGGACCAACGCCAACGTCTGGGCCGCCGTGGCGGGGCAAGGCGACCTGGCAGTAGAGCTGGCGCAGCGCGCCCAGCGCCGACGCCCGGTCCTGCTCCGTGGCATCGCCCAGCATGAGGCCGGCGGCGTGCGGGGCCACCGACATCACAAAGCGCAGGCGTTCGAGCCGGGCCGCTTCAAACGCGGTCAGCCAGGCACGCGGGCTGGTCTCGCCGCCGGCCAGCGAAGTGGCAATCAGCTCGGCGGCGCTGCAGGCATCCTCGATGGCCTGCGCCACGCCCTGGCCAAGCGGTGGCGCCATGGCATGGGCGCTGTCGCCCAGGTACATCACCTGGGCGTGCGGCTCGGCAAAGCGGATGCCGCACGCCTGCATGCGGTACCAGCAGATGGCATCCCCATTGGCGCAGAGCGCATCGATCAGCCAGCCTGCCTGCGGCCCCGGCCTGGCGTGCGCGGGCGTGTAGGCGGCGCGCAGCGCCTGCGGGCCAATGCCCGCGTGAAGCGTGTTGTCGCCGGGGGCCGGCGGCAGGCTGCCGGCGATATTGATCTGCCCGTGCGGCAAGCGGAAGGCCAGCAGGCGGTTAGGGCCGTTGCACCATTGCTCGTAATCGTCGATCCGGCCGGCGCCGGCGTCCGGCACCAGGAGGCGGAACAGCAGAGCCCCAAGCTGGTGCATTCGGGGCTGGCTGTCAAACGCGCTGCGGGTGGGCGAGTCACGGCCATCGGCCGCGATCAGCAGGTCGATGTCGTCAAGCCGGTGTCGCTGGCCATGCTGTTCCCAGACGACGTAGCTGCGTGCCGGATCCTGCCGGCTGGCGCCGCACGCCAGCAGCTTGCAACGGTAACGCACGGTGTTGCCGGCGGCCTGGCGCAGCACGCGGTACAGCGTGTCGCGCAGGATGCGCACGCCGCCATGGTCCGCCACGCGCGTGAGCGGCAGGTCCAGCAGCACCTCGCCGCTGCACAGCGACACGCGCCAGTGATCCCAGGGCAGGCCGGCCTCGCCGATGGCGCTGGCCAGCAGCGGGTCGCGCATGTGCAAGGCCTTGATGGCGTTGGGGCCGATCACCAGCCCGGCGCTAGCGCGGTCATCTGGTGCAACCTGCTCCAGGCAGGTGACTTCCAGCCCGGCTTGCATGGCCAGCGCGCGGGCCATGATGCTGCCGGCCACGCCGGCGCCGACGATGACAATGCGTTTGGTGGGGATCGTGGGGACCCTGGGCGTCATGAGCGTCATGGGCGCCAGTTTGCGCAAATGGACTGCACGCAACCAGCACCGAATTGGTCTCATGGCGAGCGCGCATTGTGTGCGCTCGGCGCGGAGAAGCCATCAGCCAGAAACCGCCCCCGCCGAGACTGCTCCCGGCTTAAGGCACGACCGACAAGAACAAGTACGCCGCCAGGATGACCAGGTGCACCACGCCCTGCAGCATGGTGGTGCGGCCCGAGTGCAGCGTGAGCGTGCTGACCAGCAAGGTCAGTGCAAGCAGCACGGTTTCCGTCGCGCCCAGGCCCAGCGTCAGCGGCTTGCCAACCGCGATGAAGACCGCGGCCACGGTGGGGATGGTCAGCCCGATGCTGGCCAGCGCCGAGCCCAGCGCCAGGTTCATGCTGGTCTGCAGGCGGTCGGCACGCGCAGCGCGCAGCGCGGCCAGCCCCTCGGGCAACAGCACCAGCGCGGCAATCACGATGCCAACCACGGCCGGCGGGGCGCCGGCACTCGCTACCGCCGCTTCCACCGTGGGTGAAAGCAGCTTGGCCAGGCCGACCACCGCCACCAGGCACACCAGCAGCATGCCGCCGCTGGCAAGCGCGATCTTCGCGGGCGGGGGCGGGGCATGGACGCTTTCGTCGGAGGTGCCTTCCACCAGGAAGTAGTCCCGATGGCGCACGGTTTGCACAAAGACAAAGCTGCCATAGAGCACCAGCGAGGCAATGCCCGCAAAGGCCAGCTGCGACTGCGACAGCATCGGCCCGGGGATCGCGCTGGTGTAGTTGGGCAACACCATGGTGAGCACGGCAAGCGCGGCCAGCACGGCCAGCGCGGCGGTGGCGCCCGGCGCCTGGAAAGCCTGCTCGCGATGGCGCAGGCCACCCACCAGCAGGCAGATCCCCACGATGCCGTTGCACACCAGCATGGCCGCGGCAAACACGGTGTCGCGCGCCAGCCCGGCCTTTTCGGGGCCCGCGGACAACATCACCGAGACGATCAGCGCCACTTCGATCACGGTCACGGCAATTGCCAGCACCAGCGTGCCAAAGGGCTCGCCCACTTTATGCGCGACCACCTCGGCATGGTGCACCGCTGCAAATACCGAGCCCGCCAGGGCCAGGCCGGCCAGCACCAGCAGCAGCGCCTGGCCGGGCACTGCCATGCCTGCCCCGAGGATGGCCCAGGCTGCCAGCGGCAGCCATAAGGTCCAGGCAGGCAATTTATTCGACGTCAACGGCATCCGTTCTCCCTTTTATGTTCAATGAAATGCGTGGATTCAGCTTGGTAGTGATGGGCAAAGCACGTCAGGACTGACGGGAAAGTGCCGTCCTCGGCGGGCTTGCTGGCTGTTTTCCCCTTGGCGTCCTATTGTGGTTCAGCTTGGGGGGCGGCAATCCGCTCTGGCGGCAACTCGCATGTAAGGCAGTCGCACCGGGGATTCAGTTCCATGGAATTCGCTTAAATTGAATGGAATTGATGTCTTGTTTGCTGGAATTGCCCGTGATTTCGCGTTTTTTTCTGTGATCCGGAACCCCTGCGCGCCATGCGCCGTGAACCCGGCCGGCCATTCTAGCGTCGCACCATGGCAGTACCTGCATTTCCGGGCGCGCCGCAAGCGTCCCTTTACCAGCGCGGCGAACACCGCGCCTTTCCCTTTCGACGATGGAGAACGCTCATGAAAAAGTACGGATCGGCCAAGTGGCAAGGCGGCATCAAGGACGGCCAGGGCAGCATCTCGGCAGAGAGCGGCGTGCTCAAGGATGCGCCCTACGGTTTCAAGGCCCGCTTCGAAGGCGGCCCCGGCACCAATCCCGAGGAACTCATCGGGGCGGCTCATGCGGGATGCTTCTCCATGGCGCTGTCCCTGATCCTGGGCGAGGCCGGGATGGTCGCCCAGAGCATTGCCACCAAGGCCACGGTCACGCTCGACAAGGACGGCGCCGGTTTCACCATCACCGCCGTGCACCTGGACGTGACAGTGCGCGTGCCCGGGGCCGACCAGGCGGCGGTCGAGCAATGCCTGCAAGGGGCCAAAGCCGGCTGCCCGGTGTCCAAGCTGCTAAAGGCGGAGATCACCATGGATGCCAAGGTGGAAACCTGACCGGGCCACGGCGGGCGCCGGCCCCGGACCCGGCGTCCGGCCAGTAGGCTGATCGGCCGATAGGCCAACAGGCCAATAGGTCGGGCGCGGCCATCCTGGCTACCTATAATGAAGATTCGCCGTCCCGCGCCGCACCTGGCACGAGACCGCGCGGGCGTTCAATGGACTGAACGCGTCTCCTATATCCAGACCTTCCAAGATAAGGCAGACATCATGCATAGCAGTGAAGCAGTCCTGACTCAGGCTAGGGCGGCCATCGCCCACGTGCCTTTCCACAGCCATCCCATCCATCCCACCATCCACCTGCGCCTGAGCGACGGCGCGCTGATTCTCGAAGGCGAAGTCCCCGATATTGTCGACAAGAGCCGCGTTGCCGCGTCGGTACGCCGTGTCGACGGCGTGTCCGCCGTGATCGATCACCTGCGCGTTACCGATGGCGGCGCGGCGGTAGGCGACGGCGAGCTGCGCAATGCCATCTGCGTACGGTTGCTGCAGGCGATCGATTTTCGCAATTGCCGCATCTGCGCGCATGCCAAGGGGAGGATCGAACCCGTGCGCGAAGCCGTTGGCGAGTCCAGCGGAGAGATCGCCATCGAAGTCATCGACGGCGTGGTGACCCTGCGCGGCCACGTGATCAGCCTGTCGCACATGCGCCTGGCCGGTGTGCTGGCGTGGTGGTCGCCAGGTTGCCGCTGCGTGGTCAACGAGCTGGTGGTGGCCCCGGCCGAAGCCGACCGCGACGACGAAGTCACGGAAGCGCTGAAGCTGGTGCTGGAGACCGACCAGTTCGTCGATGCAGACCGCATCCGCGTGCAGACCAAGGACCGCGTCGTCACGCTCGAAGGCTACGCCACCACCGAGGCCGCCAAACGCCAGGCCGAGCGCGATGCCTGGTACGTGCATGGGGTCGAGGACGTGGTCAACCGCATCGAGCTGAGCAACTGAGCGCCACTGCCAACCTCGCTTCGCAGGTTTGCAGGTTCGCAGGTTCGCAGACTCAATCGCCGGATCGGATCATGCCGTGCCCGCCGGGCGCGGCATGTCCTCCACGCGCCAGTAGCGCCGCTGCGAGCGCAGCGCAAAGCGCGCCCGGTAGCTCGACATCGACATCCCCGTTGCCCGCAGGAACAGCCGCCCGAACGCCGCCGCGTCACTGTAGCCGCAGGCTTCGGCCACCGCTTGCGAGCCATGCAGGGTCACCTCCAGCAGGGTCTTGGCGCGCTCCACGCGCAGCCCGTGCAGGTATTCCAGCGGCGTCATGCCGCTGACCTGCCGGAAATGCCGCAGCAAGGTCCGCTCGCTCACGGCCGCCGCCTGCGCCACCAGCGCCAGCCGGTACGGCGTATCCGCATTGGCCTGCAGCCAGCGCATGGCGCGGTAGACGGGGCTGTCGGCGGTCTTGCTGAGCCAGCGTTGCGACACCAGCTCTGGCGTGAGCTGCTGGCGCTCGGCCTGGTACAGCAGCATGCGCGAGCAGGTCTGCGCCAGGTCGGGGTCATGCAGGTGCCCCAGCACGCGCAGCATGAACTCCGTCTGCAGCGCCGGCGCCACGCAGCCAAACACGCGCTGGTGCAAGCCCATCGGCTCGCTCGCGGAAAAATCGCAGCGCGCATAGCGCTGGCTCATCCAGCTCTGGAAGGTCCACGGTGCGCCCATGCGCGCGCCATCGAGCAGGCCAAGCTCCGCGGGAAAGGCGATGCCGCTCGCGCCCGCCGCGATCCATCCGCCCGCCTGTGCGTGCCGCTCCAGCAAGCGCAGCGCCTGGCCGGCGCCGCCCAGGATCTCGCCCAGGTGCGGCGCATTGCGCGCAAGCACACCCGGCACCACCACCAGCGCATTGCCGTCTTCCGTGGCGCGCCGCCGCCGCGCGGGCTCCAGCCCCAGGGCGGGCAGGGCCAGCGCGCGGCCTGACGGGCCAATCACGGTCCAGCTCAGGTCGCGGTCCGCATCCGGGCGTTGCAGCCGGGCCACCCCGGCTGCGGCGCGCAGCACATCCAGCGCGCCGAACAGCATGCCGGGCATGGCCTCGGGCAGCCACAGCAAGCGCACGTGCAGCGGCACGGGGCGCTTGGCGGAGGGCGGCTCGGGCAGGGCGGTGGTGGCAGAAGAGGGAGGCATGGCGGGATCGGCATTCCAATTGGCGGGATTGATCCTACCTTGCCACGCCCGCAAGGGCTAGCATCGTCGCTCGGCGAACCACCGCCCTAACCACAATAACCAAGCAAGCCACAGGAGACTTCATGCAGCCATCCCTGCGCCGACTCACCCAAACCGCCGTGGCAGCGCTCGCGCTGGCCTTCGGCGCAGCCGGCAGCGCACGCGCCGCGGACACGCAACTGCTGGACGCCGCCCGCGCGGCCGAGCCCGCGTTGATCCAGTCGCTCAAGGACATGGTGTCGATCGAGTCCGGCAGCACCAATGCCGCCGGCCTGGCGCAAATGGCCAGTTTCACGGAAGCACGCCTCAAGGCGCTGGGCGCGGCCACCGAGCGCATCGCCGTGACGCAAGGCCCCGGCACCATGGTCAAGGGCACGCTCACCGGCACCGGCAAGCGCCGCATCATGCTGATCGCGCATATGGACACGGTCTACGGCCCCAACACGCTGGCCACCCAGCCGATCAAGCTGGACGGCAACCGCCTGTACGGCCCCGGCATCGCCGACGACAAGGGCGGCATCGCGGTCATCCTGCATGCGCTGGCCATCCTGCAGGCAGCCGGGTGGAAGGACTATGCGCAGATCACCGTGCTGTTCAACCCGGATGAGGAAGTGGGCTCGCTGGGTTCCGGCGACACCATCGCCAAGCTCGCGGAGCAGCACGACGTGGTGCTGTCCTGCGAGCCGTCCGCGGGCTCGGTCGTCATGAAAGGCCAGCCGCTGCTGCTGGCCGCGGCCGGCGTCGCCACGGCCACGCTGGATGTGAAGGGCCGCGCCGCGCATGCGGGCGCCGCGCCCGAGCTGGGCCGCAACGCGCTCTATGAACTTTCGTACCAGATGCTGCAAACGCGTGAAGTGGCCAAGGACGTGCCGGGCGCCGCGCTGATCTGGACCCAGGCCAACACCAACGGCCCGCTGAACCAGATCACCGAAAAAGCCAGCGCCGTGGGCGACGTGCGCCTGACCCAGCCCGACGCGCAGGACAAGCTGCAGGCCGCGTTGCAAGCCAAGGTCAGCGCAAGCAAGCTGGTCCCTGACACCGAAACCACGGTCAAAGTCATCTCCGGGCGTCCGCCCTACGTGAGCGATGCGCGCAGCCGCGCGCTGGCGGCAAAGGCCC
This sequence comes from Cupriavidus basilensis, assembly GCF_000832305.1. Lineage (NCBI taxonomy): Bacteria > Pseudomonadati > Pseudomonadota > Betaproteobacteria > Burkholderiales > Burkholderiaceae > Cupriavidus > Cupriavidus basilensis. Next base: position 1,518,985 of record NZ_CP010537.1, read on the forward strand.
AGGCGATCTACAAGGAGATCGACCGCGAGCTGACGCTGGTGCCGCAGACCGGGGGCGGCACCGACGCCGGCTTCGCCGTGCGTTCGGGCAAGGCCACGGTGCTGGAGAGCTTCGGCCTGGCGGGCTTCGGATACCACGCCCGCGACGAGTACATCGAGATCGATTCCATCGTGCCGCGGCTCTACCTGATGTCGCGCATCCTGCAGGAAATCGGGCGCAACTAAGGCGCTGCGGCGCGGGCGGAAGCGCCCTTGCGCAGCCGCCCGCGCCCGCGCTAGCATCGCCCGGCAGGCCTCCCGGCTTGCCTTTACAACGACCCAATCCTTCACAGGAGACACCATGCATCCTTCCCTGCGCCGGCTGACCCAGGCTGCCATCGCCACCCTGATCCTCGCCACCGGCGGCGCCCAGGCCGCCCAGGCCGCCGACAGCCAATTGCTGGCCGCCGCTCGCACCGCGGAGCCCGCGGTGATCCAGTCGCTCAAGGAGATGGTGTCGATCGAGTCAGGCAGCGCCAACGCGGCGGGCCTGGCGCAGATGGCCAGCTACACCGAAGGCCGGCTGGCGGCGCTGGGCGCCCGCACCGAGCGCATCGCGGTCACCAAGGGCCCCGGCACCATGGTCAAGGGCACGCTGACCGGCACGGGCAAGCGCCGCATCATGCTGATCGCGCATATGGATACGGTCTATCCGGCCAACATACTGGCAACGCAGCCCATCAAGCAAGACGGCAACCGGCTCTACGGCCCCGGCATCGCCGACGACAAAGGCGGCATCGCGGTGATCCTGCATGCGCTGGCCATCCTCAAGGCGGCCGGCTGGAACGACTATGCCGAGCTGACGGTACTGTTCAATCCCGACGAGGAAGTTGGCTCCATCGGCTCCGGCGAGACCATCGCCAGACTGGCCGACCAGCACGACGTCGTGCTGTCGTTCGAGCCGACCGCCGCCAAGGCCGTGGTCAAGACCGAGGCCCTGCTGATGGGCGCCAGCGGCACGGCAACCGCCGTCATGGAAGTGAAGGGGCGCGCCTCGCACGCCGGCGCCGCGCCGGAGCTGGGCCGCAATGCGCTGATCGAGCTGGCCTACCAGCTGCAGCAAACGCGCGACGTGACCAAATCCGTGCCGGGCACCCAGCTCAACTGGACCACCGCGCAGGCCGGCGAGGTCCGCAACCAGATACCCGAGCATGCCACCGCCATCGGCGACGTGCGCACCACGGTCAAGGACGGTGCCGGCAAGCTGCAGGCCGCGCTGCAAAAGAAGGTGGACGAAGGCAAGCTCGTCCCCGACACGCAAACCACCGTGACCATGGAAACCGGCCGGCCGCCGTTTGTCGCCAACGCGCGCGGGCGCGAACTGGCGCACCGCGCGCAAGCCATCTACGCCGAGCTCGACGGCCGCCAGCTGGCACTGGCCGAAGGCACCGGCGGCGCCACCGACGCGGGCTTCGCCGGGCGCTCCGGCAAGGCGGTGGTCGTGGAGAGCTTCGGCCTGGCGGGCTTCGGATACCACGCGCGCGATGAGTACATCGAGATCGATTCCATCGTGCCGCGCCTCTACCTGCTCACGCGCATCCTGCAGGAAATCGGGCGTAGCTGACGCCGCGCCCGGCTTGCGCGCTAAAGGATCGCGTCCATCTGCCGTTAATGAGGGTTGTCGGAGATAGTCTGAATTCCGTTCTTAGTGAAATGTATCTATTCTGATAATTCCTATTGATTCAGGCGCCTAGGGCTAGGATTAGGATTGGGATTAGGAATGTCTTAATCCTAGTCCTAATCTTAGTCCCAATCCCAGGCATTGCCTTTTATCCCGGCGCTAATAACACGCCGCGCGTCTGTTTTTCAATCCCCCTTCAGTAGGCCGAGGCGCGCCCTGCGCTGCCAAATCTCCCGCAACCCCGCTTGCAGCCGTCGATTGGCGGTGAGTGGCGGTGCGCAATTTCTGCTCTTGTGCGCTCGCAATACCCCTTTGTTCGTACTTGTCCGATTGACTGCATTGCCATCGTCATTAAATATTGTCAATACATTCAAAGAGGATGACGGTTGTCGCCAGTCATTCCGGCAAGGGTGCCAGTCATCAGAAAAGCACCGCAAATCCAGGGTCTATCCAATCATGAACAAGGGCAATTTCCGCCTGGTCTACAGCAGGCATCGCGGGATGCTGGTCGCCGTCGAAGAGTCGGCCGTCAGCATCGGAAAAGGACAGCAAGGCGGCGCACGCGCGCAACGGCGCAGCCGCCGGGCGGGGCAAGGCCCGGCGCCCGTCGCATCGATGGTGGCCGCGCTGCCTGCCATGCCGCGCACGCGCTTTGCTTCGTTGGCCTCAACTGCCTCGTTTGCCTCGTTGACCTCGATTGCCCTGCTTGGGCTGGCCGCCCCTGCCACTGCCCAGATCGTGGCGGACCCCAATGCCGGCGCCAATCGTCCCGGCGTGATCCAGACCAGCAACGGCCTTGCGCAAGTCAACATCACGCGGCCCTCGGGCGCGGGCGTATCCACCAACGCCTACACCCAGTTCGACGTGGCCAGGGGCGGCGCGATCCTCAACAACTCGCCCACCATCGTCTCGACCCAGCAAGCCGGCTTCGTCAACGGCAACCCCAACCTGCTGCCGGGCCAGAACGCGCGCATCATCGTCAACCAGGTCACCAGCGCGCTGCCCAGCCAGTTGCGCGGCTACCTGGAAGTGGCTGGTGCCCGGGCCGAAGTGGTGGTGGCCAACCCCAACGGCATCATGGTGGACGGTGGTGGCTTCATCAACACCAGCCGCGCCACGCTGACCACCGGCGTGCCCGTGTACGGCGGCACCGGCAGCCTCGACGCCTTTCGCGTCACCGGCGGCCAGATCTCGGTGCAGGGCGCCGGGCTGAACGCCAGCAACGTCGATCAGGCAGACCTGATCGCCCGCAGCGTCACCGCCAACGCGGCCATCTATGCCAACAACCTCAACGTCATCGCCGGCGCCAGCCAGGTAGACCGCGCCACGCTGGCCGCCACGCCCATTGCCGGGACAGCGCCCGCCCCCGGCATCGGCATCGATGTGAGCCAGCTAGGCGGCATGTACGCCAACAAGATCCTGCTGGTCGGCACCGAGGCTGGCGTGGGCGTGAGCAACCGCGGCGTGCTGGCCGCGCAGGCCGGCGACCTGACGCTCAGCGCGCAAGGCCGGCTGGAACTCGCCGGCAAGACCAGCGCCAGCGGCAACCTCGCCATCACCGCGCGCGGCGGCGTGGAGAACAGCGGCACCACCTACGGCGCACAGGCGGTTTCGCTCGATACCGCGGGCGCACTCGGCAACAGCGGCACGCTGGCGGCGCAGCAAGGCTTGCGCGTCAACGCGGGCAGCGTGCTCTCCAGCGGCACGATGGGCGCGGGCGTCAATGGCGACGGCACGATCGGCCAGCAGGCGGACCTGAGCGTGGTGGCGGCCGGCACGCTGTCGGCCAGCGGCAAGCACCTTGCGGGCGGCAATGCCAGCCTGCAGGGCGCGGCGCTGCAGCTCGCCGGCAGCCAGAACGCGGCGCTGGGCAACCTCAGCCTCGCCGCCGGCGCGGGCGACATCAACCTGAGCGGCGCCAGCAGCCAGGCGGGCGGGGCGCTAAGCGCCAATGCCAGCGGGGCGCTCGTCAATGACCGGGGGGAGTTGAGCAGCCAGGGCACCACCACCATCACCGCCGGCAGCGTCTCCAACCAGGGCGGACGGATGCTGGCGCAAGGCGCAGCCACGCTGCAGTCAGCCGGTGCCGTCAACAATCAGCAAGGCGAGTTGCAGGCAGGCGGCGCGCTCGCCGTCAACGCCGGCTCGCTCGACAACGCCACGGGCCGCATCGAAGGCGATCTGGTCGGCATCCGCACGGCGGGCGGCCTGGCCAACCGCGGCGGGGCCATCAACCAGTTCGGCAAGGCCGACACCGGCATCAGCGCGGGTGGCGTCCTGGACAACACCTCGGGCACGCTGGCCACCAACGGCAAGAACCTGACGGTGGACGCGCAATCGCTGTCCAACGACAGCGGCCACGTCGCGCACGCGGGCGACGGCACGCTGGCCGTGACCAGCCGGGGCGCGCTGGGCAATGCCGCGGGCACCATCCAGAGCAACGGCGCGCTGGACCTGCGGGCCGCCGGCGCGGTGGCCAACACGGCCGGCCGGATCGAAGCCGCTGGCACGCACGGCGCACTGTCGCTTGCCGGTGCCAGCGTGGACAACACCGCGGGGCGCATCGTCAATGCGGGCGACGGCCTGACCCGGGTCCAGGCGCAGCAAGCCTTGGTCAACGCCAATGCGGGCCGGATCGGCGGCAACGGCAAGGTGGAACTGGCGGCCGGCACGCTTTCCAATCATGCGCAGATCACCGCCAAGGGCGCTGCCAGCCTGGATGCACAGTCGCTGGACAACGGCCAGGGCAGCATCACGGCGGGCGAAGCGCTCACGGCCACTGTGGCGGGCGCGGCCAGCAATCGCCAGGGCACCCTGTCCGGTGGCGTGGTCGAGCTGTCGGCGGCGTCGCTGGACAACGCCACCGGCCGCATCGAAGGCGACCAGGTTGGCATCCGCACCACGGGCAATTTGTCCAACAGCGGCGGCGCCATCAACCAGTTCGGCAAGGCCGACACTAGCATCAACGCGGGTGGCGCCTTCGACAACACTACGGGCACGCTGGCCACCAACGGCAAAAACCTGACCGTGGACGCGCAGTCGCTGGCCAATGACGGCGGGCGCATCGCGCACGCAGGAGACGGCACCCTGGCGCTGACGAGCCGGGGCGCGCTGGGCAATACAGCCGGCGCCATCCAGGGCAACGGCACACTCGCCGTGCAGGCGGCCTCGCTGGACAACACCCGGGGCAACCTGTCCGCGCAAGGCGCCGCCAGTGTCACCACGGCCGCAGGCCTGGTCAACCGCCAGGGCACGCTCTACGGCCAGTCCGGCCTGTCGCTCAGCAGCCAGGGCCAGGTGGACAACACCGGCGGCACGGCGCAGACCAGCGGCGATTTGGCGGTCGCAGCCGCTGGCGCGCTGAACAACGCCGGCGGCACGTTCACCGCCAACGGCGCGCACGGCAAGGCCACCGTCTCCGCATCCGGCATCGACAACCGCGGCGGGCGCCTTGCCAACGCGGGCGACGGCGCCACCGCCATCACCGCCGCCGGCACGCTGGACAACACCGGCGGCACGCTCGGCGGCAACGGCGACGTGGCCCTCGCCGCCACCGATCTCGCCAACGCCAGCGGCGCGCAGATCGCCGCGGCCGGCGCGCTCACGCTGGGCGTGACCCGCAGCGTGGACAATCGCAGCGGCAGGATCTACGGCGCCAAGGGCCTGACCCTCAACCAGGCCGGCACCACGCTCGCCAATGAAGGCGGCAACGTGCTTGGCGGCGCCAACGTGCAGCTCACCCTGGCATCCATGACAAACCAGGGTGGCGCGGTACGCGCCAACCAGGACGTGGGCGTATCCAGCCTCGGCGGCACCGTCAGCGGCAGCGGCGAGATGACGGCGGGGCGCAACCTGACGCTCAACGTGGCGGGCGACTATCTCAACGACGCCTCCAACAAGCTGCGCGCCGACGGCGACCTGCAACTCCGTGCCAGCGGCGCGGTAACCAACACCGGCACGCTGGCGGCCGGCGGCAGCCTGGCCGTGCGTGGCGCCAATGTGAACAACGCCGCCGGCGCCGGCATCAACTCGCAGGCCACCACCGTGCAGGCCGACGGCACCATCACCAACGCCGGACGCATCGAAGGCAATGCCGTCAACACCAGCAGCGGCGCACTGGCCAACACCGGCGCCGTGATCGGCAACACCGTGCAGGTGCAGGCCGCCGACGTGAGCAACACCGGCCCGGCCGCCGTCATCGCCGCCGCGCAGGACCTCAAGATCCATGCTTCAAACGCCGTCTCCAACCTGGACGGCGCGCTGATCTACAGCGCCGGCAACCTGCAGATCGCCCGCGACGGCACGCGCGACCCGGGCACCGGCATGCTGGCCAACCAGGTTGGCGTGCTCAACAACCGCTCGGCAACGATCGAGGCGGACGGCGACATCGACATCGCCGCGCGCACGGTCAACAACACGCGCACCAGCATCGTGACGGAGGCGGGCACGCCGCAGACCACGACGACGCAGACGCTCTCGCTCTGGCTCGCCGGGCTGGGTGACGGAGAAACCAATGGCCACCTGAGTGCCACGTTCCCCGGATGGGCCTGGCGCACTACGGCGGCAAGCATCAGCGGGGACATGGTCAACGCACTGCGCGCCCCGGTCACCCTGGAAGTGCCAAAGTCCAACGTGGTCAATCTCAATACCACGGCCAAGACGCTGTCCTTCACGCAGCCGCCCTTCGAGACCTACGGCGGCTACAACGGCCCGATCTGCAACGATAACGGCTGCACCGGCGGAGACGGCCCGGGCGGGCGCCCGTTTGCCACCAACCCCACCCAGTACTACCAGGACATCCAGGACACCGGCACCACCTACAGGATCACCTTCTGGCCAGACTGGGATCCCGCCAAGCACATGCGCCCGGATCAGGTGCGCGTGCGCTACGACCTCGGCCCGGACGTTCACGACTACAGCGAGACTTCCCGCACCACCGTCACCACTGTTGCCACCGACCGCCTGGTCAGCGCCACCGCGGCAGCCCGGGTCCAGGCCCAGGGCTCGATCCGCATCAACAGCGACGGCGGCAACGTCCTGAACCAGTCGTCCATCATGGCCGCTGGCGGCAACCTGTCCCGGCGCGCCGCCGGCGGCGCGATACAGGACGTCGGCACGGTGCTCCAGCAGACGGTCAGCACCACCGACACCTCCACCTTCTACTGGCACCAGAAATCCGGCGGCAACAGCGATGAGCAAACGGTGCCGTATCCGACCACGCCCCAGGCACCCACCACGGTAGCCGCGCTGCCGGCCCTTGCCACCGCCAACCAGGCGGTGCAGACCAGCGCGCAGGACATCACCGTGGGCTCCGTCAACCGCGTCGGCCAGACCGTCACCGGCAGCGGCGTGGCGGGCGGCAGCGCCTCCGGCACGCAGCTTGACAGCCTCGCGGGCACGGCCGGCGCCGCGCCAACCCTCGGCGCCGGCCCCGTCGCGGCCGCCACCGGCGCCACCAACCGCCTGCAGACGCTCGGCACCGCCGCCGGCGGCATCCCCAACCTGACGCTGCCCGCCAACGGCCTGTTCACGCTGCGCCCGGCCCCGGCCACGCCCTACCTGATCGAGACCGACTCACGCTTCACCCAGTACAAGACCTTCCTCTCCAGCGATTACATGCTGGGCGCGCTCGGCCTGGACCCGCAGCAGGTGCAAAAGCGCCTCGGCGACGGCTTCTATGAAGAAAAGCTCGTCCGCGACCAGGTCACGGCACTGACCGGCCGCACCTTCCTGGCCGGCTACACCGACCAGATGAAGGAATACCAGGCCCTGATGAACAGCGGCGTGACCTACGCCAAATCCTTCGGCCTGTCCCCCGGCGTCGGCCTGTCCGACGACCAGATGCGCCAGCTCACCACCGACATGGTCTGGCTGGTAGCGCAAGACGTGACGCTGCCCGACGGCACGCATCAATCGGTGCTGGTGCCCAAGGTCTACCTGGTGCAGTCCAACGCCGTCGACCTCAACAGCACCGGCGCGCTCGTCACCGGCAACAGCGTCGCGCTCAATGCCACCGGCAACGTCAACAACAGCGGCCGCATCGTTGGCGACGTCGCCACGCAGGTGCTCGGCAACAACATCGTCAACCGCGGCGCCATTGGCGACACCACCGGCACCACCGTGGTCCAGGCCCTGCAGGACGTGCGCAACCTGGGCGGGCGCATCGGCGGCCAGGACGTCCTGGTGCAAGCCGGGCGCGATGTGGTCAACGAAACGCAGACCGTCACGGAAGTCCGCACCATCGGCCCCAACGGCTACAGCGCGGGTGCCACGGGCGTGGCCGCGGTGGCGGCCATTTCGGCCGCCGGCAACGCCGTGGTGCTGGCCGGGCGCGACGTCACCCTCAGCGGCGCCGTGCTCGAAGCCGGCAAGGGCGCGCTGATCGGCGCCGGGCGCGACCTCACCATCGGCGCGGTCACCCTCGGCACCACGCAGGACGCAGTCTCGCGCGGCGGGCAAAGCTATGCCCACGACAAGACCAGCACCGTGGCCGGCAGCACGGTGCAGGCAGGCGGCAATGTGGTGGCGGTGGCCGGGCGCGACGCCGCACTGGCGGGGTCCAGCGTGGGGGCGGGCGGCGATGTGTCCCTGATCGCCGGGCGAGATCTCACCGTCACGGCCGAGAAAGACACCACCGCCCACAGCGAAGGCTCGCTGGGCGGCAAGGGCGCGTCCTACACGCAGGCCGCCTATGACGAAACCGTGCGCGGCAGCACCGTGCAAGGCGGCACCAGCGCCACCCTGGCCGCCGGGCAAACAACGCTGGCAGCCGGCCTGCTGGAAGCCAACGGCATCACCGCCGCGCCGGTCACCGGCACAGGCAAGGGCAGCGTCACGCTGACCGGCTCGGAAGTCAGCGCCGGCAAGCCCGGCGCGACCGGCGCAACCGGCTCCGGCGTCAGCATCGTCGCCACCCAGGACATCACCATCGGCGAAGCCCGCGAAGTGCACGACGCCAGCTACGATGGCCGCAGCAAAAGCAGCGGCCTGCTCTCGCGCAGCGCCAGCCACGACCAGACCAGCAGCCATGCCGACCTTGGCGTCGGCAGCCTGGTCAGCGGCGACACCGTGCGCGTCGCCGCCGGCAACGACCTCACCGTGCGCCAGAGCGGCATCGCCGCTACCGACAGCGTCACCCTGGCCGCCACCCGCGGCAACGTGCTGATCACCGCCGGCCAGAACACCCGCGAAGAAAGCTACGCGCATGAGCAGACATCCTCCGGCCTCTCCGCCTTTGCCGGCAAGGGCGGCATTGGCATCTCGGCAGGCAGCAACCAGGCCAACAGCGCCGGCCACGCCGTTGCCGTCACCCAGAGCGATGCGCGCAGCACCGTGGGCGCCACCAACGGCAATGTCACCATCAGCGCCGGGCGCGACGCCACCATCCTCGGCAGCGACCTGATCGCCGGGCGCAAGGACGGCAACACCACCGCCGGCCATATCGACATCCAGGCGCAGAACATCGCCGTGCTGGCCGGTGTGGACCACATCGCCCAGGAGAGCAGCCAGAGCAGCCGCTCCAGCGGCCTGTCCATGGCGCTCACCGGCACGCCGCTCGACACGGCGCGCAACCTCCAGGACATCCAGCGCAACCCCAGCACCGTCACCCGCGCCAAGCAAACGCTCGATGAACTCGGCGCCGCCGCCTTCACCGCGCCGCAGGTGGGCATCACCCTCGGCAGCAACCGCAGCAGCAGCCAGGTGGAGACCGAATCGATCTCCCAAAAGGGCAGCCAGCTCACCGCCGCCGGCGATATCCGCCTGCGCGCCACCGGCAACGGCAACAAGGACGCCAGCGGCAAAGCCACCGACGGCAACATCCTGATCGCCGGCAGCACCGTCAGCGCCGGCGCCGCCGCCATTCTCGACGCCCAGCGCGACGTCCTGCTGCAAGCCTCCACCGACAGCTACCGCGAAGCCACCAGCTCCAGCAGCAGCGGCTGGAGCCTGAGCACCGCCGCGCCCTCGCTTGGCGACATCGGCCGCTTTGTCGGCGGCGGCCCCAACAACGGCGGCGTCTCCATGCTGCCGTATGGCAGCCAGAAAGCCAGCGCCAGCGGCGACGCCAGCGCCACCCGACAAAACGCCACGGTGGTCACCGGCAACACCGTCGCCGTCAAGGCTCGCAGCGGCGACATCACCATCGCCGGCAGCGGCCTCTCCGCCGAAGGCGACCTCACGCTGGCCGCGCTGCAAGGCAAGGTCGACATCCTCTCCGGCCAGGACAGCAAGACCAAGCGCAGCGACAGCAGCAGCCGCCAGATCGGCGACCTGGGCGGCACCGGCTACACCGGCACCGTCGGCATCCGCACCGAGTCCCACCACCTGGACACCGCGCAGACCACCGAAAACACCATCCGCAGCCAGGTGGTCAGCCAGAACGGCAACGTCACCATCAGCGCCAAGGACGACCTCACCGCACGCGGCGCCGACATCGCCGCTGGAAAGGACGTCACGCTGATCGGCAAGAACGTGGTGCTTGACCCCGGCAAGGACACCGCAAACAGCCACCAGGTCGACAAAACCAGCCAGTACGGCGTCACGCTCGCCCTGTCCGGCTACGCGGTAACCGCCGCGCAAACCATCGAGAACGCCGCCCGCGGCATGGAAGACAGCAAGAACGACCGCCTGCGCGGGCTCTACGCAGCGCAGGCCGCGCTCGCGGTCGCCAACGGCGTCAGCACCGTCCGCGACCTCGCCAGCGGCGGCACCGGCGGCACCGCGCTGATCAAAGCCACCGTCAGCATCGGCGGCGGCAGCTCCGAGTCCGAATCCCGCAGCCAGGCCAGCGCCAACCAAGGCACCACCGTCAAGGCCGGCAACGCCGTCACCATCGTCGCCGCCGGCTCCGGCGGCAAGGACGCCAACGGCTACGCCACCGACGGCGACATCACCGGGCGCGGCGTACAGATCGACGGCAAGACCGTCACCCTCAGCGCCGCGCGCGACGTCAACCTGGAAAGCGCGCAAGACACCGCCAGCCAAAGCAGCAAGAGCAGCGGCAGCAACGCCAGCATCGGCGTGGGCCTCGCACTTGGCGGACAGCAAAACGGCTTCACGCTCGAACTCGCCGCCAGCCAGAACAAGGCCAAGGGCGACGGCGACGCCGTCACCAACCACAACAGCCACGTCAGCGCCAGCGACCAGCTCACCATCACCAGCGGGCGCGACTCCAACCTCAAGGGCGCGCAAGTCACCGGCGACACCGTGCGGGCAGACGTGGGGCGCAACCTCAATGTGGAAAGCCGGCAAGACACCGACAACTACCACAGCCGCGAATCGTCATCCGGCTTCCAGGCCAGCCTGTGCGTGCCCCCGTTCTGCTACGGCACCACGGTCAGCGCCAGCGCAAGCGTGTCGAGCGGCAACACCGACAGCACCTACAACTCGGTCAGGGAGCAAAGCGGCATCTACGCGGGCAATGGCGGCTTCCAGGTCAGCGTCAAGGAGAACACGGACCTGAAGGGAGCGGTGCTGGCCAGCACGGCAGACGCTGGCAAGAACAGCCTCACCACCGGCACGCTGACTACCAGCGATATTGAGAACAAGGCGGAGTACAGCAGTAGTTCGTCGACGATTGCCGGCAGTTTCGACAGTGGTCAGAGCCTGCTGAAGAACGGCGTGAACACCCTCGCGGCCACGGCGGCAGGGAGTGCGCAAAAGGCAATCGAAGGCGATGCCGCCGGCACTACCAAGAGCGCCATTGCCAATGGCACGGTCACCATCACCAATGCCGAGGCGCAGAAGGAGAAGACGGGCAAGCCGGTGGACGAAACGCTTGCCAGCTTGAATCGGGATACGGATGGCGCTAACCAGGCGATCGATAAGATCTTTGATGCGAAGAGGGTGAAGGAGCAGCAGGAGGCCAACAAACTGCAGGCGCAGATCGTGCAGCAGGTGATGCCGATGGTGTACCAGCGTATTGGCACCGCGTTGCAGGGGCAGCCTGAGGCGATCAAGGTCGCGGTCCACGCGTTGGTTGGTGGCTTGGTCAGCCAGGCGCTCGGAGGCGACTTCGGCAAGGGTGTCGCGGGAGTAGCTGCCGGCACGGCGGCGATTGCGTTGCTGAATGACAAGCTGGGCAGCATGGGGCTATCGGAGGATGACCGCAACGCTGTGCTGCAGACCGTTGGGATGTTGGTTGCGGGGGCTGTGGCGGGAGGTGGGGCTGAGGGGAGCGCTGCTGCGGCGGCGGCCGGGATGGCGGACACGTATAACCGGCTGTTGCATAACATCACACGCACTGACGTGGTCGATCTTGCACGGAAGGAGGCGGCTAAAATGGACATGACACCTGATCAGTTGAGTCGTGCAATGCTTGTTGTGCTAGGAGACTATTTCGATGCAAATGGTAATCCACGATCCGGCTTTGGCAGCGTCACGTACGATCAATACATGGCAGCCCAGGCGGTCTTGTTGAGTCAGCCTGCAAACTCTCCTATGGCACAAGAATACGCGCTTGCACAAAGGAATGTTCTGCCGCAGTTTGCTTTTGGAGATGCTGACTCCACACCAAACTTGGGTCGAATTCCCGGATCCCTCTCCCCGAAAATCGGATTCGGTAATAACGCTAATCAGACTTATCATACTTTTCGTCATATTGATGACGTAGGACTTGATCGAGTGGCGGTGCAAACGAAAATCGGTGGTCGATTGTCATCGCTGGCACCTGTGTTGCCTTCCGGCCCCTACAACGGCACGGTATTAGTCAATGGAAAAACAGTGGATTTCGTTGCATTTAAGGGCGGTGACGGAAAAATAAACGTTGGCAGAATAACAGTAAGAGGTGAGGCGAAATGAAGAATCGAAATATTTCCGCTGCCGAATTTAATCTTTTGAGTTTCCTTGGAAGATTAGGTCGAGTTGAAGGAATAGGCGATTTCTTGATGAAGACGCCGTTAGAAGTTCAGCCTATGGAAGACGGTGGTATGGGTAGCTTCCGTATTTGCTTGCCCAATCAATGCGAAAAAAATGGGCATGGGACGATGGTGGCTTCGGCACAAGCGCTAGACAAGGACGGCACGCTAGTATTTGCGACGCTTTTCGTAGATAGCCAACATCGCCCGATTGAGGTGGATATCTGGAAGGTGGATTATTCTCCAATGCTGGAAATGCCTTCCAATTGGATTCCGGAACGAAATCCGCCATTGCCTGGCGGAGGGGAGCCATGAATATATAAATCAAGGTGAGATCACCATGTTCGAAGGACTCAGAGCTTGGAATAATGGTATTCATTGATTTGATAGAGGGGGTGTTGAATTTTATCGAGACCCTTGATCCGCTTGCTTGGCGAAAATTTGAATCTAGGTATCCAGAAATTCAATTTAGAGGTCGGTAAGCGAGAATAGAAGATAGATCGGCGATGCCGAGCCTTATGCTAGCTCTCGATTTTAGAATGAAGATCCCGAGGTTATTGGTAGAATTCGATGCGCGGTGGAAACATGCAACGGAGAGCTTGAGTGGACCATGGAGTGGCACTCACGCGATATGTTTCCAAGAATAAAAACCGGATTATCTATCCAAAGCGAAAATCTGAATATAGGAAAGTAGATATCGATGCTGGGATAAATGCGATGAGTATGCCGGGTATTCCAAGCGGCACCCAAGCGAGAGTAGTGGCTAGCAATCCATTTATTCCACCATCCGCTGGTGGCACATTATCGATGATGGACTATTTGCCTGAGGCGGCACGGATTACCAGACCCGGAGGTGAGATTGTGATTAATGGAAATCCTGAAAATAAGTATTTCACAACGGTCCCGACCCCTGCACAACTTGATGCGTTGGGGTTAACGATGAAGTACCAAGGAAATCTTCTTCCAGAATTTAAGGATATGAAGTTCTCACGCATGGATGGATCCCAAATTTCGGTGGGCACGATGCGTTCCATAGTATTTGTAAAAAAAGGAGGGTAACAGTGAAAACCATCGACAACTGTTGGGGTGAGATTGATGCATTCAATTGTCAGTATGGAGCTCACATTTTCGATGGTTCTACGTTGAAGATTTATGTTAGCCATTGATTGGCTGTTAGGATTGATATGGCTGATTTATTTTCGCGTAGAAATACAGATGGATTTGTTGGGCATTGTATTCTAGTTTTCGATGAGGTAAAGAATTTTACATTTGGAGTAAGGCAATATTCTGAAAGAGATGGAGAAGTGATATGGTTTGATCCAGTTGTTTACGAACATAAAGGTTAAAATAACGGCTGCTTCGAAAAGTTTTCATTAGAGGGAAGTCTTAGGGGATTCCAGTCATCCGTCAGCATAAATGTTGAGGCGAGGAAGTTTCGACTTCAGATACTGGAAAAAGATGAGCCGACTCGGGAGGAGTGAAGGTGATTTTACGGACTATTTTTCATAGATCGGGTGGGGATAAGAATGCTATGGTTGCTGGTGGCCGGACGGTATAAGGAAATCTGGTCAACGCATTTCCAGGTAGAACTTGCTAGGCTATGTATTATTTAACTGTTTGGGATAAAAATCTGGCATCCACAGGACAAGATGGAGATTTGAGTAGGCTAGAAATACCGATGGATATGGCTAATTTCTTATTATAGTTGGATTAGGAGGAATTTCCTATTCTTTCGAGCTTGAGCTTCGATAGCTATGATCTGATTTCCGGTGTGGGAATCGAGTCTCTCGCTCATGAGTTGATTGAAGTCGTTATAATAAATCCATCTGCTTCGGAATTGATTGATTTGATGCTGAAAAAAATTGCTGAGGGGCGATCTTTTGGAAAAAGCATTTTGTTTGATCCGTTTAGGGATTAGTGCTTTATGCGAAACGAACTGTGCCTAGGTAAACGCTGACTTATTCGGTGCGATAGTCATCATCGAAGGTGAGTTGAAGCCGAAGCGGAGATGGATGTATATGACCTACAGTATCCCAGGATCTATGCCTTCAGAATCACTTGCCAAATTATTTCAAGAGTCCCAAGGTCAGCCAGTAATTTTCAATGATGCGTCCGTGGTGCCGATACATCGGCACCCTCTGGCGGCGGGGAAATGGCATGTTCGTATAGAGCGAATATCGGCAAAAAAAATTCCAGTTCAAGGACTTAGAATAAAGGTTGATCGTGGTCACATCGCCGTCGCCGGACAAAAACAGAAAGACATAGTTTTATGGGAAGACACTAGTCCGGATGTTGTTGATATGGAGATTTTATGCGCATCAGACACAGTCTTGAAGGCTTGGAATGTGTGGCGAATTGACGGGATTATTATGGCGTGGGTCGGTAACTCAGGAATGATTGTCGAGAACGAGATAGATAGAATTAAATTACTTTGCAGCGATGGAACATCGTCGCCAGAATTCAATAATTTAATTGTGACAATTTCAATAAAATAGTATCTAATTTTATATCTGTGTTAGGGTTGCAAGGAGCAACTCCTGCTTTGGTGGGCGAACTGCCTGTTCAGGTGGGGTGGGGCGGGGAATTCGCTGGCTATGAAAGCATTTTGGTAATGCGATCCTCGATCGGCCGGGTTTGAGCGACAGCGATCGCAAGGCGTTGGTGCAGTTGGCTGGGTTGGTGGTTGGTGGTTGGTGGGGTGGCAGGGGGTGTCACGGGCGCCGACCCCGCCCCCCCCCCCCCACGTCGGGCGATCCTCAGAGACAGTTTCAGGTTCCCGGCAGGCCTACAAACATTGAGGAAAGTGCCCTGATCGGAACCCCGGACAAATCGAGGGACAATAACAATTCGCCGCTCATCAAGCCGATCACAGACGCTGTCGTCGCGGTAATCTCGTTGCCGGCTCAGATCATTCAAGGGCTCGGAGCAATTTTTAGCAAGAGCGATTCTGCGGCAGATAAATTCTCCTTGACAGAGAACCGCGCAGTAAAGATGTTTGGGGAGCGTGAAGGGCATATCCATGATACGCCGGAAAATCGTGAATTACTTTCTAGTGTAGCCAATGACCCGGCAAAAACGTTGGGATCGGACAGATTCGGGAACGTCTGGTCAGGAAAGACGTTGCCAAATGGGACGCAAGTCTGGACGCAAACTAGAAATGGTCAAATTTGGAATGGCGGAATAAATAAAACGCCAAAAACGTTTAATCAAAATACAGGGCTTTCTTCACCAATTCGACCAGGATGGAAATAATGAACGAGTCAGAACTGACCATTGAGCAAGCGTATCGTGCAATGTTCTATTTTCTTGAGCATGAGTACGAGTTGACAAAGTCTGATGAGCTTGGCGGAATGCTTGGGTCCCTCTCTTGGCAGGTATGGGAGGGCGGGCACGGACCAGCTGATCCCGCAGCCTGGAAAGATTGGCTCGAAGCGGTACGAAAAGCGAAGGCTATCAGAGAGGATGCCTCGCCATCCGAATGATGAGACGGAGCAATTTCAGAATACACCGAGCGAGGTCCAATCGTCTGATTGGATGGTATTCGCGGATCGGCGATATCGGTTGCACTGAAATATGCGGGCAATGGCGGCTTCCAGGTCAGCGTCAAGGAGAACACGGACCTGAAGGGAGCGGTGCTGGCCAG
The DNA here is from genome assembly GCF_000832305.1 of Cupriavidus basilensis. Lineage (NCBI taxonomy): Bacteria > Pseudomonadati > Pseudomonadota > Betaproteobacteria > Burkholderiales > Burkholderiaceae > Cupriavidus > Cupriavidus basilensis. The sequence goes on from NZ_CP010537.1 coordinate 1,535,143, forward strand.
CACGGCAGACGCTGGCAAGAACAGCCTCACCACCGGCACGCTGACTACCAGCGATATTGAGAACAAGGCGGAGTACAGCAGTAGTTCGTCGACGATTGCCGGCAGTTTCGACAGTGGTCAGAGCCTGCTGAAGAACGGCGTGAACACCCTCGCGGCCACGGCGGCAGGGAGTGCGCAAAAGGCAATCGAAGGCGATGCCGCCGGCACTACCAAGAGCGCCATTGCCAATGGCACGGTCACCATCACCAATGCCGAGGCGCAGAAGGAGAAGACGGGCAAGCCGGTGGACGAAACGCTTGCCAGCTTGAATCGGGATACGGATGGCGCTAACCAGGCGATCGATAAGATCTTTGATGCGAAGAAGGTGAAGGAGCAGCAGGAGGAGAATAAGGTCCGGGCCGAACTGGTGCAGCAGTTGGCGCCGATGGTTTATAGCAAGGTCGGCGACATGCTGGTGGGCTCCTCTCCTGACACCAAAGCCGCTGTCCATGCTTTGATGGGCGGTCTGCTTGCCCAGGCCGCCGGCGGCAGCTTTGCTGCGGGGGCTGCAGGTGGAGCGGCGGCCTCGCTGGCAATGGAGGCTTTTGGTAAGGCGCTCCTCGATCAGCCGGGCTTGAGCGAGAGCGATCGTAAGGCGTTGGTGCAGTTGGCTGGGCTGGTTGTTGGCGGTGTGGCGGGTGGCGCGGCAGGTGGGTCGGTTGCTGATGTTGCTGCGGGTGCGAATATTGGGAAGGTGGCGACGGAGAATAACTACCTGAATCATGAGCAGAAGGATGCCCTGGCTAAGGAACTCCTGAAATGCCAAGGCGAAGCCACTTGCGTTACCCGAACCGTTAGCAAGTACCAGAACGTCGACCAGCAACAGCATGCCGACGCGCAAAGTTGTAGTGACCCGACGCTCTGCAAGGACGTCAGCCTGGAGGCGCGGCGTGGTGGCAGCTTTGACCGGAATGACGCAGTCTTCTTGTGCGGCGGCGTGTCGTCTTGCGAGAGTTATCTGACAAATCTAGGTTCGCAGAACAAAACGGATGAGTTCTCAGCGTTGAGACGTGCAGAGCAAGTACAGATTGCTCTAGAGAACGCCGTTACTAAGGGTACTCTAGTCGACGCACTAGACATTACGATGGTGTCCGGTGCCTCCTTCGGTACCGGAGGAGGTGCGATTGCCGGTGCGACCGCGGGCCGTAAGCCGGCTAATTCTGGTGGCACGTCAGCCGGCGGCGGGCAACAAGGCCGCATGAGCGGCGTCGCAGATCTTTTTGACAAGAACAGCCCTGTGAACGAGATTTCGCTGAACGGCCAAAGATACACTGCAACTGCGGATAGCAACAAGGCTGGTACTACGAAGGTATTTGACACTAGCCGTTTGCCGAATACGCAACTTGAGTCCCAAGCGCGCGCATTCGTTGATCACCTGACTGGGGGGGTGCCATTGAGCCCGAAGGGTAACCCGCCTCAGGTTTGGACGACGACGCTGGCTGACGGCACGACGATCAACTTAAGATCTGTTTCAAGCTCAACGGTCGGTACAAGTGGAAATCAGGCTAGGTGGACTGTGGACGTCATCAATAATCCATCGATCCAGGCGGTTGTTCCTCGGCCACGTATCGAAATCAAATTCAAGTAGGAGGATTCATGCTGTCGGATGCGCAGTACGACTTTATTGCTGATGGATGCGAGGACATGGAGCTCGACGCCATATGGGACTATTTCTCGAAGCCATTTGGTAGCCCATTCTTGCCCCTTGATATCAGCACATTTGAGGATCGACGGGACGCATTTCTGTGGGTATTGGAGCGCCTATTGAGGGAGGGGCGCATTGTCTTGATAAGGTTGGGGACTCAATCTTCAATCGACGGCGAAATAAGCGATCAAATCCAAAGATTCCTTGAGGCATTTCCTAAGACCGATGGCGAGATGGATGGGGGTCTTTGGTTCTTTTCCCCTAGCTGTCCAGGCGGAGCCGCTTGGCAAAGAAGATCATAGGTGCAGTGGATGAGTCTATGTCCAGATAATGTACATCCCGGATTCCGATCCGTTGTCAAGATTACTTCTCAGGGAACAATGTGCGTTCTGAGGTTGCCAAAATGACAGCCATGATTAATGGGTATCCGACGGAAATTGAGTTGCGCCAAAGGATAGAACGTCAACTTGGATGGTGTGGAGAAACTGAGATAGTTGCACTGATCTGGCATGGTTATCTATCTGGTTTATTGGAATGGGGGATGATTGAAGTAGTCGTATTCGATCGGCTTTGCGTACTTCTTCCAAAAATTGGTTGTAAGGAACTGGTGGAGTTATCGATGGACGAGCCGATTACACCAGAACTTGAGCGCGAAATAGAACAGTCTATGCGCAAGAGCCGATAGCCATAAGCGGCGGTTACACCCAGACAATCATAGGTGGATAAAAAAAAGGCCAAACAGGTTATTGGAAAGATATTAGATGCGCAGAAGGTGAGGGGCGAGCAGGGGTGGAATTAATGAAATTCGAAGATGCAAATCAAGGTAGAGAGTTGCTTGTATTTATCGAGCAACTCGGGCCGCTCGCTTGGCAAAGATTCGAGTCTAGATATCCAACCTTTAAGTTTAAAGGACAAGATCCGATAAGCGAGGATAGATCGAAAGTTCCACCTTTTACCAGTTTTAGATTCGTGGTTGAGGATTCTGAGATAATATCAAAAATCAGAACTGGTATCGACACATTTGAGGGTAATGTCAAGTGGGTAATTATTGGTCATTCCCGGGATTTTTTTCCGGGCAAAACAAATTGGATGATTTGCCCAAAACTAATTATAGATGTATCCGAAATGGCGCGAGAGGTAGGTACTACACCCGAGCAATATGTAGAGGAACACTATCCTGACTTCGGGCCGTTGGCTTATGCGGATCTACGTGGTTTGGCCGAGCACTTGAAATCAGTGTTTTCGAAATAATAGCTGCGTGAGTCTCGTTAACGTTGGCCGTGCGCTCTTAGTCAGGTGTTGGAGGCATCCGAATATTTTATGGATGGCCGAGTATATTGTTAAATAAGAAAAGATGGTAGCCGTCTGGTGCGGCAAGATCAAGGCGATGCGTTACGGCGTGGTGAAAGAATTGCTGATTGCCATTGAGCGAGCCAAGGCCCGGATTCGGGCTCGGGTCGAGCATCCGTTCCACGTCATCAAGAATCTGTTTGGCAATCGAAAGGTTCGCTACTAGCGCCTCGTCAAGAACACAGCGCAGTTGTTCGGCCTGTTTGGACTGGCGAATCTGGTGCCGGCCAAAAAGCAGTTGTTGGCGCCGCAGGGGAGCAGTCCATCCTGAGTGTGCAAAGCGAGCCAGGAAAGGCGTAATACGGGAGAAAAACCGGCTCGAATCGACCGATCTCTCCAGTATTGCGAAAACCGAGGTCATTGGCTTGTGCAACATCAATCGCGAACCTCATTGATCAGCACTTCCCTAAGTATGTAAGTCGGTCGAGATGTTAATTTCGTGATTTATGGTTCGACGCCATCGGCATAAGTCGAGCCCCAAGTATTATTTCCATAAGTGATTGAAATGGCTGCTTATGATTTGTATGGTTTCAAGGGTGTATCTATCTTAGAGGCTAAATTAAAAATCGAGGGGAAGTTAAACTTTTCTTTTGAGGAGAGCGATAGCTCGTATCAAGGAGGGGTCTATTATAAGTTCGGCGAAAAGGATTCAGAATGCTTTATTTTGAAAGGAAATATTGATCCTTGTGATGGGGAATCTGTTGAGCAAATGTTCTCTGGCTATCCGCTTTTGCTTTATGTGGACATGACGCTACGTTCTGACGAAATAAAGTTGTCGTTAGGTACGGAATTTGATTTGCTAAGGCATGAATTGTTTGACTAGAAATATTCCAAGTTAAAATGCGTAGATATGCTGTCCATAAATACGGTGATGACAGATAAATTCCGAGATATCCTCGTCGTTGATGGCTGACAGAATAAAATCTTCTAAGGGGACGGTATATGTACCGAGGATGTCGAAATAAAATCAATGATTAATGGCTGTCCGGCAAAGGACGAACAGCGCAGCGGGATCGAACGTCAATTGAGTTGGCGTGGTCCTACTAAGGAGGTAGTGCTAACTCGGCACGACTACCTGGCGGGGCTTCTCGAGTGGGGGCTGCTTGAGCATGAGGCGTACTTGGAGCTGTCAGAGCTTCTCCCTAAGAATGGTAGTAGAGAGCTTGCGGAGTTGTTCGGTGACGAACGACTGAGTGCGGAGTAGGAAGCCGTGATTAAGGCGAATTTAAGGAAGCCATAATCAACAAGGCTGACGATGGAGGAGTCAAATACGTGACCAAGAGCGCGATCGCCAATGGCGCGGATGGCGGTGGCCAGATCGCGAAAACCGGCCAGACCGCAGAACAAACGCTCGCCAGCCTGAACCGAGACACGGCCAGCGCCAACCAGGCTATCGGCAAGATACTCGATGTGCAGAAACTGAAGGACGAGCAGGGGGCGGAAGTAATGGGATCCGAAGATACAGCGCAAGGGCGAGAGTTGCTTGACTTTATTGAAAAAATGGATCAACTCGCTTGGAAAAAATTTGAATCCAGATATCCAGAAATTCAATTTAGAGGTCAGCAACCGAAAATGGAAGATAGGTCGGCAATGCCACCTTATACTAGCTTTCGATTTGAGAATGAAGATCCGGAAGTAATTCATAAACTTAGATTCGCGGTAGAAACATACAGCGGAGAAATTGAGTGGGTCATGGAAGGGCACCCGCGAGATATGTTTCCGGGAACAACAAACTGGGTTATCTATCCAAAAAGAACGGCTGAATCTCGGAAAATCGCCCTCGATGCTGATATGGTGGTTGGCCAATATATGGCACTGAACTATCCGGAGTTTGGGCCGGTAGCTTACTCTGATCTTTTGGGGTTGGTTTCGCATATTCGCTCGGTATTTTCCGGGGAATAAATGTAAGGCGAATTTCTTGTTGCATTGTTTGAAGGAAGCGGATACTTGTCCGGCTGATCCATTTTGAAGCACCGAGAACGCTGGCTGAATGGTTTCAGTCGCCTGATTATTGCGTTGAGGGGGGCGGTAAAATGAGTGACTTAATATTTGAGAAGGTCGGTGATATTAACAGTGCGTACCCCTATCTATGTGTCTACCAAGAAGGGGCAGCGGAACCTTTTATGGAGATTTCCGTGACAGACAAAATGGAAATCGCATTTACACTATACCGAGTAGACGGAAGCGTAAGCATTGGGCTGGATCAATGGGTTGAGATTTCGCAGAGAGCGAGAGTTTTTTTGCCGATAGCATTGGAAAATGAGGATTAACTGTGATGTGGGATGAGGTCGTCTCCTTATACAGAAGTCGCTCCCCTGCTTCGACTACATCCCAGCCAGTAGCTGATGGAATTCGGGCGCAGGGGGTTGTAAGCCATTGCGTCGTACACATCCTTTGCCTAATTTCCGATCACATTGCACGGAGGCCCTTGATACAAGGGTTTCCGGGCTGCGGCGGCCGCGCTGAGTTATGTTTGAGTGGCGCTAGTCATTCATCGTAGGCCGTTGATTTTTATAGAAAATAATCAATTTCCTTATCTATGGACGCGATGCGGAATCCGTGCATGATTACATCGATGACATTCTGATTGAGGCCGAGCGAGTCGATATTGTGAAAACCGCTCACACGAATAGCCCTGTGAGCGAGGTGGTAGATTTTTTATTAATTGTGCTTGTTTTGAGCCGGGTGATTGCGGTTATTTAGTGGTTTTTGATAATGTGGATTTCGACGGATTGTTCGAAACCAGTTTGGTGCGGGAGTTTGTGCGTACTCATTCTGTTTTTGAATGAAATTTTAGAATTTTGAGTTATTCGAGCGTATTTTAAATTTATCCGGAGCATGGGTTGTTGAGAATTCCGGCATTATTTAACCGTTGGAAAATTTAATTTTAATTAATTTTATTTTATATAAAAACAAAATCATGAAACATCTGCTCTTAATCGGTCTTTGCCTTTCCACCACCACCGCTTTCGCAGCCAGCCCGGTCCTCCTGGAAACCCCAGTCACCTACGCGCCGGGCGCCAGCGTAGTCGACCAGGTCAAATCCGAATGCCAGATCGAGAACATGCTGACGACCCGCGTCGGCGATGTACTGCGCAAGCGGAACAAGACCGGCGACGGCACGGTGGCGTCCACGGGCGATGCCAGCGGTGCGCAGGTGCTCCGGCTGCAAATCACCCACATCCTGGGTGTTGGCGGCGGTGCCTGGACTGGCCCTAAAGCTATCACTGTGACTGCCGATCTACTTGAAGGCGGCAAGGTGATCCGCAATACCAAGATCAACCGGTGGTCGGTGGGTGGGATGTGGGGTGGTTTCAAGGGGACGTGCTCCATCCTTGACCGTACCGCCGTGGCCATCGGGAAGGATCTGGGGCGTTGGGTTGCCGATCCGTCCTATGTGATCAAGGAGGAGGCGCCGCCTAAGGAGGCTGCCGAGGTGGGGGCGGAAGCCGCGCCGGCTTCCGCGGTTGCTCCGGCTAGCGTGGAGTAGCGCGCTGCGGTTGTTGTCTTGTCGGGCTGGGTCGTGGGCGTTGTGCGTAACGCGGAGCGCCACCCCTTGGCCTGACGTCGTATCCGGGCGTGCATTTCCCGGCGTTGTCAGCAAGCAAATATAAAGAAGTAAACATATGGGTCAATTCTCTCGTCTCGCCATGCTCGCACTGCCAGCCCTGCTGGCCGGTTGCACATCCGTTTCCACGCTCGCGCCCCCACTCGGTCCGGACGATCCGTCCGCCGAGCTTTACGGAACCGGCGGCTTCAGCATGACCATTCCGCAAGTGAACCAGAAGGGCTGCTACCAGGGTGATGCCGTCTTGAACACGCAGTCCGCAGCGCAAAGCATCCGCGTGCGTGCCGCGCGTCCGCTGGTGATTGCGATTGACGGTGCATCAGGCATTCATCGCTGCCGCGATATGGTGCGGTTCAGGCCGGAGGCGGGTCACAAGTACGTCGCGCATGGCAGGCCGGGGCCGGATGAGGAGTCGGCGAAGGTTTCCATCTGGAAGCAGGCGGTGAGCGCGAACAAGCCTTACTGCCATATCGCGGTGTTCGATGAGACGGACGAGATGGATGTCAAGCCGGTGCAGATCAAGCGGGTCGAGCCGCGCCAGCGGGGTTTTACCTGCATCGGTTTCGACTAATGGCGTGGGCGGTTAGCCGCGCGCGGATGCTAAACATGCCGTGACGCTTGGTCACGCACATACAAGCTTTCATGCAGATCAGAAGAAGAATGATTGCCACCATGCTTTCGGTGGCGGGTGGTGCGGGTTACACCAGCACGTCATTGCGTGCCCAGGTCCCTCCCGCCAATCCGGGTCAGGCCGCCATCCTCTCCGGCGCGGAACAGGAGCAGCGCGTGCGCCAGCAGCAGGAAGCCCGCGAACGCGCCCAGGCGGTCCAGGCGCCGGGCGTGCGGGCAGCGCAGCCGTCGGCGGAGGGGTTTCCCGCGTTGCCGGTTGAGCAGCCGTGCTTTCGCATTGAGCGCTTTGTGCTAGAAGTCCCGGCGGAGCTGCCGCCCGCGCTGCATGCGCGCGGCGCGTCCGCCTTGCCGCAGGATCCGTTCGCCTTTGCCCGTGCGTGGCTGGATCACTACCAGGGGGCTTGCATCGGCAAGCAGGGCGTGGACATGCTGGCCAAGGGGGTGTCGCATGTCATCCTTGGCCAGGGTTACGTGACCACGCGCGTGTTGCTGCCCGAGCAGGACCTGAGCACCGGCACGCTGCGCATGGCGTTGATCCCCGGCGTGATCGGGCAATTGCGCTTTGCCGAGCCGGATCTCCGGGGCACGTGGAGGAGCGCGTTTCCCGCGCGCCCCGGCGATCTGCTGAACCTGCGGGACCTGGAGCAAGGGCTGGAGCAGATGAAGCGCGTGACCAGCCAGGATGTGGACATGCAGGTTGTGCCCACCAGCGTGCCGGGCCAGAGCGACGTGGTGATCGCGGTCAGGCGGACCAAGCCGTGGACGGTGGTGGCGTCGATGGACAACTCGGGCACGCGCTCCACCGGCAAGCTGCAGGGCAACCTGAGCGTGGGCGTTGACAACCCGCTGGGCCTGAACGACCTGTTCAACGTGGGCTACAGCCAGGATCTGGCCTTTGGCGACCGGCGCCACGGCACGCATGGCTGGAACGGTTTCTACTCGGTGCCGTGGGGTTACTGGACGGGCACGGTGTCGGCGTATTCCAGCACCTATTACCAGCAGATTGCCGGCGTCAACCAGACCTTTGTCTCCAGCGGCAATTCGCAAACGGTGGATTTCAAGCTGCAGCGGGTGCTCAGCCGCAGCCAGAACGATGTGCTCGGCCTGCAGTTCCGGCTGTCCAAGCGCTTTGGCAAGAGCTTTATCGAGGATACGGAGATCGAGCAGCAGCGGCGCAACAACACGGTGGTGGAGGTGGGCATCACCGATCGCCACTACTTCGGCGCCGCCCAGTTCGATGGCAGCCTGGCCTACCGCCAGGGTGTGGCCGGCCTTGGCGCGCAGGCCGATACGCTGGCCGGGCTTGGTGGCCCCACCTGGCGTTACCGCATGGCCGTGCTGGATGCGAACTTGTCGGTGCCGTTCAAGCTGGCGGCGCAATCGCTGCGCTATGTCACTACCGTGCGCGGGCAGTTCACCAATGACCGGCTGTTCTATATCGATGCGCTGACCATCGGCAGCCGGTACACGGTGCGCGGCTTCGATGGCGAAAGCCTGCTGGCGGGGGAGCGCGGTTTCTACTGGCGCAATGAGCTACAGGCGCCGCTGGGCGGGAGCGGGCAGGCGCTGTACGCGGGGCTGGACTATGGGCGTGTGTTCGGGCCGTCGACCGAAGGGCTGGTGGGTACGCAGCTGGCGGGTGCGGTGATCGGGCTGAAAGGCGGGCTCGGGTCGAAGCTGGGGGCGGTGTCGTATGACTTGTTCTTGGGTATGCCGGTTTATAAGCCGGCGGCGTTTCATACGGCGGGGATGACGGCAGGGTTGCAGTTGGTGTTTCAGTATTGATGGATCGATCGGCAGAGGTACCGGTTCAATCTCGGATTGGAACTAGCAAGCTACAGAAACTTGTCCGGAATAATTCCGATTATTTTGATGAACGTTCGTTTTCTCGTTATGGCATTTTTTGATGCTGGTCTCGTCCGCAGTCACCGCCGGGGGAATCTACAGGGCCTCTTCCTTGTAGAAAACAGAGATGTGAGGCAGGGAATTTTTCAATGATAGAAGCAATTCACCACAACGCCGAACTAGTACGAACTGCTGCGCGTAGTCAATTGGGTGTCGATGTAGGATACGACAAGGGTGGCGTCGAATGGCTAGACGGTTTCGTCAATGGCCAGCATGAGAAAGCTTCCGATGAGTTGAAGGAACAACTGGTGCAGACATTAGGCTCATTTTTCGGTGAGTGTCTTCGTCATGCCTATGGCGGTGAGTGGAAACAAGAAGAGGACGGGGCGAGTTGGTATATCTCGTTTCCGAAGGGAGGCGCCACGTTTCCGTTCAACAAGGTTAGAAAAAACCTGATGAATGGGCCCGGCGATTCCGTTCTTGGCTTGTTTACGGTGATACCGGGAATTTTCCCCGATGGCCCTTGATACCGGGATTCATGGGCCTAAGGCGAGTTAGACAGCAGCTATCCACCGCCGGGCTATTGACGTCAACGCGGTCGCCTGCCACGTCACAGGCCCTCGTCAACCAATTCAAACCTACGATTGAACGGAAATGAGTCTGATCCCAAAGATTTTCAGCCTACGGCCTCCGGGGGACGCGCCGCACGAGACAATCTACTTCCCCAAGAGCAATCCGGTTCCTCTTCGGGCCGCGCTTGCGCGGATCGCGACCACAGATGATCGCGAACTGCTGGCGGAGGCGATCTGCCACTATTCCGGCTACGTAAGGGAGGCGGGTATTGCCCGGTGCATGGAAATCGGCGACCCGCGATTCCTTGCGCCCATCGCAGACCGCCTGAACGACTGGGTGCCCCAGGTTCGCAAGGTCGCCGGCGATGGGCTGCTTACACTGCTTGCGACGACGCCGGCTGAACTCTTCGCGCCACTGCTACCGAAGCTCCGGAGCCTGACCCAGGCAATGCGTACCGACCATGGACCCTGGCTTGCCAAGTTCGAACAGCAGCTTGTCCAGGCAGGCGGCAGCGCAGCTATCTCCGGCGCACTGTCCAGCACGGATATGAGGCTGCGCCGCGCCGCTTTTTCCGTTTGCTTCGATCATGGACTCCAGTCTATCGTCGACCTTGTTAGGCTCGGCTTGGCATCCGGCGATATTGTTCTTGCCCGTCAGGCAGCAAATCTGATCGACAAGGTTCCGCGCGCGGAGCGGCAGCGTTGCCTTGAACTGGCAATGACATCTACTTTTGGGCCTGTGCGCCGCGCCGCCCTGCGGTCCGTCCTTGAGCAAGACGATCCTGCTGCCATGGACTTCGCTAAGCGCGCGCTCCTTGATCCCCAGGGCAGCCTGCGCTATAGCACGGCGCGATGGCTGATGCAGCGCGGCTTTGATGTCTTGCGTCATTGCGTCGACAGCCTGGATTCGGGACGCCTGAGACCCGGACAGATCAGAGCGGTGTTGTCTCTACTCGGGGAGCTGCAAGGCAAAGAGGCGTTGCCAGTCATTGGGCAGCACACAAAATCGGCGCACGTGGAGGTGCGCGCGCAGGCCCTGATTCTCATGGCGAAGCTCGCGCCGTCCACCAAAGACGATATCGCTGCTCGCGCCATGCAAGACCCATCTCGCCGGGTTCGCAGAACTGCCGCTCTTCTATGCGTAAGGCAGGGTGCCTTTGTCTCGCTCGCCCAGCTACGCGGCATGCTCGGGAAATACGGGGATCACATCACGGCACTGAGGATCGCGAGGCGAGAGAAATGGGACTATCTGGTTTGCATCGCCTTTGTGGCGCAGCTAGGCGAGGCGGATGAACGAACTCGTGAGGATCTGGCTTGGGCTATTGACAGTTGGCTTGCTACGGAAGGGAGCAGCTGGACGCGGCCGAGCCCTGCGCATATGGAAGTGTTGGCGCAGCCGGGCATGATGAAGTTGCTGTGCGATCTCACTAACAGCTCGCAGGCATTGCTTGCCCGGCGCTTGCTTGAAGTGGGCGTCGCGGCTTGAGACGATCGCTTGCGTCCAAGAACAGATGTAGTGCACATCGAGTGTCGACTATCCATGGCGTCGGCGTTTATCCACATCATCTACGCGGGCACGAGAATACTTCCGTCGAGAAAGCCCTACTTGTCATCTCAGGTTTCAGAGTGCATCGACTCCGATGCCGTGATCGAGGAGGTATCGTTTATTTCCGAATGTGACAACACAGACGCTCTTGCTATTTGGTGCTGGTTCCAAGGCAGTCACGGCGGCAAATGATGTAACTAAGGCAGGAAAACAATGTGATGCGAAGAAGGTAAAGGAGCAGCAGGAGGAGAGCAAGGTCGGGCCGAACTGATGCAGCAGTTGGCGCCGATGGTTTATGACAAGGCAGGAGACCTTCTCAAGGGCCAGCCCACGGCGACCGAGGTGGCCATGCACGGCCTTCTGGGCGGTCTCATGTTAATTGGTGGGGCCGAACCGGGAGAGCGCGAAGCGGAGTGACTGGGTATTCGGAGCTAATAAGATTGAGGGTGCGAAATTGGCGACAGTATCTGAAATTGATTCAATATTTTCCAAATAAATAGCCATGTATATATCTGATGGTCATATACAAGAGTGGTTGAGTATGGGTAGTGCGATTGAAATTCCAATTAAAATTGGTGATCGGTTTGGGAGATTTGTAGAAGGGCTTCCCTGGAGCGCCAATGGAAATGGGCTGGATTGGACGCGAATCGATGGGTTGCGAAAGGAGTTGCCGTCATCTTCTGGCGAATTTTTGTGTGAATGGTTATCAAAGACAAATATTTGTAAAGATTCGCACGTCGTTTTTTGGTTTTCATTTGGAGAGCCTTGCATCGCCTGCGAAACTAAATTTTCGATTTCTAACGTAGATCAAGCATTCTGGAAGGCTCCGGGTCGAAGATATATATTCGGATTGAATATTATAGGCAGCGAATTTTTTCCTGAATATTCACATTTTGCTGAGTATGACGGAGCTAACGATTTGATTTTTTTGGATACTAATTTTAAAAAATAGAAAGAAGAGATCGTGACAAAAGCGAACGTCTGAATCTTGGGGGGTTGCTCTCGCTGCGGGGATGATGGTTGGTCAATACATGGTGAAAGTAGTTTGACGCCATTGCAAACTATACTAAGCGCCTACGACAACATGCCGGATGTGCCGCAAGCTGATTTTGTCGTCCGCTGATTCGGCTTCGGCGGGATGGGCGGCGCATGGCAAAGGATGGGGCGCTGTTGCCAGATCGAGAATACGCTGACGACCCGCGTCGGCGATGTATGGCGCAAGCGGAGCAAGGCCGGCGACGGCACGGTCGCGTCCACGGGCGATGCCAACGGTGCGCAGGTGCTCCGGCTGCAAATCACCCACATTCTCGGTGTTGGCGGGGGTGCCTGGACTAGCTATAAAGCTATCACTGTGACTGCCGATCTACATGAAGGCATCAAGGTGATCTGCAATACCGAGATCAACCGATGATCGGTGGGTGGGATGTGGGGTGGTTTCGAGGGGATGTGCTCCATCTGCAGTCACGCAGCCGCTGAGCAGGATGGACACAGACAACCCTGCGGTGAAGCTTCGGGTGCGTGTGGCTATCGTGTTCCCCTGCGTAATTGTTCAGTCAGCCTCTCTTGCACGGGGTTGGCGTTCGCATGATATGCATGCGTTTTTTGTGCAAGCCCAGGGATGCAGGTGTCGATGGCACAGTGCAAGGGCCTGCCGTGCCAGGCACGAGGCGATCGCACCGGGCCACGTCACTTTGTTGGATGCTTGGCCGAGATATTTGCGATTGCCTCAAGAGCGCCGAGTCGAAGGCTCATCACTTCCGCATGCAGCTTGATGGCCCTGACTATGGATTGAACGTCTTCATTCTCGCTCTTGGATGCGATATCGTCGAACTCTGCCCACAGCTTCTTCTCAGCTTCTTTCGTCATGGCTACTCCTGATGGCAATGGCAAACATCAGCGTTGGCAGAATCGGCGGTGCAACTTCTCTGCCGGCTGATGGGCGGGGGGCCGAGGAGGCATGTTACGTGGCGCTGTAGCGGGAGTCTGTGCGATGCCGTACGCAGGGGAGGGGCGAGGCGTTGTCGTGCGGGCCGAAGGGATGCGCGAGCGAGCCCCTGAGCTATGTAACTGTAACCGGGCAAGGGGGGCATCCAAACAGCTAGTGCAGCAGGCCTATGTAGTAGGCCGCCCACAAGAGCAGGGCCACTACGATCGCAAGGACGGCGCCGCGCCATACCGTGCGTGCACTTGGAAGATCGCTCCCGCCAGAGGCCAGAGTCACGACCAGGCAGGCGAGAATGCCGACGACCTTCAAACCTTTGACAAGCACGTTGCATACTGTGTCAGCAATTCCACGCCAACTGGTGGTCCGATAGGGGCGCACTACCGGACGCCGAAATTCCGGCCGCTTGTCGAATATCACGGGTTGAGATTCTGCTTTGGTTGACAGGCCGCAATCTTACCAATTCCGGATGAGGCAGTTCCGACGGCGGCAGGCTTCATCGCGTTGCCAAGGACTGGCATCCTTGTTTCATGGAACAATCGGCGGCAAGCTTTTGGACGGAAGCTGGCAAGGATCCGGTCTCGGCCCTCCACGATCGAGCTGCCGAGTGCTGCCATTCTCGATCAGCCGCCACATGAGCGGTCGAAGTCCGGGCCGGCAGAACGGCGCCTGCGCCACCATCACTCTGCTGAACGCGGACGCGATCCCATCAAGGCATCAATAAAGGGGGCCTTCTTCGCAAGGTACTCGGCGATGCCACCGCGATTGCTTGTTTCGAGCTCGAACTTCAAATCCTCATACTGCTGTCGAATAACGGGATCGCTCCTCAGAAGAACGCGAAATCGGAGCATTCTTCAATCTGCCCGTGGCCACGGATGCATACATGCACCTTGTGCGTTCGCACCCCATCCACATCGCGACGATAGAAATGGTGCCCGGCTGAAAGATCGCTTCCCCGAACGTAACCCAGTGCGCTCATGAAGCTGTCTCGGGCTGGCTCGTTGCGATGCGCTGAGACCTCAACCAGGATGTCGATCTCCGGCTTGGCCGCGAGTCCGGGGACGGCGGTGCTTCCGACGTGATGAATGCCGACAAGTTCGGTGCCAAGGCCCTTCGCGATGCGTGCTTTCTCGGTGACGAAAAGAGCAGGCCATCTGCTGTCATAGTGGGAGATCTTGCTGGTGAGCTTCATTGTGTTTGCCTGTGTTTCCCTTTGTTTCCTTTGTGCGCCATCGGCCAGGCGCTGCTAGCCCCCACGCATCAGCTCATACCGCATCCTTCCGCCCCGCCCCAAACGCCTCCTCACAACAAACCAGCCAGGCGCGTGCCGCCCGCGACAAATACCCCTCCCGCCAGACCAGCCCCAGCTCCCACACCAACTCGGGCGCAACCAGAGGCCGGATCGTTACCCGCCCGGGGTCCAGCTGCCCGGCAATTGGCGCAGGCAGGATCGCCACGCCCACATCGGCGGCGACCAGTTCGCCGATAAAGTCCCAGTGCCGGCTCTGCCCGGCAATCTGCGGCGCAAAGCCGGCGGCTTCACAGGCGTCCAGGATGACGCGATACAGCACGAAGTCGTCCTCGTACATGACGAAGGGCAGGGTGGCGAGGTCGGTTAGCCGGACCGCGCCGGCACGGCGTGGTGCGCGCTCGGTGGGAAATACGGCGACCAGTGCCTGGCGGGTCACGGTGAGGCTGGCCAGCCCGGCTACGGCGGCGGGCAGCACCGTGACGCCAAGGTCGAGCTGGCCGGTGGCCACGCCTTCTTCCAGTGCGCGGCCGCCTTGCTCGCTTAGCCGCAGCTTGACGCCGGGGTACTGGCGGCGATAGGCGCCGATCACCGGGGCGAGATAGCGGCCGGCCATGGGCGGGATGCCGACCTTGAGCTCGCCGCGCGCCATGCCGTCTACCTCGGCGACTTCCTGGCGCAGGCGTGCCACTTCGGCCAGCACGGCCTGGCTGCGGGCGAAGACGACCTCGCCGGCGTCGGTGAGCTGCACCGTGCGGCCTTCGCGCAGCAGCAGTGGGCCGCCGAGTTCGTCTTCCAGGCTCTTGACCATCTTGCTGATGGTCGGCTGGGTCACATGCAGGGTTTCGGCGGCGCGGGTGAATCCGTTCTGGCGGACGACTTCAACGAAATAGCGCAGGGCGCGGATATCCATGGGGCTCCTCGGATGTGGCGTGCGTGGGTGATCACGGCTTGCCATTCCAATATGGCATCGAACCAATAATTTATATTCATTTTATATATCGAAGTGCGCTTCGTACACTAGCGTCACTGCCACGCCTTGCGTGGCGCCATAGCTTCATCGCTTGAATGTTCCGATGCCACGCGCTGCTACTGTTACTGTCACTGTCACTTCATCCACTTGCACCCCCACCTGCGCGGCCTTGCCGCAGCCGCCCGGTGCGCGCCTGCGCACCGGCGCCATCGCGCTGACCCAGGTGGTGGCGCTGTCGGCCCTGTGGCTGCTGGCGGACTGGCTGCGCGCGCGGCTGGGGTTGCCATTGCCGGCCGGTTTGCTTGGGCTCCTGGCGCTGGCCGCGCTGCTGTTCAGCGGGGCGGTGCGCGGTGGCTGGGTGCGTCGCGGGGCCAACTGGCTGCTGGGCGAGATGTTGTTGTTCTTCATCCCGGCGGTGCTGGCGGTGGTGCAGTATCCGGAACTGGTCCGGCATCAGGGCTGGCGGATCTGCGCGGTGATTGTCTTGAGCACGCTCGCGGTGATGGTGGTGACGGCGCTGGTGGTGGAGCAGGTGGTTCGTCTCGAACGCAGGCTGGCGCGCCGTGCCACGCACAACCGGCAGCAGCACCATGCATGACACCGTGCTGGCGGCGCTGAGCCTGGTGGCTACCGTTGCCCTCTATTACTTCAACAAGCGCCTCTATGCGCGCCGTGCGCGGCTGTGGCTGACGCCGCTGCTGGCCACGCCGGTGGTGCTGATCGCGTTGGTGCTGGCGGCGCACGTGCCGTATCGCGACTATATCGCCGACACGCGCTGGCTGATGTGGCTGCTTGGCCCGGCCACCATCGCCTTCGCGTTGCCGATCTACGATCACCGTGCGCTGGTGCGCCAGCATTGGCTGTCGATTTCGGTTGGGGTGCTGGCCGCGGTGGTGACGTCGGTGTTCACCTCGGTCTGGCTGGCGCGCGGCTTTGGCTTGCCGGTGATGCTGCAAAAGGGGCTGGCGGTGCGCTCGGTGACCACGCCATTTGCTGTGGATGCGGTGCGCGCGCTGGGCGGGCCGCCGGATCTTGCCGCGATCTTTGTGGTCATGACCGGGCTGACGGGCATGGCGATTGGCGAGATCGTGCTGGCTTGCTTGCCCTCGGTGCGCAGCCGGCTGGCGCAAGGCGCGATCTTCGGCGCCGCTGCGCATGGGGCCGGCACGGCCAAGGCGAGGCAACTGGGTGAAGTGCAGGGTGTAGTGGCATCGCTGGTGATGATGATCGCGGGGCTGGTCAGCGTGCTGGCCGCGCCGCTGATCCGCAGCGTATTCTTTTAAGCGGGCTTGCGTAGTACTGCGCAATGGCTGCGCGCTTGGGCGCAGGCGCTGAGTAGTACTGCGTAGCCTATGGCCTTGCGACCGCTCCGGGCGCAGGGTTTTTTGCGCGCCCGCCAACGCGCCGCGCGAAATTGGCGCAAAATGCGGCACTTGCGCGATCGTGCCGGTGCGCCGACATGCGCCGCTCATCCTCACGTGGCTAGCCGTTCTTCACGCCACGGCGCGCGCGTCGTCCCTCTGCGCCGGACGTGCGCACCGCACCCGCAAGCTTCACCGATCTCTCTCTCGCTCTCGTTTTTCAATAACAACATCATGCGATTACCGCTTCTCGCGCTGGCTGCCGCGGCCTTTGGCATTGGCACCACCGAATTCGTCATCATGGGGCTGTTGCCCGACGTTGCCGCTGATCTTGGCGTTTCCGCGCCGGCTGCCGGCATGCTGGTCTCGGGCTATGCCATCGGCGTGGCCGCGGGCGCGCCCATCCTGGCCATCCTGACCAACAAGTGGCCGCGCAAGACCGCGCTGGTGGGGCTGATGGGCCTGTTCATCCTCGGCAATGCGTTGTGCGCGCTGGCGCCCAACTATGCCTTGCTGATGGCCGCGCGCGTGGTCACGGCGTTCTGCCACGCGGCGTTTTTCGGCATTGGCGCGGTGGTGGCTGCGGAGCTGGTCCCGCGTGGGCGGCGCGCGCAGGCGGTGGCATTGATGTTTACCGGGCTGACGGTGGCCAACGTGCTGGGCGTGCCGTTTGGCACTGCCTTTGGGCATCTATTGGGCTGGCGCTCCACGTTCTGGGCCGTCACCGTGATCGGCGTGGCCGCCGCGGCTGCGTTGGTGGCCTGGTTGCCCAAGGCCATCCCGATGCAGGCCGGCAGCATCCTGCGCGAGTTCCGCGCAATTGGCGCGGCGCAGGTGCAGCTGGCGCTGCTGATCAGCACGCTGGCATCGGTCAGCATGTTCACCGTGTTTACCTACATCGCCTACATCCTGCGCGACGTCACGGGCTTCACCGCGCAGCAGGAGAGCATGGTGCTGCTGCTGTTCGGGGCCGGCATCACCGTGGGCGGCCTGGCTGGCGGCAAGCTGGCCGACTGGAAGCTGATGCCCGCGCTGGCCAGCCTGCTGGCCGCGGTGGCGGTAGTGCAGCTGGTGTTCTCGTGGACCAGCCATTTTCCGGTGCCGACGCTGTTCACGCTGTTTGCGTGGGGCATGGTGAGCTTTGCCGTGGTGCCCGCCACGCAGGTGCGCGTGCTGGACAAGGCCAAGGGCGCGCCCAACCTGGCGTCCACGCTGAACCAGGGCGCGTTCAACCTGGGCAACGCCACCGGCGCGTGGCTGGGCGGGCTGATGATCAGCGCCGGACTGCCGCTCACCCAGCTGCCGTGGCTGGGTGCGGCGGTGGCCGCGCTGGCGTTGCTGGCGGTGGGGGTGTCGGCGTCGCTGGATCGGGGTGGGCGGGTGGCGGCTTAGTACCAGCCGCGCCATGGCACGCGGAGTCCCGGCGGGGCCAGTCGGGCTGTAGGATGTTGCCAGCAACGTTTTCTTTGGGCCCGGCATGGACTACGCACACATCCTCCAACGCATCCACCGCGACATCGCGCCCTTGCTCACCCAGGGCCGCGTAGCGGACTACATCCCCGAGCTCGGCAAGGTGCCCGCTACCCATTTCGGCATGGCGCTGGTGTTTGCCGATGGCCGCAGCCATTGCGTGGGCGACGCCGCGGTGCCGTTCTCCATCCAGAGCATCTCCAAGCTGTTTGCCTGCACGCTGGCGTTCCAGCTGCTGGGCGAGGACCTGTGGCAGCGGGTCGGGCGCGAGCCTTCCGGCAATGCCTTCAACTCGCTGGTGCAACTGGAGTACGAGCAAGGCAAGCCGCGCAATCCGTTCATCAACGCGGGCGCGCTGGTGGTGACCGACGTGCTGTGCAGCCGTTTTGTGCAGGCGGAGACCGCCATGGTGCAGTTCCTGCGCCGGCTCAGCGGCAACCCGGCGATCGATTACGACCCGCGCGTGGCGCAGTCCGAGCGCGAGCACGCGGACCGCAATCGCGCCATGGCGTATTTCATGAAGGACTTTGGCCGCCTTGAGATGCCGGTGGACAAGGTCATCGACGCCTATTGCCGCCAATGCGCCATCACCATGAGCTGCGAGGACCTGGCGCGCGCGGCGCTGTTCCTCGCGCATGGCGGGGTGGTGCCGTGGAGCGGCGAGCGCGTGCTGGACGCCAGCCCCACCAAGCGCCTGTCGGCCCTGATGCTGACCTGCGGCACTTATGACGCTGCGGGGGATTTTGTCTATCGGGTGGGCTTGCCGGCCAAGAGCGGCGTGGGCGGCGGCATTGTGGCGGTGCTGCCCGGCAGGTGGGCCGTGTGCGTCTGGTCGCCGGGGCTGGATCACAGCGGCAACTCGCTGGCCGGGGTGCAGGCGCTGGAATGGCTGACCACGTTGAGCGGGCATTCGATTTTCTGAGTGGGCAGCGAGAACAGGACAATATGGCTTCTGCCTTTCGCCTGGCGCTGCGGTAGGCAGGGCGCGATACCGCTCGGATCGAAGCGGCCCGGAGCCGGAAATCCGTTTGTTCCGGTCAACCCAGCCAGTCAGCCCAGCCTCAACCCAGCATCAGCCCGGCATGCGCCAGCAAGTGGCGAAACACCGCCAGCCGGGCGTCTCCCGTTTGCGCCAGCTTGCGGCAAACGTGCAGGTGCGCCGTCCTGTCGCTGTGTCCGCGCAGGGCGTCCTTGCACTCGCGGTCGGAGATTTCCAGGTGGATGCCCGTGAGGATGGCGCAGCCCTTGCCCACGGGCGCGCTGACGATGGCGGGCGGGGTGCCTTCCAGGCCCGTGTAGACGGCCAGGATCTGCGCAGCGTGGTGTGTTGCCTCGCCGAAGTCGAAGCGGCAGCCGCCGTGGTAGTGCGCATACAGCGTGATCGGGGCATGGGTCAGGCTATGGGTCGTGCGTATTTCTGCTGCCGCGGTGCTTCGCGGCGTTGCGTCATACGCGACGCCCCGGGTGAGTTCGGGCAAGCAGCCAACCGCGACGGCATCCACGAAGCTCAGTTCGCGCGGGCCGCAGATGGCGCCTGCGGTGCCGGCATGGAAGGCGAGTTCCCTGCAGGCGTAGTACGCGCCCGCGCAGATGCCCAGGTAGGCGCCGCCTTCTTCGACAAAGCGCCGGATGCGCGCGTTGGGCGCGCCGTTCAGGGCTGCGCAATAGGGCAGGTCAGCACCGCCTGGCATGACAAACATCACGGCATCATCGAAGAGCGTCTCGTCTTGCCGGATGTCGTCGGCCATGACCGCGCGGATCTCGTACGCGCCGGGAAGCAACTGCTGCCCGATCATCCGCATCAGGCGCGCGGTCCCGTCCGAGGTGCCGGCGTCGATATAGGTCAGGATCTGGGGCTTTTGCATGATGGTCTGGCTCGGTTGGTCCGCTTGGTCCGTTTGAGCGCGCTGGTGCGGCAGCGGTGCTGCGTGCCTCAGGCTTGCGCGCGGCGGTAAAACGCCAGCCCGCCTGCCAGCGCAATCAGCGTGCCGCCCGACAGCCGGTTCAGCCAGCGCATGCCATCGCCACGAAAGGCGTGCACAATGCGCGCGCCCAGTGCCGCGTACACCAGCATGACGGCCAGGTTCAGCAGGCATTGGGCCAGCGTCAGGATGGCGTACTGCGGCAGCAACGCCGCGCTCGTATCGATGAACTGGGGCAGGAAGGCCGAGATGAACAGCAGCGCCTTGGGATTGGTCAGCGCCACCAGGAAGCTGCGCGAGAACAGGACGCGGCCGCGCGCCGCGGCCGTATCCGGTTCGGTCTGCCGCACCGTCTGCGCCGTCAGCGGCATTTTGCCTGCGCGCAGCATCTTCCACCCCACATAGGCCAGGTAGGCGGCGCCAAACCACTTGATCGCCTCGAAGGCATGCTCGGACGCGGCGATCACGGCGCCAAGCCCTGCGGCCACGGTGACGACCAGGATGACGTCGGCGGCCAGCGCCCCGGCCATGCCCCAGCACGCCTTGCGCACGCCATGCCGGGAGCCGTTGTTCAGGGCCAGCAGCACGGTCGGCCCGGGGGTGGCAATGGTCACGGCCGAGGCAAAGATGAAGAGCAGCAGGGTGGCGAGTGTCATGGTGCAATCTGGCTGGCGCACGCGTGGGCGGGCGGGAATCATAGGATGATTGCCTGCCGGCAGATTGTCCAGTGCCTGGCATGCCCGGCACTGCCGCGCCATGTGTCGCGCAATTGGCAAAAACGCAAGCCGGGATTGCACGAGATGAGCAGGCATGGCGTGTTTTGATACGATGATGGTTAGAACGCAACGGTAGCCCGCAACCGCCATGGCGCTTGCGATGCGCGCTTGAACGAGTCGCGTTCGGCCGGCTACGTTGCGGTTCTCCAATCAAGAGCAGAGACAGCCATGATCAAAGAATACGCGTGGAAGAAGCGGGTCTTCGAGACCCATGAAGTACAGGTGCAGGTGCGGCCGAGAACGCCCACGGTCTGGGAGTACACGGTGCGGGTCTGCCGCCCCGGCACGAACATCCGGGCCGCCGGGACGTTGCTGGAATCGTCCAAGGTAACGGACCTGTTCCACACGGCGGACGCGGCGGAGACGGCGGGTTTTGCCCACGGCGCCGAGCTGGCGAAACGGCTGGCCTAGGGTGCGGTTGCAGCCCGGAAAGGGTTGGTAAACGTCGATTTGGTGCTTTTTACCGGCGGATGGTGTAGCAGTGTGACTTTTTGTAGCGGGTGGTTTGTAGCGTACTTGGTGCCGTTATACTGCGCAGGTCGTTGCAACCACAGCGACCGGGTTTAGCAGCCCGCGGAAAAAGGTGGACAATCCGCCATCAGGCGGCTTTTTTGTCCGTCACGCCTTCGTGCGCCCCTACGGGCGGGCCTGGGCGGGGGAGCCTTCGGGCTCGCCGGTTCCTTTTTCCCGGTCTGCTAACCTCGCCTTGCGCCCGCCCACCCCGATTAGCAGCGGGGAGCGGAGTCGAATCCGCGTGAAAAAGGAGGCACACCCATGCCCCAGTCTTCGCTCGCCCGTCCCGGGCAACTCTCACCGCCCAAGCCAGCCATCCTCTGCCAGCGCCTGCGCGCCTCCCAACGGAGGGCGCCCGATGCATAGGTATCCGCAGTACAACATCACCGCTCAGCGTGCCGGGCGTGACACCTTCCTAACGGCCCACGCCCCTTCCGAAAGCCCGCTCAGCCTTGCCGCCGAGAAAACCGCGCAACTCAACGCGCTGCTTTCGGTGGCTGTCGAGAATGCTGCCGGCGGCTCCTTTTGCAACATCACCGAAAAGACGCAGAGCCATCTGCTTTCGCTGGCTGCCGTGCTCGCGCATGAAACGCTCGTGTTGAGCGAGTTGGCCGCCCAGGAGGATGCGGGTGAGGGCGAGGGCGGCGATGGATGATGGCTGGCGGCCCGTTTAGCCACAGCGGGCGAAGATGGCCGCGCGGCGCATGACACCGATACGGTACTTCGCGCGCATCTCGGCTTGGCGGCGCCAGACAAAGTGCACTGCAACACGCGCCGCCAATCGCCCGCTTGCAGCCCCATGCGGCCATCGACTATGTTGAATCTCAAGGCCGATGTGGCCGTGTCGATGGGGAGCCGTGATGAACAGGGTCATAGGACACCTGGCCGTGCTCGTTGCCCTGGGCCTGCCTGCCTTGCATGGCGCACAGGCCTCCGACATCGACTGTAAGTCAGCATCCGGCGCGGGATCGGTCCGCTGTGAAGATCCAAACGGCAACGGGATGCGATGTGGGCTGGTGACCGGCGGGCGCCCGCGTAACAAGCACCTGGTCTGCGATAACGCGGAGCTTTCGACGCGCTACGAGCGCATCTATGCCGAACAGCAGAAGCTGCTGCGCAGCGGCATCACCAACGATGCCGACGTTCGCGCCTGGCGCGGCAAGCGCGATGCCTGCGGCTCCGTGCGCTGTCTTGATAGCCTGTTCCATGAATGGTGGCGGTGGCGCGATGCCGCCCGCATGAGGCCAGCGCGGCCCGCCGTTGCGCCGAGCACGACCGTTGCGCCAAGCACTGCCGTTGCGGCCCCTGTCCCGCCAAAGCCGGAGCCAGCACCTCCCGCGCAAGACCTGGCGACGCCGGTTCAACTGGCTGCCGTGCCAGAGAGCGCGAAGCCGAGCGAGCCGACAGCGCCGGCCGCCGCCGACGTTCAGGCCCCGCCGACCTCAATCGGAACCGGGCAAGTCCCGTCCGAGCCAGCCTCCGGCACCGTGGCGATGTCAGGCTTGATGTCAGGCTTGCTGGCGGGCCTCGCCGCCGTCGGCATTGGTGTGGCCTGGGTTTGGAAGCGCAAGCGAGACCGGCGCGCCTCGCTAAAACATGAACCGCGCCCGGCCATCTCCGCAGGCATGGCACTTCTTTATGGCTTGCTTATCGTGAACGTGCTGCTTCTGGCGTTCACGCTGAGGTCAAGTTGACCCCATGCTCCCGACGGTCCAGAAGGGCCAGACGGCACTAGTCACGCGCTCACGTTTCCCGGATCTCGCTTAGCACCTCGGCCTCGACCTCCGGGTTCTGTTCGCCATCCCTGGTGGCAATCAGTTCTTTCGGCGTCAGCAGGATCAAGGGCAGGATCAGTGCGTACACCACGGTCGTCGCGATCACGCAGTAGGTGAATCCGTGCGTTGGGCTGCTGCCGTAGATCCATGAGCCCAGCAGATCGCCGGCACGCGCCGAGAGCGCGAAAACGCCATCCACCAGCATCATCAAGGTGCCTTGCAAGCCTGGCGGACAGGACCGCATCGCGAGATCGAGGTAGGCAGCCGTGGCGACACCGCCCATCAGCCCGATCGGCGCCGCCAACACAAGCGCGAGATTGGCTGAGTGAATGAAGGCCAGCGGAATCATCTGCGGCACCGCGACGATCGTTCCCCAGCACAGCAGCTTGTTCAGCGGTACTTTCTTGCACAGAAAGCCATAGAGCAAAAATGTCGGGATGAACGCGGCGGCAAAGATCCCGTTGTAGTACGAGTAGACGGAATCCGATGCGTGCAGCGTATTGGTCAGGTAGAACTGCAGCGCAGTGGCCGCTCCTGGCGCAAAGTTCCACAGAAAGCAGATGAGCACCGCTGGATAGACGGCCTTATGCTTGGCCAGCCGCCTGACATTGCCAACGAGATCCGCGCCCCTGGCTTGCGGCTGCTCGTAGATCTGGCCGAAGACGGAAGCGGGCTTCCAGAGCCCCAGCACGGCAATCATTAAAGTGACTGTCGCCACCAGGATGAAGGCTTCTTTCGCGGCAAGATGATCGGAGATGTACCCGGAAGCGAACGCGCCCGCAACGACCGGGACGGAACTGACCACGTTGCACAGCGCGCTCAGGCGCCCAGACATGCGCTTTTCCTGGCCGACCAGGGCGATCAGGCCCTGATAGGCTGCGGCGACAAATCGGGACGACAGCATGGCCAGCAGCATCCCGATGAGCAGTCCCGCATATGAGAAACCGGAAAACGCGATCCAGAGGAATGCCACCGCGGTCACCGGGGCGAAAATCAGGAAGAAGCCGCGATCGCGCAATCCCAGCGGGTTCCATTGGTCGCGCGCGAGGCCAAAAGCAAACGCGATGTACACGGGTATGCCCGTCATCAGCCGGAACGTCGAGATCTGCGTCGCCGTTGCATGCAACTGATTCTTGAGCAGGTATGACGTCTGTATATCAACCAGGAACCCGGCCGGCGTTGCCAGATAGATGAACAGGGTCAGCCAGCCGAAATACAGCAGGGTTCGGTCGCTGCCCTCGGCAATATGACGAGCGGGCGCGGCCGGCGTTTTCACAGAGGCGCGTTTGAAGTGCTTGGACATGGGGGACCACGTACACGTCCTCGGAAAACCAATCGAAGGTGCCCCCGTGAATGTGCGGGCTGCGCCACCGGGCATGGTTTACAGAATAGAGCGCCAGTGCGGAAAACGTGTAGGTAAAAAATGGGGCTTGATGTTCCGGGGCCGACCGCATTCGCGCGGAGAATGCCGCCCGCGAGCGATATGCTGCGCTGCTCGCGGGCGGCGGCGCGTCAGCTTGAGCGGACATGCGCATGCCCTGCCTGCTGCGCTTCCAGGAACGGCAGCAGTTCAGCCATGAATGCCTCTGGCGCCTCTTCCATGATGAAGTGGCCGCAGTCCGGTACCACCACGCCGCGCAGGTCGATGGCGTTGTCGCGCAGCGTCACCAGCGGCGCGTCGTTGGTCGCGTGCTCCGCGCCGATGGCTAGCACCGGCATCGCCAGCTTGCGCTTTGCGCGTTCGCGGTTCTGCCGCACCGTTTCCGGAATTGCGCGGTAGTAGGCGAAACCGCCGCGCAGGCCGCCCGGCGCCGAATAGGCCGCGATGTAGGTGTCCACGGCCACGCGGTCGCGGCGATGGGACCACTGGTCGAACATGAAATTCAGGTAGGCGGCCTCGCGGCCGGCGATCAGCGTCTCGGGCAGATCGGCTACCTGGTTGAACATGAAGTGCCACAGGAACTTGTTTTCAGCAGGCGGCGCGAAGATGCCCGGAGCAGGCGCAAGTCCGGGGATCACGGCTTCCGTCAGCGCCAGCCGCGTGACGGCGCCGGGATGGTCGCAGGCCAGCGCGTAGGCCACCCACATGCCCACATCGTGGCCGACCACCTGATAGCGGTCATGGCCCAGTGCGGCCATGACGCGGTGCAATGTGTGGGCAGTGGCGCCGGTGTCGTAGCCCGTGGGTGGCCGGTCGGAATGCCCGGTGCCCGGCGGGTCGACCGCGACGGCGAGGAAGCCGCGTTGCGCGAGTGCCGCCATGACATGGCGCCAGGCGAACCACGTCTGCGGCCAGCCGGGAATCAGCAGAACCGGCTGGCCGCTGCCTGCGGTGACGCAGTGCACACGGTGGCCGTCAATGCGCACATAAGTGTGCGTGTGTTGGGCGTTGTCTTGCATGGATGTCCTTGGTGGATGGCGTTGATGGATTGGATGCATTGCCGGTGTCAGGCGATGCCGAGCATGCGGCCGATCTGCGCCTTGTTGACCGTGGCGCCAGCAAAGTCGTCGAAGATGCGCGAGGTCGTGCGGATGATGTGGCGGTTGATGAAATCCACGCCTTCGCGTGCACCGTCTTCCTGGTTCTTCAGGCAGCACTCCCACTCGAGCGTGGCCCAGCCCTGGTAGTCGTATTGCGCAAGCTTGGAGAAAATCGACTTGAAATCGACCTGGCCATCGCCCAGCGAGCGGAAGCGTCCGGCGCGCTCGGTCCACGAGGTATATCCGCCGTAGATGCCTTGCCGCCCGCTCGGATTGAACTCGGCATCCTTGACGTGGAACATGCGGATGCGGTCGCGGTACAAGTCGATGTAGTCCAGGTAGTTCAGCTGTTGCAGCACGAAGTGGCTGGGATCGAACAAGATGTGGCAGCGTGGATGGTCGCCAACCAGGCCGAGGAAGCGCTCGAAGGTGGCGCCGTCGTGCAGGTCTTCGCTGGGGTGGATCTCGTAGCAAAGGTTGACGCCTTGCGCATCGCAGGCGTTCAGCACCGGCAACCAGCGTTTGGCGAGTTCGTCGAAGGCGGCTTCGATCAAGCCCTCCGGGCGCTGCGGGAACGGGAACAGGTAAGGCCACGCGAACGAGCCGGAGAAGGTGCCCATCTCGGTCAGGCCGAGCCGGCGCGACGCCCTGGCGGCAAGCTCGAGGCGTTCCAGCGCCCACGCGGTGCGCGCCTGCGGATTGCCGCGCAGCGTGGGCGGCGCGAAGTTGTCGCACATCGCATCGTAGGCGGGATGCACCGCCACCAGCTGCCCGAAGATATGCGTGGTCAGTTCGCTGATGACCAGGCCGTGCTCGGCCAGCGTGCCTTTGACTTCGTCGCAGTATGTCTGGCTTTGCGCTGCGGCTTTCACATCGAACAGGCGCTCGTCCCAAGCCGGGATCTGCAATGCCTTGAACCCTGTTTCGGCGGCCCATTTGGCGATGGCGGGCAGCGTGTCGAACGGCGCTTGTGTGTCGCTGAACTGGGCGAGGTGGAGGCTTGGGCCTTTGATCGTTTGCATGGATTGAATCGCCTATTATTTGTCGAGCGACAAAGAATAGACGGCAAGGATGACGAAGTCAACCGTGTTAGGCGCGGCGACGGTAAAATGCACGCCGCAACAGCATTCACTCACGAGCAGAACATGGCCGGACGCCCCAGAGAATTTGATCGAGACCAAGCCCTGAATACGGCCATGACCGTGTTCTGGGAGCGAGGGTATGAAGGCGCGTCGATGTCGACGCTGGTCGAGGCGCTGGGCCTGGCCTCGGCGCGCATCTACGCGGCGTTCGGCAGCAAGGAAGCGTTGTTCCGGGAAGCGGTGGCGCTATACGAAGCAGGCGAAGGCGGTTTCGCGGATCGCGCCATGCAGGAAGAAGAGTCGGCCAGGCAGGCCATCGAACGTTTGCTCAACGACGCGGCGCGGACCTACACCAAACGTGGCCGTCCGCATGGCTGCCTGGTGGTGTCCGCCGCCAGCAGCTGCGCCATCGAGAACGAAGCGGTGGCTGACTGGCTGGCGGAACATCGCCGCCAGCGCACGCAGTCCATCATTGACCGGCTGCATGCGGCGGTGGAAAGTGGTGAACTGCGGCAGGACACCGACATCGCCGCGCTCGGCGATCTGTACGGCGCGCTGCTGCACGGCATCTCCGTGCAGGCCCGAGACGGCGTCAGCCGCGCCCGCTTGCAGGCGATGATCGCGCCCGCGATGCTGGCTCTGGATGCCGCCGCGGCCTGCTGATCGGGGCAGGATCGACATCCGAATGACCACCATGTCCGGCACCGTACCGACAGCACGGCGCGTCCAGGTCACTATACTCAATGGGTCAGGCTGCATCGCGCAGAGACCTTTGCTTGTCTCCTGATGGGCCGCTGATCAGCGGCGAGGCGGCAATGTGCGCTTTGCACTCGTCAGCCTGACAAGGTGCCTGTCGCAACAGCGCACTGCGGGCTGGCGATCAGCCCGCCACGTGGGGGCGGTTGCCCGGCCAACCTGCGGGGGAGAAACCATGCAAGGAAGCCATGAAGGAAGCAATGACAAGTTGCGTGCCGCAATGCTTGCCGTGGTGATTTCGCTGGTTGCCGCGTGCGGCGGGGATGGCGGCGCAGGCGGCTCGGGTAACGGCAGCGGCGCGGGCGCCCCGGCGGGCGGCATTGCTCTGCAAGTTGTCTCGTTTGGCGACAGCCTGTCGGACGTCGGGACCTTTGCGCCGATCGCTAGCGCGGTCGGCGGGGGGCGATTCACAACCAATCCGGGGCAAGTGTGGACACAGGACGTTGCGCAA
Organism: Cupriavidus basilensis; assembly: GCF_000832305.1. Lineage (NCBI taxonomy): Bacteria > Pseudomonadati > Pseudomonadota > Betaproteobacteria > Burkholderiales > Burkholderiaceae > Cupriavidus > Cupriavidus basilensis. The sequence continues at coordinate 1,563,089 of NZ_CP010537.1, forward strand.
TACTACGGCGATACGCTAAGCGCCGCGTTTACGATCGACATCACGCATCAGTTACATGCGCAAAGCGGCCTGGGTTATGCGCAGGGCGGCGCTACGGTGGCAACGCCGGCAAACCTGAACGATTTTCTTACCGACGTGATCGGCAACGTCGAAATGCCCGTCAACCAGCAGGTTTCGAGCTACTTGTCCGCACACGGGAGCTTCAACGCTAATCAGCTGGTGCTGGTCTGGGGCGGCTCGAACGACGTGCTTCGCGCCGGGGCACTGCCGGCCGCGGCGCAGACCGTGCAGGCGGCGGCAGCCACCTTGGCTCAAATTGTCGGACAGATCATCCAGAACGGCGCCACGCATGTCGTCGTGGTCAATGTCCCGAATGTCGGACTGGCGCCCAAAGGCGTCGCCTCGGCCGACGGCGGGGCAAACCTGACCCAGCTATCGCAAATCTTCAACAACAGCTTGAACGCTGCCTTGCAGGCCGATGGCCTGCAAGGCAAGGTCATCCAGATCGATTCTTATGCATGGGAGAACCAGGTCATCGCGAGCTTTCAGGCCAATGGCTTTGTCGTGTCAAACACCGGCGTCGCCTGCGATCCCGCGAAAACGCCTCACGACACGGCCTTGCTGTGCGCGCCGGCTACCTACGTGACGGCCAATGCCGATCAGACCTACATGTTCGCCGACGACCTTCATCCGGCGACGCGCCTGCATGCATTGTTCGCCCAGTTCGTGGAGCGGCAGATCGCCGGGAGCGGTCTTGGTCGCTGAGCCTGGTGACGGATAGACTCACCTGCAGAATCGTCGGGTTCCAGCGCGTTCGCTCTTTTCAGGCATGGCCCCACAGCACGCGGGCGTGCTTGCGCTCAGGCCAGCCGCTCGAGCTGCCGGCTGGCTTCGTCGAGCCAGGCCTGCTGGCGTGCGGCAATCTGCGCAAACTCTGAACTGGCCGGCGGCTGAGTGGGCAGTGTGAACGCGGGCAGGCTGTCGCGCATTGTGCCGCTGCGCTTGGGGGCCAGAGTCCTCTCGATAGAAGCTGATCGATAGTGGGGGAGAGCGTGTGCGGCGTAGGAGGTTTGTCCGTGTCCGTGCTACGCGGACAAGCGGAAAAGGTCGCACAAAGCGGCGTTTGGTACGCAGAAAGCCGGTGGTCTTAGGAAAGGCGCTCTGCCGCCGCTCTAGTTCAGGTGCGGCGCGCCAACGATGACTTCGGCCCCTTCGGCTGCTAAACGTAGCGCGGCGGCACGGCCGATGCCGGAACAGGCGGGGGTGGCAGCGCTGCGGATTGGCGCTGTCTGCGAAACGCCTCCGTCACGCGCCTGGCGGCAAACAGTGGCAGGTAGTCGTGAATCTTGGCGTCGGCCTGAAGCTCGTGCCAGGCGGCGAGATACGCGCGCTCCACCTCCTCCACCGGGACTTTCAGGGCTTCGGATATCCTGGCGATCATTGAGGATTGTGATTCGGTTCTCATATTGCCTGCCACCCTGCAGGAAGCGGCGGTGCGTGATGCGGTGCTGTGCTGTCGCCTGTCGCTTGAGGGCGAAAGGGCGAAAGAGCGAAAGGGCGAAAGAGCGAAAGGGCGAAAGGGCTTGGTCAGGCACTCGCCTGACAATCGGTGGCGCGCATTGTTGAGTATAGGAATGCAGCGTCGCCAAACACGCCATCGTGTTGCCATGTTTGTCCTGCACAATGCACGCTATGCCGACTCAGGTGGATAAGTTCTGCATGCCAATACCCACGACTGCCCCAGGCCTGGATCGTCGTAGCGAGTCGGTTGGCCACTTTCTCGCCTTGTTGTCTCGCCGTGCGTCCAGGAATGCCGGGGATGGGGTGTGCTTTGCTTGTTTGTTCGCGGGGTGTGGAGCCGTCAGGTTGATGGCTCTTTTTGTTTTTGGTGCCACGGCGCGGCGATTGGCCATGCTGCTGGTGCTATGCATGGCGCCGAGCGCCTGGGCCGATGCGGACGTCGGGTTGCTTGCGATGTTTGCCAAGGACGGGCTGTGGCGTAACGTGCAGGCGCGCTGCCTGGTGCCCGGCGCGCCGCAGCACCCCGATTGCGTGGTGGTGGACCGTGACAAAGGCTTTGTGCTCTACAAGGATGCAATCGGCCGCTCGCACTTTCTCGTCATTCCGGATCATCGGGTGACTGGCGTGGAGGATCGCGGCGTGTGGGAGGACGGCGCGGCGAACCCGTGGGCATTCGGCTGGGACGTGAGACGGTTTGTCGGGCGGGCACGCGCACGGCCGTTGCCCGATGGCATCCTGGGGCTGGCGATCAATGCAAAGGCGGCGCGCAGCCAGGAGCAGATGCATATCCATCTGGACTGCATCAGCCGGGATGCCAGGGACTTTGTCGCTGGTGCGCGCGCGCGTATCGGCACCACCTGGACGGCGTTGCGGTTCATGGGCAAGCCGGTACAGGCGGTTTTCGTGCCTTCGCCGCAGGGAGCGATGTCCATCAATCCATTCCTGCTCATCAAGCATCGTCTTGGCGAGGCGGCGTCAGCCGTGCCGGACCGGGGCGTGTTTGTCACCTATGTGGCGGATGCCGCGGACAGGGGCGGCTTTGTCATCGTGGACCAGCCGGTCGATCGTGCGGCTGGCAGCAACGGCCACGCCAGCGATTTCCTGGATCGCCAGTGCAAACTGGCGCAGGAGGACGTGCAAGAAGACGCGCCAGCGGCGCTTGAGTAACCTCGGCTTCGAGGCTGCCAGAACGGGGTTGCGCTCGCGCAAGCCGTTGCTAGAATGAATGTCCCCGATCAGCATGCAGGAGTGCAGTCATGGCAACGTATCAGCGCGGCGATCTGTTCCTCGTCACTTCTGTTGAGGAATTGCCCTGGGGGCGTTACAGAGGGTTTGTGACCATGACCGAGGGCACGCAGACGCAAGCGTCATCACGCCACACTTGCCCCATGTGCAGGGACAATCCGCTCCAGGCCCATGAGGACGCCGATGCCGATGTCGAGTACGCCTACAGGCACTATCTCTCGGACCATATCGACTGGAGCGCCCACGCCGGCGATACGGAGCACTGAGCGGAAACCGGGAACCCGGGAACCCGCTGCAGCGCAGGGCTACCCGAACTCGCTACCCGAACTCACCGCTCGCACTCACTTCAGGTTCTCTCCCCAGTAGGCTTCGATCTGCTTGACCAGCGCGGGTGGCAGCGCCACGTAGTGCTCTGCCGCGGCGTCGGCCTGCCCGTCATTCAGTGCCCAGCGGAAGAACGCGAGCGCGGCTCTGGCGCCGGCGGGATCCTTCGGGGACTTTGGCATGATCACGAACACGGCGCCGGTAATTGGCCATGCCTGCATGCCGGGCGCGTCCGTGATGACCTGATAGAAGTCGGGGTGCTGGCTCCAGTCCGCGGACGCCACCGCTGCGCTGAAGCTCTCCCGCGCGGGCTCGATAAACGCACCGTCCCGGTTTCGCACGGCCGTGTAGGGCAGCTTGCGTTGCAGTGCGTAAGTTAGCTCGACATAGCCGATCGCCCCTTTGACATTCTTGATGTAGGTGGCCACGCCCTCGTTGCCGTTGGCGCCGACGCCTGCCGGCCATTTGACGGTGGTGCCCGAGCCCACGCTGCCTTTCCATTCGTCGCTGACCTTGGACAGGTAGTCGGCCCAGTTGAAGGTTGTGCCGGAGCTGTCGCTGCGATGCACGACCAGGATCTTTTGATTGGGGAAGTGGATGCCGGGGTTGATCGCGCCGATGGCCGGGTCAGCCCAGTTGGCGATCTTGCCCAGGTAGATATCCGCCAGCAGTTGGCCGGTAAAGCGGATCTGGCCCGCGGCTACGCCATCCAGGTTGACGATCGGCACCACGCCACCGACAACCAGCGGAAACTGGACCAGCCCGGCTGCGCGTAATTCATCGGGCTTGAGCGGCATGTCGGAGGCGCCGAACGTGACATTGGCTGCCTTGATCTGCCGGATGCCGTTGCCCGAGCCGGTGGGCTGGTAGTTCACCTCCTGGCCGGTCTTGGTGTAGTAGGTGGCCGCCCATTTCACCAGCAACGGATAGACGAAGGTGGAGCCCGCGCCGGTGATATCGCCCGCGTGCGCGCAAGGCGCACAGCTGGCGAACAGGCTGATGAGCAGACTGGTGAGCGTGGCGCTGCGTTTCACGTTTTGCCAAGAGAGGGTCGGAGTCATTTTGGAACCTCCCGGGCATGTCAGTGAACGGCGCACTTGGCGCACGTACGCCCGTATTGGACGTACTGCATGTAACGCTGCAACGGCGTGGGCCGCCGCAGAGGTCACAGGCTTATCCTAGCACTCGCTGCCTTGTTACCGGCAAGGCGTTTTGCACGTGCGACGGGGCGGCGCAACGGTGCGTCATCGCGTTGTCATGATGCTGTTGCCGGACTGTCATGATGGCTTGCCGAGTCTTTATTTTTCCGCCATCCATCCCGCCACCGCTTTCACCACTTGCGGCTCGATCCCGTTGAACCCGTGGTAGGACATGGCCTCGCACGGGTCTCCAACGCTTTTGCCGCCGGCGAAATGGATCAATCCGGCCTTGGGGGCTTTGGCCAGTTTGTCCATCAGACCTTGCACCTCGTCGTACGGGCACTGCTTGCAGCCATCTTGTTCGTGATGAACCACGAGCACGGGAATCTTGAGCTTGTCGAGGGCCATCGCCGGCACCTGTTGGCCGCGATCGTCGCGCAGGATGGTGGCGGTCAGCACGATGCCATCGGGGCCGCCATCGTCCGCTAGCCGGATCGCGGTGGACGCCACCGACTGGGTGCCGCGGCTGGTGCCGACCAGCCAGACGGGCAGGTTGGTGTGGCTGCGCATCCAGGCGATCACAGCCTTGGTGTCTTCGGCATGCTCGGCGGACAGGCGGAAGCCGCTCAGGTAGGGCCAGGACAGCCGGTCGCTCGGCGCATCAATGACGGCAACCGCGAAGCCGTTGTCGACGAAGAGTTGGCGCGAGCGCACCAGGAAATTGCCGGCACCCCAGGCAATGCCCCCGTTGGGGTAGATGTTCAGGCCACCATGCCCGCCCGCGTAAAGGATCACCGCGGCCGTGGGCTGTGCGGGCGCCAGATACAGGAAGCGCTGCGTCACGCCCGGGCGGGTCGGGATGTCAACGACTTGTGGCGCGGTCTGCGCGCGCGCAGCCAGGGTGCAGAGCAGCAGCGTGAGGCTGAGCGTGGCCTGGCGCAGCCATCGCGCCGGCGTGTTTGCTTGGTGGCAAGGCATGGGATGTCTTCAGCGGGGTTAGAACTTCGAATTGGCTGGCGGGGTACGGCGGCTGTGGCTGCGCAGCAAGATAGCACCGGTGGCGGGGATGACCAATCCACGCAAACACCAGCTTTGCCGGCTATGCCGCCTGCGCTGCGGCGCTGACCCGATACACGCAGCGCCGCGCGTTGCTCAGCAGATGTTCTTCGCGGGTGACGGTGGCTTGCGCGCCGACGACCTCCTGGAAGATCCGCAGCTCTGCCCGGCAGAACCCCTGGCAGGTCTGCGCAGCGGCGCAGATCGGGCAATGGTCTTCGATCAGCAGCCAGTCGTTGCCGTCTTGCTCAAGGCGCGCCATGTAGCCTTCGGCGCAGCGCAGCGCGGCGAGCGTGGCCAGCCGCTGCGGCAACTCGCCCTGGCCGGCGACGGCCGCCAGATATTGGGCGCGGGTTTCGGACTCGCGCTGGCCGATGAGCTTGTCCATGCCTTGCTCGCCGAACAACTGCCGCACCGATCCGATCAGCTGGATGGTGAGTTGCGCGTGGGTATCGGGAAAGCGGCCGTGCCCGCTGGCGGTGAGGGTCCAGTCCTGGCGCGGCCGGCCTGCGCCGCTGGCGCCTTGCTGGCGGCCCTCGATCAGCCCGGCGGCGAGCAGCTTCTGCACCTGCTGGCGCGCGGCCTCGACGGTGCCGCCCAGCGCCTGGGCGATTTGCGTGGTCGATGCCGCGCCCTTGGTCTTCAGCAGGAACAGGATGCGATCACCCGGAGACCCTGTAGGGTTATCCAAGTTATTGTTTGCATAATTCATGGGTGCGCCCTAATATCCAAAAACTGTCTTGGATATTAGGGCAGGCGGGCGGTGATGTCGAGCCTGTCCTGCATCCGGCCAAGCCGATGATTGCTGTCTCAACGCTGTCTCAACGCTGTCTCAGTGCTGACTCAGTGCTGTCCCAGTGCTGTCTACCAAGGAAATCGTCCCATGCAAGCCGCTCGTACCCAACACGCATCGCGTCAGCTCGCCATGCTCAATCCGCTTGGCCTCTATGATCCCAGCGCCAACGGTTATTCCCATGTGGCGATGGTCGCGCCCGGCGCGGGCCTGGTCTGCGTGGCCGGGCAGGGTGGGGAGCGCGTGGATGGCAGCCTGCCGGACAGCTTCGAGGCGCAGGTGCGCCAGGCGTTCGACAACCTGGGCGTGGCGCTGGCCGCCGCGGGCGCGCAACTGCGCCATGTGGCCAAGCTGACCGTGCTGGTGGTGGATCACGATGAGGCGCGCCTGGCCGTGCTGGCGGCGGCGGTGGAGCGGGCCTGGGGGGACGCGCCCAAGCCGGCGTGCACCTTGATTCCGGTGCCGCGGCTGGCGCTTGACGGGATGTTGTTCGAGGTGGAGGCGCTGGCCGTGGCGGAGGGCTCGACGTCTTCCGCGTCCTCCGGCGCGGTGTAGCCGGTGCCAGTGCGCAGTACGCCGGTGTTGTGCTCAGGCTGCCAGTTTGGGTTGCCGGGATGGCTGAGGCTGTCCTGCCTGGGTCTCGCCAAACTGCGGATGTTGCGCGAACAGTTCGGCCACCCAGTTGACGAACACGCGGACCTTGGCCGACAGGTGGCGGTTCTGCGGGTACATCGCGGCGATCGGCAACGAGTCCGTAGGCCAGTCGGGCAGGACTTCGACCAGCCGGCCGCTTTCCACATAGGGCAGGGCCATGGCGCGCGCGATGCGGGCGATGCCGTGGCTTTCCAGCGCGCAGCTCAGGTAGACGTCGCCATCGTTGGTGGAAATGGACGAGGGCAGCAGCATTTCCGTGCGCTGCTCGCCTTGCCCGAGCGGCCACGGTACTTCGCGGCCGGTGCGGTTGGACAGGTAGTTCACGGCCCGGTGCTGCATCAGTTCGCTGGGCTGGGCGGGCGTGCCGTTGCGCTTGAGATAGACCGGCGAGGCGTAGAGCCCCAGCCGCAGCTGGCCGATGCGGCGCGCCACCATGGTGTCGTCCACCGGGTCGCCCACGCGCAGCACCACGTCCACGCCTTCCTTGAGCAGGTCGATGGGCTTGCCGTTGATGGTGAGTTCCATCTTGAGTTCGGGGTAGGCGGCAAAAAACTCGTGCAGCTTGGGGATCAGCACCAGTTGCGCCAGCCCGGCGGTGGTGTCCACGCACAGCGTGCCGCGCGGCGTGTTGTTCTGGTGGGTGAGGGATTGCTCGGCCTCTTCCACGTCCGCCAGGATCCGCACGCAGCGCTCGTAATAAGCGGCGCCGTCGGTGGTCACGCTGATGCGCCGGGTGGTCCGGTGCAGCAGCTTCACGCCGAGATGGGTTTCCAGGTTCTGGATCAGCCGGGTGAGCGTGGCCTTGGGCAGGTCCATGGCCTCGGCTGCGCGCGCAAAGCTGCCGACATCCACCACGCGGGTGAAGGCCTGCATTGATACGAGACGATCCATGTTCACTCCCCTGGGTATGGAAACAAGCAGGTCTGGCTGGCGGGGCAGGTACCCGGGTGGGGTGCGGCCCAGCGTGGCTCATGACGGCTTGCGCGGATGCGCAGGTGCGGGAGTGGAGCACAAAATGGATGACCTTGCACAGCAAAGGGTTTCCCTGGCGCCACATGCCCGATTATTTCACCGGAGAAACAGTGCATTGGTAAAGCCTCGCTTTATCCCACCTTCATCAACCACCATAATTCGCTGCATCGCAATATGCAATGGATGCGTCGCCCTCGCGCCGCACGTGACCGACATGTCGCCCTCGCAATCGAAAGCCGCAGCAGCAGCCTTAGCAGCCGAACTGGCCGAGGGGCGCGTGACCGAGCATGAGGTGGAGAGCTGCGGGCGCACCATCACGGTGCGCTTGAATTACCCGCCGGGCTATCCGGAGGGTAAGGCGGCGCCGTTGCTGCCGTGGCTGATCTACCTGCATGCGGGCGGTTTTGTGGACGGCAGCCTGGAGAAATCCCAGCGCCTGGCGCGCTCGCTGGCGGTTACCGTGCCAGCGGTGGTGGTCACTCCGGCGTATTCGCTGGCCCCCGATTTTCCGTTCCCGGCGGCGCCGGAGGACGTGTTTCATACCGCCGAATGGGTGCTGCGCCATGCGCGCCGCCTGAAGGTGGACAAGCTGCGCTTTGCCCTGGTGGGTGAAGAGGCGGGCGGCAACCTGGCGATCGCGCTGTCGCAGATGCTGCGTGACCGCGGCTTGCCCGAGCCGCGCGCGCAGTGGCTGATCCGCCCGGTGACCGATCCGTGCCTGCAGCACGCCTCGTGCTCGGTCGGGCAGGGCGGGCGCAGCGTGCCGCTGGAAATGCTCCAGCGCCTGGCGGGCTACTACCGCGATTACCTGCCGACCCCGGCCGCCAGCGTGCATCCCTACGCGGCCCCGGCGCTGGCGTCGCGGCTGGCCGGCCTGCCGCCCACCTTTGTGCAGGTGGCGGAAGAAGATGCCTTGCGCGCCGAAGGCGAAGCCTTTGTCAGCCGCCTGTGCACGGCGAGTGTGCCCGCGCAGGTCCAGATCATGCCCGGTGCCTGTGGCGCCGGCGTGGAAGTGTCCCACGACCGATGTCAGGTGTGGATAAACGAAGGCGCGCGTTACCTGCAAGGCCATCTTGCCGGCGACGACGACGCCTCACCCAAGGCCGAACGCCAGACAGGAGCCAGCCCGCCCGGCTGATCCCGCGTTACCAACAAGCCAAGCCGGCCTGCGAGCAGCAGGCGTACCGGGCGCGCCTCCTTGGCGCGCTCCGGCGGGGGCGTTCGTCCTATTTTTGCTTTCCAGTTGAAGAAAACCCGCAGACGGAATACGGAGTCAAGAAAATGAATCAGCAAACTCGACGCACCATGATTGCCCTGGCCATCGTCGCAGTGCTCGGCGCTGGCCTGGCCACCTCGATCTTCAAGCCCTGGCACGCTGGCGAGGCGCAGGCCGTGCCTGGCCCGGCAGCACCCGCCACCGTGGACGTGGCAGCGGCCCTTGGCAAGACCATCACCGAATGGGATGAGTTCTCCGGCCGTCTGGAAGCGGTGGACCGGGTCGAGATTCGCGCCCGCGTTGGCGGCACCATCGACGCCGTGCACTTCCGTGAAGGCGCGCTGGTGAAGAAGGGCGATCCGCTGTTTACCATCGACCCGCGTCCTTATGCCGCAGAGGTGGCGCGCGCCGAAGCCGCGCTGGCCGCCGCGCAAGTGCGTGCCGGCCACGCGCAGACGGAGCTGGCCCGCGCGCAGCGCCTGGTGCAGGACAACGCGGTATCGCGCCGCGAGTTCGATGAGCGCGACAACGGTTCGCGCGAAGCCATCGCCAATGTGCGTGCCGCGCAGGCCTCGCTGGATGTGGCTCGCCTCAACCTGACCTATACGCGCATCACCGCGCCGGTCAGCGGGCGCGTATCGCGCGCCGAGATCACGGTGGGTAACCTGGTGGCGGCCGGTGCCGGCACGCCGGTGCTGACCACCGTGGTATCGGTCTCGCCGGTGTATGCCAGCTTCGAGCTCGATGAGCAGACCTACCTGCGCTATACGGCGGACAAAGCGTCCGGAGCGTCCGGTGGCGAAGGTGGCCAGTCAAAGCTCCCGGTGTTCCTGGGCCTGGCCAACGACGAGGACTATCCGCGCGAGGGCCATATCCAGTCGCTGGACAACCGGCTCGACACCAAGAGCGGCACCATCCGTGTGCGCGCCGTGTTCGACAACCCGGACGGCCGCCTGCTGCCGGGGTTGTATGCGCGCATCAAGCTCGGCGGTGGCTCGCCGCACCCGGTGGTGCTGATCAACGACCGCGCGATCGGCACCGACCAGGGCAAGAAGTTTGTGCTGGTGCTCGATGGCGCCAACAAGCTGGCCTATCGAGAAGTCACGCTTGGGCCGTCGTATGAAGGGCTGCGCGTGATCCGCCAGGGTTTGAAGGCCGACGAGAAGATCGTGGTCAACGGGCTGCAGCGTGTGCGCCCCGGCATCACGGTCGCACCCAAGCCGGTCGATATGGCGTTCAAGCGCGAACTGGATCAACGCGGCGAATCGGCTGACCGCAAGCAAGCGGCCACGGAGAAAGCCACGGATAAGGCGGCCGACGCAAAGCCGGTGACCTGAGCCGATCCGGCATGAGCCGCATGCGCTGAATCCGTCAAGGGTTTGCTCCCCTCTCCCGCATGGCGGGAGAGGGACGGGGGAGAGGGCGGGCGCATCCACAGTGCGCCGGCTTTGAACGTACCTCTGCCCCGAGGCCAGACCATTTTTAGCTTCCCCGCTCCACATGGCGCCTGCCATTCAGGCCGCCAGGGGGAGCCCTTTCGCCAAGACTGCCGAGACTGAGATGAATCTCTCGAAATTCTTTATCGACCGGCCTATCTTTGCCGGCGTGCTATCGGTGCTGATCTTCCTGATCGGCGCCATCTCGATGTTCAAGCTACCCATCTCGGAGTATCCCGAGGTGGTGCCGCCGTCCGTGGTGGTGCGCGCGCAGTATCCGGGCGCCAACCCCAAGGTGATTGCCGCGACCGTGGCGTCTCCGCTGGAGGAGCAGATCAACGGCGTCGAGGACATGCTCTACATGTCGTCGCAAGCCAATAGCGATGGCCTGCTGACGCTGACCGTCACCTTCAAGCTCGGCACGGATCCGGACAAGGCCCAGCAGCTCGTGCAGAACCGCGTGGCGCAGGCCGAGCCGCGCCTGCCGGAGGACGTGCGGCGCCTGGGCATCACCACGGTGAAAAGCTCGCCCGACCTGACCATGGTGGTCCACCTGGTCTCGCCGAACGACCGCTACGACATGACCTACCTGCGCAACTACGCGGTGATCAACGTCAAGGACCGCCTGGCGCGGATCCAGGGCGTGGGCCAGGTGCAGCTGTTCGGCTCGGGTGACTATTCCATGCGCGTGTGGCTGAACCCCGAGAAGATGGCCGAGCGCAAGCTGGTGGCCGCCGACGTGGTCAAGGCCATCCGCGAGCAGAACGTGCAGGTGGCCGCTGGTGTGATTGGCGCCTCGCCCGCGCTGCCGGGCGCTGACCTGCAGCTCTCCGTGAACGCGCAGGGCCGCCTGGAAACCGTGGAGGCCTTCGGCGACATCATCGTGGCGACCTCGCCCGATGGTGGCGTGACCTACCTGAAGGATGTGTCCCGCATCGAGCTGGGCGCGTCGGAGTACGCACTGCGCTCGCTGCTGGACAACAAGTCCGCGGTGGCCATTCCGATCTTCCAGGCCCCGGGCTCCAACGCCATCCAGATCTCGGACGACGTGCGCAAGACGATGGAAGAGCTCAAGCAGAACTTCCCCGATGGCGTGGACTACAGCATCGTCTATGACCCGACGCAGTTCGTGCGCCATAGCATCGAAGCCGTGACCCATACGTTGTTCGAAGCCATCGCCCTGGTGGTGCTGGTGGTGATCCTGTTCCTGCAGACGTGGCGCGCCTCGGTGATTCCGCTGCTGGCCGTGCCGGTGTCGATCGTGGGGACGTTCGGGCTGATGCATGCCTTTGGCTTCTCGATCAATGCGTTGTCACTGTTCGGGCTGGTGCTCGCCATCGGGATCGTGGTGGACGATGCGATCGTGGTGGTGGAGAACGTCGAGCGCAATATCGCCGAGGGGTTATCTCCGAAAGAGGCCACCTACAAGGCCATGCGTGAGGTGAGCGGCCCGATCATCGCGATCGCGCTGACGCTGATCGCCGTGTTCGTGCCGCTGGCCTTCATGACGGGCCTGACCGGTCAGTTCTACAAGCAGTTCGCGCTGACCATCGCCATCTCGACCATCATCTCGGCCTTCAATTCGCTGACGCTGTCGCCGGCTTTGTCCGCGCTGCTGCTGCGCGGCCACGATGCGCCGAAGGACTGGCTCTCGCGCGGCATGGATCGCGTGCTGGGTGGCTTCTTTGGCCGCTTCAACCGTTTCTTTGGCGCCAGCGCCGATCGTTACGGCAAGGGTGTGAAGGGCGTGATCTCGCGCAAGACGGCGGTGTTCGGCGTCTACGCCGTGATGCTGGCGCTGACCTGGGGTGTGTTCCAGCTGGTGCCCAAGGGCTTTGTGCCGGCGCAGGACAAGCAGTACCTGGTGAGCTTTGCCAAGCTGCCTGACGGCGCCACGCTGGACCGCACCGAAGACGTGATCCGCCAGATGTCCGACATCGCGCTCAAGCAGCCGGGCGTGGAATCGGCGATTGCCTTCCCGGGCCTGTCGATCAATGGCTTCACCAACAGCCCGAGCGCCGGCATCGTCTTTGTCTCGCTCAAGCCGTTTGAAGAACGCAAGACCAAGGAACTGTCGGGCAACGCCATCGCGGCGCAGCTCAACGGCAAGTACGCCGCGATCCAGGACGCCTTTATCGCCGTGTTCCCGCCGCCGCCGGTTCAGGGCCTGGGTACCATCGGCGGCTTCAAGATGATGATCGAGGACCGTGCCGCGCTGGGTTACGACGCGCTGTTCGACGCGACCAACGCCTTTACCACCAAGGCGCGTGCCACGCCTGAGCTGGCCGGTATCTTCACCAACTACCAGGTCAACGTGCCACAGCTGGATGTGAAGCTGGATCGGGTGAAAGCCAAGCAGCTGGGCGTGCCGGTGACGGATGTGTTCGACACGCTGCAGACTTACCTCGGCTCGGCCTATGTCAACGACTTCAACAAGTTTGGCCGGACCTACCAGGTCAAGGTCCAGGCGGATGCGCAGTTCCGCGCCCACGCCGAGGACATCCTGCAACTGAAGACGCGCAACAGCGCGGGCGACATGGTGCCGCTGTCGTCGCTGCTCACCGTCAACCAGGGCTTTGGCCCGGACAGCGTGATCCGCTACAACGGCTTCACCGCGGCCGACATGAACGGCGGCCCGGCCCCGGGCTTCTCCTCTGGCCAGGCGCAAGCCGCGGCCGAGCGCATTGCGGCCGAGACGCTGCCCAAGGGCATCAAGTTCGAGTGGACCGACCTGACCTACCAGGACATCCTGGCCGGCAACGCGGGGGTATGGATCTTCCCGCTGTGCGTGCTGCTGGTGTTCCTGGTGCTGGCCGCGCAGTACGAAAGCCTGACCTTGCCGCTGGCCGTGATCCTGATCGTGCCCCTGAGCCTGCTGGCCGCCATGACTGGCGTATGGCTGACCAAGGGCGACAACAACATCTTCACGCAGATTGGTTTCATCGTGCTGGTGGGGCTGTCAGCGAAGAACGCGATCCTGATCGTGGAGTTTGCGCGGGAGCTGGAGCATGAAGGCCGCTCCATCGTGGCCGCCGCCATTGAAGCCAGCCGCCTGCGCCTGCGCCCGATCTTGATGACGTCGTTCGCGTTCATCATGGGTGTGGTGCCGCTGGTGGTGTCCACTGGCGCGGGTGCCGAGATGCGCCATGCGATGGGCGTGGCGGTGTTCGCCGGGATGCTGGGCGTGACCTTCTTCGGGCTGTTCCTGACGCCGGTGTTCTACGTGGCGCTGCGCCTGCTGGCGACCCGTGGCGAGCGCCGCACGGTGTCGGACGCGCCGTCGGCGAGCCACAAGGCTATCGCCTCTGCTGAGTAAGGGTGATCGACATGAACGCAACATTGACATCCAAGATGACATCGATACTCCCCGCGGCGCTGCCGCGCCTGGCCACGCTGGCCGTGGCCCTGATCCTGGCTGGCTGCTCGCTGGCGCCGACCTACCAGGTGCCGCAAAGCGCAACCGCCGCCACGCCGGCCTACAAGGAAGCGATGGCCGCGCAAGCCGAAGGCTCGCAATGGAAGGTGGCCACGCCCGCCGAAGGCGCGCAGCGCGGCGAATGGTGGAAGATCTTCGGTGACGCCGATCTCGACCGCCTGATTGCCACGGCCACCGAGTCCAACCAGGATCTCGCGATCGCCGCGGCGCGCCTCAAGCAGGCCCGCGCCTTCACCGGCGTGGCCGAGGCGGACCAGTACCCGCAGTTGAGCGTGGGCCTGGACCCGACCCGCACCCAGTCCTCGGCCGCCTCGCAGGGGTTGCCCGACGGCACGCCGGTAAAGCCGCAGACGGTGCTCAAGGCGCGCGCCATCGCCAGCTATGAGCTGGACCTGTTCGGCCGCGTGGCGGACAACGTCAAGGCGGCGCGGGCGGAGGGCGACGCCGCTGAAGACCTGTACCGCTCGGTGCTGCTGGCGCTGCAGGCGGACGTGGCGCAAGCCTACTTCGCGCTGCGCACGCTGGACAGCGAGCGCGACCTGCTCAACGCCACCATCACCTTGCGTGAGGACGCGCTCAAGCTGCTCAAGCGCCGGTTCGACGAAGGCGAGACCACGGATCTGGACCCCGCGCGCGCCGAAGCCGAGCTGGGTACGGCCCGCGCGGATCTCGCCGGCATCGAGCGCCGCCGCGCCAACCAGGAGCACGCGCTGGCGGTGCTGACGGGCGCGCCGCCGGCCGCCTTCACAATGGCCGCGCGCCCGCTGGACGCTGCGCAGATCGCTGTGCCGGCGGGGCTGCCCTCCGACCTGCTGGAGCGCCGCCCCGACATCGCCCAGGCCGAGCGCCTGATGGCGGCGGCCAACGCGCGCATCGGCGTGGCGAAGGCGGCGTTCTATCCGCGCATCACGCTCACCGGCTTGTTCGGCTTTGAGTCGAACGACCTGTCGAACCTGTTCAAGTGGTCGTCACGCGCGTGGATGCTGGGGCCGCTGGTGGGCAGCACGATCGCCGCGCCGATCCTCGACGGGGGCCGCAACAAGGCCAACCTGGCGGCGGCGCGCGCGCAGCACGAGGAGGCGGTGGCGAGCTACCGCCAGAGCGTGCTGACCGCGATGCGCGAGGTGGAAGACAGCCTGGCGGACGTACGCTGGCTGAGCCAGCAGGCCGGCGCATTGGACGGCGCACTGGGCGGCGCCCGCCGCGCGGCCAAGATCTCGCGCAGCCGCTACGAGGCGGGCGCGGTGGACTACCTGACGGTGATCGACGCGGATCGTACGGTGCTGCAGTCGCAGCGCGATGCCAACCAGGTGGCCGGGCTGCGTGCTTCCGCCACGGTGGCGCTGGTACGCCGGCTGGGCGGTGGGTGGGGGCCGTTGCCGGATGCCGCACCCAGTGTGGCGCAGGCGGGCCCCGGCCCGCTGGCCGTGAACCACTGAGCGCAGGCGCCAGGCCTCCAAAACGCGGCAGCCGCCCTCGCGCGGTTGCCGCGTTTTGTCGTTGCCGCGCCAACGCGGCGAAAAAATCTGACTACACTAAAAGCATCGCGGCCACCTCAGCCGGAAAGGCCGCAGGCCGCAGCCCGCACCGCAGCCCGCCGGCGCATTGATTGTCCAGGCTCCCAACATGAGCAGGCGGCGAATCCACAGAAGGCGGACCCATGGACGGCGGCGGACCCTGTTCGTCGCGCTACTGATCCTTCTGTGCGCGGCGACTGTCCTGTTGCTCCCCTTGCCGCGGCCGTGGCGCCCCGTCACGCATATCGTCAACGAGGTGACGATCGCGCAGCCCGATGCCGTGGTGTTCGACTACGTTTCCACGCCCGCCAACTGGCCCGACTGGCATCCATCGTCGCTCGCCGTGACCGGCGCATCGGCCGGGCATTCGCTCCTGCCCGGCGAGCAGGTCACCGAAACCTTCTTGGTGGCCGGGCGGCGCGGCCAGGTGGTGTGGACCGCGGCCGAGCGCAGCCCATCCTCGGCCTGGATGATCCAGGGCACTATGGATGGGCGCGAAGCGGGCGCGGTCCGCTACACGCTCGCCCAGACGCCGGAGGGCACGCACTTCCGGCGCGAATTCAGCTACCCCGCGCCGAACCTGCTGTTTGCGCTGACCAACTGGCTGGTGCTGCGCAAGCGCATCGAGGCCGAGTCAGCCGAGGCGGTGACGCGGTTGCGGGCGGTGTTGGAGGCCCGCAAGCCCTCGTCCGGTACGGGCGGCTGATCTGCCGTGTTGCCTGCCTGTGTGCGCAACCTGCGCTGGGATGTGCTGGCGCGTGCGCGCCGGGCCATCGCAATACGCTGCGCATGATCTTTCCGGACCCGGCCGTGCACGAGCGCTTTGCCGGCTGGGAGGCGCAGGCGCCACAGATGCTGGCGACCTTTCGCCGCGACCTGGTCCGCGCGCCGGCAGTATACTGACCGCGCAATTCAATTGGAGTCGATGGTGTCGGTAGAAAACCTGGCGTCCGCCACAGGACGCACCCCAGATACGGCGGCTACGCCGGAGCCGGCAGCGCAGGCATTGCCGCCCAAGCCCGTGGCGCCGCCCACGCCGGATATCAATGATTGCTGCGGCAATGGCTGTGATCCCTGCATCTTTGACCTGCATGCCGCGGCCATGGAGCAGTACCGTGCCGAGCTCAAGGCCTGGCTGGCGCTCGCCGGCCAGACGGCCGAAGCCGGCGCGGGCGGTCCCAGCTTCTGACCTGGCTGGCACGCCACGCGTACCAGACACGTACCACGCAAGCACCAAGCAAGTACCACACAAGGAGCCTGCCTTGAGCGTCACCGACCGGAACATGCTGGCCGACCTGCACGCGTTCGTGCGGGACCATCCGCGCCTGCTGGTGCTGACGGGGGCCGGCATCAGCACCGATTCCGGCATTCCCGGCTACCGTGACGCGCAGGGCAACTGGCAGCGCACGCCGCCCGTGCAGGCGCAGGATTTCTTTCGCTCGCATGCGGTGCGCCAGCGCTACTGGGCGCGCAGCATGCTGGGCTGGCCGGTGCTAGCCAATGCGCAGCCTAACGCCGCGCACTTCGCGCTGGCTCAGCTGCAAGCGGCTGGCTACGTGCGCCAGCTTGTCACCCAGAACGTGGACGGCCTGCACCAGCGCGCCGGCAGCACCGGCGTGATCGAGCTGCATGGCCATGTGGGCAGCGTGATCTGCCTGCAATGCGGCACGCGCCGCCCGCGCGCCTCGCTGCAGGCGCAGCTCGAGGCGGACAACCCGGCGCTAGCCGAACTGCGCGCGCTGCCGGCTTCCGATGGCGATGCGCATCTGGAGCTGGCCAGCTTCGAGGCCGTGCGTATTCCCGCGTGCGGGCACTGCGGCGGCGTGCTCAAGCCCGATGTGGTGTTCTTCGGGGAGTCGGTGCCGCGCGAGCGCGTGGATGTGTCCCTGCAGGCGCTGGATGAGTCGGATGCCTTGCTGGTGATCGGCTCGTCGCTCACGGTGTTTTCCGGTTACCGTTTCTGCCTGGCGGCGCAAAAGCTGGGCAAGCCGGTGGCGGCCATCAATCTTGGCCAGACCCGTGCCGATGCGCTGCTGGCGTTGAAGGTGGATGCCTCGTGCGCGGCGACGCTGACGGACCTGGCCGGGCGGCTGGACTTGCCCGCGGGTGCCGTGGCTCAATAGGCCCGCTCAGCGACCGCCACCCGTCGTCAGAGGGGGCTTGCCGCAGCCGGACGGCATGAAAGCAAGCTAGGGAATCCCACTACAGCACTGGCGCGGATATTGCATAAAAATCCGCTGTTAATACTGTGAAATTTCACAAGGCGGACAAAATGGAAGTAGCGAGGCTGGCCAGCCCTGGCCGGGAGCCGAATTGACGAGCAGGGTGCACCGCGGCGGGGCACGGGTGAGGTGCTGCGGGCGCTGCGGGTGCGGTGCCAGTGCAGGCCCGGCGCCATGAACACGCGCTTTGTCGAAGCCTTCATGTGGGTAGCGAGGCTAGGCAGCTTTCGCGCGGCGGCCGAGAAGCTGCACATCACGCAGGCGGCCATGTCCAATCGCATTGCCTCGCTGGAGCAGGAGATTGGCGCGCGCGTGTTCGAGCGCGAGGCGCGGGACCTGCGGCTCACGCCGGTGGGCCTGCGCCTGCTCGGCTACGGCGAGCGGCTGCTGGAGTTGCAGCGGGAGATCATGGTGCTGGGGCGCTCCGGCCACGAGTTGCTGGGGCTGGTGCGCATCGGCGCCATCGAGAGCGTGGTGCATACCTGGCTGGTCGACTTCCTGCGGCACCTGCAATCGTCCTATCCGGGCATCGAGGTGCAGATCACTTCCGAGACCACCGAGGGCCTGCACAAGACCCTGCGCGCCGGCGGCATCGATATCGCCTTGCAGACGGACCCCGCGGTGGGCGAGGGCATCACCAGCACGCCGTGCCTGCCGATGGCGATCGGGTGGGTCGGGCCGCCCGGCGCGGCGCAGCCCGATGAAGGGAAACTGGCCACGTTGCTGCAGTACCCGACCATCACCATGAGCCCGGGATCGCAGCCGCACGTGGCGCTCAAGGAGCTGTACCGCAAGGCCGGGCTGCCCGTTGGCAAGGTGCACTGCGTGAGCTCCATCGCGGCCATCGTGCGGCTGGTGAAGGCGGGCTTTGGCAATGCGCTGATGCCGCTGGCGCCGGTGCGTGAAGAGGTGGAGCGCGGCGAACTGCGCGTGATCTGTTGCGATGTGCCGCTGCCGCATCAACGGCTGGTAGTGAGCCATCTCGACCATGCGGCGTCGGAGGCGATTCGCCTGGTGGCGGATCTGGCCTGCCGCGAATCGGATCGCTTCGTGCGTTCGCTGCCTGCACCGTTTGCGCCGGAGTGAAGCATGGTCGCGCGCCAGGCTGGTGCGCGAACGCAGCCGGATCGAACAGAAAAACTGATCGGAAACGCGAAGAAAAACCCGTTTGTCGCGCGCGGCGATCGCGCCGATCATCAGCTCACCGCTTTGTATTGGCGTGGCAACCGGAGAGTTTGATGAGCGAGATGTTTGCGACCGAAAGTTTGGCGACAGAGAGCGCGGCAGGCATGGCCCCGCAGGGCATGCTGTTTGTCGCGTCGAATGTGGATGCGGCCGACGAGGCCGATTTCAATCAATGGTACGACCGCGAGCACGTGGAAGAGCGCGCCCGCATCGAAGGCTTCATCTCTGCCGCGCGCTATGAAGCCGTGCAGGGCGGCCCCAAGTATCTCGGCCTGTATCGCACCGAGTCGCTCGGTGCATTCACCAGCGCGGCCTACAAGGCGGCCTTTCGCCGCCAGACGCCGTGGTCGGTGGCCAACCTGGACCGCATGCGCCAGCCGATGCGCCGCGTGAGCGAAGTCACTGCCACGGTCGGGCAGGGCAGCGGCAGCTGGCTTGCCGTGCTGCCGCTGGCGCAGCCGGAGGATCCGCTGGCGCTGGTCGACCTGGCGGGCGAGGTTGGCGGGCAACTGTCCGCGCAGCCCGGCTTTGTCCAGTCCTACCTGCTGATGCCCGATGCCGAGCTAAGCCAGCCGTTGCCCAAGGAGAGCCTGACCGACCGGCAATTGCTGCCCATCCTGGTGATCGAGAGCAGCGCCGAAGCCGCGAGCGAGCAGGCACTGCAGGAAGCGGCAAAGCGCCTGGGCGCATCGACGCAGCAGGCCGCACGCTATGCATTGAAATGGAAGCTCTTCTCCGGGGAGGTGGCGTGATGACCAACGCAAGCACGATATCCACCGCGCGCAGCGCAGCCGGCACGCTCGATGCGGCCACCCATGCCGCCAAGCCCGGCATGGGCCGGCTGGCCGCGGCCAGCACCATCGGCACCACGCTGGAGTGGTACGACTTCACGGTCTATAACCTGATGGCCGCGCTGGTGTTCAACGCGGTTTTCTTCCCCTCGTTCGATCCGCTCACGGGCACGATCCTGGCGTTTTCCACCTATGCGGTGGGCTATGTCTCGCGCCCGCTTGGCGGCGTGCTGTTCGGGCATCTGGGCGACAAGCTCGGCCGGCGCTTCGTGCTGGTCGCCACGCTGATCCTGATGGGCGTGGCCACCGGGCTGATGGGCGTGCTGCCCACTTACATGTCGTGGGGCATCTGGAGTCCGATCCTGCTGGTGGCGCTGCGCTTCCTGCAAGGCGCGGCGATCGGCGGCGAATGGGCTGGCGCGGTGTTGCTGTCGATGGAGCATGGCGAGCAGCACCAGCGCGGGCGCAACGCATCGTTTACGCAGGTGGGGCCGTCGTGCGGCACGCTGCTGGGCACCGGCTTTATCGCCGTGGTGTCGCTGTGGCTGAGCCCGGAAGATTTCCAGGCGTGGGGCTGGCGCGTTCCGTTCCTGTCGAGCGTGCTGCTGGTGCTGTTCGGGCTGTGGCTGCGCAAGGGCGTTGAGGAAACCCCGCTGTTCAAGGAAATGGAAGCGCGCAAGAGCACGGCCAAGACGCCGATCAAGGAAGTGTTCGTGGATCACTGGCGGCGGCTGCTGGTGGCCGGCGGTGTGCGCATCGGCTCCGACGTGCTCTACGCGCTGGTGGTGGTCTTCACGCTGACTTACGTGACCAGCGTGCTGCACCTGTCCCGGCCGCTGGCGCTGAGCGCGACCATGATCGGCGCGGCGTGCAACGCCATCGCGGTGCCCTTGTTCGGCAGCCTGTCGGACAAGCTCGGCCGCCGCCCGGTATACATCGCCGGGGCCGTGCTGGCCGTGGTGTGGGCCTTTGTGTTCTTCCGCCTGATGGACAGCGCGCAGCCGCTGCAGATCTGCGCCGCGGTGGTGGTCGGGCTGATCATCCACGCCATGATGTACGGCCCGCAGGCGGCCTTCGTGACCGAGCAGTTCCCCACGCGGGTGCGCTACGCCGGGTCATCGCTGGCCTATACGCTGGCGGGCATCGTGGGCGGCGGCTTTGCGCCGCTGATCATCGCCAGCCTGTACAAGTCGTACGGCTCGACACTGGCGATCTCGCTGTATGTCAGCGCCGCCGTGGCGCTGACGCTGGTGGCGCTGCTGGTGGCGCGGGAAACCGCGAACAAGCCGCTCGAAAGCTGATCCGGCTAGCCCTCGAGCGCCGTCGCGAAGACCGTTTCGCGGCGGCCCTGCAGCAGCGCCTGGCGAAAGGAAAGCACATGGGCCGTGACCGCGCTGGCCGCTGCCGCGCCGTCGCCGTCGCGCAGCGCCTTCAGGATGGCGCGGTGCTCGGCGCCGACCTCGGCCAGGTGCCCTTCGGATGACAGCGAAATGGCCCAGAAGCGCTGCGAGCGCGCGTGCAGCACCTTGAGGATTTCGATCAGGATCGGGTTGCCCGAGACCTGCGCGATTTCCTCGTGGAACAGGCGGTCCAGGTTGGTCACCTCGGGCAGGTTGCGCTGCGCCACAGCGTCTTCCACCTGGCTCAGCAGGCGTTCGAGCGTGTGAAGGCCGGCGGCGGTGATGCGCTCGGCAGCTAGCCTGGCGCACAGCGTTTCGTTGGCCAGGCGCACGTCGATCAGGTGCAGCGCATCGTCGATGGACAGTGGCGAGACCACCACGCCCTTGCGCGGCAGGATCTGCACCAGTCCTTCGTTGGCCAGCCGGTGCAGGGCCTGGTTGATGGGCGTGCGGCCAAGGTCAAGATCGTCGACCAGGGTGGAGATGTTGAGATGCTCGCCGGGGCGGTAGACCAGCGTGGTCAGCCGCTCCCGCAGGCCGGTATAGGCCAGCTCATTCTGCGATGGTTCTTCGGTCCTGGCCCGGGCGCGCGATGTGCCGGCGCTACGGCGATCCACTGATGGCAAAACTCTCTCCCGACAACACGGCAACGCGTGCAAGGGCGATATCGTACTACCAAAAGCAGGCGCGGCCCGAGGCGCTGGGCCAATGCTGCACGCCTAATCCAGCTTGATGTCCGCTGCGGTGATCACGGTCTTCCACTTGGCCACTTCGGCCGCGGTGTGCTGGTTTAGCGCGGCGGGTTTGTAGGCGGCATCCGGTAGCAACTGGATGCCCTGGTCGGCCAGCTTCTTTGCAAACTCCGTGTCGGCGATGGCCTTGGCGAACGCGGCGTAGTTGCGGGCGATGACGTCCTTGGGCGTGCCCTTCGGCGCATATAGGCCGTACCAGGTGGATGCCTCGAAGTTGGGCACCACGGTTTCCGCCACGGTGGGCACGTTGGGAAACTGCGGCACGTGTTGCTTGGCGGTCTGCGCGATGGCGATGACCTTGCCGCCCTTGACCTGCGGCAGGGCGGTGTTGGTTTGGTCGAACATGCCATCCACCTGCCCGCCCATGACATCGGTCAAGGCCGGGCCGGCGCCTTTGTACGACACCGGGGTCACCTTGATCCTGGCCTGCTGGGCGAACATGGCGGCGACCAGATGCGAGGTGGAACCCACGCCCGCGTTGCCGAAGTTGAGCTTGCCCGGATTGGCACTGGCAAAGGCGACCAGGTCCTGCACGGTCTTGAACTTCGAGTTCGCGCCGACCAGCAGCACCAGCGGCGTATCGGGGAAGCGGAACACGCCCTCGAAGTCCTTGACCGGGTCATACGACAGCTTCTTGTACAGCGACGGCGCCGCGGCCATATAGCCCATATGCCCGACCAGGAAGGTATAGCCATCGGGCGCGGCCTTTGCCGCCTTGCCCGCGCCGATGGTGCCGCCGGCGCCGGCCTGGTTCTCGATCAGTACCGGCTGGCCCAGATCGCGCCCGACGCGATCCGCGATATTGCGGGCAAGCGCATCGGTGGGGCCGCCGGCCGCGAAGGGCACGATCCACGTGATCGGGCGGGTGGGGTAGTTTTGCGCCAGCGCGGCGGTGGACAGGGCTAGCAGGGCCAGGGTGGCGCCCAGTTTCTTGGTCATTGTTGTCTCCATCATCAAGGTGGTTTCGGTTGTTTTGAGATGATCGGTGCTGCTTATATGTGCATTTAATAAATATGTTTAAACATATTCTAGGAATGTGGCACTCGACCGTCAAGCCGGAACCGCACCTCGTTTACCCTTTGCGCTTGGCTTACGGGCCGCCAGGCGCTAGCATTTGCTACGCCTCAGGCACATCGATCGATCATTCAGGGAACCCATGGAGCCACGCCACGCCGAGTTGACCAAGGCACTTATTCACGACATCACGAGCGGGGTCTATCCGGTCGGGTCAAGCCTGCCGGGCGAACTGGAGCTGGCCGAGAAGCACGGCGTCAGCCGGGGCACCGTGCGGGTGGCGCTGATGCGCATCCAGGAGCTAGGCTTGGTCTCGCGTAAAAAGCGCGCAGGCACCCGGGTGGAAGCCTCCGCGCCGCGCAGCAGCGAGTACACGCCCAAGCTCTCCACCATCGACGAACTGGTGCAATATGGCGCCGCCACGCAGCGCAAGATCCACGGTGCGCGCGAAATCGTGATGGATATAGAGCTGGCCACCCGGCTGGGCTGTCAGCCGGGCTCGCGCTGGCTGCATATCGAGACCTCGCGCACCAACCCCGAGGCGCCATCGCATCCGTTGTCATGGTCCGACGTCTACGTGATGGCGGCTGACGGCGCCAAGATCCGCAAGCTGCTCAAGACAGATCCCAGCCTGATCAGCGAACTGGTCGGCAAAACCACCGGACGCCTGGTCAAGGAAGTACGCCAGACCGTGCGGGCGGTGGGCGTGCCCGCCGCGCTAGCGGACGTGCTGGGCACCGCGCCCGATGCGCATGCGCTGGAATTCGTGCGGCGGTATTTCGACCAGTCGGACCGGTTGTTCGAAGTGGTGGTGAGCTTGCATCCGGCCGATCGCTTCACGTATTCGACGGTGCTGCAGCGTCAGGCTTGAGCCGTCGCTAGCCGTCGCTAGCCCGAAGATCGTCTGGGGACGGCGGCCAATGGGTTGCTTTCCGGTGGCGGAACGTGTCATTATGTATAGACATAATGACTGGCAGCAGCCGTTGTCCCGCCTGCTGCGCCCACCCCGCCATGATCGTGATCTTCCAGGAAGACGTCGTCGACAGCATTGCCGACGCGCTACAGTACGTCAGCTACTACCATCCCGTTGATTTCGTGCAGGCGCTCAAGCGCGCCTTTGCCGCCGAACCCGCTGGCGCGGCGCGCGATGCCATCGAGCAGTTGCTGGTCAACAGCCGCATGAGCGCCGAGGCGCACAGGCCGATCTGCCAGGACACCGGCGTGGCGCAGGTTTTCATGACCGTGGGCATGGACGTGCGCTTTGCGGCGCGCGATGGAGCCGCGTTGCTGTCCGTGCAGCAGATGGTGGACGCCGCCGTGCGCCGGGGCTACACGCACAGCGCCAATCCGCTGCGCGCCACCATGGTTGGCTCGGCCCTGGGCGAGCGGCGTAACACCGGCGACAACACGCCGGGATTCCTGCAACTGGAACTGGTGCCCGGCAACACCATCAAGATGACGGTGGTGGCCAAGGGCGGCGGCGGCGATGTCAAGGCGAAGTTCGCCACGCTCAACCCAAGCGATTCGCTGGTCGACTGGATCCTCGCCGCCATCCCGCAGATGGGCGCCGGCTGGTGCCCACCCGGCGTGCTTGGCGTCGGGGTGGGCGGCACGCCGGAGCAGGCCATGCTGGCGGCCAAGCGCGCGTTGTTCAGCCCCATCGATATTCATGCGTTGCGCGACAAGGGGCCAGCGAACGACACCGAGCGGCTGCGGCTGGCACTGTTCGAGCGCATCAACGCGCTCGGCATCGGCGCGCAGGGGCTGGGCGGGCTGGCCACCGTGCTGGATGTCAAGGTAGCTGCGCTGCCGTGTCACGCCGCGACGCTGCCGGTGGCGCTGATTCCCAATTGCGCGGCCACGCGTTTTGTCACGGTGGAGCTTGATGGCTCAGGGCCCGCGCGGCTGGAGCCACCTCCTGCTGACACCTGGGATGGCATTCCCGGCGCGTTGACCGCCAAGCCGGGGCGCGTGGTCGACCTGGACAATCTGGATGCCGCGCAGGTGGCGCAGTGGCAGGTTGGCGAGACCTTGCGGCTGCGCGGCCGCTTGCTGACGGCGCGCGATGCCGCGCATAAACGGCTGGTAGCCATGCTGGATGCGGGCGAGCCGCTGCCGGTGCCGCTGCGCAATCGCGCGATCTACTACGTGGGCCCGGTCGATGCCGTTGGCGACGAAGCGGTGGGGCCGGCAGGGCCTACCACGGCCACGCGCATGGACAAGTTCGTGCCGCAGTTGCTGGAGCAGACGGGCTTGCTGCTGATGATCGGCAAGGCCGAGCGCGGGCCAGTGGCCATCGAGGCCATCCGCCGCCACGGCGCGGCCTACCTGATCGCGGTGGGTGGCGCGGCCTACCTGATCTCCCGGGCGATCCGCAAGGCACGCGTGCTGGCCTTTGCGGAACTGGGGATGGAGGCCATCTATGAGTTTGAGGTGGAGGATATGCCAGCCACGGTGGCGGTGGATGCCACAGGGCGGTCGATACATCGGATCGTTGCGGGCTAAGTCCCACAGTGCTCCCAGGTGCTACGCCTGGGGCCGATAGCGCCCGCGCAGCGGATCCAGCAGGCTGGTCAGGCCGTTGTGGTCGAGTTCATGCATCAGGGCCAGCAACTGGCCGATCTCGCCCGGCGGAAAGCCTTCGCGCGCGAACCAGTTCAGGTAGGTGCCCGGCAGGCTGGCGATGACGCGGCCCTTGTACTTGCCGTAGGGCATGGTGCGGGTGAGCAGGAGTGGCAGGTGTTCGGGATTCATGGAGCAACCTCAGGCGGGCCTCGGATGGCGCCGGCAGGGGGATGTTACCAGCGTGCCGCGCCCGGTTTGCCGCCGCCGGCCGCGCCGGGGTACGATCCTGGCCTTACCGCTGACGAGGACAAGCAAGATGGCAAAGCAAGGCACAGGCGCTGGCCTGAAAAGCATCGCCCTGTTCGAGGCCGCCAAGGGTCTGCTGGTGATCCTGGCGGGGCTGGGCCTGGTGGCGCTGCTGCACCGGGACGCACAGGCGCTGGCCGAGGCCATTGTCGCCCGCCTGCACCTGAACCCGGGGAGCCGCTACCCGACCATTTTCCTGTCGCTGATGGCCCATCCGAGCGACGCGCGCCTGTGGGCCATTGGCGGATCTGCCGCGATGTACGCAGCCATGCGTCTCACGGAGGCCTACGGCCTGTGGCGTCAGCGCGTGTGGGCGAAATGGCTGGGCGTATGGTCGGGCGCGGTCTACATTCCGGTGGAACTGTACGAGGCGGTGGTGCGTCCCAGCGCAATTCACGTCGGGCTGGCCATTGCCAATGTACTGATCGTGGCCTACCTGGCCAACAGCATCAGGCGCAATCCGGCCGGCGCCTAGCGGTCGCGGGCGCCTCCCGGCGTGGCCAGGCCAGCAATGCGCCAGCCGCCAGGCCGTACAGGTGGGCGCTGGCCACGACCGGGCCGCCCAGCCACGCGCCTGCGTCCTCGGCGGGCCCCGCCAGGATCTGCCAGCCCGCGCGCGCCGTCAGCGCGACCAGCAGCATCGCCGCGAGGCCATCGCGGCGGGCCCGGGGCAGCAGGGCGACCATGGCAAGCCCGTAGTTGATGCCGGAGAAGCCCGCATAGCGGAGCAGCTCCGGCTCGCCGGCTAGCAGCAGCAATCCTGTCATGGCCGCCAATGGCGGCACCACCCGCCATGCGCGCATGCGCGCCGGCAGGATCGCCGCCAGCATCAGCAGGCCCGCCACGTTGAGCAGGCAATGCGCCCAGCCGAGATGCACGAAATGGCAGCTCAGCAAGCGCCAGGTCTGGCCGGCGAGCATGGCCTCGCGGTCAAAGCGCAGGGCCTGCGTTAGCGCAGGCCCTGCCGCCTGGAGCGCGACCAGCGCCAGCGCCAGCAGCAGCCACCCGCCAGCGGCGCGCCGCGGCGTCATTGGCCAGCGCGTGGTCGATGTAGCCGGCCGCCCAGGAGAAGCTCGCGGCTCACGCCAGCCAGCGCGGCAGGACGCGGCGCACAAACCAGTGCCACGCGGTGAGCGCCGTGGCGCCCGCCAACGCCCAGAGCAGCCAGGGATCCGTGGCGCCAGCGCCGGCTTGCGCTTTCTCGATGGATTCCTTGCTGGCATTCGCGCCGGTGCCACCGCCGGCGCCATTGTGCGTGCTGGTACTTTCCGCGCTGCCGTCTGTGCCTGCTGTGCCCGCTGAGCCCGCTGAGCCGCCCGTGGCCACGCCATCGCCGCGCATGGCAAGGTCGACCACCAGCGGGTCGTGGTCGGACGAGCGATAGGCGTCGGGTGCATAGAAGGATTGCTGCTGTGCCTCGCTCTTGTGGGCCAGCGCATAGGCCAGGGAGATCGGCTCGTCGGCGTTGATGTGCCAATGGCGCGCCGCGAGGGTGCGGCTCGCCGCCCCCGCATCGGCGAGCGCGTGGTCGATGTAGCCGGCCTCGCCGCCAAAGACATAGCTGTAGGAGGGGGTGCCGGCTTCGGCGAAGCGCGCGATCATATCCGCATAGCCGCGCTCCGCCAGCAGGCGGATCGGGTCTTCCTGTGCGTAACTGTTGAGGTCGCCAATCACGAGCTTGCCATCGTCCTGCACGCCGGTGGGCGAGGTGGCCAGCCAATCGGCAATGCGGCTGGCCGCCGCCACGCGCGTGGGATTCCAGCAGCTCTGGCCATCGCGCTGGTCCGCATTGACGCCGCGCGCGTCCTTGCAGCGCTTGGACTTGAAATGGTTCACCACCACCGTGAGCTTGGCGGGCTGGCCCGGCAGGCGGAAGGTGGCGGCCAGCGGCTGGCGGGTTCTCGCGCCCAGCGCCAGGGTGGCCGGCGTGCCGACGGGTTCCACCTTGCTGGCGTTGTAGACCAGTGCGACCTTGATGACGTCGCCGCCCAGTTGCTCCCGGCCGGGATGGATGAAGCGCCAGTCCGGCCCGAGCTTGCCCGCGAGCCGGTGGATGGCGCTCAACTCGCCATGGCCATTGTTTTCGATTTCCATCAGGCCGATCACGTCGGCGTTCAGGCCTTGCAATGCGCTCAGGATCTTGGCTTCCTGGCGGGCGAACTCAGCGGCCGTCTTTGCGCCGCGATTGCCGGGGTCATCGAAGCCCGCGCCGCGGCCGTCGCCGTTGAAGTAGTTCTCGACATTGAACGCCGCCACGCGCAGATCGGTGTGGGCGGCGCGTGCCGGGGCGCCGGTGCGCGGGTTGGCAGGCTGGAACGCCGGTAGCGGCGCGCCGGGGAGCGGCTGGATGCGCCAGGCGTTTGCGCGCCATTCCAGCACGCCCTGCACATTGGCGACGGTGTCCCCGCTGCGCAGTGTGTTCGATGCGCTCAGGCCCGGTGCGGGATGGATGACGCGCGGCGGGTTTTGCCGGCTGTAGCCGTCGTCCAGCACCAGGCGATTGAGCGCATTGGCGGCAGCCTGTGCGGCGGCGGCTTCCCCGGGCAAGGCCACGTTGGTGGGCAGCGGCGGGCGGCCGAGGCTGAGCACCACGCTGCCGTAGCGGCCGAGTTCGAAGGTCTCGCTGACGGTGAGGGTCTGCGGCAGCCGCACCAGCATGCCCTCATAGGCCGCCAGCGAACCCGTGTGCGGCGTGGGCAGCGTGATGGTTTCCGGGGTGACCGCCTGGCCCCCCGCGCACACCGTGGCCGGGCCGGACAGCCTCAGCCGCATCTGGCCCGCGCGCTCCTCCACCGTGCCGAGCACGCGCACCAGATCGCCTGCCCGCGCGGCCGCGCGCGGCGCATGGACGAACATGCCCTCCGACACGCCTGGACGACGCTGGCGCTGGGCGTCGGCCTGCTGCACGAAGAAGCCGCTGAGGCCGTCGGCGCCCGAGTAGTCGGCCGTGACCACCGCCTCCAGCGCGACCCTTCGCCCGATCGACGGCGTGCCCTCGCTTTCGTCCCGCAGGTTCGCGATCGGCGTGGCTGGCGCGCCGCATTGCGCGGTGGGCGGGGGCAGCAGCGCCCGCGCCTGATCGCGATAGCCCGCGTCGGCATGGGCGGGCAAGGTAAAGCAGAGCAAGGCCAGCCAGGGTGGCAGGCAGCGCGGCAGAATGCGCGGCAGGCAGCCGTGGAGGAAAGGCTTTGGCAAGAACAGGCGCATGGATGGGTCTCCAGGGTATCGGCGCAATGTGGGTCCGGATGGACTGCCGATGCCAAGCGTAGGACCCATGGCCGGCTCGCGGATTGAGCCAATTCTCATATTGGCCGCGGCGCAGAGTCTGCGAGAATGCAGCCTTGTCCTCAACGCAGCTGACGAGATACCGTGACTGTCCGTGCCGTAGTGTTCGATTTTGGTGGTGTGCTGTTCGACTGGAACCCGGAATACCTGTATCGCGAATTGATTCCGGATCCGCAGGAGCGCGCCCGGTTCTTGTCGGAGGTGTGCTCGCCGGCATGGAATATCCGCCAGGATGCCGGCAGGCCGCTGCACGAGGCCACCGAGTCCCTGGTGGCCGAGCATCCCGCGCAGGCCGGCCTGATCCGCGCGTTCTATGGCCGCTGGCCGCAGATGCTGCGCGGCACGCTGGCCGATGGCGTGGCGCTGCTGCAGCGCTTGCACGATGCGCAGGTGCCGCTGTTCGGGCTGACCAACTGGTCCAGCGAAACCTATCCGCATGCCGTGCGCATCGGTGATTTCCTGTCATGGTTCCGCGATATCCTGGTGTCCGGCGAGGTTGGCGTGGCCAAGCCCGACCCGGCCATCTACCGGCTCATGCAGGCGCGCATCGATGCCAGCCTGCCGGGCGTCGCGCCAGGAGAGCTGCTGTTCATCGATGACAACGCGGCCAATGTGGCTGCGGCAACCGCGCTGGGCTGGCAGGCCGTGCAACACGCCAGTGCCGCGCGGACCGCAAGCGCGCTGCGCGCGGCAGGGTTGCATTTCTAGCCAGAACAGCCAGATCGATTGCCTGGTTTGCTTCTTGCGGGCAGACCTTGTTTTCCGACCGTCATTCCGACAGTCTTGCGTCTTACGCGCCAGAGGATTCAGGAGCACGCCGCCATGGCATCCCCACCCGAACGTCCCAAGCATTTCTCCATGATCCGCGAGTTGCATCTTGCCGATCTGTTCACACTGGGCAACGCCGCCTGCGGCATGGCATCGGTGTTTTTCGCCATGTTCTACATCGCTTCGGGCTCGTCAGCGCATTTCATGGCGGCGGCAGCGCTGGCGCCTGCGGCCTTCATTTTCGACGTGCTGGACGGGCGCATCGCGCGCTGGCGCCACCAGCATTCCGCGCTGGGCCGCGAGCTGGACTCGCTCGCCGACATCATTTCCTTCGGAGTCGGCCCGGCCACGCTGGCGTTCGCCGCGGGCATGCGCGGCGGCTGGGACATGGCGGCGCTGATCTACTTCGTCTGCTGCGGCGTGAGCCGGCTGGCACGCTTCAACGTCACCGCCGAGACCTTGTCCGAGGGCAGCGACAAGGTGGCGTATTTCGAGGGCACGCCGATTCCCACCAGCGTGCTGCTGACCGCCGTGCTGGCCTTTTGCGCGTGGCAGGGCCGGGTGGGCGACGCGCTCTACGGCGGCGTGTGGTCGATCGGCCCTGCGGACCTGCATCCGCTCGCGCTGCTGTTCGTGCTCTCCGGCTCGCTGATGATCAGCAAGACCCTGCGCATCCCGAAGATGTAGCGCCGCGCGAGCATTGCTGCGCAGGTGCTTCACGCATGCTGGCTGGAGGATTCCGGCGGCCGCCACTGCTCCCCGATGGCACGGCCGCCCATGGCGGGATCGCTGACCGATGGCGCACCCGTTTCCATGCGCCCGGCGCAGCGCCGCGCGTAGCCGGGCAGGGCGGCCACCGTCACGGTGAAGTCGTACCAGCCGCCCGACGCATGCACCGGCCACGCCAGCGTGTGCCTGGCGCGGGCCGGCACGGTGACGTTGCTGGCCGCGCCATCCACGTACGCGTTGGCGGCAAGCACGAACTCGCAGGCCTGGTCCGCGTCATTGCGCAGGCCAATGCGCAGGCTTCGCGCGGGGACGTCGTAGCCGATCTCGATCTCGGGGGCCGGGCCCGTACTGATACTGGCGCCACCTGCCGATCCGATGAAATGCCGGTGCCAGCCATTGGGGCCGAGCACCCAAAGGTCATAGCGCCCCCCGTCGGCACGCGTGTCCCAAGTGCCAGTCAGGCGCTTGCCGGCTTCGACGGTATAGCGGCGCGGCACACGGTCCAGGTGCAGCCTGTCGTAGACGTGGAATACCGCCCCTGCCTGGCCGCTGCTGGCCAAGCTCAGGTGTACTGCCGCATGGCCGGCATCGGCCAGGGCCTGCGCGTGCAGCGCGTATGGCAGGGCTCGCGACGGGCGCGTGCCGCTGGCCTGGCTGGGCAATTCGGCAAGCGCCGGGATGGCAGGCGTACGCGTGCCGGGCAGCGCGCCCGCCCGGGAGGCAAGCGCGGCGGTGGCCGGCAGCGAGGCCACGACGCTGGCGTGGTTTGGCGTGGCGAAATCGAATAGCGACGTGAGATCGCCGCAGACCGCGCGGCGCCACGGCGTGATGTTGGGCTCGGGCACACCGAAGCGGGCCTCGATGAAGCGGATCACCGACGTATGGTCGAACACTTCGGAGTTGACCCAGCCGCCCTTGCTCCAGGGCGAGATCGCCACCATTGGCACGCGCATGCCCAGGCCGTAGGGCCGGTGGAGGTAGCGCGGATGGTCGTCGGCTTCCACCCCGGTGATCAGGCCGTGGTACTCGCCACGGGTGTCGACCGTGGAGGCCCCGGCAAGCACAGCTTGCGCCGGGTCTGCATGCCACGAGAGGTAAGACGGCGCTGCCGGCGGCGGCACATGGTCGAAGAAGCCGTCGTTCTCATCGAACATCAGCAGCAGCACGGTCTTGCTCCACACGGCCGGGTCGGCAATAAGCGCGTCGAGCACGGCGCTGACGTAGGCGGCGCCCTGGGCCGGGCTGGACGGCCCGGGATGCTCCGATCCCTGGCGGGTGGGGCAGATCCACGACACCTGTGGCAGGCGGCCATCGAGCACGTCCTGGCGCAACAGGCCCAGGCTGCGCGTGGAGAGCGCCTTGTCCTTGAGCGTGGCCTGCGCGCCAGGCGCGCCGCGAAAGGCGTCACGATAGCGCTTGAAACCGGCGGTGGCATTGAGCGCGAAGTTGTTCGCCATGTCCTGGTAGATCTGCCAGGACACGCCGGCGGCTTCCAGCCGCTCGGGATAGGTGGTCCAGGCATAGCCGCCGTCGGGCTTGCCGCCGCCCAGCTTGTTGTAGGTGTTGCCGATGGCCGGGCCGTTGCCCTTGCCCAGCGGGTCGTTGGTGCCGCTCCACAGGAAGCAGCGGTTGGTATTGGTGCCCCCGAGAAACGAGGCATGATAGGCGTCTGCCACGGTAAAGGCCTCGGCGAGCGCGTACTGGAAGGGCACGTCGGCCTGGCTGAAGTAGCCCATGGCGTGGCCATTCTTGAAGGTGGGCCAGTGCTGCATGCAGCCTTCGCCCCAGGCGTCCTGGGTGTTCGACCAGGTGTGGGGCGTGCCGGTGATGCGCATCAGCTCGAACAGGCGCCCGGTGTCCAGGTGGAACGGCGCCAGCGTGGCAGGCGCGCCAGGCTGGCTTTCGTCGCGCTGGTACCAAACCGTCTTGCCGGTAAGGCCCGGGGCATCGGCCACCGGCACCGGGAAGCGGTCGGCAAAGCCGCGCACGCCCCGCATTGCGCCAAAATAATGGTCGAAGGCGCGGTTTTCCTGCATCAGCACCACGATATGCTCAACGTCGCGCAGGGTGCCGGCGCGATGGTTGGCGGGAATGGCCAGTGCCTTGCGGATGGCTGGCGGCAGCAGGCCAAGCGTGCTGGCGGCGGCGACGGTGCCAGCCGCCGAACGCAGGAATCTACGTCTGTCGGGCATGAAAGGGCGTGGCGCGGATTGGGTGCGGATCGGATGCGGATCGGACGCGCTGCGGGACGGCTTGTTATCGCATGCCCGCCATCTTAACGCGGCGCGGGCGCGCCGGCTGCGCGCCCGCGCCGCAGGTTGGCCACTATTGCCGCAGCGACAGCCAGATCGCCTTGGGCTCGGTGAAGTTGTCGATGGCAGCGTCGCCATGCTCCCGGCCCAGCCCCGAGTCGCCGGCCCCGCCCCAGGGCAGGCGTACGTCGGTATGGCCATAGGTGTTGATCCACACGGTGCCGGCCTTGAGCTCGGCGGCCACCTGGTGCACGCGGCCGATGTCGGCGCTCCACACGCCCGCGGCCAGGCTGAAGGCGGTGCCGTTGGCGATGCGCACGGCGTCGGCTTCGTCCTCGAAGCGGATCACGCTGGCGACCGGCCCGAAGATTTCCTCCTGCGAGACCCGCATCTCGTGCCCGACGTTGGCGAACACGGTGGGCTGCACGTAGTAGCCCTTGCCGCCCACGCGCTCGCCGCCGGTCACGGCAATGGCGCCTTCGCGCTTGCCGATTTCCACATAGTCCAGCACGGTCTTCATCTGCGTGGACGACACCAGCGGCCCCATGGTGGTGTCCGGCGCGGCGGGGTCTCCCACGCGGATCGAGGCGGCGCGCGCCGCCAGCTTTTCCACCACTTCGTCATAGACCTCGCGCTGCGCCAGGATGCGCGAGCCGGCCGAGCAGACTTGCCCGGCATTGAAGAAGATGCCGGAGGCGGCGGCGCGCACCGCGGCATCCACATTGGCGTCGGCGAAGATCAGGTTGGCGGACTTGCCGCCTAGCTCCAGCGTGATGCGCTTGAAGTTGGCGGCGGCGCCTTGCATGATGCCGCGCCCCACGCCGGGCGAGCCGGTGAACGTCACCTTGTCGATGCCGGGGTGGGCTACCAGCGCATTGCCCACGACGCTGCCTTTGCCGGTGACGATATTGAGCACGCCGGGCGGCAAGCCGGCCTGCAGTGCCAGCTCGCCCACGCGCAGCGCGGTCAGCGGCGTGATCTCGGCGGGTTTGACGATGAGGGTGCAGCCGCAGGCCAGCGCGGGGGCGATCTTCCACATGCCAATCATCAGCGGGAAATTCCACGGCACGATGGCGGCGACCACGCCCACCGGCTCGCGCACGGTGTAGGTCAGCGCGCCGGGGCGGGTTGGCACCACCTGGCCGTTGATCTTGTCGGCCCAGCCTGCGTAATAGCGCACGGTGTCGATCACCGCCGGCATGTCCTGGCGCCGCACGGCGGCCAGCGGCTTGCCGGCATCCAGGCTTTCCAGCGCGGTCAGCTCTTCCTGGTTCGCTTCCAGCAGGTCGGCAAAGCGGTACAGGATGCGGCCACGCTCGGCCGCGCGCAGGCCGCACCAGACCTTGAGCGCGGCGCGCGCGGCGCTCACGGCCAGGTCGACGTCGGCCGCGCTGCCTTGCGCGACCAGGGCGATCGGGAGCTCCGTGGCCGGATTGATGTCGGTGGAATACTCACCGGTGCCGGGTGGCAGGCGCTTGCCGTCGATCAGCAGGTCGTGTCTTGGCAGTTGGGGCTGCGTGCTCATGGTTGCTCCTCGCTTGGGGTCGGTGACTTGGGGGCGGTGAACCTCGCGGCACGTTAGCGCAAGCAATACGGCTTGCCGGTGACGCCCGTGCCTGCTGTCACGAAGCAGTGTGGGTGGGCGTTGGCACTAAGTCCAATTAATAGGACGGATTGATTAATACGAAAAAAGCATGAATACAGATGGGATAAAAGCGTGGGGCAGACGCATCCGTCAGCCTTCGGCGCATGTTGTCCGGTCCGCGGCGCCCCGGGGAATGTCCGGTCGCCAGCCGGCATCGCGCAGCAGCGCCGTCATGGCCGTGTGCAACTGATGCGCCACAACTGGCTTGTGCAACAGCGCGGCGCCCCCGGCATGGACACTGCGTAGCCGGTCCGGGGCGGTGTCGCCGGTGATGATGACGGTGGGAATGGCTTGTCCCAGCCGCTCGCGGATCGCCATCATGGCTTGCTGGCCGGTGCGTTCGCCGCGCAGGCGATAGTCGGCCAGCAGCAGGTCGGGCTGGAAGGTGCCAAGCGCGGCCAGCGCGTCTTCCTCGGACTCCACGGCCAGGCACACCGATTGCCAGCTCTCCAGCAGCGCCGCCATGGCGACCCGGATTTCCTGGTCGTCGTCGATCACCAGCACGCGCAGCCCCTTCAGGCTTGGCTTGTGATGCAGGCCGGCGCTCTGGGTTTCGCCGCGGTCCTCGGTCAGGGGCAGGGCAAAGCGGAAGACCGAGCCGCGGCCAGGCCGGGAGTTCAGCAGGATGCGGGTGGAAATGGTGCGCGCCAGCCCTTCCACGATGGCAAGGCCCAGCCCGAGGCCCTTGCGCTGGTCCCGCTCCGGATTGCCCAGCTGGTGGAACTCCTTGAAGATCGCGCGATGCTGGGTCATGGGAATGCCGACCCCGGTATCCCAGACCTCGATCATGGTGCGCTCGCCGCGGCGGCGGCACGCCACCAGCACGCCGCCATGGGTGGTGTAGCGGATGGCATTGGCGATCAGGTTGCGCAGGATCAGCTCGACCAGCGTCGGGTCGGCGAACACCGTGGCGGTGGTATCCCGGGTCCGGTAGAACAGGCCGCGGCCATCGGCCTGCGGCGCAAACTCGTTCTCCAGCTTGTAGAGCAAGGGCTGCAGGCGGAAGGCGCGCGGCCGGGCGGTGATCACGCCCGCGTCCACCTTGGAGAAGTCCAGCAGCGTGTTGAGCATTTCGCGCGCGGCCCCGGAGGCAGCCTCGATGTGCGTGAGCAGCTGGCGCTGCTTGTCGGTGAGGTCGGAGCGGCTTAGCGTGACCACGAACAAGCCGAGCGCATGCAGGGGTTGGCGCAGGTCGTGGCTGGCCGAGGCGAGGAACACCGATTTGGCGCGGTTGGCTTCCTCGGCCTCGCGTTGGGCATATTCCGCGCGGGCCGTCTGCTCGCGCAACTGCGAGATCAGTTCCACGTTGGCAAAGCGCAGCGCAATGCCGTGCCGTGCCACGCGCGCATAGTTGCGCGCAAAGATCATCAGCACGATGAGATAAAGCGGCGCGCCGAGGAACATGGGCAGGTAAGCGACGTCGCCGGTGACGATGAAGACTGCCCAGACCGGCACGATGGCCGGGATGAAGAAGCCCACGGCAACCGGCAGGCAGGCGGAGAATACCGCCAGCGCGGCCGCGCTCATGCCCGCGATCAGCGACAGGATGCAGATCACCGTCGCGGGTGTCTTCACATCCATGTAAAGCCATGCCGCCAGCCCCCAGAGCGCGCCGATCAGCGTCAGCAGCAATGTCATGCCGCGCGCGTAGCGCCCGGCATGGGCTTCGGCCGTGCGTTCGGGTATCAGGCGCCGCCCGAAATGCCCGGCGGCGCAGGCCAGCCCCATTGTCAGCGCCCAGGGCAGCGCACCCGGATGCCCGCCGCCGAGGACCAGCCCAAGGGCCAGGATGAACGCCGCCAGCGCGCAGCCCAGCATGGCGATGCCGAAGCTCTGGTCGATCAGCTCCATTTGCGCGGCCAGCAGCCGCGGTTCGTCAAAGCGGGGGAGGAGAAGCGCCATGGCTTACCTGCCCGTCTGCACCAGGCCGCGGCGCTGGGCTTCCAGCACCGCCTCGACCCGGCTGACCACGCCCAGGTAATCGAGAATGGCCGCCACGTGCACGCGCACCGTGTTTTCGGAAAGTCCCAGATGGTGGGCAATGATCTTGTTGGAGCGGCCCTGGCTGAGCTGGTCCAGCACTTCGAGCTGGCGCGGCGTGAGCGAGCTGGCCTGGTAGCCCTGGCAGGGATTGCCGCAGGCATGGCCATCCGGGTTGCCGCAGCCGGCGCCGGCAGGGACGGCGTTGAAGTAGGTGTCACCGCGAAGGCAAGAGGCGATGGCGTCTTCGATCTCGACGCTGCTCGCGGATTTTGGCAGGAAGCCGGCAATTTCCTTGCGCGCGGCGGCGGGAATGGTTTCCAGTCCGGAGGTGCCCGACACGATCAGGATGCGTGCTGCGCAGAAGTGGCGGCGCAAGACCTTGATGCCCTCGATCCCGTTGAGGCCGGGCATCTGGATGTCCAGCAGGATGATATCCACGCTGGCGGCACGGTGTGCCTCCACCGCGCCCATGACGGAGCCCGCCTCGATGATGCTCGCCACGCTTGGGCTGTCCGCCAGCACCAGGCGCAGGCCGGTGCGGAACAGGGTGTGGTCGTCGATGAGCAGCAGGTGGGCGTTGAGCATGGATTGGGGGGTGGCCGGCGCACGGCGCGCAGGCTGCGGCCGATGGAACAAGTGGATCAAAATGTGACGCGCTGTGCTCCGGTCTACGCGAGCGCCAGGGCAAATTGGACTCGATTATGGTGGGCTTGTCCATTTCCCCACTAAAGAGGGGAAAGGATGGGTGGGGCGCAGTGGCATCTGGCAGGGTACCGCCCCGCAGATGGCCTGTGCGCTGGCGCTCGGGGGAGATGGCCCTGCCGCATGCAGGCGCCGGAGGCTTGGCGCGGGGATGGTCACTAGTCCGGAAGGATTATTTTGTTTGCGGGCGTCTGGTGTCACCATGCAGGCATGGGTGATTTCCGCGACTCGCCCATACCACTTTTGTTACCCACTACCACCCGGCAGTGGGTTTTTTTTCGGCCACGGTTTCGTGTTGCCGGATGGGCTGGCCGCTGGGGGATGCAACCTGTTGCTGGCCGACGTGCCGCTGCCTTCTTGGTCGACCGGCCGGTCAGTCGATCAGCTTGCCTGCGGCATCGAAGAAAGGATGGTCTGCGCCAAAGTCACCGATCACCGCCGCGTGGCTGACCAGGCCATGGGCGGGATCCCACTGATGCAGCAGGTAGCCGGGCGGCTCCATGCGAAACCGCGAGGCCGCCTGCGGATCGAGATCGAGCGTGACCTGATGCGCGGGACCCGGCGCCGTCATGGCGATGGTGCCGCCAAAGCGGTGCGTGATGTGCCGGTGCAGGTGGCCGCACAGCACGCGCTCGACCGTCGGGTGCCTGCGCACCACCGCCTCCAGCAGCGCGGCATCCGCCAGGCCCTGCCGGTCCATGTGGCCGATGCCGGTGTGAAAGGGCGGGTGGTGGAGCATCAGCAGCGTGGGCCTGCCAGGCTCGGCCGCGAGCGTGGCCTCTAGCCACGGCAGCGCGGCGGGATCGACCTGGCCGCCCGGCTTTCCCGGCACCGTGCAGTCGAAGGCCACCAGGCGTAGTGGCCCGGCCTCCACACTGTAGTGAACCGGCGCGTCGCCGTCGCCGTTGGCGAACAGGTAATCGTGATCGGCAAACACGCGGCGCAGCGTGGCGCGGTGATCATGGTTGCCGGGCAAGAGCCGCACCGGCATCGGCAGCGTTTGCAGGATGCCGCGCAGGAAGCGGTATTCCTCCTCGGTGCCGAAGTCCACCAGGTCGCCGGTGATGACGACGGAGTCGGGCTGCTGCGGCGCCGCCAGCAGCGACGCGATGCAGCGCCGCAGCGCGCCTGCGGTGTCTACCATGCGGTAGGACAGCTTGCCGCCGGCCTTGATGTGCAGGTCGGTGATGTGGGCCAGCAGGTAGGTGCCGGCCGGGTTGTCGTTGGTGGTGTTCATGCGGCGAGCGCTTCGGGGAGCGTGATCAGGTGGCCGGTATCGAGGCGCAGGCCCACGCGGTCGCCCGCGAGCCAGCCATCGCGCCGGGTGGTGTCGACGACAAGCGGCGCCGGCGCGCCCACGTCGACCAGCAAGCGTGTGTAGTTGCCCAGGAACAGCGCGGTGACGACTGAGCCGCCCAGGTGGGCATCCTCGGCCTGTGCCAGCGCCACGTCTTCGGGGCGGAACAGCAGTTCGGCGCGCGGCGAGGGCGCGGCGGCGAGGCTTGCGGCGGTGCCATGGCGTGGCACCAGGCCGCCCGGCACGCGCCAGGCATCGGCCTCCAGCACGGCCGGCAGGCGGTTCATGGTGCCGATGAAATCCGCCACGAAGGCATTGGCCGGCGCGCGGTAGATCTGCTGCGGCGTGCCGGTCTGCGCGATGCGGCCACGGTCCATCACGATGATGCGGTCGCCCAGCGCCATCGCCTCGGCCTGGTCGTGGGTGACGTAGACGGCGGTGATATGCAGGCTGCGCAGCAACTGGTTGATGTCGGCGCGCAAGGCGTCGCGCAGCTTTGCGTCCAGCGCGGTCAGCGGCTCATCGAGCAGCAGCACGCGCGGCTGCACGGCAATGGCGCGGGCCAGCGCCACGCGCTGGCGCTGGCCGCCGGAGAGCTGGTCGATGCGCCGCTCGGCAAACGGCCCCAGGTGCATCATGGCGAGCATCTCGTCCACCCGGCGGCGGCGCGCGGCCGCGTCGATGCGGCGCACGCGCAGGCCGTAGGCGATGTTCTCCGCCACGGTCATGTTGGGGAACAGTGCGTAGCTCTGGAACACCATGCCCACGCCGCGCTGCTCGATCGGCAGCGGCGTCACATCGTTATCGCCAAACATGACTACGCCGCCGGCGTCGGGGAACTCCAGCCCGGCGATGATGCGCAGTGTGGTGGTCTTGCCGCAGCCCGAGGGGCCGAGCAGCACCACGGTTTCGCCTGCGCCGATGTCGAGGTCGAGCGGTTGCAGCGCCAGCGTGCCGTCGGCGAAGGTCTTGCCGCAGTGGCGCAGCGTGATGGTGGTCGGTTCATGCATGGCGGGCCTCGGAAGTGGAGAGCGGATCGGTGCCGGGGATCGTACTGGCGTCGGCGCCGTCGGCAAGCGGCTGGTGCTTGCGGGCGCGCGCGCCCAGCGCGGACAAGCCCTGCATCAGCACCAGCAGCGGGATGATCATGAAGAAAAACACGATGGTGTAGGCCGAGCCGATCTCCAGGCGCATCGAGGCGTAGCTGTCGGCCAGCCCCACGGGCAGCGTCTGCGTGGTGGGTGTATGCAGCATCCAGGTCAGGTTGAACTCCCCCACCGACAGCGTTACCACCATCAGCGCCCCGGCCAGGATGCCCTGGCGGCAGTTCGGCAGCACCACGGTAAAGAAGCGCTGCATGCGGTTTGCGCCCAGGCTGGCGGCAGCGTCCTCCAGCGTGCGGATATCGATGGCCGACATGATGGCCAGTACCGAGCGCACCATGAACGGCAACGTAAACAGCACGTGGCCCACGAGGATAAACAGCCAGCTCGTGCGAAATGCCTGCCAGCCGCCATAGAGCAGGATCAGCCCAAGCGCGGTGGCCAGCCCGGGCACCGCCACCGGCAGCATCAGCAGCTCCTCGATCAGGCGCGTCACGCGCCCGCGCCGCAGCGCCATGTAGTAGGCCGCGGGCACGCCCAGCACCAGGGTGCAAGCCAGGCACGCCAGGGCAATGCCCAGCGACAGGAAGATGGTGTTGCGGTAGAGCGCCCACACCTCTACCAGCCAGCGCGTGGTGAGGCCGCTGGACACGCCGACAAAGATGTTGTTGGTGAGGCCGGCGAGCACAGACAGCACCACCGGCACCACCATGAACAGGCACACCAGAAGGGTAAGCGCGAGCTGCAGCCAGTAGGCATTGCCGCGGCGGGAAGACGTCATCATGGGTAGCCTCAGGCAGTAGCGGCGACGGCGTCGCCCGAGAACCAGCGCGCCACCGCCAGCAGGGCCCAGGTGACCGTGCCGAGCAGCACGGACAGCGCGGCGGCCATGCCGAAGTTGGCGTAGTTGGTGAACTCGTTGTAGATGGTCAGCGGCAAGACATCGAGCTGCGTGGCCAGCGTGAAGGCGGTGCCGAAGGCGCCCATGCTGGTGGCGAAGCAGATCGCGCCGCTGGAAATCATGGCCGGCATCAGCGCGGGCAACATCACGTCGCGCACCACGCGCCAGCGGCCCGCGCCGAGCGAGCGGGCGGCTTCTTCCAGCGACGTGTCGAGCTTGGCAACGGCTGCCATCACCGTCAGGATCACGCGCGGGATGGAGAAGTACAGGTAGCCGACGAACAGGCCGGCCAGGCCGTAGGCAAAGGTCCAGCGGTCTCCCACCAGCCAGTCGCTCACCATGGCGAGCAGGCCGTTGCGCCCGCCCAGCATGATGACCATGAAGCCGATGACGACGCCGGGGAAGGCGAGCGGGAACGTCAGCATGGCGACCAGCAGCGCCTTTCCGGGCACCGCGTTGCGCTCCAGGAAGGTGCCGGTGATGCCGGCGATGATCAGGGTGGCCAGCGTGACCGTTGCCGATAGCAGCACGGTGACCATCAGGCTGTGCAGATAGCGCTCGCTTGAGATGACGGTCCAGTAGACGCTCGCGCCTTTTTCACCCGTGACGCTGATCGTCAGCAGCTTCGCCATGGGCAGACAGAAGAAGGCAAAGAAGACGATCAGGGCCGGGAGGGCGAAGAGGAGGAGTGGGGGGCTTCGTTTAGGCATGATGGGTTTGTTTTTTCCCGGGGTGGGTGGGGATCAGCTTCAACGTTGATTGTTTGGGGTCAAGGGCAACTTCAACTTCAACTTCAACTGCTGTTTCACCACGCCTGCGGCGCGGCGACCTACTTTTTTGTCTTGCCAAAAAAGTAGGCAAAAAAGGCGCGCCGGATGGGGCGACTACCCCTCGGGCTTCGGCGAAAAGAGCGGCCGGGACCCAAACTCGCATCGCCTTAAGGCGATACTCAGACATGGGTCCCTCTTTTCCGCTCTTTTCGCCGAATCCCGAGGCGCCCCATACGGCCTGGGTAAACCTTGACGGCTCGCTTCGCATCGCGCTGGGGTGTTTCCCGCCCCTTCGGGCGGGAAACACGGCTACACCGAATCGTTCGCTATGTCCGCTGGTTGGCGCCCCTCTCCCGCTTGCGGGAGAGGGGACGGGGGAGAGGGCGGGCGCTCGCCAGGCGCGCGATGCCGCACTCATCCACTAGCGCTCGCCATTCAACGGACTTCCTTCAGATACTGTTCGCTGAAGCCTTTCTGCGCATCCGCCATCTTTCCGAAATCCACCGGTTTGGCCCGTGCGTAATCCGCTGCCGGCAGGAACCGCGCCTGCACTTCCTTGGGTATGGCGGCGCTGCGCACGGGGCGCAGGTAGGCATTGGCCCACAGGGCTTGCCCTTCATCGGACAGCACAAAGTCCAGCACCTTCTTGCCTTGCGCATCGTGCGGCGCCTTGTTCACCAGGCTCATCACGTACGGCACCACCACCGTGCCTTCCTTGGGAATCACGAAGGCCACGTTGGACTTGTCCTTGTAGCGGGCGCGGTAGGCGTTGAAGTCGTAGTCCAGCAGGATCGGGATCTCGCCGGAGAGCACGCGGGCGTAGGCGGTTTGCTTGGGGACGATGGGCTGGTTCTTCTGCAGGTCGCGGAAGTACTTGAAGGCCGGGCCGAAGTTGTCCATCGAGCCGCCCATCGCCTGGTTGACGGCAACCGCGCCGACGTAGCCGACAAAGGCGCTGGCCGGGTCAAGGTAGCCGATCAGGCCCTTGTACTCGGGTTTGAGCAGGTCGGCCCAGGACTGCGGCACGGGCTTGCCGCGCAGCGCGTCGACGTTGACCATGAAGCCGAGCGTGCCGGAGTGGATGGCGAACCAGTTGCCTTGCGGGTCCTTGAGGCCGTCGGGGATGTCGTTCCAGTGGGCCGGCTTGTAGGGGGCGGTGACGCCGTCCTTCTTGGCCTGGATGCCGAAGGTCACGCCGTAGTACACCACGTCCGCTACCGGGCTGCCCTTTTCGGCGACCAGCTGCGCGAGCGACTGGCCGGAGTTCTTGTTGTCGTGCGGCACGGTGACGCCGGTTTTTTCCTTGATGGCGCGGATCTGCGAGGCCCAGTCTGCCCATTCGGGCGGGCAGTTGTAGCAGATCGCGGTTTGCGCTGCAGCGCCCTGGCTGAATGCGCAGACGGCGGCGGCGCCGAGCGCGCTGGCGATCCGGCGCAGCGGTTTGTGCCAGGAACGGGTTGCTTGCATGGTGAACTCCTTGGGTTGCATACGACGGCTGGGGCTGGGGGAAAGCGGTGGGTGAAGGGTCATGCCGGTGCGGCTACCGTGCCGCCCAGGCGCAGGCCGTGGGGCAGCAGGGTAATGCGCCCGGGTCTGGCGCCGGATACGCGGGATACGTCGGGTATGCCGGATACGTTGGAAACGCCGGCAGCCGCGAGGCCGAAGCGCGCAAGCAACTGCGCAACGGCGCGCGCGCCGATTTCGGGGTTGGGCTGCACCACCGATGCTAGTGGCGGCTCCACCAGCGCGCCTAGCGCGATGCCGTCGTAGCCCAGCACTGAGATGTCGCGCGGCACGCGCAGGCCGAGCCGTTTCAGGTCAGAGATCACGCCGATCGCCAGCAGGTCGTTGGTGCAGAAAAAGGCAGTGGGCGCATCGGGCCCCGCGGCCAGCGCGCCGATCTGGTCGGCGTTGCTGGCGGTGTGAGTGGGCAGGCAAAGCGGCGGCGCGGCTTCCAGGCCGTGCGCGTGCATGGCGTCGCGGTAGCCCTCGAAGCGCTGGCGCGCGCGGTCGGAGGCGATGAAGGCGCCGGAGACCACGCGGATGCGGCGGTGCCCGGCCGCGATCAGGGCTTGCACGCCTTCGCGAGCGCTGCCGCGGTTGTCTACCGAGACGGAGTGGCGCTGGCCGCGCGCGGCTGCCTGGTTGTACGCCAGCACATAGGGCACGCCTTCGGCATCGAGCTGGTCGAGCACGGCGCTGCGGGCGGCGTCGGC
The DNA here is from genome assembly GCF_000832305.1 of Cupriavidus basilensis. Taxonomy (NCBI): domain Bacteria; kingdom Pseudomonadati; phylum Pseudomonadota; class Betaproteobacteria; order Burkholderiales; family Burkholderiaceae; genus Cupriavidus; species Cupriavidus basilensis. The sequence continues at coordinate 1,606,284 of NZ_CP010537.1, forward strand.
CACGGTGAGCACCATGCCGTCGACCCGGTGGCGCAGCAGGTATTCGATGCGCTCGCGCTCGCGCGCGGGGTCGTAGGCGCTGGTCACCAGCATCAGCGAGTAGCCGGCGGCCAGCGCGGCATCCTCGATGCCGCGCCAGCATTCGGCGAACACGGCGTTTTCCAGCGTGGGCAGCATCACGCCGATCATCCGGCTTTGCTGCGCGCGCAGCTTGCTGCCGAGCAGGTTGGGGCGGAAGCTCAGTTGCCGTGCGGCGTCCAGCACGCGCTGCACGGTGCCTTCGCGCACCAGCGCCGGGCTGTTGAATGCGCGCGATGCGGTGGCTAGCGATACGCCCGCCGCTTGCGCAACGTCCACCAGCGTGGCGTTGCCGGCGGCGTCCGGGGCGGTGCTGCTGGAACGGTCCTGGGTGCGCTTCACGTCAGAGCTTCCGGTCTTGGTTTCGGGGTCACATTGCGCGCATGGCGAACCGGGCGCGCAACTGCGGTAAAAATGAAAACGTTTTCATTCAAGCCGCAAAAAAATCGGGTCGCAAGCCTTTTTGCTGCTGCGGTGCATTAGCTCAATCACGCTGCGGCAAGGCAAAACCCGGTACAGAGCGAATTCTGGGGATGCTGCATGACAGCACGATGACAGGCGCAGACGAGGGCGCGAAGGGCCGGGCGGCCAGATCGCCGCGCCGCGGATCACAATGGGGTTGAAACTACCCTGCAATATCATTAACATGTTAATAACAGGCGGAGCCAACGGGCGATCCGCCGTCGACGATCCGCCGGCCCGGCAGCGCAAGCGCCCGGCCAGCGCGGGCGCAACCAGAGAGGAGCACGATGCGACAAGCCAGAATCGCCGCCGGCGGCCGGCCAGTGCGGGCAGTGCCGGTGGACGGTGCCACCTTGCTGCCGCTGGACGGTGGGCGCGCCCTGCGCGAGGATGAATTCATGTGGCAGCCCGCCATCACCGGCACGGTGTACGGCACGCTGCTGAACTTCAAGGGCGCGCTCGCGGCCCTTGGCGACAGCGTCAATGCGGCCCCTTACCAGGCGCCGCCTGCTGGCCCGATCCTCTACATCAAGCCTGCCAATACCCTGGCTGCCCATGGCAGCCTTGTCGAGCTGCCGCCGGGCCAGGAAACCCTGGAAATCGGCGCCGCGCTCGGCATCGTGATCGGCCGGCGCGCAACCCGCATCGACCCGGCGCAGGCCGGGGACTATATCGCCGGGTACACGGTTGTGTCGGATGTGAGCGTGCCACATGCCAGCTATTACCGCCCGGCGGTGCGCCACAAGTGCCGTGACGGCTATTGCCCGATCGGCCCGTGGGTGATGACGCGTGAGCAGGTCGGCAACGCCGATGCGCTCAGCATGGTGGTGCGCATCAATGGCGAGGAGCGCCAGCGCAACCACACCGGCAACCTGCTGCGCCCCGTGGCGCAATTGCTGGCTGATGTGACCGCCTTCATGTCGCTCGAAGCCGGCGATGTGCTGCTGGCGGGCGTGCCCGAAGGCGCGCCGCTGGTGCGTGCCGGCGACATGGTGGAGATCGAAATCGAACAAGTAGGGCGCCTGCGGCACGGCATCAAGGCAGCACCCGGGGAGGCAGCATGAGAACCGCACGCGTAGCCTTCGATGGCTTGGTCCACACCGCACAGCCGGCCGGCGAAGGCGTATTGCGCCTGGACGACGGCCGTGTGGTCAGCGAGGACGGCGTGACGTGGCTGCCGCCCGTGGTGCCGCGCACCACCTTCGCGCTTGGCCTGAACTATGCTGACCACGCGCGCGAACTGGCCTTCAAGGCGCCGGAAGAACCACTCGTCTTCCTCAAGGGGCCGGGCGCGTTCATCGGCCACCGGGCGCATACCATCCGGCCGGAGGGCGTGAAGTACATGCATTACGAGTGCGAGCTGGCGGTGGTGATCGGCAGCACGGCGCGCGGCGTCAAGGCGGCGCAAGCCTATGACTACGTGCGCGGCTATACGGTCGCCAACGACTACGCCATCCGCGACTACCTGGAAAACTACTATCGCCCCAACCTGCGGGTGAAAAACCGCGATACCTGCACGCCGCTGGGGCCGTGGCTGGTGGACCGCGACGACGTGCCGGATCCGATGAACCTCGCGCTCACCACGACGGTCAACGGCAAGCTGACGCAGCAGGGCAGCACCCGCGACATGATCTTCGCCATCCCGTGGCTGATCGAGTACCTGAGCAGCTTCATGACGCTGGAGGCGGGCGATGTGATCCTGACCGGCACGCCGGAAGGGCTGGCCGACACGCAGCCGGGCGACGAGATCGTCACGGAGATCGAAGGGGTGGGGCGGCTGGTGAACACCATCGCCTCGGCTACCGAATACGGCAGTGGGCGCTGAAGGGCGCTGAAGCGAACCCGGGCGCACCGGGGCGCACCAAATGCCAACAGGAGACAACCATGATCAAGCATTGGATCAACGGCAAGCAGGTCGACAGCAAGGACACGTTCACCACCTGGAACCCGGCCACCGGTGAAGAGATCGCCACGGTGGCCGCGGGCGGGGAGGCCGAGGTCAACGCCGCGGTGGCGGCCGCCAAGGCTGCATTCCCCAAGTGGGCCAATACGCCGGCCAAGGAGCGCGCCCGCATCATGCGCCGCCTGGCCGACCTGATCACCGAGCACGTGCCGCACCTTGCCGCGCTGGAGACGCAGGACACCGGCCTGCCGATCGCGCAGACCGGCAAGCAGCTGATCCCGCGCGCCGCCGAGAACTTCAATTTCTTCGCCGAAGTGTGCGTGCAGATGAACGGCCGCACCTATCCCGTCGATGACCAGATGCTCAACTACACGCTCTACCAGCCGGTGGGCGTGTGCGCGCTGATCTCGCCGTGGAACGTGCCATTCATGACCGCCACCTGGAAGGTCGCGCCATGCCTGGCGCTGGGCAATACCGCCGTGCTGAAGATGTCGGAGCTGTCGCCACTCACGGCGGACCAGCTCGGCATGCTGGCGCTGGAAGCGGGGGTGCCGGCCGGTGTGCTCAACGTGGTGCAGGGCTACGGCGCCAGCGCGGGGGACGCGCTGGTGCGCCATCCGGACGTGCGGGCCGTATCGTTTACGGGCGGCACTGCCACCGGCAAGCGCATCATCGAGCGCGCGGGCCTGAAGAAATTCTCGATGGAACTGGGGGGCAAGTCGCCGGTGCTGGTGTTCGACGACGCCGACCTGGAGCGCGCGCTGGACGCCGCGCTGTTCACCATTTTCTCGATCAACGGCGAGCGCTGCACCGCGGGTTCGCGCATCTTCGTGCAGGACACGGTCTACGACGACTTCGCCGGCAAGTTCGCCGAACGCGCCAGGCGCTTGCGCGTGGGCGACCCGACCAGCGAGCAGACACATGTGGGCGCCATGATTACCCAGCAGCACTGGGAGAAGGTCACGGGCTATATCCGCCTGGGCGAGCAGGAGGGTGCCACCATCCTGGCCGGCGGCGCCGAGCGGCCGTCCGACCTGCCGGCGCACCTGCGCAACGGAAACTTCGTGCAGCCCACGGTGCTGGCCAATGTGGAAAACCACATGCGCGTGGCGCAGGAAGAGATCTTTGGCCCGGTGGCCTGCCTGATCCCGTTCAAGGGCGAAGACGATGGCCTGGCCATGGCCAACGACACTGCCTACGGCCTGGCCTCGTACATCTGGACGCAGGACGTGGGCAAGGTGCACCGGCTGGCGCGCGGCATCGAAGCCGGCATGGTGTTCGTCAACAGCCAGAACGTGCGCGACCTGCGCCAGCCGTTTGGCGGCACCAAGGCATCCGGCACGGGTCGCGAGGGCGGCGAGTTCAGCTTCGAGGTGTTTGCGGAGGTGAAGAACGTTTGCATCTCGATGGGCGGGCATCATATTCCGCGCTGGGGCGTTTGAGCGCAGCCCGCACCAAAACAAAACAGGAGACACCGCCATGGGCAAGCTATCCCTCGCCGCCAAGGTCACGCACGTGCCGTCGATGTACCTGTCCGAGCTGCCGGGCAAGCACCACGGCTGCCGCGAGGCGGCGATTGCCGGGCACCGCGAGATCGGCCGGCGCTGCCGGGAGCTGGGCGTCGATACCATCGTGGTGGCCGATGTGCACTGGCTGGTCAACGCCGGCTACCACGTCAACTGCAACGCGCACTTCGAGGGCATCTACACCAGCAACGAGCTGCCGCATTTCATCAAGGACATGGCCTACGCCTACGACGGCAATCCCGAACTGGGCCGGCGGATCGCCAGCACCGCGTGCGAGCAGGGCGTGATGACCCGCGCTCACGAGATCGCCAGCCTGGAGCTGGAATACGGCACGCTGGTGCCGATGCGCTACATGAATGCCGACCGCCATTTCAAGGTGGTCTCCATCGCGGCCTGGTGCGCCTGGCACCAGCTCGATGAAAGCCGCCGCTTTGGCGAGGCGCTGCGTGCGTCCATCGAGGCCAGCGATGCCAATGTGGCGTTTCTCGCCAGCGGCTCGCTGTCGCACCGGTTCAACGACAACAACAGCCCCGAGGAAAGCATCCACCAGATCAGCCGCGAGTTCTTCAAGCAGGTGGACCTGCGCGTGGTGGAGCTCTGGAAGCAGGGCGACTGGGCCACCTTCTGCCGCATGTTGCCGGAGTACAACGAGCATTGCATCGGCGAAGGCGGCATGCATGACACCGCCATGCTGCTGGGCCTGCTGGGCTGGGACAAGTACGACCGCCCGGTGGAGATCGTCACCGACTACTTCACCAGCTCGGGCACCGGCCAGATCAATGCGATCTTCCCGGTGCGCTGAGGGATCACCGATCACCGAACGCCGATCACGGACAACGATTCACGCTTCATCGGAGAGGCCTGCCAATGCCCCACATCATCGTCGAGTACACGGACAACATCCGCGCCGACGCGCGCGTGCCCGCCCTGCTCAAGACCATCAACGACGTGCTGATCGCGCAGGACGGCGTGTTTCCCATCGGCGGCATCCGCTCGCGTGCGCTGGCGCTGACCGACTACCGCATGGCCGACGGTGAGGAGGACTACGCCTTCGTCCACATCACGCTGAAGATCGGCGCAGGGCGTCCCGAGGCGGCCAGGAAGGCGGCCTGCGATGCGCTCTTCGAGGCGGTCAAGGCGCACTTTGCCGAGCTATATGCACGGCGCTACCTGGCGCTGTCGATGGAGCTGGTCGAGTTCAACGAGGGTGGCAGCTACAAGCACAACAACGTGCACGCCCGCTTCAAGAAGGCCTGACCGGTTCCATCGTCAACCAACAGGCCCCTGCGCACAACGCACAACGCTTCCCACGGAGACCCCATGCTCAGCCCAGAGCTGATCCACCAGATCGCCCATCGCCTGCACGGCGCCGAACAATCGCGCCAGCAGATCCGGCAAATCTCGCTGGACCACCCTGACATCACGATTGAAGACGCCTACGCCATCCAGCGCGAGTGGCTGGCCCACAAGCTGTCCGAAGGCCGCACCATCAAGGGCCACAAGATCGGCCTGACCTCGCGCGCCATGCAGCTTTCCTCGCAGATCGACGAGCCTGACTATGGCACCTTGCTGGACGACATGTTCTTCCAGGACGGCGCGACGATCCCCCCGGGCCGCTTTATCGTGCCGCGCGTGGAAGTGGAGCTGGCCTTCGTGCTGGACAAGCCGCTCAAGGGGCCGAACTGCACGCTGTTCGATGTGTATGACGCTACCGCCTACGTGATTCCCGCGCTGGAGATCATCGATGCGCGCAGCCATGGGATCGACCCCGACAGCAAGCGCCCGCGCAAGGTGTTCGACACCATTGCCGACAACGCGGCCAATGCCGGCGTGGTGATGGGCGGACGCCCGGTGCGGCCGTTCGATGTGGACCTGCGCTGGGTCTCGGCCATCATGTCGCGCAACGGCGTGATCGAGGAAACCGGCGTGGCCGCCGGCGTGCTCAACCATCCCGCCAACGGCGTGGCATGGCTGGCCAACAAGCTGCATCCGCATGGCGTGGGCCTGGAAGCGGGAGAGGTGATCCTCGGCGGCTCCTTCACGCGGCCGGTGGCGGCCAGCCCGGGTGATACATTCCACGTGGACTATGGCGCGCTGGGCGCCGTGGCCTGCCACTTCGGCTGAACGCCTGACCCGGACGCCATCATGGAAATCCCCCTCAATACCTTCAAGCGCGCGCTTGCCGCCAACGAGCAGCAGATCGGCCTGTGGCTCGGCCTGGCCAGTCCCTACACCGCCGAAGTGCTGGCCGGCGCCGGCTTTGACTGGCTGCTGATCGATGGCGAGCACGCACCCAACACCGTGCCGACCATCCTGGCGCAACTGCAGGCGCTGGCCGCCTATCCCGTGCGGCCGGTGGTGCGTGCGTCGTGGAACGACACCGTGCAGATCAAGCAGTTGCTTGACCTGGGCGTGCAGACCCTGCTCGTGCCGATGGTGCAGGACGCCACCGAGGCGGCCGCCGCGGTGGCCGCCACCCGTTACCCGCCGCAAGGTGTGCGCGGCGTGGGCAGCGCAATGGCGCGTGCCTCGCGCTGGAACCGTGTCGGCGGCTACCTGGCCCAGGCCAACGGCGAGATGTGCGTGCTGGTACAGGTGGAGACGCGCGCGGGGTTAGCGCACCTCGATGCCATCGCCGCCACCGAAGGCGTGGATGGCGTGTTTATCGGCCCAGCGGATCTTGCCGCCGACATGGGCCATCTTGGTAACCCGGGCCACCCGGAGGTGCGCAGCGCCATTGCCGACGCCATCGTGCGCATCCGCCGCGCCGGCAAGGGCGCGGGTATCCTCAGTGCGGACGTGGCGCAGTCGCGCCAGTACGTGGCGCTGGGCACCACGTTCACCGCCGTTGGCGTGGATGCCACGATGCTGGCCCGGGCGGCAGAGAGTCTTGCCGCGCAGTTCAAGGGCCACGGCAGTGCGGGGACTAGCCCGGATAAAACTTACTAGACAGTGTCCCGTCGCGCTTCAGGGCGCATTGCACAAAGAACAGACAGAACAGAAAAATCGGAGGAGACCCAATCATGCAAGCAAACGCCTGCGCCCGGCGCACGCGCTTCCATGCCATGGCGCAGCATGCTTCGCGCGTTGTCACGGGGCTGGCGATCGCGCTGGGCGGCACCAGCGCCGCCCATGCCGCCGACCCCGCCGCACGCTGGGTGGTGCCCTACACCGCTGGCGGCGGCAGCGACCTCGCCACGCGCATCGTCGCGCAGAAGATCGCGCCGGCCATGCACCAGAACTTCGTGGTCGACAACAAGCCGGGCGGCGCCACCATCCTCGCCGCGCAGGACGTGGCCAAGGCGCGTGCCGACGGCGCTACGGTGCTGACTGCCGGGCAGGGTACGCTGGTACTTAACCCAGCGCTGTATCGCAAGCTGCCCTATGACGCCGCCAAGGATTTCACGCTGGTGAGCTCGCTGGTGAAGCTGCCCGTGATACTGGTCGCCAACCCGGCCTTGCCGGTAAAGACCTTGCCCGAGTTCATCACGTGGCTGAAAGCGGGGCAGGGCAAGGCGACCTATGCCTCTGTGGGCACCGGCAGCCCCCACCACCTGAGCGCCGAGCTGCTGCTCGACCGCGTGCAGGCCAGCGCCGTCCACGCGCCGTACAAAGGCACGCCACCCGCGTTGCAGGACGTGGCGGGCGGGCAGGTCGATTTCATGATGGCCGATCTCGCGGCCGCGGTGCCGTTGATCCGCGCCGGCCGCCTGCGCGCCATCGCGCTGCCCGCGCAGCAGCGCTCGGCGGTGCTGCCGGATGTGCCGACCTTTGCCGAGGCCGGGCTGGCTGGCTTTACGGCGTTCGCGTGGCAGGGCGTGGTGGTCCCGGCCGGCACGCCGCCGGCTTCGGTCGACAAGCTCAACGCGGCCATTGCCGCAGCACTGAAGGACCCGGCGGTGGTCAAGCAAATGCAGGAGCTTGGGCTGGAGCCCATGGGCGATAGCCGGGCGGGCTTTGCTGCGTTCGTGGACAATGAGCGCGCCAAATGGGGCGCCCTGATCCGCGCGCACAAGATCGCGCTGGATTGAGCCTCGCCTAAGTGGCCCGCCGCGTAGACGCTGGCGAGGCCATGGCTTCCTGCACGCGGCTGGCTATGTCCTGCAGCGGAGCCACGAAGCGCTTGACCGCCTCCTGCTCGCTCAGGGCACGCGAGAGATACACCACATTGAGGCTGCCGCGCACGCGGTCCTGGTGCCGGATCGGTACCGCGACCGCACCGATCTTGCGCTGCTCCAGCCAGTCGCCGCGATTCGACCCGAAGCCATCCTCGCGCACGCGCGCAACCAGCTTGCGCACATAGGCCGCGTTGTTGGCCAGGGCTGCCTGCTCGTCGCCGCCGCCGCCTGAGCGCAGCAGGTTAAGGATGTCCTCCCGTTCCCCTTCGCTACAAAACGCAAAATAGGCCCGTCCGGCGGCCGTCGACAGCATCGGCAGGCGCCGGCCCACCATCGCCCGGTGGAAGGACAGCGGGCTGAAGCGGTGCGTGGTTTCGCGGATGATCATGGCGTCGCCATCCGGCGTGGTCAGGTCCGACGGCCATAGCACGCGCTGCAGCAGCTCGCCCATCAGCGGCGCGGCGATGGTGGAGATCCACTCATCGTCATTGAAGCCTTCGCTCAAGGCCCTGACCTGCAGCGTCAGGCGATAGCTGTCGTCCGACTCGCTGCGGCGCACGAAGCCTTCGGTGATCAGGGTCTCCAGCAGGCGCCGGACCGTGGTGCGGTGCAGCCCGGTCAGCTCGCTCAGCTGCTGCGCGGTGCCGCGCCCGCTTTCCATCCGGTTGAGCGCCTTCAGCACGTCCAGGCCACGGGTCAGCCCGCGCACGCTGGCATAGGGCGAGGTTCGGCTATCGGGCACGCTAGGTACCTTAGGCATCTCAGGCGCCTTAGACATCGCAGGCATAAAAAACCCTTTCAAATCAACGTTGTGCACTCCTTGCACATTCTGTTCGTTTTTTTGTCGGGATGCAATCGGCTCTCTACACTCCGCTGTACTCGCTGTACCAGTTAGCCATTCAAAAACATTCAAAAGCATTCACGAACGAAGGAGACACGATGTCGACCGCCGCCACGCCCCTCAAGTCCGTCCCGTCCAGCCAGCCCGAGCTGCCGTTCCAGAGCATCTGGGGCGAGTTGCGCGGCGTTTCCTTCAGCCAGGGCTGGCTCGATGCCAAGGGCATCCGCACCCGCTACCTGCACGCCGGCAGCAGCGGCAAGCCGGCGCTGATCCTGCTGCACGGCGTCGGCGGCCACGCCGAGGCCTACGTGCGCAACCTGCAATCGCACGCCGAGCATTTCGACGTGTGGGCCATCGACATGATCGGCCACGGCTGGACCGACAAGCCGGCGGGCGGGCGCGAGATTTCCGACTACGTCGACCACGTGATCCGCGTGATGGATACCCTCGGCATCGCGCGCGCTGCGTTCAGCGGGGAATCGCTGGGCGGCTGGGTGGCCGCGCGCCTGGCGATCGACCATCCCGAACGCGTGGAGCGGCTGGTGCTGAACACCGCGGGTGGCTCGCAGGCGGACCCGGTGGTGATGGAGCGCCTCAAGACGCTGTCCATGCGCGCCGTGGAAGAACCAGGCTGGGATTTCATCAAGGCTCGCGTGCAATGGCTGATGGCCGACAAGGCCAAAGCCTTTGACGACCTGATCGCCACGCGTCAGGCCATCTACGCGCAACCGGGCATGGTCGAGGCCCAGCGCGGCAACATGGTGTTGCAGGACATGGAAACGCGTCAGCGCAACATCCTTCGCGCCGAGCACTATGGCCGCATCAAGGCCCCGACGCTGGTGCTGTGGACCTCCGACGACCCCACCGCCGATGTGTCGGAGGGACGGCGCATCGCCACCATGATTCCCGGCGCGCTGTTTACGGTGATGGACGGCTGCGGCCACTGGCCGCAGTTCGAGGATGCCGACACCTTCAACCGCATTCACCTGAATTTCCTGCTCGGCAATGCCGTGCCGGAAGCGACCACGGTTTAAGCCGGCAAGTACCGGACAAGCAGGAGAGGAGACATGAACAACGCCATCGAGATGGCGGGCGCAGACGCTCGTCCGCAGGATCTGGACACCGACGTCGCCATCATCGGCGCCGGCCCGGTTGGCCTGATGATCGCCAACATCCTTGGGCTGCAGGGCGTGCGCGTCGTGCTGGTCGAGAAGCTGGACCAGATCATCGACTACCCCCGCGCCATTGGCCTGGACGACGAGGCGCTGCGGGTATTCCAGTCGGTTGGCCTGGCCGATGCACTGCTGCCGCATATCACGCCGCACCACTGGATGCGCTTTGTCACGCATACGGGCCGCTGCTTTGCGTCGATCGAGCCACGCACCGACGAGTTTGGCTGGTCCCGCCGCAACGCCTTTATCCAGCCGCTGGCGGACCGCATCCTGTACGAGGGCCTGCGGCGCTTTCCCCATGTGCAGGTGCTGTTCGGCCACGGCGTATCGGCCTTCACGCAAGACGAACACGGCGTGACGATCCGCGCGGAAGACGCGCACGGACGTGTCACCGCCATCCGCGCCGCCTACCTGGCCGGCTGTGATGGCGGCAACAGCGTCGTGCGGCGCACGCTGGATGTGCCGTTTGAAGGCCGCACCAAGCCCAACCAATGGATCGTGGTGGACGTGCGCAATGACCCGATCGGCACGCCGCATATCTACATGCACTGCGACCCGATGCGTCCCTATGTGTCGGCCGCGCTCCCGCACGGGATCCGCCGCTTCGAGTTCATGGTCATGCCCGGCGAGACGGAAGACGAGCTGTCCCGGCCGGAGAACCTCGCCGCGCTGATCCGCAAGGTGGTGGCCGATCCGGACAAGGTCGACTACATCCGCAAGCGCGTCTACACCCATAACGCGCGCCTGGCGCGGACGTTCCGCGTCAAGCGTGTGCTGCTGGCGGGCGACGCCGCGCACATCATGCCGGTCTGGCAGGGGCAGGGCTACAACAGCGGCATCCGCGACGCGAGCAACCTGGGCTGGAAGCTGGCGATGGTGGTCAAGGGCGTGGCGCAGGACCGCCTGCTGGACAGCTACGGGGTGGAGCGCCGCGCCCACGCGCGCTCGATGATTCACCTGTCCGAGGTGGCGGGCGACATCTTCGCGCCTGCCAGCCGCTTCGGTGCGTCGTTGCGCGATGGCCTGACCCGCGTGCTGAACGTGTTTCCCTCGGTCAAGCAGTACTTCGTGGAAATGCGTTTCAAGCCCATGCCGCGTTATGAATCGGGTGTGGTGCTGTTGCCCGAGCGCCAGGGTGACGACCGGTTCCTGGCACGCTTGCTGGAGCGCTCCGGCAACTCGCCGCTCGGACGCATGCTGGGCCTGATGAGCGAGAAGCGGGATTCGCTGGTCGGCCGGCTCGTTCACGGCCGCGATCCGGCGGGAAGCTCGCCGGTCGGGCGCATGTTCATCCAGCCAATGGTGCGGACCGAGCAAGGCCATACCGTGCGCCTGGACGACGTGATCGGCAATCGCTTTGCCATTATCGCCTGGGGCGCGGACCCGACCTTCGGCCTGACGCCGCAAGCGCGCGCCGTCTGGGAAAAGCTGGGCGCGTGCTTCGTCATGGTCAAGCCCGATACGCAGCTTGCCTATCGCGACGACGTGCCGCAAGGGGTGATCGCCATCGGCGACACTGCCGGGCGTCTCAAGGATTGGTTCGGCAAGCTGCCCGGCTCCGTGGTGCTGCTGCGCCCGGACCGCTTTATCGCCGGTATGTGCTCGCCGCAGCAGGTGTCCGATGCCATCCAGGCGCTGGCCGGAAAGCTGGCGCTGTCCGACGCGTCCCCTTCAGCCGCCGCACCGGGCGCGTTGCCCGCGCAGCCAGGTACCCAGCCGGCGCGCGACCACGCCATCGCCTTTGCGCGGGGAGCCTGACATGCCGATGCATCTCGAATGCCTGTCCCACACGCCGCTGCACGGCTACCACGATCCCGCGCCGGAGATCGTGGCCGAAGTAGAGCGCGTGCAGGCCGCGGCGCGCGCTCGCGTGCAAGCCTTTGCGCCGGAGCTGGTGGTGGTCTTTGCTCCGGATCACTTCAACGGCTTCTTCTACGACGTGATGCCGCAGTTCTGCATCGGCGTGGCGGCCAGTGCCATTGGCGACTTCAAGAGCCTGGCGGGCCCGCTCGATGTGCCGCGCGACACCGCTCTGGCGATGGCGCAGGCGGTGCTGGACCGCGACGTGGATGTGGCCGTGTCGTACCGCATGCAGGTGGACCACGGCTGCGCGCAGGCGCTGGAAGTCCTGCTGGGCGGGCTGGACGTTTGCCCGGTCATCCCCGTCTTCATCAACTCGGTGGCACCGCCCATGGCAACGTGCCGGCGGGCGCGGCTGCTTGGCGACGCTATCGGACGCTTCCTGCAGGGCCTGGGCAAGCGTGTGCTGGTGGTGGGGTCGGGCGGCATCTCGCACGAGCCGCCGGTGCCGGAAATCGCCTCGGCCAATGTGGAGACCGCCGAGCGCCTGATCGCCGGGCGCAATCCGCCGCCCGAGTCGCGTGCTGCCCGCCAGGCGCGTACCGTGGCCGCCGCACAAGCGTTCACCAAAGGCGACAGCCCCCTGCATCCGCTCAACCCGGCATGGGACCGCGCCTTTCTGGAACGGCTGGCCGGCGCAAACCTCGCGGCGGTGGATGCCATGCGCAATGACGACATCACGCGCGACGCCGGCAAGTCGGCGCACGAGATCCGCACCTGGATCGCCGCTTTTGGCGCGCTGGCTGCTGCCGGGCCTTACCAGGCATCGATCGAGTACTACCGGCCCATCGACGAGTGGATCGCAGGCTTCGGCGTGATGCAGGCACAGCCCGCCACCGGGCACGCTTAACCCAACCAGGACCCACCATGTCAAACCAGGAAATGACGCTCGCGCTCGCCAGGCGGCTGCGCGAAGCAGAGCAGACGCGCACGCCGGTCGAGCCGCTGCGCGGCGAAATCCCACCGGGCGATGCAGCGATGGCTTACGCCATCCAGCGCGCCAACGTCGACGCGTGGCGGGCCCAGGGCCGCCGCGTGGCAGGCCGCAAGATCGGCCTGACCTCGCCCGCGGTGCAGCGCCAGCTTGGCGTGGACCAGCCCGACTTCGGCACGCTGTTTGCCGACATGGTCTTCGGCGACGACGAGCCGATACCCGTTGCCCGCACCTTGCAGCCGAAGGCCGAAGCCGAGGTCGCGCTGGTGCTCTGCCGCGATGTGCCGCAGAAGGACGCCACGTTGGTCGACCTGATCAACGCCGTCGCCTATGTGCTGCCTGCGATTGAAGTGGTCGGCAGCCGCATCCGCAACTGGGATATCTCGTACGTGGATACGGTGGCCGACAACGCCTCCAGCGGCCTGGTGGTGCTGGGCGCGGTGCCGGTGCCGCTGGCTGGCCTGGACCTGAAGACCGTGAAGATGGAAATGCTGCGTGATGACGAGCGCGTTTCCACGGGTTCCGGCGCGGATTGCCTTGGCCATCCGCTGAACGCCGCAGTCTGGCTGGCCCGGAAACTGGCCGCGCTGGGGGACCCGCTGCGTGCCGGCGACCTGATCCTGACCGGTGCGCTGGGGCCGATGGTGGCCGTGGCGCCGGGGCAGTGCTTCGAGGCCCGTATCAGCGGCATCGGCAGCGTGCGGGCACGGTTTGCGCCGGGCTGACGCGCGGCGCCTCAAGTTTTTTCATCTCATTAAAAATACACAAGGAGACAACATGCAACCCACCAGATCCATTCTCGCAGGCGCACTGCTCGTGACCGCTGGCGCGCTTGGCAGCGCCCCCGTCCATGCCGACACGTTCCCCAGCCACCCGCTGACCATCGTGGTGCCGTTCCCCGCCGGCGGCGTGACCGACATGATTGCGCGTCAGATGGCGCAGCAGATGCAGACCAGCCTTGGCAAGCCGGTTGTGGTCGAGAACCGTCCCGGCGGCGGCGGCCAGATCGCGGCGCAATCGGTCAAGCGCGCCGACGCGGATGGCTATACCATGTTCGTGGCCGCCACCGAAATGTTCGCGATCAATCCCGGCCTGTACCGCAATTTCTCGTACGACCCGCTCAAGGATTTCAAGCCGGTGACGGCGCTGGCATCGTCGCCCCTGGTGCTGGTGGTGCCGCAGGGCAGCCCCGTCAACTCCGTCAAGGACCTGGTAGCGTTGTCCAAGAGCAAGCCCAACGGCGTGAACTATGCCTCGCAGGGGATCGGCTCGATCGGCCACCTGCTGGGCGGCTTGTTTGCCGACAAGGCCGGCGGCCACATGACGCACGTGGCTTACAAGGGCTCCGCCCCGGCCTTGCAGGATGTGATGGCCGGGCAGGTCGACATGATGTTCGACCCGGTGATCACCACCTCGCCGCTGATCAAGGGCGGCAAGGTCAAGCCGCTGGCCATCGCCGCGCCGCGCCGCTCGCCTTCGCTGCCGGACGTGCGCACGCTCTCAGAACTCGGCATCGGCGGGCTGGATGCCGGCGTCTGGTTTGGCATGGTGGTCAAGGCCGGCACGCCCGATGCCATCGTCGCGCGTCTCAACGAGGCAGCACTCAAGGCGCTCAAGGCACCCGAGGTGACCAGGCGCTTTGCCGACCAGGGTCTGGAAGCGCTGCCCATGACGCCGCAGCAGTTCGGCGCCTTCCTCAACAGTGAAAGCACGCGTTGGGCCCCGCTGGTCAAGGCCAGCGGCGCCAGCGTGGAATGACGCAAGAGATCCAACAGGAGAGATCCATGACCCGCAAACTGAAAGCCGCCATCATCGGTTCCGGCAATATCGGCACCGACCTGATGATCAAGATCCTGCGCCATGGCGCGCATGTCGAGATGGGCGCGATGGTCGGCATCGACCCGGCATCGGACGGCCTGGCGCGCGCCGCGCGCCTGGGCGTGGCGACCACCCACGAAGGCGTGCAAGGATTGACGCGCCTGCCGGTGTTCGGCGAAATCGATGTGGTGTTCGATGCCACCAGCGCTGGCGCGCACGTGAAGAATGACGCGTTCCTGCGTGGCCTGCGGCCGTCGCTGCGCATGATCGACCTCACGCCGGCGGCCATTGGCCCTTACTGCATCCCGGTGGTCAACGGCGATGCGCACCTGGACGCGCACAACGTCAACATGGTCACCTGCGGCGGACAGGCCACCATCCCCATGGTGGCGGCCGTATCGCGGGTGGCGCCGGTGTTGTATGCCGAGATCGTGGCCAGCATCTCCAGCAAGAGCGCGGGCCCCGGCACGCGCGCCAACATCGACGAATTTACCGAGACCACCTCCAAGGCGATCGAAGCGATCGGTGGGGCTGGCAAGGGCAAGGCCATCATCGTGCTCAACCCGGCCGAGCCGCCGCTGATCATGCGCGACACGGTGTATTGCCTGAGCGAGATGGCGGACGAGGCCGCGATCGCCGCGTCGATCGATGCCATGGCCGCCGAGGTGCGGCAGTACGTGCCCGGCTATCGCCTCAAGCAGAAGGTGCAGTTCGACCGTATCCCGGCGGATGCGCCGCTGGTGGTGCCCGGGGTGGGGCGTGTGAGCGGGCTCAAGACCTCGGTGTTCCTGGAGGTGGAAGGCGCGGCCCACTACCTCCCAGCCTACGCCGGTAATCTCGACATCATGACCAGCGCCGCGCTCACCATCGCCGAGCGGATGGCGAGCGCCATGCTTGCCCAACGCGCCGCCGCCTGACTCACCCGCAGATAAGGAGTGCCTGCCATGCAAGGCCAAAAGAAGATCTACATTTCCGATGTGACGCTGCGCGACGGCAGCCACGCCGTGCGCCACCAGTACAGCGTCGAGCAGGCCCGGCAAATTGCCAAGGCGCTGGATGACGCCAAGGTCGATTCGATCGAAGTGGCCCACGGCGATGGGCTGCAGGGATCCAGCTTCAACTATGGCTTTGGTGCCCACACCGACCTGGAATGGATCGAGGCCGTGGCCAGCGTGGTCAAGCACGCAAAGATCGCCACGCTGTTGCTGCCCGGCATCGGCACCGTTCACGACCTCAAGGCTGCTTATGATGCCGGTGCGCGCATTGTCCGCGTGGCCACGCATTGCACCGAGGCGGACGTCTCGCGGCAGCACATCGAGTACGCGCGCCATCTGGGCATGGAAGCCGTCGGCTTCCTGATGATGAGCCACATGACCACGCCGCAGAACCTTGCCGCGCAGGCCAAGCTGATGGAGAGCTACGGCGCCACCTGCTGCTATGTGGTGGACTCCGGCGGCGCGCTGACCATGAACGATGTCCGCGACCGCTTCCGTGCCTTCAAGGCGGTGCTCAAGCCGGAAACGCAGACCGGCATGCACGCGCACCACAACCTGAGCCTGGGCGTGGCCAACTCCATCGTCGCGGTGGAAGAAGGCTGCGACCGCATCGACGCCAGCCTGGCCGGCATGGGCGCCGGCGCTGGCAACGCGCCGCTGGAGGTCTTTATCGCCGCGGCCGAGCGCATGGGATGGGACCACGGCTGCGACCTGTACAAGCTGATGGACGCGGCCGATGACATCGTGCGTCCGCTGCAGGACCGTCCCGTGCGGGTCGACCGCGAAACGCTGGCGCTGGGCTATGCCGGCGTGTACTCCAGCTTCCTGCGCCACAGCGAGGCCGCCGCGAGCAAGTACGGCCTGAAGACCGTCGACGTGCTGGTCGAGTTGGGTCGCCGGCGCATGGTGGGCGGGCAGGAAGACATGATCGTCGACGTGGCGCTGGATTTGCTGAAGGCGCGTTAGGGAAAGGCGCAAGGCGCGTGCCACGGCTGTGCGCTGGCGCCACATGGGAGGGTTTTGCGGCGGCGGATGCCCGGGGAATGCCGCTAGCCAGGGTCTTGCCCGCCCTTTTTACAAAGCCCGCCGGTTTTTACAAGCTGATCGGCAGCGCCACCGACAGCACGAAGCGGAAGATCCGCGAGTGCACGGCCACCGCCAGGACCCGGCCTCTTATGCCGCCAGGTGCAAGCGCGGCGCCGGACCTGGCGGGGTTCCGCGCTTGTCGCCAGGTTCGAGCAGGCTCAACGCGGCAGGGCCCAGCGTGTTCGCGCAAGCGCAGGCCAGCGCAGCAACGCTGCCCAGGCCCACTTGCGCGGCCAGCCAATCGGTGCGCACGCCGCTGCTGCCCGCAAGCAGGTACACGGCGCGCGCGACGCGCTGCTCGCGCAGCAGCACGCCTAGCGCCTCGCCCTCGGCGAACAGCCGTGCGCGTACCAGCCGCGGGGTGACTTCCCATTGCTGCGCCACCAGTGCCGCATTCCACGGTAGCCGAGGCTGGCCGAAGATCTCGCCGGCAAGCGCGCGTGACCAGTGTTTCTCCGAATGGCACGGGCAGCCCGGCAGGGTGGCCAGGGTCATGCGCGGGCATGCGTCGTCCGGCACTTGCTGCAGCGTGATGGCAGTGCTTTGCCCCGGCGCTGGCAGCAGGTCGCAGTCGAAGTACGCAAACGCCGGCACCACGAACGGGTTGCCAGGCGTTACCTCCCGCCGCGCGTTCGCGTCGCGCAGGCGCGCGGTGCCGTGCAGCGCGGCGACGCGCACGGCAAAGGGAAAGCGCAGGTGAGACAGGCGCAGATCGGTGCTGCTGACGAGGGCCATGCGAAGCTCAGGTGACGCAGGCTGGCGCGCATCGGGCGCGGTGCCAGGGGAAAGATCGCATTGTACGGCTTCGCGCGGCCAGTGAGTTTCACGATGGCGAAGGCGGGTTTTAACGCCGGCCATGGCCGCGACCGCTGCGCTAGGGCCGCTGCCTACAGCTCCGACAGGCCAAAGTGACGCAAACGCTCAAGGTCGGTCACCCGGATGCTCTGGTACGACAAATCGACCATGCCCTCCGCCGCCAGGCGCCGCAACGCCTGGTTGACCCGCTGGCGCGAGAGCCCCGTCAGCAGGCCGATCTCCTCCTGCGACAGCTCCAGCACCGAGCTGGTACGGGGGTACAGCGCCGGGTGGAAGAGTTGGGCAACCGCCTGCGCCACGCGGGCATCGACGCTCAGCAGCCGCTCGTTCTGCACGGTGGCGATGAACTGGCCCATGCGCTCGTTCAACTGGCGCACCACGAAGCTGGCAAACGGCAAGCTTTCGTTGAGCAGGGTATGGAACACTGTGTCGGGCACCAGCGCCAGGCGGGAATCGCGGATGGCGATCACATCGTATCTTCGCGCTTCGCGCTTGATGACGCTGCCTTCTCCGCACCAGCCGCCCGCCGGTACCCCCGAAAAGGTGCAACCGCGCCCGTCCGGCGTGTAGACCGCAAGCTTGATCAGGCCGGTCTCCACCCCGATCCAGTAGCGCGACGGCTCGCCACGGTGCGCGACGAAGGCGCCGGCGGCAAAATCCTGCACCACCACCTGCCGCGCTGCCAGCGCCTGGTGGCTGGGCGCGAGTGCGGCGAACCATTCATGCCGGGAAAGCAGGGCGGCATGCCCGGCGCCGGGCGGCGGTGTCGTGATATCTGCGGGGGGAGGGGGAGGCGATCTGGGCGTGGCTGCGGGCAGGCTGGTCATGATTTCGGCTTGGCCCGGCACGGGCATTGTCATCCGGACGACAGAGCTTGGTCCTGTGTGATGATAGCCTTGCACGGTGAAAAGTAACAGCGACCGGCGGCGCGCGGCTCATCCTGAGGGCCAATACCCGCACAACCGGCGCATGCGGAGACTACGGCAATGCCAAGCGATTTCGACACCGGCCTGGGCAAGAACCCGGCCAATCACGTTCCCCTCACACCCATCGATTTCCTGGCGCGCGCGGCCAGCGTGTATGGCGACCGGCTGGCCATCGTGCACGGCCCGGTGCGCCAGAACTGGCGCGACACCTACGCGCGGGCACGGCGCCTGGCCAGCGGGCTGGCCAGCCTGGGCGTGGGCAAGGGCGATACCGTTGCGGCCTTGCTGCCCAATACGCCTGCCATGGTGGAGGCGCACTTTGGGGTGCCGATGGCGGGGGCGGTGCTCAATGCGCTGAATATCCGGCTCGATGCTTCCAACCTGATCTTCATGCTGCGCCATGGCGAAGCGCGGGTGCTGCTGGCCGATACCGAGTTTGCCGACGTGGCGCGGCAGATCGCCAACGAGATTCCCGGGCTGAAGGTGGTGGCGGTGCTGGACGCGCTCGGCCCGCAGGACGCCCCGGCCTTTGGCGAGACCGACTATGAGCGCCTGCTGGCCTCGGGCGACCCGGAGTTCGCCTGGCAGATGCCCGCTGACGAGTGGGATGCGATCGCGCTCAACTACACCTCGGGCACCACCGGTGACCCCAAGGGCGTGGTTTACCACCATCGCGGCGCGGCCATCAACGCCATCTCCAACATCCTGGAGTGGGACCTGCCCAAGCACGCGGTGTACCTGTGGACGCTGCCGATGTTCCACTGCAACGGCTGGTGCTTCCCGTGGACCATCGCCGCACGCGCCGGCGTCAACGTCTGCCTGCGCAAGTTCGAGCCCAAGCTGGTGTTCGACCTGATGCGCGACGAGGGCGTGACGCACTATTGCGCCGCGCCGATCGTGCATACCGCGCTGGTCAACGCCCCGCTGGCCTGGCGCGATGGCGTGCGCGGCCCGGTGCGCGGCATGGTCGCGGGTGCGCCGCCGCCCGCCGCGGTGCTGGCGCAGATGGAGGCCATGGGCTTCGCGTTGACCCATGTCTATGGCCTGACCGAAACCTACGGCCCCGCCGCGGTATGCGCCGAGCAGGACGACTGGGCCAGCCTGTCGCAAGAGGACCGCGCCACCAAGAAGGCAAGGCAGGGCGTGCGCTACCACCTGCAGACGGAGGTGGCCGTGCTGGACCCGGACACCATGCAACCGGTAGCCTCGGACGGCGAGGAAATCGGCGAGATCATGTTCCGCGGCAACATCTGCATGAAGGGCTACCTCAAGAACGAGAAGGCCACGCGCGAGGCATTTGCCGGCGGCTGGTTCCATACCGGCGACCTGGGCGTGTGCACGCCGGACGGCTACGTCAAGATCAAGGACCGCAGCAAGGACATCATCATCTCCGGTGGCGAGAATATCTCCAGCGTGGAAGTGGAAGACGCGATCTATCGCCATCCCGCCGTGCTGGCCGTGGCAGTGGTGGCCCAGCCGGATGTGAAATGGGGCGAGACGCCCTGCGCGTTCGTGGAGCTGAAGGATGGCGCCAGCGCCACGGCCGACGAGCTGATCGCCCATTGCCGCACCCTGCTGGCGGGCTTCAAGGTGCCCAAGGCGGTGTACTTCGGGCCGTTGCCCAAAACATCGACGGGCAAGATCCAGAAGTTCGAGTTGCGCAAGAAGGTCAAGTCGGATGCGGCGATCGACGTGTAAGGGCTTTGTCCGAAGCCGCGAGATGCGCCAGAGCCGTCTGCAATGAAGGCGGCTGCCACCTCCTCTGCTCACGGCTGCTCTCCCGCAAGCTGGAGAGGGTGACTTGTACCTGCAAGTCCGTGGCGGGCCACACATTGCCCGATAACCGGTCCTTGCCCAAGAGGTCCGGGCCGAAGTTGAGTTGGCATATGGCAGGGATGACCACCTGCCGTAGCGGCGCGGCAGGGTAGCCGGATGGGATGTCTATTGCGCTGGCCTTTAGCTATCCCTGCCCCAGCAACGCGGGGCTTCTTTCTGAAAATTCCTTGCATTTTTTCGGAATTTTCCCAATGACATTGAGCGTCCTTTTGGGTGAAGCTAGCTAGCATTCAACTCAAAAGGAGCAGCATTGTCGCAACAGATCAAGAGCGTTCGCTCTTGCGGGCGCGTCCTCCACGGCTCACCAGGCGTGTTTATCCTCGTCCGCAACAAGCTGGCGAAGGGCGAGCCGCCGTGCATCGTGCGAATACCCAGATCCGGGGAAGCCTGAAAGGGCGATAGCGTCTCGGTCTACCTTCCTCCCCCCCTTTTTTTGACGTCTACATCGAAAGCAAGGCCTCGCCCGCAACAGCCGCGTGGGAGAGGGACTGTTCAACGTATTCACTGCTAGCACGGATGACTTGGAGGCCCAATGGCTGAAACTCGCAACGCACTCCGCAATGGAGATAAAACAAGCACGAATGGCATACTCATCGCTACCGGTCAAAGCGCTTTCCATCACAACGTAACGTTCGGTGTCGAAGGTGACTATGCAACCTGTCCTGCTTGCAAGGCTGGTGGCCCTGTGATGAACGACTGCTACCCGGCCTTCGACATAGACGGCAAGCAGGTGCTTGTAAGCGGAGCACGAGTCTTCTGCAACTGTTCAACAAAGCCGTTTGTTATTCCCTCACAGAGTGACTTCACCATCGAGGTGAACCGAGGAGGATACCGCGGTGCGGCACCGATCAAACCAACAAGCAATCTAGGCCCGGATGCATCGAACAAGCTTGTTGAGGATATGCAAAATCAACAATACGTCGAGGACGAGAGCTTGATTTGCCCAAACATGAGCAACGTCGAATTTCATGCAACCATGATGCAACTACGCGACAAGGCGGTACGGCTGCTGAGTGATCGGCTTTTCGAGTTGTCGCGGTGGAATCAAGCAGACCAGGACAAGGTGATCCTGTGGTTCGGTCACACGGCTGGCAATACGCGGCAAACGCTACGCGATGGGTTGACCAGAATCCGTGACATCATGGGAAGCTTGCGCGAAAAGAACTTTGAACGTCATTCAGAAGAGGGACTCCGGCGCGTGGGGTGTGTACCGCGTGCCCGCGATGGGGAGATTGAAGCTACCGCGAGTGTTTGCAAGCCGGATGGCACCTACACCATTTTTGTCGGCCCAAAATTCTGCCATCTGGATCACGAGCAGAATAGCCCAGAGGGAATCCCCTTCGATAATGATAGTAAGCTAACAGTACTCATTCATGAGGTTTCACACTTTCCGGAGGCGATGAGCTCTGAAGACAAGTGGTACAACATTCTCCTGTCAAGGCTTCGGGCCAAAGCGCGCGATCAGTTTTGCATCGTCAATGCAGACAACATCGCGTACTACGTGACGAACATCCCAAATTGGAGCTACAGGCCGCCAGCATGGAAACCGTGATGAAAAAGCTGCTCGTTGCATTCGTATTGCTTTGTGTGATGCCTGCATATGCCTGCCGCCCTGCATTCCTGACGCACGAACCCATCTTCGAGCGTGGGGCCGCGAAGCTCTCTGCTCCCGAAATTGCTCGGCTGGCCGCGTGGCGCAGTGATACGCGGCAAGCGTTTCCTGCGGGCTTTGAGGTATTCATGTCGCTGTGGCAGAACGAGAGCGCCGGAATCTCCAGGAAGCTTGCCGAAGCACGTGCACGCTGGCTTGCTGATCTGCTTGAGCGCATGGATATCAACGGCGCCGACATCCACCAGCCAGAGATTCGCGATATCGACAACCGCCACGTCTCACCAGGGGATGCCGCTACGTTCCTGAACACCGTTACGATCGCTGTAAATCCGCGATGCCCGCACGCATGCTGCGACAAAGCGAGCCGGTGAGCTGTTTCCCGTGCGTACGGGGCGTGCCCCCTGGGTCGACGTACCCGCCTGCAGGCGGATATCCCTGATGCTCTCACCATGGCCTCGGATAAGGCCATGGTGAGAGAAAGTGGGCAGGCGGGCCATGTTGACGCCTCAGGCGCGCAGATAGCCTTCGGCCAGCGCCACCCAGCACGCAGCGCCAAGCGGAATCAGCTGGTCATTGAAATCATATCCATCGTTGTGCACCGAGCAGCCCACCCACTCGCCGGTGCCATTGCCCAGCGCAAAATAGCAGCCCGGCATCCTCTCCAGCATCCAGGCGAAATCCTCGCTGCCCATCTGCATCGAGGGCGGCACCTGGATGACCTTGTCGTTGCCCAGCACGCTGGCCACGGCCTGCCGTGCGATGGCGGTTTCTTCCACGGTATTGCAGATCGCGGGCGCCAGGCGCTCATAGGCGATGTCCACCGCCACGCCGCACGAGGCGGCCTGGTGCGTCACCACCTCGCGGATGCGGGTCTCCAGCAGGTCTCGCACCTCCGCCACGGTGGCGCGTACGCTCAGCTTCAGCGTTGCGGTCTCCGGGATGATGTTGTAGGTGCTGCCGGCCTGCATCTCGCCCACGCTGATCACCGCGGCGTCGACCGGCGCCACGTTGCGCGCCACGATGCCTTGCAGCGCCACCACGGTCGAGGCGAGGGCCAGCGTGGGGTCGGTGGCGCGGTGGGGCATGGCGCCATGGCCACCCTTGCCGCGGAACGTGATCGTGGCGCGGTCCGAGGAGCCGCCCATCGGGCCGCTTTGCACGACCGCCATGCCCACTGGCAGGCCGGGCGCATTGTGAAAGGCGTAGATCGCATCGCAGGGGAAACGCTCGAACAAGCCGTCGTTCATCATGGCCAGCGCGCCGGTCATGCCTTCCTCGTCGGGCTGGAAGATCAGGTTGAGGGTGCCGTCGAAGTGGCGCGTGGCGGCCAGGTACTCGGCTGCGGCCAGCAGCGTGGCGGTGTGGCCGTCATGGCCGCAGGCGTGCATGCGGCCTGCTACCTGGCTGGCATAGGGCAGGCCGGTGCGCTCCTGCAGCGGCAGCGCGTCCATGTCGGCGCGGATGCCGATGGTGCGCGCGCCGTTGCCCACCTTCAGTTGCGCCACCAGCCCGTGGCCGCCCAGGGTGTGCACGCTATAGCCCCACTCGCGCAGCAGCGCGGCGGCCATTTCGGCGGTGCGTGGCACGTCGGCGCCCAGCTCCGGGTGGGCGTGGATGCGGTGGCGCACTTCGGCGAAGCGCTTGGCGGATTCGGTCAGTGCCGGCGGGATGTTTCCGGGGTGATTTGTCATGGCTGCAGGGTGTGTGTCGTGATTTCGGATGGGATGGGTTTTTGCGCCACGGGTCAGTCGCGGCCAGGGTGGCTGGGGAACAGCGCCAGCGCGCTCAGGCTGATGCAGGAGGCCGTGATCAGGTATCCGGCGGGCGCCATGTTGCTGCCCGTGGCGCTGATCAGCCAGGTCACGATCAGCGGGGCGAAGCCGCCGAACACGGTCACGCCAAAGCTGTACATCACCGACATGCCGGTGGCGCGTTGGTGGCGCGGCAGCGCTTCCATCATCAGGGCGGCACCCGCGCCGCTGCCGACCGAGCCCAGGGTCACGGCGGCGCCGATCAGCGCCATGGTGAGCGGCAGGCTGGGGCCTGCGGACAGCAGCGTGAAGTTGGGGTAGACCAGCGCCAGCGAAGTCAGCCCGCCGGCAAACAGCAGGGGCTTGCGGCTCGGCAGCCGGTCGGCCAGCAGGCCGAACAAGGGCGCCATCACCAGCATGGCAGCGCCTGCCGTGCATGCCGCCAGGAAGGCGGTGACAGGTGGCATGTGCAGGGCGCTCACCAGGTAAGTGGGCATGTAGAACACCATGATGTACATGGATGACGTGCTGCCGGTCATCAGCAGCATGCCCAGTAGCAGTGTGCGGCCATGTTCGCGGAACACCGTGCCGACGCCGCCATGCGCGCTGCCGCCTTCGTGGGTTTCTTGCAGGTGCCGGCGGATATACATGCCCACCGGCGCAATCAGCAGGCCAAGCATGAACGGCAGGCGCCAGCCCCACTCAAGCATGGCGTCGGGGCTGAGCAAGGCCGATGCCGCGGCACCCGTCAGCGCGCCCAGCAGCGCGGCACCGCCTTGCGTGGCGGCTTGCCAGCTGACCAGGAAACAGCGGTTGCGCTTGCTGGCGGACTCAAGCAGCAAGGCCGATGCGGCGCCGATTTCCCCGCCAGCCGACAAGCCTTGCAGCAGCCGGCCGATGACCACCAGCACGGTGGCGGCCACGCCGATGCTGGCATGGGTGGGGGTGAAGGCGATCAGCGCGGTGCCCGCTGTCATCAGCACGATGGTGAGCGTGAGCGCCGCCTTGCGGCCGCGCTGGTCGGCCAGGTTGCCGATCAGCACGGCGCCCAGGGGGGCGCATCACGAAGCCGACGCCAAAGGTGGCGAAAGACAGCAGCAACGATGCCAGCGGGCTGCTGGACGGAAAGAACAGTTTGCCGATGGTGGCGGCAAAGAAGCTGTAGACCGTGAAGTCGTACATTTCCAGCCCGTTGCCGATGGCGGCGGCAACGATGGCGCGGCGCGAGTGCGGGCGGGCGGCCGTGGCGCCAGTGGCGTGACTGGCGGGTGCGGCGCCGGCCGGATGGCCTGGCGCGGTGTGGGCAGCGGTCATGCGGTCCTCCTCGGGTGGGGTAGACGGGCAATGGGTGCGGCGTGGCCCCGTTGCTCTCGGTGTGGGGGCATGTTAGGGGCCGAGCGAGGGATAAGCACTTCGCTTTTTTTCATGGGTATGCGCATTGGGAATCAGAGCCCGGCCGCAGGGCGCGGCGCCGCCGGCCACCACGACCGGGCCGCTCCCTGTCGGCACATAGGGCGCGGCAAGGTACCCGGTGCTGCTGACGTGCCCGGCCCGCACGCCACGGGGGCTTGCCGCGTGTGCTCCTGCCATTGCCGCTGGCTTCCAATCCCGTCGCCTCGCTCGCCTGGCATGGCACACCAGAATCGGCGTGATGCGCTATCTTCGCGGCGGCGCGCGCAGTGGGGCAACTCGCTTGCCTTTATTGCCCTTCGATTTGGCTGTGGTGCGTAACTTATTGATTGTTATTGGTTTTTTGCGGACGGCGGATGGCCTCATGCTGCGCCCGCGCAGTGTTGGGGCATGGCGTGGCCAGCATGCGCGCTGCCGGCGCATGCCGTTCGGTCAGGGGGCGGCGGTGCTGCGCGGTGGCGGGTAGTGATCCGCCAGCGCCTGCAGCACGGCGTCGTGCAAGCGCGCTGCCGCCCACGTCAGCACATGCCGGTCGCGCGAGACCAGCGAGATGATGCGGTCGGGCACGGGCTCGGCGACTTCGATGAAATCCATCCGCTCGGTGATGTATTTGCTGCCAAGCGACTCGCTGGAAAGCAGGATCAGGGTGTCAACCTGCCAGCACAGGTCCAGCGCCAAGCCCATCGATGTGCATTCGACCACCCGGGCCGGCACAGCCAGGCCGTTAGCCGCGAACAACTGATGAAAAGGCGAGCTGGCATCGGACAGCGGGTCCAGCGCGAGCCAGTCCGCCTGCTGCAGCACGCGCACCGAGCGTGCCGCGCGCAGCGCATGCCCGCGCCGGGCACCGATCACGGTTGGCAGCCGGCACACCTGGGTGCAGTCCAGCCCGCGATCCAGCGGCAGCAACTGCGAGGTCACCGCGAAATCCATGGTGCCCTCGCGCAGGTGCTCCAGCAACTGCGCCGGACGCATTTCCAGCACCCGCAGCCGGGCGTTCGGAAACTCGCGGCGGAAGGTGCCCAGGCAGGCCGCCATCGGCCGCATCAGCGCCGTGACCGGCGTCACCCCCACGGTGATCTCGCTTTGCACCGTGCCTTTCATGTCTTCCAGGTCTTCGCGCGCGCGCCGCACATTCTCGCTGATCAGCCGCGCGTGCGAGACCAGCCGCTGCCCGTAGGGCGTGAGCTGCACGCCCTTGCTCGAGCGCACAAACAAGGTAGCGCCCACGCTGCTCTCCAGCTCCTTGATCGCCTTGCTCAGCGCGGGCTGCGTCAGGTGAAGGATGCGCGAGGCTTCCTGGATGCTGCCGGTTTCGGCAACGGCGGCCAGGGCGCGCAGCTGGTTGAGCTTCATGTGGTGGCCTGCTGGATGGTGGGCGGACATGTTAATGGCAAAGCGGGCGGCGCGAAAGAATGGCAGCCTGGCGTTGTGATCGGCGTGCGAGGTGGCCTCGAGGTGGCTTTCAACCGGGCGCCGGAACCGTTGGCATGCTCTTTGCGCGGGGAACTGCATCCGGCTTGCGCTAGAATGGCAAGTCTAGCCACTGCAAGCAATGATGATGCGCTGCCATCCCGGCGTGCCTGATTCATCTTGCGTTAGCGCGTGCGCACCGATATTGTGCATCGGTGCACCGCCGACGAAGCTGCGCCGCAGTAGCCATCTTTTTCTCGCAGCGCTTCGTCTGCCTTACTCTCAATATCCCATGCAGCTTGACGACACCAACCCGCAAAACTCCTTCCTGAACACCACGCGCAAAGAGCGCAAGCGTGTGCAGGTGTACCTGGTCAGCGGCATCCGGCTCGTCGGCTCCATCGAGTCCTTCGACGCGTTCGTGGTGATGCTGAGCACGCCCGGCGGCATGCAGACCATCTACAAGCGCGCCATCTCGACGATCCAGCTCGATACCGGCACGCGTCCTCCCGGCGGCGGTGGCGGCGCACGTCCGCCCGGCGCAGGCCCGCGCACGCCGGGCTCGGGCCCTCGTCCGCCGCGTGTGTCTTCGGAAGGCAATGCCCAGGCACCCCTGGTGGTCACGCGCAAGCGCCGCGCCATGGCGCCAGGCGGTTCAGGCGAGTAATGCTGGCCGTCCTGGCCGGGCGGGGCGGCCTGCTACGTTCCGCCTGACCCGTTCATTGCCGGAACCGTTGTGTGCGAATCCGGCGGGCGTGCCTTGCTTGCCAGTGGTGCTGGAATCGTGTCCATCGTGCCCCGGCCAGGAGGCCGGGGCCTTGCGAAATGCGGTGAGGCCGCGTCGCGTCAGTTGCCGTCAGTTGCCGATGCCGAGCAGCTCGACTTCAAAGTTCAGCGTGGCGTTCGGCGGGATCGTGCCGGGCACGCCGCGCGCGCCATAGGCGGTTGGGCCCGGGCACACCAGCTTGGCCTTGCCGCCGACCTGCATCTTCTGCACGCCTTCCGTCCAGCAGGGAATGACGCGGTTCAGCGGGAACGAGATCGGCTGGCCGCGCTTGTAGGAGCTGTCGAACTCGGTACCGTCGGTGAGCGTGCCGCGGTAATGCACCTTGACCACATCGGAGGCCTTCGGCGTGGCGCCGGTGCCCTTGACAAGCGTCTGGATGGACATGCCGGACGGCAGGGTTTCCGCGGCCGGGGCGGCAGCGTGGGCGATGGACGCCATGCCCAGGGCGGCAACTAGCAGTGCAATCTTCTTCATGTGTGTGCTGGCAGAGTGGAGGGGGAAAGTCGGCCGGTCGCGCCGGCGGGAAAACCAGCATCTTAAACCGGGAATGGAATCCCTCCGGGAATGTCTGCCGCCGTCGACGTGGCCGCCAGTCCTGCCAAGCCACTCAAGGGCAAGGCGCCACGGCATCAAGGCATCAAGGCATCAAGGCATCAAGGCATGACGGGCGGACTGTAAGGCAGCGTCGCAGCAAAGGCCCACAGCATGAACAGCACAAGCGGCGCGTGGACCAGCAACTGGGTGAAAGTAAAACCGACCACGTCCTTGGCCCGGATCCCCAGCACGCCCAGCAGCGGCAGCATCCAGAACGGGTTGATCAGGTTGGGCAGCGCCTCCGCGGCGTTGTACACCTGCACCGCCCAGCCCAGGTGGACTTGCAGTTCATTGGCAGCCTGCATCACGTAAGGTGCCTCGATGACCCATTTGCCGCCGCCCGATGGCACGAAGAAGCCCAGCACGGCGGAATAGACGCCCATCACCGCGGAGAACGAATCCTTGGTGGCGACCGAGACGAAAGCCGATGCCAGGTGGTGCGACAACGTCGTGCCATCCATGCCGGCTGCCTTGGTGAGGATGAACGCAATGCCGCCGTAGAGCGGAAACTGGATCAGCACCCCGGCGGTGGATGGCACGGACCTGGCCACGGCGCGCAGGAAGCGCTTGGGACGCCAGTTCAGCAGCATGCCCAGCATCAGGAACAGGAAGTTGTAAGTGTTGAGGTTGGAGATCGCGAGGATCGGGTCCTTGGTGGTGAATTCATGCACCAGCCAACCGGCGCCGAGGGCCACGATCAGCAGGGTCAGCAAGGGGCTGTATTCCAGCCATTCGCCGGGGCGCGTGGGGCGGCCAATGCCATCGCCGGCATCGTCGATATCCACGCCCATGTCCTGCGCGGTGCGCGCGCGCTCGCCCGCCGGCGCTGAAAAATACGCTACCAGCAAGGAAGCGACGATCAGCACGGCTGTCATCGCCATCGATTGCCACAGGAAGATGGTCTGCGAAAACGGAATCACGCCCGTGATATCCAGCAGCGACTTGGGCAGGCTGGCGGGATTGGCCTGCAACTGCGCTGCGGACGAACTCAAGCCCAGTGCCCAGGTGGCGCCCATTCCCAGGTAGGCGGCGGCGCTGGCCGCGCGATAGTCCACGCGCAGCCCGGTGCGTCGTGCAATGGCCCGCACCAGCAGCCCGCTGAAGATCAGGCTGATGGCCCAGTTGAGCAGGGAGGTCAGCAGGCTGACCAGCGCGACAAAGGCGATGGCGCCGCGTGCTGTGCGCGGCAGGGCGGCTAGCCGCTCGATCAGCAGGGAAGCCGGCGGCGAGGCCGCCACGACATAGCCCGAGATGGCCACCACCGCCATTTGCATGGTGAACGGGATCAGGCTCCAGAAGCCGTCGCCAAATGCGCGGGCCACGCCATGCGCGGGCGCGCCGATGGCCATCGCGCCAAGCGCCACGACGATCACGGCGATGGCGGCAAAGATATACGAGTCGGGGAACCAGCGCTCGGACCAGTCGGTGACCTTGACGGCCAGACGCTCCAGTCCGCCGCGGCCCGGGTGGTCCGGGTGGTTGGCTGCGTTCAGGGGCAGGGGGGTGCTTTTCATGCTTGTCTCCTTACATTGCCATGGCTTTCTGCGCGCGGCGTGGTGCGCGGCAAGCCTTCGAATCCTTCATAAGCCATGACGGCGGCCGCGAGGTCTTCCAGCGCGGTGCCGACAGCCTTGAAGACGGTGATTTCCGTGTCATCCGTGCGGCCGCGATGGCGCTGCTGGCACAGGTCCGCGAGCGTGCCCCGGATATCGGTGGCCTTGAGCACGCCAGCTTCGATCGGGTGGAGCAGGTCGCCGGCCTTGAGCACGGCTTCGCTGGTGTCGACGAAGACGGCGGTTGACTCGAAGCAGCCGTCGTCGGCCTCGCGCATGGCCGGCGTGAAGCCGCCGATCAGGTCCAGGTGGGTGCCGGGCCTGAGCCACGCGCGCTGCACGAGCGGCGAGGTGGAGAGCGTGGCGGAGGTCACAATATCGGCGTCTTCGCAGGCGGCGGCGATCGTCGCGACAAAGCGCGCCTCGAAGCCGTCGGCCCGCAATCTTGCCGCCAGCGCTTCGCCTTGGCTCGCGTTGATATCCCAGACGGCAACGCGCTGGATCGGCCTGACGGCGCGATAGGCTTGGGGCAGCAGGCTGGCTACGCGGCCCGCGCCGAGCACCAGCATCGACGAAGCATAATTGGGGCTCAGGTAAGAGGCCGCCAGCGCCGACGCGGCGGCGGTACGCCTGGACGTGATCTCGTTGCCATCGATCATGGACAACGGTTTGCCGGTGCACGCATCGTGCAGCAGGTAGGTCGAGTACAAGCCCGGCAGCCCGGACAACGTATTGCCCGGGTAGATGGTCACGGTCTTGACGCCGAGATAGGCGTCGGCCTGCCAGGCGGGCATCAGCAGCATTGTCCCCGGCGCCGCGCCGTGCGTATCGATGACATGGCTGTGGCGCTGCGGGACCTCGCAGCCGCGGATAAACGCGTCGCGCAGGGCAGGCACGAGTTTGGCGAACGGCAGCAGCGCGCGGGTGGTGTCGGAGTCGAGTATCAACATGTTGGCTTGGGTGGGGTTGGAAGAAGGGCGGCGGCGGGCGCGATCATGCGTTCAGCACGATGTCGCTGGCAGGCACGGCCTGGCACGCCAGGCACATGCCGGCATCGTCGGGTTCCTCGCCGTGCAGGTGCCGGATGCGGCCCGACACGACGGAAACCGCGCAGCTCTCGCACTGGCCGACCCGGCAGCCGCTGGGCAGTGCCAGGCCGAGCTTTTCAGCGAAGCCCAGCAGTGGGCCGTCCGCCGAGCGCCAGGTGCCGGTGGTGCCGGACCTGGCGAACACCACATTGAACTGCTGGCCTGGCCCGGCCGCCACGCGTTCGGGCGAGCGGAACACTTCGCGCAAGATGTCGGCGCGCGGCACGCCACGCTCGGCCAGCGCGTTGGCGAAGGCGGTCATCATTGGCGCGGGGCCGCACATATAGACGAGCGGGCGCTGGCCGAGCAGTCCGGCCGGGACATGCTCGGCGCTGACGCGTCCGGCCACGTCGTAGTCGACGCCGGGTACGTCGCCTTGCGCGGGACTGTCGTAGAAATTGACGACTTCCAGCGTCGGCAAGGTGTGCCGCAGTGCCAGGATGCGTGACCGGAACGCATGGGCCAGGCCGTTCTGGTTCGCGTACAACAGCAGTATCTTTGGTGCATCAGCGAGCCCGGCCAGCGATTCGAGCAGGCTGACAAACGGCGTGATGCCGATCCCGCCGGCCAGCAGCACCAGTGGGCGCCGGGTGCGCACCGGCATGACAAAGGTGCCGGATGGCGAACGCAGCGAGACGATGTCGCCAATCGCAAGGCACAGGTTGATATGCGACGAAGCGCGCCCGAACACGGCCTCGCCGGTATCGGTCAGGCCCGCCGCGCGGCGCACGGAGATTGAGTAGCCACGCCGCATCGGCAAGACGGCGGGGCCGGTCAGCGAATACGAGCGTACGATCTCTTCGCCGGCGGGCGGCACGGTGAGCTTGATCGTCACATGCTGGCCCGGCAGGAAGTCCGGCAAGCCGCCGCCATCGATGGGTTCCAGGCATACCGACGTGACCTCGCGCGCTTCCTTCACCAGGCTCGCGACGCGAAAGGCGCGATAGCCGTCCCACCGGCGGCGCGTCACATCGAAGGCCGGGTCGTGCTCGACGTTGCAGCGGTAGGCCCGCAGCGGCACGGAGCCGCTGACCGGATCGATGCTGTCCGCGGCGATCAAGCCGTTGTAGTTGCTGTTGTTCTCGCCCGTGACGCCGAGCGCGGTCTGCGCAAGCGCATCGCAGCCCTGCCACCAGCCAAATTCGCCGACCACCACGCGGGGATGCAGGCCTTCCCGGATCTTGGCGATAAACCTTGTGCTGCCCATGGACGTGGTCACCCGGATCGCATCGCCGCTGGCAATCCCGCGCGCGGCTGCCAGCGCGGCCGGGATTTCCGCTTCGGGTTGCAGCGCGCGGCGCCGCAGCGAGGGCAGCCCGCGATGCTGGCTGTGGCAGTAGTAGCCGCTCTTGGCCGAGGTCAGGACGAAAGGATAGGCGTCGCCGGCAGCGTCGTCTGCTTCTTCGGGGCACTGGCCGGCGCGTGGCAGTGGCGGATAGCCGTGGCGCAGCAACTGTTCGGAGTACAACTCCACCAACCCCGTTTGTGTGTTGAAGGCGCGAGCGCGCGGCCGGCCCGCATACTTGCGCTCCACGTCGGCAACGGGCACGCGGATGCCTTCCGGTTGCTCACGCAGCTTGTCCACTGTCAACCCTGACGGGGCGAGCATGTGATTCCATCCCGCCTCCAGGCTGCCGCCAAAGAACGCCTGCCCCATGCCCAGCCTGACGGCGAGATCGAACACGATGTCGTTGTCCGAGCGCGACTCCCCGCGCGGCGACACCATGCGCTGGCGCAACTGCACCAGTTGCTCGGCCTCGGCGGAGATCTCGAAACCGATGCGCAGTCCCTCGCGCTCCCACGGCGTGTTGACCGGCAGCAGGATATCGGCGTAGCGGGAACTGGGGGTTTCGAACAGATCGCAATGGACATAAAAGTCCAGGCTGCGCAGGGCGCGCTCGCCGTCGTCCACATCGGCTTGCGAGAGCAGGGGATTGGTGCCGAATGCCATCAGCGTGCGCACGGCGTAGGGCTGCGCGTGCAGGATCGCCCGGTAAAGGTCGCGCGCGGTGACCCATCCCTGCGCGGGCGGCCCGAGCGGCCTCGCGTCATAGCCCAGTGCCTTGCTCTTCTGCGCCGGCGGCAGCAGGTCGAAGCTGTTGACCGGGTTGTACGGGGGCTTTTGAAAGATCCGGTTGCCACCCGGCTTGTCGAAACTGCCGGTCAAGGCATAGAGGCACGCGATTGCCCGGTCCGTCTGGGTTGCGTTGTCATGCTGGCCAACGCCGGACCAGGCGTGATAGGCCACGCGCCTGGCCGAGCCGAACAGGCTTGCCGCATGGCGGATATCCGCCTGCGCCACCCAGGTGAGCCGCTCGGCTACGTCAGCGGGGTAACGGGCGCATTCGCCGGCATACAGGTCGAAGGCGGGTCGGCAAGCGAGCGTGGCCGTGCCTGTGGCGTGGCCCACTTCGAAAGTGCCTCTTAGCGCGACATGCTCGAAATCCCGCCCGGTCAGCGTCGACGACGGCCGGGCTTGTCCGGCATGGGCGTCCCAGGCCAGGTAGGCATCGCCGTCGGCCAGCCCCAGGTCGCGGCCCCGCAGGAAGCGCCCGTTGTCGCTGCGCACCAGCAAGGGGCCATTGGTCCATTGCCGCACGAAGGCCAGGTCGAACGCATTGGCTTCGATCAGCAGGTTGGCGATCGCCATGGCGAGCACGGCGTCCGTGCCCGGCCGCACGCGCAGCCATTGCTCCGCCTGGCCAGCCAGCGCTGTCTGCCTGGGGTCTACCACCAGCAGCTTCGCGCCGGCGGCCCTGCCGGCACCAATCGCTTCGGCCTGCGACAGCCAGGTGTTGGTCGGGTTATGGCCCCACAACACGATGAGTTCGGCGTTGCGGTAATCCGCGGTCGGCATGCCGCAGCCGAAGGTGAAGGCGTGCGCATAGTCCTTGTGCCAGTTGCAGATTTCCGTGGCGTAACAGGTGTTGGGACTGCCAAAGAGCCGGATAAGCCGCTCGATCCAGTCGATGCTGTCGGACAGCGGCGTGCCGCTCGGCGTGGTGACGGCAAAGGCGACCGATTCGGCGCCGCCCTCGCACCTGGCCTGGAGCAGGCGCTGCGCAACCTCGGCCAGGGCATGCTCCCAGCTAATGCGCTGCCAGCCGGGATCCGCGTCGGTCTTGGGCGTGGTCCGCCGCATCGGATACAGCACGCGGTCGGCGCCATGGACCAGCTCCGGCGCGGATTTTCCTTTCATGCACATCGCCTTGCCCGTGGGGTGCGAGGTGTCCGGGCGCACTGCGATCAGCGCATCGTTCTCCACCACGTTCACCGTGCCGCATCGGGAGCGGCACAACGTGCAGTAGCCGCGCTTGTCTTCCTGAATCATGGTTGTCACCGCATCTTGTCTCCTGACCGGATGCTAGCTAGGATGAGGAAGTATTTCTAATTCATAATTTCGACATAGTAATATCGGAAAAATCGATGCTCCCCACTCTAAAGCAACTGCAGCATTTCGTGGCCATCGCCGAGACGGGGCAAGTGTCGCGTGCGGCACTTCGTTGCCACGTATCGCAGTCGTCCATGACGGCCTCCCTGAAGAGTCTGGAGCAAGCGGTGGGCGTGCAGTTGTTCACCCGGCACGCCGGCGGCGTGCGCCTTACCGAAGCCGGTACGCGTTTCCTGCGGCATGCGCAGCAGATCGAGGACGCCGTGCTGGATGCGGTGGAAGCCGTCAGCGTGGCGCCGGTAGACATCGCGGGCACGGTGCGCATGGGCGTGACCGAAACCATCACGGCTTATGTGCTGCCCGGCTTGCTAGAGTCCATCGAGAGAAAATTCCCCAGGCTGCGGCTTGAGCTGCTGGAGCGGGAACGGCATGACATCGAGCGGGGCATCCTGCGTGGCGAGATCGATATTGCCCTGCTGCTGGTTTCGAACCTGCCCGGGCTCGACCATGTCACCTGCGAAACGCTGCTGCGCTCGCCAAGGCAGCTATGGGGCCATCCCGAGCATCCGCTGATGACGGCGGACCGCATCGGCCTGGCGGACGTGGCGCGGCATGACTACATCCTGCTCGACATGGACGAGCACATTGCCACGGTCGGCAAGTACTGGGGGCAATATGGTCTGGCGCCCCAGGTCCGCTACCAGAGCTGCTCGATCGAGGCGGTCCGCAGCCTGGTGGCGGCCGGGCGCGGCATCGCCATCCTGTCCGACCTGGTCTACCGGCCGTGGTCGCTGGAGGGGCAGCGCATCGTGCGGCGCGGGATTGCCGACAAGGTGCCGTCGATGGACGTGGGGCTGGTATGGAAGCGGGAACCCGCCACCGCGGGCAATGTGGTGGCGCTGGCGGACTACCTGCGCAGTGCGCTCAAGGGCAGGGAGAAAGCACGCATGTGAGCCGGCGGGCCTATGCCAGGATCAGTGGCCGGCGACGGATTGCCGACTTGCACAGGTTGATCGGGCTATGCCACGCCAATGACGCCACTGGCTCGTACCCCTTGATGGAAACGCTGTGCGTGTCCTGCTAGCTGTCCGGCACCTTCGGCGTGGGCGCGCCCCCGGTCTTGGGGGCCACGCTCTTTCGCCATGAATGGCAAGCTTGCCGGCGCTACTGCGTGTTGTGCGCGGACAGCCATGCGGCGCCAGTGGCACACGGCGGCAAACTTGGCTAGAGTGGGAACCTCATACAGTTCGCGTCAAGCATGAGGATACCCATGGAAGCCCAGCGCCTGCAGTTCCCGGGAAGTGATGGTCAGCAACTCAGCGCACGGCTGGATTTGCCAGTTGGCCCGGTGCGCACCTTTGCCTTGTTCGCCCATTGCTTCACTTGCGGCAAGGACGTGCTGGCGGCGACGCGTATCGCGCAGGCGCTGACGGCGCACGGCATCGCCGTGCTGCGCTTTGATTTCACCGGCCTTGGCGGCAGCGGCGGCGATTTCGCCAATACCAATTTCTCGTCCAACGTGGCCGACCTGCTGGCGGCGGCGGACTACCTGCGCCAGCATCACCGGGCGCCGGCCTTGCTGATCGGCCACAGCCTGGGCGGCGCGGCGGTGCTCAGCGCCGCGCACGGCATCCCCGAAGCCAAGGCGGTCGTCACCATCGCCGCGCCGAGCGATCCGAGCCATGTGGTCGGCCTGTTCGGCGACCAGGCCGCGCGCATCGAGGCCGATGGACAGGCCGAGGTCCGGCTCGCCGGCCGTGCGTTCAAGATCAAGCGGCAATTCATCGAAGACGTGGCCGAGCAGAAGCTGCTCGATAGCGTAGCCAAGCTGCGCAAGGCGCTGCTGGTCATGCATGCGCCGCAGGACGACACCGTCGGCATCGACAACGCCACGCAGATCTTCATTGCCGCCAAGCACCCCAAGAGCTTCGTCTCGCTCGACCGCGCCGATCACCTGCTCACGCGCAAGGCCGATGCCGTCTACGTGGCCAACACCATCGCGGCATGGAGCCAGCGCTATCTCGACATCGATGCCCTGGATGTGCCGGCCGCGGTGGCCGAGGAAGGGCTGGTGCGGGTGGAGGAAAGCCACGTCGGCAAGTACCAGGAGCGCATCACCGCCGGGCCTCATCACTTGCTGGCCGACGAGCCCGTTTCGTTTGGCGGCCTCAATGGCGGGCCTGCGCCTTACGACTTGCTGCTGGCGGGGCTGGGCGCCTGCACCGCCATGACCATGCGCATGTATGCCGATCGCAAGGGCTGGCCACTGGAACACGTGGCCGTGACGCTGCGCCACGAGAAGATCCACGCGACCGATAGCGCGGAGTGCTCCACCACCGAAGGCAAGATCGACTGGATCGAGCGGGAGATCACCATGCGCGGCCCGCTGGACGAGGCGCAACGCGCGGCGCTGATGGAGATCGCCGACAAGTGCCCGGTCCACCGGACCCTGCATTCGGAGGTGGTGGTGCGGACCCATCTGGCGGCGACTGCCGCCAGGTAGGCCGCCGGCGCGAACCGGACGAGTCGGCCTGCGGGCTGTCCCTTCCGGTTTTGCCCGGGGGCTTCTCAGAGGAAGGTTGTCTCGATCCTTGACGCACCCTTGAGGAACAGCGTCACCGGCGTGCGCTCGCAGATCTGCGCGAGCCGCTCGCGCTCGGCCTCGCCCAGTTCCACGCCGCCAAGCCGGACTTCGCGCCGGATGAAGCGTGCCTCATCCTTGCCCTGGAAGACTGCCGTGACTTCCACATCAGCCACGGGCCACTGTTTTCTCTGCATATACATTTTCAGCGTGATGGCGGTGCAGGACACCAGCCCGGACAGCACGAAGGCAAAGGGCGGCGGGCCCTGGTCCGTGCCGCCCAGCCCGGCGGACTCGTCACCGACCAGTGCGTGGCTGCCGGCCTGCAGGTGCACAAGGTAGTTGGCATCGGCCGAGCCGATCCGGGCGGTGGCTTGGGAGTTTGACATGGGTTTTCCTAGGGTTGTTGGTGCAGAGGATTGTGCGGATTGTGCCCGATATTATGCGGGTGCGCGCCGCAGGGAAAGGCTCTTCTCGGCATAATTCCCGCTTGTCATCGGCATTGGGGGCCAGGGCACCGTAGCTATCCGAGGTCCGCGGTGGCCAGGGCACGCCTACACTGTAGCCATCACTTCAAGATCAGGGGCGCGCATGGAAGCATCGCAAGTCTTGCCGTTGCTGCTGCATTTCGACCAGCATCTTGGCCCTGCCATCGCGCAATACGGCGTCTTGGTCTACGGCATCCTGTTCGCCATCGTGTTCTGCGAGATCGGGCTGTTGCCGCTGTTCTTCCTGCCAGGCGACCCGCTGCTGTTCCTCTGTGGCGCGTTCTGCGCGGCGGGCGCGCTCAAGCTATGGATCCTGCTGCCGGTGCTGCTGATCGCCGCAGTGGCCGGCAGCCTGCTGAACTACGCCATCGGCAAAGCCATCGGGGAGCGCGTGTTCACGGGCGGCTACCGATGGATCAATCGCGACGCACTGCGCAGGACGCATGACTTCTACCAGCGCCACGGCGGGCTGACTTTGCTGCTGTCCCCTTTCGTCGCCGTGGTGCGCACCTTTGCGCCCTTCGTTGCGGGCGTGTCCGCCATGTCCGCGACGCGCTTCGCGCTGGCCGCGAGCGCTGGCGCTACGGTGTGGGTGGTGTCGCTGCTGGCCGGCGGCTATCTCTTCGGCAATGTGCCGCTGGTGCGCGATCACATGAGCGCCATCGTCCTGCTTGGGCTTGCGCTTGGGCTGGGGTCGCTGGTGGTGGCGAGTGCGTGGCGGGCGGTGAAGGGGAGGCAGGGGGCGCGGGGGTGAGTTGTTCGCGCTTGCGGCGGCGCGCAAGCATGGACATGAAAAGTCTCGGGTCGCCCGGCCTCCAGTGGCGGATCGTTAACACAAAAAGTACACATATTTTTGTGCTAAATTATGTGCTTTATTACGGGTAATAAACGGACTGCAAGCCTGTCCATGCAGTCTGATTGGAACCCGCTACACCAGGCAACCCAAAGATATGACTGTCACACGCGCCATCTACGCTACCGCGACCGTAAGCATCACGGACCTTCGCCGCAACCCCGGTGCCATCATTGAGGAGGCCGGTAACGAACCCGTGGCAGTCCTCAATCACAATCGCCCGGCCGCATACCTGGTTCCCGCCCAGGCTTTCGAAGCACTCATGGACAGGCTCGAGGACATCGAGCTTGCAGAAATCGTTCGGCAGCGTCGCGGCGGGAAGTCCGTAAAGGTGTCGCTGGATGAGTTATGAGCTCGCCTTTCACGAAGACGCTTTGAAGGAATGGAAGAGACTCGATGCGTCGATCAAGGATCAGTTTCGAAAACAGCTCGAGAAACGTCTGGCCGAACCCCGGGTGCAGTCTGCCAAGCTCAGCGGCAAGGACATGAAAGACGTCTACAAGATCAAGCTGCGCGATGCCGGGTACCGGCTGGTGTACGAGGTCAACGATCGTACCGTCACTGTGCTAGTGCTCGCTGTTGGACGACGGGACAAGAGTGAGGCGTATCGCCGGGCCGGTGTGAGGCGATAGCGGTCACCTTGTTTATGCCCGGCCTATGGTTCGCATTTTCCATCTCGCGTGGCAACTGCATCATCCTGCCGGCTCGTGCTCCACAAGATGCACGCCAGCAACAACACCTGCACCACCAGCCGGATACCCAGCAGGCTCGGCGGAATCTTCGGGAATAGCTCGGGGTGCTGCCACATGTAGACATTGGCAGGCGTGACCGCAAGCGTCAGCAGTGCCAGGCCGTATCCCGCCGCTCGCCGGGTGGGCAGCCACAGCACCCCCATCGCGCCCGGTTGCCAGTGTGGCCCAGCAGCCCAGCAGCCCGGCGGGCCTCCCAATTCGAGATTGCTCTCCAACCTTCATCGTTTTGTCATCCGCACCACCCAGAATGCGCTCACTGTTGATGCAAGGAGTGTGGGATGACGCATGCGATTGAAGTGCGCGGCCTGTCCAAGTCGTTCCAGGCGGGACGCAAGGCGCTGGATGACGTGAGCCTTGCCGTTGCCCCTGGTGAAATGGTGGCGCTGCTGGGTGCCTCGGGCTCGGGCAAGTCCACGTTGCTGCGCCACGTGGCGGGGTTTGTCGCTGCCGATGCGGGCGGCGCTGGCGAGGTGCGGGTCAATGGCCGGGCCATCCAGCAAGGCGGCCGGCTGGCGCGTGATGTGCGCGCGGCAAGGGCAGAGATCGGTTTTGTGTTCCAGCAGTTCAACCTCGTGGGCCGCCTGCCGGTGATCACGAACGTGCTGACCGGCATGCTGCCGCGCGTGCCGCTGTGGCGCAGCCTGATCCGCTTGTTCCGTGTCGGCGAGATCGACGCAGGGCTCGAAGCGCTTGCCCAGGTTGGTATAGACGACTATGCCTTTCGGCGGGCCTCCACCCTGTCGGGCGGCCAGCAGCAGCGCGCGGCCATTGCCCGTACGTTGGTGCAGAACGCGCGGGTGATCCTGGCCGACGAGCCGATCGCTTCGCTGGATCCCGAATCCGCGCGGCGCGTGATGGAGTTGCTGGCGCAGATCAACCGGGCACGCCGCGTGGCGGTGGTGGTGTCGCTGCACCAGGTGGATGTGGCGATGCGCTATTGCCCGCGCGTGGTCGCGCTGCGCCACGGCAAGGTGGTCTACGACGGCCCGTCCGCCGCGCTCACCCCCGCCATGCTGCGCGAGCTGTATGGCACGCAAGCCGCCGAGCTGTTGCCCGATGGCGCGGGGCTGGAAGTTGCCGCGCCCGCCATGCCGCATGGCGGCCTGGCGGCGGCCTGATTGACCCCGGATTTCCTCGCAATGTTTCCCGCAAACACCCCCAACAAGGCTTTTCCTCGGAGTTCCCTCATGCTGCGCAGAACCCTTTTTGCCCTGATCGTCTCGAGCGCCGCTGGCGCGCTCTCGCTGCCCGCCTTTGCCCAGGAAGGCAAGGTCCTCAACATGGGCTTTATCTCGACGGAAACCTCGTCCAACCTGAAGTCCGCCTGGCAGCCGGTGGTCGATGACCTGAGCAAGCAGTTGGGCGTGCAGGTCAAGCCGTTCTTTGCCTCCGACTATGCTGGCATCATCGAAGCCATGCGCTTCAACAAGGTGCAGATCGCCTGGTTCGGCAACAAGTCCGCCATCGAAGCGGTGGACCGCGCCAGCGGCGAGGTGTTCGCCTCGGTGATCGACAAGGACGGCAACCCGGGCTACTGGTCGCTCCTGATCGTCAACAAGGACAGCAACCTCAAGACGCTGGATGACGTGCTCAAGCAAGGCAAGTCGCTGAGCTACGGCGCGGGCGATCCGAACTCCACCTCGGGCACCGCCGTGCCGGGCCACTACCTGTGGGGCGCCCACAAGATCGAGCCGAAGACCTTCTTCAAGACGGTGCGCGTGAGCAATCACGAAACCAACCTGCTGTCGGTGCTGAACAAACAGGTCGACGTGGCGGTCAACAACACCGAGAACATGGAGCGCTACCGCATCAACACCGGCAAGAACGCCTATGACCAGGTACGCGTGCTGTGGAAGTCGCCGCTGATCCCGGCGGATCCGCTGGTCTACCGCAAGGACCTGCCGGCCGATGTCAAGGCCAAGGTGCAGACCTTCTTCGTGAACTACGGCAAGGGTGCCGATGCCGCGCGCGAGAAGGAGAACCTCGCCAAGCTGACCTACCAGGGATTCCGCGCGTCCAACGACAACCAGCTGGTGCCGATCCGCCAGATCGAGCTGGCCCGTGAGAAGGCCAAGATCGAGTCCGACACCACGATGGCCGCGCCGGACAAGGAAAAGCGCCTTGCCGACCTGAGCAGCAAGCTGGCTGCGCTGGACAAGATCGCCGCCAGCGCGCAGTAACGCGCCCATCGTCGGCCCGCCCCAAAGCCGGGGCGGGCCGCGCAGCGTCGCCTCACCTTAGCCTTAGCCTTAGCCCGAGTATCCATGCATTCTTCCGCCAACTCCACCATGATCCCAGCCACTCCGCCTCGTGCCGTCCGTGCGCCGCGTGCCAGCCTGCCTGTCATGTTCGTCTGGGCGGTGGTGCTCGCCTTGCTGGCCATGTCGTGGCAGGGCGCCGACATGCGTCCGCTCGACCTGTGGAGGGATTCCGGCAACATGGCGAAATTCGCTGCCGACTTCTTCCCGCCCAGTTTCCGTGACTGGCGCATCTACCTGGACGAGATGCTGGTGACCGTGCAGATCGCGATCTGGGGCACCTTCCTGTCCATCGTGTTTGCCGTGCCGCTGGGGCTGGCGTGTTCGGCCAATATCGTGCCGGCCTGGGTCTACCAGCCGATGCGCCGCGTGATGGACGCCTGCCGCGCCATCAATGAGATGGTGTTCGCCATGCTGTTTATCGTGGCGGTGGGGCTAGGCCCCTTCGCCGGCGTGCTCGCGCTGTGGGTGCACACCACCGGCGTGCTGGCCAAGCTGTTCTCGGAAGCCGTGGAGGCCATCGACCCGCGCCCCGTGGAAGGCGTGCGCGCCACCGGCGCCAGCGCGCTGGAAGAGGTGGTCTACGGCGTGATCCCGCAGGTGCTGCCGCTGTGGATCTCCTATGCGCTGTACCGCTTCGAATCCAATGTGCGCTCGGCCACGGTGCTAGGCATCGTCGGCGCGGGCGGCA
This sequence comes from Cupriavidus basilensis, assembly GCF_000832305.1. Classification (NCBI taxonomy): domain Bacteria; kingdom Pseudomonadati; phylum Pseudomonadota; class Betaproteobacteria; order Burkholderiales; family Burkholderiaceae; genus Cupriavidus; species Cupriavidus basilensis. The sequence continues at coordinate 1,647,877 of NZ_CP010537.1, forward strand.
TCGGCACCGTGCTGTGGGAGATCATCCGCAGCTTCCAGTATGCCGAGACCTGCGCGGTGATCATCATCATCGTTGGCTTTGTCACGGTCATCGATTTGCTGTCCGCCCGGATCCGCAAGGCGCTGGTCTGACAGCGGCCTCAAGCCGCCACAAGCCGCCTCACGACACCAGCCCGCACACACAAATCATCATGACGATCCTCAGGCGCATCGAAATCCTCTTCTCCGGCCACGGCACCGCCTTCTATGGCGGCGAGGCCATCACCCAGACCGAACATGCGCTGCAGTGCGCGCAGCTGGCCGAGCAGGCCGGCGACCCCGAGCCGCTGATCGTCGCCAGCCTGCTGCACGACCTCGGCCACCTCGTGATGTCCGAGGACAGCACCACCGATTTGCGCCACCAGGAAGTCGGCGCCGACCTGCTGGCGGTCGGGTTTGGGCCGGAGGTGACCGAGCCGGTGCGCATGCATGTGGCCGCCAAGCGCTACCTGTGCGCTACCGAGCCGGGCTACCAGGCTATCCTGTCGCCGGCCTCGCAACACAGCCTGGCACTGCAGGGCGGCCCCTTTGGCGCGGCCCAGGCGCAGGCTTTCGTCGACCACCCCCACGGGCCGGCAGCCGTGCGCCTGCGCCGTTATGACGACCTGGCCAAGGTCGTCGGCCTTGCCACGCCGCCGCTGGAGCACTACCTGCCGATGGTGGCGCGCTGCCTGCGCCGTGCGCCCTGACCCGCATCGCACCGGCGCAATTTCACTCGGAACCGATATCCGCATGGACCTGCCTGAAGCACACCGCACCAGGGGCGGCCCGACCCTGCACGAAGTGACCGGCACCGATGCTGAACTGCTGCAGGTGGCCGCCTTGCTCGCCGAAATGGACAACGAGACGCCGCTGCCTTTGCAGCGCATGCGCGCGCTGTTCGCCCAGCTCAAGGCGATGCCGTACTATCGCTGCTACCTGATGCGCAGCGCCGCCGGCGAAGCGCTCGGCACGTTCTGCCTGCTGGTGTTCCCGGTGCTGGCGCACGACGGCCGCAGCGAGGCCATCGTGGAAAGCGTGGTGGTGACCCACGCCGCGCGCGGCACCGGCGTAGGCACGGCCATGATGCACGCCGCCATGCGGCTGGCCGAAGAGGCGGGCGCCTCAAAGCTGGTGCTGTCGTCCAGCGCGCGCCGGGTGCAGGCGCATCGGCTTTACCGGCGCCTTGGGTTTGCGGAGCACGGGACCAGCTTTAGCATAGGGTTGCCGGTGGCGGCGGTGCACCTCTGACAGTAGCGCTATCCCATCCGCTTGCCCCTACTTCGCCTGGCCGTTTCCCCCCCCGGCCCCGGGCGCCTTCTCCGCCGGCGCCTCGATGCTTTCGCGAAAACGCTGCGTGACAGCGGTTTCAGCGAGCGCGTGATACGCCAGGGAAATGCCGATCGACGCATCCGGCGGCAGGTCGGAGATCGGGCGGAACACTACGCGGCCCGATGCGTGCGATGCGTTGACCGATGGCACCAGGGCCACCCCGAGCCCGCTATCCACCAGCCCTACCACGGTCTGCACCTGTACGGCTTCCTGCGCGATGTAGGGGCTGATGCCGGCGCGTGCGAACAGGTGCGACACCGCGGCTTGCAGGCCGCCCACGCGTGAGGGCGTGTAGCCGATCAGGGGACAGTCGGCGAGGTCGTGCAAGGCAACCTGCTTGTGCTTGGCCAGGGCGTGGCCGCGCGGGAGCGCGGCACAGAATACGTCGGTCTGGATCAGCTGGAAGCGGACGTTTTCCGGGCGGGCGGTGGGCACGCGCACGAAGCCCACGTCAAGCTCGCCGTTTTCCACTAGCGATAGCAGTTCGAGGTTGGTGCCTTCGCGCAACGCCAGCTTGACCTGCGGGTGGCGCTTGGCGAACGCCTGTATCAGCCGCGGCAGCAAACCGAACGTGACCGAGCCGATGAACCCGATGCGTAGCCGGCCGGCTTCGCCGGTGGCGCTCGCGCGCGCGGCCGTGCTGACTTCTTCCGCATTCTGCAGGCATTTCCTGGCGGCTTGCAGGGCGGCTTCGCCGGGGGCGGTCAGCCGTACCCCGCGGGCAGTGCGCTCGAACAAGGGCGTGCCGAGTTCTTCCTCCAGTTTGCGGATGGCGACGGAAAGCGGCGGCTGTGCCATGAAGAGCCGCTCCGCCGCCCGGCTGAAGCTGCTGGTCTCGGCGACGGCTACGAATTGCTTGAGTTGACGCAGGTCCATCCATATACCTCGTGTATAGCTAGGTGCATGCAAAGTATTGGATTAAGTATATGACATTGCTTACGATTGTTTCCGGAACAGGCACAAAGAAGCCGAGGGCGCCGGACACATGCTTGGCCGCGCCTGACCTCAGACCGGAGACAATCGATGATCAGCACGAAACGCTGGCTTGCCGCTGCCGTTGCGGCCACCGCCGCTCTCACCTTGCCCGCGCTTACCCTGGCGCAGGCTTTTCCTGCCAAGCCCGTCAAGATCGTCGTGCCTTACCCGCCGGGCGGCACCAATGACATCGTGGTGCGCCTGCTGGCGCAGAAGCTGGGTGACAGCATGGGCCAGCCGTTCGTGGTCGAAAACAAGCCCGGCGCTTCCGGCAACCTGGGTGCGGAGCAGGTGGCCCGCGCGGCGCCCGACGGCTACACGCTGCTGCTGGTGACGACGGGGCATTCGATTCACCCTTCGCTCTACAAGCACCTGCGCTACAACATCAAGACCGATCTCACGCCGGTGAGCGAGCTGACGCGCGGCCCGATGCTGGTGATGGTGACCCCGTCGCTGCCTTACAAGACGGTGCAGGACGTGATTGCCGCGGCCAAGGCCAAGCCGGGATCGATCAACTTCGGCTCGGCGGGCAACGGTTCGTCCACGCACCTGGCTACCGAGCTGCTGAGTTCGATGGCCGGCGTGAAGATGACCCACATCCCGTACAGCGGCAGCGCGCCTGCCATGGCGGACGTGATGGCGGGCAATGCCCAGCTGGTGATGGACCTGATGTTCTCGGCGCTGCCGCAGGTCAATGGCGGCAAGCTGCGTGCGATCGCCATCACCGGCGCCAAGCGCTCGCCGCTGCTGCCTGGTGTGCCAACGGTGGCAGAGTCCGGCGTGCCAGGCTTCGAGACCCTGGCGTGGAACGGGCTGATGGCGCCGGCAAACACGCCCAAGCCGATCATCGACAAGCTCAACGCCGAGATCCACAAAGCGCTGGACGCGCCGGAGATGAAGGAGCGCCTGCGCGCGCAGGGCTTCGAGCCGTCGCCGGGCACGCCAGAGCAGTTCGGCGCGTTGATCCGCGCCGAGATCGACCGTTGGGCAACGGTCGTCAAGACGTCCGGCGCCAAAGTCGAATAGGCCAGCCTTGCGAAGGCCTGGGCGGGTGCCGCCCCGGCCCGGTCGGCTCCGCCTTCACTTCTTTTCCGCGCCCTCTGCGCCGCCACCATTCTTCCTGCAAGCGATCTCGCCATGCCAGACCGTAATCCCCTTGTTCGTCTCCTTCGCCCGCGTTCCGTCGCCGTCATCGGCGCCTCGGACGATCCGCTGCGCATCGGCGGGCGGCCTATCGACTACATGCGCAGCCAGGGGTACCAGGGCCGCCTGATGCCGGTCAATCCCAATCGCGCCGCCATCCAGGGCCTGGAAGCCTACGCCAGCGTGGCTGGCCTGCCGCAGACGCCGGACGTGGCCATCGTGGCGGTGGCCGCCAAGCTGGCGCCCGACGTGGTGGCGGAACTGGCGGCGCGCGGCACGGCGGCAGCCATTGTGTTTTCCGCAGGGTTTGCCGAGGCCGGGGCCGAGGGCGCGCGGATCCAGCAGCGCATGGTGGCCTCGGCGCGCAAATACGGCATGCGCCTGCTTGGCCCGAACTCGTTGGGCGTGGTCAATCCCGGCACCGGCTTTTACGGCAGCTTCACCTCGGTGGTGGAAATGGGCTTTCCGGTGGCCGGGCGGGTCGGCATTGCCAGCCAGTCCGGCGCGTATGGCAGCCACATCCTGGGCATTGCGCGCGATGCAGGCATCGGCGTGTCGGCCTGCGTGATGAGCGGCAACGAGAGCGACATCAGCCTGGGCGACATCGTCCACGCCATGGTGGACGACGACAACACCGATGTGATCGCAGTCTACGCCGAGGGCATCCGCGACGGGCAGCGCCTGATGCAGGCGCTGGAGGCTGCGCGCAAGGCGCGCAAGCCGGTGGTCATGATGAAGGTTGGCACCAGCGCGGTGGGCAGCGCGGCGGCGCAGTCGCACACGGCCTCCCTGGCCGGCAACGACGCGGTGACCGATGCCGTGCTGGCCGAGTTCGGCGTGGTGCGGGCGCGCTCCACCGAGCATATGCTCGACGTGGCACGGCTGGCCACGCGCCGCATCTATCCCGCCAGCAATTCCCTGGGCGTGATTACCGTCAGCGGCGGCGCCGGCGTCATTATCTCCGATGCGGCGGAAGTGGCTGGCTTGCCGATGCCGGAGATGCCCCCTGCGACCCAGGAGCGCCTGAAAGCGTTGCTGCCCTTTGCCGCGCCGCGCAACCCCGTGGACTGCACGGCGCAGTTCCTGAACGACATGACCATCGCGGGCCGCTTCACGCAAGCGGTGGTGGCCGAGGGTGGCTACCAGTCGGTGCTGGGTTTCTTTACCTACACAGGCGGCGCCGACTCGATTGCGCCGCGCCTGCGCGAGCAGCTCAAGGGCGTGCGCGACAAGCATCCGGACCGGCTGTACCTGCTGTCGGTGCTGGCCTCGCCCGAGCGTGTGCGCGAGTACGAGGCCGACGGCTTTTCCGTGTTCGAGGATCCCACCCGCGCGGTGGTGGCCATCGAAGCCATGGGCCGTTTTGGGCAAGCGTTTGAGCGCGCTCCCGGCTTGCCGCCGCCCTCGGTGCCCGCGGTGGCGCTGCCAGACAGCACGCCTGACGAGGCGCAGGCCAAGCGCGTGCTGGCGCAGGCCGGCATCGCCGTCGCCCCGGAACGCGCTTGCGCCGCGGCCGGCGAGGCGGTGGCGGCGGCCGAGGCGTTGGGCTATCCCGTGGTGCTCAAGATCCTGTCGCCGGACATCCAGCACAAGTCCGAGATCGGGGGCGTGCTGCTGAATGTCACCGATGCCGAAGGCGTGCGTGCCGGTTTCGACCTGTTGATTGCACGCGCCGAGGAGGCCATGCCGGGCGCGCGCTTCGAAGGCGTGCTGGTCGCTAAACAGCTCAGTGGCGGCGTGGAATGCATTCTCGGCATCCAGCGCGATCCCGTCTTTGGCCCGGTAGCCATGTTCGGGCTGGGCGGCATCTTTGTGGAAGTGATGAAGGACGTGGTGCTGCACCGTTGCCCGTTCGGCGAGGACGTGGCCGAGCAGATGATCCGCTCCATCAAGGGCGCGCCGCTGCTGCTGGGTGCGCGCGGCAAGCCGCCAGTGGATATCAAGGCGCTGGCGGGCATGCTGGCGCGGCTGTCCGTGTTTGCGCACCAGGCCGGCCCGCGCCTGCAATCGGTGGACCTGAATCCGGTGTTTGCGATGCCGCAAGGACAGGGCGCCTTTGCCGTCGATGCCGTGATCGAGGTGACGGAGCTGCCCCGATGATTCGCGACGCCGAAACCCTCAACGCCCGGCGCGACAGCATCCGGCGCTTTGTGCGCGTGGCCCTGAGCCAGCCGCCGGCTCCAATCTGACCCAATCTGAAGCTGCTTGCGCAGCCATCCCGACACACGTATTCCGAGGAGAACCGAATGGACCTGCAGATCAAGGGCAAGGTCGCCATCGTCACGGGCTCAGCCCGCGGGCTGGGCGCGGCTACGGCTCGCCACCTGGCGCAAGAGGGCGTCAAGGTGGTGATCACGGACATCCTGCGCGAGCAGGCCGAAGCCACGGCCGCCGCGCTGCGCGCCGACGGCTTGCAGGCGCATTGCATCGTCGCCGACATCACCAGGGGCGCCGATGTGCAGCGGCTGGTGGATGAAACCATCGCGCACTTTGGCGGGGTGCACATCCTGGTCAACAACGCTGGCTTTCCGCGCGACAAGTACCTCGTCAAGATGACCGAGGAGGACTGGGACCTGGTGATGGAGGTCATGCTCAAGGGCGCTTTCCTGGCCACCAAGGCCGTGATGCCGCGTTTGATCGAGCAAGGCTGGGGGCGGGTCATCAACATCAGCTCGCGCGCGCACTTCGGCAATCCCACGCAAGCCAATTACGCGGCGGCCAAGGCCGGGCTGATCGGCATGGCCAAGGCGCTGGCGCTGGAGCAAGGGCGCTACGGCGTGACCGTCAATTGCGTGGCGCCCGGCTTCATGGAAACCGAGATGGTGCAGGCCTTGCCCACCTACGAGACCATCAAGGAGCGCGCCGTCGCCGCGCAGCCGATCAAGCGGGTTGGCCGGCCGGGCGACATCGCCGATGCGGTGGCCTTCCTGGCTTCGGAGCGCGCCAGCTTCATTACCGGCGAGGTGCTGCACGTCACCGGTGGGCGCTATGGCTGAGATCTCGGCAGGGCCGGTGCGTTGCTCCGCCAAAGACGGCATTGCCACGCTGACGCTGGACAACCCGCCGCTGAATGTGGTCTTCCGCGGCCTGACCGAGGCGCTTGACCGTGCGCTGGACGCGCTGGCGCGCGATCCAGCCGTGCGCGCCGTGGTGCTGACCGGTGCCGGCACCCGTGCCTTCTGCGCGGGATCCGATATCGCCGAGTTCCGCCCGCTGATGCGGCCCGGGCAGATCGTGCCGGGCAAGCTCGCTTTGCAGCATGCGGTGTTTGGGCGGCTGGACGATTTCCCCAAGCCGACGGTGGCGGCGGTCAACGGCCTGGCGTTTGGCGGCGGCCTGGAGATCGCGGTCTGCTGCGACCTGATCGTGGCGGACGAGACGGCGCGCTTCGCGCTGCCCGAGATCAAGCTGGGCGTGTTCCCCGGCAGCGGCGGCCCGGTGCGCGTCACGCGGCGCGTGGGCGAAGGCCGCGCCAAGGAGCTGATGTTCCTGGGCGAACCCATCGATGCGGCCACCGCGCTGGCCTGGGGCCTGGTCAACCGCGTGGCCCCGCCGGGCCAGGCGCTGCAAGCGGCATTGGCGCTGGCCGCCACGCTGGCGCGGCGCCCGCCGCTGGCGCTGGCGCTGTGCAAGCAGGCCATCGACCTGAGCTTTGACACCACTGAAGACGAGGCCATGCGGCAGGCGCTGCCGCTATCGGACCGCGTGTTCAGTTCCAAGGAGGCGCAGGAAGGCGTGCGCGCCTTCTTCGCCAGGGAAACCCCGCGGTTCGGCACTGACGAACTGCATCATGAACAAAGGATGCCATCATGAAACGAGCCGCAATCGTCTCCCCGCTGCGCACGCCCATCGGCGCGTTCGGCGGCAGCCTGCGCAGTATCCCCGTCGAAGAACTCGGCGCTACCGTGGCGCGCGCCGTGGTCGAGCGCACGGGCCTGGATCCGGCCCGTATCGAGGATGTGGTGTTCGCCCATTCCTACGCCAACGGCGAAGTGCCTTGCACCGGGCGCTGGGTGGCGCTGCAGGCCGGCTTTCCGATCAGCGTTGCCGGCATGCAGCTGGATCGGCGCTGCGGCAGCGGCCTGCAGGCCATCGCCACGGCGGCGATGATGGTGCAGACCGGCGCCGCCGATGTCGTGATGGCTGGGGGTGTCGAGAGCATGAGCAACGTGGAGTACTACACCACCGACATGCGCTGGGGCAAGCGCGCCGGCACCGTGAAGTTCCACGACCGTCTGGAGCGCGGGCGCGAGCGCTCGCAGCCCGAAGCCCGCTTCGGCCGCATCTCCGGCATGATCGAGACCGCCGAGAACGTGGCACGCGACTATGGCATCTCGCGCGAGCAGGCCGATGCTTTTGCGCTGCGCAGCCACCAGCGCGCCGCCGAAGCGTGGTCCAGCGGCAAGTTCGCGCAGGAGGTGGTGCCGGTCAGCGTTGCGCAGCGCAAGGGCGAGGCGCTGATCGTGAGCGAGGACGAGGGCATCCGCGGGGACCTCACCATCGAGCAGCTCGCGCGGCTCAAGCCCCTGATGAAGGACGGCATCGTCACTGCCGGCAATGCCTGCCAGCAGAACGACGCCGCCGCCGCCTGCCTGATCGTGGCCGAAGACAAGCTGGAAGCGCTCGGCCTGGCGCCCATCGGCTACCTGCATAGCTGGGCCGTGGCCGGTTGCGAGCCGTCGCACATGGGTATCGGCCCCGTGCCAGCCGTCAAGAAGCTGTTCGGCAAGAACGGGCTGGGCTTCGACGACATGGGCCTGGTGGAACTGAACGAAGCCTTTGCCTGCCAGGCGCTGGCCTGCGCCAAGGGCTGGGGCTGGAACGATCCGGATCGCTTCAATGTGAACGGGTCCGGCATCTCGCTGGGGCATCCGGTGGGCGCCACCGGCGTGCGCATCATGACCTCGCTGATGCACGAACTGGGCCGGCGCGGCGCGCGCTACGGCCTGGAAACCATGTGCATCGGCGGCGGGCAGGGCATTGCAGCCGTGTTCGAACGCGCCTGACGCCGTCATTACGCCACTACGGACCGGACCGCTCCCATGACCTACCCATTGCTCAACCGGCTGCGCGTAGTCGAAAGCTCAGCATTTATCGCAGCGCCGCTGGCCGGCCTTACGCTGGCTCAGTTCGGCGCCGACGTGATCCGCGTAGACATGATCGGCGGCGGCATCGACTACATGCGCATGCCGCGCATGCCGCAGGCCGGCGGCAAGGGGCGCAGCCTGTACTGGACCGCGCTGAACAAGGGCAAGCGAAGCATCGCGGTCGATCTGCGCAAGCCCGAAGGGCGTGAACTGGTGCAGGCCCTGGCGACGGCGCCCGGGCCGGACGCAGGCGTACTGCTGACCAATATCGGCACGCCGTGGCTTGCGCACGAGGCGCTGGCCGCGCGGCGCGCGGACATGATCAGTTGCACCATCCAGGGCAACGGCGACGGCAGCACGGCGGTGGACTACACCGTCAATTGCGCCACCGGGTATCCGGCTGTCACCGGCGGCGGGTCGCGCGAGCGGCCGGTCAACCATGTGCTGCCGGCCTGGGACATCGCCTGCGCCTACCAGGCCGCCTTTGCCGTGGTCGCCGCGGTGGAGCAGCGCCGGCGCACGGGTGCAGGCGCGGAGCTGAAGCTGGCGTTGTCCGACATGGCCTTCACCATGCTGTCGCATCTTGGCCTGCTGGCCGAGGCCGAATTGCTGCAGCAGGAGCGGGCGTCGATCGGCAATCACCTGTATGGCGCCTTCGGCCGCGACTTTGGCACGCTGGACGGCGGCCGCCTGATGGTGGCGGCGATCTCGGCTGGGCAATGGAAGGCGCTGGTGGAGGCTTGCGGCATCGCCGGGCAGGTGGCTGCGCTGGAGCAGCGCACGGGCCTGAACCTGGGCGACGAGGCCGATCGCTTTGCCTGCCGCGAGGCCATTGCCGAGCTGGTCGCACCCTGGTTTGCCACTCGCACGCAGGCCGAGGCGGAAGGCCTGCTGGAAGCGCGCAAGGTCTGCTGGGGCCGCTACAGCACGGTCGGCGAGTTGCTGGCCGGCGATCCGCGTGTCAGTCTTGCCAATCCGGTGTTCGAGCGCGTTGCGACCCCAGGGATCGGTGAACATCTGGCGGCCGGTGCGGCGGTGCGGGTTGCGTCGATGGAGCGCGAGGCAACTTTGCCTGCTGCGTTGCTGGGCACGCATACCGACCAGGTGCTGCATGAAGTCCTGGGGCTGGATGGCGCCGCCGTCGGCTGGTTGCATGATGCCGGGGTGGTGGCGGGCCCGGAGCGGGACCCTACGGCTGGCGCTGGTTCAGGCGCTGGCGCGTGCGCTCGTGCGTGATCCGCATCAACGCGCTTGCCGCATCCTCCAGCGCGCCGCTGTTGTCGATCACCGTCAGCCGGCACCCCGCCGGCACGGCGAACGGCTCGCCCGCGCGCTGCAGGCGCCGCACGATGGCTTGCTCGTCCTCGCGGCCGCGCAGCCGCAGGCGCTCTCCCAGCACGTGCAGGCGCACGCTGACCTGCACGGCGTGCAGGGCCGGATAGCGCGCATGGGCGGCGGCCAGGTGCTCGCGTGACCCATTTACGACCACGCACAAGCCCTGCGCCAGCCAGTCGTCAAGCTCGGTCCCAATGCCGTAGCACAATCCGTGGCTGCGCCAGTGCAGCGCAAAGCCGCCTTGCGCCACGCGGTGCTCGAACGCCGCGGGGGTGATCGCCACGCTGTCTTCATCGGCGCTGCTGGCGCGGGTGATCCAGCGTTGCGCCACGCGTACGCCGGCGTCATCCTGCAACTTGTCGCGCATCACGCGCAGCAGCGAGTCCTTGCCGCTGCCGGAGGGGCCCATCAGGTAGACCAGGCCGCTGCCGTCCGGGGCTTCGGCACAGGGCGCGGCGATGTCGGCGCGCGCCGCGGTGCGCATGGCCTTGGCGCTCATGCCGCGGCTTCCAGCAGAGCCGCTCCGGCGGCATCGGTGGTGCTGCCATCAAAGCCATAGTGGCGGGCGGCCAGGAAGGGCGCATCCGGTGCGCTCTGCACGAACAGGCTGACGTCGCGTACTGTCATCGCTTGCTGGAGCAACGGTCCGCTCGCGGCCTGCAGCATGGCGATGGCGCTGTCTTGCTCGGCTTCGTCGAGCAGCCCCGTGAGCGTGATGTGGAAAATAAAGGTCTCGAACGCGTATGGGTAGCCCCACGCATCCAGCATACGCCGGGCTGGCTCGCTCAGTTGCCCTGGCTTGCGGCGTGCCAGCTCGGCGGGGGTGGGCGGCGCGCGGAAGCTGTCGAACTCGCGAACCGCTGCGTCCGCCAGCGCGTGCATGCGCGCATTGGCGCTGGCGTCGCCGCCGAGGCACCAGGCCAGGAAGCCCCGCAGGTTATGCAGTGCTAGCGGTACCGCGAAGGGTTGGCGGTACCGCGCGAAGGCGCGCATGGCGGCGTCCAGCCCGGCAGGCGTTTGGCCATCCGCCAGCCGGAACGGGGCCTTGAGCGTCGCATGCAGGCCATAGTGAGCCGGTGCTTCAGTCCAGCGGGCGATGTGGGCCATGCGGCGGGCATCGTCGGGTACGGTGCGCGCGATCGCCTCCCCTGTTTCGGCACTGCGGCCCAGCCATTGCTCGCCCACCCGCCGAAAGGGCGCGGCGGGATTGAGGTAGATGGCGTAGCGGTAAGCCTGTGGCAATGGATTGTTCGACATCGGGCTTGGCATCCTGTGCATGCGGGTCAGGCCGCGCGCCGCGCGCCGCCGGCCTGCACCAGCGGGAAGGCACGCGTGGCGTGGCGCAGCACACCGCCGACAATGGCGGCGCAGACCTGGGGCAGGGCGGGATCGCGGTCGTCGACGATGATGGCGTCGGCACGCAGGCCGGGGCTGAGCGCGCCGCGGTCGTTCATGCCGGCGGCGCGCGCCGGATTGCGCGAGACCAGGTCCCAGGCCGCCGGCAACGGCAGCACGCCGAGCTGTGCTACGCGGAACGCGGCTTGCAGGGGCGCCGGGTAGTAGTAGTCGGAGGCCAGCACGTTGCACAGCCCGGCGGCGATCATCTCGGTGGCATCCGGGGCGCCGGTGTGGCTGCCGCCGCGGATCACGTTCGGCGCGCCGAACACAGCGTGGTTGCGCAACGCGTGGGCGGCGCGGGCCACATCCACGGTGAGCGGGAATTCCGCCACGGTGCAGCCTTGCTGGTGGTAGCGCTGGCGGGTGGCGGCGTCGCCGTCGTCGTGCGAAGCGACTTGCAGGCCGGCGGCGCGGGCGGCGGCAATCAGCCGTGCCACGCCTTGGGGCACCCCGCCGGCCTGCGCGGCCGCTTGCTCCAGGCGCTGGCGGAAGATGACCGGGTCGCACTCCGCGCGGTCCGCGTACTGCGCCAGCTTGCGCGTGTCGTGCAGGCGGGTGGCCATCTGCGGCAGGTGGTCGTTGATGGCCAGGAAGCGCACCTTGCCGCTATCGATCCAGGCCAGTGCGGTTTCCAGCCCGGCCAGGTGATGCGCCTCGAAGCGCAGGTGCACATGGTGTTGCGCGCCAAGGGTGCCGCGCATGCGCTCCAGGCCGTCGAACATGCGCTGGGCGTAAGCCTCGCCGCGCAGGCCGCCCTCCCACGATAGCGTCACGCCGTGCAGCTCGGTGGTGATGCCATGGGCGAGCAACTGGCGGTCCACGTCGAACAGCGCGCTGGTGTACGGAAAGCTCACGCCGGGGCGCGGCATCACGGCACGCTCGAAGGCGTCGCCGTGAATGTCCACGATGCCAGGCAGCACCAGCAGGTCGCCCGCATCGAGGACCGGCCCAGCCGTGCTGGCCGGCCCCGCCAGGCATCCGTCGCGCAATGCGAAGGCGGCCGGCGCAATGCCGTTGGCGGTGAGAACGCGGCGGCCGCTCAGGCCGGCAAGGGTGGGGTGAGGTGCGTGATTGGTATCCATGCTGGCGACCTTAGCGCGGGCAGATGACAAACAGATGTCTAGACCAATTTGATCGGTAGGACGTGCGTTCCAAACGGCGGGCGATTGCGCATTTTAGTCCTGGTCGGCTACGGTCAGCTGAACCCAGTCGCCGGCAAAGCGCGTCACGCTGTATTGCAGCGGCGCGCCGTTCAGGTCGACGTTGAGCGCCTCCACCTGCAGGATCGGCCGCGTCTTGGGCTGGTTGAGCTGGCGGGCCACCGGCGCCGTCGGCATGGCGGCGGTGATGCGCGACCACTTGCGCGTGTAATCGGTAATGCCGTAATGGGCCAATGCCTTGGAGATCGACTGGCGCGCGCGCATCTGCGCGTCCATGTCGGCAAACCGCGTGGCATCGAAATAATGTTCGGCCACGTCGATGGTGCGGGCTTCGGCCTTGCCCAGCATCTGCACGCGCAGGATGGGCGCGCTGCGCGTCAGGCCCAGATGCTTGGCGATCTCGGGCGCGCGCAACGTTTGCGATTCCAGCACCTCGATGTGCCCGCGCATGCCCTGGCTGGCCAGGTTCTGCGAAAAACGCGTGCGCCGCCCGATGGCGTAGTCGATGGCGTGTTCCTGCACGAAGGTGCCCCGGCCTTGCTCGATGCGCACCAGCCCGTTTTGCTCCAGCTCGCCCATGGCGCGGCGGATGGTATGGCGGTTGACGGCGAAACGCGTGGCCAGCTCTGGCTCGGGCGGCAGGCGCTCGCCCGGGACATAGAGCTTGTTGCGGATGTCAAGCGCCAGGGCCTCGCCGATCTGGCGCCATACCGCAACTCCCGAACCTCGCTCGACTTCCTGTTCCACCATCGTGTCCCGCCTTTTCGTCATCCTGCGTTAATCATTTGCGTGCTTCAATAGGATGCGATTGTGCCTCAACCTGGCCGTGCCGTGCACGAGGCACAAGTGCACGGCACGGCGTCATGAAAGCTTCATCTGGCTGTGTTGTAGTTCGGCCATGGATGGTATTCTACATCTAAACGTATAGACGTATAGGGGATGTGAAATGGATCGAACCGATACCGAAGCGGGCACGCAGGCAGGGGAGGCGGCCCGGCAGCAAGCGGATCGCGCAGCTCAAGCGGCTCAAGCAGCCCGCGCCGCCTGGCTGCGCGTGCTGGCTCTGGCAGCTCCCGATGCCCTGGCGCAGGCCGTGGGCCGCCTCGGCGCGCTGCCGGCCTACCGCCTGCTGCGCAAGCCGCAGAGCGGCATGGCCATGGTGCGGGGGCGCGCCGGCGGCACGGGGGCGCAGTTCAACCTCGGTGAGGTCAGCGTGACGCGCTGCGCGGTGACGTTGGAGCCTGGCGTGGTCGGGGTGGGTTATGTGCAAGGCCGCACACACGCCCAGGCGGAGCAGATTGCCGTGCTGGATGCGCTGCTGCAGTTGCCCGATTGGCATGCGCGCGTGCAGGCCGAAGTGGTCGCGCCGTTGGCCCGGGCGCGCACGGCGCAAGGCGAACACAAAGCCGCCGTGGCGGCGCAGACAAAGGTGGAGTTTTTTACCATGGTGCGTGGAGAGGACTGAGATGTCAGGCCAAACGATTGCCGCCCAGACGGCTGGATACGACAACGTGCCCGCGGGGCGGCACGGCGCGCTTGCGCCGATGCTGCTGCCTGGCTTCGATGATGCGGTGCCATCGGCGCAGCGGACCTTCCGCGCCGCGCTGGATGCCATGTCCCACCCGGGCAGCATTGGCGAGCTGGCCGAGCCGTGCGGCGTGCCGCAGGGCTTGTCCCCGGGCTTGAGTGCACTGCTGCTCGCGCTGGTCGACAGCGATACGCCGCTGTGGCTGCCGCCCGAGACGCCCGAAGGCGTACGCGCCTTCCTGCGCTTCCATTGCGGCTGCCCGCTGGTGGCGCAAGTGGCGCAGGCGGCCTTCGTGGTAGTGCCGGCCGGCCATGCCGTGCCCGATCTGATGGCTTGCGCCCAGGGCGATCCGGCCTACCCGGACCGCTCCGCCACGTTGCTGATCGAGGTCGCATCGCTGGACAGCGGCCCCGAGGTCACGCTGCGCGGCCCGGGCATCGAGACCCACGCCACGCTGGCCGTGCAGGGCTTGCCGGCCGATTTCTGGACCCAGTGGCAGGCTAACCATGCGCGTTTCCCGCTCGGCGTGGACGTGCTGCTGACCAGTGGCAGCGCCCTGTGCGCACTGCCGCGCACCACCCAAGCGGAGGCTTGATATGTACGTTGCCGTCAAAGGGGGCGAGCGCGCCATCCTCAATTCGTACCGCATGCTGGATGACTACCGCCGTGGCGACCGCTGCGTGCCGGAGCTGACGCTGGCGCAGGTGCGCGAGCAAATGCCGCTGGCCGTGTCGCGCGTGATGGCCGAAGGCTCGCTATATGACCCGCACCTGGCCGCGCTGGCGATCAAGCAGGCCGCGGGCGACCTGATCGAAGCCGTGTTCCTGCTGCGCGCCTATCGCACCACGCTGCCGCGCTTTGGCTATTCGGTGGCGCTCGATACTGGCGCCATGCGCTTGCAGCGCCGGATCTCGTCCACCTTCAAGGACGTGCCGGGCGGGCAGGTGCTGGGGCCGACCTACGATTACACCCAGCGCCTGCTCGACTTCACGCTGGAAGCCGAGCGCGAGAACGCGCCGCTGCAGGCCGCGGCAACCACGCTTGACACACGCATGCCACGCGTGACGGACCTGCTGCGCCAGGAATCGCTGATCGAGCCGGAGACCGTGCCCGAGCACGACCCCGCGCCGCCCGACCTCACGCGCGAGCCGCTGGAGCTGCCCGCGGCGCGTCCGGCGCGCTTGCAGAACCTGGCCCGCGCCGATGAAGGCTTCCTGCTGTCGATGGGCTACTCCACCCAGCGCGGCTACGGCAACTCGCACCCGTTCGCGGCAGAGATCCGCTACGGCGAGGTAGAAGTGGAACTGTTCGTGGAAGAGCTGGGCTTTGCCGTGACCATCGGCGAGATCGAGGTCACCGAATGCCAGATGGTGAGCCAGTTCGCCGGCAACGCGCAGGAAGGGCCGAGCTTTACGCGCGGTTACGGCCTGGTGTTCGGCTATGGCGAGCGCAAGGCCATGTCGATGGCGCTGGCTGACCGCGCCATGCGCGCCGCCGAACTGGGCGAAGCCGCCGATGCGCCTGCCAACGACGTGGAGTTCATGCTCTACCACAGCGACAACGTGGAGGCCTCCGGCTTCGTGCAGCACTTGAAGTTGCCACACTACGTGGATTTCCAGACCAATCTCGAACTGCTGCGGCGCCTGCGCGCCGAGCGCGGGCAGGACGTGCCGTCCCCGGCGCCCACGCCGCCCGGGCAAGACGAAGCCGTCATCTCCCAAGTGCTGGCGCAGGAGGCCATCGCATCATGACCGACACCAATGCCAACACCGTCGTGCGCGACGAACACTACAACTTCGGCTACCTGGACGAATCCACCAAGCGCATGCTGCGCCGCGCACTGCTCAAGGCGGTGGCGATCCCCGGCTACCAGGTGCCCTTCGGCAGCCGAGAGATGCCGCTGCCCTACGGCTGGGGCACCGGTGGCATCCAGGTCACCGCCTCCATCATTGGCGGCGACGATGTGCTCAAGGTGATCGATCAGGGCTCGGACGACACCACCAACGCCATCAATATCCGCCGCTTCTTTGGCCGCGTGACAGGCGTGCAGACCACCGAGCGCACCGCACAAGCCACGATCGTGCAGACCCGTCACCGGATTCCGGAAACACCGCTGGCGAAGGGCCAGATCATGGTGTTCCAGGTGCCCATCCCGGAGCCGCTGCGCTGGCTGGAACCGAGCGAGACCGAGACCCGCACCATGCACGCGCTGGCCGAATACGGCGCGATGCATGTCAAGCTGTACGAGGACATCGCCCGCCACGGGCGCATTGCCACCACTTACGACTACCCGGTGATGGTCAACCAGCGCTACATGATGCGGCCGTCGCCCATCCCCAAGTTCGACAACCCGAAGCTGGACTACAGCCCGGCGCTGATGCTGTTCGGCGCGGGGCGTGAGAAGCGGGTCTATGCGGTGCCACCCTTTACCAGCGTGAAGAGCCTGGACTTCGACGACCATCCGTTCGCGGTGGAGACGTGGGATGGCTGCTGCGAACTATGCGGCTCCACCGACAGTTATCTCGATGAAATCATCACCGACGACGCGGGCGGGCGCATGTTCGTCTGCTCCGATACCGAGTACTGCGCCACCCGCCAGGAGCAGGGTGAGACCGGGCCCAACGGCGCGGCAGCCAGCGCACGCAAGGAGGCCGCATGAGCCGCACCGATCCGCACCAGCCGCTGTTGTCCGTGCGCGGCCTGACCCGCACCTGGGACGGCGTGCATGGCTGCCACGATGTCAGTTTCGATCTGTTCCCCGGCGAAGTGCTGTGCGTGGTGGGCGAATCCGGCTCGGGCAAGAGCACCTTGCTGCAGGCGGTGTCCTGGCAGGCGGCGCCGGAATCCGGCAGCGTTTGCTACGACACCCGCGAGCAGGGGCTGGTTGACCTTGCCACGCTATCCGACGCCCGTCTGCGCCTGCTGGCGCGTACCGACTGGGGGTTCGTGCGCCAGAACGCGCGCGATGGCCTGCGCATGCGGGTGAGCGCCGGCGCCAATATCGCCGAGCGCCTGATGGCCGTGGGCGGGCGCCACTATGGCGCGCTGCGCGAAGTGGCCGGTACGTGGATGGAAAAGATGGAGCTCGACCTGGGCCGCCTTGACGATGCGCCGACCAGCTTCTCCGGCGGCATGCAGCAGCGCTTGCAGATCGCCCGCAACCTGGTGACGCATCCGCGCCTGGTGTTCATGGACGAGCCCACCGCCTCGCTCGACGTCTCCGTGCAGGCCCGCCTGCTCGACCTGCTGCGCCGCCTGGTGGCGGACCTTGGGCTGGCTGCCATCATCGTCACCCACGACCTTGCCGTGGCGCGCCTGCTGGCGCACCGCACGCTGGTGATGCAGGGCGGGCGCGTGGTGGAAAGCGGCCTGACCGACCAGATCCTCGACGATCCGCACCATCCGTACACCCAGTTGCTGGTGTCTTCCATTCTGCAGGGCTGATCATGACGCAAGACGGCTACAACCATCAAGGCATGGCTGCCGACGCCCAGCGCATCCAGGTGCGCGGCCTCGGCAAGACCTTCATCCTGCACAACCAGGGCGGCACGCGCCTGCCCGTGCTGCAGGCCATCGATTTCGATGCCGCCGCTGGCGAATGCCTGGTGCTGGCTGGCAGTTCCGGCGCGGGCAAGAGCACGCTGCTGCGCTGTCTGTACGGCAACTACCTGGCCACCGAAGGCAGCATCCGCATCCGTGACAACGACGCGTGGGTGGAGCTGACCCGCGCGCCGGAGCAACGCATCCTGCAATTGCGGCGCGAGGTGATCGGCTATGTCAGCCAGTTCCTTCATGTGATCCCGCGCGTGAGCACGCTCGACGTGGTGGCCGAGCCGCTGCAGCAGCGCGGCGCCAGCGCCGACGAAGCGCGCGAGCGTGCCGCGGTGCTGCTGGCGCGGCTGCAGGTGCCGGGCCGGCTGTGGAGCTTGCCGCCCGCGACGTTCTCGGGCGGTGAGCAGCAGCGCGTGAACATCGCGCGCGGGCTGATCGGCGGCCATCCGGTGCTGTTGCTCGACGAGCCGACCGCCTCGCTCGACGCGGGCAACCGCGCGGTGGTGGTGGCGTTGATCCGCGAAGCGCTGGCCGAGGGCCGGTGCCTGGTCGGCATCTTCCATGATGAAGCCGTGCGCGAGGCGGTGGCCACCAGGCTGCTGCCATTGCACCCGCCGGCTGTCCTGGAGGCCGCGCCGGCCGGCAAGCTTGCGGCTGTCGCGGGCTGAGCCATTCATCCCGATCGCAGCTATTCGCTCCCAAGCGTTTCCACTTGTTCCCAATCGTTCCCGGAACCGACCATGCTTCCTGCTTACCTGACTCATGCACGGATCGTCTTGCCCGATGGCGTGCTAGCTGACAGCGCCTTGCTGATCGATAACGGCCACATCGCGGCCATCGAGCCCGATGCCGCCGCCGTGCCGCGCACTGCCCAGGTGATCGACCTGCGTGGCCAGACGCTGCTGCCCGGCCTGGTCGACCTGCATTGCGACGCCATCGAGAAAGAAGCCGAGCCGCGCTCGCAGGTGATGTTCCCGCTGGATTTTGCCGTGGCGCAGATCGATCGCCGCAACGCCGCCGCGGGCATCACCACGCCTTACCATGCGATATCGTTCGCCGGCAGCTCGTTCGGCGTGCGCAACTTCGACACCGCCGGCGAGCTCGTGCGCGCCGTGGCCGCCTTTCGCGGCCACAGCCTGGTGGATAACCGCATCCATTGCCGTTATGAAGTCACCGACGCCAGCGCGTTGCCGGTGCTGGAGCAACTGGTGGATTCCGGCCTGGTGGATCTGGTCTCGGTGATGGACCATTCGCCCGGGCAGGGCCAGTTCAAGACACTGGAGGCTTACCTGGCCTACATGATGGGCAACCACGCCATGAGCCTCGAAGAGGCCCACGCTGCCGCTGCCAGGAAACTGGTGGAGCAGGACGGCGCACTGGACCGGGTTGAACGCCTGCTGGCACTGGCCGCGCGCACAGGGGTGCCGGCCGCGAGCCATGATGACGACTCGGCGCAGCGTATTGCCACCATGCATGCGCTGGGCGTGCGCATGAGCGAGTTCCCGATCAACCTGGAGACGGCGCAGGCCGCCAAGGCAAAGGGGCTGCCGACCATACTTGGCGCGCCCAACGTGCTGCGTGGCCAAAGCCAGAGCGGCTCCATGCGCGCCATCGACGCCATCAACGCCGGTGTGGCGGACTGCCTGTGCTCGGACTACCAGCCATCCACGCTGATTGCCGCCGCCTTTGCCGCGGAACGCCTCGCTGGCCTGAGCTTGCCACAGGCTGCCGCGCTGGTCAGCGCCAACCCGGCCGCGGCTTGCGGCTTGTCCGATCGCGGGCGCATCGGGGCCGGGCTGCGTGCCGACCTGGTGGCGGTCGCCATGGTGGCCGGCCAGCCGCTGGTGACGCATACGTGGTCATCGGGCCGGCTGGTATTTGCCGCGCGCTATCCGGCGGGCGCCCTGGCGCCTGACGGCACGGGCGTGGTCCAGATGCCGGCGTCCGACGCACCAGGCGAACCAAGGCGTGCGGCGGCATGACCATGGCGGCCGATATTGGCAACGGGTGGGCCGAATCGCCGCAGGCGGGCAGCGTGGCCGCGGTAAGCCTGAGCGCCACGCACACCTTCAGCAAGACGGTGACGCCGGTCATCCGCCTGCTGGCCGGGCTGGGCGTGGAGGGTGACGCGCATCTGGGGGAAACCGTCAAGCACCGTTCCCGCGTGGCGGTGGACCCGAGCCAGCCGAACCTGCGGCAGGTTCACCTGCTATCGGTGGAACTGCAGGCGATGCTGCTAGCCGCTGGCCATGCGGTGGCGCCGGGCGCGCTGGGCGAGAACATCACCACGCAGGGCATCGACCTGCTGGCGCTGCCAACCGGCGCGCGGTTGCACCTGGGCGAGACCGCGCTGGTCGAGATCACGGGGCTGCGCAATCCCTGCGCGCAGATCGAGCACTTCCAGCCGGGCCTGCTCGCGCGGGTCCTGGGTCGGGACGATGAAGGCAAGCTGGTGCGCAAGGCCGGCGTCATGGGTATCGTCGTGGCCGGCGGACTGGTGCGCGCGCACGACGCGATCCGCGTGACGCTGCCGCCCGAGCCTCACCGGAAGCTGGATCGGGTCTGAGCAGGGTGCGAGGATGAGGGTACGGGTGAGGGTGAGGGTGGAGTGGCCCCACAGTGTCTAGCGGTGCGACGCGCGGACCGTCCCGTGGAGGGAGCCGTGCCAGTCGCCCGGTATGTCGGGGAAGATCTCGCACTCGCCGCGCACGATCAGTTCCACCGTCGCGCAGACGCCCTTGACGCCGCGCGGGCCGACGCAGACCAGGCTGTGCGGGTGTTCCGAATGATTGGGAATGGCGTACACGCGCATCCCTTCCTGATAAAGGGGATGCGCGGGCAGCCTGGCGTTGAGTAGTTCGACAAAACGCAAGGGGCTTACAACCGGCTTTTCCATCTTGCTCTCCCATGGGGCATGGGCGCGACCTCCGGCGGGCTCCGGATGGGCCGAAGGTGCTTGGTGAACGGACTGGACGGGAGGCGGGGGGGCCTTCCGTCCATGTCACCTGCACGAACCAGGAATGTGGCCAGGACGCCGCGACAGGCGCGGAATACGGCGCAAAAGCCGCTTACCGCGGCGATCGATTCAAGGGGCCACGCCGTAAGGTTAGGCGATTTATTGGCGGGATCAAGCTTGCCGTCGGCGTAAAAGAGCTAGTGGGGCGAAGGCGGCACTCAGCGGCCGCCACCGCCGCTCGGGAAGGCCGGCTGGCGGGCTGAGGTATATTCCACGGGTGGCAGATACGCGCCTCCTACCGATTTCCTTTTCCGCATGAACGTTACGCCACCCCTTGCCACCGCTGGTGCTGATCCCAAGGCCGCTTCCTTTGCCGCATTGCGCGCGCACTACGATGGCGTCGTCCTGCCGCTCTGGACCGGGCCGGGCTGGAACGCCACGATGCAGCTGCCCTACGAGGCGCTGTCCGGCACCGACCAGCAGCCTCTGCCGGTGGCGCGTTACCGCGCCATGGCCTGCGCGCGCCAGCTCTATGTATTTTCGCAGTGCGATGGCACCGATGGGGCCGCCCATGCCGCGCGCCTGTTCGCATCGCTCGGGGGCCGCTTTGCCGATGGCGGGCAGGGTGGCTTCATCTACAGCATCGATGCGCAGGGCCAGCCTCTGGATACCACCAAGGACCTGTACACCCACGCCTTCGTCGTCTTTGCCTGCGCGGCGTATTTCAAGCGTTCGGGCAGCGCGCAGGCGCGTGCCTTGCTGGATGGCGCCACACGGCTGATCGAGGCGCGATTCGCCACCGCGGACGGCCTGTACCATGCCGCGCTAGCGCAAGATTTTCGCCCGCTAGGCGGGCCGCCCCAGCAAAACCCGATCATGCACCTGACCGAGGCCTACCTGGCGGCGTTCGAGGTCACCGGGGAGCGTTTTTATGCGGACCGGCTGGCGGGCATTGCCGCCGCCGTGCTGGCCACCTTTGTCGATCCGGCGACGGGTTGCATTGCCGAGTTGCCGATGTGCACCGATCGCGCCGGCAACCGGGTCGAGCCCGGCCATCAGTTCGAGTGGTTTTCGCTGCTTGCCAGCGCGCCCGCGTTGTTCGAGGACTCCGGGCTTGCGCAAGCGCTGGCGCGCGCCTTCGGCTTTGCCATGCAGCATGGCGTCGACACCAGCACAATGGGCGTAGCCGCGGCGCTGCATCTGGATGGCTCGCCCAGAGACCCGATCCAGCGCATCTGGGCGCAGACCGAATTCGCGCGGGCGCTGGCGGTGCGCGGCGACAGCGTGGCGCTGGCGCACCTCCAGGCCTGGCTGAAAGCCTACCCGGCGCGATTCCTGCACGCGGGCGGCTGGCATGAGTGCCTCTCGCCGGCCGGCAAGGTGGAGCGCGCGGAGATGCCTTCGACCACGCCGTATCACCTTGCCACGGCTTACCAGGCGCTGCCGCGGGATTGACGCCCTGGCCGGTCAGCCGGCCGCGCGGCTGAGCAGGCGGTCGAACTCGCTGCGCACGATACGGTAAGACTCGCCGGAAAAGTCTTCCAGCCCGGCTCGGTTGATCACGGTGATATGGCCGCGGCTGTGGCGGATCATGTTCAGCTCCGCCAGCTTGCCCACCGCCTCGGTCACGCCCTCGCGGCGCACGCCGAGCATGTCGGCAATGGTCTGCTGGGTCACGTCGAGCTCATTGCAGGGCGAGCGGTCCAGCGCCAGCAGCAGCCAGCGGCACAACTGCGTGGTCAGCGAGTGGTGGCGGATGCAGACGGCCGTCTGCGACACCTGCGTGAGCAGCGCCTGCATATACAGCAGGGCCATGCGCTGCAGTGCGGGCAGCTCGGGGTAGATCGCGCGCAGCTCGCTCGCGGCGACGCGAAACCCGGCGCCGGTCCTGCGCACTTCGATCCGGTTGGGCATGGTTTCGGCGCCGGTCAGCGCGGGCAGGCCCACCAGCCCCTCGCGGCCCACGCAGGCCAGCTCCACGGTGGCCCCGCTTTCCTGCAGCGACATCATCGAGATCACCGCCGTGCTCGGGAAATAGAGATGCCGGATGCGTTGGCCGGAGTCGCTCAGCAGTTGCCCTGTGCGCAGGCTGACGCTGTCCAGGCGCGGCAGAAGCAAGCGGCGCTCGCGTGGTGGCAAGGCGCCCAGCAAGTGATTGCCGGACAAATCCAGTTCGGTGTCGGTCATCCCGTTGTCTCCCCAAGTCGAAAGGGTCGCGGCTGCTGCGCCAGCCGACTGGCTTTTTCTGTTCGGTATGCCACGCAGCCGGGGCTTGACCCGTTAACGTATTAAGCTTCATGCGTGCGCCTGCCGACAGTGGCCGTAGGTTGGAGATCGCCACGGTATTGGGGGGATGTGCTTTTGGCTGGATTCAACCCTGGGTTCAACCCTGGGTTCCTACTTTTGACGTAGGAGGGTTTAGGTGGCCCGGGCGCCGCACGGGGAGGCGGCGGGCGGACCGGCGCAAAGAACCTGAAAAAAAACCTGTAAGTTCCTGCGGGTGGCGGCGACGAATGGGCACATTCACCCAGTTGGAGATTGCCATGTACCCGAACCTCACCAAGTCGCCCGCCAAGTCGCTCACCAAGTCACTGTTCGCCGCCGCCATTGCCGGCGCCGTGCTTGCCCTGGGCGGCGCCCATGCTGCCAGCCCGGCTGCCCATGGCGCCACCAGCGTGCGCGACATCTACAGCGACGGGGCGCGCACCGCGCCCGTGGATGCCTTCACCGATGGCGCACGGAGCGGGCGGTTCGATGCGTTCACCGACGGTGCCCGCGCCCGCATGGCGGATCCCTTTACCGATGGCGCGCGCATTGCCGGCCTGGACCGCACTGGTCCTTCCGCCGATCCGGCGCGCAGCATCGACCCCTTCGTCGACGGCGCGCGCAAGCTCGATACGTTCACCGATGGCGCCCGCATCGCCGGCCTGGATCGCGCTGGCGTATCCGCCGATCCGGCGCGCAGCATCGACCCGTTCGTCGACGGCGCGCGCAAGCTCGATACGTTCACCGATGGCGCCCGAATTGCCGGCCTGGATCGCGCCGGCGTATCCGCCGATCCGGCGCGCAATATCGACCCGTTCGTCGATGGGGCGCAGAAAGTGGCTGGCATGGATACCCGCGGCGTCTCGGCGTCGCCGGCCCGCAGCTTCAACGTGTACCAGGATGGCGCGGATGCGTGAGCCGCGCGCGGCCCAATGCGCCGGGGCCGGCTACTCGTCCAGCCAGGACCCGCGCAAATCGCTCTTTTGCAGCAGTTGCAGCAACGTTTCGGCGGGCCGGCTCAGGCGGCCCGCGCGCAGCGAGATGAATTCCACCTCCGGCAGCGCCGGCAGGCTGTCGCCGTTGACCAGCGGCGACAGCCCGCGCCCGGACAGGTATTGCGCGCGCACCGTAATGCCCAGCCCGCCGCGCGCGGCGGCGATGCAGCCCGAGTGACTGCTGCTGGTGCAGACGATCTGCCAGCGCATCCCCGCCTTGGCCAGCGTATCGAGCACGATGGCGCGCGTGACACTGGGCTCGGGCACCAGGATCAGCGGCAGCGGCTGGCGCAGGTCCGCCACCGTGCCGGGCCGGGCTAGCCACTCCAGCTTGCCCCTGAACAACGGAGACCCGCGCCGGTCGCCTTCGCGGCGCTTGCCGATCATCAGGTCCAGCGCGCCGGCATCCATCAGCTCGTAGAGCTTGCCGGTCATGCCGATGGTGATTTCCAGTTCCACGTCCGGATGCGAGTTGCGAAACGCCGCCAGCACATTGGGCAGGGGGCCCAGCGCGAGGTCATCGGAAGTACCCAGGCGCACGCGGCCTTGCAGGCGCGGCGCGTTGAACTGGGACTCCGCG
This sequence comes from Cupriavidus basilensis, assembly GCF_000832305.1. Taxonomy (NCBI): domain Bacteria; kingdom Pseudomonadati; phylum Pseudomonadota; class Betaproteobacteria; order Burkholderiales; family Burkholderiaceae; genus Cupriavidus; species Cupriavidus basilensis. Next base: position 1,672,200 of record NZ_CP010537.1, read on the forward strand.
CGCGCAATGGCATCCAGGATCAGCCGCGCGTGCGCCAGCAGCGCCTCGCCGTCGGCGGTCATCGTCAAGGTGTGGGTATCGCGCACAAAGAGCCGGCGCCCGACGTGCTGCTCCAGGCGCCGGACGTGGTCGCTGACGCTGGATTGGGAGAGGCCAAGCTGGCGCCCCGCGTCAGTAAAACTGTGCGCGGCGGCTACGGTGGCGAAGGTCTTGATCCAGACAGGATTGAGCATGCCGCATTGTCATCGGATTTTCCGATGACAGTCAATATACCTAGCGGGGTTCCCGATTGGCATGGCCGGTATTAACATCGGCTGCATTCCTGGCACTGGTTTTGCCCCGGCCGCTTCTTCCGCGGTCCATTCCAGATGCCGCGCCGGTCATTGTCCCTGATTGCCGGCACTTGCCTCGAGACGTACCAGATGACCAGCCAAACCTCGCAAAAGGCCATGTTGTGGATCGTCGCAGCGGGCTTCTTCATGCAAACGCTCGACACCACCATCGTCAACACCGCGTTGCCCGCGATGGCGCGCAGCCTCAACGAAACCCCCCTCGACATGAAGCCCGTGGTGGTGGCCTACACGCTGACCATGGCCATGTTCACGCCGGCCTCGGGCTGGCTGGCCGACCGCTTCGGCACCCGTCGCGTGTACTTCGCCGCGATCCTGATCTTTGTGCTGGGCTCGCTGTTCTGCGCAGGTGCGCAGAACCTGGACCAGCTCGTGATCGCCCGCGTGATCCAGGGCGTGGGCGGCTCCATGCTGCTGCCAATCGGCCGGCTGGCGGTGCTGCGCAGCGTCCGCGGCGAGCAATACATCGCGGCGCTGGCCTTTGTCTCGGTGGCGGGGCAGGTCGGGCCGATCTTTGGCCCGGTGCTGGGCGGCTGGATCGTGCAGTCGGTGGCCTGGCACTGGATCTTCCTGATCAATGTGCCCGTGGGCGCCATCGGGCTGCTGGCGGTATTGCGCTACCTGCCCGACCACACCGTTGGCCGCGCGCCACCGTTCGACTTTGTTGGCTGCGGCTTGTTGTCGCTTTGCATGGTGGCGTTCTCGCTGGCGCTGGACACCCCGCACGAGGCTAGCCACGCGGCATGGAGCGGCAGCCTGTTCGCGCTGAGCCTGCTGTCCGCGCTGCTTTACATCCCGCATGCGCGGCGCCGTCAAAACCCGCTGTTCCGGCTGGCGCTATTGCGCGAGCCCAATTTCAGCGTGGGCCTGGCCGGTAACCTCGTGTGCCGCATCGGCTCGGGCGCGGTGCCGTTCCTGATGCCGTTGCTGCTGCAGTTGCAGATGGGGTATTCCCCGCTGCATTCGGGGCTGATGCTGCTGCCGGCCGCACTGGCCGGCGTGGTCGCCAAGCGCTGGATCGTGCCGCTGGTCAAGCGTTTTGGCTATGACAACTTCCTGCTGGTCAACACGGTATTGGTAGGTGGCTCGATCGCTTCGTTCGCGGCGATTGCGCCCGGCTGGCCCGTGGGCCTTGCCATTGCGCAGCTCGCCCTGTTCGGGGCCACCAATTCCATGCAGTTCGCTGCCATGAACAGCGTGACGCTCAAGGGTTTGAGCGTGGAAGACGCGGGCAGCGGCAACAGCCTGTTCTCGATGGTGCAGATGCTGGCAATCGGCCTCGGGGTCACCATCGGCGGCGGGCTGGTCAGCATGTTTACCGCCCAGATGGGCGTGGCCGGCACAGCTTACCGGCTGGCGTTCTTTACCGTGGGCATGATCACGCTGCTATCGGCGCTGGTGTTCCGCCGGCTCGATGTCGAGACACTCGACAAGAGCCGCAGCCCGGCCAGTGTAGCCAGCCGCTGACGCGCCATGGCGCGACGCGATGCGTCGCGCACCGGCTTGCCCGCTCATCATTCAGTCACGCCGTTCTCATGCAGCAACCGCTCGCATTCGTCGAGCAGGTCGTGTGCAAAGGCCGACTGGTAATTGGGGTCCAGTGCTTCCATCATTTCGTGAGCGGTGTACAGCCCGGCCTCGCGCGAGAGCGTGCCGGCGAGCTGGCGCGCGAACTGATCGCTCAGTTGCGACAGCAAGCGCCGCTCGGCCAGCGCCAGTTGCAGCCTGGAACGCGACAGCCACAGGCTCGCGAGGGTGGCGCCCTGGGCATCGGTCATCCATTGGCGGTGTTCGTAGAATGCCGACAAGCGCTCGGCGGCGAGTGCAAACAGCAAGGCCTTGCGGGTATTGAAGTCGAGCTTGAGCGCGGGGGCTGGCGCGGGAGCCGAAGCGCCGGGGGGAGAGGTTTTCATGATGACTTGCAAATCGTGCGGTGGGGCGCGAGCCTACCACGCTATCCGCTATCCGATGTGGGGGCGACGTCCGTGCGGGTCAGGATTTCCCGGCCGCCGCGAAGCGCGCATTCAGCCAGGCGCCGATCGCCTTGATCTCTTCCAAGCAGACCGAGTGAGACATGCGGTAGGTGTGCCATTCCACCTTGCAGCCCAGTTTTTCCACGGTGTCGCGCGCCAGCAGGCCGAGCTGCACGGCCACCACATCGTCCTCGGTGCCATGTCCGGCAAAGATCGGCGTGGCGCGGTTGGCCTCGCTGAACTCGGCGGCAAGCATTGCCGGCGCGGGGATATAGGTGGAAAGGGCGATGATGCCGCCCAGCGCTTCGGGATGCGTCAGGGCTGTGGTATAGGCCACGGCCCCGCCTTGCGAGAACCCCGCCAGCACCACGCGGTGGCTGGGCACGCCGCGCTGGTTCTCCCGCGCGATCAGGGCGCGGATGGCATCGCGGGAGACCCGGATGCCGGCCTCGTCCGCATGGCGGCGGGCGTCATCGAGCGACTGGATGTCGTACCACGCCGGCATGACGTAGCCGCCGTTGCAGGTAACCGGGATGGCCGGCGCATTGGGAAACACGAAACGCACGCCGGGCGCGTACGCCAGGCCCAGCTCCGGCACCACGGGCACGAAATCGCTGCCGTCGGCACCTAGCCCGTGCATCCAGATGACCGACCACGTGGGTGACGGCGTGGTTTCGATTTCAATGGCTGGCAGCAGTGCGCTCATTTCGATGTTCCTTGTTCCCATATCCTGATCGGGCCCCCTTGCCGGCACGGCGAGCGTGCTGGGTGCCACTGCCCGGTGCGGGGCAATGCGTCTGTGCGGATGGCACTGGGGTGGCCGCGTGAGGCGGCAAGTATCGCACAGCGCCGGCGCGGTGCCGGCGGCTGGGCAATCGGGAACGCTTCAGCAAGCGCCGCGTGTCATGCGAGCGGATGGCCGCAGCGGCTTCAAGCCGCGCGGCCATGGCCTGACGGCAAACCGTCAGGCTGCTGAAGGTACGGTAGGCACCGTGATGAGGCCGGGCGCGGAGCGGGGCGCTTGCGCATGCTCCGCGGCGACGGGGGCGCGCCGCTTGTCCACGACGCTCTCGACGCCAGAGGCGGCCACCTCTTCCAGGAAGGCGACGAGGTCGCGGTAGTAGTCGACCTGCATCTGTGCCTCCAGCAGGCGACGCTCGGCTTGGAATAAGGTAAGCCGCATTTGCTGCAATTCCCTTGCTGCGATTTTCTCCGGGGTGGGCGGACTAAACATGTCTGCAAGCGAACGCATGGCAACCTCCCGCTATCGACGGCTTCGAATTGAAGCTTCTGCCATGCAACCAATATAGTAAATAAACGCGCATTTCAGGCCCTGTCGCGCGCCGTCCACACGGTCGATTGCCGGCGCGCGGCGGCAGGAGTAGATTGATCGTCCGGTGTTTGCAAGGCAGCTGGCAGTGCTTACATGGCAAGCGTTCCCGGCTCCGGCTGTTTCATTTTTTCCAGGTAGCCGTGGATCTGCGCGACCACCGCCGCGCCTTCGCCCACGGCCGCTGCCACCCGCTTGGTGGACCCCGAGCGCACGTCTCCGATTGCAAAGATGCCTGGCACACTGGTCTCCAGCGTGGATGCCGGCATGGTGCCTTCATGCGCCGTGTCTGTGCCCGTCAGCACGAATCCCTTTGCGTCCACGCGCACATTGCAGCTGGCGAGCCATCCCGTATTGGGATCGGCGCCGGTAAACAGGAACAGATGCCGGACCGGCACCTCGGTCACACGATCGCTGCCGCGCGAGCGATAGGCGATGGTGGCCAGGCGTTCTTCCCCGCCCAGGGCTACGATCTCCGTGCCGGTATGCAGTTCGATATTGGGCTGGGCCGCGATGCGCTCGATCAGGTAGCGCGACATGCTGGCCTCCAGCCCCGATGCCCGGATGAGAATGTGCACGCGCTTGGCGTGCGCGGCCAGGAATACAGCGGCCTGCCCTGCGGAATTGCCGCCGCCCACCAGCACGACCTCTTCGCCGCTGCACAGGCGGGCTTCCACCGGGGAAGCCCAGTAGTAGACGCCGCGTCCTTCATAGCGATCGAGTGCGGCGATGGCGGGGTGGCGATAAGCCGCGCCGCTGGCAATGACCACGGTCCTGGCTGCAATCTTGCGGCCATCGCTCAATTCGATGCGCTGCGGATGCGTGCCGCAATGCAGGGCCGTCACCTGCAAGGGAATGGCAAGGTGCGCGCCGAACTTCTGGGCTTGCACAAAGGCCCGGCCGGCCAATGCTTGCCCGGAAATACCCGTGGGGAAGCCCAGATAGTTCTCGATGCGCGAGCTGGCGCCGGCCTGGCCGCCAGGCGCAAGGCTGTCGAACACCGCAACGCACAGGCCCTCGGACGCGGCATACACCGCGGTGGCGAGACCCGCCGGACCGGCACCCACCACGATCACATCGTAGATATAGTCCGGGTCGAATTCGGGCAGCAGGCCCAGGCAGGTGGCAAGCTGGCCCGCGTCCGGGCATCGCAGCACCGCGCCGCCTGGGCAGATCACCAGGGGAAAGTCGCCGGGCGCGGCGGCGGTGAAATCGAGCAGGGAGCACGCATCGGGATCGGTATCCGCGTCGACCACGGTATGGGGATAGCCGTTGCGCCGCAGGAACGCCTGCAGGTGCAGCAGGTGCGCGTCGCTGCTGCGGCCCAGCAGCGTCGGACCATTGCCGCGCTCGATCAGGCCAACGCGGCGCAGGATCAGCGCACGCATGATGCGCTCGCCCAGTTCGGCTTGCGCGACCATCAGTGCGCGCAGCCGATCGGGTGGAATCGAGATGGCCTCGACGTCCTCCAGCGCCAGGCCGTCGACCAGCGCGGGCTTGCCCGATAGCTGCCCCACTTCGGCAAGGAAGCTGCCCGGTCCGTGCTCGCCGACCACCGACGCACGGTCTCGCGCGTCGCGCTGCAAGACGCGCACGCGGCCCCGCAGTATCACCACCATGCCGTGGGCGGGGTCGCCGGTGCGAAACAGGTATTCATTGGCGCGCCACTGCCGCAGTGTGCCGAAATGCTGGAGTCCCACGATCTCGGCGGCGGTAAGCAGGGGCCACATCTGGTGGCGCCGCGACTCCATTGGGGAGAACGCTGCGGTGGCTGCCTCCTGCTCGATGGCCAGCCCCGCGGCAACGATGGCTTGCGGGTCAGGGGGTTCCAGGCTTCCGATAGCGTTGTCTGCGTTGTCTGCGCTCATGGCTGTAAGGCCTCCCGGTGGCACCGCGCTGGCGCCGGTGCGGATGAGTCGAGTGCTGCCGATGCGTGGGCGGGGATGCTCGGGCATGGCCCGGAGAGTTTGCTCGCGATGCCGCGATGCGGCAATCCCTCGTTGTCCGCGCACCCCCAAAAGCGTAGTACACGCGCGGCGTCAAGGGCTTGTAGCTCTGAATAGTGACTCATAAATACCTTTTCAGTTGGTACCGCTTATGTCATTGGTGGATATCGTAAGTACAACCTAGTAAAAACCCTTGACTATCTACTTACAGGTAGATAAGATGTGTCCCATGGATGCCGCAACAAGGTAACGCTAAACAGACATGGCCCAGCCAGCCGGTTTCCAATGCAGCAAACAAGTAACAAAGACGAAAGTCATTTTTTTTGCTGCGCTTCTCTACCTAGTGATAGGTAAGAAGGCAAAAAAACGACGAACCAGCTAAAACCCGGTCCCCGCGGCCAAAGCAGACCCCCGGACCCATGCTTCGATTGGAGAACATCATGAACACCAAGCTTTTTGCCAAGTCCCTGCTCACCGCCGCCACCCTCGCCGCAGCGTTCGCTGCTGGCCATGCCCAGGCCGCCGCAACCGTTACCGCCGACAAGTACGGCTATGAATACCGCACCCGCGACGTCTACAGCGATGGCGCCCGCAGCGGCAAGTTCGATGCTTTCACCGAAGGCGCGCGCGCGGGCAAGGCCGATCCGTTCACCGATGGTGCCCGCGTTGGCAAGACCGATCCGTACACGGAAGGCTTCCGTACCGTCGCAGGCCTGGATCGCAGCGGCGTGTCGTCCGAACCCAGCCGCAAGTTCGACCCGTACACCGACGGCGCCCGCAACGACAAGCGCAACCCGTACTTCGACGGTGCCCGTAGCGGCGCACGGGACGTGTACACCGACGGCGCAAGGGCCTGAGTCAAAACCGGTACCTCTCAGGTCTCGATGACCGAGGTGCCGGACTGCATGCATCACCCCGTGGCGTCACCGTAACGACGCGCGGATACCTGGAGCGCATCATGAACCGTTGGCAGAGTTTCCGGATGTTGGCAGGCTGGGCGCTGGTTTGCGTTGCCAGCGGTTCCATGGCCACCGTAGTGGCACAGGCACTGCCAGCCTGAGGGTCCCCGGGATCCACAGCATCCGTGGTAAAGAAGGCATAGCGCAGCGTCCTCACGCTGCCTGCGAATCGGCGCGCCCACTGTGGCGCGCCGAAGCTTTTTCCGGGCCGCTTGAGGCAGGGCAGGTCAATGCATTCTGTCTAGCTTGCCAGGCGCTTGCTCCATCCGCGCGCAATGCCCGTTGTGAGGGCGGTGCCGGCCAGGATCACGGCGCAGCCCGGCAGCATCGACGGGGTGATGCGCTCTCCCAGGAACAGCGCACCCCACAACACACCGAAGGCCGGGATCAGGAATAGCGCGGTCATTGCCCGCGCGGGTCCCGCCTTGGCGATCAAGCGAAAGAAGAGCACATAGGCCAGCGCGGTGCAGGCGGCGGTCAACGCGCCCAGCGCCAGCCACGCGTGCGCACTTGGCTGCGTGGCCGGCCACAGCCAGGCTGCAGGCGCGCACAGCAGCAGAGCCGATGCGAGCTGGCTGCCCGCTGCCACCGTCAGCGGCGGCACGTCCGCCAGGTACTTGCGGGTGAAGTTGGCGGAGAAGCCATAGAGCAGGGCAGCGGCCAGGCAGGCCAGCGCAGCCAGGCCGGCGGCCTTGCCCGCGGCGCCTTGCTGCAGCCCAGCCTTATCCCACACTAGCCACAACACGCCGGCGAAGCCCAGGGCCAGCCCGGCTATGCGCGGCGCTTCCAGGTTTTCACGCAGCCACAGCCAGCCGATCAGCGCGGTAAACAGTGGCGTGGCCGCGGTGAACATGGCGGAAAGCCCGGCGGGAATGGTCAGCGCGGCAAAGCTGAACAGCACGAAGGGCAGCGCGGAATTCGTGATCCCTACCACGGCGATTGCCCACCAGCGGCGGCGCAGGCAGGCCAGCCCGCCCCGCCAGGCCAGCAGCGGGAGCAGCAGCAGGGCCGCACCGCCGGCGCGCGCGCCCGCCAGCGGCACGGCGCCGAACTCACCCGCACCCAGACGGATAAACAGGTAGGAGGCGCCCCACAGGGCGGCCAGCGACAGCAACATCGAAAGCTCGGAGCGTTTCATTTCCAGGCACCTCATGGGGGATGACAGGGCCAGGATAAGACGGCAAACTGGTACCAGAAAAGAACCAGAAATTAGGAAATTTATGGATCCAGAGTTCGCCTTCCCGATCCGCTTGCCGGCACCCGGCTCGCGCCATTTGCTGCGTAGCCTGCACGGCCAGCTTAAGGAGGCAATCCTGGACGGGCGCCTGCGCCCCGGCTTGCGCCTGCCTGCTACGCGCGCGCTGGCCCAGGCCTGCGGCGTGTCGCGCAACACCGTGGTGGCCGCCTACGACCTGCTATTGAGCGAGGGCTATGTGGTGGCGCGCGATCGTGGCGGCACCTATGTGGCGGGGCTGTTGGCACCCGCGCGCGAGCCAGCCCCGCAGCCTGGCTCGCCCGGGGATGAGCGCCGGCTGGCCGCGTTCTGGCGCGCGCCGCCCTTGCCGCCTCGGGAAGCTTCGCCGCTGGTGCCGCGCTTTGATTTTCGCGTAGGCGTGCCCGGCCTGTCGGCATTCCGGGCAGACCTGTGGGGGCGCCTGACGGCGCGCGCAATGCGCACGATGGCCCATGCGCCGGTGGCCTATGCCGACCCGCAGGGGCAGCCCGCGTTGCGCGAGGCCATTGCCAGTCACGTCTCGTTCGCGCGCGCGGTCGCCTGCCAGGCTGGCGACGTGGTGGTCACGGCGGGCGCGCAGCAGGCCTTCGACCTGCTGGCCCGCGTGCTGGTGACGCCCGGGCGCACCGTGGTAGCGGTGGAGGACCCGGGCTACCCGCCGGCCCGCGCGGCCTTTGCCGCCGCCGGCGCCCGGATCGTGCCGGTGCCGGTGGACGCGCAAGGGCTGGTGGTGGACCGGCTGCCTGCCGATGCGCGGGTGATCTACGTCACGCCATCGCACCAGTTTCCCCTTGGCCATGCCATGTCAGCGGCGCGGCGCGCGGCCTTGCTTGCGTTCGCGCAGGCGCACGGCGCGGTCATCGTCGAGGACGACTACGATGGCGAGTTTCGCCACGGCGAGCGCCCGCTCGACGCCTTGCAGACCCTCGATCGCGCCGAATCCGTGTGCTACGTCGGGACATTCTCCAAGAGCCTGTTTCCTACGCTGCGGCTGGGCTTCGTGGTGGCCCCACGGTGGGCCCGCCAGGCGCTCACGCTGGCCAAGCAGTGCAGCGACTGGCATTGCGCTGCCACCGCGCAGGACACGCTCGCCGCGTTCATCGCCGAAGGGCACCTGGCGCGCCACGTTCGCAAGATGCGCCGGCTCTATGGCGTGCGCCGCCAACTGCTGCTGGATACGCTGCGCGCGGATTTCAGCGGCCGGCTCGATCCGGTGCCCTGCGCCGCCGGGCTGCATCTGGCCGCGCTATGCGTTGGCCATGCCGATCCAGAACCGCTGGCGCAGCGCGCGAGGGAGCAGGGCGTTGGGGTCTGGACCACGCAGGAGTACTACCTTGGCCCGCAGGATCGCCCGGGCTTGCTGTTCGGCTTCGGCGCGATCGACGAAGCGGGCATCGCGGCGGGGCTAAAGGCGCTGCGCAAGCTTTGGTGAGGGCCGGCGCGGTCGAGGCTGGATGCTCGGCACGCGAACCTATCACAGCGTGAGCATGGCCAGCCCGATGGCGCGAACTTCGCGCTAACTCCGCGGTGACCGCGGCGCCTTCTTCGGCGGCGCGCCAAGGGCGCCGGACGCGGCGGCCTGCACGATGCGGCGGAAGGTGGGGCATTCCATGTGGCTAGGCGCCGGACAGGCGGCGGCGTGGCGCAGGCCGTCGCGCATGGCGCTGAGCTTCCTGATCGTCCTGTCCAGTTCATCCGCCTTGGCCGCGAGCATTTGCCGGTCGATGCGCGGCTGCCCCTGCGGCGCGAACATGAGGGCAATTTCGTTGAGCGCGAAGCCGGCGGCGCGCCCCAGCGCGATCAGCGCCAGCCGTTCCAGCACGCCGGCATCGAACAGGCGGCGCAGCCCGCGCCTGCCGGTAGAGGCAATCAACCCCTTTTCCTCATAGAACCGCAGCGTCGATGCGGGAACGCCGGACTGCTGCGCCACTTCGGCTATGTCTAGGCTTTTCACCCTCTTGACCTCAAGTCAACTTGAACTGGCACAGTCTAGCTTCCGCTCCCTGGGGCAGCAAAGGAAAACGATCATGGATGTCACACAACGAGCCGAAAGCGAGCAGGCGGCGCTCTGGAGGGGCCGCTCCGGGCGCGCCTGGGTCGAGGCGCAGGCGCCGCTCGACCAGATGTTCAAGCCCTTCGAAGACCTGCTCGTCAAAGCGGCCTGCACCGGAGCCGGGCGCCGGGTACTGGATGTGGGCTGCGGTACCGGCGGCACCACGCTGGCCGTAGCGCGCCGGCTCGGCGCGAAGGGCCATTGCACCGGCGCCGACATTTCGGATCCGATGATCGCCGCCGCGCGGGCGCGCGCCGAACGCGAAGACATCACCGCACGCTTCATCCGCGCCGACGTGCAGAACCATGCCTTCGAGCCTGCAAGCTTCGATTTGATCATCTCGCGCTTTGGCGTCATGTTTTTCGACAACCCGGTCCTGGCCTTCAAGAACCTGCGCCGCGCCGCGCGGGACGGCGCAGATCTCTGCTTTGTCGCGTGGCGCAGTGCCGCGGAAAATCCGTTCATGACGACGGCCGAGCGCGCCGCTGCGCCGCTGCTGCCGAGCCTGCCCGCCCGCCGGCCAGGTGCGCCGGGACAGTTCTCCTTCGCGCACGGGCATCGGGTCTCTTCCGTGCTGGAGGAGAGCGGCTGGGCCGAGATCGACATCCGGCCGCTCGACGTGGAATGCACCTTCCCCGAGAGCGAACTGGTCGGCTACCTGTCCCGGCTCGGCCCCGTTGGCCTGATCTTGCAGGAGGCGGACGAGCGCACGCGCGCGCAAGTCATGGAAACGGTCCGCGCCGCCTTCGATCCCTATGTGCACGGCCCTGAGGTTCGCTACACCGCGGCTTGCTGGATGGTCCGCGCCCGGGCGCCTGCGTCAGCCGCGCCGAAGGAGGCAGCCAATGCCTGAGGCAGTCGACTATCTGATGTTTGCGCTGCTGATCGGTGCGGGCGCAACGGCGGTGATGGACATCTGGGCGGCCGCCCGCGAGCGGCTGCTCGGCATTCGGCCATTGGACTATGCGCTGGTGGGCCGCTGGCTCGCCCATCTGGTGCGCGGGCGTGTTTGTCACGACCCCATTGCGGCTTCCCCGTCCGTGCAGGGCGAGCGCCTCCTTGGCTGGATCGCCCACTACCTGATCGGCATTGCATTCGCGGCTACGCTGTTAGCTTTCTGGGGCCTTGGCTGGGCGCGTCATCCAACGCTTGGCCCGGCGCTGGTTGTGGGAATCGGCAGCGTGGCGGCACCGTTTTTCGTGATGCAGCCAGCCATGGGGGCGGGCATTGCCGCCAGCCGTACTCCGCGCCCGGGCGTCGCGCGCTTCCATAGCGTCGTCACGCACGGGATATTCGGCCTGGGCCTTTATGGGGCCGGTTGGCTGGCAAGTTGGCTGGACACGCTGGCATGGCGGAGTGTCTGGTAGCGCTTGCGTGCCCATCTGGTCCCCGATCCGATGGGCGCTGCCAAAAAGCGATTCAGCGGTTTATTCGCTTAATCCATCGAAACTATCCATTTACCTTATATTGCCGCGCTCCCTACACTTTGCGCCAACGCCCCCCTTAGCAGGGCGTACGACAAGAGAGGAGCAAGTATGGAGACCACCTTGGCGCGCCGCACGGCGGCGCTGGCGCTAGCTTTGCCGTTGCTCGCCTGCGGCGGCAACGATGACAGCGCGAACACGGGCACCGCCGCCACGTCTAATCCGGCGGCCACCCCGGGCATGACGCTGACCATCACCGCGCGGGAAGACATGCCCGGCACCTACGGCAACGCAGGCGCCTACGAAAAACTCACCGGCACGCTCAAGGGTGAGGTCGATCCCGCCGATGCGCATAACGCCATCATCCAGGACCTGGCGCTGGCTCCGGTGAATGGCCGCGGACTTGTGGAGTACACCACGGAATTCGTCATGCTCAAGCCCAAGGACATGAGCAAGGCGGGTGGCGTGCTGCGTTACGACGCGCCCAATCGCGGCAATATCCTGACCATGCCGAACCCCACCGCGGTGCCCGGGGATTCGCTTTACTTCGAGCGCGGCTACGTGCTGCTGTACTCGGCCTGGCAGGGCGATGTGCCGAAGAGCTCGGCGGCAAGGCTCACGCTGGCGGTGCCGGTGGCAAAGAACAAGGACGGCAGCAGCATTACCGGCCCGTATGCGGCGGAGCTGATCCCGAGCGTTGCCAGCCCGTCGATGAGCCTGCCGGGCGGCGTGTTCAACAGCACGATGATTCCCTATGCGCCGGCCAGCCTCGACAACACCTTGCCGGGCTACACGCTGACGCGGCGCATAAACGAGACCGACCCGCGCGTGGCGATTCCCGCCACGGACTGGAAGTTCGCCACCTGCGATAACGCAGGCAACCCCTTCCCAGGCAAGGCCGACGCTGCGAACATTTGCCTCAAGGGCGGTTTCGTTCCGGGCTACCTCTACGAGATCACCTACGTGGCGAAAGACCCGAAGGTGATGGGTGTGGGCCTGGCGGCGCTGCGCGACACCATTACGTTTTTCCGGCACCAGGCCGCGGATTCGGCGGGCACGCCCAATCCGGTGGCGGGCGCGGTGCGCTTTGCCATCGGGCAGGGCACCTCGCAATCTGGCAACGCGATGAAGACCTTCCTGCATCTTGGTTTTAACCAGGCACTGGATGGCAGCAAGGTGTTCGACGGCATCTACGCGCACGTGGCCGCGCGCCAGACCAATATCAACACGCGCTTCGCCGTGCCGGGCGGCGGCGGTGGCCTGCGCACCGACCATCGCGCTTTCGGGCAGACCGCGCCGCGCGGGCTGGCCGCCGACTACCAGGACACGCTGGCGGGCCGCACTGGCGGCGTCATGCAGCGCTGCACCGCTACGCAGACTTGCCCGAAGTTCTTCCTCGGCCTGTCGGGCACGGAGTTCTGGCAGTTGCAGGGCTCGCCGGTGCTGACCGATCCCTACGGCTTTGCCGACCTGAAGCAGCCTGACAATGCGCGCATCTACTACTACGCCAGCACGCAGCACGGCGGCAAGTCGCCGCTGATCAGCTACGCGCCAGCGTCGACGGTGTACCCGGCAGGGTCCATGGTCGATTTTGCCGATACCTTCCGCGCGCTGTTCGTCGCGCTGGAAGACTGGGTGGCTCGTGATGTCGCGCCGCCGGCCAGCCAGGTTCCGGCCATCGCCGATGGCACGCTGGTGCGGCCCGATCAGCTGACCTTCCCCGTGACCAAGGGCATTACCTGGGCCGGCGCGGGCAGCAATACAGCGATTCCCGCGCTGCAGTACCTGGCGCGCTATAACGGCTTCCCGCTGCTCGATTACGGCCCGACCTATCGCCCGCAGGATGAGTCCGGCATCCCGACCTTGCTGCCGCCGTCGTACATGGGGCGGGACTACGCCATCATGGTGCCGCAGGTGGATGCGCAGACCGGGCTGACCAAGGCCGGCATCCATGCCGTCGACGTGGACGCGCCAGTGGGCACCAGCCTGGAGTTCAACTACGTGGCCACGCCGGGCATTGTGGATCTGGTCAACCTGAGCGGCAGCTACATTCCCTTCCACAAGACCGAGGCCGCGCGCATTGCGGCTGGCGATACGCGGCCCTCGCTGGAGTCGCTCTACACCGACCAGGCCGGCTACGTGGCCAAGGTGCAGAGCGTGGCCGCCGGGCTGGTGGCCAGGCGCTTTTTGCTGCAGGCGGATGCCGACCGGCGCGTGGCGAGCGCGCAGGCGAATCCTGTGTTGCCCTGAGGGAAGGGGCATTTGAAGGGGCCGTGATGCGGCGGGCGGGGCGCTCCGCCGCGCCTAGCCCGGAAGCCTCGCTGCGGTTCCTGCGCCTTGCCATCCGGGCTCCGCGGCGAAGCGCTCCGCAAGGAAGTCCAGCATGGTGCGCAGGATTGCCGGCATTTGCCGGCGCGATGCGTAGATGCCGTGGATGCCAAGCGCCTGCGGTTGCCATCCGGGCAGCAGGGCCACCAGTTGCCCGCTGCGCAGCAGCGGTGCGGCGGAGTAGAGCGGCTGCATGGCAATGCCGGCGCCCGCCACGGCGGCGGCCAGCAGCACGCTCGATTCATTGGCGCTGAGGTTGCCCTGCACCGGCACCGCCAGCGTTTGCCCCGCGCGTTCCAGTTGCCACAGGCTCTTGCCGAAGTACGAGTAGGTAAGGCAGTTGTGCATGGCGAGGTCCTGCGCCTGGCGTGGCATGCCGTGGGCGGCGATGTAGGCAGGCGCGGCGCAGATCACCGAGGCGCAGCTTGCCAGCGGGCGCGCGATCAGGTTGGGGTCGAGGTCGTTGGTGATGCGGATCGCCAGGTCGATGCGGGCCTCCACCAGGTTGACCGCCTGGCTGCCGATATGCAGGTCGACGGCGGTTTCCGGATAGCGCTTCAGGTAGGCCGTCACGGCCGCGGCCAGCACGGACTCGGCCAGCGATTGCGCGCAACTGATGCGCAGCATGCCGCGCGGCATGCCCGCGCGCTCATGCTCGGGCCGCGCCATCTGGGCGGCGATCTCCAGCATCTGGCGGCAGCGCGCCAGCGCTTGCTCCCCGGCGGGCGTCAGGCTCAGGCTGCGCGTGGAGCGGTGCAGCAGGCGTTGCTCGGCCCAGGTTTCCATCTGCGCGAGATAACGGGTGACCATGGCGCGCGACATGTCCAGTGCCTCGGCGGCGGCCGTCATGCTGCCGCGTTCGGCAATGGCGACGAAGACTTCGGCGGCGGTGATGCGGTCCATGGAATGAGTTGGCCGGTGACGCTGCTGTAGCTTGTCGGCCTAGTTGATCGATTAATGCAACAAAGATGTTCATTCTATGGGGTTTTTGTACCGGTCTGTGCAAATTAAGCTGGCGGCTTCCTGGATCCCCAACCACGTGAGACTCCCGATGCCCTCCAGCCTGACCCTGAACCGATTCCTGCGCGGCCTTGCCGCAGCCTTGTGCCTGGGCATCGTCGCCAGCACGCCCGCGATGGCCGCAGCCGCGCTCAAGCTGGAGGTCTACAACCCCGGCACCAGGAGCATTTTCCCGGTCTCGTCCGAACTCGTCACCGGCGCGCACGACGCGGTGCTGATCGACGCGCAGTTCCAGCGCAACGACGCCGAGGCGCTGGTTGCGCGCATCCGCGCCAGCGGCAAGAACCTCACCACCATCTACATCAGCCACAGCGATCCGGATTTCTACTTCGGGCTGGACGTGCTCAAGGCCGCGTTCCCGGCGGCCAGGATCGTCGCCACGCCGCAAACGGTGGCGGCCATCCAGGCATCCATGGCGGGCAAGCAGGCTTACTGGACTCCGATCCTGAAGGACAATGCGCCCAAGGCGCTGGTGCTGCCCGAGCCGCTGGCCGGCAATGCCATCGAGCTCGAGGGCAGCAAGCTGGAAGTGCTGGGGCTGGACGGCCCGGCGCCGGAGCGCACGGTGGTGTGGATTCCGTCGCTCAAGACCGTGGCCGGCGGCGTGGTGGTCTTTGGCAAGAGCCACGTCTGGGTGGCCGATACGCAAACACCGGCCTCGCGCCAGCACTGGATCGCCATGCTCGATCGCATCGCGGCGAAGAAGCCAGCGCGGGTCGTGCCCGGGCACTATCTGGACGATGCGCCGCAGACGCTGGCGTCGGTGCGCTTCACGCGGGATTACCTGCGCACGTTCGAGCAAGAGGCGGCGCGCGCGCCGGATGCCAAGGCGCTGAGCGCGGCGATGCAAAAGCACTATCCGCAGCTGGGCGGCCTGGACTCGCTTGATCTGAGCGCCAAGGTCATCAAGGGCGAAATGCAGTGGCCTGCAAAATAACGGCTGCGCGCCAGGCCGCGTTTCGCGTTTCGCGATGCGCATGACGCCAGCATCAAATCTCAGGAAGCATTGATCATGTCCGGTCTCACCCTGCATTACATCTACGACCCGCTGTGCGGCTGGTGCTACGGCGCCGCGCCGCTGGTGCGTGCTGCGCGCGCCGTGCCTGGCCTCGCGCTCGCGCTGCACGGCGGCGGCATGCTCACGGGCGCCAACCGCCGCCGCATCACGGCGCAATGGCGCGACTACGTGATGCCGCACGACCGCCGCATCGCCGCGCTCACCGGCCAGCCGTTCGGCGAGCGCTATTTCGAAGGCTTGCTGCGCGACGAGAGCGCGGTGATGGACTCCGCTGCGCCCACCACCACGATCCTGGCCGCGCAGGCGCTGGGCGGCGTGCAGGCTGCTGCCGATCTGCTGGCGCGCCTGCAGCATGCGCACTACGTGGACGGCCTGCGCATTGCCGATGCGCAGGTGCTGGCCGATCTTGCCGGGCAGGCCGGACTGGACCCGCAGCGCTTTGCCGGCCTTTGCCTGGACATTGGCGGTGACAAGACGCAGGCGCATATGGCCGCCAGCCGCGCGCTGCTGAACCGTCTGGGCGGGCATGGCTTCCCCACGTTTGCGCTGCAAAAAGGCACCGATCAATTTGCGGTGCTGGACGTAGGCCCGTTCCTTGGCGACGCGGGTGCGTGGCAGGAGAGCCTGGCGCGGGCGGTTGCGCAGCAGGGCGCAAGCATGGAGGCGGACGGCCAGGATGGCGCCGGCGGCCCGGTTTGCGGCGCGCAGGGTTGCGCTTTGCCGGCGCAAGGGTAAATTTCGCGCCCGCATTGCCGTTATACCAATCGACGTCCCGGCACACAGGCTGCGCCGGTTCCGTCGATTGTCGTTTGCGCGCGGCTTGTCCTTTCGTCTGGATGAGCGCTGCGCGAGACGGCATCGACCCTACACCCGCACCCTGCATGCCGCACATCCAAGGCCCTCCCGGCGAGACCGAACTTTTTCGCACGCTTGTACTCGGCGTGACCGATTACGCTATCTACGCGCTGGATCCCGCTGGAACCGTGAGCAGTTGGAACCCCGGTGCGCAGCGAGCCAAGGGATACACCCGGGATGAAATCGTGGGCGCGCATTTCTCGTGCTTCTACACGCCGGAGGATCGCGCTGCGGGGTTGCCCGAGCAGGCGTTGCGGCAAGCGCGCGAGGCAGGCCGCTTCGCGGCGGAAGGCTGCTGGCGCTTGCGCAAGGATGGTTCCCGCTTCTGGGCCCATGTGCTGATCACGCCGATCTTCGATCGCAAGGGCAAGCAGCTTGGCTATGCCAAGGTCACGCGCGACATGACGCAGCAAAAGGCCGACGCCGAGCGCATTGCGGAGGTGACACGCACGCTGGACCTGGCGCTGGAGAACATGTCGCAGGGGCTGTGCCTGTTCGATCCGCATGGCACGATCATCCTGATCAATCGCCGCATGGACGAGATATTTCGCGGCGCGGGCGCGGCGCTGGTGCCAGGCGCGGATTTTCTCACCCTGTGCCGCGCGATGGCGGGTGCGCGCGAGCGCGAAATCGCAGCACCGGGCGTGCTTGCCATCCGCCTTGGCGGCAATGCGCAGGCCGAGGCCGGCCAGCCCGAAGACCGGGCCGAGCAATACGCGCAGGCGCTTTGCGAGCGGCACCGCGAGATCCTGCGCCGCCACCAGCAATGGCGCAGCGTGGAGGCGTTGCCCGACGGGCGCGCCATAGCGCTGTCGCACAGCGTCATGGCTGACGGCTCGTGGGTGACCACCTGCGAGGACGTGACCGAGCAGCGCCGCATCGAAGCCAAGATCCAGTACATGGCGCGCCACGACGGGCTCACCGGCCTGCCCAACCGCAGCTATTTCAACGACTACCTGGACGAAGAACTGCAGCGCGCGCAGAAGCAGGGCACCCGGGTGGCAACGCTCGGCATCGACCTGGATTGCTTCAAGGAAATCAACGACCTGCACGGGCATGCGGCCGGCGACACCGTGCTGCGGGCGGTGTCCCAGCGCATCGCCAGCCAGCTGGAGCCGGGCGAGTTCATCGCCCGCATCGGCGGCGATGAGTTCATTGCCGTGAAGCGTTTCGAGCGGCAGGCCGAGCTGAGCGACTTCAGCGCGCGCCTGGTGACATGCGTGAGCGAGCCGGTGCGGCTCGATGGCTTCGACCTGACCACGGGCGCGAGCATCGGGATTGCGATCTATCCCGGCGACGGCACCCATCGCGACCAGCTGGTCAGCAACACCGACCTGGCGATGTACCGCGCCAAGGGCAGCTTGTCCGAATCGATCTGCTTCTACGAAAGCCGGATGGACGAGGCCGAGCGCGAACGGCGCGCGCTGGCCGGCGAGCTGTGGACCGCCATTGCCGCCAACCAGTTCGTGCTGGACTACCAGGTGCAGACCGCCATTGCCAGCGGCGAGGCCATCGGCTGCGAGGTGCTGTTGCGCTGGCATCATCCCGAACGCGGGCTGATCGCGCCCGACAGCTTCATCCCCCTGGCCGAAGAGTGCGGCGCCATCCTGCCGATCGGCGAATGGGTGCTGCGCACCGCATGCCAGCAAGCCGCGCAGTGGACGTTCCCGCGCAAGATCTCGGTCAACCTGTCGCCGGTGCAGATCACCCACGGCAACCTGGTCACGCTGGTGGCGCAAGTGCTGGAGGAGACCGGGCTGGCGGCTGGACGGCTGGAACTCGAAATTACCGAGTCGACCATCATCGGCGACAAGGAACGGGCGCTCGACATATTGCGCCGCATCAAGGCGCTGGGCGTGACCATTGCCATCGACGATTTCGGCACGGGCTACTCGTCGCTCGACACCTTGCGCTCTTTTCCGTTCGACAAGATCAAACTGGACCGCACCTTCATCGCGGAAATTTCCGACAGCCAGCAGGCCAAGGCCATCATCCGCGCCATTCTGGCGCTGGGCCAGAGCCTGGCGATCCCGGTGCTGGCCGAAGGCGTGGAGACCGACGAGCAGCTCAGCCTGCTGCAGGCCGAGGGCTGCGACGAGGCGCAGGGATTCCTGCTCGGGCGCCCGCAGCCGCTCGAGCATTTCCGCCGCGCCCACGCCGTGGTCGGGCCGCGGCTGGTAACGGCGCAGACACCGGAACGCTAGGCGGCGCATCCGGCGCATGCGATGCATCCTGCGCGCGTGTCGTGATCTGTGCGCTTCACCGCGGTCCCGTCCGCACGCGGCGCCTTTGCGCGGCGGTGGAACTCGCCCGCGCGCCAGCCACTCTCATTGCTTGTTGGCAGCCAACCGCGCTGCCGCACGGGTAAAAACCGGGAGTGGCCGTGGCACCACGCATCACCATCGAAGGCGGCCACCCGGCCGGCCAGCCTCATGTGCGCGAGGTGGGCGACCCCACCGGTGGCCAGACGCTCGCCCCGCACCGCTTGGCAGGCTGTGCGCACGCCGATCCGCTCACGCCCGCCGATCGCTACCAGGAGTTGTTCGTGGCGGTGCAGATGGGGCGCATTTTTCCCGACAGCAAGACCTTCACCGACGCCATGCCCCGGCAGGACCCGGCCACCATCCTGGCCGCCTACCGCGCTCGCGCCGGCGCTGCCGGCTTCGACCTTGCCGCCTTTGTGCACGCGCATTTCGCGCTGCCCGAAGTGCCGCGGAGCTGCTACGAGTCCGACCCCAACCAGCCGCTGGCCGACCATATCGACGGGCTGTGGGCGGTGCTGACCCGGCATCCCGCGCAGCACCCGCCGCAATGCTCGCTATTACCGCTGCCGCACCCCTACGTGGTGCCGGGCGGGCGTTTCTCCGAGCTTTACTACTGGGATTCGTACTTCACCATGCTGGGCCTGGCCGCCAGCGGGCAGGGCGGCTTGTTGCGCGGCATGGCGGAGAACTTCTCCTACCTGCTTGATACCTATGGCGTGATCCCCAACGGTACCCGCAGCTACTACCTGAGCCGCTCGCAGCCGCCGGTGTTCGCGCTGATGGTGGAGCTGTTCGAGGACCAGGGCGTGCAACCCGAGCTGGGTTTCCTGCCACAGTTGCGCAAGGAGTACGCTTTCTGGATGCGGGGCGCCGACTGCCTTGCGCCGGGGCAGGCATGCCGGCGGGTGGTCAGGCTGGCCGACGGCAGCCTGCTGAACCGCTACTGGGACGAGCGCGATACCCCGCGCGAGGAAGCCTTTATCGAAGACACCGGCACGGCCGCATTGGCGGCGCGGCCGGCCGCCGAGGTATTCCGCGACCTGCGCGCCGCAGCCGAATCGGGCTGGGACTTCAGCTCGCGCTGGCAGGAACCCGGCGGCGGGCTGGAGACGGTTCGCACCACGGCGATCCTGCCGGTGGATCTCAATTGCCTGTTGTTCAAGCTGGAGCACAAGCTCGCCGAACTGGCCCAGGCCGCCGGCGATGCCGACGCACCGGTCTTCGCCCAGCGCGCGCAGGCCCGCCGGGAGGCCATCGACCGGCTCATGTGGCGCGAGGCCGAGGGCGCCTACTTCGATTTCGACTGGCAACGCCACCACGCCCGCGCCAACCTGACGGCGGCGACCGTGGTGCCGCTCTACGTCGGCGCGGCCACCCCCGCGCAGGCGGCGCGAGTGGCGCAAACCGTGGCCGCGAGGCTGCTGCAGCCCGGCGGCATTGCCACCACGGAGCGCGTCAGCGGCCAGCAGTGGGACCTGCCCAACGGCTGGGCGCCGCTGCAATGGCTGGCGATTGGCGGGTTTGCGTGCTGCGGGCAAGCGGCGCTTGCGCACGAGATCGCCCATCGCTGGCTGGTGACCGTGGCAAGCCTTTACCAGCGTGAGTACAAGCTGGTGGAGAAATACGCCCTGCAGCCCGGAGAAGATGGCGCGGTAGGCGGCGGGGGCGGCGAGTATCCGCTGCAGGACGGCTTTGGCTGGACCAACGGTGTGGTGCGCAGGCTGCTGCAGGACCACCCTGCGCATGTGGCGTGCCGCTGCCGCGCGGGCGTGAAGTCCGTGCATCCATGAAAGCGTGAAGGCATGAGGGCATGGTTTCAGCGATGGCTGGCACTGGTTGTTGCCAGCCACCGCGCCACCGCGGCAGCCAGCCAGGCTGGATCGTCGTGCGGCAAATCGTGCCCCGCCCAGGGATGGCGGCGGTGCTGCGCGCCCCAAGCTTCGGCCAGGCGCGCGGAGCACACCGGGTCGACCAGATGATCCGCCGCCGACGACAGTACCAGCGTCGGGCAGGCCGGCGGCGCACCCGGCGCGTGATAGCGTGCCGCGGCCCACAGCTGGCGCAGGGCGTTGGCCCGGCGTACCGGTGCGCTGCCGCGAATCGCGCACCATTGCGCTACATCCGTCGCGAAGGCCGCGCTCGCGTTGCAGGTCAGCCGGTAGATGATGCGCTCGCAGTAAGGGGCGTTGTGCCAGCGCAGCGCCATGCCAAAGAGCGCCGGCCAGTTGCGCGGTGGCAGCCGCTCGGCCACGCTGCAAAAGGGCCGCATGCTGGTGTTGATCAGCACCAGCGCGCCGATCTCCTCGGGGTGCTGCCGCGCCCACTGCGCCGCCACCATGGCGCCCAGCGACATCGCCAGCAGCCGGTATGGCTGCGCCAGCCCCTGCCTGGCGGCACGCTCGCGCAGGAACGCCACCATGGCAGCCACGTTGGCTGGCGCGCGCCCGGCCGCCTCAACGCCATTGCCAGGCAGGTCCAGCATGGTGACGGGTCCGATACCAGCGTGGGTCTGCAGCACGCCCGGCAAGACGCCCCAGTGGCGGGTTTCGCGCGTCAGGCCGCGCAGCAATATCCAGTCGCTCATTCGGGCGGCCCCCAGGGCCACTGCGCGTTGGCGCGGTCGAGCAATTCCTGGCGGCGTTGCCCGCGTGGCAGCCAGCGCTCGGGCGCATAGGCCACGCGGGCGAGGAAATCCAGCAGGTTGGCATGCCGGCGCAGCACGCGCGCGGTGCGGTGCGCCTTGACCGGGTTGAAGAATCCCTGGCGCGAGAACAACTGGCGGGGATTCTTCTTGATCCACAGCCAGGAACCCAGCTCCAGCGTCATCGGCAGAAAGATATTGCCTGGCGGCGTGTGGTCGTAGGCCCAGTCCCACAGGTCGCCGTGCAGCAGGTATTGGCAGCTCTGCGGCTCGAAGGCATAGCCATGGTGGGGATGTGCCTGCTCGAGCATGGTCTTGAGGGCAAACATCTCAGGCAGGTGCGGCATCGGCGCGGCGGTGCGCGCGTAGGGAAACCAGATGCTGTCGCTCCAGCCGTAGCCCGAGTGGCAATCCAGCGCGAAGCTCAAGGGCCGGCCCTGCAACTGCTGCGCCACGACTTGCAGCATGGCAGTGCTTTCCGCCTCCATGGGCGCACCGAGCTTGCCGCGGTACCACGGCAGCCACGCCCCCACGCGCTGGCCGCCAGCCAGCGGCGGCACCCGGCCAACCGCGTCCTGCGGCGCGTTGCGCATCAGGTCCACGCCATTGGGGTTGGCGCGCGCGCCCGCCCACATGCCGCCCGGGTTGACGATCGGCATGAACAGCAGCCGCACGGATTGCAGCTGGCGCTCCAGCAGTTCGTCCCACTCCAGGCGCCACAGCAGCATGCGCATGTAGTCGAGCAGCAGATGCGTGCCGATGCGCTCCAGGCCATGGATGCCGGCAAAAAAACCGATGGCGGGCGCATGCGGATCGTTCGACCCGATGCTGGCGGTGTACAAGGGAAAGCACTGGCCGCCTGCCTGCACCTCCCCGACGCGGCAGGCATCCAGGCGGCTGGCGCCGGCTTCCAGGATGCCCTCCAGTTGCTGCATTTCAGCAAAACTGCCTGCGTTGGGTGGCTGCGCCATGGGCGAGGGCGGCTCCTTGGGGGCGATGCGACGGTCGATTGTCAGGGCTTCAACGTCAATATAGGCGCTGGCGGCCGGTCGGGTTACAAAAGCGTGCCCGCCATCATCCCCCGGTTTTGTGAAAGCCCCGTGACTGGCGCCGGGTGTCACCGGTGTCAGGCCGTGGCCAGCGCCGGCTCGGCCGAAGCAAACAGCATCAGCAGGGGCCAGCCGCGCGTGTTGGCCAGCGCGCGCAGCGCGGCATCCGGGTTGGTGGCCACCGGGTGGCTCACGGCTTCGAGCAGCGGAATGTCGTTGCGCGAGTCGCTGTAGAACACGGTGCGCTCGAAGTGCGCCCACGCCATGCCGAGCGATTCCAGCCACTGCGCCACGCGTGCGATCTTGCCCACCCCGAAGCTCGGCACGCCGTCTACCGCACCCGTGAAATTGCCCGACGCGTCGCGTGCGGCCTCCACCGCCAGCAGGTGCGCCACGCCCAGCGCCTCGGCGATCGGCTCGGTGACGAAGCGGCAGGTGGCGGTGACGATGCAGCACAGATCGCCGGCGTCCTGGTGCGTGGCCAGCAGCGCGCGCGCCTCGGGGCGGATGGCCGGCGCGATCACGTCGCGCATGAAGCCGCTGCGCAGGCCCTCCAGCTGTGCGTGTGGATGACGCGCCAGCAGGCCCAGGGCGAAGGCGGCGTGGCGGTGGATGTCCAGGCGTCCGGCGCTGTACTCGGCCAGCCACAGCGCGTTGTTGGCCTCGACTTCGGCGGCATCCGCCGCGCCGGCCTCCACCAGGTAGCGTGCCCATTCATATTCGCTATCCAGCGGTAGCAAGGTGTGGTCGAGGTCAAACAAGGCAAGGCAGGACATGCGCCGTCTCCGGTCGGAAAAGCGGCAAGGATGCCCATCGGCAATGACCCACGGATGAAGCGCGGCGCAAGAATCCCGATACGGCTATCAGGGATTTTTGCCGCCTTTGGCGAAATTGCCGAGGCCGCCGGGGTTGCCGGGGTTGCCCATGGCGCCTACGCTGCCTTGCACGGCGCGAGGCAATCCAGGAAGGCCCCGATCAGCCGCGTATGCGTGCGGCCCTGCAGGCAATAGAGGTATTCGTGCAGCACGGGCGGATGGCTGGCAAACGGCACAACGCACAGCGCCGGGTCGCGCGGCACTTCCCCCAGCGGCACCACGCTTGCGCCAAGGCCCCGGCGAATGGCTTCGTAGATGGCTTCGCGGCTGCCGATGACGGTGCTGGCCGGCAGCGGCAAGCCGGCGCCGTCCAGCGCGGTCTCGGTGGCCTTGCGCGTCATCGACCCGTGCTCGCGGATCAGCAGGTGGCAGGTTGCCAGCTGCGCCAGGCTGACGCTGGGCGCGCGCGCCAGCGGATGGGCGGGGTTGACCACCAGCACCATTGGGTCGGTGGCCAGCGTGATGCGGGCCAGCCGATCGTCCTCGACGGCGTGCGAGGAAACAGCGACGTCGATGCGGTACTCGATCAGCGCATCCAGCATCTGCTGCGAGTTGCCGATATCGATGCTGATCTCGATGGCGGGATAGCGCTCGCGAAACGCGGCTACGCTCTTCAGGATGTAATAGGGCCCGGTAGCGCCAATGCGCAGATGGCCGAGATGCAGGTTGCCGGCATTGCGCAGCAGGAAATCCGCGCTGCCTTCGTGCTGCATCAACTGTTCCACCACCGGCATCAGGGCCACGCCGACGTCGCTCAGGTCGACCCGGCCAGCGCGCCGGTAGAACAGCTCCACGCCGTAGTTCTCTTCCAGCTGGCGGATGCGGCCCGTGACCGTGGGCTGGCTTACGCGCAGTTGCTTGGCGGCAGTGGTGATGCTGCCTTGCCGTGCCACTTCATAGAACGTCGTCAGCAGGTCGCCGAGCATGGGGGGTTTCCGTGGGAATAAGGCAAGCGCGCCAGTCTAGCGGCGTTTTATGACAGTTCATGTGACAGCGCACCATCGCGCCGCCGTTGGCGCGGCAGTGCGATGGTGCAAAGGATGGAAAGCGCGGGCGGCGGCAGGAGCAGGTGCTCCTGCCGCCGCCCGGCTTCGCTCAGGGCACGGCCCGTGCGGGCTTGCCCAGCGCCGGGTCGGACACCCCGTCGGCGCCGGTTTCCAGGCGGCCGGCAAAGCGGCGCCGGAAGCTGCCCTGGGTGGTGGTCACGACGAAGTCATACCAGTTGCCCTGCAGGCCCACCGGCCAGTGCTGGTCGAGCTGCTTGCCGGCCGGAATGTCGAAGGTCCAGGGGCCGTCTTCGCGGTAGGCGGCGGGCGTGACGGTGAAGGTGCAGGCCTTGGCGCCGGTGTTGATCATGGTCAGGTAGACGGCGGCATTGGCGATGTCGTAGCACACCCGGATTTCCGGCGCGGTGCCGCCCGCGGCGACCACGGTGCTCACGTCGCCCTGGAAGGCGCGATGAAAGCCGTTCGGGCCCAGCACCCACAGGTCGTATTTGCCGTTGTCAGCGGTGAAGACGTCCCAGCTGTCATTGACCTGTTTGCCCGGCTCGACCGCATAGCGGCGCGGCACGCGGTCCAGGTGCAGGCGGTCGTACACGTGGAAGACGGCGGCGGCGGTGCCGGTGTTGCTCAGCAGCAGCCACATGGCCTTGGCGCCCGGATCCTCGCGGCCGCTCACATGCAGCTCGTAGGGCAGCGCGCGCGAGGGCCGCGTGCCCACCGGCTGGGTGGCCGGGTTGGCGGTCTGGAAGGCGACGGTCGGCAGCGCAACCGGTGCCATGCCTTCCTGATCCGTGCGCACCTTGTCGGCAACGGTCTTGGTGCGGTTGGGGATCACAGGCAGCGCCGCGCTGTTCGGGCTGACGAAGTTGAACGCTGACAGCATGTCGCCGCAGATCGCGCGGCGGTATGGGCTGATGTTGGTCTCAGCCACACCGAAGCGTGCCTCCAGGAAACGCAGCACCGAGGTGTGGTCGAACACCTGCGAGTTGACCCAGCCACCGCGGCTCCACGGCGAGACCACGTACATCGGCACGCGCGGGCCAGGGCCGTAGGGATGCATGTCGGTGTGGTACTCACCGTCGGTGGCGACGGTGGACTTGCCGGCGAGCACGCCGTTGGCGTCGTAGGCAGGCGCGCAGGGTGGCGGCACATGGTCGAAGAAGCCGTCGTTCTCGTCGAAGTTGATCAGGAGCACGGTCTTGCTCCAGACGGCCGGGTTGGCCGTCAGCGCATTGAGCACTTCCTGCGTGTACCAGGCGCCTTGCACCGGGCTGGACGGCCCCGGGTGCTCGGAGTAGGTCGCCGGCGCCACGATCCACGATACCTGCGGCAGGCTGCCCGCGGCGATGTCGTCCTTCAGCGCTTGCAGGAAGCCGCCGTCCGGCATGGTGTTGCCGATGCCCTTGATAAGCGGGTTGATGACGTCGTCGGCGATGGTATAGGCCGGGTAGGGGCTGCCGTTGGACGTATTGCCCCGCGCCTCGTTGGCCTTGCGGTACTGCACGAAGCCAGCCAGCGGGTTGTCGGTGAAGTTGTCCGGCATGTTCTGGTACAGCTTCCAGCTTACGCCCGCCGCCTGCAGGCGTTCTGGATACGTGGTCCAGCGGTAGCCGCCGGTGGAAGCGCCCATGGAGTCGCCACTGTTGTCGATCACCGGGCCGCCATTGGCACCGGTGGGGTCGTTGGTGCCGGTCCAGTGGAACAGGCGGTTGGTGTTGGTGCCACCATGGAAGCCGCAGTGGTAGGCGTCGCACAGCGTGAAGGCGTTGGCGAGTGCGAACTGGAAGTCCAGCTCGGTCTGGGTGTAGTAGCCCATCGACTGGGTGTTCTTGTAGGTGGGCCACTTGTTCATGCGGCCCAGGTCCCAGGCATTCTGGGCGTCGGGGTAGCTGTGCGGCGTGCCGCTGACGCGTTGCGCATTGCCGGCCGTGCTGTCGAGGTGGTAAGGCTGCACGATGCGGTTGGTGTAGGCCTGCTGCCAGACGTTGAGGCCGCCGGCCAGCGGGATCGGGAAACGATCGCCGAAGCCGCGCACGCCCTGCAGGGTGCCGAAGTAATTGTCGAAGGAGCGGTTTTCCTGCATCAGGATCACCACGTGCTCCACGTCGCGGATGGTGCCGGTGGCGTTGTTGGCGGGAATCGCCAGCGCGCGCCGGATCGACGGCGGGAAGGCGGCCAGCGCCGCGGTGGCGGCGGCGCTGCCGCCGGCCATCTTGAGGAAATTGCGTCTGCTGTGAAGGCTCATCTTGGTTTTTTTGCTGGACTGTTCGGTTCGTGCGGTGCGCAGGGCTGGCGCCCTGCGGTGCGCTGCAGTTAGGGACGGGTCGTCGCTATTCGCGGCTGCTCGTTAAGGCGCGCAGCGCAGCTGCGGCGTGGCTGCGGGCGGCTGCCCGGGCTGCCCGGGCTGCGCCGGATCGGCGGGCTTGTCATTGGAGTCGCCGCCGCAAGCCGTCAGCGTGGCGCACAGCACCAGTGCCGCCAGCCAGCCCGGCTGCGCGAAGAAAGAGATTGAAGGCTTCATGATCACGTTTGCTCTCGGGGAATAGGTATCAGGGGTTGAGCGTGGACAGCGGCTGGCGCGAGCCGGTGATGGTCTGCAGCTCGGCCAGGCTGAGCTGGCGCGTCCACATGGCCAGGTCGTTGAACTCCATCACGCCCTTGAGTGCGCCGCCGTTGTTCGGCACATAGGCATGCGTGGCATCGTCATTGAGGCCCCAGGCCTTGGTGGCCAGGCCGTTGAGCTTGGTCACGTCGGTGTTGGCGATGGCCCTGTTTTCAGCCTTTTGCAGCCCGAGCACCGGGTCGATGACGTAGGCGCTGAAGGTCTTGGCCGTGGCGTTGATCGACAAGGCCAGATAGGTCCACTGGTTGGCGCTGAACGTCATGCCCGTGATGTCGTCGCGCTTGCCGCCGCTGCCGATGTTGAAGCTCACCGAGCAGCTGCCCCACAGGCCGATCGCGATGCCCGCGTTGCTGCCCGAGGTCCAGTTCTTGTTGGCCAGGATCGGCTCGCCGGTGCCGTTGCCCTGGGTGCAGTCGGACTTGAACCAGAAGCCGATGGTGAATTGCGGGGCGAGCGCGATATCGGCGCCGCTCTGCGTGAGCTGATAGGCGTCGATTCTCGAATCGACCTTCAGCGCCTTGCCGCCGAAGCTGTCGCTGCTCAGCGAGCCGCCATCGGTGCCGGGAACCCAGGGGCCGATGGCGGTAGTGCCCTTGCTGTCGGTTGCCGGCAGCGTCTCGAAACTGTAGTAAGCAGCCAGGTTGTTGCGCAGCGTGTCGGCCAGCACGACCGGCTTGACGTAGTTGATCTGCGCCAGCAGCGCGGTGGGCATACCGTTGCGCACCAGCGTGTAGTTGAAACGGTACACGCCGCTGGCCGGCGCGGTGATGGCTTTGTCCTCATAGGTGGACGTGCCGGCCGGCAGCGTGGCGATCTGCACCCCGTCGCGCAGCAGCGTCATGTCGCCGGTGGCGGTGGTGGGGTTCTGCCATGACAGCACCAGCGAGGTGTTGGTGCTGCCCACCACGGACTGCAAGCCCCGCACGCCCGCAGTGCCGGCCAACGCCGAGCCGTCGATCTGGTACGAGGCGGCGGGCAGGGCCACGCCGACGTGCGCGAGCATGGTGGGCAGCAGGTCCGCCTCGGTTGGCAGTGCCGCCAGCGCGTCCGCATTGGCGGGCGCAGCCGGCAGGTTGCTGGCCACCGCCGTGTTGAAGGGCTTGTTGAGCGCGATGAAGGTGGTGCGGTTTTGCACCGTCGGCAGGGTGGTGGTGGAACCCGTCGCGTCCAGGCCGTGACTGGTGGTCACGGCGACCAGCCAGTCTTCGTTGGCATTGGCCGCGCGGCGAGCCTGCACGGCGGCCAGCAGCTTGCCCAGCGCCTGGTCAAAGCTGGACAGCGCGGTGGCGTAGCCGCCGTTCTGGAAGCCCTGGGCGGCCGCGGCCAGGTCGGGCGCGCTGAACTGGGTGAAGACTACGTCGTAGCCAGACTGCACCAGCTTCACACCCTCTTGCGCCACGCAGTTGTCGTCGGCGGCGCAGTCGCGCATGGAGTCGAGATTGCCTGCGGCCACGTCGGCCTTGAGCAACGCCGGCAACACGGGCGCGCTGGTAGCGGCGCCGCGGCGCAGTGCGCTCGAGCCGGCGTTGGCACGCAAGTACTGGAACAGGCTCGGCGTGCGCAGGCCGGTGGCCACGGCAACGTCGTCGCCCACGCCGTGGCGGTTCGCCCAGTTGCCGGCGAGGACCGTGGCCCAGCTCGGGCCGGCAAGCGGAACCTGCTCGGTGGTGGTGCCGAGCCGGCCGCCGGTCGATGCTGGCGTGACCGACAGCGTGGCCAGGTTGGGCAATGTGCGCTGGGCGATGCCGTTTTGCAGCTGGCTATAGGTGGCGCCGTCCACGCCGACCAGCAGCACTTTCTTGCTGGCAACGCCACTGCCGCCCGTGTTGTTCTGATCGGGGGCCACCACTGCCGGCGAGTCGCTGCCGCCGCCGCCGCATGCCGCTACCGTGCCCGCCAGGGCCAGGCCACATGCCATGCGTGCCCGCTGTTTCCATGCCATATCCGGTTCCTCTTTTCTGTTATCCAACGCGGCGCGCCGCTCCGGCGGCGCGTCCGATCACGCTCCCCGTGACGCGTTGGCAGAGTAAGAAAAGGGGTTGTCATGCGGGTGACAGGGAGGCAAAGAATGCTGATGCGCTCATTTGCATTCTTGATGGGACAGGCACGCAGAGGCACAGGCCCTGCCTGGATGGCGGGCTGGGGGACGAAAAAAAACGAGGAAAGCGCGGCGTCAGGAATGACCGCGGAGCACGACGATGGGAGAGAAAGCGAGGGGTACGGCGGGGGAGTATTGCGAGGATCAAAGGTGCCGCGTTGCCCTCGTTGCCCTTGTCATGGCGACAAGGGCAACGCAGCGGCGGCGAGCGCCGCGAATGTCAGGCCTTGGCTGCTTGCGGGGCCGCGCCGCTAGCCTGCGTGCCGGGGCGGCGGACCATCAACGCCAGCAGCGCGGCCACCATGCACGCCGCGCCCGCGGCGTACAGCGCTGGTGTGTAGGTCAGCAGCAAGGTACGGGTAAGGCCCGCGCCAAACGCAGCCGTGGCGGCGCCGACCTGGTGGGCGGCAAAGATCCAGCCGAACACCATCGGCGCGCGCTCCTTGCCGAACACCGAGCCTGCCAGCCTGACCGTGGGCGGCACCGTGGCGATCCAGTCCAGGCCGTAGAACATGGCAAAGATGGACAAGCCGTATAGCGTGAACGTGGAGTGGGGCAGCCAGAACAGCGACAGGCCGCGCAGGCCGTAGTACCAGAACAGGAGCTTGCGGCAGTCATAGCGATCCGACAGCCATCCCGAGACAATGGTGCCGACAAAGTCGAACGCGCCCATCATCGCCAGCGCGCCGGCGGCCGGCACGGCGGCCATGCCGAAGTCCGCGCACAGCGAGATGAAGTGCGTCTGGATCAGGCCGTTGGTGCTCAGCCCGCAGATGAAGAAGGTGCCGGCCAGGATCCAGAAGGTCTGGCTGCGGGCGGCGTCGCGCAGCACCACGAAGGGCCCGCGCAAGGTCAGCGGCGCGGGCGCGCTGGGCGGCGCCGGCGCGGCTTGGGCGTGCATGGGCACTTCACCGAACGCAGCCAGGCCCACGTCGGCCGGACGATTGCGCATGAAGCAGAACACCAGCACGGCCAGCACCGCGCAGGCGCCCAGCACCGGCAGCACCGCGATGCGCCAGCCCATATGCTCGATCAGCCAGGCGGCCACGGGCAGGAACGCCAGCTGGCCGGTGGCCGAACTGGCGGTCAGGATGCCGATCACCAGCCCGCGGCGCGCGCTGAACCAGCGGCTGGCGATCACGGCCGCGAGCACCAGCGCGGTCAGGCCAGAGCCAACCCCGAGCATCAGGCCCCAGGCAATGAACAACTGCCACAGCTCGGTGGCCACAGTGGCCAGCGCCATGCCGCCGGCAATCAGCGCCAGCGCGGCCCACACCACGTTGCGCACGCCGAAACGCTCCATCAGGATCGCCGAGAACGGGGCCATCAGGCCGAACAGCGCAAAGCGAAACGCGAGGATGGATGAGATCTGATCCGTGTCCCAGCCCATTTCGCGCGTCAGCGGCTTGAGAAAGGCGCCGGGCAGGCCGAGCGCGGCCGAGGTGGTCAGCATCACGCAGAAGGTGATGGCGGCGATCAGCCACGCGTAGTGGATGCCGCGCCGGTCGAGCCGGCTGGAAAGTGCTTGAGCGAACATGGGTCGGGTTCCGGGGGCGGGGCGTTGGTTTGTCGTGGGGTGTTGGCCGTTGCTGCTACTGGGAATTCGGACCCAGCAGCATGTCGCGCGCCGCGCCCAGGATGTCTTCGGAAATGGCATCGCCCTCGGTGGCACGTGCCAGCGTCATGGCGCCCACCAGCATGGCCAGCTGTCCCAGCGCCAGCTTGCGGCGCTCGGCCGGGTCGGCGTGCTCGACCGTCTTCATCCAGTCCTCGACCATGACCTTGAGGCCGTCGATATAGACCTGGCGCACTGGCTTGTCCGCCGGCTCGCGGGCAATGTCGCCAGCGAGTGCCACCGCCGCGCAGCCATCGCCGCGGCTTGTGCAATGCGTCGTGGTGAGGTAGGCCTCCACCAGGTTGGCGCGCATCGCTTGCTTGTCGCCTTTGGCGCGCTCGATGCGGCGCGACCAGCGCCGCGCGGATTCCTCGAAGGCGCGCTTGCTCGCCAGCGCGGCCAGCGCGTCCTTGGACGAGAAGTGCCCATAGAAGCCACCGTGCGTGAGGCCGGCCCCGGCCATCAGCTCGGCCACGCTCACGCCGTTCAGGCCGCGCTCGCGGAATAGCCTGGAGGAGGCCTGCTCGATGGCTTCCCTGTGCTTGTCGGCCTGCTCTCGTGATGCGCGCGCCATATCTGGCTCTCCTGTTGAAACTTTGCTTGATTTGCTTGACCGGATTTTATATGACACCCATAATTTATTCAATAAATGTTGGTCATCATTTAAACAGGCGTCGCCGCGCAGCATCGCAGATGCGGGCAGCGTCGCTTTTCTTTTCCTCTGTATCAGGAGAATCCGTCATGCAGAACCTGTTCGATCTCAGTGGCCGCGTTGCCGTCATCACCGGCTCCACCAAGGGCATGGGCCTGGAAATGGCCCGCGCGCTGGGCGCGTGCGGCGCCGCGCTCGTGGTGTCCGGCCGTGACCAGGCCACTTCCGAGGCGGTGGCGGCCGCACTGGACGGCGAGGGCTTCAAGGCCAAGGGCATCGCTTGCGATATCGGCAACGTGGAGAGCGTCCAGGCGTTTGCCAGGCAAGCGCTGGACGCCTACGGCCGCGTGGATGCGCTGGTGCTGAACGCGGCCGGCAGCGGCGCGGCGGGCGCGCTGCTGAGCCAGGGCCCGGACGTGCTCGAGCAGGCCATGGCGGGCAATGTGCGAGGCAACCTGGTGCTGGTCAATGCGTTGGCGCCGCAGATGATCGAGCGTGGTGACGGTGCCGTCATCTTCATGTCGAGCATCGCGGCCAAGCGCGGCTCGGCCATGCTCGGCATGTACAGCATCACCAAGGCCGCAACGGACGGTGCGGTGCGCAGCCTGGCGCTGGAGCTCGGGCCGAAGGGGATCAACGTGAACGCGATCAACCCCGGGCCGGTGCGCACCGAGTTCTCGCGCGAGGCGCTATGGGGCAACCCGGAACAGGAGGCGCGCCTGGCCGCCGCGATCCCGATGCGGCGGATCGGCGAGGCGAAGGATGTAGCGGGGCTGGCGGTGCTGCTGGCATCGCCAGCGGGGCGCTTTATCCACGGCCAGAGCATCGGCGTGGATGGTGGACTTTCAGCGTGAGCCGCTGAGGGTCAAAGATCAAGGATCTAAGGTCAACGGATCGCGCCCCGCAGGTGCCGGGGCGCCGGGCCACGGACGCCCCTCAGCTATGCATGCCTGCCAGCCGCATCAGCAGGCGCAGCAGCAAAGCCGCCACGCCCAGCGCGGCCACGCTGGCCACCCAGATCAGCACCATCCAGCCGACCCGCTTGAGCCACGGCCTGGGCGCATCGTCCGGCGATCGCCGGCGGTGCTGCGTCGCTGGCATCAGTGATACCCCTCGCCGTGTTTCACCTTGCCTCGGAACACGTAATAGGCCCACACCGTGTACATCAGGATGAAAGGAATGATGAACAGCGCGCCCACCAGCGCAAAGCCCTGGCTTTGCGGTGGCGAGGAGGCGGCCCAGATCGAGATATCCGGCGGCACGATATTCGGCCATACGCTGATCGCCAGCCCGCTATAGCCCAGGAAGACCAGCGCCAGCGTGTACATGAACGGCGCCAGGTGCGCATGCTGCTGCAACGAGCGGATCAGCCGGTACATGGCAAACGCCACCAGCAGCGGCACCGGCGAGAACCAGAACAGGTTGGGCAGGCTGAACCAGCGCTCGGCAATGCGCGGCTGCGACAGCGGCGTCCAGATACTGATGACGGCGATGACGGCCAGCAACACCCAGGCCAGCTTGCCGGTGAGTTCCAGCATGCGCTCGTGCAGCTTGCCTTCGGTTTTCATGATCAGCCAGGTGCTGCCCAGCACGGTGTACGCCACCACCACGCCAACGCCGCAGAACAGCGGGAAGGGCTGCAGCCAGTCCAGCGGGCCGCCCGAGAAGGTGCGCCCGGTTACCTTGATGCCGTCGATATACGCGCCCAGCGAAACGCCCTGGAAAAACGCCGCCACCAGCGAGCCGCAGATAAACGCCTTGTCCCAGACGTGGCGCTCGCGGTCATTGGCCTTGAAGCGGAACTCGAACGCCACGCCGCGAAAGATCAGCCCCAGCAGCATGAAGATCAGCGGCAGGTAGAGCGCGCTGAGCACCACGGAGTAGGCCAGCGGAAACGCGGCCAGCAGGCCCGCGCCGCCCAGCACCAGCCAGGTCTCGTTGCCGTCCCACACAGGTGCCACCGTGTTCATCATGACGTCGCGGTCATGGCGGTCCGGCACGAAGGGATACAGCATGCCGATGCCCAGGTCGAAACCGTCCATCACCACATACATCATCACGCCAAAGAAGATGATGACGGCCCAGATCAAAGAGAGGTCGATGCCCATGATGATCAGCTCCTGCTATCGGCCAGGCGGTTGGTAGAAGTGGCCGCGCCAGGGACATCGCCTGGATCGTCCACCGCGGAGAGCGGTCGCGCCGGCGTGCCTTCCACGGCGTGTCCGCCGCCGGGTTCCGGATCGCCCTCATGCTCGACCGGGCCCTTGCGCACGAGCCGCATCATGTAGGCGATGCCCACGCCGAAGACGAAGAAATAAGCCACCACGAACAGCGCGAGCGACAACGCCAGTTCCGGCACGCCGTGCGGCGAGACCGCGTCGGCGGTGCGCATCACGCCGTAGACGATCCACGGCTGGCGCCCGATCTCGGTGGTGAACCAGCCGGCCAGGAGCGCGATCAACCCGGCCGGGCCCATCCATAGCGCCATGCGCAGGAACGCGCGCGTCTGGAACAGCTTGCCGCCCCGGCGCAGCAGCAGGCTCCAGAGGCCGAGCAGGATCATCAGCATGCCCAGCCCCACCATCACGCGGAAGCTCCAGAAGATGATGGTGGAGTTAGGCCGGTCTTGCGGCGCGAATTCTTTCAGGCCCTGGATCTGGCCGTCCAGGCTATGGGTGAGGATAAGGCTGCCCAGGCGCGGGATTTCCACCGCGAAGCGGGTTTCCTCGCGTGCCATGTCGGGCCAGCCGAACACGATCAGCGGCAGCGGCTCGTTGCCGTGGTTTTCCCAGTGGCCTTCGAGCGCGGCGATCTTGGCCGGCTGGTGCTTGAGCGTGTTGATGCCGTGCATGTCGCCAATGACGGCCTGGATTGGCGCCACGATCAGCAGCATCCACATGGCCATCGACAGCATCTTGCGGATGGCCGGGTTATCGCGCCGGCGCAGCAGGTGCCAGGCGGCGGAGGCGCCCACGAACAGCGCGGTGGCGAGGAAGGCCGCCACGCTCATATGCAAGAGGCGGTACGGGAACGACGGGTTGAAGATCACCGCCAGCCAGTCCACCGGCACCACGCGGCCATCGACGATCTCGTAGCCCTGCGGGGTCTGCATCCAGCTATTGGAGGCCAGGATCCACGTCGCCGAGATCAGGGTGCCGAGCGCCACCATCAGCGTGGCGAAGAAATGCAGGCCGGGGCCGACCCGGCTCCAGCCGAACAGCATCACGCCCAGGAAGCCGGCCTCCAGGAAGAACGCGGTCAGCACCTCGTAGGCCAGCAAGGGGCCGGTCACGCTGCCGGCGAAGTCCGAGAAGAAACTCCAGTTGGTGCCGAACTGGTACGCCATCACCAGCCCAGACACCACGCCCATGCCGAAGTTGACGGCAAAGATCTTGGACCAGAAGTGATAGAGGTCGCGGTAGACCGTGTCTTGCGTGCGCAGCCAGCAGCCTTCCAGCACGGCGAGGTAGCTCGCCATGCCGATGGTGATGGCCGGGAAGATGATATGGAAGGAAATCGTGAAGCCGAACTGGATCCGTGCCAGGTCGAGCGCGCTCAAGCCAAACATGTCGTGATCTCCGTGGGACATTGGGAACGGGCTTGGCCGGCCAGTTCGGGTGCGGTCCATTCACGTTGCGTTTCAGGCGCAAGCGTATATAGAGTAGACCACAGGCCGAGCGCATAGAGGTGCTCTTTTTCGTGGGCTGACTGGCGTGGCGAGAGGCCGGGGGATGTTGCTGGCAAAAGGAAACCCGCCGAGGCGGCCGGGTTTGATGCAGGGGTGTCCATGGATGGGGCAGCAGTGAGGCTGGGAGATTGGCGGCATGCCATGGACAACATGCTACCGGTAGCTTGCGGCGGATAACAGAAGCAACGGCTTAGAAAAAGACCGTATCAGATTTGGGGGGGTGTCCTGTTCGGAAGACGGCTCAGCGGCCGAGCCGTCGCCTTGCAGCCAGATGGCCCTTACGGAACTCGCTGACGAGGTCCCCATCCGATGATCGAGCATGGCGACTCGCGTTTCCGTGATCCTGTCGACTTCCGATGAACGGCTTTACTGGGCGTACTCAACGACCAGCAATGCCGTGGCCATGGTTTTTCCAGGGTTCGAAATGGCATGCTGAACATCCGCCGGATAGCGCGCGGACTCGCCGTGCCGGACTTTCTTCTCACTGGGGCCGGATTGAACGGTGACGCAGCCGCTCATGACGGACAGATGTTCTTTCGAGCCACTCTCATGCGGCTCGGATGCGAGTACGCCGCCAGGATGGATCGACAGCTCATACCATTCCACCCGGCTTGCAAGGTCCACCGGGCCGAGAATTTTCAACTCGCATTTGCCATCCGGGCTTCTGATCACCGGGATCGAGTGAGCGGGAATGACCGTCACGGTTGGCGTCGGCTTGTCGGCCTGCTCGCCGGAAAGGAACTCGGCCAGGCCGATGCCCAAAGCGTTCGCCAAGCGCCACAAGACCGCCACCGTGGGATTGGCAAGATTCCGCTCAACCTGCGAAAGCATCGATTTGGATACGCCAGCACGCCTGGAAAGCTCGTCGAGAGAGAGCTTGCGTGCCTGGCGAAGCAATTGCAGCCTGGCGCCAATGACGGGGGGGCCTTCTGCGAACGCCTCCGACGGGGGGACTTGTGTCATGAAATGAAGTCCTGTAAAGTGAACAAAACGTTCGATATACAGAACATGTTCAGTTTATCGATCATCATCAGTTTACAGGAGCACCGCTGTGCCGACAACAGACGCATTCTACGCAGCCATCCGCCAGGAGCTCGAGTCCATTGAACAAGCCGGTCTGTTCAAGACCGAGCGTGTCATCGCTTCTCCGCAGGGCAGCCTTATCAGGACTACCGATGGGAAGGAAGTCATCAACCTGTGCGCTAACAACTACCTGGGCCTCTCGTCCCATCCGGAGGTCGTGGAGGCTGCGCATCGCGCGCTCGGCGAGCGTGGTTTTGGCTTGAGCTCCGTTCGGTTTATTTGCGGTACGCAAGACCTGCACAAGTCGCTCGAGGCGCGTCTCGCGAGCTTTCTCGGCACCGAAGACACGATCCTCTACGGCTCGGCCTTCGATGCAAACGGGGGCCTGTTCGAGACGCTCCTTGGTTCGGACGACGCTGTCATCAGCGACGAACTGAACCACGCATCCATCATCGATGGCATCCGGCTGTGTAAAGCCAAGCGTTTCCGCTACAAGAACAATGACCTTGAGGATCTTCGCGAGCAGTTGAAGGCGGCCGATGCCGCAGGCGCGCGTTTCAAGCTCGTCTTTACCGATGGCGTATTCTCGATGGATGGCACGATTGCCCGGCTTGACGAGATCCGCGAGATCTGCGACGAGTTCGGGGCGCTCCTCGGGATCGACGAGTGCCATGCCACCGGCTTCCTTGGGCAGCGTGGCCGCGGCTCTCACGAACACCGTGGGATCTTCGGAAAGGTCGACATCATCACCGGAACGCTTGGCAAAGCGCTAGGCGGCGCCTCGGGCGGCTTTACGAGCGGGCGAAAGGAAGTCGTGGCATTGCTGCGCCAGCGCTCCCGGCCTTACCTTTTCTCGAACACGGTGGCGCCGTGCATCGTGGGCGCGACACTCAAGGTGCTCGACCTGCTCGAAGCCGATACCACGTTGCGGGACAAGCTCGAGCGCAATGCGCGCTACTTCCGCGGCAAGCTCGGCACGCTGGGTTTCGACGTGAAGCCCGGCGACCACCCCATCATTCCCGTCATGGTGTACGACGCGGAAAAGGCGCAGCGACTGTCCCGGCGTCTGCTGGAGCTGGGCGTCTATGTCATCGGTTTCTTCTATCCCGTGGTCCCCAGGGGGCAGGCACGCATCCGCGTGCAGATCAGCGCTTTGCACGACAGCGCCGAGCTGGACCAGGCGTTGGAGGCGTTCGAGATCGCTGGCAAGGAACTGGGGATCATTCAATGACAAAGCCAGCCAGGGTACTGATCATTGGCGCCAACGGCCAATTGGGAACGGAGTTGGCGTCGGCGCTGGCCGATCGCTATGGCAAGCAGAATGTCGTCACGAGCGACATGGTGCCGCACGGCCGCCATCTGCACCTCACGCATGAAATGCTCGACGTAACCGATCGGGCGCACCTTCGCGATGTCATCGAGCGGCATGGGATCACCCAGATCTATCACTTGGCGGCCGCTTTGTCGGCAACCGGTGAGAAGTCGCCCACATGGGCGTGGCAACTCAACATGAACGGCCTGCTGAACGTGCTGGAGGCTGCGCGTCATCAGAAGCTCGACAAGGTATTCTGGCCCAGTTCGATCGCGGCATTCGGCCCGACAACGCCGCCGGACGGCACGCCCCAAAGCACCATCATGGAGCCAAAGACCGTCTACGGCATCTCCAAGCTGGCGGGCGAAGGATGGTGCCGTTGGTACTTTGAGAACCATGGCGTGGATGTCCGGAGTCTGCGGTATCCGGGATTGATTTCCTACAAGACGCCTCCAGGCGGCGGAACCACGGACTACGCAATCGATATCTTCCATTCGGCGCTCAGGGCGCAACCCTATGCCTGCTTCCTGGAGAAAGATGAAGCCTTGCCAATGATGTACATGCCGGACGCCGTTCGCGCGACCATGGAGCTGATGGAGGCGCCTCGCGCCAGCATCTCCGAGCGGGGAAGTTACAACCTTGCGGGCTTGAGCTTCACGCCTGGCGAAATCGCGAACGA
The DNA here is from genome assembly GCF_000832305.1 of Cupriavidus basilensis. Classification (NCBI taxonomy): domain Bacteria; kingdom Pseudomonadati; phylum Pseudomonadota; class Betaproteobacteria; order Burkholderiales; family Burkholderiaceae; genus Cupriavidus; species Cupriavidus basilensis. Next base: position 1,710,213 of record NZ_CP010537.1, read on the forward strand.
GATCCGGCGGCATTGCCCGGGGTTCGATGTCAGGTACGAGCCTGATTTCCGTCAGGAAATTGCCGCTGGATGGCCTGACTCCATCGACGACTCGGTAGCCAGGCGGGATTGGAACTGGAGACCTGAATTCGGCCTCAAGGAGATGGTGGCCGACATGCTGAAAAACCTGGCAACGCTGAACCAGGGTAGCGCCTTGGAATGCGTGAGCTGAGACCGGGTTGGCGCAGCAGGCAAAGCCAGGAACCCGGCCGCCGGCCCGCCTCGCAGCATAACAGCAGGCCGCGCGAAGGTCGTTGCACGGTAGCGCGGGAAACATATAGACAGGGTCGAGCCCCTGTGATAGAAGATCGCCTCGATTTCGGACGCTGGGATGCGTTGTCGGGGAATGAGGGCGATCTGGACGATGCGCGATACCGCGCGAGCGATAGACGAGGCGCGAAGCGCCGGCCGCATCGATCCAAATAACGATTACCAGAGGAGACAACTCATGACCACAACTGCAAATCCAGCAATCCGACTTTCCGGCCGCCAGGGCCGGGTTCGACATCGGAGGGTTCATGCTGGCGCACTATCGGCGCGAAGCCGGGCAACCCGTATCCGAAAGGGCATTGCGCCCCCGAACCAATTCACGGGTGAGAGCCGTGCGGGTGCTGACAAGCGTTCGCGGGTCTGAGTGGAGATCAATATGACTGACGTAAGGAAACTGCTCAACGAAGAGCGGGTCCACGAGGAGAAGGATCTCCATCGCGGGCTCAAGGACCGGCACATCCAGATGATCGCAATTGGCGGCGCCATCGGTGTCGGATTGTTTCTGGGTGCGGGGCGCGCGATCGCCATCGCCGGCCCGGGGCTGATGCTGAGTTATGCCATCGGCGGCGTGGCGATCTTCTTCATCATGCGGGCGCTGGGCGAGTTGCTGCTGTACCGCCCGGTGAGCGGATCCTTTGCAACCTACGCCGAGGAGTTTGTCGGCCCCTTTGCCGGCTTCGCCACCGGCTGGTCGTACTGGTTCATGTGGGTGGTCACCGGGATGGCCGAGATCACAGCGGTCGCAGTCTACGTGCACTACTGGTTCCCGGACGTGCCGCAGTGGATACCGGCGCTGGCCACCCTGGCGGTGCTGTACCTGGTGAATTGCGTCGCAGTCGCGGTATTCGGCGAGCTGGAATTCTGGTTCGCGCTGATCAAGGTGGTGACCATCGTCGCCATGATCGTGATCGGGTTGGCGATCATCTTCTTCGGCGTGACACCGCTCGGCCCGACCGCCAGCTTCTCGAACCTGTGGACGCATGGCGGCTTCATGCCGTTCGGGACGCTCGGCGTGGTGCTGACCTTGCAGATCGTCATGTTCGCCTATCAGGGCGTGGAACTGATCGGTGTCACCGCGGGGGAAGCGCAGAATCCCGAGAAAGTGTTGCCGCATGCGACCAACGGCGTCGTCTGGCGCATCCTGATCTTCTACGTTGGCGCGCTGATCATCATGATGGCGCTGGTGCCCTGGAATGAACTGAAGCCCGGCGTCAGCCCGTTCGTCTACGTGTTCGAGAGGATCGGCGTCCCGGGGGCGGCCGCGATCGTCAATCTGGTCGTCATCACGGCGGCAGCCTCATCGTGCAACAGCGGCATCTTCAGCACCGGGCGCATGCTGTACACGCTGGCGCAGTTTGGCCAGGCGCCGCGCGCCTTCGGCAGGGTCAGCAGCAAGCATGTGCCCTCCATCGCCATCACGTTCTCTGCCGCGCTGATGGGCATCGGCGTGCTGCTCAACTACATCGTGCCGGAGCAGGTCTTCGTCTGGGTCACTAGCATTTCGCTGGTCGGTTCGCTGTGGACCTGGTCGATCATCATGATTGCCCACCTCGGCTATCGCAAGGCAATCGCCGCCGGCCGGGTCAAGGCGGTGGCGTTTCGCATGCCTGGCGCGCCTTATGCCAACTGGCTGGTGGTCGCTTTCATGATCGCGGTTGCGGTGCTGCTGTCGCTCGATCCGGGTACCCGGGTGGCGCTCTACGTGGCACCCGTGTGGTTCGCGCTGCTCGGCATCGGCTATCGCTTCACCAAATCGCGTGCGCTGCTTGAGGGGCATGTCCAGAAGTCTGCTTGATCACAGTCCCGCGCGCCGCCGGTGTTCCCACGCGGCGGGGCGCGCCGCTGCCGCGGCATCACGGAACCCCGGAATGGCGCGGGTCGATCGGCTTGGGCAGCGGCACGGCTTTATCCGTGGATCAACTTCGGATCCTGGGCAAACACGGTCTGTTTCTGCTCGCCAAGCCGCTCGATGCCCAGGGTGATGACGTCGTCCGGCTTCAGGAACTGGGGCCGCGGCGTCTTGCCCATGCCCACGCCGGGTGGTGTGCCGGTGGTGATCAGGTCACCCGGCTACAGTGTCATGAAACGGCTTAGGTAACTGACCAGCTGGGCCACCGTGAAGATCATGGTGCGGGTGTTGCCGGCCTGCTGGCGCTCACCGTTCACGTCGAGCCACATCGAGAGGTCTTGCGGGTCACCGACCTCGTCGGCGCTCACGAGCCACGGGCCGATGGGACCGAAGGTGTCGCATCCCTTGCCCTTGCCCTTGCCCTTGCCCTTGCCCTTGCCCTTGCCCTTGCCCCAGGTGCCGCCGCGCTCGAGCTGGTACTCGCGCCCCGACACATCGTCGATGGTGCAGTAGCCCGCTACGTGCCTCAGGGCATCGGCCTCGCTGACATAGCGGGCGCGGGTGCCGATCACCACCCCGAGTTCCACCTCCCAGTCGCTCTTGACCGAGCCCTGCGGCAACACGATCGGGTGATTGCATAGCCTCCGCGCGCTCCATCTTGGTACCGTTCATTCAACTTGTCGAGTTGCCGGTACCCTCCGCTGCTCCTGGCGAGTCGCTCGTTGGTATAGCGTACGCGGTAGAACGTGATGTACGGGCGCTCACCGCGCCGGGATTGCCGTGGACGAGCGCATGTGGCGCCTTGTTTCGTTCATAGGGCTGTACGTGGACCTGCGGCACCCATGCCCGATACCCCCATGGGCGGCCATCGGGGGTGTGAGCTCAGTGCTCGACGGACCAAACGCTTTAGTCTGGGGCGATGGGCGACATCCACATATTGACGATTGGAATGCCAACGGTAACATTTGGTATACTTACATGGTGGTACGATCTCTCGAACGCATGAGCCGTGCCGGGCGCCTTGTCTGGTTCGTGCAGTATGAGATCCCTGCAGTTTTCGCTGACCAATATTCTCTATGACGCTACAACCAAAACAGAGCATGGCCGCCGAGATCAAGGCTGCCATTGAGGCCGAGATCGAGAGTGGTACGCTACCGCCGGGGGCGCTGCTGGACGAGCGCACGCTGGCTGAGCGCTTTGGCGTATCCCGTACGCCGGTGCGCGAGGCCTTGCAGCAGCTTGCGGCGCAGAATCTCGTGCGCATCGCGCCCCGTGTCGGCGTCTTCGTGTCGCGGCTGTCCATCACGCAGCTACGTGAAACGCTGGAACTGCTCGGCGAGCTCGAGGCCGTCGCTGCCAAGCTCGCGGCGCGGCGGATGGATGACGAGCAGCGCGCGTCTCTCGAGGCGAGCATGGCGCAGTGCGTCGAGGCGTCCAACGAAAACAATGGGAAGCAATTTGCCGAGGCCAATGCTACATTCCATGACCTGATCTATGCCGGTAGCCACAACGAATACCTTGCCCAGCAGATTCACAGTATCAGGCGCCTGATGCAGCGTTATCGGCCAAAGATCTTCTTGACGCCGGCGCAACGGCAGAAAGCCTTGCAAGACCATCGGAAACTGGCTGACGCGATTCTCCATGGCGATGAGGTGGCTGCGCATGACGCCATGCTCCAGCATGCGCCGGTGGGGACCACCGGATTTTCCGAGTTTCTCTCGACACTGCCTGCGAGTTACCTCGAAGGCGAGTCGGGGCTGGGTAGTTCACCTCCCGCTGCAGCAACCGGTGCCAAGCGGTCAAGGGGCGGCGTTACGGGGGAGGAGGGCGACGCCAAGCCGCGAGCCAGGCGCGGCCTGAGCCGCGCCTCTGCCGGTTGATTCGCTGATTCCGGGCAGCGGCGCCGCCCGGGCGCCGCTGCCGCACTCAGAACTTATGCCGCATGCCGACGGCAACCCCGATCTGATTGTGCTCATTGGCGGCGATCTGATAGGCAGCAATGGCACCGTTGAGGTTCTCGAAGTTCAGCGCGGCGTTTTTCGTGTATGCGGTGCTCAGGTAAACGTCCGTGCGCTTGGACAGCGAATAGTCCGCGACGAGCGTGAGTTGCCACGGATTGCTCGGATTGGTGCTGCCGGTCGCAGTGCGCAAGGCACGCAGGTTGTCGTAGTAGACCACCCCTGTCAATGCCAGCGCCTGAGTTGCCTGGTAGTTCAAGCCCAGCCAAAAGATGTCGTCGCGCGCGACCGTCCCGGCAGCCGGCGCGTCGTTCTTCCCATAGCGGTAGGCGGCCTGGGCGAGCAAACTCGGTGTGATCTGGTAACGCACGCCGAGCGCCGCCTTCTGGGCCCGCGTGTAGTTGCCGCCGGTCGCAGGACCATTCACATTGTCGTACGCGATGGCGATGCCGCCTGATCCGAACGAATAATCAACGCCCGCGCCATAGCCGGCCGAGCCTTGCGTCGAACCGGGTTGCTCGCCGAAGCTCCAGTGCGCTTCTGTCGTCAGGGGGCCGAAACTGCCGTGGTACTTCACCATATTGTTTTCCCGCAGCGACGCGCCGGCAATCTGCGTCACGGGTTCATACAGCGTGGCATATGCGGTGGGCGAGTAGTTCGCCATGATCAGGAAGAGCGACGTGTATTGTCGCCCGAGCGTTAGCTGATGGTTGCCGGATGCAAGCCCCACCCATGCCTGGCGCCCGAACAACAACCCGCCCTGCCCGGATGTGCCGGTGTCGATGTTGAAGCCACTTTCCAGGGCAAAGATCGCCTTGTTCCCTCCGCCGAGATCTTCGGTGCCGCGCATGCCCCAGCGGCTCGGCGACAATCCACCGGAATTCAGCGCGACCTTGGATTGTCCGTTAGGACCGCTCCCCAGGTTGTGGTTGCTGTACTCGATATTGGCATCGACCACCCCATACAGGGTGACCGATGACTGGGCAAACGCCGCGATGCTTGCGATGGCGCATCCAACGCCGACGATACATTTCTTCATGAACAATCTCCTCCGTGTTGATCCACGTTGCGCTTAGGTCGGTTTCCGTATTGGCCTTCCGGATTCCATAATCGCATAGTGGTATGTATATATATGTTAGTGGTATACGTTAATGTTGCTTGGTGAATACACGATGCCGGGCTCATAAGCGCAATGCCAGGCAGAGGCGGTAGGCGCAGCAGTTGGGCCATCGGCACCAAGCCCACGGCCTGCCCGCTTGTTTTCAGGTGCGCACTTGTAGATCGGCAAAGCGCCCGTTATCTCGAGCCAGGCGTTCAAGCAGGGGGGCGGGCTGCCACCAGAAGCCATGCTGTTCGTGGAAGAGCTTGATGTCCGCATAGACCTTGGCAAGCCCGATGCGGTCGGCGTAGTACATCGGCCCGCCGTGGCGAGCCGGGAATCCATAGCCGGTGACGTAGACGATGTCGATATCGCTTGGGCGCAGCGCGATGCCTTGCTCGAGGAGTCTCGCGCCCTCGTTGATCATGCCGTAGAGGCAGCGTTTGATGATCTCCTCCTCGGAAATTGATTGGCGCGCGATCCCGAGCCGGGCCGACTCGCGAACGATGAAGTCTTCGACCGCCGGATCCCGCAGCGGCGTGCGGTTGCCTGTCTCATACCGGTACCAGCCGGCTCCACTCTTTTGCCCTAGCCGTCCCATCTCTGTCAGCTTCATGATCAGGTCGTTCCAGCGCCGATCGTCAGGCCGTGTCGCCATCTGCGCCTTGCGGGTCTGGTAGCCAACATCGTTGCCAGCCATGTCGTGAACGGCGAAGATGCCCATGGCATAGCCAAAGCGCGTCAACGCCTGGTCCACCTGGTGGGGTAATGCGCCTTCTTCGAGCAGGAAGTGGGCTTCGCGCGTGTAATTGCGGAACAGCGCATTGCCGATAAAACCGGGATAGATCCGCGCGAGAACGGAGATCTTGCCCATGCGCCGGCCGAGATCCATCAGCGTGGCGACGACGTCCGGCGCGGTTTGCCGCGCGCGCACGACTTCCAGCAGGCGCATGACGTGCGCCGGGCTGAAGAAATGGGCACCTACCACATCCTGAGGCCTTTGCGTGACTGCTGCGATAGCGTCGACGTCCAGCCCGGAGGTGTTGGTGGCGAGGATTGCCCCCGGCCTGGCGATGGTATCGAGCTGGTGGAATATCTGCTGTTTGAGCGCCAGATCCTCGAAGACGGCCTCGATCACGAGGTCTGCGTGCCTTGCATGTGCCATATCGACCGAGCCGCGGATCAGGGCAATGCGCCGTTCCATTTCAGCCTGTTCCAGCCGTCCGCGCGACACGCTGCCGGCATAGTTGTCGCGCACCCGGCGCAGGCCGCCATCCAGGGCTTCCTGGCCGCTGTCGATCAGGGTCACCGGTATGCCGATATTGGCGAGCGCCATGGCGATGCCGCCGCCCATGGTTCCTGCGCCGATCACGGCCACATTGCCGATCGGGCGCAGCGGCAGGCTGGCCGGGATGTCGGGAATCTTTGCCGCCTCGGCCTCGGCGAAGCGGATATGGGCCGCCGCGGCATCACGCTGCGCCTGTGCGTCGGGCTGTGTGCGGGCGTCGTTGTCGGCAGACGTAGTCGTCATGGTCATTCTCAGTCCAGTTGGGTTCCGGGGGCGACGAGCGGCTTGGCTCGCCCTTCGACGAATTCGCGCAGGCGCTCGGCGGTTTCCGGGGCGCGCGCCATGTTGGAGTTCAGGTACTCCATGAACAGGCCGTCGTCGTGTGACAGGTCGTTGATGCGCGGCAACAGGTTGGTGATCCGCCAGTTGGTGTCAGGCGTGTTTCGCGCGATCTTTGCCGCCAGCTCACGCGCCTTATCGAGTGCATCGCCGGTCGGCACGACGTAGCGCACGATATGCTCGCGCTCCCCTTCGGTTGCCGTAAGCAGCCGGCCGGTCAGCATCATGTCGGCCATGACGGTGTAGCCGACCACCCGCTGCACGCGGACCGTGCCGCCTCCGCCGACGAAGATGCCGCGCTGGCCTTCGGGCAGACCGAAGAACGCCGATTCGTCCGCCACGCGGATGTGCGCCGCGGTGGCCAGTTCGAGGCCGCCGCCCACCACGGCGCCATGCAGCGCAGCAACGAACGGGATGGGGCCGCGGGCGATGATGTCGAACACCTCGTGCCATGAATGGCGCCGGCGTTTGCGCGGGCGCGGGGCCTCGCCGGCCGCACGCGCCAGCGCTTCCTTCAGGTCCAGGCCTGCGCAGAAGTTGCTGCCATGCCCGAACAGCACGCCGACGTCGGCTTCCTCGCCAGCGCGTATCACGGCATCGCGCAGGGCGCACACCACGTCTTCATTGATGGCGTTGCGCTTGTCGGGGCGGTTCAGGCCGATCAGTGCGACCGGGCCATCGAGTTCGTACGTAACGAGTTCGTCGCTCATATTTGCAATTCCATTGCGTAGGGAAATCGGGGTTTTCGTGGGTTCTGCAGGACTAGAGATCCAGCACAAGCTTGCTGCCCTTTGCGCCTGAACAGCAGATCATCATGCGTTGATTCGACGCCTTTTCCGCTTCGCTGAGCACCAGGTCGCGGTGGTCCGGCAACCCTGCGAGCACGCGTACCTCGCAGGTGCCGCAAATGCCTTCCTGGCACGAGTAGGGCGGCTCGATGCCGGCATTGAGCAGACAGTCGAGAATGGTCTGTCCGCTGGCTACCTCGATGCTGCGGCCACTGCGCACCAGTTCGACGGTGAAGCCGCCTGCGGTGGCGGCACTCTCGCGTGCAGCGAAGTATTCCCTGTGCACTCGCTCGGGCGGCAGGCCAGCGGTGGCTTGCTCGAAGGCGTCCAGCATGGGCAGCGGGCCGCAGCAGTAGACATGGGCGCCGGCCGGCAGCGCGTTGGTGATGGCGGGGATGTCGAGCATGCTGGCACCGGGCTCGCGGTCGAAGCTGAGTTGGAGCGTGGCCCCGGCATCGTCCCGCAGTGCCTGCAGGGTCTCGACGAAGGCGGCATTCTTGCGTGTGCGTGCCGCGTAGAAGAGCTGCCACGGCCGGCCCAGCGCCTGCAGGCGGCGGATCATGCCGAGGACCGGCGTGATGCCGATGCCGCCGGCAATGAAGACGCTCGACGCGGCCGCTTCATCGAGCGGGAAGTTATTGCGCGGTGCACTGACGGTCAGGGTGTCGCCCGGGCGTAGCACTTCGTGCAGATAGCGCGAGCCGCCGCGGCTCTGCGGGTCCTTGTTGACGCCGATCAGGTAGCGGTGCCGTTCTTGCGGCGAGTTGAACAGGGAATAGTTGCGGATCAAGCCGTTGGGCAGATGCACGTCGATGTGCGCCCCGGCTTCGAACGGAGGTAGCTCCTTGTGCGGGGCTACCGGCCAGAGTTCGTAGCTAAGGATGCCTTCCGCTTCCCAGGTAATGGATTTGACCCTGACTTGCAGTGTCTCGGTAATGCTCATGGGTGTCTCCCGGGGTGGGCCTGTGTGGGTTCGTGGCGGATGGCCCTGGCTAGATCTCGACCACGTCAATGTCCTTGAGCTTCACGCCCGTGGCTGCCTCGTAGGCGCGCTTGACCTCGTCTGGCTGGCCGGCGTGAAAAATGAAGTGGAACAACAGCTTGTTCCACTTCGGATGGCTGGCGTACTGCTCCAGCGCCAGGCCCTCCAGGAAGAAGGCGCGCGAGTCGCAGGGCAGCATCACGCGATGGTTGGCCTGCGGATCGCGGATCAGCCCCTTGGGATCCCGGCCCTGCGCCACGGCGTCGATATCGTCGAGCAGGCGGCGGCGGATCATGGCGATGCCGCGGTCGCTGGCCCCGAGGTTCTCCTGGCTGCGGTCGGTGACACGGCCCTGGCCGACCCAGGCGATGATGTCCTGGTTGATGACATGGCTTGAGATCCATCGGCCGGTGCGCGCGTCGCGGATCGGACTGGTCCACGAAGGGATCACGGCTTGCTCGTAGGGCTCGGCCTCGCGCGGCACGCGGATGAAGGACCAGGTCACACTCAGCGTGTTCTCGTCGTCGACGGGAACACGCCATTCGATGTGGTCGCCAAGAAAGAACCCGTTGGGCCACAGGCAGACGCGGCCGATGGTCCAAAGCGGGTGGTGCTCGTCCGTGTCTTCGCTGATGCGTTTGTAGAGAAAGCCGTGCTCGAATTCCTCGAAATCGAGCCGCTGGTGCCGTGGCGCGTAGCCTGCGGAATCGCCGCGCAGCCGCCGTCCCCAGTTGGCGTGCATCCACTCGAAGTGCACGGGATCGATGGAGTTTTCCTGTGCTTGCAGCCAGTTGCAGGGCACCTCGGCAAAAACCACCTGTACGAAGCCGTTGCGCCAGCTGAACGGCTCCCAGTCCGGTAGCAGGGGCGCTGGCTGTGGGCCCATATATGCCCATAGCATGCCAGCCTTGGCCTGGACCTGGTAGGCCTTGAGGCGCACGCGCGCTTTCAGCCTGCAATGCGGGTCGACCATCTGCTCGAAGGGCTGATCTACGCAGCGGCCCTGCTGGTCGTATTGCCAGCCGTGGTAGTTACAGCGCAGTCCGCATTGCTCGACGTAGCCGTAGGCCAGGTCGGCGCGGCGGTGCGCGCAATGCCGGTCAACCAGACCGTAGGTGCCGCTCAGGTCCTTGTAGAGCACCAGGTCCTCACCCATCAGGCGCACCGGTTTGATGGGGTTGCGATCCAGCTCGTCGATGCCGGCGATCGGGTGCCAGTGTCGCCTCAACACTTCGCCCATTGGCGTGTCTGGCCCCACTTGGGTCAGCTGACGATTCTTTTCCTCGCTAAGCATTGGCGTATTCCTGCAAATAAACCAGCTATTCCGGCTTGAAGCCGGAGGCCTTGATGATGGGTTCCCAGGTCGCGAGCTCCGCGCGCTGCCGGCGGGCCATGTCCTGTGCGTCGAGAAAGTCCGGCACTACCGCCAGGCGCTTCATCAGGAACTCGGTGGTTTGCGGCATGGACAGAATCTTGCGCAACGCCTGCTGCATCCGTTCCAGCTCGGTGCCCGGGGTTCCGGCGGGCGCCCACATGGCGGTCCAGCCGTCGCCGGAAGTCACGTTGATGCCTTGCTCGACCATGGTCGGGATATCCGGAGCCAGAGGCGAGCGCTTCGCGCTGAAAATTCCGATCATCCGCACCTTGCCGGCGCGGTGGTACTTGAGCATGTCGTCGAGCAACGTCACGGCCGCGGGCACGTGGCCGCCGACCAGGTCGTTGATCAGCGGCGGCGTGCCCTTGTAGGGCGCCACCGACAGCGCGATGCCGGCCGCCCTGGCGAACTGCATCCCGAGGAAGTGGTTCATGCCACCCAGTCCCGGCGTGCCAAAGACGGCGTTCTCGGGATGCTTCCTGACCCACTGTACGAATTCGCGCGCATTGCTGATGCCTGTATCCGTCCGTACCGCCATCCCCAATGGATAGGAGACCAGGCCGGCCACTGGCGCAAAGTCGCGCCAGAGGTTCCACTTGAGTTGCGGCCCGAAGACCAGTGTCTGGAAGGTCGGCGTTGCATTGGGGGCAATCATGTAGGTGAGGCCATCCGGCTTCGCCGCCATCAGCGCGTCCGCGGCGAGACGGCCGCCGACGCCGACATGGCTTTCGATGATGACCGGCTGCTCCAGGACCTGCGGCAGCCAGTCGGCGAAGTAACGGGCGATCGCGTCGGTGCCGCCACCCGGAGGAAGCCCCAGCAGGATGCGGATCACGGGCTTTCCCTGCATGCCGGCGTACGTCGCGGCAGGCGCGGCGAGGCCCGCGCACGCCGCCAGCAGCAGCCGGCGTCGGCGGTAGCTTGTCATGCTTGTCTCCGTATTTTTCTTGTAACGGGGCGGATGGCTCAGGGCGTTAGCGTCAGCGTGCGCCAGTCGCTGCCTGCCGGCAGCACGCCACCGACGGAGGTCGCCTTGGCGTAGTCGAGATCGGGGTTGTCAGCCAGCGTCGGCGTCTTGCCCGCCGTGAACTCGCGCACGGACTTGAGCAGAGCCTGCCGCACGCGCAGCACCGCACCATCGGCCGAGCAGAGCTGTTCGGTGGTGCGATCCACGATGGGCCCCTGGCCGATAAACATGGCAAAGTCTTCGGTGCCCAGGTGCTGCGGGAAACCGGTGGCATGGCCGCGTTTCATCAGGTCACGGTTCTGGCCCCAATTGTTCTCCGGCCCGCCCGGCGGGAGCGGCGGGAAGCCCCACACGTCGGGGGTGGCCGACATCACCGTCATACCCAATGGCCGGTGTGGGTTGAAATGCACGAACCACGCGCGGTGCGTGACGTCGTCCACCGGCGTCGAGAAGAACACCGTGCCAGGACCCTTGGCATCGGGGGCGCAGATGATGCCGTACCACGGCATGACGAAGTTGTTGACGCGGGCATACACCTTGTCGTCAGGCAGGGCACGAACGGCTGCGTAACGGTAGCCGTAAGGCATGTCCTCGAACTCCAGCCGCGGCGCTAGCGCCTGGGTCATGTGCAGGCGTTCGTTACCCGCGCCGGCGGTAATCTGCGTGGTGGATTCGTGCAGTACGCCGACGTGCGAAGAATCCATCGAGGCTTCCACGCCCTGCACCCAGTTGGTGGGCACTTCCTGGCTGGTGACCGAGCGCTGGTCTTCCGGCAGGCGGGTGAACGGCAGGTCGGGAAATCTGGGCGGGTGCTCGCCTTTGCCCAGCCAGACCCAGACAATGCCGCCGCGTTCTTCCACGCGATAGCGGTTGACGCGCACATGCTTGCAGAACTGCGACTGATCGCCCATGTGGTTCGGCGCTTCGATGACATCGCCGCTGGTATTGAGCTTCCAGCCGTGAAAGATGCAACGCAGGCCGTTGTCTTCGTTGCGGCCCATCAGCAGGGAAGCCTTGCGATGCGGGCACTGCTCGTCGAGCATGCCAACGTGGCCATCGGTGGCGCGAAACGCCACGTAGTTGGTGCCCAGCAGCCGCACGCGCACCGGTGCGCCGTCCGCCACCAGCTTGGCCGAGGGTACAGCCGGGATCCAGTAGTGCTGGCGAATCATCTCGCCCATCGGCGCGCCGTTTTCCACGCGGGTGAGCAGTTCGTTGTCTTCGTGGGTCATGGCCATGATCAGCACGCCTCGTCTTTGCGGAAAGCGCGCGAATAGACGCGGGTGCAATTGCACTCGAAGATGTTCCTGCGCTGTTGCTCGCTGAGCCAGTCAATGCTCTCGATCACCGGCTTCATGTCGTCGTAGTCGCGCCCGGAAACCGGGTCGCGCGCGCTGCCGGTGCCCGGTTTCTCGGTGCCAAACAGCACATTGTCGGTGCCGGCCACCTTGAGCAGCAGCTCAATGGCTTCCTTGGAATAGTTGCAGGTGTCGAAATACAAGCGCTTGAGCTGTTCGTCGAAGCTCACCGTTTCGCCCTTGCGGACCGACCATGAGCGAAAACGTCCCATCTGGTAGGGAATCGCGCCGCCGCCATGTGCCACGACGATCTTCAGGCCCGGGTATGTGTCGAAGACCTTGGAGCCCAGCAGCGAGACGATGGCAATGCTCTCTTCGTTGATGAACTTCAGGGTATAGGACTCGCGCGCGCTGCAGCTGCCGGCCGAGTGGATCAGGCCCGGTACGTCGAGCTGGGTCATGGCATCGTAGAGCGGATACCAGAACGGATCGCCCAGGCCGGGGGGCGTGGGGCCTTCGCCTTCGGTCGGATCGGGGTTGATCAGGCAGCCGACAAAACCGAGTTCCTTGACGCAGCGCTCCAGCTCGGGTACCGCGCGCAGCGCGGGCGATTCATTCATGTATTGAGGCAATCCCGCGACACCGCGGAAACGGTCCGGGAACAGCGCCACGAAGCGTGCGATCAGGTCGTTGCAATGGCGCGACCACAACTCGGTCACGCGGCCGGGCTTGACCGAGTGCATCTGCAGGTAGGGACGCGGCGAGATGAACTGCACGTCGGTGCCGACCTTGTCCATGCTCTGAACCAGTTCTTCGGCCACCTTGCGCACGGAAGCATCCGGAACCTTCGGCGTGGTTGACGGGTTGGCACGGCCTCCTACCAGCTCCGCCATGTAGCGGAAGCTTTCTGGAGGCATGACGATATGCGCGTGGGAATCGATGATCATGAGGTTCAGCCTTTGGTTTCGCTGGCCACAACGGCCATGCATTCAAGTTGTAGCAACATGCCGTGCTGGAGGTCGTGTACGACGATGTGCCGCGCGGGACGGTCGAGGGGGTCCGGGAAGTGGTGCAGCCATTCACCGTTGACGGCCTCGCGCACGCTGTTGTCCTTCACGTAGACGGTGAGTTTGACCAGGTCAGCGAAGGTCGCGCCCCCGGCTTCAAGCAGCCGCTGCATATTCGAAAAAGCCAGTTCCGCCTGCGCGGCGGCATCTGCCGGCAGTCTGCCGGTGGCGGGGTCCTTCCCGGCTATCGCCGAGGAGCAGATGATGTTGCCCACGCGAGCGCCGACCGGAATTGGCGCGTTGTGCGCCAGGCCGGGGACATCTAGCGAGCGGAGCGTACGTGTCATGGAGTACCTCTGTCAGGGAGTGTCGCTGCTGGTTTCGCCTGCGAAGAAGTTCATCGGCACAGTGGCCAGGAACTCGGAAAAGCCGGTGGTGCCGGCGGGCACATGCAACAGCATCGCGGCACCAGCCTGCGGTTCGTCACCGGCCTGGATGGCGCGCGCGATCTCCTGGTGGTCGCTCAAAGACTTGGCGATCTGGCTGCTGTTCAGGAAATCCTGGGTGCGGTAGCGCTGCAAGCGCCTGCGTGCCTGGCGGATATGCTCGGCCAGATACGTATTGCGGCAGCCTGTGTAAATCACCTCGTGGAACAGGGCATTGGCGGCCGCATAGGCTTGCTGGCTGCCTGTCTGCGCGGCTTGCCGGCAGTGGTGAATGCCCGCATCGAGCGCGGCGTGCAGGCTTTCGTCGCCACGCCGGGCGGCGAGCCTGGCGCACAGCGACTCAAGTTCTCCCACGTATTCGAGCATTGCCCGCACTTTGCTGATTGAAAGCCGCGCCACGATTGCGCACTGGCGCGGCGCGATGTTGACCAGTTCGCGTGCCGCAAGCTGCTGCAAAGCTTCGCGGACAGGCGTGCGCGACACGTTGAAGCGGACCGCCAGCGCTCGCTCATCCAGCGCACAGCCAGGCGCCAGGATGCCCTGTTCGATTTCTTCCCCCAGGGTGGCGAGAATGTCCTTGGCGAGGCCCGCGCGCGGCTCTGGATCGGCTGCCGCGGACAGGGTCATTCCCTCACTGGAGAGGGGGCGAGTGCGAACGGGGGGTGAAGTCATCAAACGGTTTGCATTGGGGGCCAAGGCCGGCCATCGCGCCGGGGTTGCTGAAAATATACAACAACAGAATTCTGGTATGCAAACAGAATATTTTTCGGAACGCGGAGAAACAAGCGATTGCTGTGGGGTTGCCGGTCGGAAACAGCACTGAAACGAGATGCTGACGGCACTTGCGAAGCCGTCTACAGTCATCCTGTCTCTTCCAGAAATGCCTTATAAATAAAGGAATTAGCGATGTTGCGGGATCTGTGCCAAGATCGATTGAGTTCAAGTGGCGGCTGCTGAGCCGCACGCCGCGACGAGCCAGATTCACTCAGGGAAATCACTGAGGCCTTGGTTTCAATACTTGCTTCTGGTGTATTGAAAACACCATTGTGGTATGCCACAATGATAAAACGCCGCGGTTGAGACCTTTCTGGTCACGGCGGGAATCCCATCTCAAAAGGCCCTGTTCCCATGCGCAGTCCAGCATCAGTCAGCGATCGTTCCGGTCTCGTCGCAATGACGGTAGACCGTATCCTCAAGCCGCAATCGATCGCCATCGTCGGCGCGTCCGCGGACCCGCGTTCCTTCGGCGGTTTCGTGTTAGCCAACCTGGAGCGCTTCGGCTATGCGGGCGCCATTCACCTGGTTAGCCGCGGCAGCAGCGAGATCAACGGCCGGGATTGCGTGAAGACGGTGGGGGAGTTGCCTGAGGGGATCGATCTGGCGGTGCTGGCGATTCCGGAGTCGGGTGTGCTCGAGGCCGTGCGTGGACTGGCTGCCCGGCACACGCATGCCGCAGTGTTGTTTGCCTCCGGCTATGCCGAAGCGGGTGAGGAAGGCCGGGCCAGGCAGGACGAGCTTGCCGCTGTGGCGCGTGATGCCGGGATGCTGCTGCTGGGACCCAACTGCATGGGTTTCACCAACTTCGAGGCAGGCGTACCCGTCACCTTCGAACCGGTACAGCCGTATCCGTGCGACGGCCGTCCGGGCATCGGCGTGGTTGCGCAAAGTGGTGCCATGGCGGCCAACCTGCGCGATGCTGTGATTGGCCGTGGCCTGCCGCTGACGGCGACGGTGTCGACCGGCAATGAGGCCTCGGTCGGCATCGAGGACGTGCTGGCGCATTACATTGCAGATCCACAGACGCGAGTGATTGCGGTCTACGCGGAGCAGGTGCGTCGGCCGCAGCTTTTTCTGCAACTGGCGCGCCAGGCACGCGCCGTCGGCAAGCCTATCGTGATGCTGATGCCCGGCAAGAGCGCAAGGGCGCGCGAGGCGGCCCAGTCGCACACCGGCGCGCTTGCCGGCGATCATGCCACCGCCTCGGTGGCGCTGGCGCGGGAGGCGGTGGTACTGGTGGATTCCCTGGATGAGCTCTTTGACGCAGCGGCAATCTTGCTGCGTTTCCCGGTTCCGCCTGGCGGCGGGCCGGCTTTTATGACCGGGTCCGGCGCAATGAAGAATATTGCGCTGGACTTCTGCGACGGGCTTGGCTTGGAACTGCCCGCCCTGACAGAAGCAACGACGCAGCGCCTCACCGGGATGCTGCCGGGCTATGCGGTAGCCGAGAACCCGCTGGACTACACCACGATCGGCGTACGGCAGCCTGGGCTGATCGGCGAGATCCTGCTCGCCATGCTGGCCGACGAGCACATCGGCAGCCTTGTGTTGAGCATCCCGGCCGGCCCGGAGGTGGCGCAGCGTGATAAAGCCGAGCATATCCTGCCGGCCATTGCACAGGCGGCCAAGCCGGCGGTGCTGGTAATCACCGGCGACAATGGCCCGATCGAGCCGTTCTTCGTGGACGCGATCCGTGCCAGCGGTGTGCCTTTCTTCCGCTCGCCCGACCGGGCATTGCGCGCCCTGGCGCGCGTGGCGGCTTACGGCGAGGCCTTGCAGCGTGCCGTGCGAGCCAGCCAGGGCGCAGCGCACGCGCTGCCGCTGCCGGCTCCCTTGCCGCCGTCGGGTGTGTTCGCCGAATACCAGGGCAAGGCCTGGCTGGCGGCCGCGGGCATCGCGGTGCCCGAGGGGGCGCTCGCTGGCAGCGCCGACGAGGCGGTGCGCATCGCCGCCCGGATCGGCTACCCGGTGGTCATCAAGGCGCAAGCCAGCGCGCTGCCGCACAAAAGCGATGTCGGCGGCGTGATCGTCGGCCTGGCTGACGAGGCGGCATTGCGGGCAGGCTGGCAGGAACTGCACGCGAACGTGTCATCGCACAGGCCCGATCTGCAGCTCGATGGCGTGCTGGTGGAGGCGATGGGCGCGCGCGGACTGGAACTCGTGGTGGGCGCCAAGCGCGACGCCGACTGGGGGCCTGTGGTGCTGGTCGGACTGGGCGGCGTGTGGATCGAAGCCTTGAAGGATGTGCGCCTCATTCCCGCCGACATGGCCGAAGCCGACATCGTGGAGGAACTCGGGCGCCTGAAAGCCGCGTCCTTGCTAAAGGGTATCCGTGGCGCGGCTGCGGTGGACGTGCCGGCAGTGGCGCGCGTGGTGGCGCTGGTCGGCGAGCAGATGCGGGCCAATCCCCAGATTACCGAGATCGACATTAATCCGCTGGTTGCCTATCCCGACCGCGTGCTGGCGCTCGATGCGCTGGTGGTCTGCAACCCAGCCGCCTGAGGAATCCCATGCAACTAGAATTTTCCGCCGCCGACGACGCCTTTCGGCAGGAAGTGCGCGCCTTCGTCAAGGCCCGGCTCCCGTCCGACATCAAGCGCAAGGTGGAACTCGGGCTGCGGCTCGAGCATGCCGACTATGTGACCTGGTTCCGCATTCTCGAGGCGCGCGGCTGGATCACGCCTGGCTGGCCTGTCGAGCACGGCGGCCCTGGCTGGAGTCACCTGCAGCGCTATATCTTCGATGAGGAGACGCTGCTCGGCGGCGCGCCGCGCATCATCGCCAGCGGCATCCAGATGCTGGGACCGGTGCTGATTGCATTCGGCACGCCGGAACAGAAAGCCAGATACCTGCCGGACATTCGCCATAGCAATACCTGGTGGGCCCAGGGCTTCTCGGAGCCGGGTGCGGGCTCGGACCTCGCGGCGGTGCGTACCACGGCGGTGCTGGAGCCCGACGGCAGGCATTTTGTCGTCAACGGCCACAAGGTCTGGACCTCATACGCGCACTGGTGCTCGATGATGTTCGCGCTGGTGCGCACCGACCCGGATGCAGCCAAGCCGCAAGAGGGCATCTCATTCATCCTGATCGACATGGCTTCGCCCGGCGTGGAAGTGAGGCCGATCCGCATGCTGGAAGGCGGCACCGACCTCAACGAGTGCTATCTCGACAATGTGCGGGTGCCGGTCGAGAACCTGGTGGGAGAAATCAACAAAGGCTGGTCCTACGGCAAATACCTGCTTGGCCACGAGCGCACCGGCATCGCCGGCATCGGGTCGTGCAAGCAGCAGCTCGCGCGCGCTCGCACACTCGCCGATGAGCAGGGGCTGGGCGACGACGCGGTGCTGCAGTGCCGTCTCGCGCAGTTCGAGATCGAGCTGATGGCGCTGGAATATACCGCGCTGCGCCTGCTCGGGGACAACCAGCGCAGCCGGGTGCCAAGCGTGGAGGCATCGATGTTGAAGGTGCGCGGCACCGAACTGCGCCAGGCGATCTATGAGCTGCTGGTTGAAGTGGCGGGGCCGCATGCGGTGCCCTTTGACGAAGCGGCGATGCTGGGTGCGGCCGGCTACGAGCAGAGCACGGCGGCCGATGCGGCCAGTCCGCCCACGCTGGCGGCGCTGGCGGCGAATTATCTCGATTCGCGCAAGCTGTCCATCTATGGCGGCGTCAACGAAGTGCAGCGCAACCTTATCAGCAAGGCCTTTCTCGCGGCCTGAACCAGAACCGGACCATGGACTTCTCCTATACCGATGAACATATCGCCTTGCAAGACGCGGTGCGCCGTTTTTGCGATGGCGAATACCCCGCGCACCAGCGCGGCAATCCGGAAGCGCCGGCGCTCTGCGCCCAGCGCTGGGCCAGCATGGCCGAACTCGGCCTGCTGGGCCTGCCTTTCGACAGCGAAGTCGGCGGCAGTGGCCAGGGCACGGTTGAACTGATGCTGGTGGCGCAGGAACTGGGGCGATGCCTCGGCGGCGGTGCCTGGCTGTCGAGCGTGGTGCTTGCCGGGCAGTTGCTGGACCAGGTGGGGACGGCGCGGCAGCGCGGCCGATGGCTGCCGGAGGTGGCATCGGGCAAGTGCCGGCTGGCGCTCGCCGCCAGCGAGTCCGACTCGCGCTATAGCCTGTCCCGGGTACGCACCCGAGCCCAGGCAAGCGCCGATGGCTGGCGCATCGAGGGGCGCAAGACGCTGGTGCTCGAAGGCGGCGACGCCAATGCATTCATTGTGGTTGCGCGTACTGCAGGCGACGTGGCCGATGACGATGGGCTGACGTTATTCCTGGTCGACGCGAAGACGCCCGGCGTAGCGGTGCATGGCTTTGCCACGCTGGATGGGCGCCAGGCCGCCCATGTCGTGCTGGATGGCGTGCAGGTCGGCAGCGATGCCATGCTTGGCGAGGCTGGCCGCGCGTTGCCGCTGATCGAAGCCGCCACCGACCGCGCCAGCGCCGTGTTGTGCGCCGAAGCGGCCGGCGCGCTGGAAGCGCTGATCGATCTCACTGCCGAGCACCTGAAGACGCGCAAGCAGTTCGGCACGACGCTGGCCAGGTTCCAGGTGCTCCAGCACCGCGTGGCCGACATGCTGATCGCGCTCGAACAGAGCAAATCGATGGCCTGTGCCGCCGCCATGGCAGTGGATGCCGGCGAGCCCGTGCAGCGGCGCCGGCTGGTGTCGGCCGCCAAGGTGGTGGTCGGCCAGGCCGGGCGCCAGGTGAGCCAATGGGCGATCCAGTTGCACGGTGCGATGGGCATGACCGACGAATGCCGCGTTGGCCACTACGCCAAGCGGCTGCTGGTCATCAACCAGCTCTTCGGCGACGCGTCGCATCATCTGCAAAGGTTTGCGCAACGGCCATAGAGCCGAGCGCTTCATAAGACAGCGACAGATAGGAGACAAGACATGGCATTCATCCGATCCATCAAGACTACGTTCTGCGTGGCGGCCCTGGGACTGGCGTTTGGTGCCCAGGCCCAGAGCAAGCTTCCCATTCGCCTGTTGGTGGGCTTCGCTCCCGGCGGCTCGACCGACACCGTGGCACGGGTGCTCGCCGACAAACTGCACAGTGTGCTGGGCCAGACGGTGATCGTCGAGAACAGGCCAGGCGCCGGTGGCCGGATGGCCACGGAGGCGCTGAAAAACAGTGCGCCGGACGGGCTCACGTATATGGTCGCGCCCAACGCGACCAGTATCTTCCCGAGCCTGCTCTATCCACCGTCGGTGCTCCGGTACGACCTGCTCAAAGACCTGGCGCCGGTGGCAGTGGTGGTGTCCTATCCGTTAGCGCTGGCTGTCAGCACCCGAACCGGCGCCACCAATGTCAAGGAGTACGTGGATTGGGTCAAGAGCCATCCGAAGGAGGGCGTGTTCGGCACCGCGGGGCTCGGTGGCCAGACCCACTTCACCGGATTGCAGTTCGGCAAGGCGGCCGGGGTGCAACTCAACGTCGTGCCGTATCGCGGCAACGGGCCCTTGGCCACGGACCTGCTTGGTGGCCAACTGCCGGCTGCGGTGATGACCGCGGGCGATATCGCACAGCACCAGAGCAGCGGCCAGGTCAGGGTGATCGGCGTGTTCGGCGACAAGCGCTCACCCGTGATGCCGGATGTGCCGACTGTCATGGAGCAGGGCGTCAAAGTTGCGTCAGGCGACGCCTGGGCCGGCGTGTGGGCACCAGGCAAAACGCCCAAGGCCGAGATCGAGCGCATGCAGGACGCCCTTAAACAGGTGCTGGCCATGCCAGAGGTCCGCGGCATCCTGCACAAAACCTCCTTGAACGCGGATTTCCGCCCGGCCGCCGAGCTCGACCGGCTCCAGCGCAAGGAACTGGCCTACTGGGGGCCCGTGATCAAGGCCAGCGGCTTCACCCCCGAGCAGTGAACGCATCCCGCGGCTGCCATCTCACCGAAACTAGAAGAACGCCATGAGTCTGAACGGAAGCGCTTATATCGTGGGGGCCTACGAGCATCCCACCCGCAAGGCGGATGACCTGTCGGTTGTACGGCTGCATGCGGACGTCGCCAAGGGTGCGCTGGAAGACGCCGGCCTGAGCAAGGGCGACATCGATGGCTATTTCTGCGCTGGCGACGCGCCTGGCCTTGGCACCACGACCATGGTCGAGTACCTGGGGCTCAAGGTGCGGCACGTTGATTCGACGGAGTGTGGCGGCTCGGCGCCCATCCTGCATGTTGCGCACGCGGCGCAAGCCATCGCCGCTGGCCGCTGCAATGTGGCGCTGATTACGCTGGCCGGCCGGCCGCGCGCCGCCGGTGCCGCGTTGTCGTTGAAAGCGCCCGATCCCGACGCGCCGGAGCTTGCCTTCGAGCTGCCCTTCGGCCCGGCCACGCAGAACCTCTATGGCATGGTCGCCAAGCGCCATATGTACGAGTTCGGTACCACCAGCGAGCAATTGGCGTGGATCAAGGTGGCGGCGTCCCACCACGCCCAGCACAACCCGCACGCCATGTTGCGCAACGTGGTGACGGTGGAAGACGTCGTGAACTCGCCGATGGTCTCGGACCCGCTGCACCGGCTCGATTGCTGTGTGATGAGCGATGGCGGCGGTGCCTTGATCGTGGCGCGGCCCGAGATCGCAAAGCAGCTCAAGCGCCCGCTGGTCAAGGTGCGCGGCACTGGCGAGGCGCCCAAGCATGGGATGGGCGGCAAGATCGACCTGACATGGTCGGCCGCAGCCTGGTCGGGCCCCGCTGCCTTTGCCGAAGCCGGCGTCACACCCGCCGATATCAAGTACGCCTCTCTTTACGACAGTTTCACCATCACGGTGCTGATGCAGCTTGAAGATCTGGGCTTTTGCAAGAAGGGCGAGGGCGGCAAGTTTGTCGCGGATGGCGGACTGATTTCCGGCGTGGGGCGGCTTCCCTTCAATACGGACGGCGGCGGACTGTGTAACAACCACCCGGCCAACCGGGGCGGCGTCACCAAGGTAATCGAAGCGGTGCGGCAATTGCGCGGCGAGGCGCATCCCGCCGTGCAGGTGAAGCACTGCGACCTGGCGCTTGCCAGTGGCATTGGCGGTGCGCTTGCCTCGCGCCATACCGCTGCGACGCTCATTCTGGAAAGGGTATGAAGACGATGAACACATCCCAGGCCACGCCGGCTCCCAAGTCCGCTGCCGCGCCCGTCGCACCATCCGGCCCGCGCAAGATTCCGGCGCCGCGCGCGCTGCCCGAGAGCCTGCCGTTCTGGCACGCGGCCGACGAAGGCCGTTTGCTGGTCAAGACTTGCGCTGACTGTGGCGAGACGCATTTCTACCCGCGGGACATCTGCCCCCACTGCCTGAGCGACCGGACCGAATGGTCCGGCGCGGCCGGCACCGGCACGGTGTATTCGTTCAGCACCATGGGCCGCGGCGAAGCAGCCTATACGCTGGCCTTCGTGACCCTGGATGAAGGCGTCACGCTGATGAGCAACCTGGTCGATTGCGATCCCGCGCTTGTCACCATCGGCCAGCGCGTCAAGGTGGTGTTCAAGCCAAGCGAAGGCGGACACGCCGTTCCCATGTTCACCCCTGCCTGAGAGGAGCGTCCATGACAGAGAAATCCACGCAGGACAAGTCCGAGCGCAAAGGTGCGTTGTCCCGCTTCACCGTTATCGACGCCTCGCGTGTGCGTGCCGGCCCGACCGCCGTGCGGCTGTTCGCGGACATGGGCGCGCGCGTGATCAAGCTCGAGATCCCGCCCGGCGCGCCAGGTGGCGACGACATGATCGGCGGGCGCGATCACAACCGTGCCGACTACGAAAACTTGCACCGCAACAAGGAAAGCCTGACCCTCAACATGAAGTCGCCAGAGGGGCTCAAGATCCTGCACGAACTGGTCCGGCGCGCGGATGTGTTCATCGAAAACTTCCGTCCCGACGTCAAGGACCGCCTGGGAATCGGCCCCGAGGCGTTGCGCGTGATCAACCCGCGCCTGGTCTATGCCAGCATCTCCGGCTTTGGGCAGGATGGTCCCTATGCAGGCTGGCCGGGCTTCGATTCGATTGCCCAGGGCATGGGTGGCCTGATGAGCGTGACCGGCAAGCCAGGGGAGGGACCGATGCGGGTTGGCATACCGATTGCCGATCTGTGCGCGGGGCACTTCTGTGCAATGGGGATCCTCGCGGCACTGCTGGAGCGCGAAGCATCCGGAGAGGGCCAGTGGGTGCAGACCTCGTTGCTGGAAGCGCAGATTGCGATGCTCGACTTCCAGGCCGCGCAATGGCTGATCGACAAGAAGGTCCCGGTGCAAAGCGGCAACGAACATCCCCTGACCGTGCCGACCGGCGTGTTCGCCACCAAGGACGGCTACCTCAATATCGCAGCGATCGGGCAGACGATGTGGACGCGGTTGTGCGAGGCACTGGAGGTGCCGCACCTGATCGAGGAACCCGGCATGGGTTCCGATCCGGAGCGCGTGCAGAACCGCGACAAAGTCAACGCGGCGATCCAACCCGCGCTGAGCGCGCGCACCACGGCGGAGTGGACCGAACGGCTGCTCAAGGCCGGGGTGCCGTGCGGCCCCATCCACCGTGTCGACCAGGTGTTCGCCGACCCGCAAGTGCAGCACCTTGGCGTGGCCTGGCCGATGCATCACGCCGAACTGGGTGAGGTGGCGCTGGTGGGCCAGCCAATGCGATTGTCTCGCTATCCCCGCGAGCAGCCGCCGCGGGCCGCCCCGGAGCAGGGTGCCGACACCAGCGACATCCTGAGCGAGTTGGGTTACAGCGCAGCCCAAGTCGCCGAGCTGCGCGCCGCATACGTCGTTTGACAAGGACATACCCATGGCAAGACTCGTCGCCGCTTTCGGCTCTTCCCACAGCATCATGCTGGTTTGCCAGCGTGAAGACTGGCAACACGGCTTTCGCCAGGTCGACCCGAAGAATCCGCACTATTTCGACCGGGCCGGCAACCCGACCACCTACGAGGCGCTGCTGGCCGTAGCTCCGCCAGATGCCGAGGCAATGGTGACCGCCGAGCGCATGGGCGAGCGCTACGACCAGGCCGAAGCGGCCATGGACGAGCTGCGCGAGCGCATCCGTGCCGCCCGGCTCGATGTGCTGCTGGTGGTGGGAGATGACCAGACCGAGCTGTTCCGCACCACCAACAACCCCGCCTTCGCCATTTACTACGGCGAGACCATCCGCAATGCAAAGCGCGACGTGAGTCCGTCCGACGGCTGGTACAAGAAGGCCCGCATGGCCCGCCAGGAGCCCGATGCCGACCGCGACTACCCGGTCAACGCCGCCATGGGCCGCTGGCTGATCCGCGAGCTGTGCGACCGCGATTTCGACATCGCCGCCATGGACGGGCTGGAGCGCGGCCAGTTCGAAGGCCATGCGTTCTCGTTTATCCACAGGCGCTACCTGCAGGGCTTGGACCTGCCTGTGGTGCCAGTCATCGTCAACACCTTCGATCCGCCCAACCAGCCCACGCCGCGCCGCTGCATCCAGCTGGGCGCTGCGCTGCGCCAGCTGATTGCGGCCTATCCCGAAGATCTGCGCGTGGGTGTTCTGGCCTCCGGGGGGCTGAGCCACTTCGTGGTGGACGCCGAGCTGGATACCGCCATCATCGAGGCCATCCGCAGGAAGGACACCACGTTCCTGGCGTCGCTGGATCCGCGTCAGCTGCAGGCGGGCAGCTCGGAAATCCGCAACTGGCTGATCGCCGTGGAGGCGGTGCGCGACCTCGATCTCGAATGGGTTTCCTATGTGCCGGGTTATCGCACACCTGCACTGACCGGCACCGGGCTGTGCTTTGCGGCCTGGCGGACCCTGGACTGCAGTGCCAAACCTGACCATACCAACGACCATGAGTGAATCCGAATCCTACGTACAACGCCTGCGCCGGCTCGACTGCTGCGCGGTGTCAGACGCGCTCGACAAGCTACAACTGCCGGGCACCGTGACCGGCCTGCAGCAGCGCTCCGGCGCCGGACGCATTGCCGGACGGGCCATCACCGTCAAGCTGGGCACTGGCGCGCCGCCGCCCGGGCCGGCCCGCCATCTCGGCTGCACGGCCATCGAGCAGGCAGGCCCAGAGAACATCATCGTCGTCGAGCAGCGCACCGGCGTGGAGGCCGGCAGCTGGGGCGGGCTGCTGTCGCTGGGGGCCAAAGTGCGCGGCGTTGCCGGCATCGTGGCGGATGGCCCCGTGCGCGATATCGACGAAGCCATCGATTTCGAATTTCCCGTCTTTAGCCGCGCGCTGACCGCCTTTACCGCGCGCAGCCGCGTGGTGGAGCAGGGCACCAATGTCGCGGTGCAGGTCGGCAACGCGACGGTGCAAGGCGGCGACTACGTGGTGGCGGACCGCAGTGCCGTGATCTTCATTGCCGCGCGCGACATTGTGCGCGTGCTGGAGACGGCCGAAGCCATCGTGCGCAAGGAGGCTGTGATGGCGAAAGCCATCCTGGCCGGCACGCCCATCGGGGAAGTCATGGGTGGCAACTACGAACACATGCTGAAAGGTTAGAAGACATGAGCGACCAACAGGACATCAATGTCGCACGCGCCGGCAAGCTGGACACGGCCACGCTGAGCGACGCGCTGGACAAGCACGGCATCGCCGGCCAGTGCTACCGCATCAAGGCACGCGGCGATGGTTTCGCCACGGCGGGCCGTGCCTACACGCTGCTGTACGGCCCGGCATCCAATCCGCCCGGCACCGTGGGCGATTACATCGACGACGTGCCGCCGGGCAGCGTCCTGGTGCTTGATAACGGTGGGCGCGACAACGCCACGGTCTGGGGCGACATCCTCACGGAAATCGCACACCGCCGCGGCATTGCCGGCACCGTCATCGACGGCGTGTGCCGAGATGTCGCCCTGTGCCGCCAGCTAGGCTACCCAGTGTTCAGCAAGGACCACTGGATGCGCACGGGCAAGGACCGGGTCCAGGTGGAGGCCACCAACGTAGTGGTCAATATTGGCGATGCGCGCGTGCAGCCGGGCGACATCCTGCGTGGCGATGCCGATGGCGTGGTGGTCATCCCGCGTGAACACGAGGCGGCGGTGCTAGACACCGCCGAGCAGATCGAGCACGCGGAAATCGCTATCCGCGAAGCCGTGCGTGGCGGCATGCGCCTGGACGAGGCGCGTCACCAGTTTCGTTACCACCAGTTGCAGACCAAGGGAGCCTGATCATGGCGGAACACGACGCAGCCAGCACCACGATTCGTGAATTCGTGCGGGTCAGCCCCAAAGTTGTCGAAGCCGCGCGGGCGCTGCCCACTGCGACGCTGCACGAGGCCGGTGGCAAGATCGGGGTGATCCCGCCGGCCATCAAACCCGTGGCGCCGGGTTTCCGTATCTGCGGCCCGGCACTGACCGTCCATTCGCCCGGCGGCGACAACCTATGGCTGCACCGCGCCCTCGATATCGCCCAACCCGGCGACGTGCTGGTGGTGCACGTGAGCGGCGCCTACGAGCACGGCTACTGGGGCGAGATCATGACCACCGCAGCCAAGGTGAAGCAGCTTGGTGGGCTGGTCATCGACGGATGTGTGCGTGATGGCGTGTTGCTGGAGGAAATCGGCTTCCCGGTGTTCGCACGCGGCCTGTGTATCCGCGGCACGGGCAAGGACTATGGCGCGATCGGCTGGCTTAATGCGCCGGTGCTGATCGGCGGCGCCCGCGTGGAAGCCGGCGACCTGGTCGTGGGGGACCGGGACGGTGTAGTTGTGGTGTCGCGCGCCCGCGCCGGGGAGGTCGTAGACAAGGCCCAGGACCGCGAGGCCACTGAAGCCGCCATTCTCAAGCGGGTGGGGGCGGGCGAGGCCACCATGCGGATTTACGGCTTTCACTGAGCGGAGCCGGATTCCATGACCGAGACCCCGCAAGGACAGCCGCCCGAACTGGTAGTCGACGGGCATGTCGCCGTGATTACGCTGCGCCGGCCCGACGTCGCCAACCGCCTCGAACCCGAAGACCTCGACTTGCTGCGCGAGTACCTGGAGGCGGTGAACGCTGACACCCGGGCCCGGGTGCTGCGTATCGAAGGGCAGGGCCGGCACTTCTGCAGCGGCTTCAATGTCGGCCGCCTCGGCGGGGCCGATGTCGGTGCCCGCTTCGAAGCACTTGCCAACGCGCTGGAGCAGGTGCGGCCAGTCACCATTGCCGTGCTGCACGGCGGCGTGTACGGCGGCGCCACTGACCTGGCGCTGGCGTGCGACTTCCGGTTCGGCGCCGCCGGCGCCGAGATGTCCGTCCCGGCCGCGCGGCTGGGCCTGCTGTTCTACCGCGGCGGCCTGGAGCGCTATGTCACGCGGCTGGGCCTGGCCACGGCCAAGCGCATCCTGCTGATGGCCGACAAGTTCGATGCGGCGGCGATGCTGGCTTGCGGGTACCTGGACCGGCTGGAGGACAGCCAGCAGGCGCTGCATGCGCTTGCGGCCCAGGCGAGCGAAAACCTGGTCGGTATGGCACCGCTGGCGCTGCTTGGCATGAAGAAACACCTGAACCGCATCGCGCGTGGCGAACTCGATACCGCTGAGCTGGCACAAGATATCGCTGTGGCCGATGCTTCCGACGACCTGCGCGAAGGCGCACTGGCATGGCGGGATAAGCGTGTTGCGCGCTTCGCCGGCCGTTGATTTGGAACGCACACGATGAGCGACAGCAACTATTTCACGCGCATGCAGCGCGGGCTAGCATCCGCGCCGGCTGTCGCCGGACTGCTTGGAGGCGTAGTCCGCGTCGCCGACCTGGTGGCGGGCACGCTGGAATCCGACTACATTGCCACCCGCGCATTCCTCAATCCGGCCGGTCAGGTGCAGGGCGGCATGCTGGGCGCCATGCTGGACGACGTGACCGCGATGCTGGTCACCGCGACGCTGGCCGACGGCGAGTTCTGCACCACGCTGAACCTGAATCTCTCCTTCCTGAGGCCGGCACAGGCCGGCCCGCTGCTAGGGCGGGCGCGCCTGGAGCGGCGCGGTCGCAACGTCTGCAACGTGGTAGGGGAACTGCGGCAGGACGGCCAGGTGGTAGCAATCGCGACGGCTATCTGCATGTTGGTCCGGCCAGCGTGAGCGCGCATTGCACGAGCGATGCGTTCCGACATCGCCGGCTTAGCTTCGTCAGGCTGTCTCCCGGCGATGTCATCGTCACCGGCACGCCCGGCGGCGTCAGCCGCCGGAGTTGATGAACACGATATCCGTAACGTCTGGCGCCAGATCCCCGTTTACTCGGGGCCGAATTCAACAGCCTGCTAGACGGCCTGCTAGACGGCCGATACGGAAGCGGCACCGCCCGACGAGCCATCCAGCACCGGCGGCGCGGTGACGATCGACTTCAGCCCGGGCTGCGCCGCGCGCAACTGGTCCAGCCGCGGCAGCGGACGGCGCAGTGCCGCCGACCCTGCAAAGGCTTGCTCCATGGCATGCGCCACGCCCAGCGTATGGTGATCGGCGCGGAAGCGGCCCACCACCTGCAGCCCGAACGGCATGCCGGCATGGTCCAGGCCGCAGGGCAGGCTGATGGCGGGGTGGGTGGTGAGCGTGACCACATAGGTAGGGGCCAGCCAGCGGTAGTAGTTCTCCTGCTTTTCGCCGTTGATGGTCTCGGCGTAGAGGTTGGTCCACGGGAACGGCGACACCGGCGTGGTTGGCGACAGGATCACGTCGTAGTCTTCAAAGGCGGCCTGGAAGCGGCCCAGGATGCGCGTCTGCTCGGCTTGCGCCCAGGCGCTGTCGCTCAGCGACATCGCCGCGCCCATCTCATAGTTGGCGCGCGTGTTTGGGCCCAGGCTCTGCGGATCGCGCTGATAGGCCTCGCGCGTGCCGGCGACAAAGCTCTCGGCGCGCAGCACGTCGAAGCAGCGGTGCGCGTCGCCCAGGTCGAACTGGATCTCGTCGCAACTGCGGAACAGGTGCCGCATGGCGGCGATCTTGTCGCGAAAGACCTGCCGGATCTGGTTGTCGACCGCGCACACGCCGAAATCCTCGGTCCAGCCCACCCGCAGCGAGCCCAGGTCGACATTGGCGGGCAGCAGGAACGACATCGGGTCGAGCGCATAGGTGAGCGGGTCGCTGGCCGAAACGCCGGCCGAGGCCGCCAGCTGCAGGCAGGCATCGGCCACGGTGCGGCCCATCGGGCCGACTACGGAGATGGGCGTCCAGCCCAGCAGCTTGCGCGAGCTCGGCACCACGCCAGGCGACGGGCGGAAGCCCACCACGCCGCATTTGGCCGCGGGGATGCGCAGTGAGCCGCCGGTGTCTGAACCGGTGCAGACCGGCAGCATGTCGGTCGCCAGCGCGGCAGCGGAGCCGCCCGAGGATCCCCCCGCATTCAGGTTGGGGTTGAAGGGGTTGCCGGTGGCGCCCCACACCGCGTTGCGCGAATTGGCGCCCGCGCCCATCTCCGGGATGTTGGTCTTGCCGGTGACGATGGCGCCGGCCGCGCGCAGCCGGGCCACCAGCACGTTGTCGGCGCTGGGCACGTTGTCGCGGTACAGCGGCGAGCCATAGGTGGTGAGCAGTCCGGCCGTGGCCTCCAGGTCCTTCACGCCCAGCGGCAGGCCGTGCAGCAGGCCCAGCGGCGCGCCGTCGAGCACGGCGCGCTCGGCCGCGCGGGCTTCTTCGCGGGCGCGCTCGTAGCAGGTGGCGGTGATGGCGTTGATAAAGGGGTTGACCGCCTCAATGCGGGCGATGCACGCCTCAAGCAGTTCAACCGGCGAGATTTCCTTGCTGCCGATCAGGCGGCGCAGCGCCACGGCGGATTGAGCAAGCAGGCTATCGGTCTGGGTCATGGTGAATTCTCTGGCAGGTTGGGGGAAAGCGCCGCGCCGGCATGGCAGGTGCGGCGGCGTTGCATCCGGATCGCGCTAGCGGCTCAGCCCGCGCGCCGACACCGGCCACAACGAGTCCACGGCTTGCCCGCGCACGCCAACGATCTCGTCGTACAGGTTGAGGGTGGGGTCGCAATGGCCTGGCACCAGCAGCACCTGGCTGCCGAGGCCCGGCAGGCCCGCCGCGCTGGTGCCGGGCACGGGCTCGACGATGCCGTGCTCGTCGTTGGCTGCCACATAGGCCAGCGCGTGGTCCTGGCCATTGGCGCCCCACACCAGCGGCAGGCCAGAATCCACCGCCATCGATTTCAGGCCCGCGTCCAGCACGACGCGCGGCGAGGGCCGCGTTGCCGCCGCCACGCTCATCACGGTGGTGGCGATAAACAGGCTGTGCTCGAAACGCAGCGCGCCGCCGTAGTCGTTGCGGCCGTAGTCGGCGTCCATGAAGACATAGGAGCCGGGCTGGATTTCGGTATAGACGCCGCTCTTCAGGTCGAACTCCACGCTGCCGGTGCCGCCGCCCGTCACCGTGGCGCAAGCCACGCCGGCCTCGGCCAGTTCGGCGACGATGGTGGCGGTACGCGCCGCGGCATCGGCTGCAGCCTGCCGGCGCGCAGCGTAATCGCGCACATGCTGGATGCCGCCGTGATACGCCTGCAAGCCGCGGAACGCTAGTTGCGGGTGCGCGCCGATGGCTTGAACGAGGCGCAGCGCGGCAGGCGCATCGGCCACGCCGCAGCGTCCCTGGCCCACGTCGATCTCGACGAACACCCCGATGTGGCTGCCGGCCTGCGCGGCGGCTTGCGCCAGCGCGGCGACCTGGCGCGCGTCATCCACGCAAACGCTCATCCGCGCATGCCGCGCCAGGCGGGCCAGCAGCGCGGCCTTGGCCGCCCCGGCAATCTCGTTGCTGATATGGATGTCCCTGACGCCCGCCTGCACGAACGGCAGCGCCTCGCTGACCTTCTGGCAGCAGATGCCGGCCGCGCCGCGCGCGATCTGCGCCAGCGCTATCTCCGGGCATTTGTGCGCCTTGGCATGCGGGCGCAGTTGCACGCCCGCGCGGTCGGCGGCCTGCTGCATCTGCGCCAGGTTGCGCTCAAAGGCATCGAGGTCGAGCATCAGCGCCGGCGTGTCGATGGTGGCCGCGGGCTGGCCGACGATGGCGCAGGCGCCAAGCTGCAGGGTGGCGGAAGTGGAGTCGGGGAGCGTCATATGGCGGGCTGTCTTGGGCTGTCTCGGATCGTTCTGGATGGCATGGCGCCGCTTCGGGGGCGGCGGTGCTTGCGATGATGTGGGCTGGAGGCGGGCGCTGTCAAACCGAGCCCGCCACGGGCCATTTGCGTGCGCTCAGTCCGCCGTGATGTTGGCACGTTGCGCAATGGCGCGCATGCGCGGCAGTTCCTTGGTGATCAGCGCGGTCACCTCCGCGCCCGTGCCGTATGACGGCTCGAAGCCATTGTCCAGCAGCTTCTTGCGCGTGTCCGGGTCGGCCATGGTCGCGGCCAGCGCCTTTTCCAGCTTCGCCTTCACCTCGGGCGCCAGGCCGCGCGGCGCCACCACCGCCAGCCAGGTATCCATATCGGTACCCGGGTATCCGCTTTCCGCCACGGTGGGCACGTCGGGCAGCAGGGATGAGCGCTTGGCAGTGGTGACCGCAATGGCCTTGACCTTGCCGGCGCGGATCTGCGGCACGGCGGCCGAGACGGTATCCACCGAGAATGGGATCTGGCCGCCGATCAGGTCGGTCATGGCCGGCGAGCTGCCGCGGTAGGGCACGTGCAGCATCTTGATGCCAAGATCGTTCAGCAGCATTTCGCCGGCGAACTGCGCGGTGGTACCCGTGCCGAACGAGCCGTAGGAGAATTTTCCGGGGGATGCCTTCACCGCCGCGGCGAGCTGCTTGAGGTTGTTGACCGGCACATCGCGGTTGGCCAGCAGGATCAGGCCGGTGCGCCCGGTCAGCCCGATCGGCTCGAAGCTCTTGAGCGGGTCATAAGGCAGCTTGGGATGGATGGCCGGATTGACCGTGAATGTGGTGCCCGAGCTGACCAGCAGCGTGTAGCCATCCGGCGCGGCCTTGGCCACCAGGCCGGCGCCCACGATGGTGCCGGCGCCCGGCCGGTTGTCGATCACCACGGTCTGGCCCAGGTGGTCGCCGAGCTTCTTGGCCAGCAGCCGGCCGATCACATCGGTCGCGCCGCCGGGCGGGAAGGGGATCACCATCTGGATCGGGTGCGTGGGGTAGGCCTGGGCCAGCGCGCTGCCGGCGGGCACCGCCAGGCAACAGGCGGCCAGGCATGCAAGCTTGAAGGTATGGACGGGTTTCATGCTGACTCTCCTGCGTGCGACGTTTGGGGGATGGATGATGGCGGTGAGCGGCTCAGGCCGCTAGCGCGGCCGCCTTGTCCAGAAAGCCTTGGTACTCCGCTGGCGGCACGAACAGCCCGCCGGTGGTCCACACCAGATGCGTGGCTTGCGGCATCATGGCTTCGAGCTGGTGCCGGGCCAGGTAGTCGCGCCCCGCCGGGCTCTCGCACAGCATGCGCGGCCCGCTGAAGCCGGCCGCGGCCGAGGGCTCGATGCGCAGACCTTGCGTGCGCCATGCCAGGGCCAGGTGCTCGAACAGGGTATCGTCCGCCACCGTGAACACGCCGGACAGCAGCGGGCGCATGACGCCAGCGGCCAGCTCCGAAGCGCGCGGCACGGCTAGCCCGTCGGCCTGCGTGCTGTTGCTCAGGCCAAAGTCATAGACGGACGGATTGCCTGCGCCAGCCATCATCTGCACCAGGAAGCAGGGCGACTGGACCGGCTCGGCAAACACGCAGTGCACGTGCGGCCCAAACAATTGCCGCATGCCGAAGGTGATGCCGGCCGGCGCGCCGCCCACGCCGCAAGGCAGGTAGACGAAGAGCGGGTGCTCGGCATCGACGCGGATCGCGTGCGCTGCCAGTTGCTGGCGCAGGTGCAGCGCCGCGGCGCTGTAGCCGAGCAGCAGCGACAGAGAGCGCTCGTCGTCCACGAAGTAGGTGAACTCGTCCTGCTGCGCCTGGCGGCGGCCGGCGGCGACGGCGTCCTCGTAGTCGCCGGCATGCTCCACGACTTCCACGCCACGGTTGCGCAGCCGCGCCTTCTTCCATGCCTTTGCATCCGACGACATATGCACGGCCGCGCGAAAACCCAACGCCGAGGCCATCACGCCAATGCTCAGGCCAAGGTTGCCGGTGGAACCCACCGCCACCTGGTAGCGCCCGAACAAGGCGCGCGCCGCGGGCTCCCTCAGTGCCAGGTAATGCTCGGGCTCGTTGCGGCCAGGGCCAACCAGGCCATGGCGCAGCGCCAGGTTCTCGGCAAACTCCAGCACCTCGTGGATGCCGCCGCGCGCCTTGATGGAACCTGCGACCGGCAGGCTGTGGTCTGCCTTGACCCACAGCCTGCCCTGGCTGTGTGGCAGCCCGAGGGCCGTCTGCATCGATGGCACGGCCACCAGGGGCGACTCGATGACGCCATGGGTTCCGGCCAGCTCGGGAAACAGCGCCGATAGCAGCGGGGCAAAGCGGGCAAAGCGCGCCTGTGCGGCCTCGACATCAGCTAGACTAATGCTGTGTTCGCCTGCGGCCTGGACGGGCGGCGGCGTCACGGCGCGCGCCGGATTGCACCAGAGCAACGGCGTGGCGGCGGCCAGGCTGGCGCGCAGCGCTGCGGCAGCGTGCGGGCCGGCTGCGGTTGATGGGTTCATGGCTAAAGGCTGGTTCATCGGAAAGGGATAGGCTGCTGCGGGTTCCTGGGTGACTTCATTGTTGGCCTGCGCGGATTCGCTGGCAATCCATTTATATTTAGCGAGGCATTAGTTTTATTAATGGCTGGCTGTGGGCCGACATGCGTATCGACGGACACTTATGAGCACCTTGTTATGAGCACCTTGTTATGAGCACCTTGTCATGAGCACCTTGTTATCGTCCTCCTTGCTGAGCTGGCTGCGCTGCTTCGAGGCGTCGGCGCGCCATTGCAACTTCACCCACGCGGCCACGGAACTGTGCGTGACGCAGGGCGCGGTGAGCCAGCAGGTGAAGCAGCTGGAGCAGTGGCTGGACCGGCCCTTGTTCCTGCGCACGCCGCGCGCGCTGGTGCTGACGCCCGAAGGCGAGCGGCTGCGCTTTGTGCTGCGCGAGTCCTTCCAGGCCATCGAAGGCACGCTTACCCAGCTGCGCAAGCCGCGCGAGGCCGGCCCCATTGCGCTGAGCTGCGCACCGTCGTTTGCCATGCGCTGGCTGACGCCGCGGCTGGGCGATTTTTTCCGTGATCACCCCGAGGTGGGCCTGCGCGTCTACGGCGAGTTCCACGCGCTGGACCGCACCCGGATGGTGCGCGATGGCATTGACGCTGCCGTGCGCTTCGACCTGGGTGGCTACGAGGACCTCAAGGCCCGGCTGTTTCTCGACGAATGGCTGCTGCCGGTGGCAAGCCCGGCCTTCCTGGCCGCGCATCCCGAGCTGCGCAGGCCGCAGGATCTGAGGGGTGCCTGGCTGCTGCACGACGTGAGCCCGTGGGACGGTGCGCAAGCATTCGAGGAATGGCGCCACTGGCTGCAGGTGGCGGGGGTGGAGGCGCAGGTGGGCGAACTTGACGCGGGCCAGCGCTTTAACCTGTCGCAGCTGGCCGTGGGTGCGGCGCTGGCCGGGCAGGGCATCGCAATGGGGCGCTCGGCGCTGGTGCTGGAAGATATCGAGGCCGGCAGGCTGGTCGACCTGTTCGGCATCCATGCGCGCTCGCAGGCGTCTTACTTCTTCGTCTGCGCGCACGGGCAGACGCCGCCTGTCGCCATGGTGGAGGATTGGCTGGCTGCCGAGGGCGCGCGCTTCGAGGCGGCGCGGGCCAAGGTGCTCGACGTGCAGGCACGCGGCGCGAAGGCCACCGCAAGGTGACAAAGCGCTCAATGCCCGGCATAGTTTGCGGCTTTCGTGCCGCATAGGGCGGCTTTCCGGCGTTCGAGTTACCGATGGAATTTCCTGTCCTGATCCTGGCGCTGGGCGCCGTCGTGGCCGGCTTCGTGCAAGGCTTGTCCGGGTTTGCCTTCGGCATGGTGGCCATGTCCTTCTGGGTCTGGACCGTGGAGCCGCGCCTGGCCGCGACGATGGCGGTGTTCGGTTCGCTGACCGGGCAGGTGGTGGCGGCGGTGACGGTGCGGCGCAGCTTTTCACCTCGGCAGTTGCTGCCCTTCGTGGCCGGCGGCATCCTGGGCATTCCCATCGGCGTGGCGATCCTGCCAGCGCTCAATCCCAGCGTGTTCAGGGCTTGCCTGGGTGGGCTGCTGGTCATCTGGTGTCCGCTGATGCTGATGTCCAGGCAACTACCCCGCATCCGGGCCGGCGGGCGGGTGGCTGATGGCGTGATCGGCGCGGCCGGGGGCATCATGGGCGGCATCGGCGGCTTTACCGGCGTCATCCCCACGCTGTGGTGCACCCTGCGCGGGCTGGCCAAGGACGAGCAGCGCGCCATCATCCAGAGCTTCAACCTGGCCACGCTGGCGGTGACCATGGCGACCTATGTCGGCACCGGCATCGTCACGCGCGACATGCTGCCCATGTTCCTGGTGGTGGGGCCGGCCATGCTGGTGCCCAGCATCCTGGGCGCGCGGCTGTACATCGGCATCAGCGAGATCGCATTTCGCAGGATCGTGCTGAGCCTGTTGACCGCATCCGGCGTGGCGCTGCTGTCTGCCTCGCTGCCGAAGCTGCTGGGGACGTTGCACTGATTGGCCATTGAGACCTGGGCCCGCGTGCGCAGCGGATCAGGTGTGAAAGGTCTCGGTCTCGGTTTCGGTTTCCGCCTGCCGTTGCGCATCGAGGCTGCCGCGCTCGAACTCCGCGATCACCTGCGCTCCGAACAGCAGCAAGGTGGCGGCAATCTCCAGGCTCCGCAACATCCGTATTCTCTCAATGTGGTGCATCGAGCGCCACACGGCAAGCCGTGGTTGTCCTACACAGACTTGCGGCATTCTCCGACAGAAACGCCGGCA
Organism: Cupriavidus basilensis; assembly: GCF_000832305.1. Classification (NCBI taxonomy): domain Bacteria; kingdom Pseudomonadati; phylum Pseudomonadota; class Betaproteobacteria; order Burkholderiales; family Burkholderiaceae; genus Cupriavidus; species Cupriavidus basilensis. The sequence goes on from NZ_CP010537.1 coordinate 1,745,500, forward strand.
GGCAAGACTATGCTTGGATGAAACATGGCGCGCGCCACGCGCACATGCCTGTTGCCTCGCCGGCATTCACGCGACACGCACGCGACCATCACGACAGGAACCGCAACCCCATGGCTGATCTGAAAGCCGGCCCCGCTGCACAAAGCCAGTCGTCTGCCTGCGCGGATGCCGTTGCCGGCGCCGACGAAGGCCGGCAGGCTGCCGCTGCCAGCCAGCCGCCGGCGTCTGACGCCGCAACTGCGGGCGCATCGGCGACCCAGCCTGCCGTGGCCGCAACCCTTCCTGTCGTCCCGTCCAGGCGCGGCGACCTGGCTCTGACCATCCTCGCGGTGCTCGCGTCGCTCTACACGCTGCACCTTGCCAGCGCTTTCGTGATCCCCGTGGTGCTGGCGGTGGTCGTCGCCTACATGCTCGATCCGCTGGTCACCGTGCTGTGCGCACGGCGCATCCCGCGCGTGCTCGGTGCCTCGCTGGTGCTGCTGGCGCTGCTGGCTGGCGTGGTCTGCTGCGCATACTTGTTGCAGGATCAGGTTGCCGGCCTGATCGACCGCTTGCCGGAAGTGGCCACCAAGCTGTCGCGCTCCGTGGGCGCCTTGCTCAGCGGCGACGACTCGATGGTGCAAAAGATCCGGCGGGCGGCCACGGTGCTGGGTGGCACCGGGCAAGGGCCGCCCGTGCGTGGCTCCCGGATCGTGGTGGAGCGCGCCGGGGATTCGCTCAACAATATCCTGCTGGCCGGTTCGGTCGGCGCCTTTGCCGTCGCCGGGCAGGCCGCGGTGGTGTTGTTCCTCGCCTTTTTCATGCTGGTGTCCGGAGACATGTTCAAGCGCAAGTTCATCAAGATGGCGGGTACCACGCTGTCGCAGAAGAAGATCAGCGTGCACATGCTCGACGAGATCAACCGGCAGATCCAGCGTTATATGGTGATGCTGCTGGTCACCAACGCCATGGTGGGCGCGCTGACCTGGTTCCTGCTGAAATGGCTGCAAGTGGATAACGCCGGCACGTGGTCGCTGGCCGCCGCGGCGTTGCACCTGGTGCCTTACTTCGGTGCGGTGCTCATTGCGGTTTGCATCGGGCTTGCCGCCTTCATGCAGTCAGGTGACTTCGCGCTGGCGGCAATGGCGGCAGGCGGCTCGCTGCTGGTCGCCACGCTGATCGGCGCGCTGGTGACCACCTGGATGACGGGGCGCATGGCCAAGATGAACGCCGTCGCGGTGTTCGTCGTGCTGCTGCTCTTCACCTGGCTATGGGGCACCTGGGGCGTGCTGCTGGCGATTCCCATCGCCGTGATCGCCAAGGTGGTGGCGGATCATGTGCAGGGTCTGGAAGTGCTGGCGGAGTTTCTGGGCGAGTGAGGCTGGCTTAATCCGCAGCCACATAGCGCGCCACCAGGGCCGCCACATCGGGCGGGACCGCATCCGCCGCACACGCCCGCAGATGCAGCATCTGTCCCGTCGACAGCGTCATTGCCGCATCCCGCTCGCCAAAACGCAGGGTGCCTTCGGCAAACACGCGCACCTGGCAATCTTCCTGGCTCATCGACACAAACTGCAACGGCAGCACTTTTTGTGGACCATTGCCCGCGGCTATCCATAACCACTGGTATTTGCGCGAGCGCGGCGCGTCGGCAGGCAAGCCGATGCGCTTGATTTCCAGCACTGCGCCCGCGGCCGCGGTGAAGGCAAAGAGAATCTGGTAGGGGGAAGAGGCTGCAGGGGGGTGCGTCATGGCTGGCTGGATATCAGCAGGAAACGGGAGCGTGATTCTACCCGCGGCCGAGCGCGCCAGCGTCGCGCAACCCGCGCATATCGATAGGCGAACACCTTCATTCCCTGCCCATGGGCGCGGCGCTAACATCGCTGCCAAGCGAGCCGGCATCACAAGTGCCGGTCGCGCCTTGATAACAGCGGCCAGCTTGCGCGCCGCCGCGCATCGGCGTGGCGCGCGAAGAGCCGCAACCCTGAGTGTGGAGCCTGCATGCAACGCCGTAGCCTGTTCGAATCCATCGCCCTGGCTGCCGCCATGATCGTGTTGCCCGCCGCGCACGCCGCCGACCAGGTGGTGCGCCTTGGCACCATGAGCGGCCCCGACGCGCAGATCTGGGAGGTCGTGCGGACCGTGGCCAAGCGCAGCGGCCTGGACGTGAAGATCATCGAGTTCAACGACTATGCGCAGCCGAATGCGGCGCTGGATGCCGGGGACCTGGACGCCAACAGCTTCCAGCACCAGCCCTTTCTCGACAGCCAGATCGAGGCGCGGCACTACAAGATCGCCAACGTCGGCCTGACGTACGTGGCGCCAATGGGCTTTTACTCCAAGAAGCTCAAGTCGTTGAAGGCACTGCCGGACGGTGCCAAGGTGGGCATCCAGAACGATCCCTCCAATGGCAACCGCGCGCTGCTGCTGTTGCAGAAAGAAGGCCTGGTCACGCTGCGCGATGGCGCTGGCAAGAACGGCAAGAATGCTACGCCGCTCGATATCAAGGCCAATCCCCGCAAGCTGAAGATCGTGGAACTGGACTCGGCCATTCTGCCGCGCTCGCTCGATGACCTGGCCGTGGCTTCCATCAACACCGACTACGCGGTCAAGGCCGGCCTCAGCCCGGCCCAGGATGCGATTGCCACCGAAGACCTGCGCGGCCCCTATGCCAACCTGATCGCGGTGCGCACGCAAGACAAGGACAAGCCGTGGGTCAAGCCGCTGGTGGCGGCCTACCAGTCGCAGGAGGTGCGCGAGTTCCTGGCCACGCAGTTCAAGGGCGCGATCCTGCCGGCGTTCTGACGGCGCGCTTTCGAGGGATAGCGCCGGCTATGCGGCCAGCGCTTCCTCGACAAACAGCAGGCGGTCATTGCCCCAGAACAATTCGTCGCCGACGAAAAAGCTTGGGGCGCCGAACACGCCGCGCGCTACCGCGGCCTCGGTGGCCTGCTTCAGCGCATCCTTCACCGCCGGGTCATCGATCATCGCCAGCACCTGGCGCGCGTCGAACCCGGCGGCGGTGAGCGCGGCGCCAATCTCGGCGGGGTCGTTCAGGTTACGTTGCTGCTCCCACATGGCGGCGAAGATCGTCTCCGCATAGCGGTGGAACGCGGCCTCGTCCTGCAACTGGAAGCCGACCGCGGCGCGCATCAACGCCAGCGTGTTGACCGGGAAATGCGGATTCTGCTGCAGGTTGGCACCGTACCGGCGCGACCAGCGCGCGGTGTCGGTCTTTGACCAGCGGCCCTTGGCGGGGATCTCCGCGGGGCTGTGGTTGCCGGTGGCCTTGAACACGCCGCCCAGCAGGATGGGCCGCCATACGATCTGTGCGCCGGTGCGCTGCGCCACGCGCGGCAATTCCTTGTAGGCCAGGTAGGAATACGGGCTGCCGAAGTCGAAATAGAATTCCACTTGCTTGCTCATGTCGTCGTCTCCGCTGGTTGTGGTGTTTTGTTGTTGATGGCTTTGATGGTTTTGGCCCGCAGGGCTTACCACGGTTCGATCCACGGACGGATATCCAGCTCGTGCGTCCACGCGTCGCGCGGCTGCTGGTGCAGCATCCAGTAAGTGTCGGCGATGTGCTCCGGATTGACGATGCCGTCGTCCTGCTTGGTGGCGTAGCGGTCGGGGAAGTTCGAGCGGATGAAATCGGTGTCGATGGCGGCGTCCACCACCAGGTGCGCCACGTGGATGTTCTTCGGCCCAAGCTCTCGCGCCATGCTCTGGGCTAGCGCGCGCAGGGCATGCTTGGCGCCCGCGAAGGCGCTCATGCCATCGCGCCCGCGCAGGCTGGCGGTAGCACCGGTGAAGAAAATCGAGCCGTGCCCGCGCGGCAGCATCACGCGGGCGGCCTCGCGCCCCATCAGGAAGCCGCCGAAGCAGGCCATCTCCCAGACCTTGAAGTACACGCGGGAGGTGGTTTTCAGCACGGAAAACCGCACATTGGCGCCGATATTGAAGATCGCCACCTCCAGCGGCGCGATCTCGCGCTCGATGCGCTCGATCAGCGCCACCGTCTCGTCCTCCTTGCGGGCATCGCAGGCAAAGCCGTAGGCCTCGCCGCCCTCGGCGCGGATCTGCTCGACCAGCGGCGTGAGCTTGTCGGCACTGCGGCGCGTCACGCAGGCGATATAACCCTCGCGGGCAAAACGGCGCGCAATGGCGCCGCCAGTGGCGTCGCCGGCACCCACCACAAGGATCGCTTTCTTGTTGGACATGGCTTGTCTCTAGTCTTGGAATGATCCGCCGGCGATGGCCGGGCGGGTTTTCTGCGTTCGTGCCCACGCTGACCGCTTCCATCGGAAGTGGATCCGACACAAGATAAACGATCGTTTGGGAAACGAACGTTATGGTATGAATGCGGGGCGCGTCAATCGGCATCTGCCCCAGGACAATCTCAGGCACTGCAATGCGTTATTCCGCAACTCACAAAGCTGCCAACCGCGAGCGGGTGCTGGAGGCCAGCGGCGCGCTGGTCAAGCGCGAGGGCTTTGCATCGACCGGCGTTGACCAGCTGATGGGCGCCGCCGGCCTGACCGGCGGGGCCTTCTACAGCCATTTCGATTCCAAGCAGGCATTGCTGCGCGAAGGGGTTGAGCGCGAACTGCAACGCAGCCGGGAGCTGTTGCTGCCCGACGGGGAGGCAGCCTGGGGCGTCATGTCGCAGTGCGTCGGGGCGCTGATGCTGGCGCGCACGGTGGCCAACCAGGATGTGGCCAGGGAGATATTGAAGGGGGCGCGGACGATGTTGGAGCGTGCTGGCGGTGCTGCGGGTGACTTGCGGGTGTAGCGCAACGCGCTTTGTTTTAACATGCGGGCTGCACATACAGACAGGACCCCCACCGATGAGGAACGTCATCCTGATTCCCGTTGTTTCGGCCTTGCTTGCCTTTGGCAGCACAGCCTGCGCCCAGGTCGATGACAAGTCCAAGCCCCAGGCGCTGATTCAGACCGTGACGCAGCAGTTGCTGCGTGAGGTGCGCGCCCGCGCGGTCGCCCCGGGCGATATCCAGCGCATCACGACGATCGTGAACAAGGACATCCTTCCGTACACCGATCTGAACCGCACCACGCAGCTCGCCATGGGCCGTTACTGGCGCACCGCAACGCCGGCGCAGCAGCAACAAGTGGTGGAGCAGTTCAAGCTGCTGCTGATCCACACTTATGCCGGCGCTATCGCGCAACTCCGCCCGGACCAGCAGATCGAGTATCCGCCGTCGCGCATCGAGCCGGCCGAGACGGACGTGGTGGTGCGCACGGTCGCCACCAATATGAAAAGCGGCCAGCCTGTGCAGATCGACTACCGTCTGCACAAGACGCCGGAAGGCTGGCGCGTGTATGACCTGAACGTGCTGGGGGCCTGGCTGGTGCAGACCTACCGGCAGCAATTCAACGACAAGATTCAGCAAAGCGGGGTGGATGGGCTGATCCAGTCACTGACCGAGCGTAATGAGCGGCTTGTGTCTGGCAGGCAGTAGGGGCGTCCAAGGGGCCATGCGGGCTGTATGCCCTGGATCCGGACCGACTGTCCGGCTGCTTGCGGCAACCGAGCGCCCAGTCAGGGTAAATCGCCGCATGACCCCGGCGATTCGCCGGCCCGGCACCACCGGCCAGAATCCGGGCACACGGCAGCCCTTGCACCGTTGAGCCAGACTTGCTCTTCATGCAGTTGCGACGAGGTTGAAGGGGCGGTGTCGAAGGCAACCTGAAGTGCGTGCGCAACATGGGTATCTTCGATGGGAAGCTCCCAGGTCAGGAATAGCTGGATGCAATCCTGGCCGGGCGGGAAGTCGGCCACATGAAACCCGCTGCTGTGGCGTTGAATCACGCCATGAGGCTGGCAAGTATCGAATATCACAACCGTACCCCGGGACAGGGGGATTCGAAGACCCAACGAGGGGAAATGCAAGTCCTGCCCCCTGTCTTCGCTCAGGAATAGATTGCAAAAGGCCGCACCGCCATACTGCGCGCCGTCATGGTGGTACCTCGCGCCGCGGCAGGCCATGAGGGCTACGTCGCTGCCGGCAAGCACCCCGGGCAGTCCAAGCGCGCACGCCCAATCGGACACCGCCTGCACGCATCGCGCGTAGTCCGGCCAGCGCGCCCGCGCCCGCGCCAAAGGCATTGCCTCGACATCCCCGGGTTCCAGGACCAGGCGGGACGATATCTCCCTTGCCCAATCCGCAAGCAGACGCGCCGGGGGCATGGGAACGTCGACCCTGCCGCATGGCACGATGTCGCTGACGCATCGACTGCGAATGCCGTCGCCGCTCCAGAAGTAGGAAGTGAGAAGGTCTTGTGCTTGATGCTGTTGAGGGCGGTGATTCATCTGTACACGTGTCATGCGGCTGTCTCGATACTGTAGCGGATCGTAGCGCCAAGGCTCGCCCATGGTCCGTCGGGGTCGTGCGCTTTTCGCTAAGACAGGCGTGCGTGAGTTCCTCGGAAATGCAAAAAACCGACGGCTGCTGCTAAGATCGCCGCTGGCAGTATATTGCGATCAACCATGGGCCGTCTCCGGTAGCTCGCAGATTTCGAGCCGCCCGTTCGCCGGTGGGGAATCCAGACAACGATAGAAGAATCCTGATCATGGCTCAGCGTCGTATTGTGCTTAAAATGCCGGCATCTGCCGCCGCAGCGTTTGAGGCCTTCCATAATCATGAGGAACGGTTGATGTGGGACACATTGCTGTCGGTTGCTTATGTGGAGGGCGGCGGGACGCATCCCCACGTAGGTGCCATCACCACGAATATTGGTCGAGGCTGGAAGAAATTCCTTGGCATGCGGACGCAATTCGTCAGCTACGATCCTCCCAGAATTGCCGCGGCCACCATCACTGCCCCCACCGGCCCGTTCGTATTTTGGGGTGCTTCGATGCGACACCGTGACCTTGGTCATGGTGCCTCTGAGCTGATCTACACTTTCAACGTCAAGCTACGCCCCCGGCTGTTGGGGCGCATTCTGGATCCATTCGCGGCCAAAGTCTTCGAATTGGAAACGCGTCGGCGTTTTGCTGCGATGGCCGCCCACTTGCGGCAACGGAAGCCGGGAGACGACTGACTACGTTGGGGCGTCGCTTCCCGCCCTTCGATAATCTGTACTTTGCCAAAGCGTATTTCCAGCACAAACGCAACGCAGGCGACGGTACGCTGACCGTGGCGGGCAACCGCCAAAGTCAGCCAATTCCCGCTAGCCTTCGGGCGTCGATCATCATGTTCGCGCCCAGCACAAGCAGAACCGCGCCCATGGCCCAGCGCTGGGCCAGCAAGAGTCCCGGCCGGCGCGACAGGAGCTTTGCCATGCTGCCGGCGCAGATCGCCACGGCGCCGTTGACGGTGGCGAACGCGATAATCAACGAGGAACCGAGCACGAGTGATTGCTCTAGGACGTTGCCGTTCCGATAGTTGATGAATTGGGGCAAGACCGACAGGAAGGTCATCGCCAGCTTGGGATTCAACAGGCTGGTGGTCGCGCCCATCGCGAACAACCGCCGGCGGCGTTCGTGCGGCAGGTCGCGGACTTCGAGCGGGGAGCGGCCGCCAGGCTTCACGGCCTGCCACGCCAGATAGGACAGATAGGCAGCGCCCGCCGCGCCCAGGATGCTGCTGGCGTAGGGCACGCTCAGGAAAAATGCCGTGATGCCAAACGCCGCGCCAAACATATAGAAAAGGTATCCGAGCATGACGCCAGCCAGGGACACGAGCCCGGCCTTGCGTCCTTGCGCAATGGAGCGTGACATCACGTAGACCATGTTCGGGCCAGGCGTCACGGCTAGCATGCCCCCGACCGCTAAAAATCCGTAGATCGATTCCGTACCGTGCATTTTCGGGGTTCCCCAGTGGACATCGACTGCAGTATCCACTTGGTGAATGGCTAAGTAAAACGGGTTAAACTGAAGTTTTTGTTCAGATTTTCTGATTAATATGAAAAAGCTCGATCTGGACGTCATTGAGATGGTGGTGGCGGTGGCCGACACCGGCTCGTTTGCCCGGGGGGCGCAGGCGGTGCACCGGTCCGCGTCGGCGGTGAGCATGCAGATCAAGGCGCTTGAGGAGTCGCTTGGCAAGCCGTTGTTTGTGCGGACCACGCGGCACGTGACGATTACCGCCGAGGGAAAGACGCTGCTGGACCATGGCCGCCGCATGCTCGCGATGCGCGAGGAGGCGTGGGCGTCGATCGTGCGCCCGGAAATGAAGGGGCGCGTCACCATCGGCGTGCCTGACGACTACGCCTCTTCGTTGCTGCCGTCGGTCCTCAGGCAGTTCGCGGTGGCGCACCCGCGAGTGGAAATCCGGGTGATCGGCATGCCTAGCAGTGCGCTCGTGCCATTGCTCAAGGACAACACGCTCGACCTGGCCTGCCTGACTAAAGCCAAGGGCATCGCCGGCGAATTCATCCGGTTCGAGCCGATGGTCTGGGTCGGGTCGGCCGTGAGGAAAGTGTGGAACGAGCGCCCGCTGCCCATCGCCGTTTTCGCCCATGGCAGCACGGCGCGCGCCAATGCCATCAGCGCGCTGCAGCGGGAGAACATCAAATACCGCATGTCCTACGAAAGCCCGAGCCTGCTGGGCCTTGTCAGCATGGTCGAAGCGGGGCTTGCGGTGGCCCCCCTGGCGAGATGCAGCGTACCCGGGCATCTTGTTCAGCTATCCCAGGGCGACGGCTTGCCGCCACTGGCTGAACTCGAAATCGTCCTCGCCCGCAGTTCGCGCTCAGCGCGGCCGCCCTGTGATTATCTGGCTGAACAGATTCTGGTTGAGTTGAGAACCTGAGGAGAACCCGAGGGAGCCGCATGGTGAGGCGTCCACCGATGAACGCAGAGGTGGTGTGGCGTTCGCCGATGGAGTAGCGCTGCAGCGGGCTGGCATAGAGGTGGCTGCCGGGTGGCGTGTACAGGGTGATGGCTCAATCGTCCGCCACCTTGCGCGAGCGCCAGCGGCCGTCACTTTGCTTGCAGAACCAGCCAGTCCAGTTGTCTTCCTGGTCCGCCCGTCTGAGCTGCATCTTCAATTGCCGGCAGGACTGGCCCTTGTCGGTCTTGCTGCGCAGTGGCGTCAATTGACCTTCGATCGGTTTGCGCTTGCCTTGCGCGGGGGAGGTCCAGGGCGCCATGGTGCCGTCGGTGCCGTCATTCAGCACCTTGCCCACGCTCTGGGCGAGCGAAGCCGATTCCTTCTGGCTCATGTTGCCGATGACGGTGCCGTGGATGAAGGTGTCGAGGTAGGCGAACGCGGGTGCCGCCGGGGCGAGCAGGGCGGCGCAGAGTAGCGTGGTGCGGAGCAACGGGTGCCGGGTCATGGCGGGGTCCTTGGCGGAATGTCGAAAACGGCTGAGGCAAGGCATGGCAGCAGGCAACAATGTGCTTGAAACAATGCATGTCGACGCCTGCGCCGGAAGGTCTGGCCTGCCACCTTGCTGCCAACTTAGTCCACGCCGGTGTCAAAAGGCAATGCAGACCGTTTGCGCCGAGGCTTAAGGAAAATGAGCCCGGCTGATGGAGGCTGGACGGACTGCCCGACCTTAGCGAAGCAGTGGCGCGAACTGAAGTGAAAGTTCTCGGCGTGTGAATTAAGTCTTGTGGCGAACGCGACATCCGGAATCGGTGTGTCAGGCGGCACTTTGAGCAAATTTCACTTTCTACCGAGTCCGATATGACATCTTTCAACAGGCATGCCGCGTGGCGCCATCGCGCGCTATGTTCAACGCGGAAATGCCGCTGCGGGCCGCCTGGCCAAGCTCGTCTATCGCGAGGTCATCTCGATTGTGGTGACGTCTCCGCCGAAGCCGTAAGGCGCGTTGGCATCGAAAGTGATCCCGCGGCGCTGCGTGGCCGCGGGATTTTTCTTGTGGCGCGAGGCTAGCGGTGAAAGCCGCCATGTGCCGGAGCTGCGCCGCCCTCAGCGCGGCGCCGGTTGTCTACTGCCCCCGGTCCCGCCACTCAATATCGCCTTGACATCCTTACGTACGATATATATCTTAAGATATGTTTTTCGATATGTAGGAGTCGTGCCAATGCGTCACCATCCTCTTCTGGGTAGGCTTACCCATCACATGCTTGCCCATCTGTCTTCTCATTTTTCCTTTCATGCCTCGCATTCCTCGCACCACGGCGAGCGCCATGGCCGCCATGCGATTGGCCGCCACCACCACGGCGGCGGCCCCGGCGGCTTCTTTGGCGGCGGTGGCGATGGTTTCGACGGCGACGGCGATAGCTGGCGGCGCGGCCGCAAGTTCAGCTCGGACGATCTTCAACTCATGCTGCTGTCCTTGCTGGAAGAAAAGCCCAGCCATGGCTACGAGCTGATCAAGGCGCTGGAGGCCCGCACCAACGGCTTCTACAAGCCCAGCCCGGGCATGGTCTATCCGGCCCTGACCTTCCTCGAAGAACTCGGCTACGCCACGGTGGACACCGAGGGCAACAAAAAACGCTATCAGCTGGCGGGGCCGGGCCTGGCCCATCTCGACGCCAACCGCGAGCGGCTGGCCCTGATGCTCAACAAGCTCAAGCACGTGGCGCGCAAGATGGAGTGGGTGCGGCGCGCGCTGTCGGGTGAAGCCGCCGAGCCGGGTGCGGCGGGCGTAGCCGCCGACGAGCGTGAAGCCGCGGGTGGCTGGCTGCCCGAGTTCGTCGAGGCGCGCGTGGCGCTCAAGCGGGCGCTGCTGCTGCGCACCGATGCCACGCCGGACGAGCAGCGTCGCATCGCCGCCATCCTGGCGCGGGCAACCGCCGAGATCAACGCCGGCCCGGGCGGCCAGGGTGCCTAGTGCTGACCCGCATCCCGACACTCCACATGCCGTATTCCTCATTCCCGTCAACCAGGAAATCCATGACTACTCGCGACCTGATCGTGCAACGCGTTCGCCATGAACTCAAGATGCGCTTGCTGCAAGTGGTGCGTACCCAGGCGGTGTCGCCGCAACTGCTGCGCGTGACGCTGGCTGGCGAAGACCTGAAGGGCTTTGTCTCCGCATCTTTCGACGACCACATCAAGGTGTTCTTCCCCGCGCCGGGGCAAAGCAAGCCCGTGCTGCCGGAGCCTGGTCCCAATGGCCCCGTGTTTGCCGAAGGCCAGCCGAAGCCCGCCGCGCGCGACTACACGCCGCGCCGCTACGATGCCGCCGCCGGTGAGCTCGATATCGAGTTCGTGCTGCATGGCGATGGCCCCGCCTCCACCTGGGCCGCGCAGGCCGCACCCGGCCAGTATCTGGGCGTGGGCGGCCCGCGTGGGTCGTTCGTGATTCCCGAGGGCTTCGACTGGCACCTGCTGGTGGGCGACGAAACCGCGCTGCCTGCCATCGGACGGCGCCTCGAGGAGTTGCCGTCCGGCGTGCGCGCGCTGGTGGTGCTGGCGGTGGACAACGCCGCCGCCGAAATCCCGCTGCCCAGCCGCGCCGACGTGGAGATCCACTGGCAGCACCGTGACAGCGCACCGGCAGAGAGCGCCGCCGGGCTGCTGGAACAAGCCTTGCGCGAGGTTACGTTGCCGCGCGGCGAAGGCTATGTCTGGGCGGCTGGCGAGGCCGCGTCGATTCGCGCCGTGCGTCAGTACCTGGTGGGCGAGCGCGGCATCGAGAAGGGCCGCATCCGCGCGGCCAGCTACTGGAAGGCCGGTGCCTCCGCCGTGCACGAGAACATCGACGACTGAGCGGCGCATGCCGGGGGGCAGTGCATGCCTTGAAGGCCGGATCAACTGGTTTTACAATGCAACCGCCTCGCCATTGGCGCCGCATTCCGCGGCGCACCGCATCTGGCGAGTGAAACGGAGTTGCACTATGGTCCGGCGAACCAGCCTGGAAGGCGCTGCATGTCCCGTGGCCCGCTCGCTCGATGTGATCGGCGACTGGTGGTCGCTGCTGATCGTGCGCGATGCCTTCGATGGCTTGCGGCGCTTTGGCGAGTTCCAGCGCAGCCTTGGCCTGGCGAAGAACATCCTTGCCGGCCGGCTGCGCACGCTGCTGGCGCACGGCATCCTGGAGCAGGTGCCGGCCTCCGACGGCAGCGCCTACCAGGAGTACGTGCTGACGCCGAAAGGGCGCGCGCTGTTCCCGGTGGTGGTGGGCTTGCGGCAGTGGGGCGAAGCGTTCTTCTATGTCCCCGGCGAGCCGCATTCGGTGCTGGTGGACAGCAAGGCTGGCAAGCCCGTGCGCCCGCTCGAGGTGCGCGCCGAGGATGGCCGGTTGCTCGGGCCCGACGATGCGGTGGTGCGCAAGGCCGGCGTGCCCGGTGCGTAGCGGTGCCGCGCCCGGCTTGCAAAAGCCGTAGACGCGGCCGGTATTCGCCGCTAAGATCTTTCCGGTCAGCCGCACCAACGGCTGGCAGCGTCGCTCGGACGGTTCCGGGCGCTTACGTTCAAGGAAAATCCATGTCAGCCTCCGCAGGCAAGCGCCGCTTCGCGCGTATCGATCGTCTTCCCCCGTACGTCTTCAATATCACCGCCGAGCTGAAAATGGCGGCGCGCCGCCGTGGCGAAGACATCATCGACATGAGCATGGGCAACCCGGACGGCGCCACGCCGGCGCATATCGTTGCCAAGCTGACCGAAGCCGCGCAGCGCCCCGATACCCACGGTTACTCCGCCTCCAAGGGCATCCCCCGACTGCGCCGCGCTATCTCGCACTGGTATCGCGAGCGTTACGACGTCGAGATCGATCCGGACACCGAGGCCATTGTCACCATCGGCTCCAAGGAAGGGCTGGCCCACCTGATGCTGGCCACGCTCGATCGCGGCGACACCGTGCTGGTGCCCGACCCGAGCTATCCCATCCATATCTATGGCGCGGTGATTGCCGGGGCCGATATCCGCTCCGTGCCGCTGGTGCCGGGCGTGGACTTCTTCGCCGAGATGGAGCGCGCCATTCGCGGCAGCTATCCCAAGCCGAAGATGATCGTGCTGGGCTTTCCGTCGAATCCCACCGCGCAATGCGTTGAGCTGGATTTCTTCGAGCGCGTGATCGCGCTGGCGCGCAAGCACGATATCTTCGTGGTGCACGACCTGGCCTACGCCGACATCGTGTTCGATGGCTGGAAGGCGCCTTCGATCATGCAGGTGGAAGGGGCGAAAGACATCGCCGTGGAGTTCTTCACGCTGTCCAAGAGCTACAACATGGCGGGCTGGCGCATCGGCTTCATGGTGGGCAACCCGGATCTGGTGGCCGCGCTCACGCGCATGAAGAGCTATCACGATTACGGCACGTTTACCCCGCTGCAGGTGGCCGCCATTGCCGCGCTGGAAGGCGACCAGCAATGCGTGAAGGAGATTGCCGCGCACTACCAGACGCGCCGCGACGTGCTGGCGCGCGGGCTGATCGAATCCGGCTGGCCGGTGGAGATTCCCAAGGCGTCGATGTATATCTGGGCGCGCATCCCCGAGCCGTATCGCGCGCTGGGCTCGCTGGAGTTCTCCAAGCAACTGCTGGCCAAGGCCAAAGTCTGCGTCTCGCCCGGCATCGGCTTTGGCGACTATGGCGACGAGTACGTGCGCTTCGCGCTGATCGAGAACGAGGCGCGCATCCGCCAGGCGGTGCGCGGCATCAAGGCGATGTTCCGCGCGGACGGGCTGGTGAAGGTGCCGGTGGACGAGCACCAGCCGAGCGGCCACGCGCCGAAGCCCAAGGACTGAGTGCGTGGTTTTATTCGCATGCACGTGACCACACGCCGGCACCATGCCGGCGTGCGACCATCAGGCTTGCCCTGATCGGCCAAGCATGGCCAGCGGGTGGGGCTCACGCGGCCAAGGGCTGTCGAAGAACGACTGCACCACGGCCTCGCTGACCTCGCTCGCATCCTTCACGCGCCAGCGCGGCGCATTGTCCTTGTCGACGATCAGCGCGCGCACCCCCTCGATGAAATCGCCCTGCGAGAACGCGTGCGACACCACGCCGAGCTCCATGCGGAAGCAATCGGCAAGATCCAGGTCGCGGCCGCGCAGCAGCAATTCCCGCGTGACCGCCATCATCAGCGGCGACCGCCCGCGCAGGATATCGAGCGTGCGCGCGGCCCAGTCGGCGTAGGCCGGGTCGGATTCCGCGGCCAGGCTGTCGAGCAGGCCAGCCACGCTGGCGTCTGCCCGAAAATGCCGCAGCACGGCAGGCAGCACCGACTGCAGCGGCGCCGCCTGCTCGCCGGCGTCAGGCGTTGCCTGCAGCGCGGCGCGCAGGTCCGCCAGCACGTCGCCTGTCCGGTTGATGGCTGCCAGCGTCTGCTCGAAGTGCTCCAGGCTTGCGGCAGGCACGGCGATGTCGGCCAGCTTGCACAGCAGCGTATCGGCAGCGCCAAGCGTCACGCCCGTCAGCCCGACATAGAGCGCCAGGGCCAGCGGGAGCTTCGACAAGAAATGGCTCGCACCCACATCGGGCACCAGGCCGATGCCGGTCTCCGGCATGGCCACGCGCGAGCGCTCGGTGAGCACGCGCAGGTGCGCGGCCTGCGCCAGGCCCATGCCGCCGCCCATGACAATGCCGTCCATCAGCGCCACGACCGGCTTGGGGTAGCAGTGCAGGCGATAGTCGAGCTGGTACTCGTCCACGAAAAACTGGCGATGCAGCGCCGTACCCGCGTGGAAGCTGTCGTACAGCGCGCGGATGTCGCCGCCGGCGCAGAACGCCTTGGGGCCCGCGCCGCGCAGCACCACCGCGGCGATGTCGTCGCGCGCGGCCCAGGCGGCAAGCTGCGCATCGAGCAGGCCGATCATCGGGTAGGACAAGGCGTTCAGCTGGCGCGGCCGGTTGAGCGTGATCAGGCCGATGCCGTTGATCTCGTCGAAGCGCACCTCGTCGTCCGCGCTTGGCGCGGCTGCGGGGCGTTCCTGGGCGGCATCGTTCGGGTTCAGGCGCATGGCGTGGCTCCTAGGCATTGCGCCATTGCGGCGCACGTTTTTGCAGGAAGGCGTTGACGCCTTCGCGCTGGTCCTCGCCGTCGAACAGATCGACAAAGCGCTCGCGCTCCAGCGCCAGCGCCGGGCCGCGCGGCACGCCCTGGCGCGCCAGGTGCACCAGCTGCTTGCTGTAGGCCGCCGCGCGCGGGCTCACATTGCTGGCGCGCTCGGCCAGGCGCAGCGCCGCGTCCAGCGCCTGGCCCGTGGGCACCATCTCTTCCACCAACCCGATGCGCAGCGCGGTGGCGGCATCGATGCGCTCGTTGGCCAGGATCATGCGCTTGGCCCAGCCCTCGCCCACCAGCCAGGGCAGGGTTTGCGTGCCGCAGCCACACGGCAGCAGGCCGACGCCGGCCTCCGGCAGCGCCATCTGGGCCTGTTCCTCGGCAATGCGCACGTCGCAGGCCAGCGCGCATTCCAGCCCGCCGCCCATGGCATAGCCGTTGATCGCCGCGATCACCAGGGGGCGTGCGTTTTGCAGCGCCTCGAAGGCGGCACCGAAGCGTTGCGCCATCAGCCGCGCATGAGCGCGATCGCCGTCGGCAAAACCATTGAGGTCGGCGCCGGCGCTGAAGAAGCGGCTGCCGTCGCCAGTGATCACGATGGCGCGCACGCGCGTGTCCGCATTCAGCGTGGCTACCAGTTGCTGCAACTGTGCCAGCCCCTCGGCGTTAAACGCATTGGCGGGCGGGCGCTTGAGGGTGAGGCGGGCGATATGCCCGTCGATGACGTGCTCGATCATGCTTTCGGCTCCTCTTTTGCCTGGTATTGACGGATCACGCCCGAGAAGTCGAGATGTCCGTCGCCGGCCTGGCTCACCGCCTGGTAGATCTGCTGGGCCAGTGCCCCGAGGAACAGCGGTTGCCGCACGCTGCGTGCAGCATCCGTGGCCAGGCCCAGGTCCTTGAGCATCAGGTCCGCGCCAAAGCCGCCGCTATAGCCGCGCGAGGCCGGCGCGGTCTCGATCACGCCCGGGTAGGGGTTGCAGGTGTCGGCGGCCCAGCAACGGCCGGTGGAGGTGTTGACGATCCCGGCCAGCACGCCGGCGTCGATGCCCAGCTTGACCCCGAGCGCCATGGCTTCGGACACGCCGATCATGGAGATGCCGAGGATCAGGTTGTTGCAGATCTTGGCGACCTGTCCGGTGCCGGTGTCGCCGCAATGGACGATGTTGCGGCCCATGCAGGACAGCACGGGTTTCAGTTGTTCGAACAGGGTCGGTTCGGCGCCGACCATGAACGTCAGCGTACCGGCCTGCGCGCCGCCGGTGCCGCCGGAGACAGGGGCGTCGGCAATCGGGTTGCCTTGCCGTTTGGCCTCGGCGGCCAGTGCGCGGATGGTGGCCGGGTCGATGGTGCTGGAGTCCACTAGCGGTACGCCGGGCCGTACGCCGGCAAGGACGCCTTCCGGGCCGAGGTAGGTGGCGCGGACGTGAGTGGCGGCCGGCAGCATGGTGATGACGAAGTCGGCTTCGGCGGCGGCCTTGCGGGCGGAGGGGGCTACGGCTGCGCCGTCGGCTTGCAGGGCTGACAGGGCGGTGGGGTTGAGGTCGAAAACGGTCAGGGCGTGGCCTGCCTTGAGCAGGTTGCGGGCCATGGGGGCACCCATGTTGCCTAGGCCGATGAAGGCTATGTGCATGTTGGCTCCTTGCTCTTGGTGTTTGGTGTTTTGTGTTTTGTGGTTGTGGTAACTGCAACTGCTTAATGTCAAAGGCAACTGCAGTTTCACCACCCCTGCGGGGCGGCGACCTACTTTCTTGTCTTGCCAAGAAAGTAGGCAAAGAAGGCGCGCCGGATGGGGCGACTACCTCCTCGGGATTTCACGAAAAGAGCGGCCGGGACCCAAACTCGCATCGCCTTAAGGCGATACTCAGACATGGGTCCCTCTTTTCCGCTCTTTTCGTGAAATCCCGAGGCGCCCCATACGGCCTTGGCACACCTTGACGGCTCGCTTCGCATCGCGTTGGGGTGTTTCCCGCCCCTTCGGGCGGGAAACACGGCTACCACAGTTGGTTGATCTTGCTGTTGGTTGGCCCCCTTTCCCACTTGTGGGAGAGGGCGGGCGCTGGCGAAGCCGATGCGTGCCGGTCAGCGCAGGCTGATCGTGGTATTCACCCCGTCATTTACCGTTGCGTCGTCGAACCACCTTGCCGTGACGGTCTTCGTCTGCGTATAGAACTGCACCACTTGCTTGCCATAGGGGCCGAGGTCGCCGAGCTTGGAGCCGCGTGAGCCGGTGAAGCTGAAGTAGGGCACGGGTACCGGGATGGGGATGTTGATGCCGACCTGGCCGACGTCGATCTCGCTCTGGAACTTGCGGGCGGCGGCGCCGCTTTGCGTGAATATGCCGGTGCCGTTGCCGAAGGGGTTGCGGTTGACCAGGGCGATGGCTTCGTCCAGCGTTTCGACGCCGATCACTACCAGCACCGGGCCGAAGATTTCCTGGGTGTAGATGGACATCTCGGTGGTGACGTCGGCAAACACGGTCGGGCCGATGAAGTTGCCTTCGGGGTAGCCGGCTACCTGCACGTTGCGGCCATCGAGCGCCAGCGTGGCGCCTTCGCGTTCGCCGGCTTCGATCAGGCCGAGCACGCGCTGCCTGGCGGCGACGGAGACTACCGGGCATACGTCGGTGCCGGGCTCGTTGCCGGCGCCGACCTTGAGCGTGGCGGCCTTTTTCACCAGTTCGGGCAGCCATTCGCGCGCCGCGCCTACCAGCACGGCTACCGAAGTCGCCATGCAGCGCTGGCCGGCGGCGCCGAAGGCTGCGCCGGCCAGCGCGTTGAGCGTGTGCTCGCGGTGCGCGTCCGGCAGCACCACGGCGTGGTTCTTGGCGCCCATCATCGATTGCACGCGCTTGCCGTGCGCGCCGGCGAGGTTGTAGACGTGGGTGCCCACGGCGGTGGAGCCGACGAAGGAAACCGCCTTGATGTCCGGGTGCGTGCACAGCGCGTCCACCACCTCGCGCGCGCCATGGACCACGTTGAGCACGCCGGCGGGCACGCCGGCCTCGATGGCCAGCTTGACCAGTTCCATGGTGGACAGCGGGTCTTGCTCCGATGGCTTGAGCACGAAGGTGTTGCCGCACACGATCGCCATGGGGAACATCCACAACGGGATCATGGCCGGGAAGTTGAACGGCGTGATGCCGGCGCATACGCCAATCGGCTGCTGCAGGGTGTAGGTATCGACGGTGGCGGCCACGTTCTCGGCAAAGCCGCCTTGCTGCAGCGTGCCGATCGAGCAGGCGTGTTCCACGACCTCAAGCCCGCGGAAGATGTCGCCCTCGGCGTCGGCCAGGGTCTTGCCTTGCTCGGCGGTGAGGATAGCGGCAATGCGCTTGCTGTGCTCGCGGATCAGCGCCTGGTACTTGAGCATGATGCGCAGGCGCGCGCCCAGCGGCGTGTGGCGCCACGTGGCAAAGGCGCGGTGCGCGGCGCCCACGGCGGCATTGACCTCGGCCGCGGTGGCCAGCGGCACCTGCGCCAGCACCTGCTGGGTGGCCGGATTGACCACGGGGCGGAATTCGGTGGCAGCGGACTCCACCCACTCGCCGTTGATCAACAGCTTGACGGTGGGCGCGGCGGCGTTGGGGTTCTGGGCACTCATGGGGTGGTCTCCGTCGGTTCTAGGTGTGGGTGGTGCAAGGCAGGAAAGCGGTCGGGCAAGCGGTCGGGCAAGCAGCTCAAAGGGTGCGGGCGATCAGCATGCGCTGGATCTCGCTGGTGCCTTCGTAGATCTGCGTAATGCGGGCGTCGCGGTAATGGCGCTCGACCGGGTAGTCTTCCAGGTAGCCGTAGCCGCCATGGATCTGCAGCGCCTTGGAGCACACGCGCTCGGCCAGTTCGGAGGCATAGAGCTTGGCCTGCGAGGCTTCCGACAGGCAGGGCTGGCCGGCCGTGCGCATATGCGCGGCGCGGTGCACCAGCAGGCGTGCCGCGTTGAGTTCGGTCGCCATGTCGGCCAGCATGTTGGCAATGGGCGCATGCTCGCGCAGCGGGCGGCCAAACTGCACGCGCTCGGCGGCGTAGCGGCAGGCGGCCTCAAAGGCCGAGCGGGCGATGCCGAGTGCCTGCGCGGCAATGCCGATGCGCCCGCCCTCCAGGTTCGACAGGGCAATGCGCAATCCCTCGCCGGGTTCGCCGAGCAGCGCGTCGTGCGGCACTTGGCAGTCGTCCAGCGTGATGGCGCAGGTGTCGGAGGCGCGGATGCCCATCTTGCGCTCGGGCGTGTGCACCGAGAAGCCGGGCGTATCGGTGGGCACCACGAAGGCCGACAGGCCGCGCTTGCCTTGTGCCGGCTCGGTGGCGGCAAACACGATGGCCACGCCTGCGCGCTGGCCGTTGGTGACGAACTGCTTGCTGCCGGACAGCACCCAGCCATTGTCCGTGGCGCGCGCCCGGGTGCGCAGGTTGTGCGCTTCCGAGCCGGCTTGTGGCTCGGTCAGGCAGAACGCGCCGATAATCTCGCCGCTGGCCAGGCGCGGCAGGTAGCGCTCTTTTTGCGCTTGCGTGCCGTAGTGCAGGATCGGGCCGCAGCCCACCGAGTTGTGCACGCTCATCAGGGTGGCGCAGGCGGCGCAGCCCGCGGCGATTTCCTCGATGGCCAGCGCGTAGGCGATGTAGTCGGTATACGTGCCGCCCCATTCCTCCGGCACGATCATGCCGAGCAGCCCGAGCGCACCCATCTCCGCCACCACCTCCGCCGGCAGCTGGCCGGCACGGTCCCACTCGGCGGCGCAGGGCGCCAGGCGCTCGCTGGCGAAAGTGCGCGCGGTGTCGCGGATCATGGTTTGCTGTTCGCTGAATTCGTGGTGCATGGCGGCTCGGGTTGGGCCGGGATCGGCGTGGGGGCACGCGATCCAGGTGAGGCTGGCGGTCTGGTGGCCCGCGCTGGGCGGGAGTGTTGGCAGCAAGTGTAGGAAGACAGGCGGGGCGCTCCTATGCCAGAATCCGCCAACCTTGCTGAACTCGTTTGCCACTGCCGGCAAGCCTGGGCCAGCAAGCCATCCGTTCCCGATCCGAGCCGTTCCATGGAAAAACATAGCGTCGCCATCTGCTTCGTGCATCACGCCATCGCGGGCTTGCGCGCGCGCGGCATCGCGCCGGAGCCGGTGCTGCAGGCGGCGGGCATCGCGCCCGCGCTGCTGGCGGTGCCGCAGGCGCGCGTGTCGGCGGCAAGCTATAGCGCGTTGTGGATGGAAGTGGCCGCCGCGCTGGACGATGAATTCTTTGGGCAGGACTCGCGCCGCATGAAGTGCGGCAGCTTTGCCATGCTGTGCCACGCCATCGTGGGCAGCAAGACGCTGGGGCAGGGGCTGGAGCGGGTGGTGCGTTATTTCGGCTTGCTGCTGGACGATATCCGCGTGCGGCTGGAGCGCGAAGGCGTGGACGGTGAGCCGGGCGCCGGCAAGCGCGCACGGGCCGCGCTGGTGCTGACGGCCACTTCAAGCCAGCCGCCGGGCGTGTTCGCACAGGAGACCATGCTGATCATGCTGCACGGGCTGATGAGCTGGCTGCTGCGCCGGCGGGTGCCCGTGCTGCTGGCGGCGTTCAGCTATCCGGAGCCGGCCTATGCCGCCGAGTACCGCCTGATGTACTCGCGCCATCTGGCGTTCGGCCAGCCGGCCACGGCGCTGGTGTTCGACGCGGCCTGGCTGGACCAGCCGGTGCACCAGGACGAGCGCAGCCTCAAGGCCTTCCTGCGCGACGCACCGCACAACGTGGTGGTGAAATACACCGACCGCACCAGCGTCATGGCGCGCGTGCGGCGCCAGTTGCGCGCGCAGCCGCCGGAGCAGTGGCCCACCTTCGACCGCCTGGCGCACGACGTGCATATGTCGTCATCGTCGCTGCGGCGCCGGCTGATGGAGGAGGGCGGGACCTACCAGCAACTGAAGGATGAGATGCGGCGCGACCTGGCCATCGAAGCGCTGAGCCATTCCAGCCGTCCGCTGGCGCAAATCGCGGCCGAGCTTGGCTTCGCCGAGCCGGGTGCGTTCCATCGCGCGTTCCGGCGTTGGACCGGGCTGCGGCCCGGGGCGTACCGGGGCACGCCGTCGCAGGCTTAGGGCCACCTACCCGGCTCAGTCAATGCTCGCCAGTGGCCAGTTCGCAGGGCGCGCTGGCCGCTGCCGGGGCAGGCACATGCGCCAGCATGCGGTTGCGTCCCGACAGCTTGGCCATGTAGAGCGCCGTATCGGCGCGTGCGGTGACCTGCGCCACGCTCTCGCCGGGGTGCCACCCGGCATAGCCGCCGCTGACCGTGTAGCGCACGGCGCCATATGGGCCACTGACTCGGCTACCTTCGGCCAGTAGGCGGATGCGCTCGGCGGCAGCGCGGGCCTCTTCCAGTGAACTGGCTGGCAGCAACACGACGAATTCCTCGCCGCCCATGCGGCCGATGCTGTCAGGCGCGCGCAGGCTGGCGGCGGCCAGGCGCGCGAACTCCGCCAGCACGGCATCACCGGCGGCATGGCCGAAGGTGTCGTTGACCGCCTTGAAGTGGTCGATGTCGATGATGAGCAGCACCGGCGCTGGGCCGCCGCGCCCGGCGCGCGCCAGCTCGCGCGCGGCCTCGTTCTCGAACGCCTTGCGCGACATCACGCCGGTCAGGAAATCGGTGTTGGCCACGGCTTCGAGCTGGCGCACCATCGCGTCGTGGATCATCAGCACGGCGCCCATGGTGAGGCCCGGCATGGCCAGCGCGCCGAGCACCAGGAAGGCGGCATTCAATCCGGGCGTGCTCGTCGTGGCAGGGTGGTCCATGACCGAGAGCGCGGACAGCACGCCCCGCAATGCATGGGCCGCGGACAGGAAGAAGGCGAACCCGGCGGTGGTCAGGTAATGGCTGGCCGGGCGAGCGCGCGGGCGGTAGCGCACCAGCACGTACCCTGCGCAGCCGCAGAACGTGGCGTGGAATGCCGAGACGATGACCACGCGGGTGTTGAAATCATTGAATACATAGCGCCACGTCACGACGCCGGCCACCACGGCGAAGGTGCCGGCGATCATCGCGCGCCAGGGTGGCTGCCGTCCGCAGAAGCGGGCGATGCCCGCATGAAACAGTGCCAGCCCCCAAGCCAGCGCGCCGTTGGCCACCACGATCGATAGCGCATCCGGGATCCTGCCGCGCAGTGTGATCAGCAGCAGCGCGACCATGGCCGCCAGGTTGGCTTGCCACCACAACGTCACGCCCGGCTGGCCGCAGCGCCGCAGCGACCAGACGATCGCCAGCATCATGACGCTAAGGAGCGTCGTAACGGCTAGCAAAGCGAACGGGTCCGACATCTGCAAATTTCCTCCAGTGCGGTGGGTGGGCGCGATGAGGCGCGATGGAGCGTGATGAGGCTTGATCAGGCGGGTTGTCTCGCCGGGCCTGGCGGCGAAGCTCGGGAGAATACCTCAGTGGCGCTACTCCCATTCACCTACGCACGTGGGGTGTCGGACATCCGCCTGCCGCAGGCCCGCGCGAGAGGACGCGCCGGGGCCGGACGGCTAGAATGCCGGGCATAGCGCTTTGATCGGCGGGGCGCATCAATGCCTGCCTGATCCCTTCATCAATGCCCTAGCCTGGAACACAATGCAACCGATCAGATTCGACCTCGGCGACCTGCAGGCGATGGTGGCCGTGGTGGAGCAAGGCGGCTTCCGCGCCGCCGCCGAGGCCCTCAGCCTGTCGCAGCCGGCCCTGTCGCGTCGTATCGACAAGCTGGAGCAGGCGCTCAATGTCAGGCTGTTCGAGCGCACCACGCGCCGCGTCACCCTGACCGTGGTAGGCCGGGAGTTTGTCGGCAAGGCGCGCGCGCTGCTGGCGGAAGTGGAGTCTTCCCTGATGGGTATCGGCGATGCGGCCGCGACGCGCTCAGGCGAGGTGACGGTTGCCTGCGTGCCGTCGGCGGCGCATTACTTCCTGCCGGCGGTGATCGCGCGTTTTCATGCGCAATTCCCCAACGTCCGCGTCAAGATGGTGGACGAAGGCGCCAACGTCGTCTTGCACAGCGTGGCCAGCGGCGAGGCGGACTTTGGCCTGAACTTCATCGGCACGCAGGAGGCCGACCTGTTGTTCGAGCCCTTGCTGCGCGATCCTTTCGTGCTGGCTTGCCGCCACGACCATCCGCTGGCCCGGCGCCGCTCGGTGAAATGGGCTGAACTTGGCGCCCACACGCTGATAGCGTTAGCCAAGTCGAGCGGCAACCGGCTGATGCTGGATCTTGCCCTGGCCGAGCTGCCGCTGCGGCCGGCCGCCTTCTACGAGGTGCGCCATGTCAGCAGCGTGCTGGCGCTGGTGGAGGCCGGGCTGGGGGTGGCGGCCGTGCCGCGCCTGGCGCTGCCCGGTGGCGAGCGCGCCACGCTGGTCGCGGTTCCCCTGCGCGATCCCGCCGTGTCCCGCACGCTGGGCATCCTGCGCCGCCGTGGGCGCACGTTGCCGGCGCATGCGCAAGCCCTGTACGACATGGTCGGGCAGGCGGCGGCACAGCGCGGCCGGAGCGCGGCCACATCGGCGCACGGCCGGGGCGGCAGCGCCGGTATTGGTATTGATGCGTAAAACCGATCAAATCCAAGAAACATTGCATTATCGCCGTGCGCGGTGCTTGCATAGAATAGTCGGCCTGCGCCGCGGAGACTGAAGCGGGCAGGCCGAATCCCATTTCAATGCCCACAGAGAGCGCATATGACCATGCCGAGCATCGCCGTACCGTCCCCCGCGCCGTCCCCAGCAAAGGCAGCCCGCAACGTTGTTTCCCCTTCGCATCTCCCTCGGCAACACAAGCAGCCATGGCTGGCACTCATGCTGGCCGGCGTGGCCGGCATGGCGCTGGCCGCCGGCAATGCGCTGGCCGACGAGGTCAAGGTCATGAATTCGGGCGGCTTTACCGCGGCCTACAAGGCGCTCGGCCCGGGCTTCGAGAAGGCCACGGGCAATACGCTGTCCACCGCATGGGGCCCCTCGATGGGCAAGTCGCCCGAGGCCATTCCCAACCGGCTCGCACGCGGCGAGCATGCCGACGTGGTGATCATGGTGGCCTATGCGCTGGATGACCTGATCAAGCAAGGCAAGGTGCTGCCGGACAGCCGGGTCGACCTGGCCGATTCGCGCATCGGCTTGTCGGTGCGGGAGGGCGCGCCCAAGCCGGATATCAGCACCGTCGACGCATTCCGCAAGACCCTGCTGGATGCCAGGTCCATCGCCTACTCGGACAGCGCCAGCGGCGTGTATGTCGAGACCGAGATGTTCAAGAAGCTGGGCATCGAGGCGCAGGTCAAGGGCCGGGCCCACAAGATCGAGAAGACGCCGGTCGGCAGCGTGGTGGCGCAGGGCGATTACCAGATCGGCCTGCAGCAGGTCAGCGAGCTGCTGCCGGTCAAGGGCGCCAGCTTTGTTGGCAAGATTCCCGAGCCTTTGCAGAAAATCACCACGTTCGCCGCCGGCGTGCCGGTGGGCGCGGAGCATCCCGAGGCCGGGCGCGCGTTGATTCGCTATCTGGCTTCGCCTGCGGCGCGGGGGGAGATCGAGCGCAGCGGGATGGATCCGCGGGTACAGTGAGTGTGAGAGGCTGAGCGGCGCCGGCGCGGGTTCACGCTGGCGCTCGCTCCGGCAATCCGGAGCGGCGGCAAAGCGGCTCCGGCAGGTCTGCTCCAGCGCGAGGAGACCTTATCCTGAAACGGCTTCCTGGCGCGCGCGCATCCGGATTCAAAACAATCCGTCCGGATGGTATGATCCGCGCCCATGACACAAGCACACCGCCGAAAGAAGCAGCCCGACGTGCTGCGCCCGCAGCTATTGCACTCCGCGGCCCAGCTCGCCCTCGAATCCGGTCTGCGCGCCGTCACGCTGGATGCGGTGGCGGCGCGTGCCGGTGTCAGCAAAGGTGGCTTGCAGCATCATTTCCGCAACAAGCAGGCGCTGCTGGACGCGCTCTTCGACGATGCGGTTGAGACCTTCAACACCGATGTGGCCGCTGCGATCGCCAGCGACACGCAGGCCGAGGGCCGCGCGGCGCGGGCCTATATGCGGGCGACGTTGCAGGAAGAGAGGAACGAGGACGCCGCCAGCTATCTGCATCTGCTGCTGGCGCTGATGCTGACCGATGCCGATACGCGCGATCGCTGGGCCCCACGCATCGCCGAAATCGCACGCCCCGATCCGCTGCCAGCGGCGGAGGCGGCGAGGCTGATGATTTGCCGCCTGGCCGCTGACGGGCTGTGGCTCGCCGACCTGCTGGGCAGCCAGTCGATGGAACCCGGGTTGAGGGCGGAAGTCTTGCGCCAGCTGGATCAGATGACCCGACGCCAGCCGCAATGAACGCACGATCGAACGCGCAATTGAATACCGAGTTGAATACCCAGTCGAATAGCCAGTTGAATACCCGGCTAAACGCGCAGCCTTGCACCAGGCAGGACGCCGGCGCGCCCACGCAAGCCACACCCGGCACTCCTGGCGCCGACGCGAATCTGCACCGGGCCATCGACGCGGCCCGCGACGCCTTGCTGAGCCACCAGCATCGCGACGGCCATTGGTGCTTTGAGCTAGAGTCGGATGCCACGATTACCGCCGAGTACATCCTGATGATGCACTTCGTGGACGAAATCGATGCCGGTTTGCAGGCGGCGATGGCGGTCTACCTGCGAAGCCTCCAGCGGCAAGACCGTCATGGTGGCTGGGACCTGTACCACGGTGGCGCGCTCGACGTGTCATGCAGCGTCAAGGCCTACTTTGCGCTCAAGGCGGCCGGCGACGACCCGGATGCCCCGCACATGGCCCAGGCCCGCCGCGCCATCCTGGCGCAGGGCGGGGCCGCCAAGGCCAATGTCTTCACCCGCATCCTCCTGGCCACGTTCGGGCAGGTGCCCTGGCGCGCCACGCCCTTCGTGCCGGTCGAGCTCATCCTGTTCCCGCGCTGGGCGCCGGTGCATCTGGACAAGATGGCCTACTGGGCGCGCTCCACGCTGGTGCCGCTGACGGTACTGTGTTCGTTGCGGGCCAAGGCCGCCAATCCGCACCGTGTCGGGGTCAGCGAGCTGTTCGTCACACCGCCCGAGCGCGAGCGGCACTATTTCTCCAGCAAGGGCCTGATGCGCAAGGCCTTTCTGGTGGCCGACAAGGTTGCGCGCACGATCGAGCCGTGGATTCCCGCCGCGGTACGCCGGCGGGCCATCGCCCGGGCGCAAGCCTGGTGCGTGGAGCGCATGAACGGCGAGGATGGCCTGGGCGGCATCTTTCCGCCGATGGTGTACTGGTACGAGATGATGACGCTGCTTGGCGTGCCAAAGACCGATCCGGCACGCGTTACCTGCCTGGCCGCGATCCGCAAGCTCGTGGTGCGCCGCGCCGACGGCTCGGCCTATTGCCAGCCCTGCCTGTCACCGGTGTGGGATACCGCCTGGAGCATCATGGCCTTGCAGCACGCCGGCACCGACGCGCGCACGCAGCAGGCGGTGCAGCGCGCCTATGACTGGCTGGAAGCGCGGCAGGTGCGAGACCTGCGCGGCGATTGGTCCAAGCACGTGCCGGCGTCGGTACAGCCCGGCGGCTGGGCGTTCCAGTACGCCAATGCCTATTACCCGGACATCGACGACAGCGCCGTGGTAGCCGCCATGCTGGCCGTGCACGCGAGGCGCATCGGCCAGCCCGAGCGCTACCAGGACGCGGTCGCGAGCGCCGTGAAATGGATGGTGGGCCTGCAGTCGCGCAACGGCGGCTTTGGCGCCTTCGATGCCAATTGCGATCGCGAGTACCTGAACCGCATCCCCTTCGCCGACCACGGCGCCCTGCTGGATCCGCCCACCGAGGACGTTTCCGGGCGCGTGCTGCTATGCATTGGCCTGAGCGGAAACCGCCAGGCGCACGCCGCCGCCGTCGAACGCTGCGTCGCCTATCTGCGCCGCACGCAGCGCGCCGACGGCGCCTGGTGGGGACGCTGGGGCAGCAACTATATCTATGGCACCTGGAGTGTGCTGGCGGGCCTGGCGCTGGTGGGCGAGGACGTGCGCCAGCCCTATATCCGCAAGGCAGTGGACTGGCTGCTACACTGCCAGCACGCCGACGGCGGATGGGGCGAGACCAACGATAGCTACTTCGATGGCTCGCTGGCCGGCACCAATGGGGGCGAGAGCACGCCCAACAGCACCGCCTGGGCGCTGCTGGCCCTCTTCGCCGTGGGCGAGGTGGATACGCCCGCAGTGCGCAGGGGCATTGCTTACCTGCTGGACTGCCAGGCTGGCAGCGGCCTTTGGCAGCATCCGTCGCACAACGCGCCGGGCTTCCCCCGCATCTACTACCTGAAGTACCACGGCTACACCGCCTACTTCCCGCTATGGGCGCTGACGCGCTACCGTCAGCTGGCGGGGCGCACGGTGGCGAAGTAGGCGCCGAGGCGCCCCGAGGTGCCCCATAGGGCCCCCGGTCAGTCACGCATCGCCGGTATGGCGTTGCCCGTCAGCAATACCGCCGCTTGCTCGCCATACGCCACCACGTAGCCGCCGTTGGACGCTTGCCATGCCTGGGCGCCTTGGCGGTCGGCGAACCAGAGTTGCTGGTAGTCGCCGAACTGTCCAAGGTCGAGGCGGTAGCGGTCCAGTACCCTGGCGGGCCGGGCGTCGATGTCGCGTTTGCACGCGGACCAGCTGGTGTAGCCCAGTTCGGCCGCCAGCAGTTGCAGGCAGTGCTTGAGCTGCAGGGTATGGCGCAGCCGGTAGAGTTCCGCGACGCTTTGCGTGCGTACCTGCGCACAGTGGATGCGCCGGATTACCGGTAGCGCCTGCACGGCTTGTTCGGCGTGGAGCTGGCGCAGCAGCCTGCGTGCATGGCGGCGCAGGAAGTCGCTATTGGGAAGGCGAGCTGGAGTGTTGAGCGTTGTGAGCCACATGTCATGTCCTTTGCAATGCCGTTTCCCGCGGCGGCAAAAAAGGTCAACGGTGTGGT
Source organism: Cupriavidus basilensis (assembly GCF_000832305.1). NCBI lineage: Bacteria > Pseudomonadati > Pseudomonadota > Betaproteobacteria > Burkholderiales > Burkholderiaceae > Cupriavidus > Cupriavidus basilensis. The sequence continues at coordinate 1,773,278 of NZ_CP010537.1, forward strand.
TCTTGCAACGAACTGGCGGTGCCGGGCTGGATCGCTCGGCGCCGTGCGGTACGGGCAGGCAGGTGCGCTGGCTTTTGCGGGAGCGGGCGCCCTGCCGGCGCCCGGACCAGATTATATGCCAACGGCGGGTGCGCTTGGCAAGCGTTGCCGGATTCGGGGTGCGGCTGCCCGTTGGCCGGATGCCGGCCTGCTCGGCTGCTAGGCCGCCTGCGCCTCGATCCCGGCCGTTAGTCCGAGTTCCTCCACCAGCCGCGCCGCCAGCGCTGCCGCCTGGTTGCGCACGTCGATGATGGTGCCGGACTCCCACAGCGCCCCGCGCAGCGGCGCGCCCAGTGCGCTGAGGCCTGGCACGAGGCGGCCGCCGCGATCGAATACGCGGCCATGCGCGTCGCCGTCGAGGCCGGAGCCTGCTGCCGCTGGCCGGACCAGGCCGCGCGCCAGCAGGCTGCGCACCAGCGGCCGGGTGTTGCCGGCGTGCCAGCCGTATTGCGCGCCGGTGCAGTTGATGGCGGCGTCCACCGTGGCCGGGGCTTGCAGTTCGCGGGAGAGGTGCAGAGCCACCCGGAGGTGTTTCTCTGCCTTGCCTGCAGGGCCGCGTTGCCAGCCGTTGGCGTCATGCGCTTCGGTCTTGCCGGGCACGGCTTCGAGCGCGGTGACGCGGGCGGCATGCACATGCAGGCGGCCCTGCGCGCGCACTGCCTCGAAGACCGCGTGCGTGGGCGGCGCCGCGCGGTGCAGCAGGTTGTCCCAGAAGGGGCGCACATGGCGCAGGAAGCGTTGGCGCTCCGGCACGCTGGCGGCTGCCCACAGCGGGGCGATGTAGGCGCGCAGCGCGCTCGGCACGCTTTGCCAGTCCAGGCCCTGGGCGGCCAGCTTGTCGCGCTGCCGGCGCACCCAGCGGACCACGCTGCGGGCGGTGGGCGCGGCCAGCGCTTCGGCCCCGGCGGCGGCGAGGAAGTCGTCGCAGGGGCCGGCGTTGTGGCGCAGCCAGGGCACCAGCGCGCGCCGCGAGAACGCGTGGTAGGTGCCGGTGAAGCCGAGCCGTTCCAGCGTGGCAACCACGTCGAGCATGGTCAGGCTGGTGCCGATCAAGGCGATTTCGCGCGCGCTTGCGAGCCGGGCCAGTGCATCGGGTTGCCAGGGATCCGGGACGTAGCGGCCATCGGTCTCCAGTGTGTCGTCTTGTGTCAGCACTGGCCGTGCCTGCTGCACGCCGGTGGCCAGCACGATGTGATCGGCGTCCCATGCGCGGCCGTCGGCGCTGCGCACGCGGTGCGGCACGCCGATGGCTACGTCGGTGATTTCCGTGCGCACGTGCTCCAGCGTGGCGCGTCCGGCGGCCCCGGCCAGGGCGCGCGCCAGGGTGTCTCGCAGGTAGTCGCCATAGACGCTGCGCGGGACGAAGGCATTGTCGGCCTCGGCTGCGCTGGCATGCACGTGGCGTACCAGCCATTGCGAGAAATCCTCCAGCGCTTCGGGATAAAGACTGAAGTTCAGCGCGGGCCCGTTCAGGTAGTGGGCCGGGTCCTGCGTGCTGTAGGCCAGGCCGCGCCCCGGCTCGGCGCGCGGCTCGAACAGGTGGATGGCAAGCGGGGCGCTGCTGTCGCGCAGCAGGCGGATGGCGCTCAGGGTGCCGGCCATGCCGCCGCCGACGATGGCGATGCGGCGCGGCTGGGAGTCGGGTCGGGTCATGATGGCCTCAGGCTTGGGTGCCGGGCGGCGTGGCTGCCGCGGCATGGGTTGCGATGCCGGCCGCCGCGCGCAGGGCCTGCGCGCCGGCGCCGGCCAGGATCGCGTCGTTCTGCGGCGTGTGGATGCGGCTGCAGAGCACGTTGCGGTAGTGGCGCTCAAGCGGGTTGCCGCGCGACAGGGCGGGGTTGCCGGCGTGCCTGAGCGCGAGCTCGACGGCGGCGATGGCGTTGTCGGTCACGTTGAGCTTGAGCAGGTTGCTGTCGCTGGCGCTGGCCGGCGCGCCGGCATCGGCATCTGCGCTGAAGCGCTCCAGCAGCACGCGGTTGGCCAGCAGCCAGGCGTCGATGCGGCCCACCGCTTCCTGCAAGCGCGGCAAGGTGGCCAGCGGCGCGCCCAGGCTGCCGGGCTCGCGCAGGTTGAGCCATGCCACGAACCAGTCGCGGGCGCTGCGCGCCACGGTGTCATAAAGCGTGCCGAGCAGGGTCGACGTCCACACAGCCCAGGCCGGGTCGTGGCGCTCGCCCCAGGCGGCGGGCAGGCGCAGGTCGACCGCGTAGGCGGCGGGCAGCGGCGTGTTGTCGAAGACCACGTCGTGGCTGCCGGTGGCGCGCATGCCGAGATGGTCCCAGGTGGGCACCACGGTGATGCCGGGCGCGTCGCGCGGCACCAGGAACACGCCGGTGCGCGGGACCGGCTCATCGGTGCGCCCCCACACGGCCAGCCAGCGCAGGGCCGGGATGCCGGTGGCGTAGATCTTGTGGCCGGACAAGCGCCAGCCATCGCCGTGCCGGCGTGCCACCGTGGCTGGCAGGCCGCCGCGCGCGGGAGACCCCAGCTCGGGCTCCACGCGCAGCGAGTTGATCAGCGCGCCTTGCTCCACCGCGCTGCGCTGCACCTGCTCGCGCAGGGGCGCCGGCCATTGCGTGTCTTGCGCCAGGTTGCGGTGGCCAAGGATCTGCATCACCAGCACCAGCGCGGTAGACGGATCTCCGGCGGCAACGTGATGGACGATGCGGCGGGCGTCGGCTAGTCCCGCCCCGGCACCGCCAAGCGCGCGCGGCACGGTCAGGGCGAGCAGGCCAAGCTGGTGGAGCTCGGCGATGTTCTCGAAGGCGAAGCTGCCATCGCGGTCATGGGCGGCGGCGCGCGCGGCAAAGCGTTCGGACAAGGCACGCAGCGCTTCGTCGCTGGCAAGCGCGCGGGCCGCGCCGGGCGGTGGCGAGGCCGGCTCGGCAAGCTCGGCCGAGGCGAAGCCGTTTTCGCGATGCCACTGGGAAATCCGTTGCCGGCTGGTGGTGCCGGTGGATTGCAAGCTCATGGTTGCTCCTGTCGTGTGCTTGTGCTGTTTTGTCTTTGGTGTGGTGTGGTGTTGCGTGGCGGGGCTTAGTGGCAAATCAGCCCGCTTTCCACCAGCATCATGTTGAAAGCTGCGTCGCCGGCGGCCGCGTCGCGCAGCCGCGCAAGGCGCCCGTCGCGCTGCCAGCGCGCCAGCCATTGCGCCAGGTAGCGGGCCGATTGCGCGTCCGGCTGGCGCAGCGCCAGCGCCGCGCCCTCGCCGTCGAGCACCAGCGGCGCCGCGGTAAAGAAACGCCACTCGGGCAAGCGCATCACCCGGGCGACCAGGGTGGCGTCTTCCGCCACCGCCGCGCACTCGCCGCGGCGGAACGCCAGCAGCGCCTGCAGCGCGGAGGGATAGCCGCGCAGCACGGCGCCGGCGCGCGCCAGCGCGGGTTGAAAGGGGCTGCCCGCGCTCACGCAGGCCGTCTTGCCGTTGAGGGCATCGAGCCGGCTGACCGGCGTGTAGCGTAGCGTCAGCAAGGTGCCGCGCGGCGTGGCCGGCGCCGGCACGGCAGCCGCGCGCGGATGTCCGGCGTTCCGCGGCGCGCCGAAGGCGAGGTCGATATCCGTGTTGGCGCTGTCGCCAATGCCTGCAACGGGCAGATGACGCAGCCGCGCCGGTACGCCCAGCGCGCGGCCGAGCTCGGCGGCCAGTGCGGCCTCGCCCGGGTCGGGCTCCGCGATCAGGGGCCGGCCTGGTGGCGTGGGGTGCGCATAGGCGTGCACGCCCACCACCAGCTCGCCGCGCGCCCGGGCCTGCAGGAGCAGTGGGCCGGGCTCGGACGGTTGTGCTTGCCAGGGTGCACCCGTGAACAGCCAGAGTGGCACGGCCATGGCACCGGCGGCCAGTGCCATGGCGCCTGCCGCGCGGCGCACGGCACGCAGCGCTGCCGGCGGGATGCGGGGCAGGGCGCGCGCTGGGTTGCGCTGTTGCACCGCATGCGGGCCCAGCCATCCGGTGCCGTTCAGATGCCAGAGCTCATCGGGCATGGCTTACCATCCCTGGCCCAGTCCCAGCAGGCCCAGGATTTCACGGCGCAGCCGGATCAGCTCGGGATCGTCGCGGTGGCGCGGGTAGTCGCGATCGATCTTGATTTCCGCCGTGATGCGGGCGGGGCGTTCGCTGAACACGATCACGCGGGTTGCCAGCAGCAGCGCTTCTTCCACGTCGTGGGTGACCAGCAGCGCGGTAAAGCGCGCGCGCTGCCATAACGACACCAGTTCGCCCTGCATGCTCAGGCGCGTGAGGGAATCGAGCTTGCCCAGCGGTTCGTCGAGGATCAGCAAGCGCGGCTCGTTGACCAGCGCGCGCGCCAGCGCGGCGCGTTGTGCCATGCCGCCGGACAGCTGGCGCGGATAGGCTCGCGCGAACTCGGTCAGGCCAACGCGCGCCAGCGCATCGTCCACGCGCTCGCGCTGGCTGCCGAGCAAGCCGCGCGCCTCCAGGCCCAGCGCGGCGTTGTCCCAGACGGTGCGCCACGGGTACAGCGTCGGGTCCTGGAACACCACCACCCGGCTCGGGTCCGGCCCGCCGATCGGCACGCCATCCACTGCGAGCGTGCCGCGCCGCGGCGGCTCCAGCCCGGCAACGAGCCGCAGCAGGGTGGACTTGCCGCAGCCGCTGGGGCCGAGCAGGGCCACGAATTCGCCTGGCTCGGCCGTCAGGCTGACGCGGCTGAGCACCGGCAACACCTGGTCGCGCAGCGTGAAATGGTGGCTCACCTGGTCGATCGTCAGGCGTACGCCGTTGCTGGCGCTGTCCCTGCCGGTGGCGGCTTGCGCAGGTTGGGCCTGGGCGGGTTTATCGAGCACGGCGCTTACCATTTGACCACTCCTTTTTGCCATGCCAGCAGGCGATCCCGCGAGCGGAACAGCAGCGTGATGAGCCCGGAGAAGATGATCGCCATGACCAGCAGCGCGCCGTACATGCTGGCGTAGGCGGCCCAGCCCTGGGCCCATTGCAGATACCAGCCCAGCCCGGACTTGACGCCCAGCATCTCGGCCACCACCAGCACGGAGAACGACGCGCCAAGGCCCATGAACAAGCCAACGAACACGCTGGGCAGTGCCGCCGGCACCGCCACCTTGAGCACCAGGAAGCGCTCCTTGGCGCCGAGCGTGCGCGCCACGTCGTAGTAGGCCGGGTCGACCGCCGCCACGCCGGACCAGGTCAGCACCGTGACCGGGAACCACGTGGCCAGCGCCACCAGGAAGGTGGCGGCGCTGGCGCTGCTGGGAAAGGCGAAGAACACGATCGGCAGCCAGGCCGTGGCCGGCAGCGGGCCCAGCAGGCGCAGCACCGGATGGACCCAGTAGCCCGCGCGGCTCGACCAGCCGATGGACACGCCAGTCAGGAAGCCCGCCAGCGCGCCCAGCAGGTAGCCGGTGGCCAGCAGGCGCAACGAATGCGCCACCGCCTCTGCAAGCCGCGCATAGTCCTCGACAAAGACTTCGACAAGCGCCTGCGGCGGTGCGAAGAAGGGGCGCGGCAGCAGCCCGAGCTTGGCGGTCACCACTTCCCAGATGAAGGTCAGCACGGCTAGCACGAGCAGCCAGGGCCCCGCGCGGCGCAACCAAGCGCCTATGCCGCCCAGCCGGTGCTGCACGAAGGCCAGCACCAGCAGCACCGCGGCAATGCCCGCGAACAGCGAGGCGGTCTCATGGGTCAGCGGCCAGTCCTCCGGCTCCGGCCAGAACTTGACGATGGCCGCCACGCTCAGCCAGGCCGCCGCAGCCAGCGCGCCACCCAGCCAGACGCGCGGCACGGCTGGCGCGGGCACGGCCAGGAAGTCATCGTGCGCATCCTGCACGCCATGCACGCCGTGTTGCCCCTCAGCCGAGAACGTTGGCATAGATGCGCTCCGCGAACTTGTTGGAATCGGTGCCTGGCCGGATGACCGACACCAGCTTGAGCTCGTCCGTGTATTGCGCCAGTTCCTTCTTCAGGTCCGCGCCGACCGGATGGTGGCCGTGGGTGTGGCTCTTGAGCATGGCCACCACATCGGCCTGCGGCACCTTGGCGAACTCGGCAAAATGCCGGGCGGCGTCCTCCGGGTGCGCTACCGTCCAGTCCTGCGCCTGCAGCACGGCGTGCGTGAGCGCGGCGGCGGCCGGCTTGTCCTCGCGCAGCAGGCTGCCGCGAATCCCCAGCACGCAGCACGAGCGGTTGGCATATTCATCCGACAGGTTGGTGGCCACCTCGACCAGGCTGCGTTCCTTGCGCAGCAGGTAGGTGCGCGGATCGCCATCGGCGGCGGCCTGGGCCTCGCCCTTTTCCAGCGCGATGCCGAGCAGGTCCGCCGGGTACTGGCGCCACTGCACGTCGCGCACCGGGTCGATGCCGCGCTTGGCCAGCAGGATGGAGAAGAAATTCTTGGCCGGGCTGGCCATGTCGCTGACCGCCACCGTCTTGCCCTTGAGGCTCGTCAGGTCGGTCACGCCGGAATTGCGCAGGGTGAGCAGCCGCATGCAGCCGCCGTGGGTGGCGGCGGTCAGCTTCACGTCAAAACCCTGTTCCAGCGGCTTAAGCCAGCGCAGCGCCATGCCCACGCCCGCATCTGCCTTCCTGGTGGCGATGGCTTCCAGCAACTGGTCGGTGGAGCCGCCAAAGTTGATCAGCTCCACCTCAAGGCCATGGTTGCGGAAGATGTCTTCCTTTACGGCCGCGGCGACCGGCGCCAGGCACACGCTGCTGGCGTTCCAGGCCAGCTTGATCGGCTTGCGCTGCCCCGCGGCGCTGGCCCGGGACGTCCAGACAAAGGGCGCGACGCTGCTGGCCACGGCCAGCGTGCCGGCCGCCTGTAGCCAGCCGCGGCGGCTCAGGGTGGCGGTGCTGCGCGGGTTGTCCGCGCACGCGGGACGGTGGTTGGCCAACGGTTGCTCTGGCTCTTGATGCATGACACTCCTCGTAGGCGGCGGTATGCCCGATGTGGTGGGATGTGGACGATATGCACCATGCTAAGAACAGGTTCACTGCAATAGAACGAATTTGTTGGCACAAGCTTGCACGCCCAGCGACTAATGCGGGCGCTGCATATGCTTGTGCGCAGACGGTGGCCGAAGGCCTGCTGGGTTAAGATCGCCGCTTTCGGCTCCGGTCAGATCGATGCAAGCGCAGGCAGTCACCGCCCCGAGGCGGGTGGATATCGTGGTGTACCCCGGCTTCAAGGCCATGGAGGCGATCGGCCCGATGACGGTGTTCGACTACGCCAATGTGCGGCTGGCCCAGCTCGGGCAGCCACCGGCCTATGCCACGCGGGTGGTGGCGCTGGAGGCCGGCCCGGTGCGCTCGGACACGCTGATGACGCTGGAGGCCACGGCGCGGCTCGATCCCGTGCTGCTGCCGGATATCGCGGTGATCGTCGGCGCGCGCGACATCGAGCGGGCCATGGGCGATGCCCAAGGCATCGTGCCGTGGGCGCGTGCCGTGGCGCCTCGCATCGGACGATTGATTGCGCTGTGCTCGGGCACCTTTTTCCTGGCGGCGGCGGGCGTGCTGGACGGGCGCCGCGCCACCACGCACTGGAGCGTGGCCACGCTGCTGCGCCAGCGCTTTCCAGCCGTGGAGGTGGATGCGGATGCTATCTTCATCCGCCAGGGCAACCTGTGGACGTCCGCCGGGGTGACCGCCGGCATCGACCTGGCGCTGGCCGTGGTGGAAGAGGATCTCGGCCGGGACCTGGCCCTATACCTGGCGCGCGAGCTGGTGGTCTACCTCAAGCGCCCGGGCGGCCAATCGCAGTACAGCCTGCACCTGGCCAGCCAGGCGACCAGCCATGCCGGCATTCGCGGCGTGCAGGACTGGATCCTGTCCGACCTGGCGCACGACTTCACGCTGGAGGAAATGGCGGGGCGGGTGGCGATGAGTGAGCGCAATTTCCGGCGCGTGTTTGCGCGGGAGGCGGGTGCCAGCCCGATGGCGTTCATCGAGTCGGCGCGCATTGAAGGGGCGCGGCGGCTGCTGGAGCAGGGTGAGCTGCCGCTCAAGGCCATTGCGGCGCGCACCGGCTTTGGGTCGGATGAAGGGCTGCGGCGCGCGTTCCTGCGTCAGCTCGGTATCACGCCGCGCGAGTACCGCGAGCGGTTTGGGGCCGTGCGGCCATAGCGCGGCTACTGGTTGCCTGTGGCGGGCGACGCCGCCGCGGAGGGCGCATTGGCGTGAAGGCCCGGATCCTGGCTCGCCGGCGTATCGGCGCCGCTGCCGTTCTGCGTGCTGTCTTGCGAGCGCTGGCGACCCCGGCCTCGGCCGCCGCCACGCCCGCTGGTCCCGACCGGCGCGGTGTGGTTCTGCCGCAACTCCTGGTTGATGCTGTCCACCGTGCGCGGCGAGGGCGTCATGCGCGCGAAGTTGCTCTGGATCGCGTTCATGGCTTCGTCGCCGCCGGCGGGCGAGCCCTGCGCAAAGGCGGCGCAGCAGAGCATCAACGTGGCCGCCACGGGAATCAGGCGGGAAGTGCGGGCGCTGCGGAGCATCGTGATGTCCTTCGGGGTTGTCGCGTTCCCGGAGGATGCTAGCAGCATGCCGCGCCGGCGGGCAACGCCGCGCCCGGCGGATTCCGTTTCAGCGGCCACCGTCTTGTTTCAACGTATTACCAAGCGGCGCCGCCTGCCCAAAGGTCCTCCACCAGCAGGTGCATCATCAGGGTCTCGGGCAGGTTCTCGGTGGAACTGCCTGGAGAGTCCGAAATCGCCGGCGGCGCAGCTTCAGAGCTGCGCTGCGTGATGCCGGAGATGGTTCTCCATCAAGGTGGAGATGAAGTAGTAGCCGTGGTCGTAGCCCTCGTGCCGGCGCAGCAGCAGCGGCTGCCCGATGGCGGCGCACGCGGCTTCGAAGACCTCCGGATGCAACTGATCGGCAAGGAATTTGTCTGCCAGGCCCTGGTCGACCAGGATGCCGCGGGGAAAGGGCGCCTTTGCCTGGCGCGCCATCAGTGCCGAGGCATCGTACTGTTCCCAGCTGGCGCGATCCGTGCCCAGGTAGCGGCTGAACGCTTTCTCGCCCCAGGGGCAACGCGTGGGCGCGGCGATCGGCGCGAACGCCGACACCGAGCGAAAGCGCCCGGGGTGACGCTGCGCTAGCACCAGCGCGCCGTGCCCGCCCATCGAGTGGCCGAAGATGCCGACGCGCTGCGCGTCGGCGGGCAGCACCGTGGTGACCAGGTCGAACAGCTCTTGCGTCACGTAGCTTTCCATGCGCCAGTGCTGGCTCCACGGCGCTTGCGTGGCGTCCAGGTAGAAGCCCGCCCCCACGCCGAAATCCCACGACTCGGCCTCGCCGGCAATGCCGGTGTCGCGCGGGCTGGTATCCGGCGCCACCAGGATCAGGCCGTGCTCGGCGGCATAGCGCTGGGCCCCGGCCTTGATCATGAAGGTTTCCTCGGTACAGGTCAGGCCGGCCAGGTAGAACAGCGCGGGCAGGCGCTGTTCGGGCTGGACCAGCGCCTGCGCGGGCAGGAACACCGAGAACCGCATCGGCAGGCCAATGGTGGCCGATGCATGGCGATAGAAACGCTGCACGCCGCCGAAGCAGCCGTGCTCGGAGAGAAGCTCTAGCATGGCCGGCCTCAGTACAGCACGACCGAGCGGATCGACTCGCCGCGCTTCATCAGGTCGAAGCCCTCGTTGATGCGCTCCAGCGGCAGGGTGTGGGTGATCAGGTCGTCGATGTTGAGCTTGCCCTCCATGTACCAGTCGACGATCCTGGGCACATCGGTGCGCCCGCGCGCGCCGCCGAAGGCCGATCCCTTCCATTCGCGCCCGGTCACCAGCTGGAACGGGCGGGTGGAGATTTCCGCGCCGGCCTCGGCCACGCCGATGATGATGGACTTGCCCCAGCCCTTGTGACAGCACTCCAGCGCCTGGCGCATGACCTTGGTGTTGCCGATGCACTCGAAGGAGTAGTCGGCGCCGCCATCGGTCAGTTGCACGATATGGTCCACCACGTTCTCGACTTGGTTCGGGTTGACGAAATGCGTCATGCCGAACTTGCGCGCCATGGCTTCGCGGCCCGGGTTCAGGTCCACGCCGATGATCTTGTCCGCGCCCACCATCCTGGCCGCCTGGATCACGTTCAGGCCGATGCCGCCGAGGCCGAACACCACCACGTTGGCACCGGCCTCCACCTTGGCGGTAAACAGCACCGCGCCCACGCCGGTGGTCACGCCGCAGCCGATGTAGCAAACCTTGTCGAATGGCGCGTCCGGGCGGATCTTGGCCAGCGCGATCTCCGGCACTACGATGTGGTTGGCAAAGGTGGAGGTGCCCATGTAATGGAAGATCGGCTTGCCATCGATGGAAAAGCGCGAGGTACCGTCGGGCATCAGGCCCTTGCCCTGGGTCGAGCGAATGGCCTGGCAAAGGTTGGTCTTGCGCGACAGGCAGAACTTGCACTGGCGGCATTCCGGCGTGTAGAGGGGGATCACGTGGTCGCCCGGCTTGAGCGAGGTCACGCCCGGGCCCACGCCGGTGACGATGCCGGCGCCTTCGTGGCCCAGGATGGCCGGGAAGATGCCCTCCGGGTCGGCGCCCGACAGGGTGTAGTAGTCGGTATGGCAAATACCCGTGGCCTTGATCTCCACCAGCACTTCGCCGGCGCGCGGGCCGTCCAGGTCGACTTCTTCCACGGTCAGCGGGGCGCCGGCTTTCCAGGCGATTGCAGCTTTGGTTTTCATGATGGTTTTCCTTGGTAGTGGCTGGCAGCCAGGGCGCCGGCCCGATGTCCGGGGACGTAAGTCGGCGCCGCGCGGTGCAAGCCCGGGCGCGGCAGCTTTCGTCAGCAGAGACTATACGTCGATCCGGCTGGCCATGGATGCCTGAAGCGGCGGATTTGGCCCTGGGCGCCCGCTGTTTGGCCAAAAACGTGGGTTGACTGGCCGGCTTGGTTGACCTGGCCGGCGGCTGCGGCTTAAATGCCGGTTCCACCCACGCGTTGCCGCCCAAGCTCAATGTCCTTGCCGTATTGCCTGTCCGCCTCGCCTACCACCAGCAAGGGCCGGACGTGAGTCACGACGTCGAGCGCACCTCCCGCACCTCCCGCGCCTCGCCAGTGCAACGCGCCCTCTGGATCCTGCGAGCCCTGTCCGACCCGCAAGTGCGCCGCCTGTCCGACGTGGCGCGCGCCACCGGGCTGGACCCGGCCACCGCGTCGCGCCTGCTGGAGTTGCTGGTGGCGGAAGGCTTTGTCACTCGCGATGCCAGCCGGCGCTTTGGCATCGGCCCGGAGATATTCCAGCTGGCCGACGTGGCCCAGCGCCGGGTCGACCTGCGCGCGCTGGCGCGGCCGAGCCTGGAGCGGCTGGTGGAGGAGTTCGAGGATACCGCCGTGCTGACCCTGGCCAGCCGGGGCGAATCGGTGGTGGCGGATATCGAGCTGGGCACGTTCCCGATTCGCGCCAACTATGTCGAGATCGGCACACGCCGCCCGCTCGGGGTGGGCGCAGGCAGCCTGGCGGTACTGGCCTGGATGCCGGAAGCCGAGCGCGCCGCGCGGACCCGGCTTGGCAAGGCGCAATGCGCACGTTACCCGCGCCTCACGGCCGAGGTGATCGGCGAGCAGATCGAGGCCGCCCGTGCGCGCGGCCATGCCTTGTTCCTGGATTGGGTGGTCGACAAGATGGGCGGCATCGCCGTGCCGCTGCTTGACTACGAGGGCCGCCCGCTGGGCGCGTTGAGCGTGGCGGCACTGAGCGAGCGGATCTTGTCTCGCGAGGCGAAGATGGCGCGCCGGCTAAAGGAAGAGGCGCGGCGCATCACGGGTGCATGGGCGCGCCGGGCGCTGGGAGACTAGTGCAAGAGTGCAGTAGCGCAATAGCGCAGTAGTTCGTCGGCGCGGTGCGTCTCTGAGCTGGCGTGCCTCAAGGCATGTCGAACTGTTCCGCCGGCTTGCCCTGGTCCAGTTCCGGCAAGCCTGCGGAATACATCACCGCCCAGTTGTCGGGCCCCAGCCCGCCATCGCGACAAGGCAGGCTGGCGATGCGTTTCTGGTCTTTTTCCACGACCAGCCCCTCCTTCTCCCAGCCCTTGCCGCTGCCGGCATAGACCACGTAGTCGTAGCCGCCGTTGGAGAACCTGAAGTAATCGGTGCCGCCGCCGGAGTAGGCCGTGACACCCCAGCGGAAGTGCTTGCGCGGATCATCCGTGAGTTTCGGGTACGCCAGTTCGACGGCGCCCTTCTTGCCAAAGCGGTACTGCACATACCCCTTGGTTTTGGACAGGTCCGGCGACGCGCACAGCGATACAAGCTTGTTGCCCTTGACGGCGCAGGAGAACGCAACTTGTTCGTCCTTCGTGCACAGCGAGTCGCGTGCCGTTGCCGTCAGCGAGCACATCGAAAGCAGCAGGGCGCCGAAGAGGCGATGCGAGTGGTACATGGATGGCTCCGGGAGGGGACTCAGGCGAGCAAGGCGGCCTGATCGAACGCGACGAATTCGCAGCCGTAGTGGTGTACCACATCATCGGCTGTATGCACCAGTTGGTGACGCATTACGCGCACGCTGACCTCGAGCCTGGCCAGCGAGCCAAAGCTGAGGATGCCTCTGGGGAGCACCGTCCCGACGGCCAGCGCGGTTGTCCCCGGCGTGCGCGAGCGCAGGCCCACGCCGCAAGCCGACAGGTCGGCAATGTCCAGGATGAGTGCGGTGCCGTCAGGCAATGCGGCCTCGAACGTGTAGTTATAGTCGAGCGTCTCTGCCCGGTAGTTGCGCCGCCGCTGCACCTGGGACAGCATCTCCGGGAGCGGCACGGCGAAGGCGGTAGCGCCGTCGAACACGCAGCGTTTCGCGGCGCCCAGGGCAAGCGTGACCGAGACATCGTCGAACACGGTCGAAAGCTCGCTCTGTGCGCTGGCCAGTACCGCCTGGTTATCGGATTCGCTCTCGCATCCTTCAAGCGTAAACTCGCGCGCTGCGGCATCCACGAACAACACCCGCGAGCGCAGGGTGCGCCCATCCGGCAAGCGCAAGTCGAGGTAGCGCTCCTGCGTAGCCAGGATATCCAGCATGTCATGGATCTCATCCGCAAGCGCGTGCTGGTATCCATCCGGTGACGGCGGGTCTATCGAAGCGGGATCAAGTCTATTCATGGGCTGGTGTGGCTGGCAGGCGAAGGCGGCCGCAAGCATGGCTGCTAAACGTTGCCTAACGGCAGGAATCTGCCAATCTTTAGTCCGGGCAAGCGCGCGCGGATGCCTAAAGAACGTGCTTGCAATGCCGTTAGAGCCGTCGGCATGCAAACGAGTAAACGAATGAACGAATGAACGAATGAACGAATGATACAAAGCAGGGAAGTGCAGCCTCGAAGCTGGATGCGCGCAGCGTTGTCCGATCCAATATCCAATGTCTTGAATGAGTGAGTTGCGATGAATCGTAGCGCGCGCGCGGCAATGCTCCCGGGCCACCCGGCACCACCACCATGGCCTCGGCAGCCATAGGCACGTCCTTGCCGTTTCCATTGGCGGCAAACGGCGATGTCGAGCGGATCAGCGATCCGGACCAGGTACTTGAGATCCTGCAGGATCTGGTTCGCAAGCGCATCAGGCTCCATCTCCATCCTGCGCAGCAGTGCCGGGTGGCTTCAAGCTTTCTGTTCATCGATCCATCCAAAGGCACCTGCGTGCTCGCGTGGTGCCGCAATGGCGTGGAACTGGAGGCAATCCTGAACGCCAGCGATATGGCGGCCTCGGCCTCGATGGGCGACATCACGTTCCAGTTCCGCATCGCTTCTGCCGCCGTCACCCGTTTCGACGGCGGACCGGCGTTTCTCGCTCCTTACCCGACCGGGATCTATCAAGTCCCGCGCCGCAGGCATTTTCGCGTCCGCCCGCAGGAGGAAAAGCAGTGCCGCTGCCAGATCCTGCTCAGCGACGGCCAGCTCGTGGAGATGGAAGTGGCTGACGTGTCGGTGTCCGGCGTGGGCTTGCGCTCCCGCAGTGTCGGCCCGCAGCGGTTGCCGGTCGGAACCTGGATCGCTGAATGCCATCTGGACCTTGGCGAGCTGGGCGGGTTGAACCTGGCATTGCAGGTGGTGCGCCATCGGAAGGCCTGGCGCGGCGACGAGGCGCACCACCATTTTGGCTGCCACTTTGGCCAGATGGATGCTCAGGCCGCCAGGTGGCTGCAGCGCGTTGTGTTTGCGCTGGAGCTGGCCGGCCGCGAGTAAGCCGGCAAGCCGGCAAGCGGGCCGCTCAGCCTCGCTGCGGCCACGGTTGAGCAACCATCATCCCTTGGCGGCATGGCGCACAAAGCGTTGCTCCGTCACGGCGGCCCCCCATTGCTCGCCCGGCGCCTCCTGCGCAAGTTGAAACCCGTGGGACTCATAGAGATGGCGCGCCGCGTCGAGGCCCTTGAAGGTCCACAGGTAGGTTTGCCTGTAGCGCGCATCCGCGAAATCCAGCGCGCGCTCCAGCAACTGGCGTCCGACGCCGGTGCCGCGCAAGGCGTTGTCGACGATAAACCAGCGCAGGTGGGCGAGCCCGCCCGGTTCGCCATCGATGGCGATGCTGGCCAGCGACCGGCCGCCTTCCACGCACAGCCACAGTTGCCTGTCCGGCGATGGCAGGCTGGTCACGAAACCAGCCAGCTCGGTGGCCACCTTGTGTTCGAAGAAGCTGCCGAATCCCACCAGTTGCGAGTAGAAGCGGGCATGCAGGCTGGCGATGTCGCCGATGCAGCCCGGCCGGTAGCCTTCCTGGATCGCGCTGCGCACGCCGGCATCGTCCCCGGTGGTCTTTTGCGCGTTGTCCGCAGCAAGCGCATCCGCATAGACCGACAGGGACCGGACCAGCACTTGCTGGTCGGCCGGAGTCAGCCGCCGCAATGCGCTGGAGACTTGTTCCGTGGCAAAGCCATCGATCTGGTGGTGCAAGTGCCTGCCGGCGTCGGTCAGGTTCAGATGGGATGCGCGCGCATCATCGGTCGAGGCCGTGCGTGCGACCAGACCCAACGATTCGAGCTTGGCGAGCTGCCGGCTTGTATTGGACTTGTCGAGCCGCAGGATACTGGCCAGATCGCGCGCCTGCAGCCCCGGCGCCAGCCCGATCTCGATGATGGCGTGCACTGCGGAGGGCGCAAGCTGGCTATCGGCCAGCGTGGTCCGCATGAAGCCGAGCTCGCGGACCAGCTTTCTGGAGAACACCCTGAGCGCGGCGATCGTGGCATCACGCGGCTCGGGCAGGGGCTCGACGATATCCATGGCGGCTCCATTGGTTGTGTATCGCAACCATAGTAGTTGCGGATCGCAAGTTCTTCAAGGAGTCCAGCCGGAGCGAGGCCTGCCTACGCCGGTCCGCGCAACAATGGGGCCAAGGCCTGCGGCACCTCTACCTCGAACCGCAGTACCGCGCTGGCCAGCGCCTTGCCATAGTTGTCCAGCGCCAGGCTGCGCGACACGCCGCCCCCTAGCGCGCCATGCGCGACGAAGTTGAGCACTTGCAAGCCATCGGCCTCAAAACGATCGACCTCGCCGGTGACCACGCCGCCATACAGGCTCTTGAAGGCTTGGGCGGTGAGCTGCGCCTTGAGATACGGGTAGAACGCGGCGTCGTAGGCGATCACCGAGGTGTTCGAGATATCGCCCTTGTCGCCGGACCGCGTATGTGCCACGCGCCTTAGCGGAACTTTCATGGGATGTGCCTCGCTGCGGATCGAAGGTAAGGGACCGGAGGAAACGGATCAAAGGAAATGGATCTCGGAACTGACCTGCGCGCGCGGCACCAGGGCCGACCACACGCCGATGATCTCGCGCGTGCGCTCTTGGTGCGGCACGCGCTTGCCGGTGGAGGCCAGGCCGCACACGGCCATGCTGTCGATCTCGCGGCCGACCTTGGCGGCCTGCGCGCGGGTGAGGGTGCGCGCGGCCACGCGCACGGCAATCTCGTTGGGCTCGCAGGCCGGCGCCGGGGAGGCCTCGCCGTGAATGGCGTTGACGCCGAGAAAGTCGATGCGCAGCGCTTGCGCGTCCAGCCCCGCCAGCGCGAACCGGTGCGCCAGGATGGTCTTGGCCAGCCGCGCTTTTTCCAGGCAGCCGGGGCCGGCGTAGAAGAACATGTCCTCGCCGATAAAGCCCTCCGTGCAGCCAAGCGAGACCTTGAGCGTGGGCGTGCGCGGTGATCCGCTGATGCCGCTCATGCGCACCTGGTCGGGCGCAACCTGCTCCAGTTGCGCCGTGGTGAAATCCACGACCACGTCCGGCGTGATGTAGCGGCGCGGGTCGTGCACCTCGTAGAACATCTGCTCCTTGACGGTTTGCAGGTCGATGCGCCCACCGGTGCCCGCCACCTTGGAAATCACGGCCGTGCCGCTCACGTCCACCTCGGCAATCGGGAAGGCCAGGTTCCACGGCTCGGGCACGTCCTTGTAGCCCGGGTCGCCAAAATAGCCACCGGTCACCTGCGCGCCGCATTCCAGCAAATGCCCGATGGCGCTGCCGCGCGCGAGCAATTCGGTCTCGTCAGGTTGCCATCCGAACGCATGCATCATCGGCGCGAGAAACAGGGAAGGATCGGCCACGCGGCCCGTCACCACGATCTGCGCACCGCATTGCAGCGCGCGCACGATCGGCTCCGCGCCCTCATACGGCTCGGCCGAGATCAGCGAGCCGCGCAGGGTGGCGATGGGCGCGCCGGTCTCCAGGATCTCCAGCGGCTGGTCGCAGATGGTGCCGGTCAGGTCGGTGGTGGTGATGGCCGCGATCTTCACGCGGGGCAGGCCGAGCTCTGCGCACAGCTGCGCGATGCGCCGCGCCGCGCCCAGTGGATTGATCCAGCCCTGGTTGCTGACGATGCGCGTGCCGTTGGCGATGCAGTGCGGCAGCACGGCGCGCATGCGCTCGTCGAGGTAGGTGTCGTAGCCTTCGAAGGCGGGGTCGCGGCGTTTTCGCACCTGCGCGGCGCAGACGGTGGCCTCGGCCATGGTTTCGAAGCAGAGGAAATCGAGCTTGCCGTGCTGCGCGCTCAGGGCCGCGGGTTCGACGCGGTCGCCCCACCAGCCGGAGCCTGAGCCAATGCGCAGGGTCTTGGTTGCCATGACGGGATCCTTGGTTTGTTGTTTTGCGTGGAATCCTGGTCTTACTGTGCCTGGATGCCTGCGCTCTTGATCACGCGCGCCCATTTCTCGGTATCGGCGCGGATCACCGCGGCGAAGGCGGCGGGAGAGTCGCCGCCAGGCACCGCGCCAAGCTGCTCGATGCGCTGCTTGACCTCGGGCGTGGCCAGCACCTTGGCCACCGTTTGCTGCAGGCGCGCCACCAGCGCGCTCGGCGTGCCGGCAGGGGCCAGCAGGCCGAACCACGAGTTCACCACGTAGCCGGGCAAGCCGGATTCCGCCACGGTGGGCACATCGGGCAGGATGGGCGAGCGCTGCGGGCTGGTTACCGCCAGTGCGCGCACCTTGCCGGCCTGGATTTGCGCCAGCGCCGAGGGCAGGTTGTCGAACATGAGGTTGACCTGGCCCGCCAGCAGGTCGGTCATGGCGGGCGCCGCGCCCTTGTACGGCACGTGCTGCATCTTCACGCCGGCCATGCTGTCGAGCAATTCGCCGGACAGGTGCGGCGAGCCGCCGGTACTGGTGGAGGCGTAGTTGAGGCTGCCCGGGCGCTGCCTGGCCAGAGCGATCAGTTCGGCCACCGATTTGACCGGCAGCGTGGCGTTGGTCAGCAGCACGTTGGGCGAGTTGGCGACGAGCGTCACCGGCGCGAAGTCCTTGGCCGAGTCATACGGCATGCGCGCGTAGAGGAACTGGTTGGTGACCTGGGTGCCTAGCGTGCCCATCAGCAGCGTGTAGCCGTCCGGGGCGGCCTTGGCCACGGCCTCGGCGCCAATGTTGCCGCCGGCGCCGGGCCGGTTGTCCACTACCACGGTTTGTCCCAGCGCCTCGCCCAGCTTCTGCGCCAGCAGGCGCGCGAGGATGTCGGTGGTGCCACCGGGGGTGAAAGGCACCACCAGCCGCAGCGGCTTGGTGGGGTAGTTGTCCGCAGCTCGCGCCGGCAGCGCAAGCTGGGCGCACAGGGCGGCGCAGGCCATGGCGGCCAGGCGCAGGGTGGCACGTCGGTGCATCGTTGTCTCCTCGCAGGCGCCGCCGTGACGGCGGTGCCCGGTGCTCATGCCGTGTGCGCAGGTGCGCCGCAACATTTCGTTGAGTGAAATCTATTTTGGATGATCTTATGCATGAGCCGGTTTGAAGGTCAAACAACGGCTAAGTATTTTCATTGAATGAAAATTCGATGCATCACCAAGGCGCTCTGCGGCTCTGATCCCGGTGGTGCCGCGCTGGTGGCGGGCGCCTCGCGCGCATATCGCGCCGTACCACCAGGGCACGCTGCCGGCGGACCGTTTGCTGACCGGCACGCTCCGGCTCGAAGACATCAATGATGGCTTCGGCCGGCTACGCACCGGGCAGGCGATCCGGCAGATGCTGACGATGGGGGACCAGGGTGGTGCCTGGCGGTAGCTGCGCTCAGTACCCTTGATATCCCTGGTATTGCGGCTGCGGTGCCTGCTGATAGTAATAGGGCGCCGGCTGCGGCGCGCATGGCACGTACGCGCGATCGTAATCCCGATAGCAGTATCCCGGCGGGGGGCCATATGCGGGCTGAGGTGGCGCGGCGACAACGACCGGCTGGCTGGCCACGGCGGTGCCGATCACGGCCAGTCCGACCAGGGCGCCGATGGCGAGCGCTACCGCACCGGCCGAACCGTCGCCGCCGTGGTAGCCGCCATCGCGGTAGCGGTCACGTGCCGAAGCGGGTCCTGCGGCGAGCAGCGCGGCGGCGACGATACCGGCGCCGATGACGCGGATGGCACGATGAGTGTTGCGCATGACTGACTCCTGGTGACGGCCAGCGAGGGCGGCTGGCCATGACGTCATCGTAGCGGTCAGGTGTCTGTGCAAGGGACTGGCGCGGTTAGCAGATGTAACGCCGATATCACCGTGATCACGCCGATCAGGGTGCAGGGCGCGGCGGCGGCGATTGCGGGGCCGCAGGCGGTGCAGCGTCGGCGCCCGGGGCGGCCTGCGGCGGCGCCTTCTTGTGATGGTGCTTGTGCTTATGCTTCTTGTGGCGCGCAGGCTGGGCCGGCATGGGCGTTGCCGTGGCCCGCTCGCCCTGTGGCTGCTGCGGCTGCGGCGGTGCAAGCTGGGCGTGGGCGATGCCGCCCAGGGCAAGGGCGGCTGCCAGCGCGGCTGCCTTGAGGCTTGGAATTCCGGGTTTCATCGATGCTCCTCAAAAAATAATCCGTCACAACAGTCACAATTATCCGCACTGTTACCGTGGATGCGGTGTAGGACAAAGCCTGATTCGCGTATCGTGCTTGCAGCTTCCTGCTTGATAACCAGGCCACTCAAGCGCCGCTGCCATCATGCGACACCGGGGTCATGCCGGTGCGGGCCGCCGCCGGCGCGTTCCCGGCCTGGCCTTCATGCCGTCGGCCAAGCCACCATCCCAGCCACGCCCATCCCAGCGCCAGCGCGGCGCCGGTGCACGCCACCACGGCCGGGTGACCGGAAAGCCCATCGATGGCGGTCTTGAACCAGGCACTGACGGCATCGCCGGCGCGATAGACGGCGGTGTCGATCACATTCTTCGCCTTGTACTTGGTCTGTGCATCCACCACGGTAAACAGCATCTCCCGCCCCGGGCGCAACAAGGCGTATTCCCCCACGCGGCGCAGGATCATCGCGCCGGCCAGCACGGCGAAGGTGGGCCACAGCGCCAGCACCAGGAAGCCAGCCGCCACCGCCAGCGGCACCGCCGTGAGCAGTGAGGCCACGCCATAGCGCCTGGCGATGCGCCCCGACAGGAACACCTGCACCAGGATGGTCAGCGCCTGCACGATGGCATCGATGGCGCTGAACACCTGGGTCTGCTGCGTGCGGCTGGGGAAGGTCTGCGCCATCAGCCTGGCCTGCTCGAAGTAGAGGAACGTGCTGGCCGTGGCCAGCAGGATCACGAACAGGCTGATGCCAAGCAGGTAACGGGACCGCGCCACCAGTGTCAGCCCGGCCCAGAGCCCGCCCCCGATGGGCCGGGCCGGGTCTTGCGCCGGCACCGGATCGTCCGCCACCAGCATGCCCGCGCCGGCGCGCTTGCGCCAGCCGAACAGGTAGCCCACGCCGGGCAGCGTGGCCGCGAGCAGCGCTGCCGACAGCACCATCAGCCCGGTCAGGCCGATGCGCGTCACCAGCCAGCCGCCCAGCAGCGGGCCGGCCAGGCCGCCCGCGCTGGCGCCAGCGGCCAGCAAGCCGAACAGCCGGCGCGCCTGGCCGGGGCGGAACACGTCCGCCATCAGGCTCCAGGCCACCGACACCACGAACAGGTTGAACACCGATAGCCAGACATAGAATGCGCGCGCCAGCCAGATGCTGTCCGGCGCGCCACGCGTGGCCACTGCAAAGCCCAGCAGGTTGGCAATAAAGAATGCATAGACCCAGGGCACGAAACGCCGGCGGGGCAGCCGCGCGCTGCACAAGCCATAGAACGGGATGGCCACCAGCATGACTACGAAGGTGGCGGTAAACAGCCATTGCAGGTTTTGCACGCCGCCGGCGATGCCCATGGTCTCTCGCACCGGGCGCAGCATGAAGTAGCTGGCGAACAGGCAGAAGAAGAACAGGAAGCCAGCCGCGACGGCGCCGCCTTCACCGGGCTGGATGCCAAGCCCGTGCCGGGTGGCCTGCCTGGCGTGCTCGGAGTGGATGGGGCTTGCCATGCCGGGTTCAAGCGGCCAGCAGCGCGGCAATGCGCTCGCGCTGGCGCGCATCGGGCATGCGGCCAAGGCCCGCGCCAAGGTTGTCCTGCATGTTTCGGGGCTTGGAGGTGGCGGGGATCGCCGCTGTCACCGCTGGGTGGCTGATGATGAATTTCAGGAAGATCTGGCCCCACGACGCACAGTCGATCTCGCTGGCCCAGGGCGGCAGCGGCCGGTCCTTGACGGCGCGGAACAGGCGCCCGTCCTGGAACGGGCGATTGACCAGCACGGCCACGCCGCGCTCCTGGCACAGCGGCAGCAGCGCGCGCTCGGCATTGCGTTCGGCCAGGGAATAGTTCAGCTGCACAAAATCCAGGCGTTCGCTGCGCACGATCTGCGCCAGCGCCTCATGCGCGTCCTCGCGGTAGTGGGTGATGCCGACATGGCGGGTCTTGCCCTGATCCTTCAGTTGGCGTGCAAAGCGCAGGTTGTCGCGCCAGTCGATCAGGTTGTGGACCTGTAGCAGATCCACGGTATCGCTATGCAGGTCGCGCAGCGACTGTGTCCATTGCGCCTGCGCCGCGCCGCCGGCCGGGCTGGATATCTTGGTGGCCAGGAAGACCTTGCCGCGCGCATTGGCGTCCCGCAGCAGGTCGCCGGTGACGCCTTGCGCGCTGCCATAGCTGGGCGCGGTGTCGATCACCGAGCCGGGCGTTTGCAGCAGCAGGGCCAGGACCTCGGCCAACGGGGCGCGTTCGGCGCGTTCCGTTCCCACGTTGAAGGTGTTGGACGTACCCATGCCGATCACAGGCAGGGTGTCGTGGCCGCCGGGCAGTGCCCGGCGCAATGGCCCTGCAGCGGGCGGCGCCGCGAGCGTGCTTGCGGGCCAGGTGCCACAGGGCAGGCTAAGTGCGGCGGCAAGGCGCGCGCCGCGGCCAAGAAAACGGCGTCTATCGGATGACATGACGATCTCCTTGCTGGCGAGCCCGGATTCCGGCGGCCGGGGCTGCGGCATTTAGTCACTGCGCACCGCGCAGCGGCCCGGCTCGCTTAAGCTGTTGCCCCGGTCCGTATCATATTCTCACGAATAGGAATCCTGCCGCCATGGTCGCTCTGCTGGTCGCCTGCACCTACCTCTTGCTTGCCGTCGTGCATGTTTACTGGGCGCTGGGCGGGCGCCTGGCAAAGGATGCCGCCGTTCCCCGCGTGCCGCGCAAGGTGGCCGCCGGCGACATTGCGCCACCGGCAATGGCGAGCGCGATGGTGCCCGCCTTTACGCCCTCGCGCACGGGCACGCTGCTGGTGGCCGTTGGTCTGGCGGCGGTGGCCTTGATGGTGGGGGCGCGCGCCGGGCTGGCCACGGCGCCTAGCACCGGACCGATCCTGCAATGGGCCATCGGCCTGGTCGCGCTGGCCATGCTGGCCAGGGCGGTGGGCGATTTTCGGCTGGTTGGCTTTTTCAAGCGCATCACCGGCTCTTCGTTTGCCTGGCTGGATACGCGGGTCTATTCCCCCCTGTGCCTGGCGCTGTCCGCAGGCCTGGCGTACGTGGCGATTCTCCCGCCGTGAGCGGCGCCGCATGCCTGGCAGCCGCATGCGCCGTATCGCAAGAACCCCTGATTGCAAAGTGAAGTGGCGCGTCTGACAATGCCCTGCACCTTGGGCCGGGCGCTGCCGCCACGGCCCATCCGGCGGGCCAGGCAAGCAACGAAAACGGCAAACGGCAAATGGGAAACGGGAGACCACGATGCGCACCCAGGGCGCGATCATCGGCGCCGGGCCGGCAGGCCTGCTGCCAGGAGATGTCATGACAAAGCTTGGTTGCCCACCACCGCGGCCGGCGGAGGGCCTGCGATGATCGCCAGCTTCCTCGGCGTGCTGTTCGACGGGCTGGCCTATGGTTGCCTGCTGTTCCTGATCAGCGTAGGGCTGTCGGTGACCATGGGCCTGATGAATTTCGTCAACCTGGCGCACGGCGCGTTCGCCATGTTCGGCGGCTACGTCGCAGTGGTGCTGATGACCCGGGCCGGCGTGCCCTTCCTGGCGACGCTGCCGCTAGCCTTCGTGGGGGCCGCGGCGGTGGGCTGGGTGCTGGAGCGCACCCTGTACCGGCGCCTGTACCGCGCCAGCCATCTCGACCAGGTGCTGTTCTCGATCGGGCTGACCTTCATGGCGATCGCGGGGGCCACCTACGTGTTCGGGCCGGGCCAGCAGCCGGTGGCGCTGCCCGCGGTCCTGCTCGGCCAGGTGCGCGCGGCGGGCCTGGACCTTGGCGCCTATCGCCTGTTCCTGATCGGCGTGGTGGTGGTCATCACCGTGGCGCTGGGCTGGCTGGTGGCGCGCACGCGCTTTGGCGCGCAGGTGCGCGCGGCGGTGGACAACCAGCAAGCGGCGCGCGGCCTGGGCATCAATGTGGAGCGGGTATTCAGCCTGACCTTCGCGCTTGGCTCCGGGCTGGCCGGGCTGGGCGGCGGGCTGGGCATCGACGTGCTGGGGCTCGATCCGTCGTTCCCGCTCAAGTACATGGTGTATTTCCTGCTGGTGGTGGCCGTGGGCGGCGCGGGCACCATCCGCGGCCCGCTGGTGGCGGCGCTGCTGCTGGGCGTGGCCGATGTGGCAGGCAAGTATTACGTGCCGGCGGTTGGCGCCTTTGTCATCTATGCGCTGATGGTGCTGCTGCTGGTGCTGTTCCCGGCCGGTCTCTATGGGAGGCGGGCATGAGCGCCGTTGACGGGGTACCGAATCGCGCGATCGCGCGGCGCACTCATTTGCCCGACGGGCGCTGGCGCGTTGGCGAGATCGTGTTCTGGCTGGTGCCGGTGGCGGTGATCTTCTTGCTGCCCGGCTACCTGATCCTTGGCAGCCAGGTGCTGATCACCGGGCTCTTCGCGCTGTCGCTGGACTTGCTGCTGGGCTACGCCGGGATCGTCTCGCTGGGGCATGCGGCCTTCTTCGGCCTGGGCGCTTACACCGCCGGGCTGCTCGCCGCGCATGGCTGGGGCGAGCCGGTCTCGGGCCTGCTCGCGGCCGGCGCGGTGGCCGGCCTGGCGGGTTGGCTGGCGAGTTTCCTGGTGGTGCGCGGCGGGGACCTGACCCGGCTCATGGTCACGCTGGGCATCGGCTTGATGCTGTTCGAGGCGGCCAACAAGGCGGCTTTCCTGACCGGCGGCGTGGATGGCCTGTCGGGCGTCACCATGGCGCCGCTGCTCGGGCTGTTCGAGTTCGACCTGTTCGGCAAGACCGCCTACCTTTACAGCCTGGTGGTGACGTTCCTGCTGTTCGTGCTGGTGCGCAGGCTGGTGGCTTCTCCCTTCGGGCTGTCGCTTCGCGGCATGCGCGAGGGCGCGCGCCGCATGCCGGCGCTGGGTGTCGACGTGCCGCGCCGCCTGGGCGCGGTGTTCGCCGTGGCGGCGGCGCTGGCCGGCATAGCCGGTGGGCTGCTGGCGCAGACGACGCAGTTCGTCGGCATGGATGTGCTGGGCTTCCCGCGCTCGGCCGAACTCCTGGTGATGCTGGTGCTGGGTGGCGCGGGCCGCTTGTACGGCGCACTGCTCGGGGCGGCCGTGTTCATGATCGCGCAGGATGTGCTGGCAGGCATCAATCCGGTGTACTGGCAGTTCTGGATTGGCCTGCTGCTGGTGGTGATCGTGCTGTTTGCGCGTGGCGGGCTGATGGGCGCGCTGGATGCCTTGTGCCGCCGCATGCGCCGCAAGCCGGGAGGAAGGCGGCCATGACCAGGTTGCTGCGTACCGAGGGGCTGTCCAGGTCCTGGGGCGGGTTTGCCGCCAACAGCGACATCTCCCTGCAGTTTGCACCGGGCGCCCGCCATGCGCTGATCGGGCCTAACGGCGCCGGCAAGACCACCTTCATCAACCTGCTCACCGGCGCCTTGCCGGCCAGCCGCGGCAGCATCTGGCTGGGCGACGAGGACATCACGCAATTGCCCCAGTACGCACGGGTGCGGCGCGGCATGACCCGGACCTACCAGATCAACACCTTGTTCCCCGGCCTGACGGTGCTCGAATCCGTGGTGCTGGCGGTGGCAGAGCGCAGCGGCGCCACCCGGATCTGGCATCGTACCGTGGCTGCGCAGCGGGCACTGGCCGACGAGGCCATGGCGGTGCTGGCCAGCCTGCGCCTGGACGCCGAGGCCGATACCGAGACGCGCAGCCTGCCATACGGCAAGCAGCGTCTGCTGGAAATCGCGCTGGCGCTGGCCACCCGGCCCGCCATCCTGCTGCTGGATGAACCCGCGGCGGGCATTCCGGCCGGGGAGAGCGCCGAGCTGTTCGGCGTGATCGCCGGTTTGCCGCGCGGCATCACCATCCTGTTTATCGAGCACGACATGGACCTGGTATTCCGCTTTGCTGAGCGCATCACGGTGCTGGTGGGTGGCCGCGTGCTCACCGAGGGCACGCCCGCGGAGATCGGCGCCGATCCCCGCGTCAGGGAGGTATACCTCGGGCAGGCTGCCCATGACTGAACTGCTGCGGGTGCAGGGGCTGAGCGCGGGCTATGGCGACGCCGTCGTGCTTGACGGCATCGACCTGGTGCTGGAAGCCGGCGAGAGCCTGGCCTTGCTGGGCCGCAACGGGGTGGGCAAGAGCACGCTGCTGATGACGTTGATGGGCCTGACCCGGCAGCGGCGCGGCAGCCTGTCCTGGCGCGGGCGCGACCTGGCGCGGCTGGCGGCGCACCAGCGCGCCGCCGCCGGCCTGGGATGGGTGCCGCAGGAGCGCTGCATGTTCCCGTCCCTGACCGTGGAGGAACACCTGACGGCGGTGGCGCGTCCGGGCCACTGGCATGTCGCTCGGGTCTACGAAGTCTTTCCCCGACTGCAGGAAC
Source organism: Cupriavidus basilensis (assembly GCF_000832305.1). Lineage (NCBI taxonomy): Bacteria > Pseudomonadati > Pseudomonadota > Betaproteobacteria > Burkholderiales > Burkholderiaceae > Cupriavidus > Cupriavidus basilensis. The sequence continues at coordinate 1,798,830 of NZ_CP010537.1, forward strand.
GGCGCGCAAACCTGGGCAACCAGTTGTCGGGGGGAGAACAGCAGATGCTGGCGATTGGCAGGGCGCTCATGGTAAACCCGGCCCTGCTATTACTCGACGAGCCGATGGAGGGATTGGCGCCTATTATTGTTCAGGAATTGCAGCATGTGATACGCCGCTTGATCGAAGAGGGCGGCATGGCTGTGATCGTGGTGGAGCAGCACGCTCGCCTGGCGCTTGGCATGACGCGGCGTGCGATGGTGCTCGATCGCGGCAGGGTAGTGTTTGAGTCGACCAGCGCGGAGCTGCTGGCGGACAAGGCCAGTTTGGACAGGTTGCTGACGGTTGCCTGAGCCCAACCCCGGTATGGTCAACCGGCGGCAGGCGATTGGCGGCGAACGTTGGCGGCCGTTGGCGGCAACGACGCCTTCGGCCATCGGCAGTGCCCATTTTTCGCAGGCGGGTAGTCACGGGGAACTATGGAAACCCATGAGCAGAACCGGCTCGTCAACGCCTATATCCAGCGTTACAGCCGCTACGACCCGGCCATTGGCCGTCACGAGGTGCGCTCGTTCTGGGTCTGGCAGGCCTGCGACTGGCTCGGCGTCAACGACCCCGAAGGGTTATGGCGGCTGGTGCTGGAAGTCCTGGCCCGCACCGACAGTCCCCGCGTACTTGGCGCACTTGCCGCCGGCGAGCTTGAAGACCTGATCGAGTACCACGGCCCGGCCTTCATCGGCCGCATCGAGCAGGAGGCCGCGCGCGACCCGCGCTTTCGCCGCCTGCTGTGCGGCGTCTGGCGCAGTTCCACGCCCGAGGTCTGGGCGCGCGTGCTGGCCGCCAGCGACAGCAACTTCAACGAAGTGCCGCAGCGCGCGATGTGGATATGCTACGACCAGCATGGCGGGGATGCGCAGGGCGCGGCGGCGCAGCCCGATGGCGAGGCTGGCGTGTCTCGCGAGGCCCACAGACAGCCTGCCCGTATCGTGCCATCGCCGTCGTGGTTGCCGCAGCGTGAAGGCGCAATGCACGCAGACTCGCCGCCGCATCGCGCCGCCTGGCCTACTTCCCCGGATCCTTGACGTTGTCGAATTTGTCGAACTCCACGTTGTGGAGCTCGCCGCCAACCTTTTCCACGCGCCGGATATAGACGGTCTGGACCACGTCGCGGGTGTCCGGGTCGATCATGATCGGGCCGCGCGGGCTGGCGATCTTCATGCCCTTGAGCGCCGCGACGAACTTGCCGCCGTCGGTGGCACCGCCGGTCTTCTTCAACGCATCGTAGATCGCGCGCATGCCGTCGTAGGCGGCCACGGCCATGAAGTTAGGCCGGCCGGCGCCAGGGTTGGCTTCGGCAAAGGCCTTCAGGAAGGTCTTGTTCTCGGGCGAATCGTGCGCCATCGAGTAATGGAACGACGTGATCACGCCCAGCGTGGCGTCGCCCATGGCCGGCAGCACGTGGTCGTCGGTCAGGTCGCCGGTGGCGATCACGCGGATGCCGGCCTCGGCCAGGCCGCGCTCGCGAAAGCCTTTCATGAACGCCACGCCTTGCTCGCCGGCGGGCAGGAACAGAAACACCGCCTCCGGCCTGGCGTCCTTGATGCGCTGGATGAACGGCGCGAACTCCGGGTTGCGCAGCGGCACCCGGATCGATTCGACCACCTGTCCGCCGCCGCCGATGAAGTTGGTCTTGAACGCGGTCTCCGCGTCGATCCCCGGCGCGTAGTCCGCCACCAGCGTCACTACCTTGCGCACCTTGTTCTTGATGGCCCAGGTGGCCATCGGCGCCGAGATCTGCGGCAAGGTCATCGACACCCGCGCGATATACGCGGATTTGGTGGTGATCGAGGACGACGCTGCGTTGAAGATCACCATCGGCTTGCTGGCCTGCTCGGCAATCGGCGCCACTGCCAGGGCCTCGGGCGTGAGGCCGAAGCCGGCCAGCACGTCGACCTTGTCGCGCACCACCAGCTCCTGTGCCAGCCGCTTTGCCACATCCGGGGCCGGGCCCGTGGTGTCCTTGCTGATGATCTGCACCTTGCGTCCCGCCACGGTATCGCCATTGAGCTTCTGGAACGCCTTGATGCCGCCTTCCATCTGCTTGCCATAGTCGGCAAAGCTGCCCGAGAAGGGCGCGATCAGCCCGATCCTGACGGGATCGGCGGCGTGGGCGAGCGAAGGCGCCACGGCAAGCACGCTGCAAGCCGCGAGGGCACGCAGCAAGGGGGCAAAGGTCATCGATGGTCTCCTGGTCGAGTGCGCTCTGGTCCCGCAAAGGGGCTGGGCGGGTGCTGGCGCGGGGCACTGGCAGAGGAGTTTAGGGGGCAGGGCGGTTTGGTGCAATCGGGGCTTGCGCAAAGGGCTGCGGCCAGCCACGCGCAGTCGGCATAGAATGCGCGCTGGCTCAGATACCACCCATGCGGTGCAAATCGGGAATGATGAAAGTACTTGCGCTATCCGGCAGCCTGCGGGCCGTGTCCGTCAATTCCGCGCTGCTGCGCGCGGCCGCGCGGCTGGCGCCAGCGAATGTGTCGGTCGCCGTGTTCAGCGGCCTTGGGGAGTTGCCGCTGTTCAACCCGGACGGCGAGGCATGTCCGCATGCCAGCGTCATACGTTTTTTTACCGAGGTGGCGCAGGCGGATGCGCTGCTGATCGCCAGCCCTGAGTACGCGCACGGCGTGACCGGCACGATCAAGAATGCGCTGGACTGGCTGGTGGGCTACGAGCCGTTCGCCTTCAAGCCGGTCGCCGTGCTCAATGCATCGCCGCGCGCGCACCATGCCGATGCGGCACTGCGCGAGACCTTGAAGACGATGGCCGCCGTCATTATCGAGCCGGCGTCGATCACCGTGCCATTGCTGGGCGCCGGGCTGGATGAGGATGGCATGGTCTCGACGCCGGCCATTGCCGCTGCCATTCAAGAAGCGCTGGTGGCGCTGTACGATGCCGTCGTCCTTAACAAGACGACGGCAGCTGCCACATTTCCGCTTGCGTGACCGGTTAGCGGCTGGCCGCTGGCGGAGCGCCGCAGGAGGATCAGGACGGTCTGGCGGTTCAGGCAGCCACGAGGCGGAACGTGGATACGGCTTCCTTCAGGCGCTGGGCCTGCTCTTCCAGCGATCCCGCGGCGGCCGCGGCTTGCTCCACCAGTGCGGCGTTCTGCTGCGTCACCGTGTCCATCTGGGTGACGGCCTGGTTGACCTGCTCGATGCCGGCGCTCTGCTCGGCCGAGGCGGCGCTGATCTCGCCCATGATGTCGGTCACGCGTTTTACCGCGCCCACGATCTCATCCATGGTCTGGCCGGCCTTGGTGACCAGTTGCGAGCCCTTTTCCACGCGCTCGACCGAGTCGCCGATCAGCGACTTGATCTCCTTGGCGGCGGTTGCGCTGCGCTGTGCCAGGCTGCGCACCTCGCCGGCCACCACCGCAAAGCCCCGGCCTTGCTCACCCGCGCGGGCGGCTTCCACCGCGGCATTCAGGGCGAGGATGTTGGTCTGGAAGGCAATGCCCTCGATCACGGCAATGATGTCGGCCACCTTGCGCGAAGCGCCGTTGATCTCCTGCATGGTGTCGACCACCTGGCCAACCACCGCGCCGCCCTTGATCGCGATCTCGGAGGCGTTGACGGCGAGCGAGCTGGCCTGCTTGGCGTTGTCCGCGTTCTGGCGGACGATGCTGGTCAGCTCCTCCATGCTGGAGGCTGTTTCCTGCAGTGACGACGCTTGTTCTTCCGTGCGCTGGGACAGATCCGTGTTGCCTGCGGCGATCTGGCTCGTGCCGGACGCGATGGATTCGGTGCCGGTGCGCACCTGGGTCACGATGCGCAGGATGTTGCCATTCATGTCGCCCAGGGCGCGCAGCAACTGGCCGGTCTCGTCCTTGCTGTCCGAGCGGATGTGGCTGGTCAGGTCGCCCGACGCCACCTTGCGTGCGAAGCCCACGGCGCGATGCAGCGGCGCGGTGATGCCGGCGGTCAGCCATACCGAGAACGCGACGCCGATGGCCAGCACCAGCACGCCAAGCGCGATCAGGCGATTGCGCGCGCTGAGGTAGATCTCGTTGATATCCAATGCGGTCTGGTCAATGCTGGCGCGCTGGATATCGAGCAGCTTCTGGATCTCGGCAAGATAGGCGTTGCCGGCAGGCACGAACTCGCTCTCGAGCACCTGGTTGGCTTCGTCGGTCTGGCCGGCTTCCTTGAGCTTGGTGATCTTGTCGCGCGAGTCGTTGTACGGCTTGCGCACGGTCTGGATCGTCTTGAATGCCGCCTTCTCCGCGTCGGAGGACAGCATCGGCTCGAGCTTGTCGCGCAACGCCGCGATGGCATCGACCGACCCCTTTGTCTCGGCGGCGAAGAACGCGCCCAGGCTCGGGTCGGCACTGCGCGCCACAGCGGTGGTGCGGCGCACGCTCGTATGCATCAGGCGATACCAGTCGCTGACGACCCGCTCCTTGGCCAGCGGCTGCTGCATCATGTCGTGCGTGTGGCTGGCCACGTCCTGCAACCCCAGGATGCTGAACACGGTCATGAGCGTTGACAGCAGCAGCACCACGCCAAAGCCAATGCCAAGGCGTACCCCGATTCCAAGATTTTTCATTTTCTTCTGCCTGAATGGAAATAATACGGTGGCGAAATGCTGGTCCGGAGGACGCGGATTCGCTCTATTGTCAGCCGCGCCGTTCTGTCGCGAACGCATTTGCGGGCTATGGTGAATATCGGCAATTGAGGTGGGAACTTGAGTGCCGGGGCTTGTTGCCTGGCGAGGATGGCGTGCCCAGGCGGATGCATGAAGGAAATGCGGCCAGGCATGCCGTGGCTCGCACGCGAAGATCCACCCGGACCTGATCTTCATCGCATGCACTCGATATCGGGTATTGACCTGCAAATGCAAAAGGGAGCCACATGGGCTCCCTCTTGTTCCAGCTACGGCCTGTTTGCCCGCTCAGCTTACAGCGCGGCGTCCTTCAGCTTCTTCATCGGGCGAACCTTGACCTTGACGGTCGCCGGCTTGGCGGCGAACCACTGGTCTTCGCCGGTGAACGGGTTCTTGCCGAAGCGCTTCTTGGTGGCGGCGACCTGGGTTGCCACGACCTTGAACAGGCCGGGCAGGGTGAATTCGCCAGCGCCCTTCTTGTGCACCGCGCTCAGGATGGTGTTTTCCAGATGGACCAGCACGGTCTTGACCGTCTTGGCATCCAGTTCAGTCTGGGCCACCAGGTGGGCCACCAGGCTGGACTTGTTGAAGGTGTCCTTCAGGGGTTTCACCGCCGGCGCGGCCGCTGCGACCTTCTTTGCCGGAGCCGCCTTCTTTGCCGGCGCCGCCTTCTTGGCGGCAGGCTTGGCGGTGGTCTTTACGACAGCATTTGCTTTGGTAGCCATGGATTATGGAGTCTTGTTTTCGTTGAATGACGCTTGCTGCCGACGGCAGCAAGCGCATGGGGAGCATAGCATTCCCGGTGGCGCCTGCCAAACGCCTGCCATCACGCCGGGGCCGCTCCACGTCCCCTTCATGGACCCGGCCGGGCGCTACCAGCACGGCGTAGCGCCTGGAGCCTGGTCGGAAGACAGCGATTGCTAAGCCGCGCCCTGTGGCTGGCATTGCGCGGCCTTGCTGGCCGCCTGGTACAGCACGGGTTCGAGGATGCCCAGCCGCGCGCGCGCTGCCTCGAGCGGCTCATGCAGCAGCGTCTCGTAGTCCTCGGCCATCAGCCACTTCGCCTTGCGTCCATGCCGATACCCCTCGACAACGGCGCGCAGGTACGCGGTGTTGCCGGTCTTGCGCAGGCTCTGCAAGGCGGTAGCAGCGGCGATGAATGCCCAGCCGAGGCCGCCGGTCTGTGCGTAGCTGAACGCCACCAGCGCTGCTTCGCCCAGGTTCTCGTCGGCCTTGTAGCCGGTCAGCACATGCCAGATGTCATGGATATCGCGGGTGCGCCTGCCTAACCAGGCATAGGGGTCTTCCACCAGCGGCTCGCGGTCGAGGTTTGAAATCTTGGCCAGCCCTGTCGCGCTGTAGCCCGTTTCTTCCAGGAACGAGCGGTAGGCAGCCCCGAGCGTGCCGGGCGCGAAGCTGGCGATGAACGCCGGGTCGGAGAAGCGCTCCGTCAGTTCGACGCGAAGATAAGCCAGCCGCCGCCCGCTCGTGGTCCTCAGGAGCCGCGCGTAGTTCTTCGGCGTGGACGGTCCGTTAAGGGCGCGCATGATGAGAAACACTTGCGTGGTGTCGTCTCCGTTTGCCAGCAGCTTGCGGATCGCACGGAATGCGGCTGGAAAGTCACGCTTATAGAGAGCGGGGGAGGTCGCTATGTCCATTGCCTCGTTCCTCTTGTCGGGGTTGTTGCCGGGATTGCTGCCGGGATGGCGAAGTCGCCGGTGCTTCGGGTCTTCAGGGTTTCCAGGGTTTTCATCCAGGTCCCTGATTGCAATGAGCGATCTTTGCAGGGAATGGCCGACTACAATGTCGCCTTCCTGACATAAGACTACGATTGGCGCAGTGTCAAAATCATCCACCCCCGAGGACTACCTCGCCGCCCTGCGATCCAGCGCATGGTTCGCCGGTCTTGCCGCTGATTTTCAACGGTGGATCGTGGCGCACGCCAAGGTCAGGTCACTAGCTGCGGGCCAGCGCCTGTTCGCGTACGGGGACCCGGCGGATGGCCTGTACTTTGTGGTGGCTGGCGCCATCCGCATGACCAGTTCCTCCGCCGATGGCAAGGAGGCACTGCTGGCTTTTGCGGAAACGCCGCAATGGTTCGGCGAGGTTGCCTTGTTTGACGCCTTGCCGCGCGCCCACGATGCCTGGATCGAGACCGACGTGGTGCTGCTGCATATCGGCCAGCAGGATGCGGTGCGGTTTCTCGACGAAAATCCGGTGCACTGGAAAGCGGTGGGCCTGCTGATGGCCCCAAAGCTCAGGCTGGCGTTCGAAGCGATTGGCTCGTCGGTGCTGATGCCTGTGCCGGTCAGGCTGGCGCGCCGCTTGCTGGCCATCGCGGGCGGCTATGGCGAGCGCCATGGCCTGAGCAAGCGGGTGATCAACGTGCAGCAGGAGCAACTCGGCTTGATGCTGTCGGTTTCCCGGCAAACAGTGAACCAGATTCTCAGGGATTTCGAGGCGCAGGGCCTGGTGCAGCGCACGCGCGGGTCCGTCGAGATCCTGGATCTCGCGTCGCTGCGAAGATTCGCGGAGGTCGGCTAGGCCATGCCGGCCCGCCGCGACCGCACTCAGGCCACGATCAGCGTCAACCCCGCTGGCAGCGACTCGCCAAAGACTCGTCCTTCATCGGCCTCATCGAGTTCCACCGTTGCGCGCACCATGTCGATCCAGCTACGTGGCGCGTTGGCGGCCTCGAGCCGGCTGACCACGCGCATGCGGATCTCCAGCGGCAGATCCCGTGACCGGTCCCCCGTCATGCGGGCGATCTGCACGGCGGCGAACGCGCCCGGCTCGACCTTCTTCCAGTCGAGCGCAAGAATCGCCTCCAGCCATCGCGAGCCCACCTCCGGTGGCACGACGCTGTGCGCGCTGCCGTAGAACGGCCGGCGCGCGCCGATGCGGCCCACGGCCCACCAGCTTTGAGGGTTCTCCGAGGGCTTCTTTAGCCGCGCGAGCAGCCACTCGGCGACTTCGATCTTGCGCTCGACGGGCACGCGTTCCAGCGATCCCGCAAGCCGCACCATGTCGGCGTAGCCTGATTTGGCGGCGCCGGCGGGGCGCTTGTAGCGCGCCGTGCCGGGGGGCTGCAGGTAGAAGGCGATGTCGTCCAGCAAGCGCAACTGCGCGCCTTCGTCCAGGCCGCCAGCGGTGCGGCGCCACAGCGTCCACCATTCCGACCAGATCTGGCTCTCATTGACATACTGGATGCCCTGCTCGAACAACGACCAGAGCTGCCCGGCGCGCCACTCGTCCAGCGGGTAGCCGAACCCAGGCCGCATGCAATAGCCGGCGAGGTTGAGCCAGAGGCGTTCATGGTCTGCCGTGCGGCGGCGGCGGCGCGCGCGTTCCCACAACGTGCCGAACAGGGCGCGCAGCAGCGCGCTGTCCCATTGGTCGCGCGCGCCCAGCAGTTGCTCCAGTTGCGCGCGCAGCCGCTTGACTTCCTTGGGGCCAACGTCTTGCGAGCGGGCGCCAAAGGTGCGGTCGATACATTCGACGGCCTGGGCCAGGCAGGGGTGCGGCGCGTGGGTCGCCGTGTCTGCCGCTGAGGCATCACCGCGCAGCTGGAACTCGAGCAGCCAGCGCTGCGCAGGATTGGCGATCTCGCTGCAGTGCACTTCCAGCGTGCCGACTTCGGTGAGCGATGTGGTGAGTTGCACCAGCGTCTCCCGCGCGTCGCTGGCGCCGCGCGGTTGCACCACGGTGGCGATCGGCGGCAGGCGGACGAAATCGCCGCTGGCGAGGTCGGCCAGTTCGCCTGGCTGATAGGGCGTGTCGGCGACGGAGGAGACCAGGTGGAAGCGCACCGGATGCCCGAGGCGCAGGGAGAAGGTGCGATCCTTGAGATGGATCTCCTGGCCGTCTTCGGTGCCGCGCGGCAACAGGCAAATGCCGCGCTCTGCCTGCGCGGCATCACCGTTGTCCAGCACGAGGAAATAGCTGCGCGGCGAGCCCCCGCCGATGCGCGGCGCATGCCCGGCGCGGGCCAGCGCGAACGCCACCGCGCCACGGGCGACCGCCACGTCGGGGTTGTCGTTGTGCAGCACATGCAAGGGCGCTCGGCGCCAGGCGCCAAGCGTGCTCGACAGACGCCCCGTCAGCGCCTCGGCGCGGAACACGCCGCCGTTGAGCAGCAAGGTGTCGGGCATCGGTGGCGCGTCGTCTGGCGCTTCTGCTGCATCCTGTGCGTTCGCGATGCGCGACTGGGCTGCGTGCTGGCCGAGGAAGGCCGCAACGTGCCGGGTGATCGCCGGGTCGGCCGCATAGGGCAGGCCAAATTCGACGATGCCGCCCCGTGAGCGCCCCGGCCTTTCGCCGGCCGAAACGGCTGGGAAAAACCCCTCGACAATGATCTGCTCGATCTCCTGCCGGGTGACTTCGACCGAGCGCGCGCCGCCGATCAGCCGGGAGCCCGAACCGAGCAGCGTGATCGTGACCGCGTCCGGCGCTTGCGCGCTGAGCAGTTGCTCCTTGGCGGCACGGCATCGCTCGACCAACTGCGACAGGCTGCCCGCCGACAAGCGCGAGTGTGCCGTGGCGATGCGCGACTCGACCAGATGCGCGAGGGCGAGATCCATGTTGTCGCCGCCGAGCATCAGGTGATTGCCAACCCCGATCCGGGTCAATTGTGGCTGGCCGTCCTGCACCTCCACCTTGATCAGCGTCAGGTCGGTGGTGCCGCCGCCAACATCGCAGATCAGCACCAGCCGCGTTTGCGCCAGGTCGGCCGCTAGCGTTTCGCGATGATGGAACACCCAGTCGTAGAACGCCGCCTGGGGCTCCTCCAGCATGCGCAGCGCGGGCAGTCCGGCCATGCGCGCGGCTTCCAGCGTGAGGGCGCGCGCGCCCTCATCGAACGAGGCGGGCACGGTGAGCACCACATCCTGCTCCTCGAGCCGGGCATCGGGAAAACGGTGGTTCCATGCCGCGCGCACGTGCGCCAGGTAGCTGGCGCTGGCCGCCACCGGCGACACCTTGCCGACTTCGTCGGCGGCGCCCCACGGCAGGATCGGCGCGACGCGGTCGACCGACGCATGCGACAGCCAGCTTTTGGCGCTGGCGACCAGCCTGCCGGGCACTTGTGCGCCCAGCGTGCGCGCCAGGCGGCCCACCACGACCTGGCCCGATGCGGCCCCGTCCGTCCCCTCGGCCCCTTCGGCCCCACTGGCAACTTGCCACGGCAACTGCAGATCGCTGGCATTCAACTCCCCCGGCGCCGCGTGGTACCGCACGGACGGCAGGAGTGGCCGCGTGGCCACCTCGCCCAGGCTCACCAGTTGATCGATGTCGAAGACGCGGATGTCCTCCGACCCTGCCTCGCCATAGGCGACGACCGTGTTGCTCGTGCCCAGGTCAATGCCGACGCTATACCGCTTCATGCATGGCACTCAGGCATTCGCGCTGCCGCGCACGTCGAACTCGACCTTCCAGCGCTCGCCCGTGCCACGGGGCACGGCTTCCAGTTCCAGCGTGCCGGCCTCCGTGATGCGGGCATGCAGCTTCACCGGCACGACTTCACCAGGCGTGCGGCCTTCGGGCGGCAGCGTGGCCTGGATTTCGTCGAGCTCTTGCAGGTCTTCGGGCCCCCAGAAGTCGAGCAGGGTGCCTACCTGGTCCTGGCGGCGCACCGACGAGCCGAAGAAGCGGAAGTGCACGGGCTCGCCGACCACGAGCCCGAATTCCTGCTCCGGCAACGGCGCCTCGGTGCCTTCTTCCATGCCGAAGGGCGCCACGCACAGCGCCTGGATGGGCGGCTCGAAGCCCGGGATGGCGGGCATCGCCGACTCCACCGCAATGTAGTAGGCTCGCGCGGTACCGCCGCGAATGCGCACGCCCTTGCCGCGGCGCACGTAGCCGTAGTACGCGGCGCCACGCGCGACAGCCAGGTCCAGGTCGGCGCCACCCAGCAGGCGCGCGGGCGCTGCGCCTTCCGCGGCGAGCCAGCCGTTGAGCGTCTGCAGGATGCGCTCGACCAGCAGGGCGGACTTGAACACGCCGCCGTTGAACAGCACCGCCGTGGGATGCAGGAAGGTCGCACCCGGCGCCGGCGCGCCGGCCAGGCCTTCCATCTCGGCCAGCGCTGCCACCTGGCGGCCCAGGAACGCCGCCAGATGTCGCGTGATGGCCGGGTCCTGCGCGTATGGCAGGCCCAGTTGCGTCAGCCCCGCGCGTGCCCGGCTGACCGGGCGGGCAGAGCCATCCACCTGGGGGAAAAAGCCTTCCAGGATGATCTGGGTGAGCTCGGCGCGGGTCAGCTCGGTGCGGATCGAGCCGCCGATGAGCTTGGAGCCGCGGCTTGGCACGACCAGCGGCACCGCGTCCGTGGCCGGGTCGCTGAGCAGGGTTTCCTTGGCGCTGCGGCAGGCATAGGTGAGCGCGCGAAGTTGCCATGGGTCGGCCTGCGTGCCTTGGGCCGCGAGCTTGCGCGCCACCACGTGGGCCAGCGCCAGGTCCATGTTGTCGCCGCCCAGCAGGATGTGCTCGCCGACGGCGACGCGGTGCAGCTCCAGGTTGCCCTCGCGCTCGATCACGGCGATCAGCGAGAGATCGGTGGTGCCGCCACCCACGTCGACGACCAGGATGATGTCGCCCACCTTGACCTGCTTGCGCCACTGGCCGCCGCTCTTCTGAATCCAGCTATAGAGCGCGGCCTGAGGCTCCTCCAGCAGGGTCATGCGGGCATAGCCAGCGGATTCGGCGGCTTCTGCCGTCAGTTCCCGCGCGGCCGGATCGAACGACGCGGGAATGGTGACGGTGATGTCCTGCTCACCGAACGGGGCGTCGGGATGCGCGTGGTCCCACGCTTCGCGCAGGTGCGAGAGATAGCGTACGGAAGTCTCGAGCGGCGACACGCGCGGCACTTCCGCCGGCGCGTCGTTCGGCAGGATCGCCGCGCGGCGGTCTACCCCGGGGTGGCACAGCCAGCTCTTCGCGCTCGATACCAGCCGGATCGGCGTGGCCGCGCCACGGCTGCGCGCCAGCTCGCCCACGGCGAAGTCTCGCGTGGCGTTCCACGGCAAGGCCAGGTCGCCCGGAGCCAGCTCGCTCGGATGCGGCAGGTACAAGAACGACGGCAGCAGGTCGCAATCTTCAATAGCGCCTGGTGCGGTGAGCTGCGTGATGGGCAGGACGCCCTGGGTGGTCTTCTCACCGTCACTGGTGGCGAGGTCGACGTAGGAGAGGGCGCAATGCGTCGTGCCCAGGTCGATGCCGATCGAGTAGCGCGGGTCGCTCATAGCTCGACCTCGGCCGGGGCGATCACGGTGGCGTCATGGCGCTCGGCCAGCCGGGGCAGGCGGACTTGCGCCACGCGCCAGCCACGGTGGCTGATGTTGCCGTTGAACGGCGCGCTGCCGACCACGTTGCCGGTCAGCCGGATGGCGGTGGCATCGAACCCGTCGGGCACCGTGACGCGGCTGCCCTCGGCTTCCTCGCGCACCGGCCGGATGGTGAAATGTTCGCGCAGCACGGCGCGGCAGCCGTCATGCACCAGCCGGGCGGCGGCACCGATTTCCGTGTCGGAATAGCCGGCGATGTCTTCCTCGACAAAATCGATGAAGCGCGCGTCGCGCTGGAGCAGGCCCAGCAGCTGGAGAGCGGCCTCCGGGCTCGCTTCCTTCAGCGCGCTCGGGGCCGGTGCCGCGGCCACGGGGGCGGGGGCCGGTGCAGGGACCGCTGCAGGGACCGGTGCGGCGGGCGCTGGACTTGCGCCGGGCCCCGTGCCGTCACGCAGGCGCCGCACGCCCGCGGCAAGCTCGCGGTCGCCCAGGATGTTGAAAAACGTGCCCATGGCAAGAGAAATCCTGCCCAGGAAAGACATGTTCGAGTCGGTCATCAATGGCTCCAGATGTGCTCTGTTGAAGGACGAGCTGTCCCCTGGCGATGCTGTACTGGGCCGGCCCTGCCGCAGCGCAGGCGCTTGCCGGCAGGCAACGGCGTGGTGCGCGCAGTGGCGGGCTCGCCCGTCAGCATCTTGTTCTTCGGGCCCGGCCGGGCCGCTCAAGGCGGTATTTTGCCCTAAGGCGCCCATGATCCGGCCAATGCGGCCCACGAAGTGGCAGGACTCTCACCAATATCCCCCAAGCATGCCCGCCATGACTCGCCCTTACGCAGGGCGCCGGAGTAGCCTTTAATAGAGCAAAGTAGAGCAAATGCCCGTCACGATCTGCATTGGAGCTGGGATGAAAGCGCTTTCCACCAAAGAACGCACGCGCAGGCGCCCGTCCGACAAGGTACTGAACGTTCTCGCGGCGCTCGTAGGCCTGGTTACGCTTGCGGCCGGCATCGCCTGGCTCATCTACAAGTGGCGCGTAGATCTCGAAGTTCCGTACTTTGCCATTCCGCTGGTGCTGACGGTCCCCGTGATCGCTGCCGCCGCGTTCCGCAGTTTTTGGGACTAGCGCAGCGGTTTTGTGCCTGTTAGCTGGCTTTGGGCGCAGATAAGCCCGTTGGCCCGCCAGATGGGCGCAGCGAGGGGGCAATTGCTGGCGCGCCGTGCGCCCCCGCATGCGCCACGCGCCGCGAGCCTTGCCCCCACGCAAAACTTGCATTTTGCGATTGCGAAGCAAAAACCCCGTGTGGTTCAGACCCCCCTGGAGAAAATTCAGGCAAAATTCGGGCATTCCTGCCGGGCTGTGACCCAGCCGGTGGCGTTCTCCAACCTATTTCTTGATCCTGAGATAAGCAATGAGTACCCAGCAACCCACCATCATCTACACGCTGACCGACGAAGCTCCGCTGCTGGCGACCAGTGCCTTTTTGCCCATCATCCGCACCTTCACCGCCCCGGCCGGCATCAACGTGACGACCAGCGACATCTCGGTGGCGGGTCGTATCCTGGGTGAATTCCCCGAATTCCTGACCGAGGCACAACGCGTGCCCGACAACCTGGCCGAGCTGGGCCGGCTGACCCTGCAGCCGGACACCAACATCATCAAGCTGCCCAACATCAGCGCCTCCGTGCACCAGCTGGTCAGCGCGATCAAGGAACTGCAGGCCAAGGGCTACAAGGTTCCGGATTTCCCGGAAGACCCGAAGACCGATGCCGAGAAGGCCATCCGCCAACGCTATTCGAAGTGCCTGGGCAGCGCCGTGAACCCGGTCCTGCGCGAAGGCAACTCGGACCGCCGCGCGCCGGCAGCCGTCAAGAACTACGCACGCAAGAACCCGCACAGCATGGGTGAGTGGAGCATGGCTTCGCGCACCCACGTGGCGCACATGAAGCACGGCGACTTCTATCACGGCGAAAAGTCCATGACCCTGGACCGCGCCCGCGACGTCAAGATGGAGCTGGTCACCAAGAGCGGCAAGACCATCGTGCTCAAGCCGAAGGTGTCGCTGCTGGACGGCGAGATCATCGACAGCATGTTCATGAGCAAGAAGGCGCTGTGCGACTTCTATGAAGAACAGATGGAAGACGCGCGCAAGACCGGCGTGATGCTGTCGCTGCACGTGAAGGCCACCATGATGAAGGTCTCGCACCCCATCGTGTTCGGCCACGCCGTGAAGATTTTCTACAAGGAAGCCTTCGAGAAGCACGGCAAGCTGTTCGACGAACTGGGCGTGAATGTCAACAACGGCCTGGTCAACCTGTACGACAAGCTGGAAAGCCTGCCGAGCTCCAAGCGCGAAGAGATCATCCGCGACATGCACGCTTGCCACGAGCACCGTCCCGAGCTGGCGATGGTGGATTCGGCCAAGGGCATCTCCAACCTGCACGCGCCCAATGACGTGATCGTGGACGCCTCGATGCCGGCCATGATCCGCATCGGCGGCAAGATGTGGGGCGCAGACGGCCGTCCGAAGGACACCAAGGCCGTGATCCCGGAGAGCACGTTTGCCCGCATTTACCAGGAAATCATCAACTTCTGCAAGACCAACGGCAACTTCGACCCGGTCACCATGGGCACCGTGCCCAACGTCGGCCTGATGGCGCAGCAAGCAGAGGAATACGGCTCGCACGACAAGACCTTTGAAGTGCCCGAGGCCGGCGAAGCCCGCATCGTTGACATCGCCACCGGCGAAGTGCTGCTGGTGCAGAACGTGGAAGAGGGCGACATCTGGCGCATGTGCCAGGTCAAGGACGCCCCGATCCGCGACTGGGTCAAGCTGGCTGTCACGCGCGCGCGCAACTCCGGCATGCCCGCCATTTTCTGGCTGGACCCGTACCGCCCGCACGAAGCCGAGATGATCAAGAAGGTCGAGACCTACCTGAAGGATCACGACACCACCGGCCTGGACATCCAGATCATGTCGCAAGTGCGCGCCATGCGTTACACGCTGGAACGCGTCATCCGCGGCCTGGACACCATCTCGGTGACCGGCAACATCCTGCGCGATTACCTCACCGACCTGTTCCCGATCATGGAACTGGGCACCAGCGCCAAGATGCTCTCCATCGTTCCGCTGATGGCCGGCGGCGGCATGTATGAAACCGGCGCGGGCGGCTCGGCGCCGAAGCACGTCAAGCAACTGGTGGAAGAAAACCACCTGCGCTGGGATTCGCTGGGTGAATTCCTGGCGCTGGCGGTGTCGCTGGAAGAACTCGGCATCAAGACCAGCAACGAAAAGGCCAAGGTTCTGGCCAAGACGCTGGACGCCGCCACTGGCAAGCTGCTGGACAACAACAAGAACCCGTCGCCCAAGACTGGCCAGCTGGACAACCGCGGCAGCCAGTTCTACCTGGCCATGTACTGGGCCCAGGAACTGGCGGCACAGACCGACGATGCTGCCCTGGCAGCGCAGTTCGCGCCGCTGGCCAAGCAACTGACCGACAACGAGCAGGTCATCGTTGGCGAGCTGTCGGCCGTGCAAGGCAAGCAAGCCGATATCGGCGGCTACTACAAGCCCGACTTTGCCAAGCTGGACATCGTGATGCGCCCCAGCAAGACGCTGAACGCCGCGCTGGCAGCCGTCAAGGCCTAATCGATGCAAGCCTGGCCGCCCTGTCACGCAGGGCGGCCGGCGGCGGCGGCCACGCCTTGGGAAAGGCGAGCCGCCATGCAAGCCCCGGGTACCCGGTAACAGGTACCCGGGGCTTGTGCTATTCGAGCTTCACCCTGCCGTCCTTTGCGAGCCGGCGATATTGCGGTATCTCGCCCTGCACGCGCCGGCGGAAATCCTCCGCATTGCCGCGCATGACCCAGATCGACTGCCGCTGGAAGACTGCCTCCACGGAAGGGTCCAGAAGCACCCCCTGCAATTCCTTTTCCAGCCGCTCCACCACCGCTTGCGGCGTGGCGCGCGGCGCGGCAATGCCGAACCAGAACGCGTTGCCGGGCATGGCGATGCCGAGTTCGGCAAAGGTTGGCACGCCCGGATACTGCGGGGAGCGCGCCCCGGCACTGATCGCCAGCGGACGCAACTTGCCGGACTCGAGGTAAGGCTGTGCAACGGCGATGGGGTCGAGGCTCAGGTCGATCTGCCCGCCAATGACGTCGGCGAGGATCTGCGTGCTGCCACGATATGACACGGGCGTGATGTCCGCGTGCAGGTCGGCCTCGATCATGGCGCCCACAATGGATTGCGCGGTGCCCGGGCCGGTGGTGCCGTAGGTGATCGTTCCCGGTTGGGCGCTTGCACGCGCCAGCATGTCTGCGAACGACTTGATGCCGGAGTCCGCGCGGGTGGTGAGCATTACTGGCGCCTGCGCGATGATGCCGATCGGCGCCCAGGCGCCTTGCGCCGGGATGGGCAGGCCGGTGCGCAGCGCGGGGAGCATGCTGAACGTGGTGGAACTGGCGAGAAGCAGCGTGTATCCGTCGGCGGGCGCCTTGGCGACCTGCTCCGCCGCGATCATCGTGGAGGCACCCGGCCGGTTCTCGACTACCACGGGCTGGCCCAGTCGGGTACGCAACTTATCGGCGATGACACGGGCAATGATGTCGGTGGTGCCGCCCGCCGTGAAAGGGACCACCAGGTGCACGGTCCGCTGTGGGAATGCTTCCGGGGCGGTCTGTGTCTGCGGGTTGGGCGCCGAGGCGGCCACCAGCAGCGAAGTGGTGACCAGACGGCGCAACGGGTCTAAGGAAAAGAGCAGGTCCATGGGCAGGTCAACTGGCGTCGGGTAGCAGCACCTGCAGGCTGGCGTGAGCAGATAAAAGCACGTTAAGTATCAAAGAATGGCGGGTATGGCGGGACTAGATGGCTTTGCCGGGCCATCGCGTCGATTCTACGTCAGATGCTGCGTTGCAATATGCACGCCTGGCTGTGCTGTTGGTTGCACTAATTATTTTCCGTGCCATATAATGCGAACCATTCGCATTTAAGTTTGGCCGTGCCAGACACTTCACTACGCAAGGGAAGCGATGGCCGCCGCCGAATCCGCGTTACAGCAGCATGTCCATGCCCTCTACAGCGATCACCATCGCTGGCTGCAGGGATGGCTGCGGCATCAGCTTGGCAATGCGTTTGACGCCGCCGACCTGGCGCAGGATGTGTTTCTCCGCTTGCTCCATCGCGAGCCGTGCGACATCAGGGAACCGCGCACCTACCTGAGCACGATCGCGCGCGGCCTTGTCATCGAGCACTGGCGCCGCCGGGAGCTGGAACTGGCCTGGCTGGAGACGCTGGCGCAACTGCCCGCGCCGCAGGCGCCGTCGCCCGAGAGCCGGCTGCTTTTCCTGGAAACCCTGATCGCCATCGACCGCATCCTGGATGCGCTGAAGCCGCAGGTGCGCAAGGCATTCCTGTGGGCCCAGCTCGAAGGGCTGACCTGCCGGCAGATCGCGGAGCGCCTCGGCGTGTCGCTGGCTACCGCCGAGCGCTATGTCGCGGCGGCGCTGCGCCATTGCTACAGCTTGCGTTTCGGTGGTTGATGCCCGTGAGCGATTCCGCCAGGCCAGGCGACCCAACGGCTACGCCTGGGCCCGAAACCCCGATCCCGATCCCCGCGCGCATCGTCGACCAGGCCATCCACTGGATGGTCAAGCTCGACTTCGGTGAGGCCAGCGCCACCACGCGCAAGGCATTCGCCCAATGGCGCGACGCCAACCCGCTGCACGCGCTCGCCTGGCAACGCGTGCAGGCACTGCGCACTGACTTCTCCGGCATGCCGCCGGCACTGGCGTTGCTTACCCTGCAAGCTGCCGATGCCCGGCGTGGCGTGGGCGGGCTTAAGCGCAGGCAGGCGCTCAAGGTGTTGGCGCTGGCCGGCATCTCGGTGGTCACGGCGGCAAGCGTGCGCGAACTGGCGCCATGGCAGGGCCTGGTCGCCGACGCGAGCACGGCCACCGGCGAGCAGCGCACCATGCGTCTGGCCGACGGAAGCACCATCGTGCTCAACACCGATACCGCCATCAATACCGTGCTGGGCGCTGAGCGCCGCTTGGTCACGCTGCGGCGCGGGGAGATCCTGGTGACCACGGGACACGACGATGGCTTCGCGGCCGGCAGCGCAGCGGTGCGGCCGTTCTGGGTGCAGACGCCGTTCGGCAGCCTGCGTGCGTTGGGCACGCGCTTTGTGGTGCGGATCGAGGACGAACGCGCCCGCGTTACCGTGCAGGAGGGCGCCGTGGAGTTGCACCCGGCCGCAGGCGGGGCGACCCACGTAGCGCGTACGGGGACGACCTGGTGGCTCGCCAAGGCCGGCAGCATGCCGGCGACGGCGCAGCCGTTCGAGGCGGACGGCTGGGCCGATGGCGTCATCGCGGGCAAGGACATGCGGCTGGCGGACGTGCTGGCCGAACTGTCGCGTTACCGCACCGGCCACATTGCCTGCGATCCGCGCGTGGCCGATTTGCGTATCTCGGGCGCCTACCACGTGCGCGACACGGATCGGGTGCTGCGCTTCCTGATGCAGGCGCAGCCGATCGCCGTGGCCTATCGCACGCGCTTCTGGGTTTCGGTTGGCCCGGCGGGAGGGCATTGACCCCATGCCAGGCGTGTCCGAGAAAATATTTCAGGAAAATTGAGGGGATTTCGATTCTCGACCGGCCTACAGCGTAGGAACTCAAATTAAACGCTGCCGGAGAAGGGAATCATGTCTGCAACTCGTTATGCCACTGTCATCGCCGCTGGGCGCCCACCCCGACCCAAGCCGTTTGCGCTTGCCGTGCACCACGCCATGGTCTGCCTTGCCATGGGCGCAACCGTCGCGCCGCTTGCCGTGAGCGCACAATCGCAGGCGGCCCCCGCGCACGCCGCGCCGACCCTGCCGGCGGTAACCGTCACCGCCGGCGCCGAGGCGCCGGGAGAACTGCCACAACCCTACGCGGGCGGCCAGGTGGCGCGCGCAGGCCGCCTGGGGTTGCTGGGCAACAAGAGCATCATGGACACGCCGTTCGCCATCACCAACTACACCGCGCAGCGCCTGGAGGACCAACAGGCCACCACGCTGGCCGAAGTACTGAACAGCGATCCGTCCACGCGCTTCACGGGCCAGGTTGGCGGCGTGACCGATTCATTCTATATCCGTGGCTTCCCGATCAATGAGGGCAACCTGTCGGAGATCGCGTTCGATGGCGTGTACGGCGTGTCGCCGAATTACCATCTGTTTACCGAGTACCTGGAGCGGGTCGAAGTGCTGAAGGGGCCGGCCGCCTTGCTGTACGGCATGTCGCCGAACAGCGGTGTCGGCGGCGTGGTCAATGTCGTGCCCAAGCGTGCGCTGGCGACGGACCTGACGCGATTCACGCTCGACTATGCGTCTGACGCGCAGGTGGGCGGCGCGGTGGACCTGAGCCGCCGTTTTGGCGAGGACCGCGAGTGGGGCATTCGCTTCAACGGCCTGCACCGGCAGGGGCCGACGGCGCTCGACAGCCAGAAGTCGCGCGCCGAGGTGGCCGCGCTGTCGCTCGACTACCGCGGCGAGCGCCTGCGGGCCTCGCTCGACCTGATCGAGCAATACCAGTGGGTCGATGCTCCCACGCGTCCCTTCCTGATCGCAGCCGGCGTGCAGGTACCGCCGGCGCCGGACGGCAGGCGCAATGTCAGCCAGCCCTGGGGCTGGTGGAAGTCCAACGATGTGTCGACGCTGCTGCACGCGGAATATGACCTCACCGACAACCTGACGGTGTTTGCCGATGCCGGCGGTACCCGCTCGGACGTGGCGCGCTTGTCCGACCAGACGCCAGCCATCCTGAATTCGGCCGGCGCGACCTCGTCGGCCGTGCAGAACTGGAAGTTCCAGGTCAACCGCTCGAGCTTCGATACCGGCGTCAGGAGCAAGTTCGAGACCGGGCCGGTCAAGCACGCGCTGGCGCTGCAGGCCAATCTGTACATGGACCGTTTCGCCAGCGCCAACGTGTCAGGCACGCCGGTCACATCCAATATTTACGCCCCGGCCGACCGCGCGGCGCAGAACATTGCCGCCCCGCAAAACGTGCCGAAGGTGTCCGGCTCCACGCTGTCGGGCCTGTCTCTGGCCGATACCTTGAGCGTGCTGGACGACCGCCTGCAGCTCTCCCTTGGCCTGCGCTACCAACAGGTCAGGTCGAGCAACTATGCTGCCACCGGCGCGAAGACCGCTTCATACGACGAAAGCGCTGTCACGCCGCTGGCCGGCATCGTCTTCAAGCCCTGGCACAACATCTCGCTCTATGCCAACTACGTGGAGGGGCTGAGCAAGGGAGACATCGCGCCGGCGACCGCGTCGAATGCGGGGCAGGTCTTTGCGCCGTACAAGACCAAGCAGCAGGAGGTGGGCATCAAGTTCGATTCGGGCAAGGTGATGGCGACCCTGGCGGCGTTCCGCATGACCAAGCCCAGCGGCCAGTTGTATGGGACGGTCTATGCCATCGACAGCGAGCAACGCAACCAGGGGCTGGAGCTGACCGTGTCGGGGCAGGCCTACAAGGGTGTGCGCCTGCTTGGCGGGCTGACCCTGCTTGACGGCGAGCTGACCAGGACCAACAGCGCAGCCACCCTTGGCAACCGCCCCGTGGGCGTGCCTGTCGTCATGGCCAACCTTGGCGGCGAGTGGGACCTGCCGTGGGTTCCGGGCCTGACGCTGACCAGCGCGGTCAACTACACGGGCAGCGAGTACGTCAACCAGGCGAACACGCAGCAGGTGCCATCGTGGACAACCGTCGATCTCGGCGCGCGCTACAAGACGTCGATGTACGGCAAGTCCACGACGTTCCGGGCGGGTTTGTTCAATGCATTCAACCGGAAGTACTGGTCCGGGGTGGCATCCTACGGCACGATCTCGCTCGGCGCGCCGCGGACCTTCATGGCTTCCATGAGCGTGGATTTCTAAGCATTGGCCGCACGACGCCTCGCGCTTTGCAGCGCCTTCGCTTGTCTTGCGCTCGGTCTGGGCGTGGCGCCGGATGCGGTGCTCGCGCAGGCGAGCCCGGCGGTAAGCCAGGTGGTGAGCCATCTGGTAAGCCCGATCGCGAGCACGGGCCAGGCGCGGATGTTCGCCATCGCGCCTGGCCCGCTTTACGCGGTCCTCAATCGTTTTGCCAGCGTCGGCGGCATCGATCTTTCCTATGATGCCGCGCTGCTCGGCAGCGCCCAAAGTCCAGGACTGAATGGCATCCATACCGTGCCGGACGGGCTGCGGGCGCTGTTGGCGGGCAGCGGGCTGGAAGCGGTGGAAATGCCGGGAGGCGGGTTCTCATTGCGCAAGGCGCCGGCGGTCTCCGGCACCCAGGCAGCGCCGTTGCTGCCCACGGTCACGATCTTCGGCGCGGCAGCGGTTGCGAGCGACCTGCCCCCGGCGCTTGCCGGCGAGCAGATCGCGCGCGGCGCCAGGCTTGGGCTGCTGGGCAACATCGACATCATGGACGCGCCGTTCAGCATCACCAGCTACACCGCCAAGGCGATCGAGGACCAGCAGGCGCGCACGGTGGGCGATATGGTGGCCGTTGATGCGTCCGTGCGCTACGTCAGCCAGCCTGGCGGCATCCTGGACGCCTTCACGATCCGCGGCTTTCCCGTTGGCAATGGCAACTTCGGCGAGATCGCCTTCGACGGCATGTACGGCGTGGCCTCCAACTACCGGGTATCGACCGGCTACATCGAACGCATCGAGCTGATCAAGGGCCCCACCGCCATGCTGACCGGCATGGCGCCCAGCGGCAGTGTCGGCGGTGGCATCAATATCGTGCCCAAGCGGGCGACCGGTCCCGACCTGACCCAGGTCACAGCCGACTATGCCGCCTCATCGCAGCTGGGCGGCAACCTTGACGTAAGCCGGCGGTTTGGCGCGCAGCGGCAGTTCGGCATTCGCGTCAATGGCAACTATCGGGCGGGCGACACCAACCTGGACAACCAGTCGCGCCGCGCCGGTGCTGGCGCGCTGGCACTGGACTACCAGGGCGAACGCCTGCGAGCGACGCTGGATTTCATCGACCAGCAGGAGAAGATCACCGCGCCATCGCGCCTCTTGCATATCGTTTCCGGCATCAACGTGCCCGATGCGCCCAATGGGCGGCGCAATGTCTCGCAACCCTGGGAAAACTCCAGCATCCGCGACCAGTCGCTGCTGATGCGGGCGGAATACGACATCGGCGACAAGCTCACCTGGTTCATCGCCGGCGGCGGCGGCCGTACCCGGGTGGCCAGGCTCTTTGCCATCACGCCCACCATCATCAACGAGGCCGGCGATGTTGCCGTGCTGGACTCGAACTACAAGTTCAACGTAGCCCGCACCACCGTGGACACGGGCTTGCGCGCCCGCTTCAACACCGGGGCGGTGAGCCATCACCTGAGCATGCTCGTGAGCGACTACCGGGACCAGTTGGAACGCGGCTTCAACAACGCCACGACCACCTCGCTGACCAACCTCTACCAGCCCGTGTCGCTGCCGGCGCAGTACATCGCGGCGCCCGCCGGCGTGCCGAAGGTCTCCCAGACGCGGCTGGCCGGCGCGGCCCTGGCCGATACGCTATCGATGCTGGACAAGCGCGTGCAACTGACGCTGGGGCTGCGCCATCAGCAGGTCATGTCAGACAATTTCAGCACCGGCGGCGCCATCGCTTCGCACTACGGCCAGGGCGCCTGGACGCCAATGCTTGGCCTGGTGGTGAAGCCCTGGCAACACGTCACGCTGTATGCCAACCGCGCCGAAGGGTTGAGCAAGGGCGACACCGCCCCTGGCAGCGCCAGCAATGCCGGCGAGGTATTTGCGCCTTACAGGTCAAGGCAGCTTGAGTTCGGCGTGAAGGTCGAGCAGGGCGGGATAGTGGCGACCGTCAGCGCATTCCAGATATCGAAGGCAAGCGGCCAGATGTCCGGCGCGCGGTTCGCGGCGGACGGCGAGCAGCGCAATCGCGGGCTGGAGTTCGGGCTATATGGGGAAGTGGTGGCCGGAGTGCGGCTGCTGGCCAGCGCCACCGTGCTCGATGCCAGGATTGCCCGCAGCGGTAACCCCGAGTCGGCCGGCAAGGCCGCTGTTGGCGTGCCGACGCTGCAAGCCAACCTGGGCGCCGAATGGGATGCCGGTTTCGTGCCCGGCCTCACCCTGGCCGGTGGGCTGGCCTACACGGGACGGCAATATGTCGACCAGGCCAATATGCAAAGTATCCCGCACTGGACCCGCGTCGACATCGGTGCGCGCTACCGGACTACCGTGGCGCGCAGGCAGACCACCTTCCGCCTCAATGTCCGCAATGTCTTTGACAAGCATGACTGGGCGGCGGTTGATGCCTATGGCGGGCTGGCGCAGGCCGAGCCGCGCACGCTGCTGCTTTCGGCGACGATGCGTTTCTGAGGCAGTTCTACTTGGTGACGTTGGATTCCGCGGCGCGCTTGTCGGCATCGCGCAGGCGCTTGACGGCTTTGCCCAGCAGCCCGCCTTCGCTATCCGATACGGCTTCTTCCAGCGTGGCAAGCGCGGCCCTGATCTGCGTGCCGTGGGCGTTCGAGTACGCCTGGTCTTCAATCCGTGCGTCGGCTTCCTTGCGCACGCGCTTGCCCAGCTTGCGGGCAAATTCGGGATCGAGCTGGCCTTGCGCAGTGGCATTGGCGATGTGGTCGAGCAGGGCGATCAGGCCCGGCGCGGTCGTGGTGGCCGGGACAGCGTCCTCGGTCTTCCTGAGTTTTTTAGGCATGGTTCTTTTCCTCCGGTTGGGGCTCGATTCTAGCGCTAGGGGGAAACCCGGGCCTGCTTCCCAGTATGAAAGATTTGTGACGCCTTGTCGGCGCGACGGATGATGCCCGGTCTCTGGCAGCGGCAGGAAAAAACGCGGGGTGCCGATGATTTGCTGCAGTGCACACGATAGCACATTGTGGACGGCCTAAAAAAGGAGGGGCACACGCATGTGTCTCCTCCTTTTCGGCGGGCGCCTTGCGGGCCTCCGGCCTGATCCTGTTCGGACGCTCAGACTACCGTGGCAAGCGCCAGGGTCAGAAGCAGCGCGATCACCGAAATGAGCGTTTCGCACACCGACCAGGTCTTGAAGGTCTGGGCCACGGTCATGTTGAAGTACTCCTTGACCAGCCAGAAGCCGCCGTCGTTCACGTGCGACAGGATCAGCGAGCCGGCGCCGGTGGTCAGCACCAGCAGCTCGGGCCGCGTGCCGGGCACGCTGGCGGCGATCGGCGCGACAATGCCGGCAGCCGTGGTCATGGCCACGGTGGCGGAGCCGGTGGCGATCCGGATCAGCACGGCGACCAGCCAGCCCAGCAGCAGCACCGACACATGCGCGCCGGTGGCCACGTCGACGATGGCGTTGGAGATGCCCGAATCGCGCAGCACGCGGCCAAAGCCGCCGCCCGCGCCGACCACCAGCGTGATGATGGCGGTGGGCGCCACGCACTCGTTGGTGAACCTGAGGATGTTTTCCCGGGTGAAGCCGCGGCGCTTGCCGAAGGTGTAGAAGCTCACCAGCGCGGCGATCAGCAGCGCGATCACCGAGTTGCCGATCAGCTTGAGGAAGTCGTTGGCAAAGGTCTTGGGCGTGGTGATGAGGTCGGCCCAGCTGCCGATCAGCATCAGGATCACGGGCAGCAGGATGGTAAACAGCGTGATGCCGAAGCCCGGCAGCTCGTGCGAGGCCTTGACGCCTTCGTCTTCCTCGGTGAACTGCGCGGCCAGCGGATTCACATCTGGCAGCGTCACGTAGCGCGTCATCAGCTTGGCGAACAGCGGGCCAGCGATAGCTGCCGTGGGAATGCCCACGATCAGCGCGTACAGGATGGTCTTGCCGATATCCGCCTTGTAGGCGGTCACCGCCAGCAGCGCGGCGGGGTGCGGGGGGATCAGGCCGTGCACCACCGAAAGGCCGGCCACCATCGGGATGCCCACCAGCACCATGGAGGTGCCGGTACGCTTGGCCACGTTGAAGGCGATTGGCACCAGCAGCACGAAGCCCACTTCGAAGAACACGGGCAAGCCGACGATAAAGGCGATGGTCACCATGGCCCAGTGCACGTTCTTCTCGCCGAAGGCGTCGATCAGCGTGCGCGCGATGCGCTCGGCGCCGCCGGACTCCGCCATCATCTTGCCGAGCATGGTGCCCAGGCCCACCACCAGCGCGATGTGGCCGAGCGTGCCGCCTACGCCGGCCTCGAACGATTTGACGATGTCGCCCATCGGCATGCCCACGGCAAAGCCGAGCAGGACCGAGACGACTACCAGGGTAATAAAGGGATTGAGCTTGAATTTCGCGATCAGCACGACCAGTGCGATCACCGCGATCAACGCGTAAAGCAAAAGGGTGGTTCCGGTTACGGCGCCCATGTCGTCTCCTTTGTGCGAGGTCCACCGGGACTCCGGCGGGGCTCCCTCGCGTCCGCTATGAAAAGGGCCGCGCTGGCGGCGGCCGGTTCAGGTTTTCGTGGCTGGCTGGCCCGGGATCAGGCCGCCGGCTTCTTGTAGGCGATGCAATCCACTTCGACCTTGCAGTCCACCACCATGCTCGACTGCACGCAGGCACGCGCGGGCGGGTTGGCGCCGAAGTACTCCTTGAAGATCTTGTTGAACGACGCGAAGTCGCGCGCGTCGTCCAGCCACACGCCGCAGCGCACGATGTGCTCGGTGCCATAGCCGGCTTCGGCCAGGATGGCCAGCACGTTCTTGATGGCCTGGTGGGTCTGCGCAACGATGCCGCCGTCGATCACCTCGCCGGCCACCATCGGCACCTGGCCGGACACGTAGAGCCAGCCGTCGGCTTGCACGGCACGGGAAAACGGCATGTGCTGGCCGCCGGTGCCGGCGCCGCCTTCGACGCCAAATCGTTTGATATCCATGGGGACTCCTGAAGCAGATTGCAAATGGGGGATTAGATGGTTACTGTGCCGGCGCCGCGCTGGCCCCGGCAGGCTTTGTGCGCGCGAGGAAGCGGCCGGCCCGCGCGCCGGTAGGCTTGCGCTGTTGCCACGACAGCTCGCCGTTGACCCACACGCAAGCGATGCCCTCGGCGGGCTGCATGGGATCGGTGAAGCTCGCCGCGTCGCGGATGGTGGCGGCGTCGAACAGGACCAGGTCGGCCCAATAGCCTTCGCGCACCAGGCCGCGCCCGGCCAGGCCGAAGCGCTCGGCCGACAGCCCCGTCATCTTGTTGATCGCGACCGTCAGCGGGAACAGTTCGCGGTCACGGGCGTAGTGGCCGAGCACGCGCGGAAAGGCGCCCCACAGGCGCGGGTGCGGGAGCGGATCGTTGGGCAGGCCATCGGATCCCACCACCGTGGCGGGATGGCTCAGGATGCGGTCCACGTCCGCGTCTTCCATGCAGTGATAGACCGCGCCGGCGGGCTGCAGCCGGCGCGCGGCGTCTTCGAGCCCAAGGTCCCACTCGGCGGCGATATCGGCCAGCAAGCGCCCGCCCATGTCGGGGTGCGGCTCGGACCACGTCACCATGATGTCGAAATCGCTGGTGACCTGCTTGAGGTCGAGCGTGGACGAGCTGGCGGTGTAGGGATAGCAATCGCAGCCCACCGGCTGCCAGCGTTGCGCGCGCTCCAGCGCATCCAGCACTTCCCCGCTGCGCCCCCAGTTCTCCAGGCCAGCACACTTCATATGCGAGATCACCACCGGCACGCGCGCATGGCGCCCGATGCGGAAGGCCTCATCCATCGCCTCCAGGATGTCGGCGAACTCGCTGCGCAGGTGAGTGGCATAGAGCGCGCCCGCGTGCGCCAGCGGCTCGGCCAGCGCCAGCACTTCGTCCGTGGTGGCGGCAAAGGCGTTGGCATAGGCCAGGCCGGTGGACAGGCCAATGGCGCCATGGTCGAGCGCTTCTTGCAACTGTGCGCGCATCGCTGCGATCTCGGCCGGGGTGGCGGTGCGGTCCAGCCGGTCCATGTGGTTGCTGCGCAGCGCCGTATGGCCGACCAGCGCGGCCACGTTCACGGCGGGCCGGGCTGCCTGCACGGCCGCAGCATAGGCGGCGAAGTCCGGGTAGCAAAAGGCATCGCTGGTGCCCAGCAGGTTCATTGGGTCGGGGGGCTCGCCGCGCAGCGTGACAGGCGCCGCGCTGATGCCGCAGTTGCCGACGATCACCGTGGTGACGCCTTGCGATAGCTTGGGGGTCATCTCGGGCTGGCGAACCACGTTGGTGTCGTCGTGCGTGTGCACGTCGATGAAGCCCGGCGCCAGCACCAGGCCCGCGCCTTGCACCACATGCGCGGCACTGCCGGGGTCGATGGCATCGGCGCCATCCTCCAGCATGGCGATGCGCGCGATGCGCCCGGCGCGCAGCGCCACGTCGGCCGCGCGCGCCTCGGCGCCGGAGCCGTCGAGCAGGGTGACGCCGCGGATGAGGGTATCGAACAGTTCAGGCATGGTCAGTCTCCGAGCGGCTGGCGGCTATCGGTGGCGCCAGTGCCGCGGTGCGCGTCGAGCACGTACTTGAGCCGGCGCAGGTTGTCCTGGCTCTGGTCTTGCTGCAGCAGGGCGAGCTGGGTGGCCAGCACGTCCATGACCAACAGCATCGCGTAGCGCGAGGCCGAGGGCTTGAAAATGAAATCCGTTTCCAGCGTGCGCACCGGCAGCAGCACGTCCGCGCGCGCCGCCAGCGGTGAGCCCAGCGCGGTCACGGCCACCAGTTTCGCGCCGTATTCGCGGGCGATATCGCAACTGGCCAGCATCTCGGGCACGTTGCCCGTGGCGGAGAACGCAAGCACGACATCGTCCTTGTGCAAGGTGGCTGCCACCATCTTCTGCAGCAGCGCGTCCTGGTAGCTGGCCACGGGACGGCCCAGGCGGGCCAGCCGGTAACGCGCTTCGTCGGCCATGAAGGACGAGCCGCCACCCATGCCAAAAGCGTAGACCATGCGCGCCTGCAGCAACAGGCGCGCCGCACGCTCCATATGGTCGGGATCGATCAGCTTGCGATTGACCTCAAGAGAGTCCAGGATATCCGCATGAATGCTGTCGGCCAGCGTGGCAGGGGACGGCTCCGCCGCGCGGGCGACTTCCGCCTGCAGGAAGCGCTGCCCCACGGCCGTGGCTTGCGCCAGGCGCAGCTTGAGGTCGCGCACGTCGCGGCAGCCGATGGCCTTGGCGAAACGGGTCACGCTGGCTTCGCTCACCCCGGCCTGCCGCGCCAGCTCGTTGATGCTGGTGGCGGCGGCGCCCGCCAGGTCCTGCAGGATCACCTGGGCGACCTTCTGCTCGGCCAGGCGCAGCGTGGGGCCACGCTCGGCGATGCGGGTCAGGATGTCGAAGGGCGCGGACATGGTTGGCGGGTCGATGGTGGGGGAGCCGTCCCCGAGGCGCGATGTCGCCTCGGAGCCAGCTTTGAATGTTACTTTATAACAAAGGTGAAATATCGTAATTTCAAGGCTATCATTACGTCAATCGGAATTTTTCAGGATGATGACAGCATGCTTGAAATAAAGTACCAAGCCGGCACGATCGATCCGCTCAACAAGGCGCTGGGCAAGCTCGACGCCCCGCTGGCACCCGACGCAGCCGGCCAGGTGGGCTGGCAATTGCTGGCGGAAGACCTCAGCCTGCCAGCCGCCGTGCTGTATGAAGAGCGCCTTGCGCACAACCTGGAATGGATGCGCCGCTTCATGGGTGAGTACGGTGTGCAGTTGGCTCCGCATGGCAAGACCACCATGGCGCCCAAGCTGTTCGCGCGCCAGCTGGCCGCCGGCGCCTGGGGCATCACGCTGGCCACCGCGCACCAGACTGCCGCCGCGTACGCGCACGGCGTGCGGCGCGTCTTGATGGCCAACCAGCTGGTGGGCCGGCGCAATATGGAAATCGTGGCCGACCTGCTGCGCGATCCGGATTTCGAGTTCTTTACGCTGGTGGATTCGGCGGCGCTGGTGGACCAGCTGGGCAGGTACTTCAGCGCACGCGGCCAAAAGCTGCAGGTGCTGCTGGAACTGGGCGTGCCAGGCGGGCGCACCGGCGTGCGCGGTGCGCAGCAGCAAGCAGCGGTGCTGGCGGCGCTGGCGCGCTGGCCAGGCGTGCTGTCGCTGGCCGGCGTGGAAATCTACGAGGGCGTGCTCCAGGAAGAGGCCGATATCCGCGACTTCCTGCGGCGCACCGTGGCGGTGACGCGCGAGCTGTTCGCGGCCGGCCGCTTCGGCCGCAGCCCGGTGGTGATGTCCGGCGCGGGCTCGGCCTGGTACGACGTGGTGGCGGAGGAGTTCGCCCGCACCGACATCGGCGCGCCGATCGACATCGTGCTGCGCCCGGGCTGCTACCTCACGCACGACGTGGGCATCTACCGCGCCGCGCAAAAGCGCATTCTGGCCAGCAACCCGGTCGCGCAGAAGATGCGCGAGGGCCTGTTGCCGGCCTTGCAGTTGTGGGCCTATGTGCAGTCGATTCCCGAGCCGGAGCGCGCCATCATTGGCATGGGCAAGCGCGATGCCGCCTTCGATGCGGGCATGCCGATCCCGGCGCAGGTCTACCGGCCCGGCGCGAGCGTGCCGGTGGCGGTGCCCGCGCATTGGGAGGTGACAGGCATGATGGACCAGCACGCTTATCTGGCGATCCGCCCCGGCGACGATGTCCAGGTCGGAGACATGGTGGCCTTCGACATTTCCCATCCCTGTCTTACCTTCGACAAGTGGCGCCACATTCCCGTGCTCGACGGCGACCTGCGCGTGATCGATCTCGTGCAGACGTTCTTCTGAACGGCCGCTCGCAGCAGCAAGAACCGCGATAGCAGCAACGACAGCAACGACAGCAACGACAGCTATAACAGGGGACGCTTGCACCATGAGCATCGACATTCTCGCCTTCGGCGAAGCGCTGGTTGAGTTCAACCAGCAGCCCGACGATCCCTCCCGCTACCTGCAGGGCTTTGGCGGCGACACTTCCAATTTCTGTATCGCCGCGGCGCGCCAGGGCGCCCGCGCCGGCTATATCAGCGCGGTGGGCGAGGACACCTTCGGCGAGCGGCTGCTGGCGCTGTGGACGCAGGAGCGGGTGGATACCCGCCACGTGCGCATCGACGCGGGCGCGCCCACCGGTGTGTACTTCGTCACCCACGACGCGCACGGGCACCGTTTCGACTACCTGCGCAGCGGCTCGGCGGCCAGCCACTACAGCCACGAGAACCTGCCGCACCACGCCATTGCCGAAGCGCGCTACCTGCATGTGTCCGGCATCAGCCTGGCCATCAGCACCAGCGCGTGCGATGCCGGCCTGGCGGCAATGGAACATGCGCGCAAGGCCGGATGCCAGGTCACGCTCGACACCAACCTGCGCCTGCGCCTGTGGACCCTGGCGCGCGCGCGCGGCATCATGCGCGAGGCCTTTGCGCTGACCGATGTGTGCCTGCCGAGCTGGGACGACATCACCGTGCTGACGGGCCTCGATGACCGCGACGCCATCGTCGACTACCTGCTGGGCTGCGGCATCGGGCTGGTCGCGCTGAAGCTGGGTGAGGAGGGCGCGTACGTGGCCACGCCCGAGGCGCGCACGCTGGTGCCGCCGTACACGGTGCGCCCGGTGGATGCTACCGGGGCCGGCGATTGCTTCGGTGGCAGCTTTGTCGCGCGCCTTGCCGCGGGCGACGATCCGTTCGACGCCGCGCGCTACGCCAATGTGGCGGCCGCGCTGTCCACCACCGGTTACGGCGCAGTGGCGCCGATCCCGTCCATCGAAACCGTGCTGGCGCGAATGGCGCAGTCGGTTTCCGTGATCGCCTGATTCTCAAGCCCTCAAGCCCCAAGCCCAATCGTCCGACCTCACAGAAGATCCACTGCCATGCAAAGCCAATCTCCCTCGCTGATCGAACGCCTCGTTAACGTGCCGGTGATCCCGGTGCTCGAATTCTCCTCCGTGGACGAAGCCCTGCATGTGTCCGAAGCCTTGATCGGCGGCGGCCTGCCGGTGCTGGAGATCACGCTGCGCACGCCGGTGGCGCTGGACGCCATCAAGGCGGTGGCGGCAGCTTTCCCGCAAGCCTGCGTAGGCGCGGGCACGGTGTTGACGGCGGCCGACCTGAAGGCTGTGAGCGACGCCGGCGCGCAATTCGCGGTTTCCCCCGGGCTCACGCCCGCGCTGGCCGTGGCCGCGCAGGGTGCGGGCGTGGCGCTGTTGCCCGGCGTAGCCACCGCCAGCGAGGCGATGGCCGCGATGGAAGCCGGTTTCAAGTTCCTGAAGTTCTTTCCTGCGGAAGCGTCGGGCGGCGTGCCGATGCTCAAGTCGCTTTACGGGCCGTTCGCGCAACTGCGCTTCTGCCCGACGGGCGGCATCGACCTTGCCCGCGCGCCAACCTATCTCGCGCTGCCCAATGTGGTTTGCGTTGGCGGATCCTGGGTGGTGCCCAAGGATGCGGTGGCAAAGGGCGACTGGGCGCGGGTGCGCACACTGGCGCAGGAGGCTGCTGCGCTGCGCAAGTCCGCCTGAAGCCCCTGGCGTCGGACAAAGGCGGATAGCGGGCCGCCGCGCCAGGTTATAAGCTTGGCATATCCCGACTGCTGGAGGCAGCATGGCTGTGCAACTGGCGGGTCCGGCCCCCGGTGGCATGGCAGCTTCCCGGCGCCGCGGCGCAATGCTGGCCCAGCGGATTGGCCGCGTGTTGCTTTGCGCGTGTGTCCTGTTTGCCGGGGGGTGCGCGAGCCTGCCCAAGGAAGCGCCGCGCGAGCAGAGCGTAGCGCTGGCAGATCCGGCGACCACCGCCCTCGGGCGGCTGGTTGCGCAGAGCTCGCCCGATCCGGCGCTGTCCGGCTTTCATGTGATCGCTTCTGGCGAAGACGCCTACGGCGCGCTGATTTCGCTGGCCGACCATGCCACACGCACCCTGGATCTCCAGTACTACGTCATCGAGGCCGACGAATCGTCCCGCGAGATCCTGCGGCACGTGCGCGCGGCGGCCGGGCGGGGCGTGCGCGTGCGCGTGCTGGTGGACGACCTGCATAGCGACGGCAAGGATCGCGCCTTCCTGCGCTTCGCGGGCCATCCCAATATCGAAGTACGCATGTTCAACCCGTTTCCTGCGGGGCGATTCTCCAAGCTGACGCGGATGCTCTCGTCCGCCACCGATGTCCGCCGGCTCAACCGCCGCATGCACAACAAGGCCTTTATCGCCGACAACGCGCTGGCCATGACGGGGGGGCGCAATATCGGCAACGCCTATTTCCTGCGCGCTCCCGACACAAATTTCGTCGACCTTGACGTGATCGCTGCCGGCCCCGCGGTACGCCGGCTGTCTGCCGCATTCGACCGATACTGGAACAACCCGCTGGCCGTGCCGGTAGAAGTCCTGGCAACCCCGGCGGATGCGGCCTCCGGCGCTAGCGCGGCGCGGCCCGGGCAGGCTGCCGTTGACACGCAGACGGATAGCAAGCGCAGCGACGCAGTGGGCATGACGCCTGCCGGCAAGATCGATGCACGGGCGAGCTTCCTGGGCCGCCAGCTCACGGCCGGCGGCAAGCTGGCTCTCGAATGGGCTTCGGCAAGCGTGATGGTCGACGCGCCGAGCAAAGCCGCGCCGGACCAGGCGCCGGCCACCGGCGAGACCATGAGCGAGGAGTTGGGCCGCATGTTGAGCGGGGCGAGCCAGGAGGTCATCCTGATCTCCCCCTATTTCATCCCGGGCGACCGCGGCGTCGCGTGGATGGCAGATCTGGTCAGGCGGGGTGTCAAGGTGCGGGTATTGACCAACTCACTGGCCGCCACCGATGCGCCCATCGTCCATGTGGGCTACCGGCGCTATCGGCCCGACCTGCTGCGCGCGGGGGTGGAACTGCATGAGCTCAAGTCGCGCCCCGGCCGGCCGCGGCAAATCGTCGGGGATTACACGTCTTCGCAGGCTAGCCTGCATGTGAAGGCAGCCGTCGCCGACCGGACCAACCTGTTCGTGGGATCGATGAACTTCGATCCACGCTCGGCCAGCCAGAACACGGAGACGGGTCTGATCATCCATAGCGCCAAGCTGGCGCAGCAAGTCGCGCAATTGTTCGCCGGGGCGATCGATGACAACAGCTACCTGCTGCGCTTGTCCGATCAGGGCGCGGTGCAGTGGGTGGATGGCAAGGGGGATAAGGCGGTGGTGTCCGATACCGAGCCGGATACAAGCTGGCAGACGCGCTTGTGGATCGACGTACTCGCGCTGTTCACGCCTGAGCAGTTGTTGTGACGGCCGCGGAGCGCCATGCCTGGCGCTCCGGTGCCGTCAGCGCATCTTACTTGCTGCGATCGGCTGCGCCTTCAAGCTTTTGGCCACCCTTCTGTATATCCTGGCCCAGGCCGGCCATGGTGTTGCAGCCAGCCAGCAGGGTGGCAAACAGAACGCAGAAGATCCATCCTTTTTTCACGCCAGACTCCTTTCGGTCATTGAATTCGCCGTAATTTTACCGTTGTCGCGGTGCTCTATTGAAGCACGATGCGTGCCCTTTTGTAACCGATCGTGCCAGGACTGTAGCGCGGCGCGGGCATACGCTGCGCCCTAGGTCGGCAATTCACGCGCGCGTGCGCAGATTGCAGCATGTGTCTGCGCCAGCCAGTGAGCCGGGAAGGGCTGTGCCAGCAGGTATCCCTGTATGGCGCAACAGCCCCAACGTCGCACTTCGGCCAATTGGTGCCGTGTTTCGATGCCTTTGGCACAGACTGGCAGGCCAAGGCGCAGCGCCTGCTCGCAGGCGGCTTGCAGCCGGGCGGCGGTGCCTGCCTGCCCTGGCTGCTCGCTGCTGCCGATGCAGCGCGCGTCGAACGTCAGTAAATCGGGTTGCAGGCGCTCCAGCGTTGACGTGCCGCCTGGCGCGTCGGCAAAGTCGCTCAAGGCAAACCGCAGGCCCGCGCCGCGCAACGTGGCGAGCTTGGCCGCGGCAGCGTGGTCGTCGGCCAGCAATGCCTCGCCGGGAATCTCGAGGCAGATCCTTGCCGGGTCGAGCTTGCGCGCCGCCAGGGCGCGCGGCAAGGTGTCGATCAGCGCGGTGCCGTGCAACTGGGCGCTGGAAACCAGCAACGACAGTTCCACCGGATCGGCGACGCCCGGGCAATCCAGCAGGGGCAAGGCGTTTTCAATCAGCCAGCGTGCCACCTCGCCCATCATGCCAAGAGACTCCAGCGCGGGCAGGAAGTCTTGCGGCGCGACACGCCCCAACTCAGGGCTCTGCCAGCGCAGACGGGCCGTGTAGCCAGTCACGCAACCCGTGGCCAGCGATGCCCTTGCCTGCAGGTTCAGCGCGATCTGCCCGCGCGCCAAGGCAAAAGGCAGGGCGGCCAGGAGCGGCGTGGAAAGTGATGCAGGGGTGGCAATGCCGCCGGCGACGCCGTCGCCGCCGCGTTTGCGTACGCGCAGCATCGCGTCATAGGCCTCATGGAGGCTGCGCTCCGCTGGCTTGTCGGGTTCGTCCAGCGCCACGCCAATGCTGCTGGACAGGAACAGCTCGAACCCGTCGTGCACGAACGGCCGCGCCAGGCCGGCGGCCACGGCGCGCGCCAGGCGCATCGCCGCTTCCAAGGGATCGGCCGCTGGCAGTAGCTGCGGGGACAGCGGCACAACCGCGCCGATATCAGCCTGGCCCAGCCAGTTCACTTCGGCCGTCTGGGCCAGCGCGGCTACGCGCGCCGCCGCTTGCGCGCGTAGCCGCGTCGATAGCGCTGCACCAAGTGTTTCGCTAGCGTAGGTAAAGCGATCGAGATGGATCACCAGCACCGCGAAGCGCGGTTGCGTGGCCAGCGGCATCTGCCGCCGTGCCATCAAGGCAGCCACGAAGTCGCATTTTTCATGAGGGTCCACCTCCGGCGAGCGGACGGCATCGTCTGCGTCTGGATGCATTGGGGGTCCCTGTGGGCAGCATGATTTCGCCGCACGGTGGCATGAGCGCGGCCTGCCAGAGCTCTGGCCGCGGCAACCGCCGCGCCATCGGCGCGCCGGCTCGGGGATCTGGCCCTCAAGCCGGCGTCAGGGATGGCACGGCATAGTGACGATCATACGGTAGAGCAGGCGCCGCTCGAAGCGTGGCGGGCACAGGGATAGTGCGGATTCGCCGGGGCTTGACGAAGCCCAGGTTTCGGCGGCAGGCGGGTATGAGGTCAGCCGGTGGTCTCGGCATCGGCGCCGTCGTCGGGCAGCACGCGCGACGCCAGTACCTTGTCGATGCGCTTGCCGTCCATGTCCACGATCTCGAACTTCCAGTCGCCCCAGCGCACGGTGTCGGTGGTCTGCGGAAGGCGGCCCAACAACAGCAGCAACATGCCGGACAGCGTGTGGTAACGCTCCTTGTCCTCTTCCGGCACCTGGCGCAGGCCAATGCGGTCTTTCAGTTCGGGGATGGGAATGAGGCCATCGAGCAGCCAGGAACCGTCCTCGCGTTGCACGGCCCATTCCTCGCCTACGCCATCCTGCTTGAATTCGCCGGTGATGGCCTCGATCAGGTCCTGCAGCGTCACCAGGCCTAGCACCTCGCCGTATTCGTCGATGACAAAGGCGATCTGGCCGCCGGAAATGCGGAAATTCTCCAGCAGTTCCATGCCGGTCACGCTCTCCGGCACGAACACCGGAGGCTGCGCCACGGTGGCGAGGTCGGTCGGCTCGCCGCGCAGGCGGCGCGCCAGCAACTGGCGGGCGCTCACCACGCCCAGCATGTCGTGCATGCCGCCGCGCACCACCGGGAAGCGCGAGTGATCGGACTCCTCGATGCGGCGCAGGTTTTCTTCCAGCGGGACTTCCACGTCCAGGCAGACCACATCGCCGCGCGGCACCATCAGCGAGGTGAGTTGTCGGTCATCCAGGCGGAACACATTACGCACCATGGTGTGCTCGTGCTGCTCGATGACGCCGGCTTCCGAGCCCTCCACCAGGAGGGCATGGATCTCTTCTTCGGTCACCGCTGGGCCGCGGCCGCTTTTCACGCCAAGCATGCGCAGCACCAGCCGGGTTGAGCTCGATAGCAGCTTGACGAACGGGGTGGAGGCCAGCGCCAGGAAGGAAATCGGGCGCGAGACCAGGCGCGCGATGGTTTCGGGGGCCATCTGGCCAAGGCGCTTGGGTACCAGCTCACCCAGCACAATGGAGAAATAGGTCAGGCCGGCCACCACAATGGTGGTCGCCACCCAGCCGGCGGTCGAGGCCTGCATGCCAAAGCCCTGCAGCCAGACGCCTAGCGGCTGCGCCAGGGTGGATTCGCCAACGACGCCGTTCAGCACGCCAATGGAGGTGATGCCGATCTGGACGGTAGACAGAAATCGGGTGGGATCCTCGCCCAGCTTGATCGCTTCGATCGCGCCACGGTCGCCTTCTTCGATGCGCCGCTGCAGGCGGGCCTTGCGGGCTGTCATCAAGGCGATTTCGGACATTGCGAACAGGCCGTTGATCAGGATCAGCACCAGCAATATGGCAATTTCCATCAGGGTGCGCGCCCTGTGCGCGCAGGAGTTATCGAGGCCCAAAGCATAACATTGCTGTGTGTCAGGGCCGCTGCGGGCTTGCCTGGATTGCCGTGCCCATTCCCCCTTGCGGCACTTTGTGCTGACCGGGCCGTCACCTGGGCACAGCATGAAAACCGAACGGTGCCCCCGTTTGAAAACACGGCGTTCGAGACGGTACAAGTCGCTTCCCGCTCCGGCCTTTGCGCGAGGCTGTTCGCTATCTCATTGATATAAAACAAAAAATACTTTTCTCCAACAGTTGGCACAGGCGTTGCGTTACTGACACCGGACCACCGTGCGATGCGGTGAGTTTGGCAACGGCGCTGCCTGGCAGCCGCCGTGAACGCTGACAAAGCAAGGAGACAAGTATGGAAGTGCAATCACAAGTCCAGGTGATGGGCATCGACGCCGGCGGCACGATGACCGACACCTTCTTTGTGCGCGGCGACGGGCGATTCGTCGTCGGCAAGGCGCAAAGCAACCCGGAAGACGAATCCCTGGCCATCTTCAACTCCTCGGAGGACGCGCTTGCGCACTGGCAGCGCGGGGTCGATGACGTATACCCCGAACTGCTGACCTGCGTGTACTCGGGCACCGCGATGCTCAACCGCGTCGTGCAGCGCAAGGGGCTGGACGTGGGCCTGATGGTCAACAAAGGCTTCGAGCACGTCCATTCGATGGGCAGGGCCATCCAGAGCTACCTGGGCTACGCGCTGGAGGAGCGCATCCATCTCAATACGCACCGCTACGACGAACCGCTGGTGCCCCTGTCGCGTACCCGCGGCGTGACCGAACGCACCGACGTGCAGGGAGAAATCGTGATCCCGCTGCGCGAAAATGAAGTGCGTCAGGCGACACGCGAATTGGTGGCGGCCGGGTCCAAGGCTGTGGTGATCTGCTTCCTGCAATCGCACAAGAACGGCACCAGCGAGCAGCAGGCGCGAGACATCACGCGTGACGAGCTCAAAAAGCTCGGCGCCGAGATCCCGGTGTTCGCCTCGGTGGACTATTACCCGCAGCGCAAGGAAAGCCACCGGATGAACACCACGGTGCTGGAGGCATACGCGGCCGAGCCCTCGCGGCAGACGCTGAAAAAGGTCAGCGACCGCTTCAGGAAGCACGGTGCCAGGTTCGACCTGCGGGTGATGGCCACCCACGGCGGCACCATCAGTTGGAAGGCCAAGGAACTGGCGCGCACCATCGTCTCCGGACCGATCGGCGGCGTGATCGGCTCCAAGCTGCTGGGCGAGACGCTGGGCTACGACAATATCGCCTGTTCCGACATCGGCGGCACCTCGTTCGACATGGCGCTCATCACCAAGGGCAACTTCGCCATCGCCGCCGATCCCGACATGGCGCGTCTGGTACTGTCCCTGCCGCTGGTGACGATGGACTCGGTGGGCGCTGGCGCCGGCAGCTTCGTGCGGCTTGATCCCTATAGCGGCGCCATCAAGCTCGGCCCGGACAGCGCGGGCTATCGGGTCGGTACGTGCTGGCCGGAAAGCGGGCTGGACACGGTGTCGGTCTCGGATTGCCATGTGGTGTTGGGCTACCTCAATCCTGACAACTTCCTTGGCGGCGCGATCCGGCTGGATGTGGAGCGGGCGCGCCAGCATATCAAGGCGCAGATCGCCGATCCGCTGGGTTTGTCGGTAGAGGATGCCGCGGCCGGCGTGATCGAACTGCTCGACCTGCAATTGCGCGAGTACTTGCGTTCCAACGTGAGCGCCAAGGGCTATAACCCGACCGAGTTCGTCTGCTTCTCCTACGGCGGTGCCGGGCCTGTCCATACCTATGGCTACACCGAAGGGCTGGGCTTCAAGGATGTGATCGTGCCGGCTTGGGCGGCGGGCTTCTCGGCGTTTGGCTGTGCTTGCGCGGACTTCGAGTACCGCTATGACAAGAGCGTCGACCTGGCGCTGCCGCAGGACGCTGCGCAGGAGGACAAGGCCGGGGCGGCCCAGACCATCCAGCGGGCGTGGTCGGACCTGGCCGCCAAGGTGATCGAGGAGTTCAAGATCAACGGCTTCAAGGCCGAAGACGTGATCCTGCGGCCCGGCTACCGCATGCAATACATGGGCCAGCTTAACGACCTGGAAATCAGCTCCCCGATCGTCAATGCCGCCGTGGCGGGCGATTGGGACCAGATCGTCGATGCCTTCGAGGAAACCTACGGCCGCGTGTACGCCAGTTCGGCGCGTTCGCCAGAGCTGGGTTTCTCCGTCACTGGCGCCATCATGCGCGGCATGGTGATTACCCAGAAGCCGGTGCTGCCGGAAGACCCGGAAGGCGGGCCGAAGCCCCCCGCGCAAGCACGGCTGGGAACGCGTCCGCTGTATCGCCAGAAGCGGTGGCACGACGCGGTGCTGTGGAAGATGGAAGCGCTGCTGCCTGGCAACACCATCACCGGGCCGGCCATCATCGAGTCGGATGCCACCACCTTCGTCGTGCCCGAGGGCTTTGCCACCACGCTCGACAAGCATCACCTCTTCCACCTTAAAGAAGTGAAGTAAGGAGACACGCCATGAACATGATGTCCAGCAAGGAAGTCGGACTCGCCGACCTGCTCAAGACCGGCGAGACACTCAAGCAGTTCCGCGACGCCATCCTCGAACGCACCGCCGAGACAGGCCATTACAACGGGCTCACGCGCCTTGCATTTCGCGAGCGGGACCCGATCCGCTATGAAAAGCTCTTCTCCAAGCTGCGCGGCGGCCTGGTGCACGCGCGTGAAACCGCCAAGAAAATCGCCGCCAGCCCGATCGTCGAACAGGAGGGCGAACTGTGCTTCACGCTCTACAACGCCGCCGGCGATTGCGTGCTGACCTCGACCGGGATCATCATCCACGTCGGCACGATGGGAGCCGCGATCAAGTACATGATCGAGAACGACTGGGAGACCAATCCCGGCATCCACCCCGGCGACATGTTCACCAACAATGATTGCGCGATCGGCAACGTCCATCCCTGCGATATCGCCACCATCGTGCCGATTTTCGCGCATGGCAAGCTGGTGGGCTGGGTGGGCGGCGTGACCCACGTGATCGACACCGGCGCGGTGACGCCCGGATCGATGTCCACCGGGCAGGTGCAGCGCTTTGGCGACGGCTACATGATCACCTGTCGCAAGACCGGGGTGAACGACACCCCGCTGCGCGACTGGCTGCATGAAAGCCAGCGTTCGGTACGCACGCCGAAGTACTGGATTCTCGACGAGCGAACCCGCATCGCAGGCTGCCACATGATCCGCGACCTGATCGAGGAAGTGATCGAGGACGAAGGACTGCAAGCCTACGAAGAGTTCTCCTACGAGGTGATCGAGGAAGGGCGCCGCGGCCTGCAGACGCGCATCAAGGCGATGACGCTGCCGGGCAAGTACCGCAAGGTGGCGTTTGTCGACGTGCCGTACAACCACCCGGATGTGCAGACCTCGTCGGCCTTCGCCAAGCTCGATTCGATCATGCATTCGCCGGTGGAAATGGAAATCCGCAAGGATGGTTCGTGGCGCCTGGATTTCGAGGGCGCGAGCCGCTGGGGCTGGCATTCCTACAACGCGCACCACGTGGCCTTTACCAGCGGTATCTGGGTGATGATGACGCAAACGCTGGTGCCCACGCAACGCATTAACGATGGCGCCTACTTCGGCACGGAATTCCATCTGCCCAAGGGCACCTGGATGAATCCGGACGATCGCCGCACTGGCCATGCCTATGCCTGGCACTTCCTGGTCTCGGGCTGGAGCGCGATGTGGCGCGGCTTGTCGCAGGCCTATTTCAGCCGCGGCTACCTGGAAGAGGTCAATGCCGGCAACGCCAACACCTCCAACTGGCTGCAGGGCGGCGGCATCAACCAGGAGGGCGAGATCCACGCGGTCAACAGCTTCGAGGCTTCGTCGTGCGGCACCGGCGCCAGCGCCATCAAGGACGGTCTCAACCATGCCGCGGCGATCTGGAACCCGGAAGGCGATATGGGCGATATCGAGATATGGGAAATGGCCGAGCCCCTGCTTTACCTGGGGCGCAACGCCAAGGCCAATTCCGGCGGCTATGGCAAATACCGGGGCGGCTGCGGCTTCGAGACGCTGCGCATGGTGTGGAAAGCGCAGGACTGGACCATGTTCTTCATGGGCAACGGCTACATGAACAGCGACTGGGGCCTGATGGGCGGCTATCCGGCCGCCACCGGCTACCGCTTCGAAGCCCACAAGACCGGCCTGAAGGAGCGCATCGCCGCCGGCGACAGCCTGCCCCTTGGTGGCGATGCCAATCCGGACCTGCCGGACTACGAGAACCACCTCAACGCCGGCGCGGTCGTCAAGCGCGACCAGCAGTGCATGACGACCGAGGACTGCTACGACAACTACGACCTGTACCTGAACTACCTGCGTGGCGGCCCGGGCTTTGGCGACCCGCTCGACCGCGAGGTCGAGGCCATCGAGCGGGACCTGAACAACGCCTTGCTGCTGCCGGAATATGCGCAGAAGGTATATGGCGCGGTCGCAACCAAGGACGGCAATGGGATATGGAAGGTGGATGCCAAGCAGACCGCGTTGCTGCGTATCGAGATCCGCAACCAGCGCCTGGCTCGCTCGCAGCCTGTCCAGGAATGGATGAAGGGCGAGCGCGAGCGGATTCTGGTCAAGCATGCCTCGATCCAGGTGCGGCACATGTTTGCCACCAGCTTTGGCCTGTCGAGCAAGTTCGAGCAGCAGTTTCGCACGTTCTGGGGCCTGCCGGACTCGTGGACCTTGACCGAGGACGAGCTGGACGTGCCGACCTATGGCTCGAAGTACCGCATGGACCTGTCCAAGATGCCCGACGTCAACACCGTGGTGCTGGTCGAAGAGTGAGGCCCGGCCGGCACCAACCAATGCACACATTAGTCAATACGCCAGAGAGGATTCAAGATGTCCACTTACACCAGTGAACAGGTCAAGAACCTGGTCGACGGCAAGCTCGACTGGGACACCACCCTGCGCATGCTATCGATGCCCAAGGATGCCGCGCGCTTTCAGCTATACGTGCAAGCGCTGCAGAAAAAGCTCGATTGGGCCGATCGCATCGTGCTGCCGCTTAGCCCGCACATGTTTATCGTGCAGCAGTCCAAGACCAAAAAGTGGGTCACGCAATGCGATTGCGGCCATGTCTTCTGCGACTACCGGGAGAACTGGAAGCTCCATGCCAACGTCTACGTGCGCGACACGGATGAAGCCATGGCCGAGGTCTATCCGCACCTGATGGCGCCGGACACGCAATGGCAGGTGTACCGCGAATACTACTGCCCCAAGTGCGGAACCATGCACGACGTGGAAGCCCCCACGCCGTGGTATCCGGTGATCCACGACTTCGAGCCGGATATCGAAGCGTTCTATACGGACTGGGTGAAGCTGCCTCTGCCGGAACGCGCGGACTGATACCGGTCTCGACATCGAGGTAATCGTTTCTGCACTTCCGGGCCAGGGGATGGATCATGCATCCCTCTTGGCGGTGGCCTTTCGGCCGTTCGATTTTCGGACGGCCGTTTCGTTTTCGGCCGGTCGGTGACGGGCGCTCGGGCGCCCGCGCGGCCGGGCGGGCCGTACGGCGGGCACATGGCGCGTGGCCTGGAACTTGCGGGTAGGCAAGCCCCGGCTGGCATTGGCGGCACCGTCGGGAGTAGGATGCAAAGAGCGGGCGCCAGTCCCGCGAAGCACGCAAGACAAGAGATCGAGCCGGATAACCGGCCATCCGAGCCCGCATCGGGCGGGCCCCCGCAAGGAGACACGGAATGCAAGAAGCCGGTACACCGATGGACTGGTTTTCCCATCCCGACCATGACGCCAGCATCATGTCCGCCTGGGAGCACCTGATCGATGGCGGTGAGGCGAGCGCTGGCGAACTGCGCTGCGTGGTCGACGATTCCTGGCGCCGGTGCCTGGTGGGCCAGGTTGATCCTGGCGCCGGGGCCGCGCCACCGCCGCTGGACGAAGCCGGCCTGAGAGTCCGGCGGGAGAAGAATGATCGCCTGGTCAGCGCCAGCCTGCCACTGATACAGCAGACCCGCGAGTTTCTTTCGCAGACGGGCACCATCATGCTGCTGGCCGATCCTGACGGGATGATCCTCCAGCAGGAGGGCGATATGCATATCGTCGAGCCCGCCGGTGAAGTCGGCCTGATTCCGGGCTGCGACTGGACGGAGCTTAACTGCGGGACCAATGCCATCGGTACCGCGCTGGCCTTGCAACAACCCGTGCAGATCCATGGTGCCGAGCATTTTTGCGCCGGTATCAAGCGCTGGACCTGCTCAGCCACCGTCATCCGTGATCCGCTGGACGGCGGCGTGCTGGGTGTGATCGACGTGTCAGGTTTGGCGCAGACCTATAGCAGGCATAGCCTGGCGCTGACCGTATCGCTGGCGGGCCGGATCGAGAGCCGGCTGGCCAAGCTGGCCATGGAGCGCCGCCTGCGGCTGCTGGATCGCTGCATGAGCCATTTTGCGTCGGTGCGCAGCGACGGGGTGCTCGTCCTTGACGAAGGCGGGCGCCTGGTCAAGGCCAATCCGCAGGCGCCTTCAGCGCTGGCGCGGCTGGGCGTGAGCACAATTTTGAACAGCGCGTTTTCCATTCCCGGCCTGGACGCCCGTGTGGCGCGCGCCGGATCCGCGCCGCTCCCCGAATGGCTTCGGCTGACCCGCTTCGAAGCGATCCGCGATAGCGGCGACATGCTGGGATTCGTGGTTGTGATCCCTGCCGCGCCGCATCGTCCTGCATCGGGTGCTGCCGGCGCGCCTGCCGCGCGGCTGGGTGCGGCGCCGGCGTTTTCCAGCATCGTTGGCAACGGCGTGG
This sequence comes from Cupriavidus basilensis, assembly GCF_000832305.1. Classification (NCBI taxonomy): domain Bacteria; kingdom Pseudomonadati; phylum Pseudomonadota; class Betaproteobacteria; order Burkholderiales; family Burkholderiaceae; genus Cupriavidus; species Cupriavidus basilensis. Next base: position 1,841,963 of record NZ_CP010537.1, read on the forward strand.
CCTTGCGCTCGGCTGTGGAGAAGGCGCAGCACCTGGCGCCGTCCAAGGTGCCGGTGCTGCTGCTGGGCGAAACCGGCGTCGGCAAGGAATTGTTCGCGCAGGGAATTCACCAGGCCAGCGCCTGCGCGGACGGCCCGTTCGTGGCGCTCAACTGCGGGGGGCTGTCACGGGACCTGCTTGCGAGCGAGCTCTTTGGCTATGCCGAGGGGGCGTTCACCGGCGCGCGCCGATCGGGCGCGGCCGGCAAGATCGAGGCCGCTAACCGGGGGACGCTGTTTCTCGACGAGATTGGCGAAATGCCGCTCGACATACAGCCCCACCTGCTGCGTGTGCTGGAAGAGGGAGAGATCTACCGGCTGGGCGAGAACACGCCGCGCAAGGTCAGTTTTCGCCTGGTCGCCGCCACCCACCGGAACCTGCGTGACGACGTGGCCGCGGGGAAATTCCGCATGGACCTGTTCTACCGCATCGCCGTGACCAATATCGCGATACCTCCCTTGCGCGAGCGCAAGGACGACATCCCGGCCCTGGTCACGCACTGGCTGGGCCGGCTATGCGAGCGCTATGGGGTGCCGGTGGCCTCGTTCGACGATGAGGCTTACCGATGCCTGCTTGCCTACGACTGGCCGGGCAATGTCCGCGAGTTGCGCAATGCGCTCGAGGGCTCCTTGCTGATGGCCGAAGGCGGCGTGATCACCCTGGACAAGCTGCCGCTCGAAATCAGCGCGGTGGGCATGCCGGGCGGGGCGGGCCGGGCGAAGGACATCGCCGGCAGTGTGCCCGAGCCGGTTTGCTCACTGGAGATGGCCGAATCGGATTCCATCCGCAAAGCCCTGGCATACAGCGGCGGCAACCTGACCAGGACAGCTTCGCGGCTCGGCATCGCGAAGAGCACCCTGTACCAGAAGATCCGGAAATACGGGTTGGGTGCTGCGCTGAGCGAAACACGCGGGCGGGTAACCTAGGGTAGGGCGGCGGGACCGCCGTCGACGACCGTATTTCAGCAAGGGCTGGTGTCGCGTTGCGGCATTGGGGGCGGTGCCAGCATGACTTCGCAGGTAATCGCCAGACGGCCTTCGCCATGCTGTAATGCCGTCATGGATACCCTGACCCCCAGTTCCGAAACCGCTCTCGATTTCCCCGGCCTGCTGCGTTACTGGCGCGGCAGGCGCGGCTATAGCCAGCTTGCGCTGTCGCTGGCCGCCGGGGTGTCGCAGCGGCATATCAGTTTCCTTGAATCCGGCCGCGCCCGGCCCAGCCGCGAGATGGTGCTGTCGCTGGCGGACCGCCTTGGCGTGCCGCTGCGCCAGCGCAACCGCCTGCTCCTTGCTGGTGGCTTTGCGCCGGCTTACACCGAGCACGGCCTGGGCGCACCCGCGCTGCAGATGGTGCAGCAGGCCGTGGCGTTGATCCTGTCCAAGCAAGAGCCTTATCCCGCCGTGGTGCTGGACCGGTTCTGGAACATGCTCGACGCCAATCAGGCATACCGCAACATGATTGGCGTGCTGCTGGGTGGGCGCGCACCGTCCAGGCTGGAGGAGGGCGGCGGGCGCATCAACCTGATGCTGACCGTCTTCGATCCGCACGGATTGTGGCCGGTCATCGACAACGCGCGCCAGGTCGGGCGCCACCTGCTGCGGCGTGTGTGGCAGGAGTTGCAGACGCAAGCGCAGGACCAGACCGCGCGGGAGATCTTCAGCCGCATCGCGCACTGGCATCCCGATATGGTCGGGCCGGCCGGCGCTGCGCTGTTCGACGACGACGCTGCCGAGCGCACGCCGGCTCCAATGCTGCCTGTGACGCTGGCCGCCGATGGTTTTCGCGCCTCGCTGTTCTCGACGCTGACCACGCTGGGCATTCCACAGGACGTCACGCTGCAGGAAATGCGCATTGAATGTTTTTTTCCGGCCGATGAGGCTTCGCGCCATGCACTCGAGGCGCTGTCGCGGTAGCCGGCGGCCTTGACCGGGACGCGGGTTTGTTCGCGGGCCCGGATTTCACCTTGCCGGAACACCGCGATCAGCCTTCCATTTTTCATCCTTACCTGGCAGCCCGGCACGGCCGGCAGGACTGGCGCCAGCGCACGCGCTGAGCAGATTGCGCAGCATGGTGTGCGACAATGCGTGTTGTCTTTTGGTCTACACGAGGGTCCGTCCATGTCCTTGCGCGCCTTTTTCCACGCTGCCGCCGTGCTGGTTGGCAGCAGCGTCTGTCTTGCCGCGTATGCCGAGCCTGTTGCCACGGTTCGCCCCGCCGCCACGGCGGGTTCATTTGAATGCCAGGCTCCCAGCGGGGGTGTTGCCTTCCGTTCCACGCCGCGCGAAGGCTGCACCGTGCCGGCCGCGCCCGATTCTTCGGTGCCTGACCCGCAGCGCTGGCTGCCCCTGACGGGCGCCAACGGGGTGATCTCTTACTTCGACAAGACTTCGGTGCGCCGCCGTGGTCCCGAGGTGGGTGTCGCCGTCATGCGCAACGCGCCGGCCGGGGTGATCCGCACCACCAGCGGCGAGCCGATCCGTTCCTCGCTCAAGCGCATGGTGTTCAATTGCGCCACGTCCATGTATGCGGTGGTGGAGCAGACGCTCTACGCCAAGCGTTACGCGCGCGGCGAGTCGCTTTACACCATCAACGCCCCTCACACGGGAATGCCGCAGCCTGCCAGCGCAGGCACTGTTCCCGGCGAACTGCTCAGCCGCGTGTGTCCTTGATGCCTGTGCCGGCGCGGGCGGCCAGGCTGGATGCTGCGTTGCAGTGTCGATAGGCGAACTGACAGGTCAACCCATTCGTTCCGTGCCTCGTTCTGGTAGTCACGAAGCGCAGGTGCCTAGCGCCACCAAGGGCCGCAGGCAGGCTTCTCGTTACGGCTGACCAGGAGGCTGAAATGAAGAAGTGGATCGTGATGTTGACGCTGGCCATGTTTGGTGCGGGTGCTTATGCCCAGGCGTCAGCGCCAGCCGCGCCCGCGGCCGGCGACAAGCCAGCGGCGTCAAGCTCCGGCAAGACGACGAAGAAGCCGGCAAAGAAGAAGAAAAAGAACCATGCGCCTTCCGATGCCGACAAGATGATGAATAAAGGCGCCTGAGCGCAGCTAGTGAAAGGCGACGGGCAGCAGCGCGCCGGTGCGTGCGCTTGCTGCCGAGCTAGTTCGCCACGCCGCCTGTGAGCCCTGCGTCGCGCGTGAAGCGCGCGGCGCCGCGCTCCCGGGTACCGATGTCCAGCGGCGCCATGCGCCATCCGGGGGGACTGGCATCGAGGCGGAACCCGATCGAGAGGCTACGGCCTCTCTTTTTTTTGGGCGCGGCGGACCCCATCCGCATGATTCCAGTGCAGTGCACGATTTTGCAGGTGCGCTATGCGCCGTTCCAGTGCTGCGCAGGTGCTCGCCACGCACGTTGACGGCGTGCGATCCGTATTCTAGCGTTGCAGATTCGGGGGCTGCCGCTATGCAGGAAGCATGGCGCAGCGGTCTGAGGGCAGGGGGGGGCGATGTTCGCGTTCCGCCTTGTTCGTGCGTGGTGGCGCCGTAGGGGAAATCGCTGAAGAAATGGCTGTGCCCCGAACGTGCCCTGCGAGGCACCAAGCGATGATTCGACGGTATGCCCAATGTGATGCCTGGGCTTGTGCGGCGCGCGGAAAGCGGCGTCCGGATGGCTGGGGTTTCAAATTGTTGCAAACGTTGCGTGATCGAAACGTGACTTCTTAGTCTCGAGTTGTTAAGGTCTTATTGCGCATTGCAGCAAGTCGGATACGTCCCGATACATCCAGACACCAAGTCAGCACCCAGTCAAAAACGATGCGCAGCGAGATCCCCTACCGATTCCCCCGGATTCGCGCTGGCCGGCATCCTGCCGTTGCTTCCGTCATCCCGCTCGCATGGTGGCCCGCCTTTTGCTGCGGTGCTTGATCGATCCCAACCGTCCAACTACGCCTGTCACTGGCATTCATGTCCGAAAACGTTACCTTGCCGACCGTCGAATCCATCCAGCGCCGTGCATTGGCGCCTGCGAACACAGGCGCGCTTCGCCTCGGCAGGTGGTTGTGCGGCGGCATGCTGGCGCTGTGTGCCGTGGCGGCGCACGCATTCGATTTCGACACCGTGGCGGCGCGCGCGCGCCAGTTGGCCGCAAGTCCCTACAAGGCACCCGCGCAGAATCTGCCACGCGAATTGCGCGAGCTGCCGTACGAGCGCTACCGCGAGATCGAATACAAGCCTGAGCGTTATCAGTGGCGCAATGCCAAGCTGCCGTTCGAGCTCTCCTTCTTTCATGAAGGCATGGTGTTCGACCAGCCGGTGCGCATCAATGAAGTGGTGAGCGGGAGCGTCCGCGAGATCCGCTTCGATCCGTCCGCGTTCAACTACGGGCCGCACAAGATCGATGCCAGCAAGCTCAAGACGCTCGGCTTCGCAGGCTTGCGCGTGCTCTATCCGCTTAACAGCACCAAGGGCAAGGACGAAGTCGTTTCCTTCCTGGGCGCCAGCTATTTCCGCGCGTTGGGCAAGGACCAGTGGTATGGCTTGTCGGCGCGGGGCCTGGCCGTGGATACCGGGCTTAATTCCGGCGAAGAGTTCCCGCGCTTCGTGGAGTACTGGATCGAGCGGCCATCGCCGGCGGACAAGCAACTGACCATCTATGCGCTGATGGACTCGCGCCGCGTGAGCGGGGCGTACCGGATCGTGATCCGGCCAGGCACGGAGACGGTCATGGAGGTGAAGTCGCGCTTGTTCATGCGGGAGAACGTCACCAAGCTTGGCCTGGCACCGCTGACCAGCATGTATCTCTTTGGTGAGAACCAACCTTCGTCGGTGCCGGACTATCGGCCCGAGGTGCATGACTCCGACGGCCTCTCGGTGCAGCTCGGCACGGGCGAGTGGCTGTGGCGCCCGCTGAGCAATCCCAAGCGCCTGCTGGTGACCTCGTTTGCCGCGACCAATCCGCAAGGTTTTGGCCTGATGCAGCGGGATCGTAATTTCAGCAGTTACCAGGAGATTGGCGCTTGGTATGAGCGTCGGCCGAGCGCCTGGGTGGAGCCCAAGGGAAACTGGGGCTCGGGCCGGGTCGAGCTGGTGCAGATCCCGACCCCGGACGAGACCAACGACAACATCGTGGCGTACTGGGTGCCTGACACCCCGCCCAAGCCCAAGCAACCTTTTGATTTCGAATATCGCCTGCTGTGGCAGAAGGACGGCGAGAAACAGCCGCCGCTGTCGTGGGTGACACAAACGCGGCGTGGCCAGGGCCTCAGCCGCAAGCAGGACGACACCAGTTTTTCGCTGGTGGTGGACTTTGAAGGCCCGGCCTTCAGGAAACTGGCCGCCGATACCCGGATCGATCCGGTGATCTCGGCCGACAGCAACGGGGAGCTGCTGAACACTTCGACGCAACGCAACGCGGCCACCGGCGGCTGGCGCATGACCATGGTCGTGCGCCGCAAGGACGAGAACAAACCGGTCGAATTGCGCGGCTATCTTCGCAACGGCAATACAACCCTATCCGAGACGTGGAGCTACATCTTACCCCCAGGCTGAAGCGGCGCGCCGCGCCGGCGGCGGCATGCGAGCGCTATCTCGATCGCGTTCCTGTCTCGCCCGACCAGCGACGCGAGCTGCTTGACAACGTCGCTGGCAGCGACGCCGCCGACACGGAGTCGGCTATCCATCTGCTGCAGCGCACACTCGCGGCCAAAGACGGCGAGCCATCCCCGGCGGGGCCGTCCTACGGCTCGGTGGGGCGCCGCCTCAATCTTGCCTATGGCGCGCCGCAGGCGTCGGGTGAGCCGCTGGTGCAGCGTCGTGCGGACGGCACCGTGCATATCGACACCGGCCCCGAGCCCAAACGCGCGTCCATGGTGCCGCGGGCGTGGCCTCCGCACATCGTCACCGGCTTCCTGCGCAACCTGGGCAGGCGCATGCTGGGCCGCCCGCCAATGCCGGAAACCTGGGACACGCTGCATGACGGTCCCGATGCCGAGGGCAAATGGCACCCGGCAGGCAAGCATCGCCGATGGGTGCTGCTTGGCCTGGTAGCCGGGCAGACCGTGCTGGCGACTTACTTCATGACCAAGGTGCTGCCTTATCACGGCACCGATCCGCTCGAGATCGCCGTGCTGGCGCTCTTCGCCATCCTGTTCTCGTGGGTGTCGGCCGGGTTCTGGACTGCCATGATGGGTTTCCTGGTGCTGGCCAAAGGCGGCGACCGCCATCTGATCTCGCGCTCGGCCGCGGTGGATGGGCCCATTGCCGAGGAGGCGCGCACGGCGGTCATCATGCCGATCTGCAACGAGGACGTGACCCGGGTATTTGCCGGGCTGCGCGCGACCTATGAGTCGATGGAACGCACCGGCGAGCTGGCGCGCTTCGATTTCTTCGTGCTGTCCGACAGCGGCAACCCGGACCTGCGTACCGCCGAGACCGATGCGTGGATGGAAACCTGCCGCGCGGTCAACGGCTTTGGCCGAATCTTCTACCGCTGGCGCCGCCATCGCGTCAAGCGCAAGACCGGCAACGTGGCGGACTTCTGCCGCCGCTGGGGCAGCGCCTATCGCTACATGGTGGTACTGGACGCAGATAGCGTGATGAGCGGCGAATGCCTGACCACGCTGGTCAAGCTGATGGAAGGCAATCCGGGGGCTGGCATCATCCAGACCGCGCCGCTGGCCGTGGGCCGCGAGACCATGTATGCGCGCATGCAGCAGTTTTCCACGCGCGTGTACGGGCCGCTGTTTACCGCTGGCCTGCATTACTGGCAGCTCGGCGAATCGCACTACTGGGGCCACAACGCCATCATCCGCATCCAGCCGTTCATGGAGCATTGCGCGCTGGCGCCGTTGCCCGGCAAGGGTCCGCTGGCAGGGGAAATCCTCTCGCACGATTTCGTCGAGGCCGCCTTGATGCGCAGGGCCGGGTGGGGCGTGTGGATTGCCTATGACCTGGAGGGGTCCTATGAAGAACTCCCGCCGAACCTGCTCGATGAGGTCAAGCGCGATCGCCGCTGGTGTCAGGGCAACCTGATGAACTTCCGCCTGTGGATGAAGCAGGGCTTCCACGCCGTGCACCGCGCGGTGTTCCTCACCGGTGTGATGGCTTATCTGTCGGCGCCGCTGTGGTTCCTGTTCCTGGTGTTGTCCACCATCATGCTGGCCAAGCACGCGCTGGTGCCGCCGGCGTACTTCACGCAGCCCTACCAGCTGTTCCCGACCTGGCCGGAGTGGCATCCCGAGAAGGCGCTGGCGCTGTTCTCGGCGACCGCCACATTGTTGTTCCTGCCCAAGATCGCCAGCGTGGTGCTGCTGATGAAGGACTCGCGCAACTATGGCGGGCCGTTGCGCCTGGTGCTGTCGATGCTGATCGAAGTCGTGATGTCGGCCTTGCTGGCCCCGGTCCGGATGCTGTTTCACACCAAGTTCGTGGTGGCGGCCTATAGCGGCTGGGGCATTACCTGGAAGTCGCCGCCGCGTGAAGATGCGCAGACCACCTGGGGCGAGGCGTTCCGCCGCCACGGCATGCACACCTTGCTGGGCCTGGCCTGGGGCGGGCTGGTGCTGTGGCTGGACCCGAATTTTGTCTGGTGGCTGCTGCCGATCGTGGGCTCGCTGGCATGCTCGATTCCGCTTTCGGTCTGGCTGTCGCGGGTCTCGCTGGGCCGCGCGCTGCGCGGGGCCAGGTTGTTCGTGACGCCGGAGGAGGCCACGCCCCCGCGCGAGATGGTGGCCATGCAGAAGCACGTGGAGGCAGCGGGGGAGCCGCCGGCATTCATCGATGCCGTGGCCGACCCGGTGACCAATGCGCTGATGTGCGCGACCGCCTCGTCGCGCGTGGTGCAGCCACAGGCTACGCAAGCGGAGCACGCCGCGCTGGTGCAACAGGCCCTCACCGCCGGCCCGGACGCACTGTCGGCGGCCCAGAAGCATCTGTTGCTGGGCGATCCCTTCGCACTCGCCCGGTTGCATGGACTGGTATGGGGTTCCCCGCTGGCGCATGCGCGATGGAAGGAAACCCGTGTGCTGCCCCGGCGCGCGGCCAACGTGGTGCCGTTGCGTCCAAGGCTCGCCTGAGTCATGCCCGGGAGCTGGCGCGCCTGCTCCCGGCAGGAATGCCAGATGAGGCTGGAAGGACTTAGCGCAATGCCGAGGCGCAGATGGGCGCGTTGATGTAGACGTCGCCAACGCGACGCTCGCCGCGCTCGTTGCGGGTCATGTAGCGGAACATCATGCTGATGCCCAGCTTGGTCAGGATTTCAACGTCCCGGTTCGCGCAGATATTGCGCTGCAGCGGCGCGGCGTAGCTGAGCTCGAAGCTGGCGAGGTCCAGCATGGGGCCTCGGTACTTGGTCAGCTCCAGCTGGAACAGGATATGTTTGCCAGGGACCGACTGGCAGCGGCGCAAGCGCGTCTCGCCATCGATCTCGATGGGCAGGGCATCGTTGAGCTGGCGGCAAGCGCGCGACAATATGTTGTCGGGGCGGGCAGTATTGCGCAGCAATTCAGGCACGCCTGCCGCGCCGGTATTCTGGCCCGTGGCAGCGCCCTTGAGCATTTGCGCCAGGGCATCGGCCTCGTCCACCACCACGGGGGCCGGCGCGGAGGCGGCGGCCCTGGCTGGGACCGGTGCCGCATGCGCACGCTGCGCGCACGGCAAGCTAGCCGCGCCGGCGGCCAGGGCAAGAAAGACAGAAAGCAGTTTGTATCTTGTTCTCATGCAGGAAAACGTTGCCGGGAGCCGCACCATCGGGTGGGTTCCCGCGGTGCGTCGGGCTGCGTGATCGTCCGCCCCAGGCGGCCGACAGGCTGGCATTGTACCCTTGGCGTCGCTACCGTTGAAAGCCACGCACTCCTCCACTCCGCGGCGAAGCGAGGCGCGAAATCGCCGCAATGCCGCAATGCCGCGGCCCCGTCGGGCCTGTCATCACAGTTGCGCGCGCCCGGTCGGACGTGCGCCTGCATCATCGCCGCGCGGCATGCCGGGTGCGCGGCTTGTTACGCTATGCAACAATTACGTCTTTAGCCGCTCCCGTGCCGCTACGCCGTTAGCCAGTTTGACGCATTGGGCGCCGGTGGCCATCCCGGCCGCCCGGTTGTTCCTCAGGATGTTTCGATGACCCGCTCCACCCGCGCCCCGCAATCCGCGCGCTTTCCGCTTTGGCTCCTGGTATGCGCTTCGCTTACCGCACTGGCGCCGCTTTCCATTGACATGTACTTGCCGAGTTTCCCGGCGCTGGCGGGGGATCTCGGGGTCGATATCGGCCGCGTGCAGCTCACGTTGGGGACGTTCCTGGTCGGATTGGCGGTGGGGCAGGCATTCTATGGCCCGATCAGCGACCGCTTTGGCCGCAAGCCGCCGTTGTATGTCGGCCTTCTGGCCTATGCGTCGGCCGCGGCCGGGTGCGCGCTCGCGCGCGACGTCGATGCGCTGATGCTGTGGCGTTTCCTGCAGGCCCTGGGCGGCTGCGCTGGCATGGTGATGGCGCGCGCTGTCATTCGGGACCGGCTGGAGGCCCATGAGTCCGCGCGCGCTTTCTCCTCGTTGATGTTGGTGATGGGCCTGGCGCCGATCCTGGCGCCCATCATCGGGGGCGCCGTGCTGGCGGCATTCGGCTGGCGCGCCATCTTCTGGTTGCTGTGCGGCGCGAGCCTGCTGATTCTGTGGGTGGTCCACCGCTATATGGAGGAATCGCTCGACCACGCCAGCGCCATGCCCTTGCGCCTGGGGCGCGTGCTCTCGAACTACGGCGAGCTGCTGCGAGATCGGGGTTTCGTCGGCTATTCGCTGTCCGCCGGCTGCGCGCAGGCGGGAATGTTTGCATACATCGCAGGGTCGCCGTTCGTGCTGATCGAGTTGCATGGCATCGATCCCTCCCATTACGGCTTCGTGTTCGGTGCCAACGCATTGGGCCTGATCGGCATGTCGCAGCTCAATGCGCGCCTGGTGCGCAACCGCACGCTGGACCACGTCCTGCGCCGCGCGCTGCTTGCGCCGTGCCTGGCTGGCCTTGTCCTGGCTGCGGCCGTGCTCGCCGGCATGGCGCCGCTGCCGGTGCTGCTGACGGGTTTCTTTGTGTTTATCGCTAGCCTCGGCTGCATCCTGCCGAACGCCTCGGCACTGGCCATGGACCAACAGGGCCATCGTGCCGGCACCGCTTCCGCATTGATGGGAACGCTGCAATTCTCCCTGGGCACCCTGGCCGGCGCCGCCGTCAGCTTCTGGCGGGACGGCAGCGCGCTACCGCTGGCGGTGGTCATGGGCGTTTGCGGTACCGGCGCCGTGCTGATGCGGGCCTTTGGCCGTTCAGGCGCGACGGTGCGCGGCGCCGGTTGATCCGGGCGCCGACGGTGCCGCGATAGCGGGGCGGCCTGGCTTAGCGTGGCCGCGCCATCCCATCGATACACGGTTAAGCGGCTGCGCCGTTTTGCAGCACGACAAGCTGGGCTGGCATTGGGGCGGCGAAGCCGGCCTCGCCAAAGCTCTCGCGGATCACCCGGTTGCTATCGAAATACACCTGCCAGTAATGATCGGTATGGCAGTACGGACGTACCGCGAGCACCGGTCCCACCAGGGTGAACTCGAGAATCTCGACATCTGGCGGCGGTTCGGCCAGAACGTTGGGCAGCGCGGCCAGCCGCTCCTTGAGCAGGCTGGCGGCCGCCGCCACGTCGGTGCTGCCGGCCAACTGGGCTTTTAGCTCGACCCGGCGGTACGGGTTGGCGCTGAAGTTCTGGATCGTGTCCGCAAAGATCTTGTTGTTGCCGACCACGGTCAGGACGTTGTCTGGTGTGTCCAGCGTGGTGGCAAACAGGCCGATCTCCCTGACGGTGCCGGTGATCCCGCCTACCGTGACGAAATCCCCGACCTTGAAGGGCCGCAGCACCACCAGGAAGGCGCCTGCCGCGAAGTTGGACATCAGCCCCGACCACGCCATGCCGATGGCGATGCCGGCCGCCGCGATCAGCGCGGCAAAGCTGGTGGTCTGGATGCCGAAGTAACCCAGTATCCCGATGATCAGCACGATATTCAGGGTCACCGTGACGATGGAGCCGACATACCGCAGCAAGGTCGGGTCGACCTTTTGCTTGGTCAGGGACCCCTGCACCATGCGCACCACGACGTGGATCAGCCACCGGCCAACCACCCAGAAGACGAGGGCGGCGAGAACTTTGAACCCGACTTCAGTCGCATAGGTGACGACGACATCCTGATACTTCTGCAGCGTTGTAGCATCCATCGCGTTTCTCCCTTGCTGGCTCAGCAGGTACACAGGCAACGAACATCTTGCAGCGGCTGCCTGGACGCGTCAGGGGCGGGGCGCGAAGGCTGGCAAGGCATTATTGCTACGCGGCGAGCGGAAGTTCAAGCACAAAATGGCCGCGCAGGGCGCTACGCGCCACTCGCGGCCATGGGTCGTTGGAGCGTGGGGCGGGCGTGGCGCAAGGGCGTGAATCCCCTTTGCGCCGTGCCTTACCAGTTGGTTTCGCGTTCCGGCGTGGCGGAGATGCGATGCAGCGACAGGTCCGCGCCGTTGTATTCCGATTCAGCGTCAAGCCGGATGCCCACGACCTTCTTGAGCGTGCCGTAAACCACGGTGCCTCCCACTAGGGCGATCGCGATGCCAAGCAGGGTGCCGATGCATTGCGCGCCGAGCGAAACGCCGCCAATGCCACCCAGCGCCTGGTTGCCAAAGATGCCGGCGGCAATGCCGCCCCACGCGCCGCACAGCCCATGCAGCGGCCAGACGCCCAGCACATCGTCGATATGCCACTTGTTCTGGGCCAGCGTGAACAGGTAGACGAACAGCGCGCCGGCGATGGCGCCGGTGACCAGCGCGCCCAGCGGGTGCATCAGGTCGGAGCCGGCGCAGACCGCCACCAGCCCGGCCAGCGGGCCATTGTAGGCAAAGCCGGGGTCGTTGCGGCCGGCTGCCCAGGCGGCCAGCGTGCCGCCGGCCATGGCCATCAGGGAGTTGATGGCCACCAGCCCGCTGATCTTGTCGACGGTTTGCGCGCTCATGACATTGAAACCGAACCAGCCTACCGCCAGCACCCACGCGCCCAGCGCCAGGAACGGGATGTTCGAGGGCGGGTGCGCGCTGATGCGGCCGTCTTTCTGGTAGCGGCCGCGGCGCGCGCCCAGCAACAAGATGGCGGGAAGCGCGATCCAGCCGCCCATGGCGTGGACCACGACGGAGCCGGCGAAGTCGTGGAACGGCACGCCGGCGATCGAGGCGATCCAGTCCTGCACGCCAAAGCGGTTGTTCCAGGCAATGCCCTCGAAGAAGGGGTAGACCAGGCCCACCAGCACAAAGGTGGCCACCAGTTGCGGGTTGAAGCGCGAGCGCTCGGCAATTCCGCCAGAAATAATCGCTGGTATGGCGGCGGCAAACGTTGCCAGGAAAAAGAATTTCACCAGCTCATAGCCGCTCCTTTCCGCCAGTGTCTGGGCGCTGGTGAAGAACTCGACCCCATAGGCTACGGTGTAGCCAATAAAGAAATAGGCGATCGTGGAAACCGCAAAATCCACCAATATCTTGACCAGTGCGTTGACCTGGTTCTTCTTGCGCACTGTGCCCAGCTCCAGGAACGCAAAGCCCGCGTGCATGGCGAGCACCATGATCGCCCCTAGCAAGATGAACAGGGCATCGGTGCCGCTCTTCCATTTGTCCATACAATCCTCTATGCGCAAAATGGGAGCACATGTACGCAAAAAACGTACCAGTCTGGGGCATCACTGGCCGGGATCTGCACCGTGTTGGTGGGTTTTGCACCGATTTGTCGCGCTCGAAGGGGGTGGCGCAGGGATTGAGGGGCTGTAACCTGACGCCGAGCGACATGCGCCGGGGATGCGCGGCATATGGAGGCTGCGCCAAAATGAGGCAATGCCCCTATTTGGGGCGCGCGCTGGCGGGTTCTGTGCACCATGATGGGTCGTGCAGGCGCGTCCGTCCAACGCCATTGGGATGCCGCCGACCAAGCCGTCCGGGCGGTTTCGACGGCAGCAAGGCGCACACTGCGCAGGTCTGACCTTGTCAAGCGATGCCTGTCATCACGTACGGGCGTTCGAATGACCATTACCCTCGCTGGCCGCATTTGAAAGCACGGAAAAGGAGGGGTAAATTCCCCGCAAAGGCGCTTGACTCAAGGATTTGCGGCTTTTTTCGTTGCATTGGTGCCACTGGGGATTGCCCAATGCGTAAAGCGCGGATTAGACTGCGCCGATCGGTAATTTGCCGCGTGGCAGACACTCCGATCAAGACGACCAACTAGGGAAATCAGCCATGAATAAAGGTGAACTGGTATCTGCCATCGCCGCTGACGCGGAACTGAGCAATGCTGCAGCAGAGCGCGCGCTGAATGCCGCTCTGGACAACATTAAGAAGGCGGTTGCCAAGGGTGATTCGGTAACGCTGGTGGGCTTCGGCAGCTTCAGCTCCGGCAAGCGCGCTGCACGTACCGGACGCAATCCGCGTACTGGCGAGACCATCAAGATTCCGGCCGCCAAGACGGTCAAGTTCTCTGCCGGCCAAGGGTTCAAGGACGCTGTGAACAAGAAGAAATAAGCAGTCCGCGCCCCGGGCGCAAACAGGAAGGCGGCCCGTTGGGCCGCTTTTTTATTGTTGCCTGGGTGCTTTTCGACGTGCTCGGGGGCAGGGCAGGACGATCGTTCCGGGTTAAACTGCCGATCGTCGGCGCCAGCCTTTCGACCTGCGCCGCGGGTCGGCCCGGCCGCTTCCAGACTCCGGATTTTCATCATGAATGACCTGTCCCACCAGCTTTCCATGACCGTGCTGATGACGCCGGACATGGCTAATTTCTCCGGCAATGTGCACGGCGGCACCATCCTCAAGTACCTCGACATGGTGGCCTACGCCTGTGCCAGCCGCTATGCCGGGCGCTACGTGGTCACGTTGTCGGTCGACCAGGTCGTGTTTCGCCAGCCCATCCACGTGGGTGAGCTGGTGACGTTCCTGGCGGCAGTCAACTTCACCGGCCGCAGCTCGATGGAAATCGGCATCAAGGTCATCACGGAGAATATCCGCAGCAAGCTGGTTCGCCATACCAACAGTTGCTACTTCACCATGGTGGCGGTGGACGACAACGGCGCGCCCGCCGAAGTGCCGCCGCTGGTGCCCCGCGACGAAGTCGAGCGCCAGCGCTTTGCCGCGGCCCAGCTGCGCCGCCAGCTGCGCCAGGAAATGGAAAAACGGCACGATGAAATCACCGGCACGGTGTCCTGAGGTGGGGAGCATGGCCATGCAATGCGGGCGTTCCCGGCGTGTTTGCCGCGGGCCGCTGTGGCCGCTGACCGGCCTTCTGGCGGCGCTTGCGCTGCTGGCGCCGGCCGCGCATGCCGAGGAAATCGGCAGCGTGAGCACCAATTTTCGCATGACCGGCTCCGACAAAGTCGTGATCGAAGCCTATGACGATCCGCAGGTCGAAGGCGTGACCTGCTACGTGTCGCGTGCCCGCACCGGGGGCATCAAGGGCTCGCTGGGCATGGCCGAAGACCCGCCGGAGAGCTCCATCGCCTGCCGCCAGGTAGGGCCGATCACGTTCAAGGGGCCGCTGCGCCAGCAGGACAATGTGTTCTCCGAGCGCATGTCGATCCTGTTCAAGACCCTGCATGTGGTGCGCACGGTCGACCGCAAGCGCAATACCCTGGTCTACCTGACCTACTCGGACCGCATCGTGTCCGGCAGCCCGCAGAATAGCGTGACCGCGGTGCCGGTGGCGGCGGCCACGCCGATTCCGGTCAAGTAGGCATCCGTTTCCCAATCCACGATCCACGATCCATTCAACAATCCAGTCCGGAGAAGACAGCATGAGTGAGCAAGGCAAGGTTGCGCTGGTAACGGGCGCGGCCCGCGGCATCGGCAAGGCGGTGGCACAGGCGCTGCTGGTGGCAGGCTATCGGGTGGTGTTTGCCGGACGTACCGCCGAGCCGCTCGAAGCGCTGGCCGTGCAAGCCAGGGCCGAGGGCCATACGGCGCTGGCGGTGCAATGCGACGTCAGCGATCCGGATTCGGTGGAGCGGCTCTTTGCCCAGGTTCGCGAGCATTTCGGCCGGCTCGACGTGCTGTTCAATAACGCCGGCATCAATGCGCCGGCGGTGTCGATCGATGAACTCTCTGTTGCGCAATGGAAGGCGGTGCTGGACACCAACCTGACCGGCGTGTTCCTGTGCTCGCGCGCCGCCTTCGCGCTGATGAAGTCGCAGAGCCCGCGCGGCGGCCGCATCATCAACAACGGCTCGATCTCGGCGCACGCGCCGCGTCCCAACACGGTGCCGTACACGGCGACCAAGCACGCCATTACCGGGCTGACCAAGAGCCTTTCGCTGGATGGCCGGGCCTTTGACATCGCCTGCGGGCAGATCGATATCGGCAATGCTGCCACCGATATGGCTTCGCGCATGGCGCGCGGCGTGCCGCAAGCCAACGGCGAGATCGCGCCGGAGCCGCTGATGGACGTGGCGCATGTGGCCAGCTCGGTGGTGCACATGGCCAACCTGCCGCTGGATGCCAATGTGCAGTTCATGACCGTGATGGCCACCAAGATGCCCTTCGTCGGGCGGGGCTGAACCTGGCGTCTCCAGCTATTTGATCGCCAGCGCCTCGCTTTCAGCGCGGCAGTCGCCGGCCGGCCGCAGCCCGTTGGCACGGGCTTGCGCAACTTCCGCTTTGGCTGCCGCAAGATCTGCGAGGAAGGTGGGGTCTGCATGCAGCCGCGCCACGGTAGCCGCGCCCATGATGCGGCCCTGCGTCGCATCGCTTTGCCAATGCACATTGCAGACCAGCCGGCTTTGCCCATAGGCCAGCCCGCGTGCCAGGATCACATTGGACTGTTGCGGCGCGATTTCCGCCAGGATCAACGCCCACGCCCAGCCAATGGCGTTATGCCCCGAAGGGTAGGAGCCGTCCTTGGAAAGCATGGCTTCCTCGGCGGGCGTGCAACTCGGCTGCTGGTTGGCCACGAACGGCCGGGCGCGCGCATATTTGTTCTTCACGCCGTACGTCGATAGTCCCGCATCGGCCAGGGTCCGGCGCAGCAGCAGGTAGAGCCGGGGTGTTTGCTCCTGCGATATCGGCGCATCCAGCGCGCACGAGAAAACCCCCGCGGCCTGCGGGAATTTCAGGTTGGCATCGACGGCTGCCTGGCGGTAGCGTGCCGTGCCTCGCTGGGCCTGGTTGGCGCGCGCGATCTCGTCGTCCAGGGCTTGCGCCGCGGAGCCGGGCGCGGGCGGCGGTGGCACCAGGGCGAGGCTATCGGGCCGTGCGTCCGCCGGCAGGTAGCCGGCGAGAATGCCCGGCCGTATCTCCGGCACCGGCGCAGCGGCGCTGCCCTGGCCCTGGCTGGCACAGCCCGCGAGGAGCAAGGCAGTGCCCAGCACGGACAAGCCCGCGAGCCGCTTGCCGGAGGGCAGGAAAGGTCTGGTGAATGAATTTGCTTGCATCTGCATCCGCATCTGTTGGTTGTTCCCGTGATCGCCGTCGGACCGGCGTGGTACCGGCGAGCAAGCGGCGGTGCTCCCGTTCACGGCCGCCTGGGTGATCCTGACCCTGTCCAGCGCGCGGGTTCAGGCGTCGAACATCTTGCGCAGTGTCGATTTCAGGATCTTGCCGTTGGCATTGCGCGGCAGCATGTCGGGGCAGAACACGATCCGCACCGGCACCTTGAAGGCCGCCAGCCGCTCGCCCACGAACGCCTGCAATTCCGCCTCGGTGGCTTGCGCGCCGGGCTTCAGGCTGACCACGGCCGCGGGCTCTTCGCCCAGCGTGCGGTGGGGGATGCCGACCAGTGCCGCATCCATGATGGCGGGGTGATCGTACAGCGCGCTTTCCACCTCGATGCTGTAGATGTTCTCGCCGCCGCGGATCAACATATCCTTCATGCGGTCGACAATATAGACAAAGCCTTCCTCGTCCAGCCGCGCGATATCGCCGGTCTTGAGCCAGCCGTCGATGAATGTTTGCGCGGTGGCTTCCGGCTTGTTCCAGTAGCCGCGCACCACATTGGCGCCGCGCACCATGAGTTCGCCGGTCTCGCCGGTGGGCAAGCTGTGTCCGCGCCCGTCCACCACCTTCATCTCGCCGATGGGCAAGGCCGGGCCGCCGCTTTCGGGGCGCTCCACATACTCCTCCGCACTGTGGCTGGTGAAGGTGGCCGAGGTCTCGGTCATGCCCCAGCCAATGCCGGGGGCCGAATGCGGGAACACTTCCTTGATGCGGCGCACCAGTTCGGCCGAAGCGGGCGCGCCACCGTAGTTGACGTTTTCCAGCGACGACAGGTCGAAGCGCTCGCGCTCCGGGTGCTCGATGATCTGCCAGGCGATGGTGGGCACGCCGCCGGCAGCCGTGCAACGCTCGCGCTCGATCAGGCCCATGGCACGCACGGCGTCCCAGCGGCGCATCAGCACGATCTTGGTGCCGCTGGCCAGCGCGCCGTTGAGCACCGCCATGCAACCGGTAACGTGAAAGAACGGCACCGATAGCAGCATGCCTTTTTGCGGCGCGCCCGGATCTGGCGCGGGAATCGTCTCGCCGCGGCGCAGGCAATTGCGCATCGGGCTGAACGCGGCGGCCACGGCCACATTGGTGGCGTTGCGGTGGGTGCCGAGCGCGCCCTTGGGCTTGCCGGTGGTGCCTGACGTATAAAAGATGGTGGCGTCGTCGTCGGCGTCGATGGCCACAACGGGTACCGGTAGTGCGGGCAGTGATGCCCATTGGTCCGGCGTGCCGATCAGGCTCTCCAGCTGGCTGATGCGCGCGTCGCTGGCTGGCGCATTGGCGCGGCTGACGTAGATTTTTTCCAGCGCGGGGCAGCCTGGCAGGTGCTCGATGATGCGGCCCAGGCGTTCATCGTCAACGATGGCGATCTTGCTGCCGGAGTCGGCCAGGCCGTACTCCAGTTCCGCCCCGGTCCACCAGGCGTTGAGCGGCGTGACAATGGCGCCTGTCAGCAAGGCGCCGTAGAAGACGGCCGGCCATTCCGGCAGGTTGCGCATGGCCAGCGCCACGCGGTCGCCCTTGGTCACGCCATCTCGGATCAGCGCATGCGCGATGGTGAGCGCGGCGCGGGCGAACGCATCGTACGAGACACGTTCGTCCTCATAGACGACAAAGGTCTTGTCGCCCAACGCGCGGGCTTGCAGGAACAGGTCGCGCAGCGTGGGCGGCGCGTTTTTCCAGACGACGGTGGCAATGCCCCGGATCACGCGCGTTTCGGTTTCGAAAGGGGCGCCGGGCGCGGTAAGGCGGGCATGGGCCTCGGCCAGGCTGATTGCTGGCCAGGTCGTAGCGGATTGCGGGTTGTTCGACATCGGTGCCTCCCTGACTGCATGGCAGGATGGGCAACGCTCTGGCAGGCCGGCGCGCAAGCCTGCCCGCATGCAGCGCCGGCGCGGTGAAGCGGGCGCTGCATGCGGGCACGAAGTGCCCCGGCTCAGGCCTCAGGCCTCGGGCATTGGACCTGAGGCCGGGAGCGAGCCCGGAACGGGAACAGCGAGCGTGGCGCGGCTCAGATCGTGACGCCGCCGTCCACCACCATGGCCTGGCCGGTCATGAAGGTACTGGCCGAGGAGGCCAGGAACACCGCGGCGCCGGCAATCTCCACCGGCTCGCCGATGCGGCGCAGGGGCGCGCCTTGCGTCGACAGCTTGTAGCGCTCCGGATCCTCCCAGAGCGCCTTGGCGAAATCGGTGCGGATCAGGCCGGGGGCGATGCAGTTCACGCGCACGTTGCTCGGGCCGAACTCCACCGCCAGGTTACGCGCCAGCTGGAAGTCGGCCGCCTTCGACACGTTGTACACGCCGATGGTGGGCGAGCCGCGCAGGCCACCGATGGACGACACGATGATGATCGAGCCGTCCTTGCGCTCAAGCATCTGCGGGGCCACCATCTGGATCAGCCAGTGGTTGGAGATGACGTTGTTGTCCAGGACCTTGCGGAACTGTTCGTCGGTCACGCCGCTCATCGGGCCGTAATAGGGGTTGGACGCCGCGTTGCAGACCAGTACGTCGATCTTGCCGAACGTGCTGTTGGTCTGGTCGACCAGGCGCTGCAGGTCTTCCTTGGAGGAGATATTTGCGGGCACGGCAATCGCGGTGCCGGCGCCATGCCTGGCATTGATGGCATCGACGACTTCCTGGCAGGCCTCGGCCTTGCGCGAGGAAATCACCACTTTGGCTCCTTGCACCGCCATCTGCTCAGCGATGGCGCGGCCGATGCCGCGTGAAGAGCCGGTGACGACGGCAACCTTGCCGGTCAGGTCGAACAATGACATGCGTGTCTCCTGGTGTCCTGGTCCTCGCGGGGCGAGGCCAGATGATCTTTAAGATGATCTTTGAAAGGCGCTGGTGAATCTGCATCTTGGCAGCACGGCCCGGCGTGTTCTGCACAGCGGATCATGCAGGGGCTTGTCGGTGCCATAGTGCTACCGGCCGGTACATTATGGTTGGGAGGCATGGCTCAGTCCACAAGCAAATCGGCGGCCGGCCCGGCTTATCAGAGAATTTTCTGTTGGCAATGCATTCGGTGCATGACGTCGGCAAGATAGCGGCATGATGTCCGCACCCACAAACGGCGAGCAGGTCATAACAGGCTGCAACAGGCCACAAAGGACGAGGAAAGCGTTTCATGCTTTGGCAAATCAAGGATACCGAGGTCTACCTGCTGGGGGCGATCCACGTGCTGGATGCGCCGTTGCCTGCACTGGTGCCGGCCGCGGAGCGCGCCTACCGCGCTTCGGCGCGGGTGGTCTTCGAGGTGGCGCTGGACCAGGCACCGGATTTCGCGCCGGCGTATTTCCCGCAGGGCGACAGTCTTAGCCGCCATCTGCCGCCGGCTACGCTTGAACAGGTGCGGGCGCTTTGGCTGGATTTCGGCTTGCCCGGCCCCGAGCTGGAGCGGCTGCGCCCCGTGTTCGCTGCGATGCATCTGCAGTTCGCGGTGGCCGCCAGGCACGGCATCCTGGCGCAGCATGGTGTCGATCGGTTCTTGTGGGCGCGCGCCGCTGTCGATGGACGGGCAACGGATGCGCTGGAGGATGGCACCGAGGCGCTGCGGATGTTGCAATGCGTGCCGCTGGCCGAGCAGGTATCGATGCTGGCATTCTTTGCCGAGCAGCCGGAACTGGCCGCGGCGGAGCCGGCGGATATGGTGCGCTGGTGGCGGCAAGGGCAGGCCGGGCCGTTTGGCGCGCTGCTAGCGCAGCGCCGCGCGCAATGGCCGGACACGCTGGCCGTCCTCGTCGACGCACGCAACCAGCAATGGATGCCGAAAATCCAGGCGCTGGTCGCGGATCGCGTGCCAACCCTGATCGTGGCCGGTGCCCTGCACATGGTGGGCGACGCGGGGCTGCCGGCGCTGCTTGGGGCCGCCGGGCTCGAACTGCTGCCCGAACCCTGGTGAAGCGAACGCCTATCCGTTGCCGCGCGCCTTGATCAGCGTGGGCAATAGCCGGGCCAATTGCGCCTCGGTGGCAAGATCCAGCGCCAGCCCGAAGCGATCCCCCAACGCTTGGACAATGGCAGCCGGCGTCTCCAGTTGCTGGCGCTGCACGCTGCCATCGGCCGCGCGCACGGCAAAATCGCCGTTGATCAGCGTCAGCCGGGTGTCGCCTTGCGTGCGCGCCAGGGTCAGGGCGTTGCGGAACAGGCTGTCGGGATGGGTCGAGGTGTACCAGTTGCGCGGCTCGAAATCGATGGCCTGCTGCGGCGAAAGATCGAACTGGTAGAGCTTGGTCCACGCGCTTGCGGTCTTGACCTCCAGGTCGTACACATGAAAGGCCGCGCCTGTCGTCGCCACGCAGGACAGGCGATACGGGAACGACGGATCGGCTTGCTCCGCCTGCGGCATCGCCATGGCGCGATACGGCGTAGGGCCGCCAAAGCCCACGTCCACGATATAGCTCCGATGAGCGGCCTCCACGCGCAGCAGCATGTGCGATTGCATGGTGGGCACATCTTCCCGCACGTTCCAGCGCACCCGCGCAGCCAGCGGCGTGACCACGTAGCCAAGCGCACGCAGCGCGGCGGCAAGCAAGGTGTTTTGCTCGAAGCAGTAGCCGCCGCGCGCTTTGGCGACCAGCTTGTCGAACACCGCATCCAGGCCGATTTTGATCGGGCGCTGCAGCAACACGTCGACGTTTTCAAAGGGAATCCACGCCAGTTGCGCCGCGATCAGGCTGTCGAGCGTGGCGAGGTCCGGCTGGCTCGGCACCGGATGGCCGATGCGGCGGAGATAGGCTTGCAGGCGGGTGTCGTCTAGATAGGTCATGGCGATGAATGTCTGGCTTGCGCTGCCAGCGCAGGTTTGCGGGGATCGGGCAGGCGGCGCTGTCAGCTCAGCGCCAGCAAGGCCGGCAGGTCGATCAACTCGATGTCGGCATAGTGCAGCCGCAACAGCCCGCGCGCTTCGAGCTCGCGCAGGGCCTGGTTGACCGTCTGGCGCGACAGCCCCAGCATCTGCCCGAGTTGTTCCTGCGGGATATGCACGGAGCGGCGCTCCAGCCCGGGCAGGTCGCCGTAGGCCTGGGCAATGGCCACCAGCCGGCGGCCGGTGCGCGCCAGCGGCGGCAGCAACTGCGCCTCTTCCACATAATGAAAGGCCTCGCGCGTCTTGGCGGCGAGCAGCTTGCCGAACTCGCGCCACCATTCGGGATGCGCCGACAGCATCGCGTAGAGCTTGTCGCGCTGCAGGTGCAGCACGGTGGCCGCGCTGGTGGCATGGGCGTCGTGCGTGCGCGCCAGCCCGTCGAACAGGCAGATCTCGCCAAACCAGCTGCCCGGCCCCAGCAGGCCGATCAAGGCGGCCTTGCCGGACTCGCTGTGGGTGTCGACCTGCACCGTGCCGGCAGTCACGCCGTAGATGCCGTCAAAGGCGTTGCCGCGGGTAAACAGCATCTGGCCGGCCGCCAGCCTGCGCGTGGCCGCGTCCCGCAGCAGGGTGTCTTGCATGGCCGCCGGCAAGGCGCCAAACCAGCTCCCGCCGCGCAAGGCGCGCAGCGGATCCAGGGCCGGCTCCTGCTGGCCACGGGTTGCCAGGCGCATGATGGTCTCCTTGATCGATGCTCTTGCCGACTGTCAAAAACCGGACAGACGGGCTTCTTGGTGCCTATTAATATACGGCCACGACGCGTAGCCGCAGTACGCGGACACAAATACGCGGCCAGAAATACGCGACGCAAACACGCGACTATAAATACGCGCCTACGACGACGCCCCGGCAGGAGACCCTGTGAAGACACTGATCGACCACCTGGCTAACTACGCAGCCTATCACCGCGACGCGCGCAATGTGTTCAGCCATTTCATCGGCATTCCCATGATCGTGCTGGCCGTGACCACACTGCTGGGCCGCCCGGCCATGCCGCTTGATGCCGGTCCGGCGTACCTGACGCCGGCAATGGTCGTTTATGGTCTGTCCTGCCTGTTCTACCTGCGCTTGTCGGCGGGGTTCGGGCTGGCGATGACGGTGATCCTGGCTGGCTTTGTCTACGCCGGCGGCGCCATCGCTGCGCTGTCCACCGGCGCATGGCTGGCTTGGGGTATCGGCCTGTTCGTGGCGGGCTGGCTTATCCAGTTTGTCGGGCACTATTACGAAGGCCGCAAGCCTGCGTTTGTGGATGACCTGGCCGGGCTTCTGGTCGGGCCGCTCTTCCTGGTAGCCGAAGTGGCCTTCGCAATGGGCCTGGCGCGGGACACCCGCGAGGCTGTCAGCGCCCACGCGCATTGACCATCGGCGCGCCTGCCTTCTAGGCGCGGTGTTCCGCGCCGTGTTCCAGCAGCCAGTCGCGCAGTTGCAAGACCTTGTCGTCGGCAGGCAGGCCGCGCCGGTGGACGAAGTAATAGGCCTTGCGATTGTCGATCTGCGCCGGCAGCGTGGCTAGCGGCACCACCAGCCGCCCCTGCGCCAGTTCCTCGGTGATCAGAATGCGTGGAATCAGCGCCACGCCGATGCCGGCGGCGGCCGCCTGCGCCAGCATGGTGTAGAGGTCATAGCGCGGGCCGCGCAAGGCCTGCGGCGGCAGTGCCGCGCCCGCGGCGGCGAGCCAGTCGCCC
Source organism: Cupriavidus basilensis (assembly GCF_000832305.1). Taxonomy (NCBI): domain Bacteria; kingdom Pseudomonadati; phylum Pseudomonadota; class Betaproteobacteria; order Burkholderiales; family Burkholderiaceae; genus Cupriavidus; species Cupriavidus basilensis. The sequence continues at coordinate 1,865,007 of NZ_CP010537.1, forward strand.
CAGGCGCGCAAGCGGGTGTTCAGGTGCAGCAGCGGCAATTCCAGCAACTGATCCAGGTCCAGGCGCTTGCGGCGCCCCAGCAGTGCGGGGCTGCACACCGGCACCGACGGGCCTTCCTGCAGGATGCGCTCGCCCTGCGTGCCCGGCCACAGCCCTTCGCCGTAGTAGATGGCCGCGTCGAACGCGGTATCACTGAGCTCGAATGCCTCGGTGCGCGCCGAGAGATGCAGCGTGAGATCGGGCAGGGCGCGCGCCAGCAGCGGCAGGCGCGGGATCAGCCACTGGCTGGCAAAGGTGGGGCCGATGGCCAACTCGATGGCGCGCCCGCGCGGGCGCTGGGCCATCACATCCAGCGTCACCTGCTCGATCTGGTCGAGCCGCTCGCGCACTTCTTCGGCATAGGTCCCGCCAGCCGGCGTCAGCACGATGCGCTTGCGGATGCGGTGGAACAGCGGCACGCCAAGCCGGGCTTCCAGCCCTGCGATCTGCCTGCAAACCGCGCTCTCCGTCACCGCCAGCTCGTCGGCGGCGCGGGTAAAGCTGCCCAGGCGCGCCGCGGCCTCGAACATCTGGAGTGCCGTGAGGCTGGGTATGCCCTTGCGCATAGTGCGTTTTTGGAAGGAAGTTGGTGCGAAGTTATCAATTGTACGAACTCTCCCGCAGTCGCACAATAAGCCCCATACGGAGGCCGTCGGCCCCCGCCATCCCCCGAAAACAAACACATTTCAGCGTATTGACCATGACGAAGCCGAATCTGCAACGCCTCCTCGAGACCGTTTGTGGCGAAACCCAGGCAGCCGAGTTGCTGCAATTGATGAATGTTTCCCCGCAACTGCTGTCTTCTGCCAGTGAACAGGCCAGCCGTGCCGAAGTGGCTCAGGCGCTCAATATGGTGCTGTTCGCCGGCATTCTCGAGCGCGTGCCGACCGGCATGGCCTATACCCGCGACGTGATCCAGGCGGGCGGGCAAGTGGTGTTCGACCACGGCGCGCTGCGCACGGTGAAGTGGGATTGCGGCAGCCTGCCCTCGGGCGAGATCGCCTTCACGCGCATCCTGGGCCCGCTGGGCTACCGCCTCAACGGCACCTATCCGCTCGAGCGCATTGGCATGACCGGCCGCTCCTACACGCATGCCGACCTGCCTGACGACATCGCCCAGTACTTCCTGAGCGAGTTGCATCCCGAGCGTTTCAGTGCCGGCTTCCAGTCTGCCGTGTCGCGCGTGGTGTCGAAGTCCGTCGATCCGCTCGGCGACGAAGCCGTCGCGCAACTGGCCCTGCTGGAGCGCGATGCGAGCCTGCCGATGGCCGATGCGGCGCGCCTGGTGCCACAACTGGCAGCCTGCTTTGCCCGCCAACATGCCGAGCCGGCCCTGGCCGACTATGAATTGCTGCTGAAGGAATCGGCCGAGATGGCCTGGATTTCCACCGAGGGCAATGCCTTCAACCACGCCACCGACCGCGTGGCGGATGTGCGTGCCGTGGCGGACGCGCAGCGCAGCCTGGGCCGCCCGATCAAGGATTCGGTGGAAGTGTCGCGCTCCGGGCGGGTCCTGCAGACGGCATTCAAGGCGGATCCGGTGGAGCGCGGGTTTGTCGGCGCCGACGGCGTGGTGGTCAAGCGCAGCGTGCCGGGCTCGTTCTACGAGTTCATCACGCGCGATTTCGTGCCCGCGACGCAGGCCGCTGGCGGCACGCTGGATCTGTCGTTCGATGCCGGCAATGCGCAAGGCATCTTCAAGATGACGGCGGCCTGCTAACGCGGGCGATGCGGTAGCGGGAGAAAGAGAAGGGGCCGGCTCGACCGGCCTTTTCTTGGTTTACGGCTGGCCAGCCGGCAGGCGCAGGCGAGCCAGCAATCCACCCAGTTCGCTGTTGCCTAGCTCCAGCCCACCCTCATAAAGGGCCGCCATCTCGCTGACGATGGCCAGGCCCAGTCCGCTGCCGGCAGCGGACTCATCGAGCCGCCCGAAGCGTGCCGTGGCCAGCTCGCGGGCCTCGGCCTGCATGCCCGGCCCGTCGTCTTCGACCGTGACCTCAAGCATGCCGCCGCGCTCCGCGAGCTTGACGCGAACGCGCGAGCGCGCCCATTGGCAGGCGTTGTCGAGCAGGTTGCCGAGGATCTCGATCAGGTCCTGGCGGTCGCCGGCGAAGTGCCCGTTGCCATCCACCTGGATATCGATCTCGCGGCCGCTGTGCAGGCGTGCCAGCTCGCCTGCCGCGGGGCCGGCGTCGATGCGCGCCCCGCGCGTGCTCGCAGCCCCTGCCGCCCGTGCGCGCGTTCAGGCGCACCGGGCCGCAGGCCGGCTCGGGCGCGGACATGCCATGGGCGCGGCGGATCAGCGCGCGGATTGACGCCGATCACATCGCCCGTGTACTGCGCCGACACCGCCTCCAGGATGCGCGTGAGTGGAAGGATCTCGCTGCACGAAAGGAAGCACATGGACAGCGGCCCGTCCATGATCGTGCTCGGGGCGGTGGTGCTCGGGGCGGTGGTGCTCGGGCCGTTGCTGGCCTTCGGGCTGGACGGCTGAAGCTGGCCCCTGGAACCCCCGGCGGGTTTTCCATGTCTGGACATGCTCCCGTGGCTGGTCCTACACTCGATTCACAATAAAACGCACGACCGTTCTTATTTATGTTCTCCACGCATGGTCAACCATGCGCCACGGACATGACCGGCACAGTGCGATCCCTCAGGGTCAATCCAAAAAGGAGACATGGCATGGAATCGAAGAACGTCCCGCTGGTAGCCGAGTTGTTGCGCGATGCGCCGAAGAACTGGGGCAAATGGGGGCCGGATGACGAGGTCGGGTCGCTGAACTATCTCACCCGGGCGCAGGTGCTGCGCGGCGTGGCTTCCGTGCGCTCCGGCAAGACCTTCACCCTGCAGATCCAGATGGGAAACCCCGCCGGCGACCCGGTCTGGCCCGGGCGTTCGCAGGCGCGCCGCCTCAACGTGATGGACAAGGGCCATTATCTTTGCGGCAAGGGCCCGAAGTTCCCCGGCGAGGCCGAGTACGCCGACGACATGATGATCATGTACCTGCAGGGCTCGACCCAGTACGACGCCCTGGGCCATGTCTGGTACGGTGATCAGCTGTGGAACGGCTACGACGCCAAATCCACCATCGGCGGCCTGGAAAAAGCCAGCGTCCTGCCGATCGCGGAGCGCGGCGTGGTCGGGCGCGGCGTGCTGATCGACATGGCGCGCCACCGCGGCAAGGACGTGCTCGCCCCGGGCGAGACCTTCACCCACCTGGACTTGCTCGCCGCCGCCGAGATGCAGGGCGTGCGCATCGAGAAGCACGACATCCTGGTGATCCGCACCGGCTGGATCGGCTCCTTCTACAAGCGCGACCAGGCTGAGTTTTATCGTGAGTTCGTCGAGCCGGGCTTGACCTACAGCCCGGAACTGGTCGAGTGGTTCCATCGCATGGAGATCCCCAACCTCGTCACCGACACGATTGCCAACGAGGTGACCGTGGACCCGGTCTCGGGCGTTGCCTTGCCGCTGCACAATGCGCTGATGCGCAACCTGGGCGTCGCCCTGACCGAGATCGCCCAGCTGGACCCGCTCGCCGCGGACTGCGCGGACGATCAGCAGTGGACCTTCCTGTATACGGCAGCACCGCTCAAGGTAGTGAACGGCAGCGGCGCGCCGGTCAACCCGGTGGTCATCAAGTAAGCCAGGCAGAAAGCCTGCCCACGGCGCCGTCCGGTGGAGAAGCCTCAATGGCCTCTTGCACTGTGCGGCGCCAGCTTCGTTTCGGCCAAGCATTATGCTTGACACTACCCGCCGTGCCTATCGAGGTGCCTCATGACGCCCTATGAAGAGAAGCCCTGGCTCTCCAGCTACAACGCCGGCCAGCCGCACACCATCACCCCGCAATTTACCGACGCATTATCCATTTTTCGGGCCGCCGCGGACCGCGCGCCCGCCAGTCCGGCAATCCACTACTTCGACGCCACGCTCAGCTATGCCGAGGTGGATGCGCTCTCGGACGCGCTCGCGGTAGCGCTATCATCGCGCGGCTGCACGCGCGGCGAGCGGGTTGCGCTGTACCTGCAGAACGTGCCGCAGTTCGTCATCGGGCTGGTTGCCGCCTGGAAGCTCGGCGCCATCGCGGTGCCGGTCAACCCGATGAACCGCGCACGCGAACTGCGCCTGGTGCTGGCCGACTCCGGCGCGAAAGTACTGATCTGCCACGAATCGCTCTATGCCGATGTGGTGAGCGGGCTGTTCGACGCCGAGCGGCGCGGCCAGGGCGACGCTGCCGCGCCCCTTGCGCTGCCCGCGGTGATCACCACGTCTGAGCTGGATTTCCAGACGCGTGCCGATCCGCGCCTGTTTGCCGCGACGCGGCGCCAGCCCGCCGAGGGCGTGCCCGATCTGCTGGCGCTGGTGCAAGAGTACCTGGGCCAGCGCCCGGCGCCGGTCAAGCTTGCGGCAGACGATATCGCGATGCTGGTGTACACCTCCGGCACCACCGGCGTGCCCAAGGGCGCGATGAACACCCATGGCAATGTTGCTTTCAATGCGCAGGTGTACCGCGACTGGATCGGCTTGGCGCAGGGCGGCCCGATCCTGGGCGTGGCGCCGCTCTTTCATATCACCGGACTGGTGGGCCATGTGGCCGCGGCGTTCATCTGCGCCGCGCCGCTGGTGCTGGCCTGCCGTTTCGAGCCGGGCGTGATTCTGGAGGCCATCCGCGACCGGCGGGTCGAGTTCACCATCGGCTCGATCACGGTCTTCATCGCGCTGATGAACCATCCCGAGGCGACCCGCGCGCATTTCGCCACGCTGGGCAAGATCTACTCGGGCGGCGCACCGATCCCGCCGAGCGTGGTGGAGCAGTTCCGCGCCAAGTTTGGACACTATATTCACAACGGCTACGGCCTGACCGAGACCAACTCGCCCACCCACGTGGTGCCGCTGGGCCGGGAGGCGCCGGTGGACCCGGCCTCCGGCACGTTGGCGATCGGCGTGCCCGCCTTCAATGTCGACGCCTTCATCGGCGACGATGCGGGCGCGCCGGTGCCGGTGGGCGAGGTCGGTGAGATCATTTCGCGCGGGCCGATGATCGTGCCGGGCTACTGGAACAAGCCGGAAGAGACGGCAAAGGCCATGGCGGGCGGCTATTTCCACACGGGCGATGTTGGTTTCATGGACGCGCAAGGCTGGTTCTACCTCGTCGACCGCAAGAAGGACATGATCGTCGCCGCCGGCTACAAGGTCTGGCCGCGCGAGGTGGAAGACGTCTTGTATACGCACCCCGCGGTGCGCGAGGCGGCCGTGGTGGGCATACCCGACGCCTATCGCGGCGAGACGGTGAAGGCCGTGGTCAGCCTGAAACCGCAGGCCAGCGTCACGCCGCAAGCGCTGCTGGCCTGGTGCAAGGAGCGCATGGCAGCCTATAAATACCCGCGCGTGGTGGAGATCATCGACGAGCTGCCGAAGACGGTGACGGGCAAGATCCTGCGGCGCGAGCTGCGCGGCTGAGGGGGCCGTGCGCGCAAGAAGGCGGCTGAAATCGTCGGCGCGCGCGCGGCATCCGCCGTGGCAAAGAAGACGAAATCACGCGTTTACCCCTTGTATATAGAGTCCGCGGACGCATCCACTGCTGCGTCCGCGCGACACAACGGCAGGTCGCGCGAGACAAAACCTCAAAAAACCCCGGGGAAAACCCCGGTTTTTACACTCGCACACACGAAAACCCCTTGACGTTGCGTTGTTTCCGCTATGATTCAGTCGTTGCCGCACGCCGATAGTCGATCGACGAAGCGTCGAGCGACATCGGATGCCACATCCCGTGCGACATCATTCTGTTCAACTCATATTTATCGATATGGCGACCAAAGCGAATCCGACCGCGAAGACTGCAACCAAGACCGCTGCCAAGAAGGCACCGGCAACCAAAGCCGCTCCTGTAAAGGCTGCTGCCAAGAAGGCCGCGCCGGCCAAGAAGGCTGCTCCGGCTGCCGCGGTGACCCCGCGCCCGCTGAAGGACACCTTCAACAAGTCGAGCCTGGTCGCTCACCTGGTAGCACAGACCCAGCTGGAAGCCAAGGCCGTGAAGACGGTGCTGGCCCATCTGGAAAACACCATCGTCAGCGCGCTGCACAAGAAGGGCGCCGGCGAATTCACGCTGCCCGGCCTGATGAAGGTCACGGCTCAGCAAGTACCGGCCAAGAAGAAGCGCTTCGGCAAGGACCCGTTCTCCGGTGAAGAGCGTTGGTTCCCGGCCAAGCCGGCCAGCGTCAAGGTCAAGGTACGCCCGCTGAAGAAGCTGAAGGACGCAGCTGCCGCCTGACAGGGGCCCTGTTTCCAGCTTGAAAAGGAGCCGCTAGCCGGCTCCTTTTTTGTATCCGGCAAATGGGCAGCCGTGCCTGTCGCGCCAGCTTTTCCTGCTTCCCCCGCTGTTTTGGTAGTTTCCGTCGTTCTTCAGCCGGCCGCCAATGAAGCCGGCGCACCATTCCGGGAGATCGTCATGCCTAGCATCCAGTGCGACCTGTGGCGGCTTGCCTTGCGCCTGGTCCGGCGCAAACAGCGTTTTTCCAGCGCGCAGGCGCTGCACGAGGAAATTCGCCGCCGCCGCAAGATCGGCCGCGCGAATCCCACGGCGCGCTTGCTGGCGCGTCACGCGGTGAGCATGGAACCTGTGGCTGGCGTCGAGGTCTACACCGTGCGCCCGCGGGGCAACGACAGCGGCAGGCAAATCCTCTATCTCCATGGCGGCGGCTACGTCTTCGATATCGTCAGCCAGCACTGGGATTTCATCGGCAAGCTGGTGGACGCGCTCGGCGCCACCGTGACCGTGCCGATCTATCCGCTGGCGCCCGAGCATACCCATCGTGAAGTCTTTGCCGGCCTGCTGCCGCTCTACGACCAGTTGGTCCGCGGCAATCCTCCCGTCAGCCTGACCGTCATGGGCGACTCCGCCGGCGGCGGCATGGCGCTCGCGCTGGCGCAAGTGGCACGGGATACCGGACGCGCGCTGCCTGGCCGCCTGGTCTTGCTGTCGCCGTTCCTGGATGCCACTGGCAGCAACCCGGCCATCGATGTGCTCGAACCGCTCGATCCGATGCTGTCGAAGCTCGGCGGCATCGAGTGCGGGCGCGTCTATGCCGGCGGCGATCCTGTCACGCTTGCACAGGTCAGCCCCATCTACGGCAGCCTGCGCGGCTTGCCTCCGGTCACGCTGTTCATCGGCACCCACGACGTCCTGCTGCCGGACTGCCGCGCTTATCGCGCGCTTGCGCAGGAACAGGGCTTGCCGCTGCGCTATTACGAATACGAGGGCATGTTCCACGTGTGGATGCTGTTGCCAATGCCGGAATCCAATGCCGCCTTTGCGCAGATCGTCGCCGCGGTACAGGCTGACGAAGCCCCGCAGCGGCCGGCGGAGGCGCGCGCCGGGCAGGGCGCAACAGCCGGGTATCAGCCGATGTAACGAGGAACGGCGATAATCGCGGGGTCGCCGGCCAAGTGCCGGCCTAAAGTAGTTAGAGGCCGTTTCAAAATGAAGCGAAGCGGTTCTGGCTAGGCGCGCGGCCGCAGACAGTACAAGTGGTACGGCAAGGCCGCGCAACGACGCCAGAATCTTTTTGAAATGGCCTCTTAGGAGTCCCCATGCTTTCTCGTCGTTACGGCGCGGTCTGGCTGACCGCGCTTGCTTTGCTGGTCCTTGCGGCGTTTGCCGCTGGTCACAGGCTTTCCCCGGCATGGCTGGCCGTGCCCGTTGTGCTGCTGCTGGTTGGCTTGCATGACATCGGCCAGTCGCGCCACTCCATCCTGCGCAACTATCCGATTTGGGGCCACCTGCGCTTCTTCTTCGAGTTCATCCGCCCGGAGATCCGCCAGTATTTCATCGAGGACGACACCAACGAGATGCCGTTCTCGCGCCAGCAGCGCAGCCTGGTCTACCAGCGTGCCAAGAACGAGGTCGATAGCCGGCCCTTCGGCACCGAGATCGATGTGCGCCTGGCGGGCCACGAGTGGATCAGCCACTCGCTTGCGCCCACCCGCATCCCCAGCGCTGACTTTCGCATAACCGTTGGCGAGGGCCGTGCGCAGCCTTACTCGCTGTCGATCTTCAACGTCTCGGCCATGAGCTTTGGCGCGTTGTCCGGCAATGCGATCCGCTCGCTCAACCGTGGCGCCAAGCTCGGCGGTTTTATCCACGATACCGGCGAAGGCTCCATCTCGCCGTATCACCGTGCCGAAGGCGGCGACCTGATCTGGGAGGTGGCGTCCGGCTACTTCGGCTGCCGCCGCCCGGACGGTGGCTTCGATCCCGACAAGTTCGCCGAGCAGGCGCGCTCGCCGCAGGTCAAGATGATCGAGGTCAAGCTCTCGCAAGGCGCCAAGCCGGGCCACGGCGGCGTGCTGCCGGCGGCCAAGGTGACGCCGGAGATTGCCGCCACGCGCGGTATCGGCATGGGCGAGGACTGCATCTCGCCGGCCACGCACAGCGAATTCTCCACGCCGCTGGGCCTGCTGCAGTTCGTCGACCGGCTGCGCACGCTGTCCGGCGGCAAGCCGACCGGGTTCAAGCTTTGCATCGGGCACCCGTGGGAATTCTTCGGCATCGTCAAAGCCATGCTGGAATCCGGCATCCTGCCGGACTTCATCGTGGTGGATGGCGCCGAAGGCGGCACCGGCGCGGCGCCGCTGGAGTTCGTCGACCATATCGGCGTGCCGCTGCAGGAAGGGCTGCTGCTGGTGCACAACACGCTGGTGGGCGTGAACCTGCGCGACAAGATCCGCGTCGGCGCGAGTGGCAAGATCATCACTGCCTTTGACGTGGCGCGCACGCTGGCCACCGGCGCCGACTGGTGCAACTCGGCGCGCGGCTTCATGTTCGCGCTCGGGTGCGTGCAGGCGCAGAAGTGCCATACCGACCGCTGCCCCGTGGGCGTGGCCACGCAGGATCCGGTGCGCCAGCGCGCCATCGTGGTGCCTGACAAAGCCGATCGCGTAGCCAGCTTCCACCGCCAGACGCTGCATGCGCTGCTGGAAATCCTGCAGGCAGCGGGCCTGCGTCATCCGGGCGAGCTCAAGCCGCACCATATCGTGCGGCGCATCTCGCCCAACGAAGTGCGGCTGATGTCCGAGCTGCTCAAGTTCCTCTCGCCGGGGGACCTGATCAACGGGAATTTCCGCTACCAGTTGTACGAGAAGTACTGGCCGCTGGCGCGTTCCGACAGTTTCTCGTTGTAAAGCACTACGCTAGCGCGCGGCTTGCGGCGCCGGCAGGCGCGCCCGCCCATGCTGCCGAAAGGCACTGGGCGTCTGCCCGACATGCTTGGCAAAGAAGCGCGCGAAATACGCGGCGTCCGCAAAGCCCAGCGTCGAGGCGATCTGCTTGATGTCGAGATCGCTATAGAGCAGGTCGCGCTGCGCCTCCACGATCAGGCGCGAATGGATCAGCTGCAGCGCGCTCCTGCCGGCAAGCTGCTGGCAGATCCGGTTGAGCTGGGTGGGCGAGATGCCGAGCGTGCCGGCATAGCCCGCCAGATCCTGGTGGTTCCGGAAACGCGCCTCTACCAGTTGCTGGAACTGCTGAAAATGGCGTGCGGTCCTGCCCGCCGGCTGCGCCCCGGTTGCACCCGCGCCGCAAGCGCGCCGGGCAATGCCAACCAGCAACAAGGACAGCAGAGCCGACAAGGCAGCACCGCGCCACAGCGATACCGCGTTCATCTCCGCACGGAACAGTTCCAGCGCCCCGGCAAGCACGGTGGCGTCATCGCGCTCGCTGCCGGCCGGGTCACCGAACGGGTCATGGTAGGGCCGCTCGAACAGCGGTAGCGCATCCGGCACGCCAGCCAGCAGCGTGTGCAGGTAGTGGTCGGTCATGGTAATGACGATGCCATCCACGTCCGGCGTAAACCGAAAACCATGCACGCAACGCGGCGGCACCGTTACCACGGTACGCGCGCCCAAGGGGTACTCGCGGTCGTCAAGCAGCGCGCGGCCGCCGCCCTGGTGCACGTAGAGCACCTGGAAGAATCGTTCGTGGCGGTGGGGCTTGATTTCCCAGTCGTTGACGCCGCTGCGCTCCGGGATCGACTCGAAATGCAGCTGTTCCAGCAGGGGCTCGTTGGAGTTGACCCCATAGAGGGAGTACGTCGGGACGGTTTTCATGGGGCGGGGGCGGGCACCGGGGTGGCAATTGTCCCGCCGGGGGGGCGGATCTGTCCATCGGTGCTGCCGCTTGCCACGGCAGCGCACCGATGGCCACCGATGGCCACCGATGGCTATTGACGGCTATCGACGGCTATTGATCCGCCTTGGCGCCCGACTTGCGCACGATCTCGGCCCACTTTTTGCCCTCTGCCTCGGTGTAGCGCGCGAACTCCGCGGGGGAAGAACCCACCGGTTCGGCGCCCATGTCGGCGTACTGGCGCTGCACATCGGGCTGGCGCAGTGCTTGCGCGGCGTGGGCCGCGAGCTTTTCCACGATCGGCGCTGGCGTAGCGCGCGGCGCCCACAAGCCGTACCAGGTGCTGATATTGAAGCCGGGCAAGCCAGACTCCGCCACCGTGGGCACGTCCGGCAGGGCGCGCGCCCGCTTGAGCGTAGTGACGGCCACGGCGCGCAGCTTGCCGGCCTTGATGAACGGCATCGCCGATGGCATGGAATCGAACATCAGCTGGATCTGGCCGCCCATCAGGTCGGTCAGCGCGGGCGAGCTGCCCTTGTACGGCACGTGCTGCATCGAGACATTGGCGGCGAATTTGAAGGACTCGCCCGCCAGTTGCTGGGCCGACGCATTGCCGGCCGAGCCGAAGTTGATGCTGCCGCCCTTGGCCTTGGCATAGGCGATCAGGTCTTGCACGGTCTTGACCGGCGAATCGTTGTTGACCACCAGCACCAGTGGCACATCGGCCAGTTGCGTGACGGGCACAAAGTCGCGCAAGGCGTCGTAGCGCATCTTGGGATAGATGCTCGGGTTGATCACATGCAGCGAGGCGTTGGCCAGGATGGTGTAGCCATCGGGCGCAGCCTTGGCGACCATTTCCGCGCCGATCATGCCGCTGGCGCCCGGCTTGTTGTCGATCACCACCGTCTGGCCAAGCGTGTCGCCCATCTTGACCGCCACCACGCGCGCCAGCAGGTCGGTGGGGCCGCCCGGTGGGTAAGGCAGCACCATGCGCATCGGGCGCTGCGGGAAATCGTCGGCGGCACGGGCCGGCGACGCGCCTAAGGCAGCAAGGGCGGTGGTTGCCAACGTTGCCAGCAGGGCAAGGCGCAACGCGGACCGGCGGTGCTTGGTGGGCTGTGTACTGTGTTGTGTGTTCAGGACCCTGAATCGGCTTGGCATGCGTTAGTCTCCTTGATTTTTATTGCGACTTTGCCGATAACCTGCCTGGCTTCCAGCGCGTCCAGCGCCTCGGCCAGCCCGCTCATCGGGTACACCTTCGACACGGTCGGTCGGATCTTTCCTTCGCTGGCCCAGCCGCACAGTGTCTTCATGACGGCCTGCAATGCGTGGGCATGCTGTGCCCGCTCGTTGGCGGGCGTCCAGCCGATGTAGCGGCCTACGAAAAATCCATGCAGCGTCAGGTTCTTTACCAGCAGCAGGTTCAGCGGCGCTTGCGGGATGCGGCCGCTGGCAAAGCCGATGCTGAGAATCCGCGCGTTGGCGGCCGCCGCGCGCAGCGCCTGGTCGAACAGGTCGCCGCCTACCGGGTCCACCACCACGTCGGCACCGCGCCCACCGCTCACGCGCTTGACGGCGGCGGCCAGGTCTTCCGGCGCGAGCGCATGTTGGGCGCCGCGCCGCAGGGCCTGTGCGCGTTTCGCATCGGTGCTGGCGCAAGCGATCACCTGCGCGCCCAACTGATGGGCGATTTCAACGGCGGCCAGGCCCACGCCGGCGCCGGCGCCAAGCACCAGCACCGTGTCGCCGGGCTGCACGGCGCAGCGCCACACCAGGCCGCAGTAAGCGGTGCCGTAGGAGAGCGGGATCGGCAGGGCTTGCAGCGCGTCGAGCGTATCGGGAATGGGGTAGACCGTGTATTCGGGCAGCGTGACTTCTTCGGCAAAGCAGCCCCAGTCGGCAATGGCAGCCACGCGGTCGCCAGGGCGCAGGCGGGTGACAGCTGCGCCGCAAGCCACCACGCGGCCGACCGCCTCGGTGCCGGGCACGAACGGCAGCGCCGGCTTGGTCTGATAGCGGCCTGCCACCATCAGGCCTGTGGCGTGGCTGACGCTTGCGTACTCCACGGCCAGCGTGACGGCGTGCGGATCCGCCAATGCCGGGCGCGGGATGCTGGCAAGGCGAACGTCTTGCGCTTTGCCGAAATGCTCGCACAGCAGGGCCCGCATCATGCCGTGCCTCCAGCGGTGGCGTTGCCCGCCAGAGGGCTGGCCTGCCTGACGATGCCCGTCTCCAGCCATTGCGCGAGCTTGTCCGGGGTGACACCGTACTCACGCAGCACGGCTTCGGTGTGTTCTCCGACACGCGGCGCGGCGGTGGCCGCCCGCCGCATGCCCTTGGCGGGAATGCCGGCAAACGGCAAGGCACCCAGCCCCGCCTGCTCGACCGTCTGGAAGGTCCCCTGCGGCGCCGCTAACGGGTGGTCGAGCACTTGCTGGTAGTTGCGCACCGGCGCATGAAGGACGTCATGCGCCTGCAGGATGCCGAGCCAGTGCGCCGTGCTCTTGCCGGCAAGCACCGCCGCCACGGCGTCCTGCAGCCCGGCCGCGTGCGCCATGCGGCTGGCGTTGTCCGCAAAGCGCGCATCTTGCGCCCAGCCGGGGCGATCCAGCGCGCGGCAGAGCCTGCCGAATTGCGCGTTGTTGAGCGCCAGCAAGGTGAGGCTGCCATCGCTGGTGGCAAAGACGCCATTTGGCGCGCTCACCGGCCCGGCGGCCACAGCGCCCTGGATGGCGTACTCGAGGATATTGTTGGCCTGCAGCGCCACGCAGGCGTCGAACAAGCTTAGCTCGACATGCGCGCCGGCACCGCTGCGAAAGCGCCTGCACAAGGCGGCAGCGGCGGCCTGCGCCGCGTACAGGCCAGTGGCCGCGTCCGCCAGCAGCATGCCGATGCGCCGCGGCGAGCCGTCCGCCATGCGGTTGGTGTGCATGAGGCCGCTGTCGGCCTGCATCACGGAGTCCGAGGCCGGGTGGTCGGCATAGGGGCCGTGCGCGCCGTAGCCGCTGATGGACACATAGACCAGCGCCGGGTTGCGCGCGGACAGCGCGGCGTAGCCAACGCCAAGGCGCTCGGCAACCTGCGGCCGGAAGTTCTGCACCACGATATCCGCCCGCAGCGCGAGGTCGAACAACAACGCCTTGCCGGCGTCGGTGGCCGCATCGATGCAGACGCCGCGCTTGCCGGCGTTGTACGCGATCGACAGCGCACTGTGCTCGCCACGCACCACGCCAACATGCCGGCCCCAGTCGCCAGCAGGCGGATCGACCTTGATGACGTCGGCGCCTTGCTGCCAGAGGATGTGCGCGCAGTAGGGGCCTGCGATGCCCTGGCTGATATCCAGGATGCGCAGGCCGGAGAAGGGCAGGTCGTCGACAGCTTCGGATGAAGGCGGGGTATGCGAAGGTAGCGCGGATTGCAGGTCGGTCTGGGCCATCGGCAGGGATCTGGGAGTCGTCATGTCGCATCGGATGCCCTATGCTAGGGCGTACTCCTGGCCGAGACAATCCGCCGGCCTGTGCCACCCGTGTTGACTCATGATTGACAATAATCCCAGCTTCGACCTGAACCTGATCCGGCTGTTCGTCACGCTGGTGGAATCCAGAACGCTCACGGCCGCCGCCGCGCGCGGCGGCATGACCCGCTCCAATGTCTCGCGCCGGCTCAAGGCGCTGGAGCAACATATGGGCGCGCAACTGATGCGGCGCACCACCCGCCATGTGGAGCTGACCGAGGCCGGGCGGCTGCTGTATGCGCACGGCGTGCGCATGCTGGATGAGCTGCAAGCGGCGGGCACTTCCATCGACAGTCTCGGCCAGACCGTGCGCGGCGATGTGCGGATCCGCCTGCCCACTGGGCTCGGGCACTTGTACCTGGCGCAGGTGTTGCTGGAGTTCGCCGGGCAATATCCGGCCATCTCCCTGCGCGTGCTGATCAATGACTATATCGGCGACCTGATCTGCGCCGAGGTGGATGTGGCGTTGAAGATCACCTCCCTGCCGCCGGAGGATCATGTGGCGCGCAGGATTTGCGCGGTAGGCTGGTGCCTGTGCGCATCGCCCGTGTTCCTGGCGGAGCACGGGCCGGTCAGCCGCGCGGAGGATCTTGCCCATTGCGACCTGATCGCACCGGCGTCGCTGGGCCGGCGCTTTGATCTCAAGCTGAAGCTGGCCGGCACGCCGCTGATCCTGCGGGTCGCCCCGCGCATCCAGTCCGGCGACTATCCCTTCCTGCTCGAGTCGATGATGACAGGGCTCGGCGTTGCCTTGCTGCCGCGCTACGCCGTGTGGCAGCAGATCGGGCGTGGCGAAGTGGTGGAGGTGCTGCCCGAGTACGAGCCCGAAGGCGTGGGCGACAGCATTTACATGCTGACCGCGCCGAATCGGTTTCCCACGCTGGCCACCCGCACGCTGATGGACTTCATCCGCGCACGGCTGGAGAACCAGGCGGGGAACTGGGGCGGGCGCGGGGCGGGCGCGCAGGCTGACGCCGCGCAATAGTCTGGTGGCGTTGCCTTGGTGTCATTGGCGCGAACGGCGCAGGCCTGCGCCAGCCGCGCCTGCGGCGGTTGGCTGGGCAAGCCTGTCTGGATTACTGCGGCCCCAGCTTCTTGATCAGCGCATCCAGCATCGCCAGTTCCTGCTCGTCCAGATCCGTCAGCGGCGCGCGGACCGGGCCGGCATCGTGCCCGACCAGCTTGGCGCCGGCCTTGACGATGCTCACCGCGTAGCCTGCGCGGCGGTTGCGGATGTCGAGGTAGGGCAGGAAGAACTCGTCGATCAGGCGGTTGGTGGTGGCGTGGTCGTCGGCGGCAATCGCGCGGTAGAAGTCCATCGCCGTCTTGGGGATGAAGTTGAATACGGCTGACGAGTACACGGGCACGCCCAGCGCCTTGTAGGCGGCGGCATAGACTTCCGCGGTGGGCAGGCCGCCCAGGTAGGACAGGCGGTCGCCCAGCTTGCGGCGGATGCGGACCATGCCTTCGATCTCGCCGACGCCATCCTTGAAGCCGATCAGGTTGGGGCAGCGGTCGGCCAGGCGTTCGAGCATGTCCGCGTTGATGCGGGAATTGCCGCGGTTGTACACGATCACGCCGATGTGGACCGACTTGCAGACTTCTTCGATATGGTTGGCAATGCCGTCCTGGCAAGCTTCGGTCAGGTAGTGCGGCAGCAGCAGGATACCCTTGGCGCCCAGGCGCTGCGCTTCCTTGGCGTAGGCGATGGCCATGCGGGTCGGGCCGCCGGCGCCGGCCAGGATGGGCACCTTGCCTGCGCAGGTTTCCACCGCGGTGCGGATGACGTTGGTGTAGTCGTCCGGCGTCAGCGAGAAGAACTCACCGGTGCCACCGGCGGCGAACAGGGCGGTGGCGCCGTAGGGGGCCAGCCATTCCAGGCGCTCTACATAGGTCTCGGGGCGGAAGTTGCCTTGCGCGTCGAAGTCGGTCACGGGGAAGGAAAGCAGGCCTTCCGAGACGATCTGCTTGAGTTCTTGTGGTGTGGTCATGATGGCTGGTCCTGATACCCGCAAGGGCGGTGTTGGTTCAGTGGTTCTTGTACATGACTTTCGTCTGCACAATTTCGAGATACGTCATCGTACAACTAGAGGTTTGAATGTGCAAGTACTTTTGTTTTGGCAAAGGGCTTCGGCACTCGGCTTTGCCAGTGTCCGTCAATATGAAGAGACAGCATGAAGAGACAGGGCAGGGGGTAAAACTGTCCGGACGCGGAATGGAATGCGCGTGGCAGAATCGCGTGAAGCCCTCTTGAAAGGTGCCTGAAAGCTTGGGGGCATGGCATCTTCCGGTCGACGCACCCGGACCGGCCGCGCCGCTGCAACGGCTAACGCACCCTCCCCAGGGTCGCTGCCTTCGAGTTAGGGTAAACACTCAATGTTGCCGATGAAACCTGGTGCTTATAATCCAAGTCATACGATGACATATCACGTAGCCGGCTAAGTCTGCGAGATGGCCGCGTGCCGTACGACGTAAGACGGCCCCATCTCCAATCCGGCTCGTGCAGGAGACACCATGAATCTCAGCAATACCATCAACGTGGCCGGCGAGGCCACCCGTCGCAGCCACGTCCGTTACTGGATCCTGCTGATGATCTTTGTGGTGACGACGGTGAACTATGCCGACCGCGCCACGCTTTCCATCACCGGCCCGGCAATGCGCTCGGAGTTCGGCTTCGATGCAGTGCAGATGGGGTTTATCTTCTCGGCCTTCAGCTGGGCCTATGTGATGGCGCAGATTCCGGGCGGCTGGCTGCTGGACCGCTTTGGCGCGCGCCGTATCTATGCCTGCAGCATTTTCCTGTGGTCGTTCTTTACCCTGCTGCAGGGCTTTATCGGCGTATTCGCCACCGTTGGCGCGGCCGTGACCACGCTGTTCGTGCTGCGTTTTGCCGTGGGCCTGGCCGAGTCGCCGGCGTTCCCGGCCAACGCCAAGGTTGTGGCCAGCTGGTTTCCCACGGCCGAGCGCGGCACGGCCTCGGCCATCTTCAATTCCGCGCAGTATTTTGCCGCGGTGCTGTTTACGCCCCTGATGGCCTGGCTGACCCACGCGCTGGGCTGGCACCACGTCTATCTGTGGATGGGCGCGCTGGGCATGGTGCTGGCCGGTCTCTGGCTCAAGGTGGTGCGTAGCCCAGCGACCCATCCGGGCGTGAATCGCGCCGAGCTTGACTACATCAAGCAGGGCGGCGGCCTGATCGAGATGAGCGGCGACGCTGGCAAGAAGGACAAGGAAGCCTCCGGCACGCGCTGGTTCTATGTGCGCCAGCTGCTCTCCAATCGGATGCTGCTGGGCGTGTACCTGGGCCAGTACTGCATCAACGTGCTGACCTACTTCTTCCTGACGTGGTTTCCGGTGTATCTGGTGCAGGCCCGTGGCATGTCGATCCTGAAGGCGGGGTTTGTCGCGTCGCTGCCGGCGATCTGCGGGTTCCTGGGCGGCGTGCTGGGCGGCGTGATTTCCGATGGGTTCCTGCGCCGCGGCTATTCGTTGACGGTGGCTCGCAAGGTGCCGATCGTCGCCGGCATGCTGCTGTCGGTCAGCATGATTGCCTGCAACTACGTGGATAGCGAGTGGCTGGTGGTGGGCTTCATGGCACTGGCCTTTTTCGGCAAGGGCATCGGCGCGCTGGGCTGGGCCGTGGTGGCGGATACGGCACCGAAGGAAGTGATTGGCCTGGCCGGCAGCATCTTTAACATGTTCGGAAATATCGCGGGCATCGTCACGCCGATCGTGATCGGATATATCCTTGGCACCACCGGCTCCTTCAATGGCGCGCTGGTCTTTGTCGGCGCCAACGCGCTGGTGACGGTGATCAGCTACCTGGTGATCGTCAAGGAAATCAAGCGCGTCGAGCTCAAGCATCCCTGAAATCCCTGAATTGCGTGGTGCCTGCTGCGCGGGCGCCACTGCGGCGCAGCGGCCAAGTGTTTCGCAAGGAAAAAAGACATGTCGGTGATCGATATCAAAGTAGAGCAGCCAGGCGGTTCGCAGCCGGCTGCGCAGGTGCAGGGCACTGCGCTGTACATCCGCATCCACGCGCTGGACAACGTGGCGATCGTCGCCAACGATGGCGGCCTGCCCGAGGGCACGGTATTTCCCTGCGGGCTGACGCTGCGCGAGCGGGTGCCCCAGGGCCACAAGGTGGCGCTGGTGGACCTGGCGGCCGGCGATGCCGTGGTGCGCTACAACGTGGTGATCGGCTACGCCCTGCGCGACCTGCCCAAGGGCAGCTGGGTCAACGAGCGCGTGATCGAGATGCCGGTGGCGCCCGGGCTGGACAACCTGCCTGTCGGCACGCGCGTGGCGGAACCGCTGCCGCCGCTGGAAGGCTATAGCTTCGAGGGCTTTCGCAATCCGGACGGCTCGGTCGGCACCCGCAACATCCTCGCCATCACCACCACCGTGCAGTGCGTGTCGGGCGTGGTGGAGCATGCGGTGCGGCGCATCCGGGCCGAGCTGCTGCCGCAGTATCCCAATGTGGACGACGTGGTGGGGCTGGAGCACACCTACGGCTGCGGCGTGGCCATCGATGCGCCGGACGCGATCGTGCCGATCCGCACGCTGCGCAATATCGCGCTGAACCCGAATTTCGGCGGCACCGCCATGATGGTGAGCCTGGGTTGCGAGAAGCTGCAGCCGGAGCGCCTGCTGCCGGCCGGCAGCTTGCCTGGCGGCCTGGATGTTGGCGTGGTGTGCCTGCAGGACGACGAACACGTCGGCTTCGAGAGCATGATCGATTCCATCATGGCAATGGCGCATACGCACCTGGCCAGGCTGGACCAGCGCCGCCGCGAAACCTGCCCGGCCTCGGAGCTGGTGGTGGGCGTGCAGTGCGGCGGCAGCGATGCTTTTTCGGGTGTGACCGCCAATCCCGCCGTGGGGTTTGCCACCGACTTGCTGGTGCGCGCCGGCGCCACCGTGATGTTTTCGGAAGTCACTGAAGTGCGCGATGGCATCGACCAGCTCACCGCGCGCGCCGCCACGCCGGAAGTGGCGCAGGCCATGATCCGCGAGATGGACTGGTACGACCGCTACCTGGAAAAGGGCCGGGTCGACCGCAGCGCCAACACCACGCCCGGCAACAAGAAGGGCGGCCTGTCCAATATCGTCGAGAAGGCCATGGGCTCGATCGTCAAGTCGGGCAGCACGGCCATCACCGGCGTGCTCTCCCCCGGCGAGAAGCTCAAGCAAAAGGGCCTGATCTACGCGGCCACGCCCGCCAGCGACTTTATCTGCGGCACCCTGCAATTGGCCGCCGGCATGAACCTTCACGTGTTCACCACCGGCCGCGGCACGCCGTATGGCCTGGCCGAAGTGCCGGTGATCAAGGTGGCAACGCGTAGCGATCTGGCACGCCGCTGGCACGACCTGATGGACGTGAATGCGGGCCGCATTGCCACCGGGGAGGCCACCATCGAGGATGTGGGCTGGGAGTTGTTCCGGTTGATGCTGGATGTGGCGAGCGGGCGCAAGAAGACTTGGGCCGAGCACCATAAGCTGCACAATTCGCTGGTGCTGTTCAACCCGGCGCCGGTGACCTGACCCGTTGGCCCGGCCAGCGCGGCCCATGGCGCTGGCGGATCTGGAGGTGCCCGCGGGTGCCAATTTGGCCGGTCCATAGGAAAGCTCTCGGCCGGCAGGTGAGCCACGCCGCAGCTCCCTTCCAGAGACAGCTTGCCGCACATTTTCAAGCTCTAAAGCCTCTAAAATCGAGTATTGAGTATGTAGTGCACTGTTTTACGAGCATATTGATTCCTCCAATTCCGTGCCATACAATGTTCGTTAAATCGAGCAATATCGCTTTTGCGAGCGATTTTCCGAACATGAAAGTCTCCCAGTCCTCTGTCCTCTCTCCAGCTATGGCTCAGCAATCGGCCAAAGTTGGCCAGTTGCTGGCCCGGCTACGTCAGGCTCGCCATATCAAGCAAGCCGATGCGGCTGTGCGCGCGGGGCTTTCTCGCAACACGGCCTATCGGATTGAGAAGGGTGATCCAGGCCTCGCATTCGGCCAGGTGCTTCGCTATCTGGACGCTATCTCTCCAGGGGCAACACTTGCGAGCCTTCTGGCGGAGACCGATCCAGCACTCAAGGCGCTTCAGTCACGCGAAGCAACCCGGCGCGTCCGGGATCTGTCTGCCTCAGAGCTCCAGAACCTCGACTTTTGAGGACTCGTTCCGATGGCAAGAGACCAGCAACTGATGACCTTCGCTTGTCTGGGCGAAGCTTGGGCGCCGTGTGGCCAGCTCACCATGACAGAGGAGGGCTCGGCGCTGCTCGCCTCGCGCTTTGCCTACGGCCTCAGATATTTGGATCGTCCGGATGCAATCGAAGTTGACCCCGTGAGCCTCGGCATTCACGGGGAGCCGATAAAGGGCCGGCTGCTGCTGCCCGTGAACGCGCTGACGGGCTTCGGTGGCATCCGCGACGCGGCGCCGGATTCGTGGGGGCGCCGGGTGATTGAGGCCAAGCTCAAGGTGCCCGCGAATAGCCTGCCGGAGTCGCAGTACCTGCTGCACGCGGGTAGCGACCGCGTGGGTGCGCTGGACATTCGCTCGGACATCGATACTCCTCCTGCGAGCGCGGTGGGCAATATTTACGCGATCGAGTATCTGATGGAGGCCGCAGAGCGTATCGAAGAAGGACTGCCTGTCCCGGCCAACCTCGAGCTGATCTTCGTGCAGGGCACCGGCCTGGGTGGCGCTCGGCCGAAGGCCACCATCCGGGACGACGCTGGTCACCTGGTCCTGGCCAAGTTCCCCAGCAAAACCGACGCCTTCGACGTTCCCCTCATCGAGACTGCGTCGTTGCTGTTGGCCAAGGAAGCCGGGCTAAACGTCCCTGCTGTGGAGACCCGCATGCTCGGCGATCGCCGCCTCATGATGATCCGCCGGTTTGACCGGTACTGGCTCGACCGCGGGGTAATGCCGCAGGCAAACACGGATCTCTTGCTGGCGCCTGCGGCAACCAGAACGGAGCGCCGCATGGCATTTGTCAGCGGCCTGACCCTGATCGGTTGCGATGAGACGGAATCGCGCACAAAGGCCTACTCCGATTTGGCCGCGGCGATTCGTAAATACTGCCATACGGCCATCGTTCGCGCCGACAACGAAGAGCTGTTCAAGCGCATGGTGTTCAATATCTTAGTGACCAACGACGACGACCACCTGCGCAACCATGGGTTCATCTGGGATCCGCGGTTGCCCGGCTGGCGGCTGAGCCCGCTCTACGACGTGCTGCCACGGCCTTCGCACGCTACCGAACGCCAGTTGCACCTCGAAATCGGGCCTCAAGGGCGGAGCGCGACGATCGACAACGCGCTGGCCGGGTGCCAGCGGTTCTCGATCAGCACTGCGCGCGCTGGAGAGTTGATCGCGGGGATTTGGGCTGTCGTGCGGGAGTGGCGGGTGTTCTTTGACCAGTACGGTGTCGGTGCCTTGGACTGTGACAAGATCGCGCCTGCATTCCGGCACTTGGACGACATTTGCAGCGCCGAGACACGACGCCACCTGCCCTGACCCTCCGCCGCTGGTAAGGACCAGCCCAGAATGACCGACGCGGGCATACAGTTGGTAGAGCGCTTGCAGTTTGCCAGCAGACCGATACGGCTTTGTATGCGATAAAGCACCGCGGGTTAGGGCCGTGCATGAAATCCAGCGAATTGCTTTACGCGAAGGGCGCCTTGAGCACCTGACCCATCAGAAAAGTCCAGCGAATCGGTTTATCTTTGACCAGAGAATCGGTTTAGCTGACACCGACGAAGCAAGAACCGATGCGGCGATAAGCGGCCGGGACCCGTGTCCCGGCCGCTTTACATTCGTTCGAGGCCAACCTTAAATGAGGAAGGATTCGGCCCTTCTCCTGGCTGCCACGCCTGCTGCCGTCCCCCCCTTCAATTCGCCATGCCATCCTCTCCCCGACATGACGCCGGAGACGGATCAAGCCTTGCCTGGTGGCGCGCGGCCAGTGCCGTGGCCGGACCCCTATCCGGGATTCCGTCGCGAGGTGCATCATGGCAGATCTGTCGAGTGAGCTGGTCAATGGGTTGAAGTCGAAACTGAGAGGCCAGGTGCTGCAACCTGGCGAGCCGGGCTATGACCAGGCGCGGCAAGTCTGGAACGCCATGATCGACCGCCGGCCCGCGCTGATCGTCAAAAGCGCCGGCGCGGCCGATGTCATCGATACCGTAGCGTTCGCGCGGGCCAATGGCGTGGCGCTGTCGGTACGCGCCGGCGGCCACAATATCGGCGGCCTGGCCCTTTGCGATGGCGGCGTTACGCTGGACCTGTCGGGCATGAAATCCGTGCGGATCGATCCCACCGCGCTGCGCGCCTATGTGGAGCCCGGTGCCACGCTGGGTGATTTCGACCACGAGGCGCAGGCCTTCGGCCTTGCCACGCCGCTTGGCATCAACTCCACCACCGGTGTGGCCGGACTCACCCTGGGCGGCGGCTTTGGCTGGATCAGCCGCAAGTACGGCACCACCGTGGATAACCTGGTCAGCGCCCAGGTGGTGACAGCCGATGGCAAGCTGGTGCACGCCAGCGCCACCGAGCATCCCGACCTGTTTTGGGCCATTCGCGGCGGCGGCGGCAACTTCGGCGTGGTCACCATGTTCGAGTTCGCCCTGCGGCCAGTCGGCCCGGAAATATATGGTGGCCTGATCGTCTATCCGCTGGAGCAGGGCGTGGCCGTGTTGCAAGCCCTGCGCGAGCGCTTCGACGGCATGCCCGACGAGCTGACCGTGTGGGCCGTGATGCGGCTCGCGCCGCCACTGCCGTTCCTGCCGCCGCAGACCCATGGCAAGCCCATCGTGGCCCTGGCCATCTGCTACATCGGGCCGCCAGCCAACGGCCCGCAACTGGTCGAGCCATTGCGCCATCTCGGCACGCCCTACGGCGAGCATGTCGGGCCCATGCCGTTTACCGCCTGGCAGCAGGCGTTCGATCCTCTGCTCACGCCGGGGGCGCGCAACTACTGGAAATCGCACAATTTCGCCGGGCTGGACGATGGCCTGCTCACGTTGTTGACGGATTACGTCAACAAGCTGCCCTCGCCGCACACCGAGATCTTCATTGGCGCCATGGGCGGCCAGACCAACCGGGTCGCGGCAGACGCCATGGCTTACCCCAATCGCGATGCCAACTACGTCATGAACGTGCACGGACGTTGGACCGAGCCGGCTGACGACGCCGCCTGCATTGCCTGGTCGCGCGAGGTGTTCCAGGCCGCGGCGCCGTACGCGCTTGGCTCGGTATACGTGAACTTCCTGACGCAGGAAGAGGGCGATCGCGTCGGCGCCGCATACGGGCCGAACCATGCCCGGCTGGTCGAGGTCAAGCGGCGGTACGACCCCGACAACCTGTTCCGCCACAACCAGAACATCAAGCCCTGAGCGCTTCCCCACCCGCTATGCCGCCGGCCCCGAGCCGACGGCATGGGTCACGTCGATCTTCGTGCCGCCGGCGAGCGTCTGGTACACCACGCAATACCGCTCGGTCAGCCGCAGCAGCGATTCGAGCTGCTCGGCCCGCGCGTCGGTATCCAGTTCAAAGCGTATCCGGATCAAGCGGAAGCCCACGGCGGCGTCCTTGCTCACGCCAAGCGTGCCGCGAAAATCGAGGTCGCCTTCCACCAGCACGCGCGCGTCGCGCAGCACGATGCCCAGCGCGGTAGCCACCGCATTCAACGTGACGCCAGCGCAGGCGGCCAAGGCTTCCAGCAGCATGTCGCCAGAGCAGGCGCTCAGCCCGGTGCCGCCGGTGGCTGGATGCAGGCCGGCTTCGACCAGCGCCTTGCCGGTTTCGACGTTGCAGGTAACGCCCTCGCCCAGGCGGCTCGATGCACGCAAGGTGATCAAGGCAGCCTCGGGGTGTTCTCGGTACGTTTCCTTGAGCGGGGCCTGGAGAGTGCGGAGTTGGTCGGCGTGCACGGGCGTTCTCCCAAGCGTTGGCTTCAGGCATCGAGCCTAGGCGGCGGTTGCAAAATCTTCAAGGCGGCAACAGGTAGCCGGAATCCGGGGTGTCAGATCAACCGCGCCCCCGGCCACGCTCCCGACATCACGATATTGCGCACAGACTGCCTCACCGTCTGCATGATGTCCCACAATTCCGGCACCGGTGTGCGGTTACGCGCGGTGGCAAGCGCCACCTGCCGCGTCACCACCGGTTCCACCAGCCGGGCTGAATGCAGCCGGCCTTGCGCTACGCGATCGGCGACCGCGGCAAACGGCAGCAGGGTGGCGCCGCAGCCGTCTTCCACCAGGCGCATCGATACGGTATTGGACGCGTCGCATTCCAGCGCCAGTTGCAGGCTGGTGCCCGCGCGAGCAGCGAGCGATTCGGCCAGCACGCGCAGGCCGTGTCCCGTGCTGGGCAGGATCAGCGGCACTTCGCCAAGGCGGCGCACGGGAAAGGTTGGGCCGAGGTGGCTCCAGGATGTCGGCGTGACGAGTGTCAGGTCTTCTTCCAGCAGGATGTCGACCTTCAACGCCCCTTGCTGCTCGGGCAGGTAGAGCAGGGCTACGTCGATCTCGCCAGCCGCCAGCCAGGCGAGCACGGGGCTGGCCAGTCCTTCGACAAAGCGCACCTTGGTCGCCGGGAAACGTTGCTTGAGCGCGGTGCCGATGCTGGCGAATGCGGTGTTGGCGATGGTGGGCTGCGCCGCGATCACCAGTTGCGCAGGGCCTTGCGCCGACGACGCGCGGATGGCTTCGCGGGCTTCGGCCAGCGTGGCCGCTACTTGCCGCGCATAGACGATCAACGTCTGGCCGGCTTCGGTCAGCACTACGCCGCGCCCGCTGCGGTGGAACAGGCGGGTGTCCAGCGCGGCTTCCAGCCGGGCGATCTGCCGGCTTACGGTGGACTGGTCCGCGCCCATTTCGAGCGCGGCGCGCGAGATGCTCTGCGTGTTGGCGACGCAGACGAAGCAGGCCAGGTCCTCGGAGTTCATCGCGACGCTTAGCCGCCGAAACGATCGCGCAGCGCCTGCGTCGCGGTACGGAAGAGACCCTGGTCCACGCCCACCGCCACGAAGCTCGCGCCCATGTCCAGGTAGCGGCGCGCGTCGGCTTCTACCGGTGTCAGCGTGCCCACGGCCTTGCCGGCGCGCCTGGCGGCCGCGAAGATGCGCGCCACTTGCGCCTGCACTTCGGGATGGTTGGGGTTGCCGAGGTGGCCGTAGGCGGCCGCGAGGTCGTTCGGGCCGATAAAGATGCCGTCGACCCCATCGACCGCGCAGATCTCGTCGGCCGCGTCCACGCCTTTGCGGCTTTCGATCTGCACCAGCACGCAGATATTGTCATTGATCTGGCTGAAGTACTCCGGCACCGTGCCATAGCGGTTGCTGCGCTGGGCCGACGATACGCCACGCACGCCCGCCGGCGGGTAACGGGTGGCGCTCACCGCGCGCCCGGCCTGCTCGGCGCTCTCCACAAAGGGAATCAGGAAATTGTAGAAGCCGATGTCCAGCAGGCGCTTGATCAGCACCGGATCGTTGGCGGGCGGGCGCACTACCGGCGCGCTCACGCTGCCTTGCAGCGCCATCAACTGCGGGATGAAGGTCAGCACGTCGTTGGGCGAATGCTCGCCGTCGAGCAGCAGCCAGTCGAAGCCAGCCAGGCCGAGGATCTCGGTGGTGGTGGCGTTGCCCAGCGAGCACCAGCACCCGATCACGCGCTTGTGCGCCAGCACATCGGCACGAAAGCGGTTGGGCAGGGGCGAGGGCAAAGTGGAGTTCGGGAGGGAGGACATGACGATGGTGTTCCTGTTTTCAGTCTGGGAAGCGAGCGGGTCAGCCGGTGACCCCGCTCTGCCAGGGCGGTGTGGCCCAACATGCAGCCTTTGGCCGGCTGCGGGGCCATCGCCGATGCCAGATGGCTTGCTGGTCTGGCGGGTCTGGCGGGTCAGTGCGATCCGCTGACGATCTGTTTTGTGAAGCTGGCGCGTTCCATCTCCACCACCTCCACGCTGACCTGCACGCTGTCTTCCGCGTTGGCCGGGCGCACCGCGTCGGCAATGACCTCGCAGATCGCTTGGCTCAGTGCCTGGCGCACGGCCAGGTCGCGGCCGTCCAGGATGTGCAGGCGCGCATGGACGAAAGCACGCTCGCGCGCTTCGGTGCCCTGGCGGTAGGAGGTCAGCGTGATGCAGCGCGACTTGATGTCCGGCTCGCCGAACTGGCCGGAGGCCAGCAGCGCGGCATTGGCCTCGTCCAGCAGTTCTTCCTGCGAGCAGGTGAGGCGGGTGTTTTCGGTGATTTCAATGATGAGGTGGGGCATGGTGGCTGGGCCTGAAGGTTTCGGTGAGTTGCCGGGGCGGGGGGATCAGTCCACCGCCAGCCGCGACAGCGGGCCGGGCGACTTGCCGCGCGCTGCCTGCACGCGCGCCGCGGCGTCGTCAAGCTGGGCCAGCGTGCCGCTGTCCACCGGCATGAATTCGGCGCGGGCGCGGCGCCAGGCGCGTTCCGGCTCGCCGGGCAGCAGGATGGCATCGGTGCCGGGCTGCAGGTGCGACGAGCGCAGCCAGTCGACGAAGGCCTGCACTTCATGGCCAAAGGTGGTGCTGCTGCCCAGGCGTTCGGGGTCGAACACGATGGCCAGCATATTGTTCCAGACCGCGTGCTCGTGGGTCAGGGTTTCTGGGCGAATGGTGTGGCCACCGGTGACCGCCGCGCCCAGCAGTTCGCACATCACCGCCAGCACGTAGCCCTTGTGCTCGCCAAAGGGGCGCAGCGCGCCCTGCGCCTCGCCCGCGGGCGGGAACATCACGGCCGGGTCGTCGGTGGGGTGGCCTTCGGTGTCGAGCAGGCAGCCCGGAGGCACCGCCACGCCCTTGTTGTTGGCCACGCGCACCTTGCCCAGCGCGATCGCGCTGGTGGCGAAATCCATCACCAGCGGCTCGCCGCCGGCCACCGGCACGCCGATGGTGAACGGGTTGGTGCCGTAGCGCGCCTCATAGCCGCCATGCGGGGCCACGATCGGCTTGGATAGCACATTGACGAAGTGGATGGAGATCATGCCGGCAGCGGTAGCCTGCTCGGCCCAGTGCCCAACCCGGCCCAGGTGGTGCGAGGCGCGCAGCCCCAGCACGCATACGCCGTGTTCGCGCGCGCGCTCGATGGCCAGGCCCATGGCTTCCTCGGTCACCGCCTGGCCCATGCCGCGATTGCCATCCAGGCTGAGGATGCCGCCAGCCTCGTGCACCACGCTCACGCGCTGGTTCAGTTGAAGCTGCTCGCCCTGCCAGGACATCACATACTTCGGGATCATGCCGACCCCGTGCGAGTCGTGGCCTGACAGGTTGGCGCCGACGAGGTGGTCGGCGGTCAGGCGGGCCTCGCGGGCATCGGAGCCGGCGGCGCGCCAGAGATCGACCACCCATTGATGGAGGGCTGGCGTCGGGATGCGGTGTTCACTCATGGGCTTGGGGTTCGGAAGAAGAGGGGAGATCGGTGGGGAGATCGACGGGGAAATCGGTGGAACATGGCGGCCCCCATGATAAGCCGCCGGGCCCGGCTTGGGTACCCGGCAAGCCATGCGAGCCATGCACCGGCGTCATTCCGGCCGGATGTTCGCGCTCTTGATCAGCTGCGCCCACTTGGCCACCTCGCTTTTCTGGAACGCGCCCAATTCGGCCGGGCCGGCGCCGGACGGCTCGATCCCGAGCGAGGCCAGCCGGGCGCGCATGTCGGGCTCCTGGATGATCTTGCCGATGTCCGCGGCAAGGCGGTTGACGATGGGTGCAGGCGTGCCAGCGGGGGCAAACACGGCTTGCCAGGAAACGATCTCGTAGCCTTGCAGCTTCGGGCCACCGGCTTCTGCCACGGTCGGCACGTCCGGCAGTTCGCGGGCGCGCTTGGCGGCCGTGGTGGCCAGCGCGCGGAACTTGCCGGACTGGATCATCGGCATGGCGGCCACGCTGTTCTCGAACAAGACATCGACCTGGTTGCCCAGCAAGGCTTGCACGGCCGGGCTGCTGCCCTTGAACGGCACGTGGAGCAGCTTGACGCCCGCCATGCTGGAGAACAGCTCGCCGGCCAGGTGCTGCGAGGTGCCGTTGCCGGCCGAGCCGAAGGAGACCGCGCCGGGCTTGGCCTTGGCAGCGGCGATCACGTCCTGCACGGTCTTCCACGGGCTGTTGGCGTTGACCACCAGCAGGTTGGGCAGGGTGCCGATCAGGGCCACGGGCTGGAAGTTCTTGATCGGGTCGTAAGGCATCTTCGGATACAGGCTCACATTGATCGAGTGCGAGCTGATGGTGCCGCCAACCAGGGTGTAACCGTCCGGCGCGGCCTTGGCCACATAGTCGGAGCCGATGTTGCCGCCCGCGCCGGCGCGGTTCTCCACCACCACCGGCTGGCCGATCATCTGCGACAGGCGCTGGCCGATCAGGCGGCCGAGCACGTCCGTGGTGCCGCCCGCGGCAAAGGGCACCACGTAGTTGACCGGCTTGGCCGGCCAGGGGTCCTGTGCATGGGCCGGCAGCGCGCCAACGGCGGCCAGGGCGCAGGCGAGCAGGCCACAGGCGAGGCGAGATTGGGAAACAGCGCGGGAAATAGCGCGGGAAACGACGTGGGAAGCGCAGCGGAAAGCGGCGTGGGAAGCGGGATGGGACGGATGGGCTGGCTGGCCGGCCCGCAAGGGCCGCAGGTGCAGAAGCATGTCTTGGTCTCCATTGTATTTTTGTCTGGGCCATCGTCCTTTGCGCTGCGTGACGCGGCCGCTATGCTCTGGCAAGCGGCGCATGTGGC
Organism: Cupriavidus basilensis; assembly: GCF_000832305.1. NCBI lineage: Bacteria > Pseudomonadati > Pseudomonadota > Betaproteobacteria > Burkholderiales > Burkholderiaceae > Cupriavidus > Cupriavidus basilensis. The sequence continues at coordinate 1,893,431 of NZ_CP010537.1, forward strand.
AGGGTGGGATCGCCTGGCAACAGGCTACACGCGTGCCGTGGTAGTAGCCTTGCGTTTTACGCATAACAGAAATGCGCCTGAAGCCAGGCGCCCAAAGCGTTCGCGACGTAACAATCGCTCCATTCCTGGAGGTTCCGGATCTCTCCCGTTCCGGCTCCGGCTTGATCGCACTGCACCATTTTCCTTCTGCCATGACCAGCCAATCCGTTGCAGCTACCTTGCCTTCCACTTCCTCCTCCGCCAAGCCGGCGGCGCGCTCCGGCGGCCGGGTCCTGGTGGACGCGCTGCGCATCCACGGCGCGCAGCGTATCTTCTGCGTGCCGGGTGAGAGCTTCCTGGATGTCCTCGACGCGCTGCACGACCAGCCCGCCATTGACCTGATCGTCTGCAAGCATGAGGGCGCCGCGGCCAATATGGCCGAGGCCGACGGCAAGCTCACGGGCCGCCCGGGCATCTGCTTTGTCACGCGCGGCCCGGGCGCCACGCACGCCAGCATTGGCGTGCATATCGCAGCGCAGGATTCCACGCCGATGCTGCTCTTCGTTGGGCAGATCGCTCGCGGCCACAAGGGACGGGAGGCCTTCCAGGAGGTCGACTACGGCGCCATGTTCGGCTCCATCGCCAAGTGGGTGGTGGAGATCGAGGATCCGGCTCGTATTCCTGAACTGGTGGCACGCGCGTTCCAGTGCGCGACTTCGGGCCGGCCGGGGCCGGTGGTGATTTCCCTGCCGGAAGACGTCCTGGACGGCCTGTGCGAGGTGGCCGATACCGGCCGCTACCGCCCGGTGGCGGCGGCACCGCGCGCGGCCGATGCCGATGCGCTCGCTGCGGCGCTGGCCGGGGCCGAGCGCCCGCTGGTGATTGCCGGCGGCGCTAACTGGAGCGCGCAGGCGGCGGCCGATTTTGCGGCCTTCGTGCAGCGGTGGAACCTGCCGGTGGCCTGTGCCTTTCGCCGCCAGGACGTATTCGACAATCGCGACCCGCACTACGTTGGGCATCTCAGCCTGGGGGTCAACCCGGCGTTGGCCGAGCGCGTGCGCACGGCCGACGTGATCCTGGCCTTCGGCACGCGGCTGGGCGATATCGCGACCGACGGCTACACCTTGCTGGAGGCCCCGCAGCCGCGCCAGCGCCTGTTCCACCTGCACGCCGACAGCGCCGAGCTGGGCCGCGTCTACCAGCCCGAGCTGGCCATCCATGCGGGCATCGAGCCCGGCGCCGCCATGCTGGCCGCGCTGACGCCGCCAGCGGCGGTGCGCTGGGGCGACTGGACCAGCGCCGCGCGCGCCGCGCATGGCGCCTTCGTGGCCCCCGCCAAGCCGCACCCGCAGCTCACCGGCGTGGACATGGGCGCGGTGGTCGCGCACCTGGACCGGATCTTGCCCGACGACGCCGTGCTGACCAACGGCGCCGGCAACTACACGGTCTGGCTGCATCGCTACTACGCCTATCGCCAGCCGCGCACCGAGCTGGCACCCACCTGCGGCGCCATGGGCTATGGTCTGCCTGCTGCGGTTGCCGCCAAGCTGCGCGACCCGCAGCGCACCGTGGTGTGCTTCGCCGGCGACGGCTGCTTCCTGATGTACCCGCAGGAACTGGCCACGGCCGCGCAGTATGGCGCCAACCTGATCGTGGTGGTGGTCAACAACGGCATGTACGGCACCATCCGCATGCACCAGGAAAAGCGCTATCCCGGGCGCGTCAGCGGCACGGACATCCCGAGCCCGGATTTTGTGGCGATGGCGCGGTCGTGCGGGGCCTGGGCGGAGCGCGTGACGCAGACGGAAGATTTCGCCGCGGCCTTTGCGCGTGCGCAGGCCGCGGGCAAGCCCGCCGTGTTGGAACTGGTCACGGACCCGCGCCAGATCACCCCGGCGATGCGGATCGCGGACTGACGAAAGAAGACAAAAAGCAAAAAAATACAAGACAGGAGACGCCCATGACCGATGCCACGCTGGCCGACTTGCGCAGCCAGTTTGCCGGCCATAAGGGCTACGCGCTGTCGCTGATGGTGGAGGCGCTGACGGCTGGGCTGTCCTGCCAGAAGCCCGCGTGCGCCCGCGCCGCTTCGTCCTCAAGCGCGGGGCCCAGCACGGCGACGCTGTGCTGCCCGCGTGCGAAAACCTCCCGGCAGGGCAGCGAGAAGGTGGGGTTCTCGGGGTGCGCGCCGGTCAGCGTCAGCAGCCGGTGTTCGGACAGCGCGTACACCACCCGCCCGATGTTGCACCAGTAGATGGCGCCGGCACACATGCAGCAGGGCTCCGCGCTGGTATAGAGCGTGGCGCTGGCGAGCGCCTGCGGCGACAGCTTGCGGGCGGCTTCGGCCGCGGCGGCCAGTTCGGCATGCTGGGTGGGGTCGCCCTCGGGCGGCATCGAGTTGTTGCCGGCGCTGGCGATGACATTGCCGTCGGCGTCCGCCACCAGCGCCGCAAAAGGATGGCGTCCGCGGGCACGGGACGCCTCCGACAGGCGGATGGCCTCGCGCAGCAGGCGCAGGTCCTGTTGGCTCAGCGCCGTGGCAGCAGCGGTGGCGTCGGCGGCAATCAATGTGGTCATGGTCTGGTCCCGGTGGGTTCGTGAGGCGCGTGGCGGCGTGGCGGCGTGGCGGCGTGGCGGCGTGACGGCGTGACGGCGTGGTGCGAATCATGACATGCAAGCCGCAGGGCCTGATCACGGCCACCGCCATCGGGGCGTCAAAAATAGGCCAAAAGGGCGCCAGAACGCGGGTGCCTAGCGATCCTGCGCGCGCAGCGCCGCTTCGATGCCGCGAATGCTCTCGAGCAGGCGCGGGCGCACTGTCTCAAGCAGTAGCGCGGCCGGCACGATGGCGGTGGGCCCGCTGCACGACAAAGTCATCGGCGGCAGCGCGGGGCCGGGCCGGAACGCGGCGGCGATCGAGTTGATGTCCGGCAGCCATTCGCCAAACGACGTGGTGCAGCCCTGACGCTCCACCTCCGCGCGGCTGCGCTGCGCAATGGCCTGCGCACTGGCGCCGTCCATCCCTTCCTGTTGCCGGAAGGCGGCCAGTGCTTGCCGTTGTTCCGCGCCGGGCAACGCTTGCAGGTAGGCACGCCCCGCGGCCGAGGTCAGCCCCGAAATGCGCGTGCCGACCGCCACCCGCAACGTCAGGTACGACTCCGACTGGCAGTTCTCGAAGATCAGCATCTGCGCCCGATCGCGCACGATCAGTGACGTCACGCCCTGGGACAGGTCGGCCAGCTCCTGCATGAACGGCCGCACCACCGCCAGCACATCCACGCCATGCTGCGCCGCCGGCGCGAGGGCCAGCGCCGAGCTGCCGAGCTGGTACTTGGCCTGCTCCGGGTCCAGCCGCAGGTAGCCCAGCTCCGTCAGCGTATGCGTGAGGCGCGACACCGTGGATTTGGGCAGGCCGCAGCGCTGCGCCAGCTCGGCATTGCCCAGCCGCGTCTCAAAGCTGCGGAAACTCGCCAGCACATCGAGACCCCGCGCCAGCGCGGTCACGAAATGCCGGTCTTCCTTGTGCAGCTGCATATGCTGCTGCATGTGCTGCTGCACTTGCGTTTCGTGCTGTGGATCTTCGGTCTGCGGTTCGGACATGGGCGGCCTCGGCTGGCTTGGGGCTGAGCTTGCGTCTCAGCCTGCGCTGGCCAGCAGCTCGCGCAGCCTGGCCTTGAGTATCTTGCCGGACGGTGCGGCCGGCAGGTGGGCCACGATCCGGACCTCCGCCGGCATCTTGTAGGGCGACAGCTGCTCACGCAGGAAGGCGCGCAGCGCGGCTTGGTCCAGCGTCATGCCCTCGCGCACTTCCACAAAGGCGATGACTTCCTCGTTGCCTTCTACCGCGCGTCCCACCACCGCAGACTGCAGCACGGCCGGGTAGGCATTGATCGATTGCTCGACCTCCTCCGGGTACACGTTGAAGCCGGAGTGGATGATGATTTCCTTGGAGCGCCCCACGATGGAGACCGCGCCGTCGGCATCGATGCGCGCCAGGTCTCCGGTGTGCAGCCAGCCGTCGGCGTCGATTACCTGCGCGGTCAGGTCGGCTCGGCGGTAGTAGCCCTTCATCACGTTGGGGCCGCGCACCAGCAGCTCGCCGCTGCCGTCGGGCAGGCGCTCGCCCAGGCGGATCTCCACCTCAGGCACCACCGGGCCCACCGAGCAATCCGTGCGCGGCGACTCCACCCGGGTCTGGCAGACCGTGGGCGAAGTCTCGGTCATGCCATAGCCGTTGTGCAGGATGATGCCGAAGCTCGCTTCAAACGCCGCCTTGAGCGTGGCGGTGAGCGGCGCGCCACCGGATTGCGCCATGCGCAGCGCGCTCGCTTGCAGCGGCGTTGCCTGGGCGCGGCTCCATTCGATCAGCTTGGCATACATGGCGGGCACGCCATGCAGCACAGTGAGCCGCTGCGCGACCAGCGCGTGCGCCAGCTTCTCGGGGCGGAATCGCGGTTCGTAGAACACCGTGGCGCCGTTGGAGAGCGGGCCCACCAGCAGCACGGACAGACCGTAGACGTGCGAGATCGGCAGCACGCCGTAGACCCGGTCGCCCGGCTGCACGCGCGCCTGCAGGCGGTTGGAGCGGCCGATGAACATCAGGTTGGCGTGCGTCAGCATCACGGCCTTGGCGGCGCCGGTGGTGCCAGTGGTGTAGATCAGCGCGGCGACCTGGTCGCGCGCTGCTGCGTCCACCGGCTCAGCCACGGCGGCTGCATTGAGCGCGCCCAGCAGCAGCTTGCCCGCATGCGGCCACTCGGCCGGTTGCGCGCCACGCGCCAGGCCGTGCTCGCGCGCTTCGGGATGGGCGTTGTCGAGGTAGAGCGCGATGCGCGCGCCCGAGTGTTCGATGATGTTGTCGATCTCGCGGGCGGACAGGCGGGCATTGACCGGCACGGCCCATGCGTCCAGCGCGCTAAGCGCCAGGATCAGCACCGCGCAGCCCACGCTGTTCTCGGTCACCAGCACCACGCGATCGCCGCCGCGCACGCCGACGCCAGCCAGTGCGCGGGCGGTTTCGGCAATGGCGCCGTCCAGCTCGCCGTAGCGCAGGGACCGCTCGGCGTCCATCAGGGCCACGCGCTCGGGGTGGCTCTGGACCCAGGGGCCGATGGTCTGGTGCAGGCGGGAAAATGAAGTGGCAGCCGGTGCGTGCGCGGCGGGCGTGGGGGTGCTACTCATCACAGTCTCCAGGTCAGGCGTCCGGCGTGGGCCGCCGGATTTTTCGATGGCGGAATACTCCCACCGATCACCTTACACGTCAACTGCACTGTGGAATCCATGTTCTGCATTGCAGAACATGGATCATCCGGCCTCAGAACCGGAAGCGCGCGACCCCAGCCGACAGGCCTGCCGCTTGCTCATCCAGGCTGGCCGCCTGCGCCGTAACGGCTTCGACCAGCTCGGCGTTCTGCCGGCTGGTCTGGTCGAGTTGGGCCACTGCCTCGCCCACCGAGCGGATGCCGCGCGCTTGTTCGTCAGCCACCCCGCACAGGCGTTCGGCCAACTGATGGCTCTGGCCGACCGCCTGCTCGATGCCGCTCATCGCGCTGACTACTTGCCCGCTAAGCCGTGCCCCACGGGCGATCTCCGAGCTGGCCTGGCCAATGGTGGTGCGAATCTCGCGGGCGGAGTTGGCGCTGCGCTGCGCCAGCCCGCGCACCTCCTGCGCCACCACGGCGAAGCCGCGCCCGGCCTCGCCCGCGCGGGCTGCTTCCACGGCGGCGTTGAGCGCCAGGATGTTGGTCTGGAAGGCGATGCTCTCGATCACTTCGACCATTTCCGCGATATTGCGCGAGTGCTGGTTCACCGTGTCCATGGCGCCGCTCATCTCGCTCACCACCGCCATGCCGGCGTCGGTGGCTTCGCGTGCCTGGCGTGCCATGGCGCTCGATTCGGTGGCCTGGGCGTGGGCTTGGCCGACCAGCGCGGTGAGGCGCTCGACGCTGTCGGCGGCGGCGGCCAGCGCGGTGGCCTGCAGCGCGGTGCGGCGCGACAGATCGTGGTTGCCGCTGGCGATGCCTTCGCTGGCCGCGGCGATCTCGGCGGCGGAGCGCTGGATCCCTTCCAGCACGCCGGCGAGCTGGTCGCGCATGCGCGCCAGCAGGCTCATCAGGCTGTGGTCATCTCCGGCGCGCACGCGCACGGCTTGCTGCAGGTCGCCCGAGGCGATGCGGCTGGCCACCTTGGCCGCGTCCGCCGGCTCGCCGCCCAGTTCCGAGTGCAGCAGGCGCGAGGCAAACCAGGCCAGTGCGGCGGCCGCCCCAAGGCTAGCCACCAGCATGCCAACCATCACGGCCTGGCCGCGCAACTGGCTGGCCGTCACGGTGGCTACCGTAGCGGCGGCCTGCCGCTCCTGCTGCTCGCGCGTGACCTCGACCAGATCGGCCAGCTTCTGCAATTGCTCGCCAAGAAAATGGCCGTCGACCGAAACGGCGCTGTCGAACTGCAGGGCATCGAGCGGCTGCTTGCGCAGCAACGTGACATAGTCACGCAGCATCGCCGCGGCGCTGTTGCGTTCGGCTTGCAGCGCGGTGGCCTGGGCGGGTGCGGCCGTGCGCACGGTGCCAAGTGCCTGGTCGAGGCGGGCGAGGGCGCCATCGATGTCGGCGGTTGCGCCGTCGCGCTCGGTGCTGCTGGTCGCCATGGTCAGGGCAAGCTGGGCGCGGCCCAGCCGGGCCAGCGCCGATTGTGCGCGCTCCGCGGCGATGGCGCCCTGCATATCGCGTTGATAGAGCGTATCTGTCATCTGCTTGACCGAGACGAGGCTGAAAATGCCCGTCAGCCCCACCACGGCGCCGAACACATAGACCAGCGCAAATGCCACGCACATGCGCGCGCTGAGGGGAAGCCGGCCCAGCCAGGCGGGCATGCGCCGGCCGGCGCGGCGTGGAAGGCGAAGGTGGATGGCTTGCAACACGGTTGAGACTCCGATGGACCACGCGGCCCATATGCTGACCCTGGGGTGCCGCCATCTCGCGCTCCGGTTTGCAGCGCCGGCTTACCACGGGTGACGGCATGACTTTGTTGTGGGCTGCATGCTCGCCGCCATCTGTGACGCATTAATGACATCCCGCCATTGCGCAGGGGTAATCGGCTTTGTCATCCGCGTGACACATGGCTGACATGCAATAGAGGGCGAGTCACATTGGCTCACCAGCTTCTTGCGCCTGGCGCCGCGCCTCCCCACGTCACGTTCACTCCGTCCATGCAGATTGCCTACCCCCTGGGCGGCGCGCCCGTGCTGCGGCTACGCTTGCCGCCGCTCCACGCCGTCTTCCAGCCTATTGTGGTGTTCGGGACCGGCCATGTGCTGGGCTACGAGGCGCTGGTCAGGGGGCCCGCCGAGTCGCCGCTGGCCATGCCGGACGCCTTGTTCCGCCTGGCCCGCGACGAGGCCGAGACCATCGAGCTGGAGCTGCGGGCGGCGCGCACCGGGCTGTCCGCGTGCCTGGCGAATGGCTTGCGCGGCAAGTTGTTCCTCAACTTCAGCGCCATGGCGCTGCGCTACCTGCTGGCCAACGGCGGGCGTGCCATGCGGGCCCTGGTGGCGAACAGCATCGCGCCGGATCGGGTCGTGATCGAGGTGACCGAGCAGACCCCCATCGAGGACGCGGAGCGCTTCGGGCAGGCCATGGCCGTGCTCCGCGAGCTGGGCATGCAGCATGCGCTGGACGATTTCGGCACCGGCCACGCCAATCTCGACCGGCTGGTACACCTCGCGCCGCACTACACCAAGCTGGACAAGTCGCTGGTGCGTGGCATCGGCACGTGCTCGCGCCGGCTTGAGGTCGTGCGCACGGTGCTGGCCCTGGTCAAGGCGCTGGACGGCGAAGTGATCGCCGAAGGCATCGAGGATGCCGATGAACTGGCGGTGCTGCGCGATCTCGGCGTGCCCTTCGGGCAGGGCTACTACCTCGGCAGGCCGGCGCCGCACCCGGTGCTCAGCCAGTGCTGAGCGGGCCAGTCCGAGGCAGCCGCCCGCCGGTCTCATCCAGGCGATATCCCTTGCCATACACCACCGTGATGACCAGCCCATTGCGGGGGTGGAGCCCCAGTGCCCTGCGCAGGCGCGATACCAGGCTCGCCAGGGCGCGGGACAACGGTGGCAGCGGACAGCCCCAGATTGCGCGTTCGATATGGGCACGGGACAAGACCCGGCCGACGCTGCCAAACAGCAACGCTGCCAGCTCGAACTCCTTGCGGGGCAGCGTGAGCCGGCGTCCCTGGAACACGACCTCGTGCGCCAGGCAGTCCAGTGAATAGAGCCCGACCGCCAGGTCCGGGCTCGGCGTTTGCCGGCGCGCGGCGGCACGGCGCTGCAGGGCGTGCAGCCGGGCCACCAGCTCGCGCGCGCGCAACGGGCGGATCATGTAGTCGTCTGCGCCCGCCTGCAAGGTATTGACGACCGAGTCTTCGTCGCGCTGGTGGGAAACCACCATCACCGGCACTTCGCTGCGCCAGGCGCCGCGCACCGCGCGCACGGCTTCCACGGCAGGCATGTCGGCAAGGTCGTGGTCGATCAGCAGGACGTCGTAGCCGGCTTGGTCAATGCCACGGAAAAGCTCCGCGCTTGCGGGGTAGGTGTGGCAAGGCACGCCGGCGCGAGCGAGGGCATCTGCAATGGCCTTGGCCTGCAGCGACAGATCCGCTAGCAGTGCGATCTTCATAGGAATTGTCCATCTGGCATTGACGCGGTTCGCAGGGCCGGTGCGCGCATCGGCTGCCCGCAAGGCGACTCAGGCAGGATAGTCCGCGGCGCGAGGGATATCACCTGGAACAATCTGCAAGGACGGGCAGAAAATTCCCAAAGCAGCGGGGCGCCAAGCCACAAGGCGACCGGCATCGCACCAGCCCACGGTCGATTGTTGCGGTGCACGTACACATTTTGTCCACGATTGCCGGATCGTGTTATCCACAGCTTGTGTGGATAACCGCGCTTGACGTGCCGCGCTTGGCCAATGGTGGCGGTTATGTATCGGGCTGCCTAAATTTTGAACAGGAAGGCGGGTGACGCCTCGCCAGCGACCGTGGAGGCGGACAAATTCAGTGCTGCAGCGTGCAAGGCAGCAAGCGCGGCAGAGAGGCTGGTCATGAAGGTAGGTGCGTATTGCAATGCGTTGGCCGGCAGGGGGGCGTGATCGTCAGATTGTCAGATCGAGACGCGGCGGCCAATCTCCACCACCTGATTGCTGGGCAGCCGGAAAAGATCGGTAACGTGCATGCCGTTCCTGACCATCAAGGCGAACAGCTTGCCTTGCCAGTGCGGCATCCGGCTATCGCCCTCGCGCAGCACGATGGTTTCCAGGCCAATGTAGTATCGCGCATGGCGATAAACAGCTGCACGGACGTCATCAGCATGGTGAGGGAAACGGCGATGCCATACGCGCAAGCCAGTTGATCCGATTCCAGATCAGCAGGCTCAAGCGGCCCAGGATAACCGGCGCCGACGGCTTGCCCCCCGAGAGCGCGAGCACGGTTTTCAGCGTGTATCGATCAGCGCAGGGGCTTGCGGCATGACTATCTCTCCAGGCAACCCATTGAAGAACATTGCGGCAAGCCCGGGATTCAGGCTGCAGGAACCGGTCGCCCGGTCAGCGGATAGTTCGGATCGTTGTAGCCATGCGTGGAGGCATGTCCGGGCCGCACCAACTGGTCGACCAGGGCCTCCTCTTCGGGGGAGATGGGCACGCCGACGGCGTCAAAGTAATCCTCGAACTGTGCCAGCGTGCGCGGCCCGGCAATCACCGAGCTGACAATCGGGTTGGCCAGCACCCAGGCGGTAGCGAACTGGCCCAGCTTGAGGCCACGCGCATCGGCATGCGCCTTCAGCGTCTGGGCAATCACCAGCGATTCCTCGCGGAATTCCGTTTCCATCATGCGGCGGTCGGCGCGGCCCGCGCGTGAGTCTTGCGGGGGCTGCTGGCCGGGCAGGTACTTGCCGGTGAGCACGCCGCGCGCGATCGGGCTGTAGGGCACCACGCCAAGGCCGAAGTGCTGGCAGGCCGGCAGGATTTCCACCTCGGGCATGCGGTTGAGCAGGTTGTAGTAAGGCTGGCAAACCACCGGGCGCGGCACACCCAGCTGGTCGCACAAGCGTGCGGCCTCGGCGATGCGCCAGCCGCGGAAATTGGACAAGGCCCAGTAGCGGATCTTGCCGGCACGGACCAGGTCGCCCATGGCGCGCACGGCTTCTTCCAGGTTTTCGCCGGGGTAGTCGCGGTGCAGGTAGAGGATGTCGAGGTAGTCGGTGCCAAGGCGGCCCAGGCTTTGCTCGACTTCGCGCAGGATCCAGACGCGCGAGTAGTGCGAATGGTTGGGCGCAGCCTGCATCGGGTTGCCGAGCTTGCTGGCCAGGATCCAGTCATGGCGGTCGGCGGCGAGCAGCTTGCCCACCATGCGCTCGGAGCCGCCCTTGCTATACACGTCCGCGGTGTCGATGAAGTTGACGCCGTGCGCGCGAGCGCTATCGACGATGCGGCCGGCCTCGGCTTCGTCGGTCTGGTCGGCGAACATCATGGTGCCGAGGCACAAGGCCGACACCTTGAGGTTGCTGGCGCCCAGGCGCCGGTATTCCATCTTGAACTCTGACATTGCGGTCTTCCTTGATATGGCTGGCGGTCAGGCGGTAACGCGGTAAGGCGTGCAAGCTTAACGCCTGTGGGGAAATTCTGCCTGCCCCCGGGCCGCGGCTATGCCAGAATGCTAGCCATTGTGGTCTGGCTCCGCCAAGGCGAAATCCAACAATCATGCTCAGCCCCTCCCTCGTCGCGGCGATCGTGCTGGCGTTCCATCTGCTTGGCGTCGTTGCGGCTTTGCACGCTGTGATGACGGTGCGCACCGCGCCCGGCGCCATCGCGTGGGCCGGCTCGCTGGTGATGATGCCGTACTTCACGCTGATCCCGTACCTGATCCTCGGCAGCAGCAGTTTTGCCGGCTACGTGAATGCCCGGCGCTTCAATAACGACCGGCTGCGCGAGGTCACGCACGAGATGGAGCCGCACGAGCGCGAGGCGCGCGACGCCAGCGTGGTGCACTCGCCCCCGCAGCCTTACCTGCGCGCCTTGCCCCGGCTGACCGGCACGCCGTGCCTGGCCAACAACGCGGTGCGGCTGCTGGTCAACGGCGAGGCGACGTTCGAGGCCATCTTTGCGGCGATCGCCGCCGCGCGGCAGGTGGTGATCGTGCAGTTCTTCATCGTCCACGACGATGCGCTTGGGCGGCGCCTGCAGAGCCTGCTGTGCGAACGCGCTGCCGCGGGCGTGAAGGTGTATTTCCTCTACGACAGCATCGGCTCGCATGCGTTGCCGGGCCAATACGTCAAGGTGCTGCTGGCCGCAGGGGTAGAGGCGCGCGCCTTTGCCACGCGGCGCGGCTTTGTCAACCGCTTTCAGCTCAATTTCCGCAACCACCGCAAGCTGGTGGTGGTGGATGGGGAGTGCGCGTTTACGGGCGGTCACAACGTCGGCAACGAGTACCTCGGGCAAAAACCGCCGCTGGCGCCCTGGCGCGACACGCATATCGAGATCCGCGGCAGCGCCGTGCTGGACTTGCAGATGGTGTTTGCCGAAGACTGGTTCTGGGCCGCGCGGGAGGTGCCCATGCTGCTGCCCCCGCCGGCAGCACCTGCCGGGGGCATGACCTGCCAGGTGGTGCCGTCCGGCCCCGCGGACGCGCAGGAAACCTGCTCGCTGTTTTTCGTCGAGGCGATCCAGGCGGCGCGCCGGCGGGTGTGGATCACCAGCCCGTACTTCGTGCCGGACGAGGCCGTGTTCGCCGTACTCCGGCTGGCGGTGCTGCGCGGGGTTGACGTGCGCATCCTGCTGCCGGCGCGCCCCGACCATCTCGTGGTGTTCGCCGCCTCCACGCTGTATGCCTACCGGGCCGTCTGTGCGGGCGTGAAGCTTTATCGCTACCAGCCGGGCTTCCTGCACCAGAAGGTCATCCTGATCGACGATGAGGCCGCGGCGGTCGGCAGCGCAAATCTCGATAACCGCTCGTTCCGGCTCAATTTCGAACTGATGGTGATGACCGCGGACCGCGATTTTGCCGCCAGCGTGACGCGCATGCTGGAGGCGGACTTCGCGCAGGCCTGCCAGATCGAGCGCAGCGAATACACCGCCGCGCCGACGCTGCGCCGCGTGGCGATGCACGTGGCCACGCTGTTTGCGCCGATCCTGTAACCATGCGTCGTGCCTACAGATCCGCTTGCGCCGCTTGCCTGGAGGTGCCGGTTGGCCAGTCGCGGCGCATGATGATGTAGGTGAAGGATGTCGACCAGCCGATCAGGATCAGGCCCACCAGCGGCTCGATGCTGGCGAGCAGGCGCGTGGCGCCGACCGGCGCGATGTCGCCCAGGCTTTGCGTGGTGAAGGTTTCAAGCGAGAAGTAAAGGTAGACGATGGGCGTGATGGGATGGGCGCTGGCAAGGCCGCCCAGGCCCAGCACATGGCCCGCCACCCAGTAGCCGACGGCAAACACCATGGCCTCGAGGCCATGGGCCAGGATGATGCAGACGATCAGCACGCCAACGTTGACGCGGCCGGTCCAGCGGCGCGGATTCATGCCGGACAGCAGGCGCAGGGCTTCGTAGTGGATGGCGACCACGGTCACGGTCAGGATACTGACGCAGGCCAAGGCCAGGAGGTCGTGGACGGTGAGGTTCATTGAGCGTTCCTTGTCGGGCCGGGATCGCCTCGGTTGGGCGCGGCACGCGATAGTGACCGCCCTTGCCGCCGGGATGTTCCCCGGGGCATGGGCGCACACGGTCACAAACTGCTTGGAATGTAACGGGGGATCACGCGCAATGCCAGCCCGAAGCGCAGTAGCGCACTGGCGCGGCTAGGAAAGCGGCGCGGCGAAGCGGCGGCGCAGCCAGCCTACCAGCGGCCCGAGCCAGGGCAGTTGCTGCCAGAGCTCCTGCGCGGCGTCCCAGTAGTCGCGATGGAGTGTCACGCGTCCATCGCCGTCAAAGCGAAAATGCGAGCTACCGTGCACCTGGTAGGGCTTGCCCTTCAGGGTGAAGTGGAAGTCCCACAGCACAAACGCCTGGCCCGGCTGCCGGAATTGCTCACCGATTACAAAGCGCGGGTTGTCCGTGGCGACGAACATGTGCGCAAAGATCCGGCGGATCGCCTCTCGTCCGCGCACATCGTTGAAGGGATCCTTGAAGCGGGCATCGTCGGCATAGAAGCGCGCGATGTCGCCCAGCGAGGCGGGCGAGAGCGTTTCGTACCATCGCAGCAGGGCGGTCAACTCGGTCAATTCAGTCAATGCGGTCAACTCCGTCAGTGCGTTCGGGCCGGTCAGGGGCATCACGGCGCGTCCATCACTCTTTGCAGCGCCGCAAGGCGCAGCCGGTAGGGTAACAGGCTGGCGAGCTTGAGCAGGCGGGTGAAGCGGCGCGGGAAATCGATCTCGAAGCGGCCGCGCGCCAGCCCCTGCAGGATGGCCTCGGCGGCGGCCTCGGGGGTGAGCAGGGCAGGCATCGGGAACGCGTTGTTGGCCGTCAGGCGTGTCTTGACGAATCCCGGGTTGACCAGGTAGACGCCCAGCCCGCGCGGACGCAGTTCGGCGTAGAGCAGTTCGGCCAGGTTGATCAGGGCGGCCTTGGTCGGCCCGTAGACGGTGGCGTTGGGCAGGCCCATGTAGCCGGCCACGCTGGCGACCAGCACCAGGCTGCCGCTGCCGCGCGCGAGCATGTCGGTGAGCGTGGCCTGCAGCCCGTAGTAGACGCTGTTCAGGTTGGTCTCGATGGTGTGGCGCACGCTCTCGGCCTCCAGCTCCCAGGGGCGCAACGCACGATAATCGGCGGCGCAAAACACCACCAGGTCCACGCCCTCCCAGGCCTCGCGCAGTGTGTCATGCGCCAGGCGCCAGGCGTGCGGATCGGTGGCGTCCATCGGCAGCAGCAGCGCCGTGGCGTGATCGCCGGCAACCGCCTTGAGGGCTTCAGCCCGGCGCGCCGACATGGCTACCCAGGCGCCGCGCGCAAGCAGGGCGCGCGCCAGCGCCGCGCCGATGCCGCTCGATGCGCCGACCAGCCAGACCCGCTTTTCGTGCCAATCCGTCCAGCGGGGGTTGAGTGCCGTCCTGGCCATGGTTGCCTCTCTGATTTGCGCCGCAGGCGCGATTCGGCCATCGCGGCTATTGCTGAGATGGCTGAGATTGCTGAGATTGCTGAGATTGCGGTGATTGCGGTGATTGCGGGCGCCGGAAGAACACCGTGACCTGGCCAACCTCGAAACCGAATTTCGAGACGCTGGCGCGATTGATCATGGTGCGCGCGTCGACCAGGTACATCCAGTCGTCGAACTGCACGTCATACGTGGTGTCTCCCACCGGCAGCCGCAGCGTGTAGCGCCAGTTCAGCGCATTGCCCGCGCTGTGCCCGATCGCTTCGCCCACCACGTCGCCGGCGCGGCCGCGCCAGGTGCCGTCGGGCTGGCGCGCCAGCGTCCAGGTGCGCTGCTCGGTGCTGCCGTCGCTGTAGCTGAAGTGCTCGTCCAGTACGAAATCGCTGCCTTGCCGGCGGCCCTCGATGGCTACCGTGAAGCGTTTGACGACCTCGCCGCTGCGTTTCTGGAACATGCCCCAGGCCTCGGTCTTGCCACCGAAGAAAGTCGGCACATCGAGCACGGGCTGCTGCTGCGCATACTGCGAAACGTCCGGGCCGGCGCAGGCAGCCAGCCATAGCGCGGCGTATAGCAGCAGCCGTTTGCCGCAGTGCGAAGGGTCAAGGCGAATCATGTCGGGTCCTCCATCGGTGGTGCCGGGACCGTGCGCAGGCACAGCATGGCGGCAAGCTTGAACAGGCAGGGCAGGCCGCCGTAGACCAGCGCCAGGGCATGGCTGCCGGGCGCCGTGCCGCCGGCGCCCGGCTGGTAGCCGCACCAGGCCAGCAACGGCAGCGCCAGGCCCGACAGCGCGAGCGCCAGCTTGCCCAGCAGGCTCCAGATGCCGTAGTAGCCGCCGGGTTGCTCGCCGGGGGGAATCAGGCAGGCCAGCAGCACCGGCGGCAGCGCCAGGTCGGCGCCAAGCGCAAGCCCCGCCAGCACGCACACGGCCAGGTAGGCGCCGGTGTCGCCTGTGCCCAGGCCGGCCGCCCAGACAAAGGCGGCCACCGCCAGCGTCATGCCAAGCCGCCAGGCCCCTGTGGGGCCGATGCGCGCGGAAAGCCGGGTCCAAAGCGGCAGGCCGCAGGCGCCCGCCGCGAAATAGGTGGCGAGGAACGCGCCGGACCACTGCGGCGCGCCCAGCCGATCCTGGACGAAGAACAGAACCAGCGTAGCCGGTATCGAGACCGATATCGCGTTAAGGAAATACGGCAGCAGCAGGCGCCGGAATGCACGGTTGGCGAGCGTGGCGCGCCAGCCGTGCACGCCAGCGCTGTGGTGGCGCCAGGCCGGCGCGTGCCGCAGCAGCAACGCCAGCGCGCCCAGCAGCAAGGCGGCGAACACCAAGGCATAGCCCGCCATGGCCAGCGCGGCGGGCCAGCCCGATGCGCCCAGAAGCCAGGCAGGCAAGACGCTGGCCAGCATCACCCCGGCCAGGCCCGCTGCCTCGCGCCAGGCCGCGGCGCGGGTCAGCGTGGCCGGCTCGCCAGACACGCGCGCGCCCCAGGCCAGATAAGCAATGTTGACCACGCTGTGCGCGCTGTAGACCAGTATCAGCGAGAGCGCCAGCCAGGCGGCCAGCGCCCCGCCGCGCACAGGCGGCAGCCACAGCATGGCAAAGGTCGCCGAGAGCACCAGGCACGCTAGCCATAACGCGGGCGCCAGCTTGCCGCGCTGTGCCAGGTGGTCGATCCAGCGGCCGAGGAACGGGTCCTGCACGGTGTCGATCAGCCGCGCGGCGAACAACACCGTGCCGGTCGCGGACATGGCCAGCCCGAGCTCGCTCGCGTAGTAGGCGGGCACCTGCACGTAGACCGGCAGGGCAGCCATGGCCAGTGGCATGCCGAGCAGGCCATAGGCAGCCATGGCGGATGCCGGGGCGGGATTGGGCGCCGTGGGCGCGGCGGGCGCGGTGGGCGCGGTGGGCGTCGCGGCTGTCGCGATGCCGAGGTGCGGCGCGGTCATCGTGCGAGCCCGAGCAGGCGCTGGCGCAGCGCCGGCGCGCGCGTGGCGGGGTCGAGCCAGATCGAGAAAAACGCCAGCGCAAAGGCGGAGTCGTCGATCTCGGTGGTCAGCCGATCGCCTGCGTAAAAGCGCACGCCCTTGCCGGGCATGAACACGCCGGTGAGCGTGTCGCCCGGGCGCACGTCGACAAACGCCTGTGCCAGGCTTGCGCGCCAGCGATCGAGCATTTGCAGGCTGGGCGGCATGTTGCCGGCGCTGCCGATGCGCGTCATCTCGTCGAGGCTGGTTTCGACCAGGCGCTCGCGCTTGATGCTGCGGTCGTAGGTGAGTTGCAGCGCAAAGGGCGCATCCGGCGCGTCTGGCGCGATCGGCAGCTGCGCGCTCCAGAGCTGGGCGGAATAGAGGCGAAAGCCGAACAGGCGGAATTCGCCTTCGCCCGACAAGCGGGCGGGCTGCACGTCTGCGCGCCAGCCCGCCGCGGCAAGCGCCGGGACACAGAGGATGGCCATGGCGAGGGCGGCGGCAGCGCGGCGCATCTCAGGCCTGCCGCTGCAGCACGAACTGCATGACGTCGGTGCGGCCTTCGTCGAATCCGGCTTCGCAGTAGCACAGGTACAGGCGCCAGGTACGGATGAAGACCGCATCGAAGCCTTGCGCGGTGACATCATCAAGCCCCTGCTCGAAGGCCGCGCGCCAGCGCCGCAGCGTCTCGGCGTAGTCCGGGCCAAACGCCAGCGTGACGCGGCTTTCCAGCCCGGCCCGCAACCCGGCCTTCAGAAAACGCCCGGGGCTGGGCAGCATGCCGCCTGGGAACACGTACTCGCGGATAAAGTCGCTGCTCGCGCGGTAGGCCTTGAAGCGCGGCTCTTCGATGGTGATCGACTGGACCAGCGCGCACGCGCCGGGCCGCAGGCGCTGGCGCAGCATCTGGAAGTAGCCGGGCCAATAGCGCTCGCCCACGGCCTCGAACATCTCGATGGAGACAATGGCGTCGTACTCGCCATCAAGGTCCCTGTAGTCGCGCAGCTCCAGCCGGGCGAGCCCTTGCAGACCGGCCTGGGTCACGCGCTGCTGCGCTACCTCAAGCTGTGCGGCGGAGATGGTGATGCCGTGCACGTGGATCCCTTGCCTTGCCGCATGCATGGCAAAGCCGCCCCAGCCGCAGCCCACTTCCAGCACGCGCATGCCGGGCTTGAGGCCAAGCGTGTCGACGATATGCTGGTACTTGGCGTCCTGCGCCGCTTCCAGCGGCCGGCTCCGCTCGCCCTGGAACAGCGCGGCTGAATAAGTCCAGGTCGGGTCCAGCCAGCGCTGGTAGAAGGCGTTGCCCAGGTCGTAGTGCGCGTGGATGTTGCGGCGGCTGCCGGTGCGGCTGTTGGGGCGCAACCGGTGGCGCAGGCCGTACCACCACCGCGCCAGCCAGCTGCCGACCACGGTCCGCGCCAGCGCGGACTCATTGCGGATGGCCAGGCGCAGCAGCGCGGTGAGATCCGGCGTATCGAGCCAGCCTGCGCGGTAGGCCTCGGCAAAGCCGATGTCCCCGGCGCGCAGGATATCGGCACAGGCACGCCAGTCGCGCAGCTCCAGGCGCGCGCCGGGTCCGGCATGCGGATCGCCAAACAGGCACTGCTCGCCCGAGGGCGCGACCAGCAACAGGTGGCCAACGCGGATGCGCTCGAGCAGGGTTAAGAAAAGACGGGCTGACGCAGGGGCACCGTCGGGCGGCAGGGTTAGCGCGCGAGAGGGCGTCATGGCTTGTTTTCCTCGGACTGCGACAGGTTGGCGGATGGGTTGGGGAAACTCGTCGGGCCGGGCGGACCGGCACCGGGGCCTGGGTCTTTGCCGCGGAACGGCACGTTCTTCAGCCACAGGCGCAGGGCCTGCCAGTGGATGCGCGCCATCACCGACACCGTGAGCCAGGGCTGCCGCGCCAGCGCACCCAGCACATTGGCGCGCGAAAACGGCAGGCAGCGCCCGCCGATCGCGGTACGGATCACGAGGCCCGTGGCATCGTAGTAGTCGATGCCGGCAAAGCTGGTGCCGCCGGTATCGCGCAGGCGGAACGCATAGCTGCCCTCGACCACGCAGAACGGCGACACATGCAGTGCCTTGTGGCAGGTCAGCACGGTGTCGGGGCCGATTGCGCAGCGGTCGGGCGCGCACAGCAAGTAACGGTGGCTGGCGCCGAAGGTGTTGTTGACCTCGGCCAGCACCGCGCGCAACTGGCCGGCGCGGTCATGGCAATGCCAGAAGCTCACCGGGTTGAAGGCATAGCCGAACACGCGCGGGAACGTCTGCAGCCAGATCTCGCCGTCGGCCGGCAGGTTGGCCTCGACCAGCAGCCTGCGCATCCACGCGGCCAGGTCGCTGCCATCGCGCGGGCCGTAGTCGCGCGTGGCAAGCGACAGCGGCGCCCAGCGGTCGATGCCGAACCACCAGTGGCGCAAGGCAGGCAAGCGGTCGAGATTGCAGCGCAGGTAGAACACCGGATACACAAAGCGGTGGCGTGCGGGACGCAGGCGTTCATGCATCACGCGGCCAAGTAGCAACCACGCAGGCGGCGCGTCGGCGGGGCTGCTGGCAAGGTGGTCTTCCATGCCGCTCATAGCCTGGCCCAGTCCGGCAGCACATCGAAATCGGCGGCCACGCGCAGCGCGGACTTGAGCCCGTCCTCATGGAAGCCGTAGCCCGTCCAGGCTCCGGCAAACCAGGTGCGGCGCCGACCCTGCAACGCGGGCAGCGCGGACTGCGCCGCCACGGCGGCCAGGTCGAAGACCGGATGCTGATAGTGGTAGCGGCCCAGTTCCGTGCCGGGCGCCGGCGCGGTGACGGGGTTGAGCGTCACCACCACCGGGGTCTTGAAGGGCAATGGCTGGAGCTGGTTGCACAGGTAGCTCACGCAGACCGGGCGGTTGTGGCCGGCATGATCGTGCGTGCCAACGGCACCGCCCAGGTAGTTCCAGGCTGACCACACCTTGCGCCGGCGCGGCAGCAGGGCCGGGTCGGTATGCAGGATCGCCAGGTTCGGCTGGTACTGCACCGCGCCAAGCGTACGGCGCTCGCCGGGATCCGCGTCCGCCAGCATGCGCAGCGTGGTGGGCGCGTGGGTGGCCAGCACCACCGCGTCGAAATGCTCGGGGCCATCGTCGGTAAGCAGGTCAACGCCGCAGTCATGCCTGCGGATGCTGCGCACGGGCGTCGATATCCGGATGGCGGCATCGCGCTGCGCCAGTTGCGCGCAGATCCGCCGTACATAATCACGCCCGCCGCCCTGCACCGTTTTCCACTGCGGCCGGTTGTTGACCTGCAGCAAGGCGTGGTTGAGGCAGAAGCGCAGGAAGGTGGCGGCAGGAAAACGCAGGATATCGGCGGTTGCGCTGGACCAGATCGCCGCCGCCATCGGCAGCAGGTAGTTGTGGCGAAAGGGCTGGCCATAGCCGCCGTCGAGCAGCAACTGGTCCACCGAGCAGCCGCTCCGGGTGGCCAGCGCCAGGTTGCGCTCGGCGGCACCGTTGAAGCGCACGATATCGCGCAGCATCGACAGGAAGCTAGGCGAGAAGAGGTTGCGGCGCTGCGCGAACACGGTGTTCAGGTTGCTGCCGGCCCATTCCAGCCGGCCCTGGTCCAGCGATACGGAGAACGACATATCGGTGGGATAGGCCGTGACCCCAAGCTCGGCGAACAGCGCGATCAGGTTGGGATAGGTGCGGTCGTTGAACACCAGGAAGCCGGTGTCCACGGGATGGCGCGCCCCCTCCAGCTCGACCTCGACCGTGTTGGTATGCCCACCCAGGTAGTTACCAGCTTCAAACAGTGTGACGTTGTGCCGACGCGACAGTAGATAGGCGCTCGCGAGGCCGGAGATGCCTGCGCCGACTACGGCGATGCGCTGGCCGCGTGGATAGGTTCCGGGCGCGCCGCTCATGCCGGATCCTTGCTGGCGAGCGCGCGCTCGCCAATCGCGCCAGCCCTTGTGGCAGCTTGGCTGGCGGCGGTTGCAGGGTGGCAGTGCTGGGGATTTCCTGAATTCGACATCGCTTTGCCTGGATGGGTGCTAAGATGGTTTCGTACCGCTCTGGAAAAAAGATTACTACATAGTAGCGAGATTTACTAATGAGTATTTTCGGCAGGCTGAGTTTCAAGGACCAGGCTTTCAAGCTGCGCGAGGACGCGATCCTCGACGCGGCGACCCGCATCCTGGCTGGCAAGGGCTTCGACCTGATGACCATGGACGACGTGGCGCTGGAGGTTGGCATCTCCAAGCCCAGCCTCTACAAGCACTTCAAATCCAAGGAGGACCTGGTCGGCGAAGCGCTGATCCGGCTGATCGACGGCGCGCTCGAGTACCTGGAGCAGCTCCCGGGCGATCTCACGGGGCTGGCGCGCTTGCGCGCCTTGCTCGAGTGGGCGCTGCGGGTACGCCTGACCGGCGGGCTGCCGTTCCTGCCATCCACCAGCCCGCATGTGCGCGAAATGCTCACGCGCAACCTGCGCTACGTCACGCGCGTGCTCAAGCTCAACCGGCAACTGGAAAAGCTCGTGGCCGAGGCCAAGGCGGCGGGCGAGCTCGACCCGTCGTTGCCCGACGAGGTGATTCTGTTCAGCTATTACGCGCGCACTTGCGATCCGGCCGTGGAGTACCTGCAGCTGTACAGCAAGCTGGGCACCGACGCGATCGTCGAGCACATGCTCAAGGTCAGCTTCGAGGGAATGCGTAGTCACGTGTAGGCGGGCGCGGGCAAGCCGCGCTCTGGTGGTCCTGATGCCTACATGTACGGTGCGCTGCAGGGAATGGATGCGCGTCGGCTGCGCCCGGCCCCGGTGAGGCGGGGCCTAGTCGAACTCGACGTAGAACTCGCCGCGCGGCCCGTCAAAGCCGACGCGTGGCACCTTGCCGTGTTCGCGGCTGGAGCGGGCCAGGGCGCGAAGCTCGGCCTGCCGGGCGGGCTCGCGCAGGCTGCGGCGGGCCTTGGTGCTGATCTCGACCGGGCCGCACTGCGGGTTGCCGCAGTCGTACCGCACCCATTGCCCGTAGCTGCCTCGACGGGCGCGGGCTACGGCCTGGGTGCCGCAAAGCGGGCAGTACTCTTGTTTTTCCTTCATCGCCGTCAATGGTCGCCGTCAATGGCCGTCAATGGCCGAAAAGGGGAGGAGAGGGCAGGGGCGGGGAAATCGGTCCAGGCAGCTATGCTGCCGCACCGGTGGCAACGCAAAATCAAATTGAAACGTGACCAGCCACGCAGCCGGGTGGTCAATGTCCCGACAGGCTTTGCATACAAGTCTGCGCAGATCCCCGCCGTGCTGCTGCCCCTCTTTCGAGGGGATTGATCGGCCGAGGGGCACTCGATGCCCGGTGGGCGGGGATCATGGTTTGCCGAAGGCGCCGGGCGGCCCGGATTGCCAGGCGCCGCGGGTGCGGCCATACTGGGCGCTCAGCAGTGTCCGTGCCAGAACGATCCCGGAACGATCTCCCCAGACATCGATGCGCCAAGACTCTCCCGACTCGCCATCCAGTCCCCCGCATGGCCCTGATCACGAGCACGAGCACGAGCACGAGCACGAGCACGAGCACGGCGGCAGCGCGCTCTCCGAGATGGACCTGCGCGTGCGCGCGCTGGAATCCCTGCTGGTGGAGAAGGGCTATGTCGATCCGGCGGCGCTGGATGTCCTGATCGAGACCTACGAGCAACACATCGGCCCACGCAACGGGGCGCGCGTGGTCGCCAAGGCCTGGGCCGAACCCGCCTACAAGGCGTGGCTGCTGGCGGACGCCACAGCTGCCATCGCCTCGCTCGGTTTTACCGGGCGCCAGGGCGAGCACATGATCGTGCTGGAGAACACGCCCACCACCCACAACATGGTGGTCTGCACGCTGTGCTCCTGCTATCCCTGGCCGGTGCTGGGACTGCCACCGGTCTGGTACAAGTCCGCGCCGTACCGCGCGCGGGCGGTGATCGACCCGCGCGGCGTGTTGCGCGATTTTGGCTTTACGCTGCCGCAGGCGGTGCAGATCCAGGTGTGGGATTCCACCGCTGAACTGCGCTACCTGGTGCTGCCCATGCGTCCGGCTGGTACCGAGGGCTGGGGCGAGCAAGCGCTGGCGGACCTAGTGACCCGTGACGCGATGATCGGCACGGGCCTGCTGCCGGATGTGACCACGCCGGCAACGGCAGGGGAGCCGCGATGAACGGTGGCCAGGATCTCGGCGGCATGCAGGGCTTCGGCCCGGTTCGCCCGGAAGCCGATGAGCCGGTATTCCACGCCGGCTGGGAGCGCCGCATGCTCGCGCTGACGCTCGCCATGGGTGCGCTCGGCAAGTGGAATATCGACACCATGCGCGCGGCCCGCGAAAGCCTGCCGCCGGCGCAGTACCTTGGCAGCAGCTACTACCAGATCTGGTTCGAAGGCCTCAAAGCCATGCTGCTCAGGACCGGCATGGCCAACGCGGAAGAAATCGCCAGCGGCGCATCCACCACGCCGCCGCTGCCCCTCGCGCGCATCCTGAGCGCGGATCAGGTTGCGCCGGCCCTGGCGCGCGGCACGCCCAGCGCCCGGCCCGCACCGGGAGCAGCCCGATTCCAGGTGGGCGACCGGGTACGCACCCGCCAGATGCATCCCGCCGGCCACACCCGGCTGCCACGCTATTGCCGTGGACGGCAAGGCGAGATCGCGGCCGTGCACGGCGCCCATGTGTTCCCGGACGCCAGCGCCGCCGGGGCGGGCGACCAGCCGCAGTGGCTCTACACCGTGCGCTTTGCCGCCACCGAGTTGTGGGGCCCCGACACCACCGCGGCCTCGGTCTGTGCGGATTGCTGGGAGTCCTATCTTGACCCGGCGGAGGTGGCCCATGGCTGATCCGGCGTCGACTTTGCCCTTGCCCGCAAGCCTGCGGGCCATGCGGGCAGCGCTGCCTGCACTGCCTTGCGACAGCACCGGACCGGTGTTCCGTGAGCCGTGGGAAGCACAGGCCTTTGCGCTGGCGCTGGCCTTGCATGAGCGCGGCGCCTTTACCTGGACGGAATGGGCGGCCGCCCTGTCCCAGGTCATCCGCGAAGCCCAGGCGGGTGGGGATCCCGACAACGGCGAGCATTACTACCGCTTCTGGCTGACCGCGCTGGAGCGGCTCGCCGCGGCCAAAGGCCTGGTCGACGCCAGCGCGCTGCTGAACCGGCGCGACGCGTGGGACGCGGCGGCCCGGCGCACGCCCCACGGCCAGCCGATCGAGCTTCGCTGAGGCGCCAAAGGGGGCCGGTTTTAACGCGACTTTCAGGCCAGGGACATGCCGCCGGAGCGCCCACGGCCACTTGCCCGCCAGCGATCCGGCCCCGCTCGTGCTACCGTATCGGACTAGACGCTATCAAGCGCCCCGATGCCGAGCCGCCAAGGCCGGCGCAACACTCCGACTGACATGAACGACACAGAGATCCAGCTGATCGGCTCGGCCCGCTTGCCGACCCGTTTTGGCGAATTTACCGCCCACGCCTTCAAGGGTGCCGTTTCGGGCATCGAACACCTTGCGTTGAGCGTTGGCGACATCACTGGCGAGGCTGTGCTGACCCGCCTGCATTCCGAATGCCTGACCGGCGACGTGTTCGGCTCGTGCCGTTGTGACTGCGGCGAGCAGCTCGACCTGGCCATGAAGAAGATCGCCGAGGAAGGCCGCGGCATCCTGTTGTACCTGCGCGGCCAGGAAGGGCGCGGGATTGGCCTGGGCCACAAGATCCGCGCCTATGCGCTGCAGGACGGCGGGCTCGATACGGTCGACGCCAACCTGGCGCTGGGCCAGGAAATCGATAGCCGCAACTACGCCTTTGCCGCCGACCTGCTGCATCAGTGGGGCGTCAAGTCGATCCGGCTGATGAGCAACAATCCCAAGAAAAAGCAGGCGCTGGAAGCCGCGGGCATCAAGGTGGTGGAGCAGATGCGCCATATCGTGCCGTCCAACGCCGAGAACGAAAAATACCTGGAGACCAAGCGCGAGCGCATGGGCCACCTGCTGGATTGACGCTGCGGGGCAAGCCAGCAGCGGATTCCGGCCTAAGCCGCGAAAAGCGCACAAAATCGAGAAAAGAACCGCGCTATCCGGCTACACTTTCGCATCGTTGCCACCATCAGCCCTCAGCCGGTTCTCAACATGCTTGCCCAGATTCAACGCAGTTGCGGTGAAAGCGCGATGCGCCTGCGCCGGGTGCTTGCCAGGGAAGTCCATCTCGACATCCGCCAGCCGGCCCAGGTCAAGCGCATCCGCCTGCTGGGGTGGCTCGCCTTTACGGGCTACCCGGCGTTCTACCTGATCTGGAAATTCTGGTTTCCCCAGCCTTACGAGAGCCTGGCCCTGCGGCTGGTGGCCATGGTCATGTGCCTGCCGCTGATCGTCTCGCGCGATCTGCGTGACAAAAAATGGCTTCCTGTGCATTTTTTGGCGACCCTGACGTACAGCCTGTCGTTTTTCTTCGTCTACATGTATTTGATGAATCACGGCAACCTGGTGTGGTCCCAGTCGCTAGTGATCGCCGTCATCATCCTGTTCAACTTCAGCGGCTGGCTGGGTGGCGCCACCTCCCTTGTGGTGGGGACGGCCCTGGCGTGGCTGGTCTACAACTACGTGACGCCGCCGCCGGCCGCGATGCTGGAGGTGAACTGGCCGATGGAGTTGCCGATCATCGGTTTCACCATCTGCACCATTGCCGTGCTGAAGATCGACCAGCGCATCCTGATCCAGGAAAAGCTGGACGGCATGGCGATTGCGCTGGGCACGGTGGCCCATGAGTTGCGCACGCCGATCCGCAGCATCGGCTCCACGGCGCTCGGCATGGGCCGGTATCTGCCGGGCCTGATCCGTTTCTATGAGGAAAACGAGACGCCGGAGAACTCACTGCACCTGCCGCGAGCCCATTTTGGCCTGCTCAAGGATGCGCTGCCGCGGATCCAGCTGGAGGTCGACCGCATGAACCACGGCATCGACGTGCTGCTGGTCAATGCGCGCGCCAAGGCCCTGCACGGGCCCAGCGAGGTTTTCCTGCTCGGCCAGGCCGTGGAGGAAGCGATTTCCCGCTACCCCTTCGAAGCCAGCCAGCGGGAACTGGTGCGCGTGGATCTGGAAGAGGATTTCCTGGTCCACGCGGACCAGAAGCTGATGGTCATGGTGCTGTTCAACCTGATCAAGAACGCGCTGCACGCGCTGGCGCGGGCAGGGCACGGCGATATCCGGCTTCGGCTGGAGCGCGGCACCCGGCGCAACCGGCTGATCTTTCGCGATACCGGCACCGGCGTGCCGGAGCGCGAGCTGCCGTCCATCTTCAAGCGTTTCCACACCTACCCGCGCAACGAGGGAACCGGCATCGGCCTGGCCTTTTGCCGAGAGACGCTCGAGGCCTGGGACGGGCGCATCCATTGCAGCTCGGTTGAACACGAGTACACGGAGTTCGTCCTCGAGTTCCCGCTTGCCAAGCCGCACCCGGAGGGCGACAGCCCGGCAAGCTGAGCCGGCATCAGGCCGTGCCGTGCAGCGCTTCGAGGCTGGCTTGCAGCGTGGTCTGCATGGCCATCGGCGGGCGCGCCACCGGCGTGCGCGGCTTGCGCTGCGTGGAACGCCAGCCGGCCAGGTTCACCTCATCGCGGATTTCCGCGCAGACCTGGATCAGGCGCTCGATTTCCACGGCGGTGAGATGGGCATGCATGGTCAGCCGCATCAGCGCGCGGTCCCGCGCGGTGGCCGGCGCGCAGAACACGGCACCAAAGATCCCGCGTGACTGCAAGGCATTGCGCAGCACCAGCGTCTGCTCCTCGGTGCCAGACTCCAGCGCGATGATCTGCTCGGATCCCGCCGAGACGTTGTAGCCCAGCCCGGACAGCGCTTCGCGCACCTGAGCCGATACTGCATGCAATTGCCTGCGGCGATCGTTCGCCCCGACGATGAAATCCGCTGCGGCGTCGAACCAGGCCAGTTCGTGGCTGAGCAGCCCTGAGCTGAAAATGGCCGGGCGCGATTCCGCGGCGAAGTACCCCTTGAACGACGACGGGCACGTCACCAGCCCCGCGCGGCCGCCAAACGCCTTGGCCAGGCTGGCCGTCTGGAAGTGGACCCGCTTCGACAGTCCGAGCTGCGCCACCAGGCCTGCGCCGCCGGGGCCATGCGTGCCGAGAGAATGTGACTCATCCACTACGATCACACTACCGGTACGCTCCGCGACTTCCACGAAATCGGTCAGCGGGCACAGGCTGCCGTTGGTGCTGTAGACAGAATCCACCACGATGATGCCGGGGCCCTCCTTGCGGATCTGGCGCTCGGCGTGCTCCGCGTCGTTGTGCATGAACGGCACGGCGCGGGCGCGCGCCGCGTGGGCGCCTTCCCATAGCGACATATGGGCCAGCATGTCCAGGTAGACCGGCGTGCGCTCGTTGGCGATGCTCTGCAGCAGGCCCACATTGGCCACCCAGCCCGACTGGCAGAGGATGCTGTCCTCGGCGCCGCTGAACTGCGCCAGCTTGCGCTCCAGCCGGGCGGTGGGGTTGTCGCCATACTGGAACACGGCCGACATCAGCAACTCGCTCTCCGGCCCGCGCATGGCGGCCGTCTGCGCGCGCACCAGCTTGTCTTCGCCGAGCAGGCAAAGATAGTCGTTGCTGGAGAAATGCACGGCGTCGGGCCCGGGTTGCCGGCCGTGCAGCAAGTGGCTGCCGCCCCAGCGCTTCTGTACGCGTTCCACCTCGTGGCCCGCCACCCGCGTGGTGACAAAATCCGGCCAGGCAGCCACCGTGGCGGCGGCCTGGTGCGACGTACGGCTAGCTTGCAGGCAACCCGAATCCATATTGCTCATTACAACCCCCTTGAAGTACTCCGACTAAAGAAAATGGCCGAAACGGCCGATGAAGGTCGAGGCAACACAGGCGCTTCCCGCGTCCTTTGTTTGCAATATAGGTTCCGGGGCGGAATGGCAGCCTGCCGTATGTCTGATGTTGCGTCGACAAGCTATTCTGACGCGTGTCCGGGAATTCGCCTCGTTCCTTGGCAGATAAATGGCGCGGCGACGCCACGCCTAGCGGCGGGCCAAGGCGTCGGCGGGCAAGCCGGCAGGCGGCAATGCGGCGGCCAGCGGCTCGCCGGCAGCGCGCGGGCTGGCCATGCCTTGGTGCAAATATTCTGTGGGGGCGTGGCCTAGCACGCGGCGGAACATGGTCGAGAAGGCCGCCGGGCTGTCGTAGCCGAAATCCAGGGCAATGCGCGTGACGGCGTCGCCGGCGGCCAGCCGCGACAAGGCCAGGACCACGCAGGCGCGCTGGCGCCATGCCGAGAACGCCATGCCGGTCTGCTCGCGGAAAAACCGGCTGAAGGTCCGGCTGCTCATATGCAGCGACAGGGCCCAGCGTTGCGGCGAATCATGCGTGTCGGGGTGCCGGACAAAGGCGTGGCAAAGCGGCGCGAGCCGCGCATCGCGCGGCAGCGGAATATGCAAGGGCAGCGCCGTCATGCCCGCGATCTCATACAGCAGCAGGGCGACCAGCGCGCCGTCCCGGCCATCGGGATCGTAGTGCGCCGGCATCTCCACCGCGCCAATCAGCAACTGCCGCATCAGGGCGGATATCCCCACCACCTGGCACGTATCGCCCGGCCCCGGCACGGCGCCGGGCTCGATATACAGGCTGCGCGTGCTGACGCCCAGCATCGTGACCTCATGCACCATCCCCGGCGGAATCCAGACCGCGCGCTGCGGCGGAACGATCCAGTTGCCATCGCGCGTCGACACATGCATCACACCCGTGGCGCCATAGAGCAGCTGCGCGCGGCGATGGGCATGGCACGGCAGCCGGTAGCCCTTGGGATAGTCGGTGCCGATCGCGACCACGGGCCTGGGCACGTGGTCGTAGTCGTCGATGCGGGCGTTGCGCATGGAAGGAAAGGGCGGCGGACAAGCGCAATGGCCGAAACACAAACATTATTGACCAATCTTCGAAAGTTGGCCATGTCAACCGTACGTATCGTGGGCGGACCTGGAACCCACTCCTCCTTTGCGATGCTCTATCTCCTTTTTGTCCTGTTCGGCTGCCTGACTGGCCTGACTACCGTCTTGTTCGGCTTCGGCGGCGGGTTTGTGGTGGTGCCTTTGCTTTACCGCGCATTGAGCGCCGCCGACGCGCATGGGCCAGGCCAGTCCGCCATGCATATCGCCGTGGCGACCTCAACGGCGGTGATGATCCTGAGCGCCTCGCTCGCCACGCGCAAGCATCGCCTGGCGGGCAACATCCTGTGGCCCTATGTGTGGCCGCTGGCGGGATTCATCGGGTTGGGTGCCATCATGGGCGCCGGCGCCGCCGCGCTGGCGAGCAGCGACGTGATTCGCCTGGCCTTTGTGGCCTACCTTGGCGTCACGCTGCTCGATTGCCTGGCACGGCGCGGATTTCTCGCGCGCGCCGGGCAGTACTCACCGCAGCGCCTCGGGCAGGCACGGACGGTGGCGGGCGGCCTGGCGATCGGCGCGGTCGCCACGTTCCTCGGCGTGGGGGGCAGCGTCATGACCGTGCCCCTGCTGCGCCGCCGCGGGCTGAGCATGGTGCAAGCTACGGCGATGGCGAACCCCTTGAGCCTGCCGGTTGCCGTGCCGGGCACCCTGGCTTACGTGGCCATGGCGTGGTACCAGCCGGTGGCGCTGGGCCGCGGTTACCTGGGGTACATCGACCTCGCCGCGTTCGGCCTGCTATCGATCGGTGCCCTGGCTGGCATCCGCCTTGCCGCCCCGCTGGCCGGGCGCATCCCCGACCGCATGCATGCGCGCGTCTATCTCGGCCTGCTGGCCCTGGTGATGGTCAGCATGATGTTCAAGTAAGCGCGAGCCTGGCGTGCAGGGGCGGGATTGGTATCCCGCCCAAGAGCCTTCTAAGATCAAGGCACACCCACCCGTGCGGGGACATCACCATGACCAATCTGAGCAAGCCTGTAACGCCAACGCCCCCCAAGCCGTCCAAAGCCAAGCCATCGCCGGGTAGCAAGGAGGATCACGTGGAGGACGAACTCGACGAAGCCCTGCGGGAAACCTTTCCGGCGAGCGACCCGATTTCGGTGGACCATGGGCGCGTCACCCGCCCGGAAAAATAGACGAAACACCGCGCCGCAGCATCCAGCCGCTCCGCTAGACCAGTTGCCGCAACTGCGCGACGACTTTCATCAGTTGCCCGTGCGCCACGATCACGCCTGATTCGTCCTGCAGCGCTTGCTGGTATCGGTCACGAAACGCCGGGTCGCTGTCTGGCCCAAACAGTTTCTCGGTGGCCGTGGCCACCGCCTTGCAGGTTTCATCGTGATGCTCGGGCGCGTCCAGTTCTTCGTCGATCTCGATGATCAGCCGCGAGAGCGGGTCCAGCCAGCGGAAATAGGTCTCCTCGGTCACAACCTGCACGAACAGCCCGGCCGGGATCGGGCCGTGCAGGCGTTCGTACTCCACGCGATTGAGCGCGATCACTTCCTTGTGCACCTTCAGGAGCGCGGCCCGCAGGGCGCGCAGGCCGCTGCGGCGGTCCTCCTGCTTGGCCAGGAATTGCTCGTGTGGCATAGCCATTCTCCTTTTCTTGTTGGCTCGGTGGGGCTGCTTGTCAGTATAGGCAGGAGGGCGCGCCCGGCGGCGGGCGCGTGGCCTGGCAACAACCCCTAGGGTTAGCGCTGGCTTGCCTTGCGGGATGCCTTGTTGGCATACATGGCCGCGTCGGCCTCGGCCAGCAGCGCGGCGGTGCCATCGTGGCGCGCCGCGTCGAACTCGACGGAGCCGACGCTGAACGCGATCTCATAGCCTCGCGCGGCCTGCTCGTTGATCGCATCCATGGCCATCTTCAAGCGCGCCAGCGTGGCCTGGCACAGCGCGGCGTCGGTGCTGGTCAGCAGCGCCACGAACTCATCGCCGCCCAGGCGGCCGATCACATCGCAGTCACGCAGCGACTGGCGCAACTGCGAGGCAAAGACCGACAGGGCGCGGTCGCCCTCGGCATGGCCGAAGCGGTCGTTGATGCCTTTGAAACCATCCAGGTCGAAGAACAGCAGCGTGGCGGGCTTGTCCAGCCGCTTGCACACATTGAGCGCGTGTTGCGCCAGCGCCGAGAAGCCGCGGCGATTGGACAACAGCGTCAGCTCGTCCATGGTGGCCAGTTGCAGCGCGGCCAACTCCTGCTCGGCCATGTGAGCCAGGTCGCGCAACAAGGCGCGGTCCTCCTCG
Source organism: Cupriavidus basilensis (assembly GCF_000832305.1). Classification (NCBI taxonomy): domain Bacteria; kingdom Pseudomonadati; phylum Pseudomonadota; class Betaproteobacteria; order Burkholderiales; family Burkholderiaceae; genus Cupriavidus; species Cupriavidus basilensis. The sequence goes on from NZ_CP010537.1 coordinate 1,923,690, forward strand.
CCAAACTCGCGGGGCTGCACATCGATCAGGCACAGCGTACCCAGCTTGCTGCCGTTGGCCACCGATAAAGGACAGCCCGCATAAAAGCGGATGCCGGGCTCGTCGACCACCAGCGGGTTGTCGTGAAAGCGTTCGTCGAGCAGCGCGTCGGGCACCATCAGGATGCCGTCGTCGAGGATCGCGTGCCCGCAGAACGAGATCTCGCGAGAAGACTCGGTGGAAGACAAGCCAATGCAGGACTTGAACCACTGGCGGTTAGCGTCCACCAGGCTGACCAGCGCGATGGGCACGCCAAACAAGCGCCGCGCCAGCCGGGTCAGGCGGTCGAAGCGCTCTTCCGCCGAGGTGTCGAGGATATTCAGGGCGCGCAGCGTATCCAGCCGAAGCTGTTCGTTGGCGGGGATCGGAGGCGGCGTCATAGGGGTTCAGCTACTGGCAGGGGATAGTGTGCGGCGTCACGCTCGCGGGCTGCGACATGCACGCGCACCGCCTGCATATCGGCATGCCCGGCGCGGATTGTAATGGCTTGCGGGATTCAAACAGGGATTCAAACGTGCATTCGAACAATGTCCCAGGCCTCAGCAGCGCAGCCGCGCCTGCTGGTCGCGCAGGTTGCGGTAGCGCCGGCGGTAGTCCTCCTGCTCCGGCAGCCGGGCCAGGCGGCGCGCACTGTAGTCGGACTCCAGCAGCCGCATCTGGTTGGCCAGCCAGTAACACTGGTTGACCTCGGTGCGGGTGGCCTCGTTTTGCTCGCGCATCAGCCGCGCCTGGTATTCGCGCTCCTCCGCCTCGCGCTTTTTCAGGAACTGCTGGTTGGCCGCGTCGGTAGCCGGCTCGGGGCTGATACGGGAGAGATTGCCGCCCAGCGCCGCGCCCTGCCAGCCGGCCGGGCAGGGCGCGTCGGTGTAGAGCGTTTTGTTGCCGCTTACGCATTTGCCCGCGTGGGCCAGGCCCATGCAGCAGGCAAGCGCAAGCAGGACAAGCCAGTGCCGCATGGCAGTCTCCCGTTGGCACCGCCGGTGGCGGCCGCCGTGATTGTCGATCTGGTATCTGGTGGGCATGTGCGCAACCCGGCCCATATTCTTGTCCGCCCCAGGGCGGCTTGTCCAGTACAACAACCAGCGGGAACATCAAGGCCGACCACCTCGCAATCCGCAGACCCATTGCGCCCATGCGCACCGTCGTGACGGTACTTACCCGACAACGGAATTCACCCTACGGTTCATAGCCACGACATCGGCATGGCTGGCATTCGGCCCCAACTTTGCGAAGTGCTCTGGCAATTGGTCCCGCTTCATGGTGGCAACGCCAGGGATTGCCGCAGCGAGCGGCTCGCGCATTGCCGGCAGAGGAATGGCCAGGACGACGACGTCGGCGCCAGTGATGGCTCCGTGTACATCCCTTGGTTCTGCTCCGATCTCGCGGGCAAACGCGCGCACACCTTCAATAGCGCTCGAATTTGCGACGCGCACGTCGTGTCCTGCCGCACTGAGCTTGCGGGTTAGCGTGCCGCCGATGTTGCCGGTTCCAATGCAACACCGGCCAGAAACATCTTCTTGCGCCCATGCTTGTCCGCCAATCCGCCCGAGGGAATGCGCGTTGCCGCGTAGGTGACGGTGCAGGCATTGAGCACCCAGGAAAGGTCCGCCGCAGTGGCTTGAGGAAACCCCGCGCGTAAGGCACTGAAGGCGGCGGACAGCATCGTGCCGTCCATCGAAACAAGGAACACCGCCACGCTGGCGACCCAGAACGCTGGCCAAGGTGGTGCGGTGTTGATCTGTGCATTGGGCGAAGCCGGAGCCATCGCGGCAGCACCCCCGGTTGCTGAGCTGTCTGGATGCGTCATGAGGCTCTTCCGATGATGTGTGCGCCGGACCTGTTTCTGGCAACGCGCTTCAGGAGAGTCCGAACGTCTTGCGCAGACTCGCATCGACCGGCCCTGCCGGCATGAAACGGCGCAGCTTGCTCAGAAGGGAGGCCTCGCCTTTGGGGGTACGGCGCATCTTCCACGCACCCAGGGCGGCATCGACGACCGTGCTCGCGACGCCGTCGGGTTCCGCTGCCTTTTGGACACTTTTCTGAATCGCTTGCGAAACGACGCTGCGCTCGTTGTCGTAGGCAGATACCTTGGAAGCCGCGTGGGGGGCATTGGTATCCAGGCTGGTCTTGGTGAATGAAGGTTCGACAAGCACCACACGGACGCCGAATTTGCGCACCTCATGGTCCAGCGTTTCTGACATCCCCTCCACGGCGTGCTTGGACGCCGAATAGAGCCCCATGTACGGCGCCGGCAGAAAGCCGAGCACCGAGCTGATGTTGATGATTCTTCCCGAACGTTGCGCACGCATGTGCGGCAATACGGCTCGCGTGGTGCGCAGGATGCCAAACACGTTGGTGTCGAACAGCGCCTGCGCTTCGGCAATCGATGTTTCTTCAGTCGCGCCGAGCAGCCCCACGCCGGCATTGTTGACAAGTACATCGACGCGCTTGGCCTTCGCGAGAATGGCCTGGATCCCCTGCTGAACCGAGGCTTCATCGCGGATATCCATCTCGACCAGTTCAACGCCCGGCATCGGCTGCGCTTTTGCGAGGTGACGCACGGTGCCGAATACCCGGCAGCCCCGCAGGGCAAACCTTGCGGCGGTTGCACGGCCAATGCCCGAAGACACGCCTGTGATGACGACAACTTTGGAATTCGACATGGCAGTTTCTTTCTGTATGAGTGGGTTGGTGCTGCGGTAAATCGGTTGTTGCGATGCGCCGCGCTGGATGTGCCGCCTCATTCACGGGGTGACTATTTGCTTGCAACGGCGGTCGATTCGTCCGGCTGCCAGCCGCCGCCCAGCGCTTTGAATGCCGCGACGGCAGCGCGCGCAGATTCCGTTTGCGCCTGGGCGCGCGCGTCTGACGCTCGCAACAGGCTTTCATCGGCTTGCAGGACTTCGATCAGGCTGACGACGCCTTTCTGGTAGGCGGCAAACGAAGCGTTTCGGGCGCGGCCGAGTGAATCCACGCCTTGCGTGAGCATGGCCGTTTGTTCCTCGCGCTTCACCAGGGCAGAGAAGGCGTCTTCCACGTCTTGCGTGGCGCGCAGCACGGCGAGCCGGTATGCGGCGAGCATCTCGGCCTCTTGCCCCTTGGCTTGATCGATTTGCGCGTTGATACGGCCGAAGTCGAACAGGCGCCAGCGCAGACCGAGCACGCCCGCAAACTGACTGGCACCGCTGCCGAACAGGCTTCCGGCGCCTACCGATGTGGCGCTGCCGAGCAGTCCGCTGAGGGAGAACTTCGGGTAGTACTCCGCAATGGCGACACCGATGCGCGCGTTGGAGGCCGCAAGGCGACGCTCGGCGACGATGAGGTCGGGGCGGCGCCTCAGCAATTCGCCAGGCGATCCGCTGATCGCAATCTGCGGAGCGGCCGGGATGTCTGCGCCTTGCGCCAGTTCGGTCCGGCGCGTACCCGGCAGCGAGCCGAGCATCACGTCCAGCGCGTTCATCGCCGCGTCGAGGCCCGCCTCAAGCTGTGGGATGGACGCGCGAACCTGAGCGAGTGCGCCTTCGGCCTGCCGGACTTGGAGCTCAGCCGCCAGCCCTTTGCCGTAGAGCAGGTTGACGGTGGAGAGTAATTCCTCTTGCGTCTGCACCTGGTGACGGGCCACCTTCAGGCGCGTCTGCAAGCCACGCACGGCGATGTAGATGTCAGCGGTCTGAGCAGCCACGGCCAGCCGCGTGGCGACTGCGCCCGCCTGGGAGGCCTGGTAGTCGGCCAGTGCTGCCTCGCGGCCACGGCGAAGACCGCCGAATACGTCCAACTCCCAGCTCGCGTTGACATCGGCCTCGAAAGCGTTGCCGTAGCGGTCAAAGTCGGGCCTCGAATTCAAGACTCTGCCCAAGGGCGTTTCGACCGACTGGTATGCGCGGGCGGCCTGGCCTGTGCCATTGCCGGAGGGCAGTAACGCAGCATTGGCGGCGCCAAGGCCTGCGCGCGCCTGGGTAACGCGGGCGAATGCCTGTGCGAGGTCCAGGTTCTGTTCCAACGCGAGTTGCACGAACCGCGTGAGTTGCGGATCGCCAAAGCCAGCCCACCATGCGGACAGATCCGCTGGGGCATTGGCTGCGCGCTGTTCAACGGCGGTCTGGCCCAGGAATCGTTCCGGAACCGGCGCATCGGGCTTCACGTAGTCGGGGCCGACGGCACAGCCCGTTGCCACACTGGCAACGAAGAGGGCCGCAAGGGCGTCTTTTGGCAACATGGCGGTCTTCCATCGGAATTTTTAGTGACTATAGTACAGAATGGTCACGCGTTGTTCAACTATCGCAACTCGCGTAAGCTGGAGCCCATGAAGACCACCCCTTACCCCGTTCCCGCCCGCGGCCCGGCGGACCATGACGTGCGGGACCAGATCGTTGCCGCCGCTACCGAGCACTTCAGCCGCTATGGCTATGAGAAGACCGCCGTTTCCGACCTGGCCAAGGCCATCGGTTTTTCCAAGGCCTATATCTACAAGTTCTTCGAGTCCAAGCAGGCCATTGGCGAGATGATCTGCGCCAACTGCCTGCGCGAGATCGAGGCCGACGTTAGCGCCGCCTTGGCGCAGGCCGATTCACCGCCGGAGAAGCTGCGGCGCATGTTCAAAGCCTCGACGGAAGCCAGCCTGCGGCTGTTTTTCCAGGACCGCAAGCTGTACGAGATTGCGGCTTCGGCGGCGACTGAACGCTGGCAAGCGGTGCTCGCCTACGAAGAGCGCATCCAGAAGCTGCTGCGCGATGTGCTGCAGGAAGGCCGGGAGACCGGAGACTTTGAGCGCAAGACGCCGCTGGACGAAGCCACGATGGCCATCTACCTGGTCATGCGGCCGTACCTCAATCCGTTGCTTTTGCAGCACAGCTTTGACTACACGGAAGGCGCTCCGGCGCTGCTCTCCAGCCTGGTGCTCCGAAGTCTTTCACCCTGACGTGCAGATTTTTTGTTGTGACCATTGACTAAAACGGTCACAAGAACCAGAATGAAAGCCTAGATCATCTCGTCGATGGGGCTGTCATGTTTTGGCGTCGCTTTGTTACCTCTACCGTTATTTGTGCGCTGCCGCTCGCGTTGAGCGCTTGTGGCGAAAAGGCCCCTGCCGATCCGCGCACCGAGGCGCCCTTGGTGCGTGCCGCGTTCGTCCAGCCAGTTGCTTCCGCATCGCGTTCCTTCACGGGGGTGGTCGCTGCCCGGGTGCAGAGCGAGCTCGGGTTCCGCGTGCCCGGCAAGGTACTGGAGCGGCTTGTGGATGCGGGGCAAACCGTCAAGCGCGGGCAGCCGCTCATGCGCATCGACCCTGTCGACCTGAATCTCGCGGCGCATGCACAGCAAGAAGCCGTGAACGCCGCACGGGCACGCGCGCAACAGACGGCGGAAGACGAAGCCCGCTACCGCGATCTGCGCGGAACGGGGGCAATTTCCGCCTCGGCCTATGACCAGGCCAAGGCGGCGGCGGACGCGGCCAAAGCCCAGTTAAGCGCGGCGCAAGCGCAGGCAGACGTCGCGCGTAACGCCAGCCGCTACGCAGAGCTCGTTGCCGATGGCGATGGCGTGGTCATGGAAACGCTGGCCGAGCCAGGCCAGGTCGTCAATGCGGGGCAGGCCGTTGTGCGCCTGGCCCACGCTGGCCGCCGCGAAGCGGTAGTCCAGTTGCCTGAAACGCTGCGGCCGGCAGTTGGGTCTGTCGCACAGGCAATGCTTTTCGGTGGGGAAAGCGCGGGCGTGCCTGCCAGGCTGCGGCAATTGTCAGATGCTGCGGATCGGCTTACCCGCACCTTCGAAGCGCGCTACGTGCTGGATGGCGAACTGGCCAATGCACCGCTGGGCGCCACGGTGACGATCCAGATTCCTGATCGGCTTGCCACTGCGCAAGGCGATCTGCAGGTACCGCTGGGCGCCGTGTTCGATGCAGGCAAGGGCCCCGGCGTGTGGGTCATCCAGGGGGATCCGGCCAAGGTGTCGTGGCGATCCGTCAGCATCGTGCGCCTCGGTGACGAAGGGGCTCGGGTTGCCGGCCAAGTCAAGCAAGGGGACCGGATCGTCGCGCTTGGTGCACAACTGCTGCGAGAGGGACAGCAAGTCCGCGTGGCGGGTCAAGGCGCCAGTACGACCGTCGCGGGGGTGCGCCTGTGAGCCAAGGTCGATTCAACCTATCGGCGCTCGCGGTGCGCGAGCGCGCCATCACCCTGTTCCTGATCGGCCTGATCTCTGTGGCTGGGCTCGTTTCCTTCTTCAAGCTGGGCCGTGCGGAAGACCCGGCGTTTACGGTCAAGGTGATGACCATCATCACCGCGTGGCCCGGCGCGACCGCACAGGAAATGCAGGACCAGGTGGCCGAGAAGATCGAGAAGCGCATGCAGGAACTGCGCTGGTATGACCGCACGGAAACGTACACTCGGCCGGGCCTGGCGTTCACCACGTTGTCCCTGCTTGACAGCACGCCGCCATCCGAAGTCCAGGAGGAGTTCTACCAGGCGCGCAAGAAAGTCAGCGACGAGGTGGCTAACCTTCCGCCCGGCGTGATCGGGCCGATGGTCAACGACGAATATGCGGATGTGACCTTTGCGCTGTTTGCACTCAAGGCGCAGGGCGAGCCGCAACGCGTGCTCGTGCGCGACGCGGAGACACTGCGCCAGCGGTTGCTGCACGTGCCCGGCGTGAAGAAAGTCAACATCATCGGCGAGCAGCCGGAGCGCATCTACGTCGAGTTTTCACATGATCGGCTGGCGACGCTGGGAGTGAGTCCGCAAGACGTGTTTGCGGCGCTCAACGGCCAGAATGCCCTGACGGCTGCCGGCTCGGTAGAAACGAAAGGGCCGCAGGTCTTCATCCGTCTGGACGGCGCGTTCGACCAACTGCAGAAGATTCGCGATACGCCGGTTGTCTCTCAGGGCCGCACGTTGAAGCTGTCGGACATTGCTACGGTCAAGCGCGGCTATGAAGATCCGGCCACGTTCATGGTGCGCAACGGTGGGCAGCCCGCCTTGCTGCTGGGCATCGTCATGCGCGAAGGCTGGAACGGGCTGGACCTTGGCAAGGCGCTGGACAAGGAGGTCGGCGCCATCAACGCTGATATGCCGCTCGGCATGAGCCTGACCAAGGTAACGGACCAGGCGGTCAACATCAGCGCTGCCGTCGATGAGTTCATGCTCAAGTTCTTCGCTGCGCTTGTGGTGGTCATGCTGGTGAGCTTCGTCAGCATGGGCTGGCGCGCGGGCCTGGTGGTGGCCGCGGCCGTGCCGTTGACCCTGGCCGTGGTGTTCGTGGTGATGGTCGCGACAGGCAAGAACTTCGATCGCATCACCCTCGGCTCTTTGATTCTGGCGCTAGGCCTGCTGGTGGACGACGCGATCATCGCCATCGAAATGATGGTGGTGAAGATGGAAGAGGGCTATAGCCGCGTGGCCGCTTCGGCCTATGCGTGGAGCCACACCGCCGCGCCCATGCTGTCGGGCACGCTGGTGACCGCCGTCGGCTTCATGCCCAACGGCTTTGCCCGTTCTTCCGCGGGTGAATACACCAGCAATATGTTCTGGATCGTGGGCATTGCGTTGATTGCGTCCTGGGTGGTCGCGGTGGTGTTCACGCCTTACCTGGGCGTGAAGATGCTGCCCGACTTCAAAAAGGTCGAAGGCGGCCACGATGCGATTTACGACACCCCGCGCTACAACCGCTTCCGTGCGCTGCTCGGGTATGTGATTGCGCGCAAATGGCTGGTCGCGGGTTCGGTCGTCGGGCTCTTCGTCTTGGCCATCCTTGGCATGGCGGTGGTCAAGAAACAGTTCTTTCCGATCTCGGATCGACCCGAAGTGCTGGTCGAAGTGCAGATGCCCTATGGCACGTCGATCAACCAGACCAGCGCCGCCACGGCGAAGCTCGAAGCGTGGCTGGCCAAACAGAAGGAAGCCAGGATCGTGACGGCTTATGTTGGCCAGGGTGCGCCGCGCTTCTATTTCGCGATGGGGCCGGAACTGCCAGATCCGTCGTTCGCCAAGATCGTAGTGCGCACCGATAGCCAGGAAGAGCGCGACGCGTTGAAGCAGCGCCTGCGCCAGGCCGTTGCCGACGGTCTTGCCCCCGAGGCGCGCGTACGGGTCACCCAGCTCGTGTTCGGTCCGTATTCGCCGTTCCCGGTGGCCTACCGCGTGACCGGCCCGGATGCGCAGACGTTGCGCCGCATCGCGGCCGATGTCCGGCAAGTCATGGACGCGAGCCCGATGATGCGCACGGTCAACACCGACTGGGGGATGCGCGTGCCCACGCTGCACTTCACCTTGGAGCAGGACCGCTTGCAGGCCGTGGGGCTGACCTCCAGCGCGGTCGCGCAACAACTGCAATTCCTGCTTAACGGCATTCCGGTGACGGCCGTGCGCGAGGACATCCGCACCGTGCAGGTGACCGCGCGCTCGGCCGGCGACATCCGGCTGGATCCGGCCAGGATTGGCGACTTCACGCTGGCTGGCGCCAACGGGCAGCGCATCCCGCTCTCGCAGGTGGGCAAGATCGATGTGCGCATGGAGGAGCCCATCATCCGCCGGCGCGATCGCATGCCGACCATTACGGTCCGGGGCGATATTGCCGATGGACTGCAACCGCCCGACGTATCGACAGCCATCAGCAAGCAGCTTGCGCCGATCATCGAGAAACTGCCCAGCGGATACCGCATTGAACAAGCGGGTTCGATCGAGGAATCGGGCAAGGCGACGAAGGCCATGCTGCCGCTGTTCCCGATCATGCTGGCGGTTACCCTGCTGATTCTCATCTTCCAGGTGCGGTCCATCGCGGCGATGGTCATGGTGTTCCTGACCAGCCCCCTCGGCCTGATTGGCGTGGTGCCGATGCTGATTCTGTTCGGGCAGCCGTTTGGCATCAACGCGCTGGTCGGCCTGATTGCGCTGTCGGGCATCTTGATGCGCAACACGCTGATCCTGATCGGGCAGATTCAGCACAACAAAGAGGAAGGGTTGGACCCGTTCAGGGCCGTCGTGGAAGCCACCGTCCAGCGTGCGCGGCCGGTGATTCTGACTGCGTTGGCCGCCATCCTGGCCTTTATTCCGCTCACCCATTCGGTGTTCTGGGGGGCACTCGCTTACACGCTCATCGGCGGGACATTTGCCGGGACGATTTTGACCCTGGTATTCCTGCCGGCCATGTACTCCATCTGGTTCAAGATCCGGCCCGGCAATGCGGCCAACGCCCAGCAGGATCGGCATGAGCAAGCACAGCCAGCCGGACAACTGGTGCCGGAGTAATGCCGACTGGCAAGGGCATGCGCTCGCCGCATTGCCCTTGATTTTAGACCACTTGCATTAAAGCGTCTTCTAGACGAGACGGGACATTGGGTGCGTGGCCTCCGCCCAATGCGGGCTGCTGTGCGAGAGGCCGTATAAATCATGGTGGGGAGACAAATAATGAAAGTAAATCCAATTATTCTGGGTGCTTTGAGCCTTTTTTCTGGCACGACCTGGGCTCAGTCGAGCGTCGTTCTGTATGGCGTTGCCGACATGAGCCTGGAATATGCAAGTCGCGTCGGGACGGTGCCATTGGCCAGCAATGGGTTCAATAGCGGAGCCGGAAAAAGCGTCTATCGCATGGATTCTGGTGGTCTGTCCGGATCGCGCTGGGGGATTCGCGGCACAGAGGATATTGGTGGCGGCCTGCAGTCCGTTTTTGTCCTGGAAAGCGGCGTGAGTATGGATAATGGTAATCAGATGCAAGGCCGACTTTTTGGACGCCAGGCGTTTGTTGGATTGCAAAGCAGCTCACTCGGGAAATTCACATTCGGCCGCCAATACACATCGCTGTTCGATTCCATTGCGAATTTTTCACCAACGATCTACGCGACGCAGTACTCCCCAACGGTACTGCTTCTTGGCGCGGCCTATCGAGAAGACAACACGGCGAAGTATAGCGGTGTCTTTGGCCCCTTCGTTGTCGGCGCCCATTGGTCGTTTGGGACAGGTCTTGCGTTACCCGCCACCGCAGCAAGTACAAGCCCGCTCACAGGAACTGGGGAGGTTCCGGGGCAGTTTCGCCGAGATTCGGCATATGGCGTTGGCGTGAATTACTTTGCCGGCGGTCTTGGCGCCGCGCTGGCTTTTGATGAATTCAACCCCAGCATGGTGAACGGGACGGGAGGTTTCAAAAAACTCGCGATTGCAGGAAGCTATGCTGCGGGGCCCGCAAAGCTCATGGCAGGATACCGTTGGGGAAAGAATAATGATGGAGCCGGTAATGAAATCCTGCGAGACGATTTCTATTGGATCGGTGCAAACTACAAGATGACCGGAAATGTGGATCTCACTTTTGAGTATGCGTACGACAAGATCCATCGCATAGTGAGCGAATCAAAATTGGGCAATCCATGGCAAGTAACGGTAATCGCGAACTATTCATTTTCAAAACGTACGAGCGCCTACGTCGCAACTTCTTTCGCAAAGAACGCGGGGCTCAATCTTGACAATGCCGCCATAAATTACGCCAACAGTCTGGGGACGGGGAATAGCTACGCTCTCGGTGCAGGCGAAACGTCCATGGTCGGGGTGGGGCTTGGAATCCGTCACACGTTTTGAGTGACGTTTTGAGATACCCTGCAAGAATTCTCGGCGTTTTAGTCAGATGGTGTTTACACCAAGGAGAGAAAATGATTACCAAATCGGTCATTTTTAGTGGGCTTACCGTCGCGGTGCTGGCGGCTTCGAGCTTCACCACCGTAGCGCTCGCTGGAAGCAAGGGCGCAAAGGCACGCCCTTGGGTGGACGTTGTGCTCCATGTCAAGCTGGACGCCAAAGGCAGTGCGGCGAAGTTGGGGCCCTTCGATCCGTTCAGCGACGGCACGCGAACTGGCGCGCCCGATCCACATGTGGACATGGCAAAGCGCAAGGTGCTCGACACGTTCGGTGCTGGCTTCGACATGCGATCGACCGGCCGCGATTCGCCAAGTAACGGCTTGACCTGAATCCGATGCTTTCGATGCTGGACGCTGCGTAAGCAGTGGCAAATTTCTGTACCCGCCTGCCCTTGTCTACCTCCGTGGTTCTCTTGACCTTGGGGCAGGCGGTCTTTTTTCTTGTCCGATTGCTTTCCGAGCCATGTCCGACACGGGCACTTCCGCGACGCCGGGGTGCGACCATCATGCTGCTACGGTTACGTGGGCTTCGTGACAGGCGATCGCTTCCTCACAAATATCAGACGACGCGCGCCATCACGATTCCGCGAGGAATTGCCTCGTTCAAGGCGTCACCCACGGACTTTCGTTTAGCGCGCTGTCAATGATTGGGACACCCCGGGCGGGGGCGGCTCGGCATCCTCGTCCGGCACGCCGATCAGGTCAGCCGCCACCGAGCGCCGCGCATCCGCCGCCCGGAAATACCGCACCAGTGTCGCTACGCTGGTGTGCCCCGTCATGGCCATGGCCTCGGCCATCGGCACCTGGCGCGACGCTGCCTCGGTCACGAAACCCGAGCGCAGCGAATGCGCCGAGAAATCTCCCTCCAGCCCGGCCGCCTCGCAACGCTGCCTGACGATCTTGCGCACGGCGGCGTCGGACAGCGCTTGGCCCACATGCCCGCCACGGCGTACGCGCCGGAAGATCGCGCCATCGCCAATCCCCGCTGCTTTCAGCCAGGCCTCCAGCGCCGTGCCCGCCGCGCCGATCACCGGCTTGGCGTTGTCCGGCAGGTCGGCCCCGGCCTGGTTGGTCTTGGACCAGCCCAGTTGATAGACAAACTCGCCCGGCGCGAGGCGCCGCAGGTTAGCCAGGGTGGCCCCCGCCACCTCGGAGCGCCGCCGGCCACCGCTGGACCAGGCGAACAGCAGCAGCGCACGGTCGCGCAGGCCGATCAGCGAATCGTCACAGGTTTCCAGCAGCCGGGATAACGGCTCACGCGTCAGCGCCGCCTTGCGCGCCGGGCGCTCGCCGCGCTTGGCGTAGGCCCGGCGCGTGCGCGCCACCAGTTCACGCACGGCCGGGTCGGCACAGGGGTTATCCAGGTTTTCCAGCCGATGCGCCTTGGCAATAACGGCCAGCCGGTGCATCAGCGTGGCTAACGCCGGCGGGCCTGTACGCGCCTTGAGGCCACGGGCGACCAGTGCCGCGTCGATGGCCGGCGGCAATTCGCTGACCGGGCCCTGGGGCGTGGTCCGCGTGGCGTGGTCTACGACGAACTGGATGATGACCGCCGGCTGCAAGGGAAGGGCGATCGGCTGGCCGTAGCGCAGCGCGAACCAACCAGCCCAATACCGTAAGGCGGAGCGATAGCTGGCCACCGTGTTGGCGGATTCGCCCTCGCGGTACAGCGCTTCGGCGGCCTGGCGGCCCAGCGGGTCGAGTTCGGACGGGCGGAGCGGCGCGGGAAAATCGGCATGAACGGGCTTCAGGCTGAGGGAATCGGGGCGATTTGGCAGGTTTTCGGCCTTGTCACCGAGGAATAGGGGTGGTTCTTGAGAAATCATAATAAATATGATGTATGCTGTATTAAATTATACACCAGTATCAGATAAGGCACGATAACTATTCATTATCGTGCCTTATCTTCGGGGCGAGATCCAACGTCGCCAAAAAACCTGCCCGGACCATGCAAAACGCCAATCTGCCCGCCACGCGCTCCCGCTCCATCACCCAGCAAGATGTCTGGCAAGCCGCCGATGCCTTGCTGCTGGCCGGCCAGCGCCCGACTATCGAACGGATCCGGCTGCATCTTGGGCGCGGCTCGCCAAACACCGTCAGCCCGCACCTGGACGCCTGGTTTGCCGGGCTGGGCGCGCGTTTGCAGGACCCGCAGGCGTTTGCGGCGCCAGCGAGCCTGCCCGAGCCGGTGAACCAGGCTGCACGCTATTTGTGGGATGCGGCGCAAGCCGAGGCCCGGGCCACCGTGTCGGCGAGCTATGCCGCCAGGGAATCGGAACTGGCGCTGGCGAGGGCAGCGGTCGAGGCGGAGCAGGCCGCGCTGGCGCAGGAACGCGCCATCCTGATGGCGAAGCTGGACGCTGCCGACAACGCCCTTGCCGAACTGGCGCGCGCCCGGGATGAAGCCAGCGAACGCGCTGCCCGTGCCGAGGCGCAACTGGTGGCGCAGCAGGCCGAGAACGACGCCGTGCGCGCCGCGCTGGGACGCGCGCAGGAAGAGAAGGACGCGTTGCTGCGCGATACCGCCAGCCAGCGCGCCGCTTGGGACAAGGAGCGCGAAACCATGGCGGATCGCTTTGGCGCCAATGAGCGGCGCATGGCGCTGGAACTGGACGGCGCGCGGGTGGCGCTGCGCGAAGGGCAGCGCCAGATGGACAACGAGCGCAAGGCGGCCCAGCAAAAGCTGGCGGACGCGGCACAAGCCGCGGGGCGGCAAGCCGAGGAACTGGCAAAGGTGGGGAATGCCGTGGCTGTGCTGGATGAGCGGGTCCGGCAGCAGGATGGCTTGCTGGCCGAGTACCGGCAGCAATTGGAAAACCGAGGGGAGCCGGACGCGGATATCGCGCGGGCAGCACGCCCGCCGATACGAAAGGCTCGCCCGATCAGGCCCGCCCGGCCACCGAGGTTCAAGGTGTAATGGGAGGCGCAGGCGCTTCAGAAAACGGACAATATTGCGCGCGAAGCTTTCGGGAACCCGGCCAGAAGCTTGTCACCGGGTAGCAAAGGCCTGATCCATCGGGCGTGCCCGCTTGACCTCGTCGCTTTGCAGGCAGATCGAGATGGTAACCGTCCATCCGAAAACTGAAGGAGAATACGTGGAATCGTCGCTCTGAATGCAACAAGCAATGAACAGTGCTTCCGCCGTAAAGGCCCTGGCCGCGCTCGCGCAACAATCTCGCCTGGCGATCTTCCGCCTGCTGGTCCAAACTGGCCCAGCCGGCGTGCATGCCGGGCGGATTGGCGAGGCGTTGGGCCTGCCCCCGGCAACCCTGTCCTTTCATCTCAAGGAATTGGCCAATGCCGGCCTGGTCGCGAGCAGGCAGGAAGGCCGGAACGTCATCTACCAGGCCCGGTACCAGCAGATGAACGAGCTGCTAGGCTTCCTGATGGAACACTGCTGTGAAGGGGATCCGAAGGGCTGCGACGTTCCCTCCTTTGCGTGCCAGCCCAAGCGCCCAGCACGAACAAAGGCCACAGCCAAGTCAGATTGAATTGCGGGCCGAAGAGCGCGGACCTTCGAGCGCGCTCCGATGGATCTGACCGGCAGGTGCCACGCAACGACGGCATTCCTCAGATGTGCCCACCCGTTGCGGGCGAGTCTTCCTGTTGGCCTGACGCCTCGATCACGTTTGGGTGACCCTGTTCCTGCACGCGTGGCAGCAATGCGGTATGCAGCAGCAGCCCGATACAGGCGCCGAGCAGCTCGGCGAGCACGAATCCCGGCACGCTTGCCGGCGCAATACCGGCGAAGCTATTGCTGAACATCCGCCCGAAGGCAGCAGCGGGATTAGCGAAGGAGGTGGAGGCGGTAAACCAGTAAGCCGCACCGATGTAGCTTGCCACCATTGCCGGGGCGCGTCCGTCAGGGGCGCGGAGGATGACCAGTATCAGGCCGGCCGTCGCCACGGCTTCCGCGATCCATTGGCCTGGCCCGCTGCGCATCTTGGCCGATAGCTGCAGGATGCTCACATCGAACATCGCGTGTGCCAGCCAGGCACCCAGCACCGCACCGGCCAACTGCGCGACGATGTAGGGGGCCAGGGCGTATCGAGGCAGTTCGCCCTTCACCGCCATCACCATGCTCACGGCCGGATTGAAATGCGCGCCGCTGATCGGGCCGAATACCTCGATGAGCACGTACAGGCCGCCTACCGTAGCTAGCGTGTTGGCCAGCAGGGCAACGGCAACATTGCCGCCGGCCAGGCGCTCGGCCATGATGCCCGAACCGATCACCACGGCAAGCAGTAGCGCGGTACCGATCACTTCCCCTGCAATCTGGCGTGGCAGACCGATCATGGCGGTTAGCTCCGCGCTATCTTGGTCAAGGCTTCCTGCAGTTGCGCATTGCTCATTGCCTCAAGCGGCAGCATGAGCAGTTGCAGCATGCGGTAGCCGATCGCCTGCCGCGTCAGCTCGAACGCAAGGTGCTTTGCGTCGTCACCGCCCTGCGCGTGCGAGGGGTCGGCATACCCCCAGTGCATCTTGACCGGGCTGCCCGGCCAGTATGGGCACGCCTCGGCCGCGGCGCTATCGCAGACGGTGATCACAATATCCATCTTGGGTGCATCGTCGCCGACGAACTCGTCCCAGCTCTTGCTGCGATAGCCCTCCACATCGACGCCGGCCTGGCTCAGCGCTTCGAGCGCAAACGGGTTGATGCGGCCGCTTGGCGCGCTGCCGGCGCTATAGGCCCGGACATCCCTATCAAGCTGTTTTGCCAGATGGTTGAGCATGCCCTCGCTCAACACGCTGCGAGCCGAATTGTGGGTGCAAAGAATCAGAACGTTGGTCGTCATGGGAACCGCCCGGTGATGGTCAGCTTTGCCCGATATCGCGCACTGCCTTTTGAAGGGCAACGGCATCGAGCTTGAGGATAGGTAGGGACAGGAACAATTCGATGCGGCGTTTCAGCGTGATGGCGGCATCGTTGATCGCCTACCGCTTCTGCGCCTCGGTCCCTTCGCATGTGGCCGGGTCCGGCACATTTCAGTGCGCCGTCATCGGTTGACCGGGCCATACCGGGCACATTTCTCCGGTGACCCTGTCGCTCATGATGAGCCTTCAGCAGCACGATGCGTTGGATTTCACGGCGATGCCGATCGGCTTGCCCTGCGGGGCGCGCGGCGCGCAACATGCCGAGTCTGCGTTCGCGGACTCCGCGGGCCGGCTTTCACCGAACACCGGCACATTCCCGAGCGTGTGGAAATGCTCCCACGCGATGCCTTGCGGATCCGTAACCCAGTGCTTCTCGCTACGTGCGTAGCAGCAGGTCGTCTGCCCTTCATCAAGCAGCGCCATATCGGCAGCTTCCGCACGGTCTTTCAGCGCCACCAGTTCCTCCGCGTTGTCGGTCTGGAATCCCAGGTGATCCACGCCAGACTCACCGCCACGGGTGGAGATGGCGAAGTTCACTCGCGGATCCTCTAGCATCCACTTCGCGTAGTCGCTCTCGACCCGCGTGGGCGCGGCCGCGAACAGCTTCGAGTAGAAGGCAATGCTCTTGCCGAGGTCCTGGACGTTGAGGTGGACGTGAAAGCGCTTCATTGGATTTCCCCTTTAACACGCACAAACGGTGGCGGCGGTATTGTCGAAACAGGCCTCCCCTTGGCAGCAGTTGGCTGTCAGGAAGCCAAGCAGGTCGTTCATGTGCTCAAACGCTGCGCGATAGATCAGATGCCGGCCTTCACGCTCTTGCGTGATCAGACTGGCATTCATCAATTCCTTCAGGTGGAAGGACAACGTCGCACCGGGCACCCCGATCTGTTCGGTCATCGCGCCGGGCGTCAACCCGGATGGCCCGGCCACCACCAGCAAGCGGAAAACCTGTAGCCGCAGGCCATGGGCCAGGGCGGCGAGAGAGCGGATTGCTTCGTTTTCTTCCATGTTTCCATAATATTGGAAATATTGACCAAAAACAAGGGCGACGAAGGCGGGCGAGGCGCGCGCCAGGCCGACGACAGGCGACGCCGGCAAGCCGACCGTGTGCGGATTCTGTGCGCGCCGGCGCGGTGGTTTGACGCCTGTCATCCAGGGTCGTTAGCATGGGAGGGTTATCGATCTTCGATAGCGAAAATCGATTGTTTGCCAACCGAAGTGGAGTTGAATGGATGCTAGCCACCGAGAATGAGGTCAAGAGGGATAGGGATGCCATTGCCAATGCCTGGGCGGTGCTTCTCGCTTTCCTCCGGCTGGGCCTGACTTCCTTTGGGGGGCCGATTGCCCACCTAGGCTACTTCCGAGAGGAATTCGTCACGCGTCGACGCTGGCTGAGCGAGCGCAGCTATGCGGATCTGGTTGCCCTCTGCCAGTTTTTGCCCGGTCCCGCCAGCAGCCAGGTTGGCATGGCGATAGGCTTGTCGCGCGCCGGCTTCATGGGCGCGGTGGCGGCCTGGGTCGGGTTCACGTTGCCGTCCGCAGTGGCCCTGGTGCTGTTCGCTCTGAGCATTTCGACGTGGGGCGATGTGATACCGGCCGGTGCGTTGCATGGCCTGAAGGTGGTGGCCGTGGCCGTGGTCGCGCAGGCCGTCTGGGGCATGGCCCGCAGTCTCTGCACGGACACTACCCGTATCACCATTGCGGCGTTCTCCGCCTGCATCGCGCAGCTTTGGCCGAATGCGTGGGGACAGGTCGGCGTGATCGCTGCGTCCGCCGTGGTGGGCCTGGCGATGTTCAAGCCAGCCCGCGATGTAACCCACGATCCGCTTCCGATCTCAATCAGCCGGCGTGTCGGGGGCTTGCTGCTGGGCGCCTTTTTCATCCTGCTGGCGGGCCTGCCCCTGGCCGTGCAGGCGTGGCCCAATCAGACTCTGGCTGTAGCGGGTGCATTCTATCGTGCGGGATCGCTGGTCTTTGGCGGGGGGCACGTGGTGCTGCCGCTCTTGCAAGCCGCGGTGGTGCCCAGCGGCTGGGTAACGAATGACACCTTCCTGGCGGGCTACGGCGCAGCGCAGGCGGTGCCGGGGCCGCTATTCACGTTTGCAGCGTTTCTCGGCGCGTCCATGACGGTTGCGCCGAGCGGATGGATCGGTGCGCTGGTGTGCCTGGTGGCTATTTTTGTCCCGTCGTTTCTATTGGTAGCCGGCACGTTGCCGTTCTGGGAGCAGCTGCGCCGCAACGTGCGCACGCAGGCGGCGCTTGCCGGCGTGAACGCGGGTGTGGTCGGGTTATTGCTGGCCGCGCTCTATCATCCCGTCTGGACCAGCGCCGTGCACGGGCCCGCAGACTTCGGACTCGCGGTGATCGCGTTCGTGGCGCTCATGTTCTGGAAGCTTCCGCCGTGGCTGGTTGTCATTTGCAGCGGAGCCGCCGGGTGGCTGCTGAGCGTGGCCCTTTAACATTCGCGCCGCCGAGCGGGCTCGCGCTAGGCGCGGTCAAACCGCCGCCGCTTGAAGCTGACGGTGTCCTTGAAGTCCTGCATGCTGCCAACGCGGCGCAGGTCCGCCCAGGTGCCCTTGTAGTACGGCACCACATTGCGGTCGGTCCACGGCGTGGTCACGTTGCCCATGACCCCGTTGAAATGACCAAACTGCATGAAGGTCTGGTTGCGTTTGATGTCTGGCTCCAGGTAGGCAAGGGCATAGGTGGAACCGTAGTCGTTATAGACTTCGACCACATCGCCGGAGGCCACGCCCAGCGCTTGCGCGTCCGCTGGATGGATCTCGAGATAGGCCATGGGCACCCGCGCACGCACGAATTCGTTGAACTGGTCGTGGTACATCGTCTGCCACACTTCGTTGACCCGGCCGTTGTTGATCCAGAAGTGATACTTGGCCTTCTGCTCGGCGACAGGCTTCGGCAGCCCGGGCCAGGTCGCCGGCTTGAACTCGGCCTTGCCATCGGGCGTATCGAACTTGCCGTCCATGTAGAGCATTTCGGTCCCGGCCAACTGGCCGTTGCGGTACGCCTTCGCAGGCAGCTGCACGCCGTTGTTGCCCATCGCACGCAGGCGCTCGTATGTGACCAGGTTGCCGGTCTTGCCGCCCTGGCTATCGATCGGGACGGCGCCGGGCTGGCCCGCCTGACGGAAGCCGTCATTGAAGGCATCCTCTTCGGTCCGCCAGTCGAAGCCGCCAAAGCGCGCGGCCATCTCGCCCTTGCCCTCGGCCTCGTACAAGCGCTTGAGCGTATTGGCAATACCGGCGGCGATCAGGCAGTCCGGGCGCGCGGTGCCCGGTGGATCCATGAACTTGTCCGACAAGCGCATCCGGCGCTCGCCGTTCATCGACGTCAGGTGCATCTCGCCCGGATGCGCGGCCGGCAGCATCAGGTGGGCGGCGTCAGCCAGGCTGGTGGGATACAGGTTGATGTTGGTCAGGAACAGCCCGCCCTTGCTCTTCACAGCATCGTAGATCGCATCCGCCATCTGCGGCACGGTGGCCCCGCGCTGGCGTGCCATCGCCTCTCGCACAACCGCGGTGCGCCGCAGGATCACGGCGCGGTGCTCCTGCGCATTGAGTGTGGTCTGGAACGGATTGGCGCCCCACGCCGTGTACATCAGCCCCTTGCCGTGGATGATCTCCTGGTCCACATAAATCTTCGTGCTGCCAGGATAGGGTGGCCTGGCATAACCCTCCTGGTGCCCGCCCATGCGCACCACGCCCGTGCCGCGCCGGCCGACGTTGTGCGTGGCCAGGACCAGGTCCACCAGCGCGGACTGGATGAGGTAGTTGTCGTTGCCCCAGATGATGCCCTTCTCGTAGGCATGCATCGTATGCGGCCGGTGGCCGGACGCCTTTGGCTTGTAGGCCCACTCGGCCGCGCGCCTGAGCTTGTCGACCGGGATGCCGGTAATGCGGCTGGTGTCTTCCAGCGACAACCGGTTCGCGCGCAGCGCCGCATCGAATCCCTTGGTATAGCCCGCGATGAATTCCTGATCGTGCCAGCCCTGGTCGACCACATGGGTCAGCAACCCATCGAACAGGGCAATGTCGGTGCCGGGCTCGATATCGAGGTGCAGCACGTTGTCCTTGCCGGCCGCCTGCTCCGCCACCGCGATCGTGGTGGTGCGGCGCGGGTCCACGAAAATCACCTTGGCCGCGGCGATGCTTTCGCCCGGGAAGCGCGCCTTGCGCTTGTCCATGGTCTGGCCCTGCAGATTCGGCAGCCAGTGCGCCAGGAAGTAGTTGGTCTGGGTCTCGTAGGAGTTGCAGCCGATTGCCATGATCACATCGGCGAGTTCGGCATCCTCATAGCTGTTGTTGAGTTCGCCGATGCCCATTTCGCGGGTGGCATGGCATTCGGAGTTGTAGGCCGGCCGATTGTGGATCCGGACCAGAGGCGTCTTGAGCGCCGTGAACATCAGCTTGCCGGTGCCCCAGGTGTTCTCGAAGCCGCCGCCCGCGCCACCGTGGTCAAAGCAATCGAACGCCAGCGCTGCGGGCCCGTCGCGATCCAGGATCCGCTTGGTTACGCTGGCGTAAAGGGCCAGCGCGTCATCCCAGCTGGTATCGACCCATTGGTCGGCCATATAGACGCGCGGGCTGCGCAAGCGGGCCCTGGCCACGCCGTCCGGGTTGTACATCACCTTGGCCAACTGACCGCCTCGCGTTGACGACAAGCCTTGGTTCACGCTGCATTGCTTGTCGGGCACGATGAAGATGTTGTGGCGCTGGCCGTCCCGGTCGGTGACGGTGTTCTGCATGTTCGGCGTCATCACCACCGCCAGCGCAGGCAGTTGCTTGCGAAAGTCCAGCCCGAGCGCGTTCTGGCCGGGCGCTCGGCCGCCCTCGATGTTCTCCGGCCATTTGTAGACGTGATAGCCGCACCCGACGATGCAGAAATGGCAGGTCAGGTTGGTCCGCTGCGCATTCACGGGTGGCAGGGCCACCCGGTCCTTGTTGGTTGCCATGGCAGTACGCCCCCTTCACAGCAGGTTGGCTTGACGCCCGTAGATCAGCCCCTCGACACCGACGGCTTTCACCGTGCCATCGCTGGCGTTGTACTGCAACTGGACCATGGGCAGGTTTTCGGTTGCCTGTCCCGACACCATCTGCCCGCTTTTCTCGGGGTCGAAGATGCTGAAATGGCAGGGGCACTTGAAGGTGCGGGCGCCAGCGTCGTAGGCAACCGGGCAGCCCATGTGCGTACAGAGCGTGCTGTAGGCCACCACGTCGCGGTCGGGGCCAACCCCGCCTGGCACTGGCATTCCCATCTTGATGGCGACGCAGGGCGACGACGCGTCCGGGTAGAGGAAACTGACCGGCGTATTGACCCGCAGCTGTCCGATCTGCGCAACCACCCTAGGGGCGAAAGGCAGCGTCGTCCGGCCCGGATCGCTGGGGGGTGGCGCAGCTTGCGCCGGGGTGGGCAAGCTTCCAGAAACACCAATGCCGGCGGCCGCGCCGCCGGTGGCCTTCAGGAACTCTCTGCGCGTGATGGACATGATCCCCCCTCCTGCGGATTGCGATCGCGATGCCCGTCGCGGGTCGCCGGCACTCCGTGGTCGTTGGCATGGGGGCATGCTTGCGGCCGCAGCCCCGGTGGGGCCACGCGGCGATGACTACCGCCGATATTTTTGGAAATATTTAATTATTTCTAGGGCAACGGCGCGACGAATGCAAGCTGCACTGCGGTACAGATACCGTCACCAGGTAGTGCGACCGTGCGACGCTCCGTGCCACAAGGCGGGTCTATCTTAATGCTAGATCCAGCTTTGACAGCGGGGTGCAACCAGTTGAATTCATTGGAAATTTTCACAATGTTTCCACACCGGAATACCTGACGCCTGACATCAGGACACGCCGATAAACCATTGATTTTCATGCGTTCCGATGGCCAGGCTGCTTTATGTCCTCCGCAGCAAGTGTTTCTGGATTTTCCCGCTTGTGGTCTTTGGCAGCGCATCGACGAAGTGATACCGGCGCGGCCGCTTGTAGGCGGCCAGCCGGTCACCATGCACCAGGAAGCCGTCGAGCAGTGCCGCGGTAGCTTGCGCTCCGGGCTTGAGCACCACATAGGCGCCGACAACCTGTCCCCAGGTAGCATCCGCCTCGCCGATGACCGCCACTTCCAGCACGGCGGCGTGTTCGATCAGCGCATCCTCGACTTCCCGCGGATACACATTCTCGGCGCCCGAATTGATCATGTAGTCGATGCGATCGCGTACCCACAGGTAGCCGTCCTCGTCCAGGCTGCCGAGGTCGCCGGTGTGGTACCAGCCATGGGCCAGGGCGCGCGCATTGGCGTCCGGGCGGTTCAGGTAGCCGGCCATCATGCACGGGCCGCGCACCAGGATCTCGCCAACTTCTCCGGGTGCGCAAGGCCGGGCCGGATCGGTCGGGGCGTCGTCCTCGCGCAGCACCGCAACCACCAGGTCGTGATTGAGCGAGGGCAGGCCGGCCGAGCCGGCGTGGCTGAGCTGCTCATGCGGATACAGCACGGACATGCAGGGCCCCATCTCGGTGGTGCCATACACCTGCACCAAGCCCGCGCCAACCACGCGATCCCACTCGCGGATCAGGTGCGGCGCCATCGATGCGCCGCCGTACTCCACCAGCCGCAGCGACGACACATCGCGCGTGTGGGCGTCCGGGTGGTTGAGCATCATGCCGACCATGGTCGGCGCGGCGAAGAAGTGCGTGACGTTCTCGGCTTCGACCAGTTGCCAGGCCTCGCCGGCATCGAAGCGCCGCTGCAGCACCTGCGTGGCGCCCAGCTGCAGGCGCGGCAGGAAGCTGGTGTGCAGCTCCGCCGTGTGGTTCAGCGGCGCAATCGACAAGCCCACGTCCTCGCGCGAGAGCGTCATGGCCTGATGCATCATCGCGTTGTGCGCGAGCTTGCTGCGATGCGTGTGCAGCACGCCCTTGGGGCGGCCGGTGGTGCCGCTGGTGTACATCAGGATGCAGGGATCGTTTTCGTCCACGGCGATGCCTGGCGCGTCTTGCGGCTGCCCCGCGGCCAGCGTGGCCAGGTGGTGCGTGGCAAAGGCCGGTGCCGGCTCGGGGTCCGCATAGATCCAGCGTGTTGTGCCCGGGGCCAGCTCGGCGGCTTTTTCCACCACGGCGCAGCCTTCCTGCTCGAACAGCAGGGCGCTGGCCTTGCCATCCTCCAGGATGAAGGCCAGTTCCTGGGCGGCCAGCCGGTAGTTGATCGGATTGAAGATCGCGCCCACGCGGGCCGCAGCCAGCATGCTGAAGACAAAGGCTGGCGTGTTGTAGAGGAAGGCCGCAACCACATCGCCATGGCCTACGCCGATCGACAGCAGCGCATGGGCGTGGCGATTCACCTGCGCATCCAGCTCGGCATAGGTCCAGGTGCGGCGGCTTGGCCCCACGCCGGCGACCAGCGCGATCTTGCGTGGCAGGTAGCGCGCGGGCCAGGAAAGGGTGTCGCCCAGCGTAAGGACGTGACTCAAGGCAATGCTCCAACAGCGGGGGTGGGGGGCGCCGGCGGGCAAGGCAAGCCGGCGAGGGCGGTCGAAAGAAAGCGGTCGAATATAAAGCCGGCGTCTCTTTTTGGGAAATAACGATTTGCACTTTGCATATATGGATCCGCCCGGGCGCGCGGCGCCGAAGCCAATTGACGCAAGACGCCATGCCTGCAAGTGGCTATCGTTCCTGCAAGGCCGGCGAGCCATGACTCGCCGATGACAATGGCAATCGAAGACTGAGGCGAAAGGGGAAGCGCGTCCATGAACAAGCAAAGTCGGCAGGGCAAGGAAAACGTGCGGATAGGCGGCGCCTCCGGTTTCTGGGGCGACAGCGCAATCGGCCCGGTCCAGCTGGTGGACAAGGGCGACATCGACTACCTGGTGTTCGACTACCTGGCTGAGCTCACCATGTCGCTGCTGGCGGCGGCGCGGCTGAAGAACCCGGAAGCCGGCTATGCGCTGGATTTTGTCAGCGGGGCCCTGCGCTCGGTGCTCAAGCCAGCCATGGAAAAGGGCATCCGCATCGTGAGCAATGCCGGTGGCGTGAATCCGCGGGCCTGCGCGGCGGCGGTGCGCAAGCTGGCCGAGGAACTCGGCGTGACGGTGCGGGTGGCGGTGGTCGATGGCGACGACCTGTTGCCGCAGCTCGACGCGCTGCGCGCGGCAGGCACGCGCGACATGCAGAGCGGCGCCGCGATGCCGGCCCGCATCCTGACGGCCAACGCTTACCTGGGCGCCGTGCCGATCCGGGCCGCGCTGGATGCCGGCGCGGATATCGTGATCACCGGGCGCTGCGTGGACAGCGCGGTGACGCTGGGCGTGCTGATGCACGAGTTCAACTGGAGCCCCACCGACTACGACCTGCTGTGCGCGGGCAGCCTGGCGGGGCACATCATCGAGTGCGGCTGCCAGGCCACCGGCGGCCTGCACACCGACTGGGAGCAGGTGCCGGACTGGGCCAATATCGGCTACCCGGTGGTGACCTGCCGGGCGGATGGCACCTTCCTGGTCGGCAAGCCGCCCGGCACCGGCGGGCTGGTCAGCCCCGCCACCGTCGGCGAGCAGATGCTGTACGAGATAGGCGATCCCGCTGCCTACCTGCTGCCTGACGTGATCTGCGATTTCACCGGCGTCACGCTGCGCCAGGCCGGGCCGGACCTGGTGGAAGTGCGGGGCGCCAAGGGTCGCCCGCCTACCGCCAGCTACAAGGTCTCGGCCACCTATGCCGACGGCTACCGCTGCTCGGCGCAACTGACCATCGTGGGCTTCGATGCCGTGCGCAAGGCGCGGCGCAGCGGCGAGGCCTTCCTGGCGCGCACGCGCGGCATGCTGGCACGGGCCGGGCAGCCGGATTTTACCGAGACCCGGCTGGACGTGCTGGGCACCGCCGCGGCCTTTGGCCCGCATGTGCCGCAACCGGCCTTGTTCGAGGCGGTGATGTGGCTGGCGGTGACGCATCCGGACAAGCGCGCACTGGAGTTGTTCGCGCGAGAGATCGCGCCGGCAGGCACTTCGTGGTCGCCCGGCACCACCGGGGTAGGCGGGCGGCCATCGGTCAGCATGGCCATCAAGCAGTTTCCCTTCCTGGTGCCAAAAACGCGGGTCCAGCCCGCCGTGTGGCTTGACGAGCAGCCGGTGCCGCTGCCCGCGACCTTGGCCTGCGCAAGCGATACGCCAACCGGCCCGGTGCCGGCGGGCAGGCCAGCCCGCGCCTCGACGCCTTCTGCGGCGGCCACTGAGCCTGCCGCAGACTGGGTCGATGTGCCGCTGATCCGGCTGGCGTACGGGCGTAGTGGCGACAAGGGCGACTTTTCCAACATCGGCATCATCGCGCGCGACGCCGCCTACCTGCCGCTGATCGACGCGCAGCTGACGGAGGCCGCCGTGGCCGCGTTCCTTGCGCACAACGTCAAGGGCAGGGTGACGCGTTACTTCCTGCCCGGCATCGGCGCCTTCAACTTCCTGTGCGAGCAGGCGCTGGGCGGCGGCGGCATGGCGTCGCTGCGCAACGATCCGCTGGGCAAGGGGATGGGCCAGGTCCTGCTGGCCATGCCGGTGCGGGTGCCGCCGGCGCTGGCGCGGTCACTGGGCGCCTGAGCCAGGCCGGATGGGGTCTGTCCCGGCGCCGACCCCGACCCCGACGGAATGCGGCATCGGGATAAACCCCCATCCGGCGGCTGTTTGGCCCCCTTCGCTGGCATCATGACGCAGGCGCGCAAGGCCGCCGGGCGGCTGCCCGCGCGCTCTTGCCGAACCAGGCGCCAGCCGTCAGTCACATCAGCCACATCGGCCACATCGGCCACGCGCGGCGCCGCGAACAGTGAGACCCAGATGCAGCCAGTTTTGCCATGCACACCGGATGCCGCGGGCCTGCCATGCGGGCGCTCGAGCGGAAGCTTCATGTGGATCGACCCCGACCGCGTGCTCTACGTCGGGCTGCTCGGCGCGCCGTCGGTGCGCTCCATCGGCGCCATCCTGCTTTATGTGGCGCTGGACGCGCCGTTTCGCCTGAGCGTGGCGGATGGCGAGTGGGAAACCGCCGAGATCGCCTTCGTGCCGCCCTACGCCGCGCACCGCATCGCCTCCGACAGCCGCAGCCTGTGCGGCTTCCTGATCGAGCCCGAGACCGTCGATATGTCCCGCTTGCCACTGCCGCTGCGCGGTCCGGGCGGCGCGCTGGCAGCGCCGCGGATGGCGCAGCATGCACGCGACCTGATCGCTCAGCTGCGCGGCATGCGGCGGCCAGAGCTGGGCGCCGGGCTGCTCGATGCGCTGTTGCTGGGCGAGCCGCTGGCGCCGCGCTCGCTCGATCCGCGCATCGATGCGGCGGTGCGCCAGATCAAGGCCGACCCGGGTGGGCGTAGCGCCGCCAGCGACCATGCGCGCGACGCCAACTTGTCGTTTTCCCGCTTCCTGCACCTGTTCAAGGAGGAGGTCGGCACGCCGTTCCGCACATTCCGCACCTGGAAGCGCGCCCGCAGCCTGCTGCAC
Organism: Cupriavidus basilensis; assembly: GCF_000832305.1. Classification (NCBI taxonomy): domain Bacteria; kingdom Pseudomonadati; phylum Pseudomonadota; class Betaproteobacteria; order Burkholderiales; family Burkholderiaceae; genus Cupriavidus; species Cupriavidus basilensis. The sequence goes on from NZ_CP010537.1 coordinate 1,949,702, forward strand.
TACGTCACCCAGCAGGCCAACCTGGCCGAGGTCGCGCTGGATACCGGCTATCCGGATTCCACGCACTTCAGCCACTCCATCCGCCGCGTGTACGGGCTCAAGCCGCGTGATATCTTTGCGGGTTCGCGCAAGCTCGCGCTGCATGGCCTGCCGCCAATGACTGCCTATCGCCCCGCGTAGCTGGCCGGGCGGCGACCACTTTGCACAAGACCAACGGCGCGCCGCGCGCCAGAATCGAAGCCATAGAACCTCGCCAAGCCTGCCGCCAACGGCAGCCGACGGCAACCGGATACTCCCCATGAAAGCAACCTGTCAGGACCTGCTGGACGAATACCGCGAGCTGGCCGCCCTTTGCGCCACGCTCACCGCCGCGCAATGGCGCGAGCCGAGCGCTTTCCATGACTGGAGCGCCTGGGACGAGATCGCCCACCTGTGCTACTTCGACCAGACCGCGCTGCAGGCTGCCAACGACCCGCAAGCCTTCCTGCGCGACGCGCAAGCGCTCAACGCGCTGATGGCAGGAGGCGGGCATATCAGCGCCGTGGCGCGCGATACCTATGGCCACCTGGACGGCCCCGCCTTGCTGGCGTACTGGCAGCCACTGTACGAGCAACTGGTGCGCACGCTGGCCGCGCTCGACCCCAAGGCCCGCCTGCCCTGGTACGGTCCACCCATGAGCGCCCGCAGCTTTGCCACCGCGCGGCTGATGGAGACCTGGGCCCATGGCCAGGACGTCTGGGATACGGCAGGCCGGGCCCGCGCGCCCACAGCCCGCCTCAAGCACGTCGCGCATATCGGCGCCACCACCTACGGCTGGACCTTCGTCAACCGCGGCGAGCCGGTGCCGGGGCTCGCGCCTTATATCGCGCTGAGCGCGCCCGACGGCAGCGAGTGGACCTGGAACGAACCGCAGCAGGACAACTACGTGCGCGGCAGCGCCGAAGATTTCTGCCTGCTGGTCACGCAGCGCCGCCATCTGGACGATACCCGCCTGCAATATAGCGCCGGGCCGGCCCGGCAATGGCTGGCGCAGGCCCAGTGCTTTGCCGGGCCGCCCGCCAACGGGCCGGCTGCCGGCACGCGCGTGTTGCGCATGGCTTCGGCAGGGTGAACGGCCCCGCAGCGCCCGTTCAGGCCGCGCACGGCGATCCGCTGGTGCCGGCGCTCGCCGCCGGGATCGACGCAGCGCTGCGCCGGCTCAGCGCCGATCCCGGTGAAACCTGCCTCTCCGAGCACGCCTTCGCCAACCTGTACCTGTTCCGGCAAGCGCACGCCTACCGCTATGTCGGCGGCGATTATCCGCATATCAGCGGCGTAACCTATGACGGCGCGCGCCACGTGCTGCCGTTGTTCGCGCTGGAAACCACGCCGGTTGACGTGCTGCGCGCGCTGCTCTGCGAACACGCCTGCTTCTATCCGCTGTCCACGGCCCAGGTCGCGCGGCTCGACCCCGCCATCTTCACCTGGACGGCATCGCGCGCCGACGCCGACTACCTTTATCCCGCCGCCAACTTCACGGCCTATCGCGGCACGACGCTGGCCAAGAAGCGCAACCTGATGAAGCAGTTGCTGGCCACGCATGCCGTCACCGCGCGCGCCTACCACCCGGGGCTGGCCGACCAGGCCCTGGCCGTGCATGAAGGCTGGATGCAAGCCAAGCACAAGGCGCACGGCGAAGCCGACGACACCCCCTGCGTTGAGGCCCTCCAACACGCCGAACGACTCGGCCTGGAAGGCTTCCTGTACGAGATAGCGGGGCAGCCCGTGGGTTTCGTGCTGGCGCAGGAGATCCGCCCAACGGTTTTCGCCATGCGCTTCGCCAAAGGCCTGGCGGCCTGCAAGGGCATCTACCAGTACATGTTCCACCACTTCTGCACGGCGTATCCACGCCCGGTAGCGTGGCTGAATTTCGAACAGGACATGGGGCTGGACAACTTCCGTCAGACCAAGCTTTCCTATGCGCCGAGCGCGTTGCTGCCGAAGTTCAGGGTGCGATTGCGGGTGGGTTGACGGACTTCCGGCGCCGGTCGCACACAGGCGCAAAGCAGCACAGCCAGTTCTCGCAAGACCCTACCGGCTCCCACCCCTACCATGGCTTCACATCGGCGCACCGCCCCGAACAGTGAACCCACATGGCAAATATCGAATCCAGACTCTCCGCCGGCAGTGAAGCATTCCAGGCCAACCGCGCCGGCATGCTGGCACTGCTGGAGCGTATCCGCGCCTTCGAGCAGCGCGCCGCCAGTTTGTCCGCCGCCTCGCGCGAGCGCTTCGAGAAACGCGGGCAGTTGCTGCCGCGCGACCGGCTGGCTTTGTTGCTGGACCCGGGCGCACCGTTTATCGAGTTGTCGTCGCTGGCCGGGCTGGGGCTGGACAACCCAGACCTGGACAAGAGCGTGCCCGGCGGCGGCCTGATCGCGGGCATCGGCTTTGTGTCGGGCCTGCGCTGCATGATCAGCGCCTCGGACTCGGGCATCAACGCCGGCGCCTTGCAACCCAAGGGGCTGGACAAGCAGCTGCGAGTGCAGGAGATCGCGCTCGAGAACAAGCTGCCCTATGTGCAGCTGGTGGAGAGTGCCGGCGCCAACCTGATGACCTACAAGGTCGAGGATTTCGTGCGGGGCGGCAACCTGTTCCGCAACCTGGCGCTCCTGTCGGCCGCCGGGCTGCCGGTGGTGACGGTGACGCATGGCTCGTCCACCGCGGGTGGGGCCTACCAGACCGGCTTGTCGGACTACATCATCATGGTGCGCGGGCGCTCGCGCGCCTTCCTGGCAGGCCCGCCGCTGTTGATGGCAGCGACGGGCGAAGTGGCCACCGAGGAGGAACTCGGTGGCGCCGTGATGCATACCTCGGTCTCCGGCCTGGGCGACTACCTAGCCGAGGACGACCGCGATGCGCTGCGCATCGCCCGCGAGATCCTGGGCAAGATCGACTGGCACCGCGACCAGCCCGCCGCCGCGCCGCGCAGCTACAAGCCGCCGCGCTTCGATGCCGAGGAGCTGCTCGGCGTGATGCCGATGGACCATAAGCGGCCGGTCGACATGAAGGAGGTGATCGCGCGCATTGCCGACGATTCCGACTTCCTGGAGTTCGGCGAGAACTACGGCGGCGCCACCGTGTGCGGCCATGTCAAGATCGAGGGCTGGCCGCTGGGCATCATCACCAACAACGGCCCGATCGATCCGGCCGGCGCGACCAAGGCCACGCACTTTATCCAGGCCTGTTGCCAGTCGCGCACGCCCATCCTCTACCTGAACAACACCACCGGCTTCATGGTAGGCCGCAGCCATGAGGAAGCCGGGATCATCAAGCACGGCTCCAAGATGATCCAGGCGGTGAGCAACGCCACCGTGCCGCAGATCACGATCTATTGCGGCGCGTCGTTCGGCGCGGGCAACTACGGCATGTGCGGGCGCGGCTTCCACCCGCGTTTCTGCTTCTCCTGGCCCAACGCCAAGACCGCGGTGATGGGCGGCGAGCAGGCCGCGCGCACCATGGCCATCGTGACCGAGGCCGCCATGAAGCGCAAAGGCGGGCAGGCCGATGCCGACCAGCTGGAAGCACTGCAGAAAGGCATCGTCGAGCGCTTCGACCGCCAGATGAGCGTGTTTGTCACCAGCGCCCACGTGCTGGACGACGGCGTGATCGACCCGCGCAATACGCGCGCGGTGCTGGCCAATGTGCTGGCGATCTGCCGCGAGGGCGACGCCAGGACGCCGCAAGCCATGCAATTCGGGGTTGCCCGGCCCTGACAGCCACGGACTAGCCACGGACTCAGCCGGAACAGACATGCAAAAGAACGAACGGAGACCAGCGACATGCTACTGACACCCGAACACGAGGCGCTGCGCGCCACCATCAAGCGCTTTATCGCCGAGCAGATCAATCCGCACGTCGACGCCTGGGAAGAGGCCGAGATCTTCCCCGCGCATGAGGTCTTCCGCAAGATGGGCGATCTGGGCCTGCTGGGCCTGTCCAAGCCGGAAGCCGATGGCGGCATGGGCCTCGATTACTCCTACAGCGCGGTGCTGGCGGAGACGCTGTCCGACATCAACTGCGGCGGCGTGCCCATGGCCATCGGGGTGCAGACCGACATGGCCACTCCGGCCCTGGCCCACCACGGCAGCGCGGAGCTGCGCCGCGAATTCCTGGCGCCCGCGATCCGCGGCGAGTACGTGGCCTGCCTGGGCGTCTCGGAGGTGGGCAGCGGCTCCGACGTGGCCTCGATCAAGACCACCGCAAGGCGCGACGGCGACGACTACATCATCAACGGCGGCAAGATGTGGACCACCAATGGCACCCAGGCCGACTTCTGCTGCGTGCTGGCCAATACGTCGGACGCAGCGCCGCACCGCAACAAGACGCTGATCGTGGTGCCCATGAAGACCCGCGGCGTTTCGGTGGCCAAGAAGATCCGCAAGATCGGCATGGACTCGTCCGATACCGCGCAGCTGTACTTCGACGACGTGCGGGTGCCGCAGCGCTACCGCATCGGCGAGGAAGGCATGGGCTTTACCTACCAGATGGAACAGTTCCAGGTAGAGCGCCTGTGGGGCGCGCTCAGCTCCGCCAGCCGATGCGCCAAGGCGATCGACCTCACCATCGAGTACACCCGCGAGCGCAAGGCATTTGGCCGCTCCATCCTGGACAACCAGTGGGTGCACTACACCTTGGCCGAGCTGCAGACCGAGGTGGAAGCGCTGCACGCCCTGTGCTGGCGCGCCGTGGAGATGATGGTGCGCGGCGAGGATGCCACCCGCCTGGCCACCATGGCCAAGCTCAAGGCCGGCCGGCTGTCGCGCGAGGTGGCGGACCGCTGCCTGCAGTTCTGGGGCGGCATGGGCTACGTGCTGGAAAGCCCGATCTCGCGCATTTTCCGGGATGGGCGGCTCACCTCCATCGGCGGCGGCGCCGACGAGGTCATGATGCAGATCCTGTGCAAGTTCATGGGCACCTTCCCCCAGTCGAAGTAAGCGTTCAAAGCAAAAGACAAGAGAGCAGACCAGGCCACCATGAAGCAGCCCACGCCATTTCAAAAGATCCTGATCGCCAACCGGGGCGAAATCGCCTTGCGCGTGATGCGCAGCGCCACCGCGCTGGGCTACCGCACGGTGGCGGTCTACTCCAGCGCCGATGCCGGCGCGCGCCATGTCGAGGAGGCCGGCCAGGCGGTGTATATCGGCCAGGCGCAGCCGGCGCAGTCCTACCTGCGCATCGACGCCATCATCGAGGCAGCGCGGCGTAGCGGCGCCGACGCCGTGCATCCCGGCTACGGCTTCCTGGCGGAGAATGCCGCTTTTGCCCGCGCCTGCCGCGAGGCGGGGCTGGTATTCATCGGCCCGTCGGCCGAGTCCATCGTGGCGATGGGCAACAAGGCCGGCGCCAAGCGGCTGATGATGGCCGCGGACGTGCCGTGCATCCCGGGCTACCAGGGCGAGGACCAGGACGAGGCGCGCCTGTGCGCCGAGGCCGAGCGCATCGGCTTCCCGGTCATGATCAAGGCCACGGCAGGCGGGGGCGGGCGCGGCATGCGGCTGGTGCCGCACGCGCGGGCCTTTCCCGAGCTGCTGCGCAGCGCGCGCTCGGAAGCGCAGGGCGCCTTCGGCGACCCTGAGGTGATCCTGGAGCGGGCCGTGGTGGAACCGCGCCATATCGAGATCCAGATCCTGGCGGACCGCTATGGCAACGCCATCCACCTGGGCGAGCGCGATTGCTCGGTGCAGCGGCGCCACCAGAAGCTGATCGAAGAGGCGCCATCGCCCGCGGTGAGCGCCGAGCTGCGGGCCCGCATGGGCGCCACCGCCGTGGCCGCCGTCAAGGCGATCGGCTACGAAGGCGCGGGCACGCTGGAGTTCCTGCTCGACCGCGACGGCAACTATTACTTCATGGAGATGAACACGCGGCTGCAGGTGGAGCATCCCGTGACCGAGGCCATCACCGGCCTGGACCTGGTGGCGCTGCAACTGCGGATTGCCGCAGGCGAGCCGCTGCCGCTCAGGCAGGAAGACGTGCGCTTTTCCGGCCACGCCATCGAAGTGCGCCTGTGCGCCGAAGACGCCGATCAAGGCTTTATGCCGCAAAGCGGCGAGATTGCACTGTGGCAGGCCCCGCCCGCCTTGCGCGTGGAACATGCGCTGGGCAGTGGCGCCGCAATCCCGCCGTACTACGACTCCATGATCGCCAAGCTCATCAGCTACGGCGGAACACGCGACGAAGCGCGGCGCAAGCTGTCGCAAGGCCTGGAAGACCTGGTGGCGCTTGGCGTGACCACCAACCAGGTGTTCCTTGGCCGCTGCCTCGCCCATCCCGCCTTTGCCGCGGGAGAGGCCACCACCGCCTTCATCGGCCAGCACCAGGACGCGCTGCTGCAGCCCGATGCGGCCTTACGCCAGCGCGCCGCCGCGCTGGCGGCGCTGCTCCTGTATGAAACCTCGCCGGAGCGCCAGCCGGGCGCGCCAGCCGCGAGCCTGGCCCCCACGCTGCCCATCGGCCTGCGCTACCGGGTCAACGGGGCGGAGCATCAGGCCAGCCTGGCATATGGCGCAGGCAATCGCTTCGCGGTTGCCATGGGCGAGTCGCGCTTTGCCTTCGAGACCATCGCCCTAGGCGCGCATTCGGTACGTTTCAGCTGCGATGGCCTGGTCGAGAGCGCCACCTTCCATCGCGACGCCAGCACGCTGCTGCTGCACTACCAGGGCACGCCGCTGCGCATCGAGGACCACACCCGGGCCGCCGCCGCCAGGGCTGGCGAGGCTGCCGGGGACGGCAAGCTGCGCGCGTCGATGAACGGCCGGGTGGTCAACGTGATGGTGGCCGCCGGCGACCAGGTCGAGGCGGGCCAGCCCATGGTCACGCTGGAAGCCATGAAGATGGAGCACATCCACGTGGCCCCGGCCGCCGGCCGGGTCGGCGCCGTGCACGTGCAGGTTGGCGACCAGGCCGCTGCCATGCGCGTGATCGCGGAAATCGAGTTCGAGGCGCCGCCGGCGGAACCGGTCAAGGCTGCCGCCTGAGTCCTCCGAGTGGCCTGAGCCTGTTGCCACGTCACGCGCCAGGCCGAGTTTCAACACACCGACACAGCCTAACCAGCGGAGCACCATGAGCGAATCGGAAACCCCAGCCGTCCTCCATGAAAAACGCGGCGCCGCGTTCTGGATCACCATCAACCGGCCCGACAAGCGCAATGCCATCAACAAGGAAGTCGTGGCCGGCATCCGGGCGGGCTACCGCGCCGCGCACGCAGACCCCGCCATCCGCGCCATCGTGCTGACCGGCGCCGGCGACAAGGCCTTCTGCGCCGGTGGCGACCTGCAGCCGGGCAAGGGCTTTGCCTTCGACCTTTCGCAGCCGAATGTGGACTACGCCGACATGCTGCGCGAATCCCAGCAAGCCACGCTGCCCAGCGTCGCGCGGATCAACGGCACCTGCATGGCCGGCGGCATGGGCTTGCTGTGCATGACCGATATGGCGGTGGCCGCCGACAACGCCGTGTTTGGCCTGCCGGAGGTCAAGGTGGGGGTGTTCCCGATGCAGGTGCTGAGCCTGCTACAAACGCTGGCGCCGCCCCGGCTGGTGCGCGAGTGGTGCATCAGCGGCGAGCCGTTTTCCGCCGCCGAGGCCAAGGCCGCCGGCCTGGTCAACCACCTGGCCGCGCCGGGCGAGCTGGACGCGCGCACCGAATGGCTGGTCGCCCGCGTGGCCGACAAGTCGCCCACCGCGATCCGGCGCGGCAAGTACGCCATGCAAGCCATGGCGTCGATGAGCTTTTCCGAAGGCATCGCCTATACCGAAAGCCAGATCGCGCTGCTGGCGATGACCGAAGACGCACGCGAAGGCCTGGCCGCCTTCAACGAGAAGCGCAAGCCGGTCTGGACCGGCAGGTAAGACAACCGGCGAGGCGCACGCCGGGCGGCGCGCGCTGGCGGTGTCTGCAACGATTGAACGAGGAAGCAGCCTATGAACAGAGCATCGTCGACAGCATCGTCCACCCAAGCGGACAGCGCCGCCTTCCTGGCGCTCGGCATGGCGCAATGGCTGCGCCGCCGCGCTGCGCGCAGCCCCCGCAGCCCCGCGCTGACCTGCGCCGGGCAGACCTGGACCTATGCCGAGCTGGTGGCCGACGCCGGGAAGATGGCCGCCGTGCTGGCGGCGGGCGGCGTCGGACGCGGCCAGCGCGTGGGCTACCTTGGCCTGAACGACCCGCTGTTCCTGGTGACGCAGTTCGCCTGCGCCTGGCTGGGCGCCATCTTCGTGCCGCTTAATTTCCGGCTCACCGGGCCGGAGCTGGCCTTTATCCTCAATGATGCCGGCGTGCATACGCTGTTCGCCGATGAGGACTACGCCGGCCTGATCGATGAAGCGCGCCCGGCGCTGGAGTGCCAGCGCTACCTGCGCCGCACCGACGCGCCGGGCTGGGAAGGCCTGTTGCCGCGGATGGCGCAAGCCGGTGCCGCGCCGCCTGCCGTGCCCACCGATCCGGATGATGTGGCCGCGATCATGTACACCTCGGGCACCACCGGACAACCCAAGGGCGCCATGCTCACGCATGGCAACTTCTGGGCCAACAACCTGAACGTGATGATGCTGAGCGACCTCGCCAGCACCGATGTCGCGCTCAATTTCGCGCCCCTGTTCCATGTTGGCGGCATGTGCTGCGTGAGCTTGCCCATCCTGATGGCGGGCGGCCATCTCGTGCTGCAGCGCAGCTTCGACCCCGCAGCCGTCATGCAGGCGGTGGCCGAGCACCGCGTGACGGTCAGCTTCGCGGTGCCCGCCATGCTGTTGTTCGTCAGCCAGCACCCGGATTTCGCGCAGGCGGACCTGTCCAGCCTGCGCACCATTTCGGTCGGCGGCGCCCCCATGCCCGAGCCGCTGCTGCGCCTGTTCGCCGGGCGCGGCATCCCGGTCAACCAGGGCTACGGCCTGACGGAGACCGCCGCCGCGACGACCTTCCTCGCCCCGGAGCGCGCGCAGGACAAGCTCGGCTCCTGTGGCACGCCGGCCATGATGACCGAAGTCTGCATCCGCGACTTCGACGGCAAGCCACTGACCGAGCCGCAGGCCCGCGGCGAGATCTGCGCGCGTGGCGGCAACATCATGAAAGGCTACTGGAACCGCCCGGACGCCAGCGCCGCGGCGTTCTACGACGGCGGCTGGTTCCGCACCGGCGACGTCGGCTATGTCGACGAAGAAGGCTTCTACTACGTCTGCGACCGCTTGAAGGACATGGTGATTACCGGCGGCGAGAACGTCTACCCGGCCGAAGTCGAAAGCGTGCTGTACGAGCACCCGGCCATTGCCGAAGTCGCCGTGATCGGCGCGCCCGACGAGCGCTGGGGCGAGCATGTGGTAGCCGTGGCGGCGCTCAAGGCGGGCGCCAGCCTGACGCTGGAGGAACTGCAGGCCTTCGCGCAACCGCGCCTGGCGCGCTACAAGCTGCCGCGTGCGTTGCGGGTGGTGGCGGCGTTGCCGCGCAATCCGACGGGGAAGGTGTTGAAGGTCAGGTTGAGGGAGATGGGGCAGGGGTAAGAGGGTAGGAGGTAGGGGGTACGGGTGGAGCATGGCGAAAGAACCAGCAGAACGCAAACCTCCAAACTCGGCTGGGAAATTCTAAAAAACCGCAGGAGCCCCAATGGCAGGACCAACCATCGACTTCTGGCAAGTCCGCTTCGAATCCGGGCAAACCCCTTGGGAGCGCGAAGCCGCCAGCCCGCAACTCCTGGCCTGGCTTGCCCAAGGCGCCATCCAGCCCGGGGAGCGTGTGATCGTGCCCGGCTGTGGCGGTGGCTGGGAAGTCGCCGCGCTGGCCGCGCATGGCGCGCGGGTCAGCGGCATCGACTACGCGCCCGGGGCGCTGGCCCGCACGCTTGCCCGGCTGGCGCCGGGCGGACTGCAAGCGGCCCTGGAACAGGCGGACGTGTTGCATTGGCAGCCGGCCACGCCGGTGGATGCCATCTATGAGCAGACCTGCCTGTGCGCGCTGCACCCCGACCACTGGACCCGTTACGCCGCCCAGCTCCATGGCTGGCTGCGTCCCGGCGCACGCCTGCTGGCGCTGTTCATGCAGATGCGCCGCGACAGCGCAGGCCAGGGCATGGTGGAAGGGCCGCCGTATCACTGCGACATCAACGCCATGCGCGTGCTGTTCCCGGCCCAGCAATGGGAATGGCCCAAGCCGCCGTTTAGCGCTGTCGCGCATCCCAGCGGCGCGTTCGAGCTTGCGGTAGTGCTGGTGCGCCGCTGATCCCCTGGCGGCGCACAGCGCCAGCCGCGTTACCCATGGGTAATCCCCAATCCATATACAGCCAGTCCACACAAGAGCCGCACCGGTAGTTTTGTTACGGTGGCAGCAGTCGCAGCAATCGCAGCAGTCGCAACGCGGCGAAGCGCAAGACGGCACGCATCGCACCCGGTGCCATCGGGCGCGCTTGACTCACCCAATTCCGAGACCGGCCCCTTGCCGCGCACCGCGCGCGGCAAGGGGCGGCCGGCACAGGAGACAAGATTGGAGATCCTGCAATTGACGATCTCGGGGATCGCGCTGGGCTGCATCTACGCGCTGATCGCCCTGGGCTTTGTGCTGATCTACAAGGCGACCGAGACGGTGAACTTCGCGCAAGGCGAGTTCATGATGCTGGGCGCCTTCGCCGGCGTGGTGCTGACCATGCTCGGGTTGCCGCTGGTCCTTGCCGTGCCGTTGACAGTGGCGGGCATGGCTGGCTTCGGCATGCTGGTCGAGCGCCTGGCGATTCGCCCCATCCTGGGCCAGCCGCAGTTCACCGTGGTGATGTTGACCATCGGCATGGGCTACGTGATGCGTGGGCTGATCACCATGGTGCCGGGCATCGGCGCCGGCACGCATACCTTGCCGGTGCCTTACCAGGGCATGGTGTGGCGCACCGGCGCGCTGGTGCTGAGCGTGGAGCAAGTGGCAGTGATCGGCGTCACCGCGGCGCTTTGCGTGGTGCTTTACCTGGTGTTCCGCTACAGCCGCATCGGCGTGGCGATGCAGGCCAGCTCGCAGAACCAGCTTGCCGCTTACTACATGGGCATTCCGGTGCGCCGGCTCAACGGGCTGGTCTGGGGCTTGTCGGCGTCGGTGGCCGCGATCGCCGGCCTGCTGCTGGCGCCCATCACCTTTGTTCACGCCAGCATGGGCATGCTCGGCCTCAAGGCCTTCCCCGCAGCGGTGGTGGGCGGCTTCGGCAGCCTGCCGGGCGCGATCGTGGGCGGGCTGGTGATCGGTGTGGTGGAGTCGCTGGCGGGCTTTTACCTGCCCGAGGGCTTCAAGGACGTCGCGGCCTATGTCGTGGTGCTGATCATGCTGGTGGTCAAGCCGAACGGCCTGTTCGGCGAGAACCTGCGCAAAAAGGTGTAGAGACGCGATGCGATTCCTCTTCAAGACCGACTATCGCCAGGACCTGCGCCTGGCCAGGCACCCGGGCCATATGTTCTGGTACGGCTTGCTGATGGCTTGCCTGCTGATCGCGCCGGGCTGGGCCAGCAGCTACTGGATCGCGCAGCTTGGCTTTGTGCTGATCTACGCCATTGCGGGCCTGGGCCTGATGGTGCTGTCCGGCTACACCGGGCTGCTGTCGATCGGACATGCGGCCTTCCTTGGCGTGGGCGCCTATACGCAGGCCTGGCTGACCAGCCACGGCGTGCCCTTCGTGCCTGCCTTGCTGGCCGCGGCTGCGCTGTCGGCACTGACGGGCGTGGTGGTGGGACTGCCGGCGTTGCGCGTCAAGGGCATCTACCTGGCGATCGCCACCCTGGCCTTCGGCCTGATCGTCGAGGAGATCCTGGCGCGCTGGGAGAGCGTGACAGGCGGCAATGCCGGCCTGCCGGTGGCCGCGCCGCAGCTGTGGGGCTATGTGCTTGACGGGCCGGTGGCGTTCTACTACCTGTCGCTCGCGGTCTGCCTGCTGGCCACGCTGGCCGTGCTCAACCTGCTGCGCAGCGCCACGGGGCGGGCCTTCATCGCCATCCGGGACTCGGAGATCTCGGCGCAGAGCATGGGCATCCACCTGGCGCGCTACAAGACCTTGTCGTTTGCGTTGTCTGCCGCGCTGGTTGGCATCGCGGGGGCGCTGTATGCCCACAAGCTGCGCTATATCTCGCCCGAGCAATTCGGCATTGCCCAGTCGATCGACTTGTTGCTGCTGGTTGTGGTGGGCGGGCTGGGCTCTGTGCATGGCGCGTTTCTTGGCGCGATCTTCCTGATCGTCATGCCGCAGATGATCGTGCTGGCGAAGGATCTCCTGCCGCCTGCCATCGGGCAGGCCAGCGGCATGCAGGCGCTGGTGTACGGGCTGGTGCTGATGGCTTTCGTGCTGTTCGAGCCGATGGGGCTGTATGGGCGCTGGCGCAAGATCCGCACGTACCTGGAACTGTTTCCCTTCTATCGCCAGGGCATGTTCCGGCGCCAGAAGGCCTTCCAGCGCTCCGAGCGCCTGAAATAAGGAGGCCCGCATGACAGACACTCTTCTCAGCGTGCGCGACCTGTCGGTGCGCTTTGGCGGCGTGCTGGCGCTTGGCGGCGTGAGCTTCGATGTGCGGCGCGGCGAGGTCTTTACGCTGATCGGGCCCAACGGGGCCGGCAAGACCACGGTGTTCAACCTGATCAGCCGCATCTATCCACCCACCAGCGGCGAGATCCTGTGGCAGGGCAGCAGCTTGACACGGTTGCCGCCACACGCGATCGCCGCGCAGGGCATCGCGCGCACCTTCCAGAATATCGAGCTGTTCGAGCACGCCACGGTGCTGCAGAACCTCCTGATCGGCCACCACACGCATCGCGCCAGCGGCTTCTGGGCGGACCTGCTGTTTACCCCCGCCGCGCGCCGCTCGGAGCTGGCCGCGCGCCACAAGGCCGAGGAGATGATCGAGCTGCTGGACCTGCAGGCGCACCGCGACGCGCTGGTGGCGGGCCTGCCCTATGGCGTGCGCAAGGTGGTGGAGCTGGCACGGGCCTTGTGCAGCAGCCCGCGGCTGTTGCTGCTGGACGAGCCGTCTTCCGGGCTGAATGTGGAGGAGACCGAGGACATGGCCTGGTGGATCCGCGATATCCAGAGCGAGCTGGGCATCACCGTGCTGATGGTGGAGCACGACATGAGCCTGGTGTCGCGCGTGTCGGACCGGGTGCTGGCGATGAACCAGGGCCAGGTGCTGGCGCAGGGCACGCCTGCCGAGGTCCAGGAGCACCCCGGCGTGATCGAAGCTTACCTGGGGACCGTGGACGACGTAGCCTCACTGCGGAGGGCGGCATGAACCTGATGCAAGGCGCAGACAAGATGCGCGAAATCCAGCACGCGCCAGTGCTCGCGCTGGCCAACGTGGAAAGCGCCTACGGCCCGGTCAAGGCGATCCGGGGCGTGAGCCTTGCCGTGCAGCGCGGCAGCATCGCGACCGTGCTGGGCGCCAACGGCGCCGGCAAGACCACCATCCTCAAGACCATTTCCGGCGTGCTGGACCCGACGCGCGGCAGCATCACCTTCAAGGGCGAGAGCATCGCTGCCATGGATCCGGCCCAGATCGTGCGGCGCGGCCTGAGCCACGTGCCCGAGGGCAGGGAGGTGTTCCCGCTGCTGTCGGTGCGCGACAACCTGCTGATGGGTGCCTATACGCGGCGCGACCGCGACGGCGTGGCGCGCGACATGGAGATGGTCTACGACTACTTCCCGGTGCTGCGCGAGCGTGCCGCGCAGGATGCCGGCCTGCTCTCGGGCGGCCAGCAGCAGATGCTGGCGATCTCGCGCGCGCTGATGGCCGCGCCGGAGCTGATCCTGCTCGACGAGCCCAGCCTGGGCTTGTCGCCAAAGCTCACCAAGGACATCTTCGAAATCGTGGTGCGCATCAACCGCGAGCGCGGCACCACCATCTTGCTGGTGGAGCAGAACGCCAATATGGCGCTCAACGCGGCGGACTATGGCTATGTGCTGGAGAACGGCCGCATCGTGGCCGAGGACACCTGCGCCGTGCTGCGCGAGAAGGACGACATCAAGGAGTTCTACCTGGGCATGAAGGACAACGGCGTGCGCGGCGAGCGCCGCTGGAAAAAGCGCAAGACCTGGCGCTAGCGCGCTAACCGATCACCAAGTCGAGAGCAATCAATGGCAAAGGCAATGACAATGGCGACGGCGCACACCATGCAGCCCCTTTCCGAAGCGGCATTCGAGACCCTGCCGCAGATGTTCTGGCACGCCGTGGCCCAGCGCGCCGACGCCGTGATGATGCGGCAAAAGGACCTCGGCGTCTGGCGCAGCTATCGCTGGCGCGAAGTGGGCGAGATCGTGGCCGATGTCGCCGCCGGCCTTGCCGAGCTGGGCCTGCAGGCAGGCGAGGTGGTGTCGGTGCTGTCCAGCACCAACCGCGAATGGGTGTGGAGCGACCTTGGCGCGCTCACCGCCGGTGCGGTGGTCAGCGGCATCTATCCCACCGACTCGCCTTCGCAGGTGGCGTATCTTTGCCACGACTCGGGCAGCGTCATGCTCTTCGCCGAGAACGAGGAGCAGCTCGACAAGTACCTGGAGGTGCGCGAGCGCCTGCCACGGCTGCGCAAGGTGATCGTGTACGACATGGAAGGGCTGGCCGGCTTCGATGACCCCGGCGTGCTCAGCTTTGACGCGCTGCTGGCGCTCGGCAGGCAAGCGCGGGCGCGGCAGCCGGGGTTGGTGGCGGCGCGGCTGGCCGCCGGCAGCGCCGACGCGCTGGCGGTGCTGGTCTATACCTCCGGCACCACGGGACGGCCCAAGGGCGCGATGTTGTCGCACCGCAATGTGCTGCGCAGCTGCCTGACGCTGCGCGAGTTCCTCCCGGCCACCACCATCGGCGAGCGCATGGCCTTCCTGCCGCTGTGCCACGTCTCGGAGCGGATCTTCGGCGAGTACTACTCGATCCTGTCCGGTGCCGTCGTCAACTTTGTCGAGAACCCCGACACCATCTTCGACAACATTCGCGAGATCCAGCCCGACGCCTTCCTGGCGGTGCCGCGGGTGTGGGAGAAGCTGTATTCCAGCGTGACCATCGCGGTCCGGGAAGCGACCCGCCTGCAGCGCTGGGCCTATGACTGGGCGCTGGCCGCCGGGCAGGCCCGCGTGCGCGAGGACGGGCAGGCAACGGTGTTGCCTCTGGCCGCGCGCCTGAAGCTCTGGCTGGCCGATACGCTGGTGCTGGGCAACGTGCGCCGCATGATGGGCCTGAACCGC
This sequence comes from Cupriavidus basilensis, assembly GCF_000832305.1. Lineage (NCBI taxonomy): Bacteria > Pseudomonadati > Pseudomonadota > Betaproteobacteria > Burkholderiales > Burkholderiaceae > Cupriavidus > Cupriavidus basilensis. The sequence goes on from NZ_CP010537.1 coordinate 1,964,911, forward strand.
GTGCAGCTGGCGGTGACCGGCGCGGCGCCGATCTCGCCCGACCTGATCCGCTGGTATATGGCGCTGGGCATCGTGCTGCACGAGCTCTGGGGCATGACCGAGATCACCGGCGCGGCTACCTGCAACCCGCCCGGGCGGACGCGCCCGGGCAGCATCGGCATTGCCTTGCCGCATACCGAGGTGAAGGTCTCGCAGGAAGGCGAGCTGCTGGTGCGGGGCCCGCAGGTCTTCATGGGCTACCTGAACCTGCCCGCCAAGACCGCCGAGACCATGGCCGATGGCTGGCTGCGCACGGGCGACGTGGGCCGGGTGGACGAGCAGGGCTACTTCTATATCACCGATCGCATGAAGGACCTGATCATCACCGCCGGCGGCAAGAACGTCACGCCATCCGAGTGGGAGAACCAGCTCAAGTTCAGCCCCTATGTGACCGACGCCGTGGTGATCGGAGACCGCCGGCCCTACCTGAGCTGCCTGGTGATGATCGACCAGGACAACGTGGAGCAGTGGGCGCAGGAACACGATGTGCATTTCTCCGACTACGGCTCGCTGTGCCGCAGCAAGGAGGTGATCGCGCTGGTGGGTCAGGAGATCGACCGTGTCAACAAGCAGTTCGCACGGGTCGAGCAGATCAAGGCATTCCGGCTGATCGAGACCCGCCTTGGCGCCGAAGATGAGGAACTGACGCCCACCATGAAGCTCAAGCGCAAGCTGGTCAACGACAAATACAGCGCGCTGATCGAGTCGATGTACCTGGCCAAGGTGGCCTGAACCCAAGGTGGCCTGAAAGCAAGCGGCCCCGACAGGAGGCGCCATGAGCGACGCAGACAAAGCGGTTCCCGTCAGCCTGGTCCGGCACGGCCGTATCGGCCTGCTGTGCATCGACCATCCACCGGTGAACGCGCTCTCGGTGGCGACGGTGGCGGGGCTGGATGCCAAGGTGGCCGCCTTCGAGGCCGATTCCTCCCTCGATGGCTTGCTGATCTGGTGCGCGGGCCGGACCTTCGTGGCGGGCGGCGACATCGCCCAGTTCGATGCCCCGGATTTCACGGCTGCGCCTTACAACCGTATCCTGGCCAGGATCGAAGCCAGCGAACGGCTGGTGGTGGCCGTGCTGCACGGCACCGCGCTGGGCGGCGGGCTGGAACTGGCGCTGGCGTGCCATTACCGCGTGGCCGTGCCCGGCACGCGGGTCGGGCTGCCCGAGATCAAGCTGGGGCTGCTGCCCGGCTCGCTGGGCTCCCAGCGGCTGCCGCGCGCCTGCGGGGCGGACCTGGCGCTGGACCTGATGCTGAGCGGGCGCATGCTCGACGCCGAGGCGGCGCTGGCCGCCGGCATCGTCGATGCGCTGGTGCCGGGCGAGCCGTTGGCCGCTGGCCTTCATTTTCTGGAAGGCCTGCTGGAGGGGCTGGCGCCGCCGCGCCGGCTGTCCACGCTGTCCGCGCCTGTTGCCGGGCTCCCGCCGGACTTCTTCGCGCGGGCCTTGCAGCGCGCCACGCAGGAGCGTGCGCGCTATCCCGCGGCAGCGGCAATTGTGCAAGCGGTGGAGGCGGCAGCGACGCTGCCGTTCGCCGAGGGCGAGGCGGTGGAGGCCGCCTTGCTTGCCGCCTGCGTGGCGTCGCCGGAATCGCGGGCGCTGCGCCACCTGTTCTTTGCCGAGCGCCAGGCGGCCCGCGTGCCCGGGTTGCCCTCGGGCATCACGCCGCGCGCGCTGCATACGGCCGGGGTGGTGGGCGCCGGCACCATGGGCAGGCGCATCGCCATGAGCCTGGCGGACGCCGGCTTGCCGGTAACGCTGGTCGAGGCCAGTGGCGCGGCGCTGGCCGAGGGCCTGGCGTCCGTGCGCGCCCAGTACGAGGCCAGTGCCGCGGCCGGGTGGCTACAGCCCGATCAGGTGGCCAGGCGCATGGGCCTGATTGCCGGCACGCTGGACTACGGCGCACTGGCCGGCTGCGAACTGGTGATCGAAGCGGTGGTGGAGGACATGGCGCTCAAGCAGCAGGTGTGCGCCCGTCTCGGCCAGACCTGCAAGCCCGGGGCAATCATTGCCACCAATACCTCCACGCTGGACGTGGAGGTGCTGGCCGAGGCCTGCGGCCGGCCGCACGATTTCGCCGGGCTGCATTTCCGCAACCCGGCCAATGGCGGGCGGTTGATCGAAGTGGTGCGCGGCAGCGCCACCGCGCCGGATGTGCTGATGACGGCCATGCACCTGGCCCGGCGGCTCGGCAAGGTGGCGGTGGTGACGGGCGTGTGCTTCGGCTTTATCGGCAACCGCATGGCCGAAGCCTACCTGCGCGAGAGCGAGTTCCTGCTCATGGAGGGCGTGAGCCCGGCGCGGCTGGATGCCGTGATGCAGGCTTACGGCATGGCGATGGGGCCGTGCCGCATGCTGGACCTGGCCGGGATCGACACGGGCGCCAGGATCGTGCTGGAGTACGGCAAGGCCGGGGGGCTGCCGCCGGATCCCGCCTATCGCGCGGTGGTGCGTACGTTGTTCATGCTGGGACGGCTCGGCTGCAAGAGCGGCGCGGGCTACTACCGCTATCCGGACGGCGAGCCGGTGGCGGACCCGGAGACCGAGCGCATCTGCGCCGCGCTGGGCCGCGCGCACGGCATCGCCCGGCGCACCGACATGACCGATGCCGAGATCATCGAGCGCCTGATTTTTCCGCTGATCAACGAGGCCGCCAAGCTGCTGGAGGAGGGCGTGGCCTGCCGGCCCGCAGACATCGACATGGTGTGGACCGCCGGCTATGGCTTTCCCGATTATCTCGGGGGCCCTGTGTGGCAGGCGGACAGCATTGGCCTGCCCCGCGTCAAAGCCGGGCTGGAGCGCTACGCCCGCCTGCGCGGCAATCCTTACGACTACTGGGACATCTCCCCCTTGCTGGCGGCGCTGGCGCAAAGCGGGCAGCGCTTGTCCGACTGGTCCGCACCGCCGCCCGCAGCCGAAGCCCCAGCCGATGCCGCGGCACCGGGCGGCCAGGCACAGGGCCATGCGCCTATCTCCCATGCGCCTATCTCATTTCCGCCAGACTCGCGGTCCGTGCAAAGCAGGATCCAGTCGGGACCCAAGCCGCCGCAGAGCGTGCATTGAAGCCAAGGCAAACCACCAAGAAAGCAACGAACCGATAAGACAAGGAGACAACCATGATCTTGAAGACCACCATCGCCGCCATTGCGCTCGCGCTCAGCGCCGGCGCGAGCGCGCAGACGCGCGGCGTCACCGACAAGGAAATCGTGCTCGGCCTGATCACCGATATGTCAGGCCCGATCGTCAACTACGGCAAGGAGTCGCGCAACGGCATGACCATGGCCGTGGAAGAGATCAACGCCCGCGGCGGCGTGCAGGGCCGCAAGTTGCGGGTGGTGGTGGAAGACAATGGCTACGAGCCCAAGCGCGCCGTGCTGGCCGCGCAGAAGCTGGTCACGCAGGATGGCGTGTTTGCCATCATCGGCCACCTGGGCACCGCGCCCAATATGGCCACGCTGCCGTTCCTGGTGCAAAGCAAGGTCTTCAACTTCATGCCGCAGAGCGCCGCGCGCGACATGTATGAGCCGGCCAGCCCATACAAGATCGCGCTGGGACCGTCCAACTTCCTGATGTCCACCACCATCATGGATTACTTCTTCAAACAGAAGCCCTACCAGCGGGTGGGCGCGCTGTACCAGGACGACGACTACGGGCGGGAATCCGTGGAAGGCGTGCAGGCCTATCTCAAGAGCCGGAACATGACCCTGGTGGAGAAGGTGTCGTACAAGCGCGGCGCCACCGATTTTTCCTCGCAGATGGCGCGGCTCAAGGCGGCCAACTGCGACCTGGTGTTCAACGCCTCCACGATGCGCGAGTACATCGCCTCCGTCCAGGAAGCGCGCAAGATCGGCTTCAACCCGGTCTTCGCCGGCACCTCGGCCAACTACGCGCACCAGGTGCCATTGCTGGGCGGCAAGGCCATGGAAGGCCTGCATGCGGCAGCCTTCATCATGCTGCCCTATGCGGACGATGCAAACCCGGCGGTACGGCAATGGGTAGCCGCCTACAAGAAACGCTTCAATGAAGACCCGGGCGTGTACTCGATGTTCAGCTACTACGCCTACACCACCTTCGCCACCATTGCCGACAAGGCCGGGCGCAACCTGAGCGCGGAGTCCTTCAATGCCGCCATGGAGTCGACCAAGCTACCGCAGGACGCGCTGGGCAACCCGGGTTTCAATGTCTCCGCCAGCAACCGCCTGAGCAACGACCGCATCCGCATCATGAAGGTGGCTGGCGACAAGTGGATCCCGGCCAGCGACCTGCTTGCGCCGCCCAAGATGAACTGAGCGCGCGCGGCATCCATGAGCAACCGGAGACAACCATGAGCACGGCAACGGAACAGGCGCGCGAGCGCATCGGGCGCATCGCCCTGGGCGATGTGATCCACCGTGGCGCCCGGCGCTTCGGCGCCCGGACCGCATTGATCGAGGGCGACCACAGCCTCAGCTATACGGCGCTGAACGCCGCCACCAACCAGTTTGCCCACTACCTGCTGGCCCAGGGCATGCGCAGCGCGGAGCGTGTCGGCATGCTGTGCAACAACTCGATCGACATGATCGTGGCGCTGCTGGGCATCCAGAAAGCAGGCATGGTGTGGGTGCCGATCAACACGGCGCTGGCGCCGGATGCGATCCAGTACATCCTGGAACACGCGGAGGTGACGCGCCTGGTGGCGGACGCGTCCGTGCTGGCGCGGCCCGGCATCGGCGAGCTGGTCGCGGCGTCGCGCATTCCCGTCGTGTTGCTGGAGCCGGCGGGCGAGGTGGCCGATGAGATGACCGGGTTGGCCGGGTTGGCCGGGTTGGCCGGGTTAGCCATTACCCGGCATGCCGACGCGCTGGCCGGCCAGCTGGCCACGCTGCCGGATGTGGACATCGCCAGCGGCCAACTGGCGCAGATCATGTACACCAGCGGCACCACCGGCCCGCAAAAGGGCGTCATGCACTCCCACGCTTCGGTGCATTCGGTGCTGGCGGCCAACCTGGTCGATACCGGCTGCGGGACGGCGAGTGAAGTCTTTACCTGCCTGCTGCCGATGTTCCACTGCGCGCAGCACGGCAATACCATGAGCGCGCTGCTGGGCGGCCATGCCGTGGTGATCGGACGCGGCTTCGATCCGGCCCGGGTGCTGGCGGACCTGGCCCGGCACCGCGTCACCGTGGTGGTGGCGCTGCCAATGATGTACCGGGCCATGCTGGAGCACCCGCGGTTCGCCGCGACCGATCTCTCCAGCGTGCGGCTGTGCATCTACGGCATGGCGCCGCTGCCCAAGAACCTGCTGCTGCGCCTGCTTGATGCGTTCTGCCCCAACTTCGTCCTGTGCTCAGGCCAGACCGAGATGTATCCGGCGGCCACCATTTTCGAGGCGCAGGAGCAGCGCAAGCGCTTTGGTGCCTTCTGGGGCGTGGGCACGGTGGTCAACGAGGTGGCGGTGATGAGCGACGACGGCCGGCTGCTCGGCCCGGGCGAGCCCGGCGAGATCGTGTTTCGCGGGCCGAACGTGATGCTGGGCTATTACAAGGACCCCGAGGCTACCGCCCGCGTGCAGCGCTTTGGCTGGCATCACTCCGGCGATCTTGGCGTGCTGGACGACGATGGCCAGTTGCTTTTCCTCGACCGCATCAAGGACATGATCAAGAGTGGCGGCGAAAACGTGCCCTCGATCAAGGTCGAGGAAGTGTTGCTGCGCCATGCCGCCGTGGCCAATGCGGCGGTGGTCGGGCTGCCGCATGCGCGCTGGGGCGAGGCGGTGACGGCCTTTGTGACCCTGAAGCCCGGCGCACGGGTCGAGGAGGACGAACTGGGCGCGCACTGCAAGGCCCACCTGGGCGGCTTCGAGGTGCCCAAGGCGGTGCTGCTGCTGGCGGCATTGCCGGCCACGTCCACCGGGAAGATCCAGAAGTTCGCGTTGCGCCAGCAGTATCGCGAGCATTACGATGAGCACCACGAGCACCATGACAAGGGCTGAGCACCGGGCCCGCCTGTGGCAGGCATAGCCACCTGACATAGCCACCTGACGCAAGACGTAGCCGGTAGCCCCGGCTACGCTGCTTTTTGCGTCGCATTTTTGCATCGCATCATGGCGGCGCACCGAGAGCAAATAACCAGCAGGCCTGACGACGCCCCCATCGGGGCGCGGACGGTGCCAGCAGGAGACAAGGACATGCAGATGCAAGCACCAGGCATTGCGTGCCCGCCAGCGACGACCGTGGCGCCTGGCGCCCGGAACGGAGCCGGCCGGGTGATGTGGCTCACCCCCGACAGGCTGTTCTACGCCGGCCTGCTTGGCTCGCCTTCGGTCCGCACCATGGGTGGGCTGTTGATTTACGTGGCGTTGCGCGCCCCTATCCGCATCCGGTTTGACGACGGACCCTGGGCATCCACGGAACTGGCGGTGGTGCCGGCGTACATGCCGCACTCGGTCGCTTGCGACGACCGCATGATCTGCGACCTCGCACTGGAGGCGGAGAGCATCGACCTGGCGCGCCTGCCGCCGGTGATACGCGAGCGGGCAGGGCCGGTGGACGATCCGGCCTTTGTGCGCCATGTGCGCCAGGCGCATGCCTACCTGAGCGAGCGCGGCCGGGAGCTGGAACTGCAGGCGGACAGCTTCGACCAGATCTTCTTCGGGCACGCGCTGGCGCCGCGCAAGCTGGACCCGCGTATCGAGGCCGCGGTGCAGCGCATCCGCAATGCGCCGTCGGCCACGGCCACGGCCGAGTCATGCGCCGCATCGGCCCATCTGTCCTTCTCGCGCTTCCTGCATCTGTTCAAGGAGGATGTCGGCACGCCGTTCCGCAGCTTCCGGACCTGGAAGCGCGCCCGCAGCCTGCTGCACTATGTCACCCAGGACTCCAACCTGGCCCATGTGGCGCTCGATGCCGGCTATCCGGACTCCACCCACTTCAGCCATTCCATCCGCCAGGCCTTCGGGCTCAAGCCCAGCGATATCTTTGCCGGCTCGCGCAAGCTCGCCCTGATTGGCGAGCGTGCGGAGGTGGGCAGCGGCATGCCCGGCTAGGCGGGCCGGGCAGGGGTATCCGGCGCGTCCTCAGTGCGCAAGGCCGCCTTATGGATCTTGCCGGCCGGCGTGAGCGGCAGCGCTTCGCGCAGCACCACCTGGCGCGGCACCTTGTAATCGGCCAGGCGGGTCCCGCAGTACGCGCGGATTTCCTGCTCGGAGACCTGGCAGCCTGGCTTGGGCACGATGTAGTAGCGGCCGATCTCGCCCAGCACGGGGTCGGGCACGCCAATGCCGGCGACCATCATCACCGCCGGGTGCCGCGCGATCACGCCTTCGATCTCGGCCGGATAGACGTTGAAGCCGCCCTGGATATACATATCCTTCTTGCGTCCCTTCAGGTGGATATAGCCGCGTTCGTCCACAAAACCCAGGTCGCCCGAGTGCAGCCAGCCCTGGGCATCGAATCCATCCTCCCCGGCCGCGCCGCCGACGTAGCCCGGGCAAACGCCCGCGCCACGGAAACAGAGTTCGCCGATTTCGCCCGTGGCCAGGCTTTCGCCGGCAAACGAGACCACCCGCACCTCGGCGCTGTCGAACACGCGGCCGATCGATTGCATCAGGTCCTGCCGCTGCGCGTCCCAGGGCGTCATGACGATCGCCCCGGAGGATTCCGAGAGGCCGTACAGGTTCATCACCGTCGCCTGCGGCATGCGGGCCTGCAGTTGCTCCAGCAGGGCGGCATCCACGGTGGCGCCGCCCACGATCACGAGCCGCACGGAGGAGAAATCCACCTTGGCCGAGTCGGGATGCATCAGCAGCAACGTGGCCATGGTCGGCACGCCCGAGAAGATGGTGGGCGGGTGCTGGCGCATCCTGGCGAGCACCAGGTCCGCCTTGAAGGCTGGCACGAGGTCGCAAGTGCCGCCGCCCAACAGGAAGTTCAGCACCCCGCAGGTGATGCCGCCCACGTGGTTCAAGGGCAGGGCCAGCTGGATCTGGTCGGCCTCGGTCGTGCGCACATGGCGCGCTTGCGCCAGGGCCGCCGCCAGCATGCTGCGGTGGGACAGTCCCGCACCCTTTGGCCGCCCGGTGGTGCCCGAGGTGTAGATCACCATGGCCAGGTCCTGCGGCACGACCTGCGCCTCGGCGGCTGCCAGCACGGCCGGGTCCGGCGCGGTAGCCAGCAGCGTGGAAAGCCGCAGTGAGCTGGTGTCGGCCGATGGCGCCGTGTCGATTGGGTCGATTGGGTCGATTGGGTCGATCAGCACCACATGCGACAAGCCCGGCATGCGCGGCGCCAGCCGTGCCAGCATGCCTGGAAAATCAAAGCCCTCGCACTCCGGCACCGTGAAGACTGCCTTGACCGCGCTGTCGTTGACCATATGCTCGATCTCGTTGTCGCGGTAGCGCACGCTCAGGCCCACCACCGCCACGCCGATGCGGCTTGCGGCAAAGAACAGTTGCAGCCACTCGATCTGGTTCAGGCCGATCACGCCGATGCGCTCGCCACGGGCGATGCCCAGGCCAAGCAGCCCGCAGGCAAGCCGCGCGGAGCTGGCCTCCATCCCGGCAAAGCTGTGGGCCTGCTGCCCGCAGAGGTAGGCGGTGCGCTGGCCCCACCGCTGGCTGGCCTGGCGAAGGGCGGCACCAATGGTGGCGGGCGGCGGGTTGGCAGTCATGCGGACTCTCCTGGCGTTGGATGGCAAATTGGATGCGGCAAAGACCCGGGGCAGGTCAGAGCGGCAAGCGTAGCCAAGTAGCGTGGGGCAAGGCTTGCGGAAAGTGGCTGGGTCGCTGCGCAGGGCGGCAGCGTCGTCGCGGTGGACATGGGTTACGCATGACATGGGTAATTGAAAAATACCCATTTAGTTGGTATTTGCAATTTACCCATATTGTTCGTAAAGTGAGATTATGCATTTGATGGGTAACCCCGGATCACCAAGATGAAACAGCTGCTCACCACCCCCAGCCAGCTCGGGCAAGTGCTGCAATCCGCACGGCGCGCCGCCAAGTTGTCGCAGACGGACCTGGCCGCGCGGCTGGATGTCAGCCAGAGCCGCATCTCCCATATGGAGCTCAACCCGGGCAGCATCAGCGCCGACCAGTTGCTGGCGCTGATCAGCATCCTCGGCCTGGAACTCGTCGTGCAGGATAGGCGCGCGGCGGGCGCCGAAGCCTCGCCGGTGGAGTGGTAGCCATGGGCCGCAGATCGCATGCGCGGGCGTTATCGATATGGGCCAATGGCGAGCGGGTAGGGACGTGGCGCATCCCCACGCGGGGCGACATGGCGTTGCAGTACGACCCAGGCTGGCTGGCCTCGCCCGCCGGACGCCCACTTTCCCTGTCGCTTCCCTTTGGCGTCGATACCTCCCCGCTCAAGGGCGACCGGGTGCGCAACTACTTCGACAACCTGCTGCCCGACAGCGACGCCATCCGCAAGCGCCTGGCCACGCGTTTCAAGACGGCAACCACGGAAGCCTTCGACCTGCTGGAAGCCATCGGCCGCGATTGCGTCGGCGCCGTGCAATTGCTCGGCGAGAACGAACAGCCGGTAGGCCATGACCGCATCGACGGCACGCCGCAATCCGACTCCGACATTGAAAAGCTGCTGCGGCAAACGGTCAGCCCCGCCGGCATGGGCGTGCAGGACGAAGCCGACGACTTCCGCATCTCCCTGGCCGGCGCGCAGGAAAAGACCGCGCTGCTGTGGCACGGCAACCAGTGGATGAAGCCCCACGGCGCCACGCCCACCACGCACATCCTCAAGCTGCCGCTCGGGCTGGTGGGCAACAAGCGGGCCGACCTCAGTACCTCGGTCGAGAACGAGTGGCTCTGCCTGACTATCCTCGCCGCCTATGGTCTGCCGGTGGCGCATAGCGAAATCAAGACCTTCGCCAGCCAGAAGGTCCTGAGCGTGCAGCGCTTCGACCGGCAGATGCATTCCTCGGGAGGCTGGATCCTGCGCCTGCCGCAGGAGGATTTCTGCCAGGCGCTCGGCGTCGCCCCGCACCTGAAGTACGAAGCGGACGGCGGCCCGGGCATGCGCGACATCGCCCAGATCCTGCGGCAATCCACCCATGCCGACGAAGACCTGGAGATCTTCCTCGCCACGCAGATCCTGTTCTGGATGCTGGCGGCACCCGACGGGCATGCCAAGAATTTCAGCATCCGCCTGCTGCCGGGCGGGCGCTACCGGATGACGCCGCTCTATGACGTGATGTCAATCTGGCCGGTGGTTGGCTTTGGGGCAAACCAGTGGTCATGGCACAAGGCCAAGCTGGCCATGGCGGTGGCCGGCAAGAACCGGCACTACCTGTTCAAGGACGTGCAGCGCCGGCATTTCAACGCCATGGCGCCCAAGTGCTTCCACGGCCCGGATGCGGAAGGCATCGTCCAGCGGCTCGTTGCGCAAACGCCAGCTGTCATTGCCACGGTCAGCGCCGCCTTGCCGGAGGGCTTCCCGCAAAAGGTGGCGGACAGCATCCTGCAAGGGCTGGAGGCATCCGCCCGGCAGCTCGATCGCATGCCGCCTGGCTAAGTGGCTAAGTGGTTGGTTGGGGTCTGGCGGGGCCAACCACTTTGCGCAAGACGAAGCACACGGCGCGGCCTATGGTCGAGGGAAGCCGGCTTGCATGCCGCACACCACCCCCAACCCGAAAGTCCACCGACAGCCCCACTGACAGGACCCACGATGAGCCTCCTGACCCTGCCGCCCCTTGCGCACTATTTCACCGCCGAGCACGCGCAGTTCCGCAGCACGCTGCGCGACTTCGTCGCCCGCGAGATCACACCCTACGTGAATGACTGGGACGAAGCCGGGACCTTTCCCCGCTCGCTGTACCGCCGCGCCGGGGAAGTCGGCCTGCTCGGGCTCGGTTACCCGGAACACTTCGGTGGCACGCCCGGCGACATCTTCTATCACCTGATCCAGGCCGAAGAGTTTGCCCGCTGCGGCTCCGGCGGCGTCAACGCGTCGCTGCACTCCCACTCCATCGGCGTGCCGCCCATCGTCGCGGCCGGCAGCCAGGCGCTGCAGGAACGCGTGCTGCCCGCGGTCATCGCTGGCGACAAGATCGCCGCCCTGGCCATTACCGAGCCCGGCGGCGGCTCCGACGTGGCCAGCCTGAAGACCACCGCCGTGCGCGACGGCGACCACTACATCGTCAACGGCGAGAAGACCTTCATCACCTCCGGCATGCGCGCCGATTTCATCACCACCGCGGTGCGTACCGATCCCGCCAACAAGGGCGCAGGCGGCATTTCCCTGCTCCTGATCGAAGGCAACCCGCCCGGCCTGACCCGCACCGAACTCAAGAAAATGGGCTGGCTCGCCTCCGACACCGCCCACCTGCATTTCGACAACTGCCGGATCCCGGCCGCCAACCTGATCGGCGAAGAAAACCGTGGCTTCCAGGTCATCATGCGCAACTTCAACGCCGAGCGGCTGGGGATGAGCGCCAGCGCCTATGGCTATGCCGAAGCCTGCCTGCACGAAGCACTCGACTGGGCGCGCCAGCGCAGCACCTTCGGCCACCCGCTGGTGGAGCGCCAGGTGATCCGCCACAAGCTGGTCGACATGGCCCTGCGCATCGAAGCCGCCCGCAACCTCGTCTACGACCTGGCTTACCGCGTGCAGCACCAGGCCGGCGACCCGGCGCAACTGGTGGCACGCACCTGCATGGCCAAGATCCAGGCCACCCAGGCCATGCAGTTCTGCGCCGACCAGGCCGTGCAGATCCTGGGCGGCATGGGTTTCATGCGCGGCACCCTGAGCGAGCGGGTGTACCGCGAGGTCAAGGTCATGATGATCGGCGGCGGGTCGGAGGAAATCATGAAAGACCTGGCCGCGCGGCAGTTGGGGTTTTGAGGGAGGAGCGCGGAGTGGGGTGGGGGCCAGCCTTGCACCGTTCTACGATATCGTCAGCACCGTGGTGTACGACACCAAGAACTTTCGCGACACCGCGCCGTACTGGCCGGATTCCGAATTGTCCATGCCGATCGGGGCCGCCAGGCACTACGGCGACCTCCAGCGCACCGACCTGATTCAAGCGGGGCAGGAGCTTGGCTTGAGTCCAACGGCGGCGGCCTATGAGCTCGACGCAGTGATGGCTGCCGTAGCGCAGGCCACGAATGAGGTCCGATCGCAAGTCGAAGCTGAGGCCACGCCGGATGGCGGCGAGGCCCGGCTGCTCGATGCCATCCTGGCCATGCCGCTCAAGGAGATGTCCGATCGGCTTAGACGGCCAGTTCGAAGTCCGGCCGCATAGCTGCCTGCACAAGAGCGCATTCGTCCAGGCACGCCTCAGTCTTCCCGCGACACGGATCGGCCGCGCTGCGCCGCTTTATAATCCGACCGGAGAATCCACCGCTGGCGCTGCCGGCGGGCGTGTCCTGGAACCGGCCGAATGCCTTCGTACCCCCTTGTCCTCTGCCTCACCTTTGCGGTTGTCGGAAGTCTGACGGTTGCCGTCGCAACCTGGACACGGCGGGACGATCCCATCGTCAAGGCCTTCCTGGCGCTGGCCCTGGGGAGCGCGCTATGGAGCGGCGGCCGCCTGCTCGAGTTGAACTCCGTCGACCTGGAAACCCGCATCCTGTGGGCCAAGGTGCAATATGTCGGCATTGTCGCCGTGCCCATCGGCTGGCTCTGCGCCATCCTCCAGCTCAGCCGTCCAAGATTCGTCATCCCTTGGTCGCTGCTATCCCTGCCCATCGTCATCAATATCGTGACGCTGGCCCTGGTCTTTACCAACGAACGGCATCACCTGATCTGGACATCGATCCGGCTGGTGCCGGGGGGCGCACCGCCTGGCGCCGTCTTCGGCCATGGCCCGGGATACGCCGCTGCGGCTGCCTACACCTACCTGCTGTTGCTGATCAGCGTTTACTTCCTGCTGACGGCCCGGGTGCCAAACAGCAGCCTGACCCGCGGGGGAAGGGCGGTGCTCGCGGGCGGCCTGGCGTTGCCGCTGGTGGCCAATATCGCGTACTTGCGCGGATGGACGGGGCCGCTGGGCGGCGACCTGACCCCCGCCACCTTCACGGTGACGGCGGTGCTGGTGTGGGTATGCGCGCTGCGCAGGCACCTGGATGACGTTGGCCACTACGCCAGGCTCAGGGTCTTCGATGCCTTGCAAGAGGGTTGCGTGATCGTGAATGCCAACGACATCATCGTCGACTTCAACCCTGCCGCGCGGCGCCTGCTGGCGGGGGTAGAGCGGGGCAGCGCGTTTCCGCCTGCCTGGCGGGACGCGATTGCCGCCAGCCGCAGCGGCGCACCCGGCAGCGGCGGCTCGCACCTGATTTCGCAGGCGCGCGTCGACTACGAGCTCACCGTGGATTCGGTGCGCAACCTGCACCGGCAGCCGGTCGGGATCATTGTGTTCCTGCGCGACGTCACGCGCTTTCGCTCGCGCGAGCATGCGTTGACGGAGGAAAACTCCAGCCTGGCGGTGCGGCTCGGCGAGACCGAGGAAAAGCTCTCGCGCATCGAGGCGGACCTGTATCGCGATGCGCTCACCGGCGCGCTCAACCGGCGCTACTTCCAGCGCGAGGCCGCCGTCGCGATAGCCGACGCGTTTGAGCGCGGCATTCCCGTCGGCCTGCTGATCATCGACGTCGATTACTTCAAGCAGTACAACGATCTCCACGGCCACGTGCACGGCGACGAATGCCTGCGCCGTGTTGCCGCCGCCATCGGCGAAGCCATGCGCAACGGCCCCAGCGACTTCTGCGCCCGCGTTGGCGGCGAAGAGTTCGTCATCGTGCTGCCGGCGATCGCGCCCGCCGAGACGCGGGAAGTCGGCTTGCGCCTGCTCAATGCCGTGCGCTCGCTGGCGCTGCCGCACGGCGGCTGGCCAGAGCACCCGTGCGTCACCATCAGTGTCGGCGCGGTTTGCGAAATCCCGGCGTCGCCGTCGCTGGAGTTCCTGCTCGAAAAGGCCGACGCTGCCATGTACCAGGCCAAGCGCAACGGCCGCGACCGCTTCATGATGCACGACCCGGTGGCGTCGCCTGTGTACCCGGGCTGAACGTCTTTCATGGATTGGCCCGACCGGCCATCATCTCAGGAGTACCCCACGCATGTCATTCGGCGAATCCGCAGCCATCTACAACCAGGCTCGCCAGTCCTACAGCACGGCTGTGATGGACAAGGTCGCAGATATTCTGGCGGCGGCACAGAAGCAAGCCATCCTCGACATCGGATGCGGCACGGGCATCGCCACCCGGCAACTGACCGCGTGCGGTTTTCGCCCGGTCGGGATCGACGTTGACCCGGACATGATCGACGAGGCGCGCCGGCTGGGGCAGGCGGGCGCGTACCACGTAATGGGCGCCGATCGCCTGGATTTTGCCGATGCGGCATTCGGCGGGGCTACCGCCTTCGGCGCGTTCCACTGGTTCTCGGACGATGCATCAGTGCGCAACATCCGCCGCGTATTGATGCCAGGCGCGGCCTTTGTCGTCGTCAACAAGAACGACGCGGGCGATTTTCGCGAGGCCATCGTTGACATCGTCGACCGCCACGTGGCACTGAGCCACGCGCGGCCCAAAGCCGAGTACCAGCCTGCCGGGACGCTGGCCGCCGGCGGTTTTCACGCGGTCCGGGAAGACCGGATCCAAACGATGGAGTCGCTCTCCATCGACCAGGCGGTTGCGCACGCGCGGTCGATGCGCTTGTGGGAAGAGGTGCCGACATCGCTCCACGCCGCCATTGAGGCCGACCTGCGTGACTACGTGGAACGGCATCTTGATGCATCCGGAATGTTGCCGCGGCCGCTTGTCGTGACGATAGTTTCGGGATGCCGGTAGCGGCCGGGCGGGCGTACTGGCGAAGCTTGCCGCGCGGATCCGCAGCGCCGTGGGCGACGAGGCCGTGTAGCAGGCAGCTCACGCCTTCGGCTTGAGCATGTGTTCGTCCAAGCTCAGGCGCAGGCGCCCGGCGTCGACGCGCCGGCCACGGCAGGGCCAATCATCCGCGCTCGCTTTTGGGCGCATATTTGGACATGCATTCCGGAATGAAATGCATTGGATGATGACGGCGCTATGCCGTCTACACTGCCGCAATGGCTTCCGCGGCCTGGCAGCGGGCACCGAGTTCCTGGCGGATAGTCCGTCTGATTTGGGCTGCAGCAAAGCGCCTTTTTTCTTCCGCTGTCGTCAGCACTAACGGCGTTACTGCGACCGGCTTGCGCTCGGCGTCGACCGCGACCATTGTGAAGAAGCAGCTGTTCACGTGCCGCGTCTGCTGTGAGCAAATGTTTTCGGCCAGCACCTTGATTCCGATCTCCATGGAAGACTTGCCCGTGTAGTTGACGCTGGACAGAAATGTGACAAGTTCGCCAACGTGTATCGGCTCCAGAAACGTAACTCGATCAACGCTCAATGTGACCACATAGCGCCCGGCGTATCGACTTGCGCAAGCATAAGCGTTCTGATCGAGAAGTTTCAGAATCGCTCCTCCATGGACGTTGCCAGAAAAGTTTGCCATATCCGGTGTCATCAGCACGGTGGTCGTGAGTTGCGAGTTCGAAGTGCTCATGCAATTTCCTCGTTGTTAGCGAATGCGCGCACGGCATGAAAGGCATCAATGCGTGATTCGATGTGCTGCTTGACCCGCTGGGTGCGACCATCGTGGTATTTGTTCAGGACCGCTTGTGGCACGAGCGAGTCGACCTCAATCAATGAGGTCTCGCGCTGGTCAGGAATGACGGTGAGCACCTGTAGCCTCGCACGAAATTGGTTGGCCATGCCGATGGAGTGAGCAAGTACCTCTTCGCAGCGCTCGCTCAAGTCCGTCGCATAGAAAGTCGTCCGCATGTCGTTGTGCATACGAGGCTTCTCTCAAGGTGCATGGCCAACTATGCACACCCGCGCCAACCGTCAGTACGCCGATATCTGCGCATCACCCCATATGCGCCAGCACGATCAGCGTAAGCGTCACGACGATCGCGCCGCCGATGCGCGTGGCGATCTGCGCAAACGGCATCAGCGTCATCCGGTTGGCAGCCGTCAGGATCGCGACGTCACCGGTTCCGCCCTGCCCGCTGTGGCATGCGTTCACGATCGCCGTATCGATCGGATGCATCTTCAGCATCCGCGCAACCACGAAGCCCGTGCCCATCAGCGTCGTGACGGTCGCGACGATCGTCACGATGTTGGCGAGCGTGAACGCGGCGATCAGCTTGTCCCACGGTGTCATCGCCACGCCGATCGCGAACAGCAGCGGATAAGTCACCGCCGTCGAAAAGAACTTGTAGACGACGAAAGCACCTTCCTGCAGCGGTGGAGACACGGCACGGGTGATCTTGACCAGCACCGCGAGGAACAGCATGGCGACCGGCGCCGGCAGCCCGAACAGGTTGCGGCACATCAGCCCGAGCAGGTACAACGTAATGGCCGTGATCCCCGCCGCCGCGATATGGGTGACGTCGATATGCCCGCGAATCTCCTCCTGAACCGGGTCCATTTCGTCTTCTTCGCCGACTTGCAGGCGCCCTTCGCCGGTGAGGTGCGGAAAGCGCTTGCCAACCTTGTCGAGCACGCCGGACAGGATGATCGCGGTGAGGCTGCCAAGCATCACGGGCGGCAGCACTTGCGCGAACAGGTCGCCCTGAGGCAGATGGAGGATCTCCGAGTACCCGATCGACAGCGGAATCGCGCCTTCGCCGACACCGCCCGCCATGATCGGCACCACGATGTAGAAGAACGTATGGTGCGCGCCGAGTCCAAGCGCCGTGCCCACGGCCGTCCCGACGATGCCGGCTGCGATCGAGCCGACCGCTAGTGGAATGAAGATCTTGATGAAGCCCTGTATCAGCACCCTTCGGTCCATGCTGAGAATGCTGCCGACGATGATTGACGCGATGAACAGATACAGGAAGTTGGTGGACTTGGTGAACTCCGTCGTGAGGCTCAGGATCGGCTTGGGCAGCAGGTGATAGTAAGTCAGCGCCGACGGAATGAAGGTCGCGAAGATCGCAGCGGCACCGATGTTGCGAATGATCGGCAGGCGTTTGCCGATTTCCGCACAGGTGAAGCCAAAGAAGGCGAGCACGGCGATCGCCATCGAGATCTCGCCGGGGACCTTGCCAGTGACTGCGAAGCCCGCGATCAGCGCGAGCAGGATCACGTAAACCGGCAGCGGGATGATACCGATCCGGAATTCCATCAACTTCCACCAGCCTTCGGGCCAGAAGCGCGGCTTGATTGCGGTTTGCTGCGCCTCGGCGGGAGGTAAAGTATGTGAGGTGGTTTGCATGAAGTGTCTCCTTGCGGTTGAAGGCCGGTGCTGCGGTACAACGAAACTATCCAGCAGCCCGGCCCTTGGTCTGATCATCGGTATGGCGTTCGGAACTCGCGCCTCAGCGGGACAAAGCGATGCGCTTCGCCACGGCGTCGGCAAAATGCAGCGTGGAGGCCGTGCCCTTGAGGTCGCCGGTCTTCACCTGATCCACGTTGAGCGTCTGCTCGATGGCCTGGCGCAGCCGTAAGGCCATGTCCTGTCGGCCAACGTGCTCGAGCATCAGGCCAGCGGCGAGCATCAGCGAAATCGGATTGGCGATGCCCTTGCCCGCAATATCGGGCGCCGAGCCGTGCACGGCTTCGAAGATCGCCGCATGCTCGCCGATATTGGCGCCGGGCGCCATGCCTAGCCCGCCCACCAAACCGGCGATCTGGTCCGACAGAATGTCACCGAACAGATTGGTACAGAGCAGCATGTCGAACTGCCAGGGGTTCAGCACCAGTTGCATGGCGCAGGCATCGACAATGCGGTCGTCCATGATCACGCGATCGGCGTAGTCCTTGGCCACCTCACGCGCGGCATCAAGGAAGATGCCGGTCAGGGCCTTGAGGATATTGGCTTTGTGTACCACCGTGATCTTCTTGCGCCCGTTCCTGACGGCATACTCGAAGGCGAAGCGGGCAATTCGCCGGCACGCGTCGCGCGTGTTGGTGCCGGTGGACACGGCCACCGCATGCGGATCGTCGCCGACCGGAATGTAGTAATCATGCGCCACGTAGAAGCCGCCCACGTTCTCGCGCACTAGCACTAAGTCAATATCCTCGAAGCGTCCCGGCACCAGCGTGCGGGCCGGCCGCACATTGGCATAGAGATTGAATGCCTCGCGCAGGCGCACATTGACCGAGCGAAAGCCACCCCCCACCGGCGTGGTCAGTGGTCCCTTGAGGGCGAGGCCGGTGCGGCGGATGCTGTCCAGCGTAGCGTCCGGCAGCGGATCGCCGCCGCACTCGATACCAGCCATGCCGGCCTGCTGGATGTCCCACGCGAAGGGTGCGCCGAGCGCGTCGAGGACCTTGACGGTTGCCTCCACCACTTCTGGTCCGATTCCATCGCCAGGGATCAGGGTGGTGGGGATTTTTTCGCTTGCGCGGTATTCCATCTATTTTCCTATTGCGATGTAAGAGACTGCACCGGCTAGCCGTGTGGCATACGCGCTCCTTAGCAACGGCGCGAGCCATGGCAGTCTCCTTGAAGTTTGTCTGCCGGCCTGTGCCCTTGGGTCAGGAGCGCCTCTTGTGGTGAAGGGACGCGAAACGCGTCCGCCAGCGAGGTCCTAGCTCTTGTCCCGGCTATGCCTTGCG
Source organism: Cupriavidus basilensis (assembly GCF_000832305.1). NCBI lineage: Bacteria > Pseudomonadati > Pseudomonadota > Betaproteobacteria > Burkholderiales > Burkholderiaceae > Cupriavidus > Cupriavidus basilensis. The sequence continues at coordinate 1,983,522 of NZ_CP010537.1, forward strand.
AATCGGACGTGGCCTTCTGCTGCCGGAATTGCTGGCTGATTCAACCAACCACGGGCCAGATTCTACGAAGGGAAGGCTGTCAACTACCTGTCAATGCGGCGGCTATGTTCTCGGGACTTTCCCTTAACGGTGGAGAAAGCTGGCTGAAGGATTTCGCTGCCTAGAATGAGTCGACCTCAATGCGGTAGCCCAGGCAAGCATGGCAGAGGTCGCCCGGGTACCAGGACCCGCAACGGCTCGGTCGCCGGGCCCGGGCACCTAAACAAAGGAGACAGGCATGAATGCAATCAGCAAGGGCGTGTTCGCGGTCATGTTCGCAACGCTGGCGGCGGCGGGCACGGTTCGCGCGGCCGATGGCAAGCTGTCGATCATGGTGGGCGGCGCGACCAAGATCATCTACCTGCCAGCCAGGCTGACCGAGCAGCTGGGCTACTTCAAGGAGGAGGGGCTCGACGTCGAGATCCTCTCGCAGCCGGCCGGGGTCGACGCCGAAAACGAACTGCTGGCCGGCGCGGTGCAGGGCGTGGTGGGCTTCTACGATCACACCATTGACCTGCAGAGCAAGGGCAAGGAAGTAGAGGCCGTGGTGGTGTTCGGCTAGGTGCCGGGCGAGGCGCAGGTGCTGGTCGACATGCGCACGGCCGAGGGCACCACCCAGGCACTGGGCGGGCTTTATCCGGCCTCCAGCCTTTATATGCAGCGCGCCTGGGTGGAAGGGCACAAGGAGCAGGTGCAGAAGCTGACGCGCGCCTTCGTCAAGACCATGCGCTTTATCGAAGCCCACAGCGCCGAGGAGATCGCGCAGAAGATGCCCAAGGACTACTACGGCAATAACCGCGAGCTCTACGTCAAGGCCCTGGGCGCCTCGCTGCCCATGTTCACGGACGACGGCAGGATGCCCGCCGGCGGCCCCGAAACGGTGCTCAAGGTGCTCGCCTCATTCGATCCGACCGTTAAAGGCAAGCATGTCGAGCTCAATCGTACCTACTCCAACGAGTTTGTCGAACGGGTCAAATGAACCGGTGGATTGACCCCGTGATGTCACAACCCGCCCGCGCCACCGGCCGGCGGCAGCAAGGATTCTCCATGATCAAGACAGCGTCACCAGACACTCCGGCTATCGAGTTCGAGCGTGTCTCCTGCCGGTACATTTCACCCGATGGCACCGCCACCGTCGCACTGCGAGACTTCTCGATGCGTGTGGGCAAAGGCGAGTTCGTCGCCATCGTTGGGCCGACCGGCTGCGGCAAATCGACCACCCTCAGCCTGATCACAGGGTTGCTCAAGCCCAGCGCGGGCGAGGTCCGCCTGAATGGCAATCGCGTCAACGGGATCGATCCGAGCATCGGCTTCGTGTTCCAGCCCGACGCGGTCTTTCCCTGGAACAAGGTATTGCACAACGTCGCCGCCGGACCGCTCTTCCGCGGCAGCAGTAAGGACACGGCCTACGCCCTGGCCGAACAATGGTTGCGCAAGGTCGGGCTGGCCAAGTTCGCCAACCACTACCCGCACCAGCTCTCGGGCGGCATGCGCAAGCGCGTGGCGCTGGCGCAGACCTTCATCAACAATCCTCAGATCCTGCTGATGGATGAGCCCTTTAGCGCGCTCGACATGCAGACCCGCACGCTGATGCAGGACGAGTTGCTGCAGCTGTGGTCACAAAACACCGGCTCGGTGGTGTTTGTCACGCATGACCTGGAAGAGGCCATCGCCTTGGCCGATCGGGTCCTCGTGCTGACGGCGCGCCCGGCCACGCTCAAGCGCGTCTACGAGATCAACCTGCCGCGTCCGCGCGTGACCTCGGAGATCCGCTATGACAAACGCTTTGTCGAACTGTCACGTGAGATCTGGGCGGACCTGCGCGAGGAAGTCCACATCGATTAGTGGACTGGCCAAGAACCTAAGACAATGGAAGTGACAATGGAAGCAATGACCGCGATTTCCGATGAGATTTTCGAGCGCGAGGCCAAGCGCAGCATAAACAAACGGTACTGGCTGATCGTCAGTTTGCGCATCGGCCTGCTGGTGGCAGGACTGGGCGGCTGGGAGCTGGCGGGACGGCTGCACTGGATCGACCCGTTCTTCTTCTCCATGCCCTCGCTGATCGCGGAGCAGATTTACGACTGGTTCGTCAACGGCACCTCGCAGGGACCGCTGCTGGCCCAGGTGGCGGTCACGCTGGAAGAGACCGGGCTGGGCTTCCTGATCGGCTCGGTCGCCGGCGTGATCTGCGGCATCGTGCTCGGGCGCAACAAGCTGCTGGCCGATGTGTTCAGCATCTACATCCAGATTGCCAACTCCATCCCGCGCGTGGTGCTGGGCTCGATCTTCGTGATCGCGCTGGGCCTGGGCATGGCCTCCAAGGTGGCGCTGGCGGTGGTGATGGTGTTCTTCGTGGTGTTCGGCAATGCCTTCCAGGGCGTGCGCGAAGCCGACCGCTACCTGATCGCCAATGCGCAGATCCTCGGCGCCTCCAAACGGCAACTGACCTTCGCCGTGGTGGTGCCGTCGGCGTTGAGCTGGATCCTGGCCAGCCTGCACGTCAGCTTCGGCTTCGCGCTGGTCGGCGCCGTGGTGGGCGAGTTCCTGGGCTCCAAGCAGGGCATCGGCCTGCTGATCGCCACGGCGCAGGGCGCCTTCAATGCCAGCGGCGTGTTCGCCGCCATGATCGTGCTGGCGGTGGTGGCGCTTGCCGCCGACTTCCTGCTGACCACGATGGAGCGGCGCCTGCTCAAATGGAGGCCGGGCAACCTCGCCTGAGCCTGCCTCGTTCCCGCGGCAGTCTGCCGCCCCTGCCGTGATCTCCTTTGTCCCACGCGCGCATCCTTGCGGCGTGGGATTTTTCATGTGTATGCGGGACAGGACGATAGGCGATGGCAAGCAACGATAGCAGCGGGCAACAATGCCGGTCAGGACGAAAAAAACCCGGCTTGTGGCCGGGACAAGGAAAGTTCGGAGCCAGGCCCGCGCCGCTAGGCACGCGCCGATGCAGTTGGATCAGAAGCGCGTGCGCATGCCCACCGCGAATTCGCTCTGGTGGGCGAAGCCGTTCGACTGCGCGGCGTGATAGCCGTGCTGCAGGAACATGTAGTCGGCCGCCAGGTAGACCTCGGTGCGCTTCGAGAAGTGGTAGAAGATCGAGCCGTACACCGTGTTCTTGCGGCCGCTGTCGGTCGCGGTCGAGGCGGCGGTGTTGCCGTAGGCGTTGATGGTGAAGCCGTTGGCATTCAGGGCGGCATGGCCGGCCTTCATCATCTGGTAGCCAATCTCGTAGTCGAAGGGACCGGCGGGATCGACCTTGAGCGACACCGTGTAGGCGTCGTCCTTGCGCTGGCCCAGCGCGCCCTGTTCGGCGGTGTAGTGGAAATAACCGGCGCTGGCGCGCACGATGCCCCACACATAGTTGCCGCCGGCGGAATAGGTACGGTTGCGCTGGCCATTCACATTGGCCTGGGTGAAGAAGCTGGAAACGTGGAAATTGCCGCCGTTGTAGCCGAGGGTGGCGGTCTCCGTGGTGTTGCGCGACGGCGCGCCCGGCACTTCGCCGAACTGGTAACCCGCGCCGGCGGTCAGGCCGTTGTCGAACAGCTTCTTCCACACCACGCCGTTGTCCATGCGCGTGCCGGTGGCGCTGCCCGCGTAGAACACCAGTTGCTTGAAGTTGTTGTTGTTGGTGTAGCCGCCTTCCTCCGTCGTGATCGCGGCCGGGCCGTAGGGGTCTCCGTAGAGGCCCGAAGCCATCGGGTCACGCCCGAGCGCGTTCTGGCGGCCGAAGGTCAGCTTGCCGAAGACATCGCTGTTGATGCCGACCCAGGCGTCGCGGTTGAACAGCACGCCGGGGGTGTCCATCGCGCCGTCGTAGCTCTGGAATTCGCTCTCCAGCTTGAAGATCACCTTGGTGCCGAAGCCGATGTCTTCCGCGCCGGTCAGGCCCCAGCGGTTGCCGCTGAACCATGCCGGCTGGTGGTAGCCGGTCAGGCGATGGCCACTTGCATCGGCGTTGCTGATGGTGCTGATGGTGGTATCGATGAGGCCGTAGAGCGTCACGTTCGATTGCGCGTTGGCGTGGCCGGCAAAGGCCGCGCCGATTGCCAGCGCGATGGCTGTGGTTTTGGTTTTCAAGCTGATCTCCTCGGGGCTTGCTAGTCTTGTCGATGATTCGGGCTGCTCGCGGGCGGGACGCGTGTCCCGGCCATGAGAGCAGCCCTTGCATCGTAGGCATGGCAAGCCTTCATCCAGCTTTCCCTTCGTTGCGCAGCGGGCTCAGGGTTTATACCGGGGATGACGGTTGCGCGTAAGCCGCCACTTTGTCTTTTGCCTCGCGGTCTCGGACCGCGCCACCTTCATGGTCTGGAGATTCAATGCGAGCAGTTCTTCAAAACCTTCAAGTGCTTTCCTCACCCTCTATCTCCAGGAACACCACGACACGTACACCCGCGTGATCGCTATCCTGGCTTTTCAGTGTGTCCCATGCCGCAATCGCTTCCCACGCCCGGCACTACGCGTTGGCCCGGCTTCCATGTCGGCCAATGACTGGACGGACATTGCAATTGCTGCTAGATGCGCGGAAGCACATAGCCTTGCCGTGGCAGCCACGCAGACAATCTCCCGGCATAAGGCGGGCAAAGGACGTCGAGTCGCAACGCAGACGATCGGCGATCAAGCTTGAGCCCAAAATGCCTGCGAGGTGCCCCGGGTCAGGGTTGACGGTTGTCGAGATCCGTTTCCGGCTGATCGGGTAAAGGTATGCGACCTATTTGGCTGAAAATGATAGAGGTAGCAATAAATACAATGTCTGCCATGTCTAGGCTGTTTTTAGATGTCAGTCGGCTGGCTAATTAGAAATGTCAGTGCGGTCGTGCCTTTTGTGCGGGGTTGGGTTCTTTCTGGGATTGACCGTCGAGCGGTGGGGCTGGCCTGAGACGACCGAGATCCGCTCAGGGTGGGGCGGTTCTGTCACCGCAGGCAACATCAACATGGCCGCGCGCTTTTCATTGACCGCGGTGCCGCGCGAGTGCCTCGAATCGGTAAGGCCGTTCACGTGCGCTTAGCAAGCGCCGATAGCAAAGGCGATGTTCGATCGGAGCAATCCCTGGATCACGGCCGCTCGTTTTCGCGCCTAGTTAGCGTGTATCGTGTATCAATGTGCATGATGGTGAAGCCTCGCCGGTCGGCTGGTTCGTAGTGCCAAATGTACGCCACCATTCCTGGCGCAGAGCAGGCAGATAACAAGCTGACGGGCCCTGATCGACGTGCGGCGCGGGCAAACGAGCTTTGCTTATTTATGACGCCAAGGATCGGCTCGCCAGCAAGACCGACCCACTGCTGCAAATCGAGCGATACACCTACGGCGGACGGGACAACTTGGTCCAACCGACCGTAGCGGCAAGATCGCCGGCTTTACCTATGACGACTTGAACCGGCGCATCTCAGCCGCGTACGGATAGACATTGTTTGGCGGTAGCCTCACGGCAGCCGGCGCCACTGTCACCTAGACCTTCGATGCCGGTAACCGGGTCACCCAGCTTGCAGATAGCGTCGGTGGCACGCTCACGCGCAGCTATGACGGCCTTGACCGGCTCACTGGAGAGACGACCCCGCAGGGGAGCGTCAGCTACGCCTATGACGCGGCCAGCCGGCGCAGTACGCTGACGCTGCCAACGGTGTGGTGGCCACCTTTGGCTACGACATCGCGAATCAGCTGACTTCCATCAGCTATGCCAACGGCGGCACGGCACCCGGGAACCTGAGCTATGGCTATGATGCGGCCGGACGGCGCACCCAGCTGGGCGGCAGCCTGGCCAATATGACTCTGCCGGCCGCCGTGAGCGGCGCCAGCTACAACGCCGCGAACAGGTTGAGCAATTGGGGGGGGGCAAGCCTCACCTATGATGCCAAAGGCAACCTGACCAGCGATGGCAGCCTGACCTACACTTGGGACTCGCGTAGTCGCCTTACGGCGCTCACTGGCGGTACCACAGCCAGCTTCAGCTATGACAGCTTGAATCGGCGTAGCAGCAAGACGGTGGGCGGCACGGCCACCGCCTTCGCTTATGACGGCCTGAACGTCGTGCAGGAACGAACAGGAGGCTCGTCGACCGCGAGCTTGCTGACTGGCCTGGGTCTTGACGAGACCTTTAGCCGCACCGATACGGTTGTCGGCACTCGAAGTTTCGTCACCGATGCGCTGGGCAGCACGCTGGCGCTCACGGACGGCACTGGTTTGGTCAAGACCAGTTATGCCTACGAGCCCTACGGGGCAGCCACCGCTAGCGGCGAGGCCGGCGGTAATGCGACCCAGTACACGGGGCGCGAGAATGATGGCACTGGCCTATACTATTATTGGGCACGTTACTACCACACCGCTTTCGGGCGTTTCGTGGCCGAGGCCCCCATCGGGCTCGCTGGTGGTGATAATCTCTATGCCTATGTCGGCGGCATTCCTCTCAGATATGCAGATCCGACTGGTAAGTGCCCGATGTGTCTGGCGTTAATACCGCCCGTATTAGAAGCAGCAGGGATAAGTTTGGCCGATATTGGCATTGGTTCCGCGATAGGCGGAGGGTTGGTTGCGCTTGATAGATGGCTCAACCCTTCAGCGCAAGCTAGTGCATTCCCCCCTGGTGTTTGGCCTGGCGATATGGGATCTGCCGAATGGGATCGAAGGAATGGTGTGGGCGCTCGCGATGGCAAGGGAAGATTCCACGGTATTAAATAAGTCTGCGGCGGTCGTGGGAAGGATAACTTTGGGGTCGATCCTGATGCCGGTGACGTTTACGATCCTGCTGGAGATGTTGTTGGGAACATTAACGGTGAGAAGCCAAAATGAGCCCTGACGAACCAAAGATAATTGTTGCTCTCTATTTGAATGGAGAGCACCTTGATCCAGATTCAGTTACTCGTGAATTTGGTGTTGTCCCTTCAAGGGCACAGAAGAAGGGCGAGCGGCGTGTGACTTCTTCTGGGCGCGAGGTTCTCGTGAAACAGGGGAGCTGGGCATGGAGTGTTGAGTTGGGATCGACATCGCTTGACGATCATCTAGCGCGACTCATTCGGTCCTTTCCGACTGGAAAGCCGTTGTCGGAGATTGCTAATGTCGAAGACGCCTATATTGATGTCTTTGTTGCGCTGTCTAGCAATTTGGACGGTGATGCGAAATGCGAGTTGGATATCAAGCCAGATGTTCTTGTATCGTTAGCTCAACTAGGACTTCCGATACGCATGACTGTGGACGTTGTGCGAGAATGAATGGACTACATTGATGTAGGTAGTGGCGCTGCATAAATCGAGTTTGAAGGAAGGGGGTCTTGTGATCTTGAACGACCCGCTTACCAGCCGTGGATAGCTTGCAGCACAATGCACGCCGCAGCCACATGTACGGTCGGGGTGTTGCCGTCCATATCGACTTCGTTCGCATGACGGGGCGCACGCTCGATGCCTACAAGCAGGTACCCAAGTTCCGCTGTGCCGATGTCGGCGCGCGGTGTACGAACAGACATTGATTGGCGGTAGCCTCACGGCAGCCGACGCCACCTACACCTACACGTTCGATGCCGGTATTCAGTACGGTACGGTTCCTTCGTTACCGAGAGTGGAGCGGCCGGCGGAGCCGCCACTGCACTCGGAAATTTCCTAACAGGTAACGATGCTTTGGAAGGCATCGGCCTTGGAGTAGCAATTGGCGCCTTCGCACCACTCGCCAGTGGTGAGGTTGCCATGATTGGTGCTGGCGGCGCGGCGGCCTTTGGTGGGACGATTGCCAACAGCTTCGGCGCTTTTGCAGGGGCTATTGGTGCGATCGCTGCTGCGATGTATCCTAATAGTAGGCACGGGTTTTGGCCGATAAATCAGAATGACATCTATTGCCCATAGCCATACGGAGGATCATATGAGTGCTGAAAGATTGAGTCACCAATGTTCAGAGAAGGTGTATAAATTTAAAGATCGTAATCTGGCTCCTATTTGGATTGGCACAATGATTGGGTTATTCACTTTTCTCGGTTTCATGATCTCACGCGACGGGCTGTTGGGCGGAGCAATTTTTCTCTTATGTACTATCTCATTGTTTGGCGTAGGCGGTTTCTTCATGCTTGCGAGCAAGTCCGATATTGTATTGAGTGATCGTGGGATATCGAGAAGTTATTTTGGGGCCACATGGCAAACAATGGAGTGGGATAATGTGAGGCTAATACGTGCATTCCCCGTTTATGTGCCATATGAGCGCGGAGCGCGACGCGGGTTTAATATTTATCCACGAGATCGAAATGGGCTATCTCCAATGCCAGCCGGGAAGATGATATTCGGGGACAAAGCGGAGAACATGTCCGATCTAATCGAAACCATCAATCACTACATAGATAAACATAAAATTTACGTCGAGATTGAGATTAATGGCGTGAGAACGAGAGCCACTCGAATATAAAGTGCCGTTTTTCACATTGGCTTCGCGGTTGCTTGTTGGATTGCGGCCGATACGCTCATGGTGACACACTCCCACCTATGACGGTCTGAACGTGGTGCGAGGAGCCCACCGAGCGTGAACCTCTGGCCTTGCGCTGGATTCCGCCTGCAACAGGAGGCGTGAGCCTATCCCCTCGCCTCTGACATCTTCGGCGATCCAGACCTACTCCGAGCCACTGCATCATGAAGTGCCCGTTGAGGCCGCCCACGATACGCCCCTCCGGCATTCGAGCTATCAGACGGATTGGTTGGATATCGTAGTTGCCAATTGCCGTTCTGTTGAGCTGCCGCAGATTCGCACCAATAGCAGGACGTGTCCGATCCGCTTGTTGTCGACGATCGCACCTTGATCGATTTCCGACAGCCGATCGTAGATTGCGTAGGGAAGGGCGGTGCCATTTACCCGTGGCTCTATCCGGCCATCCGGGTAGTGATAGACATCAATGTAGCGCCCTGCGAGCTTCCGATGCTCCGGTGTGTCGGCCAACAGATAGAGCATTTTGTCGTACTGGATCGTCAGACTCTTGGACACACAGCGCGACTCGCGCCATGTAAAGATCAAATCCAAGTTCTCGTTATCGCGCAGCGGCCTGTGGGCGTCGTGGCTGTTGCGAGGCACCTTCGCAAAGCGTGCGTTGTAGTCGGCGATGAATTCCAGCATAAAGGCGTTGGCGGCCTCCATCGTGCTGATACCACGCAGGCGCAGTTCCTTCACGAGTCGGTCCTGCAGGGTCAGGTGTGTCCGTTCCACGCGGCCCTTGGCCTGGCTGCTGTTGGCACAGATACCCTCGATGTTCAGTTCGAACAAGGCCCGAGCAAACTGGGTATGCCCGTCACCACCGGTCGCGCTCGGATTGTTGACGCGGAACACGCTGGCCTTGTCGCTGTAGAACGCCATCGGCTTGCCATGGCGTTCCAGGTAGGCCCGCGTCGCGGCGAAGTACGTGAAGGTGGCCTTCGAGTGGGTAAAACGCAGCCCCATGATCCGGCTGGTGGCGTCGTCGACATAGACCAGCAGCGTGCAAGCCGGCGCCCGTTCTTCGAACCACCGGTGGTCACAACCATCGATCTGGATCAGTTCACCGAGACAGGCGCGCCGGTTGCGCGGCTGATAGACCTTTGGTGGGCGCTGCTTGCGCGGAACCCAAAGCCCGGCGCTCACCATCATTCGGCGGATCGTTTCCTTGGACAAGGTCAGTCCATGTCGCTCGCGCAGCTTCTCGCAGGCCAGCGTCGGGCCGAAGTCGGCGTAGTGTTCCCGGATCAGCCCAAGGGCCACGGATTCCCGGTCCGCCGGCATGCGGTTGTTGCTGGGCCTGCCGCGCTTGCGGGACACCAGTCCTGCCGGGCCTTCCTGCCGTACTTGAAATATAACTTGACCGCCCTGATGCGATCCTCGTACGAAAACATGAACTAGCTCCAAGTAGTCCAAGTTTTCGTCCGCACCCCCGAAGCGGACATTCTGATTTGGCCTTCACAACACATGTCCAGGCTAGATTCAAATGTCCTCTCTCTGGCCAGACCAGAATGTCCGGTCTAATGCAGGCTGGTTTTGATTCGTTGACGTTTTTTTCCTGGCAGTTTCCGTAAGGCAGTCGAGCTGGCCTGAGGCGGTAAGGTATCTACAGGGTGGGGCGGTTGCGCCAGTTCATCGATGGCGCGACGCAAGTCTTGCGCATTCAGCTGCCGTTGTGGTTTCGTGCCCGGCGTCACCTGTTCAGGCCGTTGCCGCGGTTTTTGACCGGTCAGCGTGCGCGACGGTGTCGCCAGGATGCGACGATTGTCGCGCTGGGCCTGCACGCGCTGGGCGATCTCCAGCACATGCCCCAGCCGCTTGTTCTCCACTACTGCGCCCTGATTGATCTCGGACAGCCGGTCATAGAGGACGTAGGGCAGGGAAGTCCCGTCGGCGCACAACTCGATACGGCCGTCCGGGTATTCGGCCACTTCGATGTAGCGATGGATCAGGGGGCGCCGCTCGGGTTGGTCCGCGATGAGATACAGCTTGCGGTCGTACTGCAGCGTCAGTCGGTTGGAGACTTTGCGCCATTCGCGCCAGGTAAAGATGCGCTCAAGGTCCTCGTCGGGCCGCACGGGCCGGTGCGCGTTGAAGTCGCTTCTGGGCGTCTTGGCGAAGCGCACATTGAAGTCCGCCAGGAAGACCGGGGCAAAGGCATTGGCCTCGGCCAGCGTCGAGATGCCGCGTTGGCGCAGTTCTTTGACCAGGCGGTCCTGCAGCGTGCCGTTCATTCGCTCCACACGGCCCTTGGCCTGGCTGCTGTTGGCGCACAGGCTCTCGATATTCAGCTCGTACAGCGCGCGCCCGAACTGCGTATGGTCCCGCCCCGTGGTGACACCTTTGGCATTGACCCGGAAGATGCTGGCCTTGTCGCTGTAGAACGCCACCGGCTTGCCATGGCGCTCGATGTAAGCACGCGTCGCGGCAAAATAGGCAAAAGTCGATTCGGTCGGCACGAACAGCAACTGCATCAGGCGGCTGGTGGCATCGTCGACATAGACCAACAGCGTGCACATGGGCGCACGCTCCTCGAACCACGCGTGCTCGCTGCCATCGATCTGCACCAGTTCACCCAGGCAGGCGCGGCGCTTGCGCGGCTGGTGCAGCTTGGGCGGGCGCAGCTTCCTGGGGACCCAGAAGCCGGCGTCAATCATGATCCGGCGCACCGTCTCCTTGGCCAGCACGATGCCATGGCGCTCGCGCAGCTTCTCGCAGGCCAGCGTGGGACCGTAATCGGCGTAATGCTCCTGGATTAGCGCGCGTGCCTGCGCTTCGAGCATCCTTGGCAGTTGGCGATGCCCTGGCTGCCCGCGCTGGCGCGACAGCAAGCCCATAGGGCCATCGGCGCGCCAGCGCTGGACTAGCCGCCGGACTTGCCGCGTCGTCAATTCCAGGCGCTCTGCGGCGCGCCATTGCGCCAGCAGACCCTCGGCTGTTGCCTGAATGACCTTGAAGCGGTCAACTTCACGCAGACTCATGGTGATCAACCCTCGATCCTTCACGGCGCGCTCCCGTCCAACTCAGGCGCTACCAGTATAGGTCTATCCAGAGGACATTCTGATGTGGCTGGAAGCGGACATTCTGATTTGGCCTTCACAACACATATGCCGCATAATCGTTCTTATGTTAAATAAACGATATTGTGAAACCGCGTCTGAGACACTAGTCGAAAGACGCAAAACTATGTTTGATCGCGACGTAAATACGTGTCCGAATGCTCTTCGGCTCATACGCGCCAAAACAAACATACTTTTTCATTTGCATCCCTTACTGCCCACAGTTTTGTTATCGGCCGAATGCCTTCGACCCGTGCGATGATGTCCAACGCATACGTGCCGCAGGAGTTTACATGGCCGCTCAAGAAGATGGGCTAAGCATCTCACCGTTTCCTTCTTCCCTGAGGGATCTCCGAACTCTATGCCAACCAGGGCATCCTTGCGATCCCGTCGATCGCGCTTTACATGATGGCGCGTATCAGGAGCTGGGGACTGTACTGCAGTGGCTGTCTGGATTTGCTACCCATGCTACGGAGCGTGCCTATGAGAAGGAAGTCCATAGGTTTTACTGCTGGGCGCTCTTCATCGATCGAAAGCTGTTGGCCGAAATCACCCCGTCAGACCTAGACTTCTATGATGCATTTCTCCGGGATCCTCCAGACTCCTGGTGCGGAATGCGCAATCGGCGTCGTACTGCCGGAGATTGGCGGCCGTTCGAGGGAGCTTTGTCGGACGCGAGCTGCTCATTCGCATTTCGCGTCTTGGAAAGTTTATTTTCGTTTCTGGTCGATTTCCGGCACATCCAATATAACCTCTTCCGCGAGCGACGAATCCGTCGGAAGAAAAGTGCCATGGGATCCACAAAGCCCTCGAGATCCCTGCCCCTTTTGTCGTTTGTTCGATTACTCCGAGAGCTCGAGTTAGAGTGCGAGAAGTTTCCAGTCGGACATCCAGCGCATGACGAGGCCGAGCGGATGCTCTTCGTAATTCGGTTCATGGGAAACACTGGCATCCGCGGGGAGGAGTTGGCCTGTATCCGCCTGTCCGATTTGTTTTGCTACAAGTCACCAAGCTCCGGAGATGAAACGTGGTCGCTTTCTTTAAGGAACGCGAGCGGGCAGCAGGCAAGGAAGATTGTCCTGAATCCTTCGGCCAAGTATGCCATTTACAGATACTTGGCGGCACGTGGTATCCACATTCCTCCTCCTCCGTCAGCAACGCCCTTGGTATCCCGGCTCCACGGAGACGAGCAAGCTGTTCCTTTAGGCCGGGACTCAATCTATGGAATAGTAAAAAACGCCGTGAACCTCGTTGCCGACAGGATCGAACACAAAAATCCGGATGAAGCTGCCCGTTTTAGGAAGGCAACTCCCCATTGGTTGAGGGTCACGTATCGTCGAATGAACGTAGATTCTCGGCAAAATGTCTACGCAATCCCAAGGATGAGTGCTTAGCTTACGGCATATCGGCACCGCTGCACCCGCCCAGGGCACCACCATTCGGCATATGGATACGCGAATAGTCTCGGCATCGTTGTCACTGGCTGGGTTACCGGCTATACGAGCCTGTGGAGTGTTGTGCCGCCGCCAACTAGCGCTGAATCTGAAAATCCTCTAACTGCTATTTCTCGTTCACACATCGCGCCACGCTCGAGTGCTCAGGTTCGCCTTCAGCGCAATTCTGAGCCATAGAGACGAACAAAAGCCCGCTTGCGCGGGCTTTTGGCGGCCACCAATGAGACATTGGGGTGGCCTCGTAGGCTAGGCCTGCTTCCATTATGCCATCGCGAAGCAGGGCTTCATCTATCTCGCAGACGGGGGCAGATTCCAACTGCCGCCGATAGCCTGAAGATGGGCCGCACTGCCAAGGCAGCCAATTGCCTGGCGGTCACGGCAAAGCGTCGGTGGACGCGAGCAGAACGCTTATGATTGACTACTAGCCACGCATTGCTGCCACGATATCAGCGGATTGCCAAATGCACGTGCGTCATTCATGCGCAACGTATAGGTGATGCGACGAAAGCTGGCCTGCCCTGCCCTACGCGTTGACCCGTCGCCGTCCTATTAGCTTGCCGTTGCCGGTGACACCGTGACGTTTGTGAGCGCTTTCGCATTTGGCTGATGAACGACGAAGCCGGTTCTGCAATAGAGCGCTCCGATCGCGGGCGGCTCTATCGCGCCGCCCTCCCCGGCCAATGCAATTCCCGTTTCTAAGCCATGCTCCAGCACGTTGAGAAATTCAGCCTTGTCTTCCCTGGGAATCTCTCGTGTAGCGGGATACGGCGAGGTATAAGCAAACAACATGTCCGCTACTTGCCGCAACCATCGGGCAAAGCCCTCGCGCATTCCTGTGACGTTATCCTTTCTGCGAAACAAGCCATTGGCGATAAATTTCACGAACTCTACAACTGCGCCGTACTGCATGGACACGTTTGGCATTCCTTGAATCAGGTCGCGCGCTAGGCCGATCGCGTACCGGCGATTGAGCGCGGTTGCGAGGTGGGTGGCAACAAATTCAAGCGTCCGCGCCGCCATCTGCGGCTGCTGGAGTCCCCAAAAGACGTCATCTGCATGAAGGGCGAAAACGGTGCGATTGTGCAGCGCCGAGTTGAGGGCGAACTCTGCGTGATCACCACGTGAGATCTTGCCGTCCTGCAAGCCCTTCATCGCCACGAGATAGGGGAACACACCCTTGATACCAAACACTCCATAGACCCAGTTCCTAAGGCGTTCATCCACCGAGAACAAGGCTGCCCCCTTTTCGAGGCACAACGCGAGCGCGTCATAGGTATCTGTATCGAGAAGATCCTTTAGAAGGATGAGTTCGTGAGGCATTTGCTCCGGCCCATACACCGGGCAAACTTCGCAGTGTTCGTCCATTAGCCTCAATGCTTCGGTATATTGGCTTGCCTTCCACTTGCGAGCCTCTTCCGTGATAGGCAAGAATGCGAACTGCCCATCTATATCGGCCGCATGTCCCTCTGCGCGAGAATCCAACGCCTCGACTTCCGCTTGTTTGAATCGATCGTAGGTCCCCCGGCAAACATACACCCGTGGCAACACTGAGAGAAGATCACCCTGTCCAAAGCGGACAAGTTCAGCCAGCGTGAGCGCGTCCATCACAACGGGGAACGATTGGTCGAGCAACAATGCACTTGCGGCCTCAAGCTCTGGCGCTGTGGTGACACCACTTGCGAGCGGAGGGTTGCGCTGGTCCCAACTGAAGACCATTTGCATGCCGTCGGCGCCGAGCATTTGCGCACACAAGCCAAGCGGAAGCTTGCTCTCGGCGTATTGCTCCATTACCGATTTGCTACGTTGCGTTTGCGCCTTGAGTCGGTCATGGATGGGCGAGACATCCAGGTTCCCATCCTCTTTCTCGGTCAGGCTGAAGAGCTGCAGACCAGGCGCGGGTTCTAGCGATTTCGACAAGAGTTCGTGCGCGTACTCGCCCAGTCCTTGATGAGCATCACTGATCTCACGAATCGTGAAATTGCGAACATCGAACGTTCCCTCGATGTCAACGGTGTCGCCGCATGCCAGTCCTAGCATCGTTTTCGCCAGCGGGCTGTCCGCAGCAAGGAATCTCGCAGATTTCGGCAGATCCGTCATGCCTGCAGGATCGATCACGATTTTTACGATGCTCCTGTCCGCGCCCTCAAGCGTCACCATGGAGCCAGGCCTCACCTCCGGAAAGTGTGTTCTACCGTGTCTGGCTCGGTGACCGATCAAAACTCCCATTAGATAGGAGGAGGCGGCACTGACGTCGTCCATGTTCGAGCGGAACATGCGATAAAGCCGCGCGTACCCGACCTCTGGCTTGCCATACTGCAACTCTGCCGCCGCCAAGTGCGCGATCTGCTTCAGGGTCCCCGTAAGACGCTCGGGCGCCTCGCTGAAGGCGTTTCGGATTTGTGCGGGTGGTCTGGTATGAAGAACAACTTGGTACCAAAAGACCCATGCTTCCGCCCGCTCTGGATGGGCCTCGCGATGCAGTCTCGCAAGCAGTTCGAGCTGGCTCCAGTCATTGGCTTCTTGTGCGACGCCCATCGCTAGGCGGCGGAAGGCGTCATCTGAAAGCCATTCGGGTGGCACTTTTTCCAGGAGGTCTTTTGACTTTCGCCGGTACCCACCAAACAATAGGGCACGCAGTCGTCGCGTCTGAATTGGTAGGCTGCGGCCGCTGGGGTCCACCGACTCCAAGAGGCCGACGGCGTCGGAGAACTGATCGGCGCGAATCAAAATATCCGCGACGATCAGACGCTCGCGCGAACTCGAATGGGTGGAGACTCGCTTCTTTATGACCTCGACAAACCGGAGCGCTTCGCTGTCACGGCCGGCATTGAGCATCAGCCCCGCAAAGGCGCTGAGTGTAATCAGATCAAGGCCATCAGCGGGCGTCTCACTGACTTCCTTGACCACCTTTTCGGATTGGCCGGAGTTGCACGCGCACACCATTTCAAGCAGCTTGACAACCGGTTTCTCGTCCGGCGCATGCTCGCGCAATGCGTGAGTGATGCGAGCAAATGCCTCGGACTCGCCTCGGTTTGCGGCCGTTTCGGCCGCAAGGAGCAATCCGTCTTCGTCCAGCGCATTGAGGTGGGCTATGGAAAATTTAACAAGATCCTCGTGCCGGCGGAGGAAGAGCAAGGATCCGATGTGTAGGGCGGCCACGTTATCGGCATACTCAGGAATTTCCGTTTCGATTCGCTCGCATATGGCGAGCGCCACGCCAGGCTTGCCGGTTAGCATGTGGGCAAGCGCCACGTGCGAGGCAGCTTCGGCCCTGTGCTGGCTATTTTCGATCCGCCATAGTTCTGTTGCCGCAGGCTCGAACGCGGCGATTACCTCATCGAGACCCTCACGCAAATCTTCGGCGTAGGCGTCGAAGTCCGCGGAAATCCCGTCCTTTCCTGCGACGCTAACGATGATGCCTGCGGCCCCTTTGCGGGTGAAAAGGCCTGCATCCTTTGCGCGTAAAGCTCGCCGTGCGTAGGTTACCGCCAAGTCGCTCTGTTGCCGATAAAAGGCGTAGGCCATCATTTGCAGCGCATCTGCTTCTTCTCTGAAGCGCGCCGGCAATTCGGCTTCCGTCAAGTCCTCGTTCTCGCAGATTCGAGCATTGGTAGCCGCTAGCCAAACATGGAGCGAAAGCGGGAATAGGCCTAGCAGGCGTGCCCCTTCAGCGTTGGCAAGCTTGAGGTCTCCCTGGATGATATGCGCTCGGATTTTGTTAGCGGCGATGCGCTCGTCATCCCAAAACAGGTCATAGGCACGTAGAAACCACTCAGCAGCGACCTCCTCACGATTCTGTTGCCAGTGTGCAATGCCATTCTGAAGAGTCCAGCGCGCCTTCTGATGTCTGTCGAAGCTCGCGATCTCGGTTTCGAGAGTGGCAAGCAACTCCTGCGCAGCCTGAAATTTCAGGCCGCGCAGCAGGTCGTTCACCTTGTCAAGCTGCCTCGTCACAAGCCCATTCGGTGAATCTGTCCGACCTGTAGGCAACATCTGCAATAGTGCCGCCTTGAATGTTGCTTCCATCGTCGCAGGCATGGCAGCGATCTGCGCCCCAGTCCTTTCTCCCTGCTCACGTAGCACCGCAATGGCACCGCCCGCGCTGTTTGGGGAGTATTTCGGATGCAATGCGTCGTATCGTTGGATGTGGTTGCATATCTCGGTCCACGATTCCACTTCGACCAAGAATTGGCCATTGGCCTGCCGAAGGTCGCTGACTTCCTGTGCGTGCTTGACGAGCGCCGTGTCGCTTGCAGCTGTCGTGGCAATTATGAGGCGGACAATCTTCCAACCCGCCGCGTCGGCCGCGGCAACCTCATCATCAATTGTCTTGGTGGTCACCCCGCCATCGACATACCGCTTGCACTGGATGCCAATTCGACCGGCTCTTGATGTAACGAAAATGTCTACACCGCCCTGCTTCTGCCCTGATCTGCCGTTCCTCTTTGGAGTCGGATCGTCGAACACGACACCGTAGACATCCGTGCACATGTTTTCGAAGCTGTCAGCATTCGTTGGCTTTGAGATCTCGATCTCGAACGCGCGCATTCTGTAGGCCTTTCTAGTTCTGTGTCGACGGATGACCCTTGCAACCATTCCGCGGTCATTGCTTCCCCGCATTCTGCCAACAGGTCCCAGCGACTCCCCTTCCCTTCGCCGCTTGTTCAGACTGGAGCATCATCTTCGACGTGTTCACACGATGAAGTATTGTCCAATGACTGCCACAGGTCTTGCAGCGTAGGGTTGGCGTTGGCAATCGCCCGGTAGCACCTGATTTCCAATTGAGCAGTCCAGGTGTCGTGGCCCGCCTGGACGAGGCGTCCCGCTGCGATCTCCTCCGCAACCGCGCTTACCGGTAACCACGCAACGCCGTATCGCTCGACCACCATCTTCATCAGCAACATCGCCATGTCCGCCTCGTAGCAGCTACGCAGATGGTACGGTGCGTCGGCGCTGTTCAAGATCATATCGACAACGCGTCCCATGAATGTCGTGGCCGTGTACGCGAGGTACGGGAGCGGAGCGTCGGTCGTGCCCGGCAGCGAAAAGATCGGTTTGCCGCGGTCGTCTGGCGCAGATACAGGGATGAAATCCTCATGGCCTAACGTGATGCCGGCGAACTTGTCGCGGTCGAGCAGGATCGGCACGAGTGGATGGTGATAGCCGATCATCAAGTCGCAACTGCCTTCAGCCAATGCGACGACGGCATCGTGAACGTTCGCTGCGACGACTCGCGCATTGAAATCACCGGTTTGTTGGTGGAACTGCTTCAACCACCTTGGCAAGAACGTCAACGAGAGCGTATGGCCGGCGGCGATCTGGATGGAACGGCCTGGCATCTTTGCCTCCTGGCGCAGTTCCGAACGCAGTTCCGTAATGGCACCGACGGATTCTTTGCTTTGCTCGCAGAACCTGCGGCCAGCAGGCGTCAATTCGACCGGGTAGGTGCCTCGGTCTACCAATTCGACGCCAACCCAATCTTCCAGCGACTTTACGCGTCGAGAAAGTGCTGATTGCGTAACAAATCGGAGCTCTGAGGCCCGGGAGAAGCTGTGCGTCTGTTCGATCGCCAAAAGATCTTCGATCCACTTCAGTTGCATTTGGCACCTCTTTGCCGCTGAGGGTCACACGTACCCAAGTGGGCAGCCGAACGCCCACGTAAACCCCATGTATGGACCGAAAACGCAAGAAATAAGCGAATCCTGATCATCAAAGTACAGCATAAAGTGCGCTATGTGGCGCTCCAAGCAAAACTATTCTGGTATGGAATAGTTTCAATTTACATCCTCATAAAGTGGATTCCATTGCGCTCCTAGAATCCGGTTGGCAAACAAGGCGCACTGATGAGGAATGCGATGGCTATTCAACAAGATTTCAAGGGAACGCGGCGCGAGCATGACTTGCTTGGCTACCGCGAGGTGCCGGCAGACGCGTACTACGGCATTCATACGCTGAGGGCACTGGAGAACTTCCCGATCACTGGCGACCCAATCTCGCGTCCAAGGACCAGGATCACATTAAGATGGTCGTGGAGCAGAATCCGCAAATCCCGGATCGCACGGCAAATCTGCTGCGCCACGAAGCGGACCCGACAGTTGCACTCTACGCAACCTGCAAACGTCTGGAATCTGAGGGGGCAAACGCCATTGCGATCCCCTGCAATACCGCCCATGCGTATGTTGAGCGGATTCAGCCGCATCTCTCGATTCCGATCGTCAACATGCTGACGGAAACCATCGGACACATCGTCGGCAAGTATGGAAAGGGAACGAAAGTTGGACTTCTTGCGACGTCGGGCACGGTGGAGAGTCGGGTATATCACGATGCTGCCGCAGGGCAGCTAGAACTGATCACACCGTCGCCCGACTTCCAGGCGATGGTGATGGAGGCAATCTATGGCCCGACAGGCGTGAAGGCTGGCTACACGCAGGGGCACTGTGCAGCGTCGCTTCGGGCAGCCATCGAGCACCTCCAAAATAAGGGTGCGCAAGTCCAGATCCTCGGCTGCACCGAACTCCCGCTCGTTTTCTCGCAGACCGACAGCTTCCCGGTCGGAAGCGCGAGCGTCGCACTAGTGGACCCAACTGATGTCCTTGCAAAACGGTGCGTCCAGCTAGCGTCCTCCGCCCAGGCGTAGTCACCTACGCAGCACCCCAGAGTTAGGTCGGCATGGACATCGCGTAACCCATTGAATTCGTAGCACTTTATTGGCCCGCAAGCATGTCCATACCTATGGCTCACCAAAGGCGTCCTTTGTCGTGTCCATGTCCATGATTGGGCTAGGTGCTGATGATTTCGAGGCGATGCGAATCGCGCTCGTCACGCGATTCGGGATGCGACGCTGGGTTTGAATCAATCTCCGCTGCGCTTGCAATGGCTACACCCACACTACTTACAGCGATGCACCGCATTACCTTCTCAAGGGCGTCGGCGGAGGCTGCAACTCGTCAACTTGGACTCGCAACAGCGCATTCTCTTGCAAGAGTTCGAGCACCGCGCGATGTGCATTCTCCAGCTTTGATTGCGCACTATCTCGCTCCATCGTGAGCCGCTTGACTTTGCTTTCAAGGGTTTCTCGCTCGCGCCGTCGACGTTGGCGTTCCGCCTTTACCTCCCGAAGTTGGTCATGAATCTCCACCCACGTCTGAATTTCGCGAACCAAAACCGGATAGCGACTCTTTTTCAGAGCCGAAGGGTCAGCACCAGCCTCCCTAGCCACATTGTTCTGACTAACGACGGTGCCGCGCGGAAGCAGCCGAGGATGACCGTCTCTCAGACGTTCAAAGGCTTGACGGAATCGTTCTTCTGCGGTTTCACTCGTCGATGACATTTAGAAAGTTCCTCAGGCCGTTCGCTTCGATTTCGAGCTTCCGTACTCTTGGACTGCCCGGCTTAGCTTGTTCAATTTCACGTTCGAGGGCGGCAAGCTGACGCTTCACAGATTCCCGCTTCTCACTATCAAACAATGCCTCCCTGCAAGGCTTCCTTCCATCGCCTCCTGCACACGGTGACACAGATTCAATCCCTCCGTACTCACAGTCGCCTCTCTTTGCGCACCCTCCAAGTCGAGTTGCACGAAACGTCACTTCTCCCTTGCGAGCAGCCTTTACAAGAGCGCGGAATTCGTTGACTTTGACGAGCTCTACAATCTCTTGCTTTCGCTGCATGCCTAAAGGTGAGACATATCGGTCGCTGGTTAGAGCTTGAATCTGCTTTGCAACCACCTCATAACGGGCAGCAATAGTCAGCTGTTCATATTCGCCATTGAGGCGCATGCGGCTGTAGTTAGCGCCGTAGTATTGAGTTTGAAGCACAGTGAGATGTTTCAGAATCACCTGGATGGAAGTGTTGCTAAGTAGTCCACTCGCGAACATATTGACTGCTCCGGTCCTGCGGAGACAGTGCCAAGCTAATGGCCATTTTTCACCAATGGTGAATTTCCCCATTTTTTCCAAGTTTGGAGTAAACATTTTTGCTATTCTCATATCC
The DNA here is from genome assembly GCF_000832305.1 of Cupriavidus basilensis. Lineage (NCBI taxonomy): Bacteria > Pseudomonadati > Pseudomonadota > Betaproteobacteria > Burkholderiales > Burkholderiaceae > Cupriavidus > Cupriavidus basilensis. Next base: position 2,004,500 of record NZ_CP010537.1, read on the forward strand.
TCTTCTGTAATCCTCAGCTCTTCGTCGTCAAACAAGGCTGGACATCCTTTGATAACACTTTGATAGGATTGAGGAACCGGTCGCACAGCGTACGGTTTGTTGCGCCTTGAGGTTGACCAAGGCTCAAAAGAACCGTGGAATAGGTATGGGTTAGCTTTGTCGTCGTCACTACATGAGGCAGCTGGGTTTGCTTCAGCGCATCGCACACGCATTCTGGCGACCGTCGAAATCGCCTCTATCGCCACCTCGACGTGGGGACTTGTCGGCCACCACGCGTCGCTATCGGGGTCGGTCTTGGTGGTCTCACCTCGAACAATCAAATATCGCCCCAAGACCGAGTTCTCCTCCCACAGCAAGCAATCCGACCTCAATCCGGCCGCCTCTTCAAGCCGTTGAAACGTAAAGTTCAAAACGTACGCAAGACCCACGTTTTGAACCAACGTAAAATATGTCGACAGAGACCTTACGTCAATGTCCTCGTTATCCCCCGAACCTACCCATCGCTTAAGGAGCGGAGCGATGCCATAGTTCTCTGCGGTTGTTTCGAAGCGACCATAGCTTTCTCGCTTAGTCCACTTTCCTGCTCCTTTTTTCTGCTTCGTAAAAGGAAGGTATGTATCTGATGGACTGACCATTGAGACTGCATTCTCAAGCGAACCGAAGTTGTGTTCGTAGGCCTTTACGCAAAATTCAAAGCAGGCCTCTATTTTTCGCTTATGTGCGATAAAATCATCGAGAAATAGTCTTAGTCGCTGAACTTGGTAAACCCATATTCGAGGTGGTATGTAGGCGGTTTGGACGTGCTCGTCATCTGCGGACTCACTGATATGTCGCGAAAAGTAACGAAGCGCTATCTCATCGAATATAACAAATCCAATCTCTTCTCGCGCTCTAAAAAGTCGGTCGAGAAGGACAAGGACACGCTTCTTGTGATGTTTGCTCGGGAATAATCCGATGACCTTCGGAAACAATCGAGGGAATTTGCTTAGCTGGTCCGCCGTAATGCCTTCATGCTCGCAAAGAACGACAATGCGACGCACAGAACTGAACGCGACATCAATTGAGCTCCAACTTTGGCTACCGCGGCTTCCCCACATTATCCAGGTAGTCGCCAGCCTCAGCAATTGTTCATTTTTTGAGCCCAATGGTGGTACTTTAGGATGGTGCCCTCCAGTAAATTTGAGTACGAAGCTTCTTCCTACTTGTACAGAGTAGTCCCAACTCGGCTCGCGCCATCGTGATACAGGTATCCCATTCAAGTCTACGCTGACTACCCAATCGTCCGGTGGTGGCCAGTGCGGTGGACGATAGCAAGCCCAGTCGGGCGAGATAGGGTCGCCAGATATTTTCAAAGCAAGTTGGGTGACGAGCATATTCATTCCATCCCCTCCAATTCAAGCAGCACCTGCCGCCAGTCCGGGTGATAATCACCCTCATTGATACGCTCTTGTGCTTCGTGCACCCAACTCCGCCTCGCATCGTTTGACCGTTCAAACCACCTCAACTTCTCCAGAATTCTGTCTCGAGCTAACTTAGACGGGGGTTCAGGCTCATCCGCGTGGGGCAATCTCGCCTTGCTAAGCTCAATTAGCTTTAGTTGTCCGAACGATGCTAGCGACCAAACGTACTCAAACGAATCCACATCCCGATGGTTTACGCACCATAGGCATCCAGACGCCTTATCGCAGTCCGGTCGCGGCGCCCCTCTTGGAATGCTCTCAATCTCTTTAGGTTTGCCCGTACAACCACCTGGAGCCACTGCCTGCGTACGGGCCGAATGTGGGTCGTTTTTCGACCAAAACTTTGCCGACTCAACGATGGCCGTCTGAACGCTTGGCCGTTTGTAGACGCTAAGCAAGGTCCCCTTCAAATGCTGCGCCATTTCTGCGGTTAGCTCCGGATTGGCAGTCTCACGAAGCAGCCAGTTGATTCGAGTGTTCCGCAATATGAGTGGCGAGACAAAGGCAATTCCCTGCTCCCTGCAGATTTTCCGTAGACGGTGTCCGCTGGAACTCACCCCTAGCCGGCTTCCCTTCATCCCAATAAAAGGGAAAAGAAGCTTTGAACGAGGAAAAATTTTTCTTCGCCACTCGAGATAGCGCTCAAAATGAGGTCTGTACTCCGCGAATATTTCAAATAAGACGTCACCCCCGCGCCGAGCTTTATATTCCTTCACCTGATAACCGTTAAGGTAGCTACTGTATGAGAACCGACGTAGCTTGAGGTCAACGGCTGGAGTCAAATTCATCCCCGTCTGGCCGATGAACATGTGTAGTTCAGCTTCTATCCTCAAGTTTGCAAGAGGGTATCGCTCCCCTAGCCTTGTCTCCTGCGCAATCTCGCGGAGACCTGTGTAGTGACCCATTCTTTTTATCGACTTCCCGCTCCTCAGCGCAATTTTGACAGGTAGGGGAGCCTTTAGAACGGTCTGAAGAGGCAGACCATCGCAAATATCCTGTAGCAAGTGCCCAAAAGCAAAAGTGTCGCTCAGATTCTGCTTTTCAGCGCGGATGCCAACTGCGGATTTTCGATGACCTTTCCGCTCCAGTCGCGTTAGGTCCATTGCGGAGGTATGCCGGTCGAAAATCTTATCCAGCAAATTTCCCACTGCTGAGGCATATCCATATGCCGTACCCATCGAGATGCGATAGCTATCGGAGTTGCGTATGCCCGGTGGAGGCCGTCTTCCATTGCGTGTCCTGTACAGCAACAAATCAGCCCAAGCGCAGAAGGTTCCGGTAACCGCCTCCATGGTCAAAGGATGACGCTTGCTCTCGGCAAATCTGAAAAAATATCTCAAGTTCAGAATCTGCTTGTCAGCGTATTCTCTCGAGCCTCCTCCCTCCAGTTCTAAGTTGATTTGCTCGTGTAATGCACGTACTAGCTCCAAGCGTTCAAGTTTCGGCTTTCCAAGCGCTCCACTGGCTATCATCTCCTCGACACAGTCAGTCCGCGCCTGCGCCCCACCTTCATAGAGGAGGATATGCAGGTTCCATGGTGTTTCCTGGTCTCCAAAATGGACACTGGGAAAGCTAAAATCAAATAGCACTTCATCGATTCGCATAGACTAGGCCGTTACGCTTGAACGTGGTTCCAATTCCTACGTCGGATTCCGGTAAATGCTGCGCTGAATGCAGCTGAGACCTCCTGTTTCACCCGGGTTTTCTCGCGGAACTTCACGTATCGAAGGCTTGTCTGCTCGTGCTTATGAAGCATGGCATCTCGAAGGACACCAACTGCTTCAGTCGTGCTTGCGCCGCTCTTGAGCAGGATGTCAAGAAACCATGTGCCAAACGTTGCCCGCGACTGATGAAATTTAAATTGCTCCATGAAGCGCATTTCGGCCATGACCGCACGTGCTCTCATATCAAGGACGAGTCGGTCTACGGTTGCGACGGTGTATGGCCGACCGCTCCGCGTCAGGAAAAGTAAATTCTTATGCTTCGGAAGCGCCCTTGTTTCCCTCATCAAACGCTTCGTCGACGTCGCATACCGCTTCAGGTCATCCAAAACCACTTTGGGCACCCAGAGATTGCCTGAGACCGAGCCCTTCGTTGCTATCCCTGTCCCCGGCCCAACGGCAAGCAGGAATACGCCAGGCATGAACGGGTCTTCTCGCGCAATTTCAAGCCCAGTAACGGTCAAAGTGACGTTCGTACCGACTCGTGCACCGGTGAAGAACCCGTGGCAAAGCATTAGATGCAGCTCCTCAGTTTCATGCTCTGCGGTGTACCTGAGCAGCCGATTCATGTCCTCGGAAAGAAGGGGTAAAAGACCGTCCTCGAGTTGGTCGCCCACTACTCTGCGATAGGGAATTGACAGGTCGCTACTCATCCTAAGCACGGCTCGCCTGAAACCACACGAATCAGCAATCGGAATAGCGATGTGGCGGTCATGCCACATTGGGACAGTATTGCCGACAAGATTGTGCAAGTTTGCGAATCGATAGAAGCGGATAACTGCATTCATGCAATTCGATACCGTACTACCCCGTAGCCTGCCGGCTTTGCGCTCATCGACCAGATGTTTTCTGAATATTCGGAGTACCTGTTCTGCCTGGCGTACAGGGAAGTGCCGCCAATCAAGTCCCTTGCTCTCAAGCCAGTTCGCGTATCGATACAGGTGTTTCATTTCGCGCCTGACGGTTTCTGCGTCGACCGCAGACGAGGCTGTCCTTTCCGTGCTCCAGGCGTTTGCCTCATCCCAAGGACTGTGGTCTGCCCAAAAGATTTGTGGTAGCCGCTCAACAGGCTTCTTATCAGGCGACTTCGTCCAGACCAGCCGACCACACTCGTCAAGCGTCGCCTCCTGAAATTCGTGTTGGATGCAATCAAGCCACGCCATGGTTGACTCCTTCGACGTAGGCGATGGGTCGTCCGCTACAACCGGTCGGTGCGCATGTAGATGAAGCCGGAGCGCTCCAACAGAGAGAATCCGATGGAATCAGTGCAAATCCACAAGCGTCAAAAGGAATGATGGATGAATGTTGGATTGAATCGGGGCAGTCGTGCGGGAATGTCAGCAACGAGCCGTGCGAGCGTGCGCTGCTTGAGCAGCGACAAGGATACGACGGAACCTCACTTATGAAGTATTGTTCTGAGAAGAACCGTTCGAATCTTGTCCTCTTGGGGAAATCCAACTCCATGACTTCACGCTGCATCGCATTCTCTCCGACGTACCCCTCTCATAAATAGCCAGACCGGGCTTACTTTATAACGGGCAGTCACGTCTTCGGATGCGAGAACAACCTATGGACATTGCGTCCTGTCACCAATCTAGCAAAAGCTCTGTCCTTATTCAAGGGTATGGTCGACTCAGTTCAGACCGTATCTTTATCACTCTGACGACTCCGGAGTGATGTTGGACATATCCAACGTGAAGCAACTCTTCCCGCGTCATCGACAAGGATTTCATTCACGAAGGTCAATTCAGCATTTGATGCTATAGGACTTGCAACTCGCCTCCGATGCACGAATTTCCATCAACGGTACTATCTACCTGACCAATACAATTTTATATTCGTTATCCTTATGATAATTGCTATACCATGAAATTTACATTCTTTATCCGATAGATATATATTCACGCTATACGTACCATCACCCACAATTTCAATCGATGTATAACATAAAATAATTAGGACAATTTACGTGCCAGAATTGACTTCACCGACTCGTTTGTGAGGTACTTTCTGCTCCCGAATTTTCTTTGATTTCTCTGCGCTAACCAGCTAAGCTAACTTTGAAGTTTATGCTGACTATGTCGAGGAGTATTGGGCTATGTGGCCTCCTAGGCATAAGCGTGCGTCATATTGAATTGAGGAGCTAGCGATGGGGATGATTCGGGAGAGACGGCAACAAGCGCTTGCTGCGCTACTTGAGCATACCAATCCTTGGATGACCGCGCGGTACTTCGCGCTGCTCAGTCATTGCATCCGGTTGGAGGACCTCAAAGATGCATATCTTGCTCCGTTTCCCAAAGGGGGAGATGCGGACACGCAACGACCCTCGGTGACACTGCGAACCGTGAAAACGGGCAATTGTATGACAAAGACTGACGTGCCATTCAGGGCACACGAATGCACCTCCTGCAGGATGCAAATCGTGAGCTCGAGTATTCCGCACGAATCCAAGGACGAACCACAGACGCATAGGTTGCTGCGCACTTGGCACGACCTCGAACGAACCGACGCCTTGGCCGCACTCTTTAGCGCCCTAGACGAGCAACTGAAGTATTGAGCGATGCCCGCTCTCGTTGGGGCTTTATGGCCCACCCAGTCTTTAATGGCAGTTCTAAAGTGAGTTGGGCTTCGTCGTCAGAAGCCATGTCGCACGGCTAGTGATATGCACTTCTTAGGAGAGTCTCGATGTATGAAAGCAAGGATGAGATAGTCTTCGCCCCATCTATCGATTGGTTTAAGGGGAAGGCAAAGAAGTTGAGGAAACGCATCGGTCAAGATTTGGTCACACATACGTTTTGTCTGGACCTTCTAGCCAAAATTTATGGATTCTTCAACTGGAAGGATTTCTGCGCCTTCAAACTGAGCGACGATGAATACGAGACGTTCTGGGATGCAGAGCTCGATGCCAAGACACTCGACGAACGACGGTATCTCCAGTCGTCGTCACTGATGATGGCGTTAGGGATGTCCGAGGTCGAAGCGCTTCGGGTGCTGGACGACGTCGGCGTTTCGCGAAAGCCTGAAAAGGCAAGAACCAAGTTGCAGACTGCTCCGGAAATCGCAACAAATCTGTACGTGGAGGAGCAACCCAAACTGAACCAAGGCGCGGAAATAAATAGGGAGTTGGCCCGGCAACCTCTCGTCAGCTACAAGAAGCGTCATCTGATTTCGTGTTCGCTCCCGTCTGCTTCGTCTTGACCGGCCCAATCCGAATCCCGCCGACTTGACAGCTCAGTACGCCATCCTCGAGAGCATGCTACGTCCGTACGTTCGACCGCAATCGCCAACTGGCCAGACAACACCGCTGAGCATCGGCGTGTGCGCTTGCTTGATTCAAAGAGGCTGTGCGCGGGAATTACAACACTGGAGGCTAGGCGGGATTTCGACATCATCGCCCCTTAGGCGCGAGTCGTCGAACTCCGCAACGACGGTTATTGCATCGTCACCTCCCTCCGTCAGAGTGTGGCCGCCTCCACAATGTCGGGCTGTGCATCAACATAGGCGCGAGAGTGAAGCCCATACGCGAGTCGAGCAGTTCCCAGTTGGTGCTTGCTCTCTGGCACTGATGTACGTTAAGCATCAACTGGTTGTGCAGTTGATGCCGAAGTGCCGTTCGCGATGACAGTTCGGACATAAGGCCATCACATTCTCGATGCTGTCGTCGCCGCCGTCCGCCAACCGTTGGCGATGATGCACCTCGAGGTACGGCCTTCCGTCTGCGCGCTGAAACGGTGCCGCCTGCCCACATCCCTCGCAAGCGCCCTCAGCCCTCAGCAGGACTTCCGCGATGACGTCCGGATTCCGCCTGAATGCACATCGCCTTATTTCGCCGCGACGACCGCAATCTCGACTCGCAACAAGGGGCCGGCGAGTTTCGCTTCAACAGTCGCACGTGCCGGGCCGCAATCCTTCTCAACCCACGCGTCCCAGACTTCGTTCATCGCGTCGAAGTCTGCGTCGATGTCGGAGAGCCAGATTTGGGCAGAAAGGATTCGCGACTTGTCCGTGCCGACCATCTCGAGATACTTGTCGATTTTTGCGAGCGCACCTCGGGTCTGGGTTCGAATGTCCGAATCGTCGTTATCGGAGGTTTGACCACCCACGAACACCAAGTTGCCGAACTCCACCGCTCGGCTCATCCGGGCATTGGTCACGTGCCGCTTAATTTCAGTCTGCATCTGTGTTTCCTCAATCGACGTTATGGAAGATACCGGCCAACTGGCCCAGTGTGATTGGCTTGATTGGAGGTCGAATGCGGTAATAGCCGACTTCTGCGGGAGAGACCTTTCGCTCGTCCGCGATGACCTCTGCGACCGTTAGCCCGCACATGCGTCCTTGGCAGGGGCCCATCCCACAACGATTGAACGCTTTAATCTGGTTTGGCCCCACGCATCCAAGAGCGACGGAACGTCGGATTTCTCCAGCCGTCACCTCTTCGCATCGACACACCAATACGCCGTCGTCCGTCGGCACCCGAGTCGCGTCGCTCGGTCGATAGAGCGAGTCGAGGAACGGCCGGATGGAAAGCTGCTGCGAAAGGCGCGCGCGCAACTTTGCAGCAAGCCGCGAGAACTCGGTGTCGCGAATCTTTCCGTGGCGCCGCGCAATCTCGAGGCCGCAAATCTCTCCCTGGGTCGCCGCAGCTTTGGCGCCGGCAATGCCACCGCCATCCCCGACGACGAAGAACTCGGGGACGTCGAGCTCGAAAACATCGCTCCGTTTGGGGACCCAGCAAAGCTGTACATCGTCCCAGCGATGCTCCGCTCGAATCGACCAGGAAGCCTGGGTGTTCGGAACGACGCCCTGATGCAGAAGAATCAAGCTTGCATCAACCCGATGGCTCTGATTGTTTGCGGTGAACGAGAGCGCCTCTGCGACGGATGCTCCATCGACACGAAGGTCTTTTGCACCGTGATACACCGGCACGCGAGCCTGGCGCAGCACGCGCAGCAAGCCAACGCCCTTCGCAAGGTCTCTCCAACCAAACAACGCACCTACTACGTGCTTCGCTGCTCGGCGCTTGTCGGAGAGAGTCGTTGTTTCGACGAGCGCCTTGATGGGCGCCTTTGCCCGAAGGTACTGCGAAGCCAGCAGATACAGAAGCGGCCCGCAACCTGCCAATACGACCGGCTGCCGAGGAACCGTCCCGGAGGCTTTCAACAGAATTTGAGCAGCACCTGCGGTCATTACGCCGGGCAACGACCACCCGGGAATCGGGAAGGGGCGCTCCATCGCGCCGGTCGCGACGACAATCTGCTTGCCCGTCACCGATTTCGTCTGTTCCTTCTGCAGGTATTCGACGGTTCTGTCCGCATTGACTTGCCACACCTGTGCACCACGCTCATGGCGCACATTGCTCGATTCAAATGCGAACGCGATGTCCTTCCCAGCCGCGTAGTCCGGACCGAGCAGCGTCAGTCGTTTATCGTCGGTGCGAGTAATCGAACGATAAATCTGACCGCCGACCGCCTCTTGTTCGTCCAAGAGCACGACGCTCAATCCCGCCTGCGCTGCAGCCGTAGCGGTAGTCATACCTGCCGGGCCGGCTCCGATTACGACTACATCAAATGATTCTGGCGTCACAAACGCTACTCCTGGCGCAGTTGGGCTGCTGGTGCATCGTCATCGACTCCCTGACGAACCTGGCGTGCACCTTGTTGAGAACGAACGACCATCCCTTCCTGAACGGGCTCGAGGCAGCTCTGGGTATTTGGCATTCCGTCGACTTCAACAAGACACTCGAAGCAAACGCCCATCATGCAAAACGGCGCTCGTGGGGCGGCCGTCACCGGCGTGCTGCGAAAGCGCCGAACGCCGGTCAGCAGTAGCGCGGCGGCGAGGTTGGACCCGGCCGGTACCTGATAGTCGATGCCGTCGAACGATATGCGTACCGTCGGACCCTGCGAAGTCGGTAGTTGCTCAAACAGTGAATCAGTCGACATGGGCAAAAGCTTCATAAGGTTTCAGAAAGCGGTCCGCGGAGAAGGCCTGGAAATCGGGAGGTATCGCACCGCCCGTGAGCCAGCTGCCAAGGCGCAGGGAGTGCGCAGCCGCCAATGTGACCCCGCTGTGGCAACTGACGTTGAACGCGCCAGGATGCGCTTCAGACTCTTGATAGATTGGGAAGCCGTCTGGTGTCATCACACGAAGTGCGCCCCAGGCGCGTACGAGCCGAACGTCACGTAGCAGCGGGAAAGCCCGCACGCCGCGAGCAGCAATTTCGGAGATGACGTTGGTCGTCACGCCGTTGTTGAAGCCCACGTCTTCCAACGAGTCACCCAACTGAACCGTTCCTTCATTCGTTTGCCGGACGGTCACCGTCGGATGATGAAGGAACGGCGCGACGCGCTCGCTTATCAAGACCTGGCCGCGTATGGGGACGACGGGGGCGTTAAGCCCAACCATCGGCGCGAGGTTTTTGTTTCCTAAGCCGGCCGCCAGGATGACGCGCGCCGTCGTCCATCGACCACGTTTTCCATGCACGACGAATCCACCGGCCTGCGGCTCGATGCGTTGCACGCGCTCAGAGTTGACCAAATCCCCGTTACGATTGGCAAACCCTCGGCGCAAGGCAAGCAGAAGCTTGAGAGGATTGACATGGCCGTCCATCGGCGAATAGGTCGCTCCGGCGACAGACTTTCCAACACCCGGAAGCCGCGCAGCAAGTTCAGCCGGCTGCAAGACTTCGAAGGGATAGTCGCCATCTGACTCGTCAGCAATCTGCGAAAGCTGGCTTGCGCGCTCCTCGAGCTCTTCGTCGGAGAAGCACAAATCGAAGCCTCCCTGCTGAAGTAGTTGTGTGTCCACTTCAGTCTCTGCGAGCAACGTAGCGGCAAAAGACGGCCAGAGCGCTGCGGATGCGCGTGTCCATGAGGTGTAGCTAGGCCTTCCGACGCCTTTACCTTGGACCCAAACCAAGCCGAAGTTGCCAACGGAGGCGCCGAAGGCATCATCCCCTTCATCGATTACAAGGACTTTTGCGCCTTCTCGCGCAATTCCGAAAGCAACGGCAGACCCAACCAGCCCACCACCGATGACGACTGTGTCGTAGAACTTTGATATTTCACGTGTTGTCATTACCGCATTCTCAGAGTGCAGGCCGCATTACTTCAGCCCGCCACTAACCTATCTACCATGGCGTGGAGAGTTCGCCGGGCCCCGGTGGATTTGTGCGCTTGCGCATGCATGCAAAGGGCAAGCCCACCAGCCACAATCCAACTGCAGTTATCGGGGATTGGCGGACTTGGCCTCAGAACCAATCAGTACCGGCAACTGCCGCCGAGAGTTGTTCTGTGTTGCTACGAATCTTGAGCCGACACGTTTATGCGGTCAAATGCGAATACAATCGGTGTCTATGCCAAAATGAGATAGGTGAGATGAAACTGCGCCAGATTGAAGCTTTCCGTGCGGTGATGCAGGCAGGGTCGACCACTGGGGCCGCCCAAGAGTTGCACACATCTCAATCGAACGTCAGTCGCCTCATAAGTCAGCTCGAAATCGACACTCGGCTGGTCCTGTTTGAGCGCACGGGCGGACGCCTCATCCCGAAGCCCGAGGCGAAGGCGTTGTTCAAAGAAGTAGAGCGAGCCTTCGTCGGCCTGAAAAGCCTCACCTATGCTGCAGACACCATCCGCAACCTTGGCAGCGGCCGGCTGCGCATCGCGTCAATCCCAGGAATCGGACTCAGCTTCCTGCCACGCGTGGTTCAGCGATTCAAGCAGTCTCGACCCGATGTCACGGTCTCGATTCATACGAACACCTCTAATACGGTTGAGCAGTGGGTGTCTTCACAGTTCTGCGACATCGGCATCGTCGCTTTCGTCTCCGCCGCCGCGACATGCCAGGTTGAAGCGCTCCCCGACTCTGAGGTCGTTTGTATTCTGCCGAAGAACCATCGACTCGCCGGGAAAGCCAAAATAAAGGCGACAGACCTGCAGGGAGAGGAATACATCTCACTGGTGCATGGCGACGGCTCGAGAGAAGAGACCGACCGGCTGTTTGAACGGGAGGGCGTCTCACGCAACATGTCGCTCGAAGCACAATACAGTGCCAGCTGCTGCGAAATGGTCAAGGTAGGGCTGGGCGTGACGTTAGCCCATCCGTTGGTAGCCTCGGATTTCGTGGGGCAAGGAGTCAAAATCCTGCCTTTCTCCCCATCCGTCCACTATCCCAATTTCCTCTTATATCCGCCCCATAGCTCAATGTCGCAGCTGGCTGAACAGTTCGTCGGACTGTTGCGGGACCAGTTCGAGCGAGAAATCGCCGGGTGGCAGAAGTAGCTCTTCCTATCGGCACGCGGCGCTACCGCACACTGCTACCTCTTCGCACAGCTAGTCGAATAGCGCGTGCTATTACGTCCGACATAGCAGACGCTGTATCGGTGGATTCTGGCGTCTCGGGACTGGCTGCGGGGCAGCTCGCTCTGGCAAGCACTGTCGCCAGGCACGGCTCGACGCGCGCCGCGGTGCTGTCGATTACCAATCAATCGCAACCCACCTGCATCTACGCTGCAGACACTCGCCTCATTGGTGCGTGCAATCGCCGCCAAGCTGTCTGTTCTTCCGCTCGCTCGTCTGCCGGTCGACCCTATCTCATTTTTGCATAACCTGTCGATTTATTCGCATTGGACGCGATTGACTTGACCCACGCATCATTCGCCTAAGCGTTGACAACCAACACGCCCTGTGAAGTCGGCGGGGCGCCGACGGATGTCTAGCGCCAACGGAGGCTGCGTACGAAGCGCGACAAACGTCGCTCCTAATCAGTCAATAACAGGCAACAGGCGAACGTTCGATTTACGGACGCTCCTGCCAGTCGCAAACAGGAGTTTTGCAATGAAGTTGAAGATGATTATTGCCGCGTTGTGCGTTGCCTGCGTGCCGTTGGCAGCGGCAGCAGATACCGTCAAGCAAATCCGCTTTGGTGTCGATAGTTCGTACCCTCCGTTCGAATCCAAGACGCCGAGCGGCGAATTGGAGGGATTCGACATCGACCTTGGGAATGCAATCTGTGCCAAGCTCAACGCGAAATGCGTGTGGGTCGAGAACTTGCGTATTTCGGCGAACGTGACCGCCGATTTCGGGAACGTGACCGATTCGGCGGGGTTGGGCGTTGCGCGGTGTTGATTGTAGATTTTCTTGTTAGTTCTGGTCGAGTTCGGGCTCCAGGACGCTGGGTTTTGGGGATGCCTTTCTGAGGGATTCACCGGTGAGCGTGATCCGGTGATGACGCTGCATGAGACGGTCGAGCATTGCGTCGGCGATGGTCTCGTCGCCGATCCATCCATGCCAGTGCTCAATCGGTAACTGGCTGGTGATGATGGTCGCCTTTCCCGCCGAGCGGTCATCGATCATTTCGAGCAGATCGTTTCGGACCATCGCGTCGAGGGGAGCCATTCCCCAATCGTCCAGCAGGAGCACGTCAACGCGGGCGACCTGCAGCAGCCATTTTGTGAAGCCGCCATTGCCGTGCAGAACGCGAAGCTCCTCGCCAAGTCGCGGCACGCGCAGATACAAGGCCGAATGCCCGCGCCGGCAAGCGTATTGGGCCAGGGCGCAAGCGAGCCACGATTTCCCAGCGCCGGTTGGACCGCTGATGAGCAGGCTGTAGCCGGCTTCGACCCAGTCACCGAGCGCGAGACTCGTGAGTGAGCGCGGATCGACGCCACGACCAGCGCGCGTGTCGAGATCTTCAATGGCGGCTTGCGGATACTTGAGGCGCGCCTGCTTGAGCAATCGGGTACGACGGCGATCATCACGCCAGCTGGCTTCCCGGTCGACCAGCAGTGACAGGCGTTCCTCGAAGCTCAGGCTGGCCGCACCGGGCTGCGTCAGTTGTTCTTCCAGGCCGTCAGCGAAACCGTCCAGCTTCAGGGTGCGCAGTTGCGTCAGTGTCTGTTGCATCATCATGGTGGGTCTTCTTTATTGGTAGTAGCTGGGGCCGCGTACATGCGCGTGGCTCGGGCTGATCCAGTCGGCAGGCGTTGCCACTGCAGCGCGGTCACGGTTGTTGATCAGGATGTCGCGCACGTGGCGGTAACGGTGCACGCCCAGCTCCAGTGCTAGCGCACAGGCGGCTTCGAGACGTTCGCGGCCATAGCGACGTGAGAGCGAGAGCAATCCGAGGCACGCCCGATAGCCGTGTTCCGGATGACGTTGCTCCTGCAGCAGCCGGGTAACAAGCACGCCGGTTGCCGCGCCGATCTGCTGTCCCCAATGAATCAGCCGCTGCGGCGTCCATTCCAGATGAGCGCGGTGCGCCGCCGGCATGTGCTCGACGACGGTGGTGTAGCCGCCTGCGCGCTCGTTGCGTGCGTGGCTGGCGACACGGCGACCGCGATGCAGCAGTTCGACAGCGCCCGCCGTGATGCGCGCATCGAGCTTGAGACCGACCAGCGCGTGCGGCACGCTGTAGCGGTGTTTGTTGATCTCGACGTGATAGTCGATGTGAACCGTCACTGTCTTGAAGCGCGCGAGCTCATAAGGCTGTGCCGGCAACGGCTGCAGTGCCGGCGCGTCCAGCTGGGCGAATGCGCTGGCGCGACATCCCGGCAGCTTCTGGAACGGCCTCTCATTCAGGTTCTTGAGCAGCGGGCGGATCGCCTCATTGACCGAGTGGACCGACTCAAACCGGTGATGACGCAGGCGCGCCATGATCCAGCGTTCGACGACCTGGACCGCAACCTCTACCTTCGGTTTGTCCTGCGGACGATATACGCGTGCAGGAAGGAATGACGTGCCGTAGTGACGTGCAAAGTCCAGCACGGTGTCGCCGGCGCGAGGTTCATAGCGATCGGGATCGGCAATCATCGCGCGCGGGTTATCCGGCACGATCAACTGCGGCACGCCGCCATAGAAGGTCAGCGCGCGACCAATGCCGCCCAGCCAGTCCTCCATCGTTTCGGCCGGCGTCGCACAGGCGAATGTGTAGCTCGATGCGCCCATGGCCGCCACGAAGATGTGCGCGCGGCGTCCAGTCGTCAGCGGCAACGTGGGGCCGGCGAAGTCGACAAACAGCTTCTCGCCGGCGCGGTGAATCTGACGCATCGAGCGCTTCAGGCGTTTCGTGAACGCCTTGTAGTGCTCGCAGAACTGCGTATAGCGGTAGGTCTGCCGGTCCGCGAACTCGGCCTGGTACTCCTCCCACAGCAACGTCAGCGTCATGCCCTTGCGACGCAGCTCCTGATGGATGCGTCCGTAGTCGGGCTGGGCGTAGCCTGCCGGCCCGGTGGGTTTGCCGAGAAGCCGCCGCTCGAGCTCGCCTTCATCCATATCGCAGGCGCTTGCCCAGTCCAACCCGGCGGCACCGGCTAGTCCGATGTACTTCGTGACCACGCCCTTGGATATGCCCAGTGATGCGGCGATCCGATCGTGCGAGAAGCCGCCGTCGAATTTAAGTCGTAAAACGTCCTTGATCATGCGCATGTTCATCCGGTGCGCGGGCATGCTCTCTCCGGCAAAAGCCGGCGAGCATAGCCCGCGTGGTTGATGTCATGCGCAACGCCAATCCTGCCTTCCGGTCCGCTCGGTCACGTTCCCGAAATGCCCGGTCACGTTGCCGAAATCGCCGGTCACCATCCCGAAACGGCCGGTCACGTTCGTCCGAAATACGCAAGAACTCCTTTGACGGCATGATTCCGGCTCTGCAGGCGCGCAAGTTCGATGCAATCAATTCCTCGATGTCGAAGAACGAGCAACGACTCAAGGTGATTGACTTCACGAGCAAGCTCTACGCGCCCATCGAGGCGCTGGTTGTCAAAAAGGGCTCTCCGCTGGTGGCTACAGCTGAGTCGCTCAAGGGCAAGCGAGTTGGTGTACTGCAGGGCAGCACTCAAGAGACCTACGCTCGTAAATATTGGGGCGGGAATGGTGTCGACATTGTGCCTTACCAAACGCAGGACCTCATCTGGCCTGACCTCATCGCAGGTCGTATCGACGCGGCCATGGCCTTTGCTCCTCAAGCAGATGCAGGCTTCCTGAAGACCCCTCCGGGCAAGGACTTCGTCTTTGCGCAAGGTCCCGCTATCAAAGACGACTCCATCTTTGGCCCGGGCGTTAGCATCGGCGTCAGAAAGGACGACACGGCGCTCCGCGACGCTATCAACGGCGCTATCGATAGCCTGAGAAAAGACGGCACATACGACAAGATTGCGAAGAAGTATTTCAACTTCAACATCTACGGTAGCTGAGTCGGGTAAGTCGATTCACAACGGGGCATCGCAGCTTCGGGGCTGGCGCATCATGCGCCGCCCCGCCAGATAGTTGTCTACAGCGCCGACCACGGGCGCAAAAGATACATACCAAATAGTGGCGAGCGCGGGTATCAGAGATGTCCTACGGTCGATGGCCTTCGCGCGCCACAAAAGCATCGAATGTGAGGTCGGGTCAGGCTGAATGCGCAAACCTGGTCGGTTCGACGCGAAGTAACGTCCTCACGCAATACAAAACTAAACACGGAGACGAGTGTGTTCCTGTATGGATTCGGCCCGCTATTACTCGCGGGCACAATTAGAACTATTGAGCTGTCTCTCTTGTCGCTTGCCACCGCAATCGTCCTCGGACTGTTGGGCGCAACCGCAAAACTCTCATTCAATCGTCCCCTTCGGGAACTTGGTAGGTGCTATACGACGCTTATCCGCTCGGTTCCGGACTTGGTCTTAATGCTGCTGCTGTTTTACAGCATCCAAATCGGAATCAATAATTTGACCGATGCGGTGGGACTGCCTCAATTTGATATCGACCCGTTCGTTGCCGGGGTTCTAACGCTTGGCTTCATTTACGGTGCTTACTTTACCGAGACGTTCCGGGGAGCATTCCTGTCAGTTCCGCGCGGTCAGCTCGAAGCCGGCGCGGCCTATGGGATGAACGGCACCCTTGTATTCAGGCGGATTTTATTTCCGCAAATGATGCGCTTCGCGATTCCTGGAATTGGGAACAACTGGCAAGTTCTCGTTAAAGCGACGGCGCTTGTCTCCATCATCGGACTGGCGGACATCGTGAAGGCGGCCCAAGACGCGGGCAAGAGTACGTTCAAAATGTTCTTCTTCATCTTGTGCGCAGCCTTCATCTACTTGGTTATTACGACCTTCTCGAACCTCGTCTTGGCTTGGCTGGCAAAGCATTACTCGTCCGGCGTACGGCACGCGGAGCTGTAATTCGTGATTGATATTCTCAACCAATTCTGGCGCGCCTTCCTTTATTGGGATGGACAGGGGTTTTCAGGCCTTGCGGTCACCCTCTGGTTGCTCGACGCGTCGCTGTTCATTGGCTTTATCCTGGCTGTCCCACTTGCGGTAGCCCGTATATCCAAGAACAAGTTTCTGAGCGTAGCGGTCTGGTGTTACACCTATGTATTCCGGGGCACTCCGCTTTACGTGCAACTCCTGCTCATCTACACCGGTCTTTACGGATTCGAGTTTGTCCGTTCGACCGAAGTGTTGAGTGCCGTTTTCAGAAGCGGCTACTACTGCTCAATCATCGCATTTGCGCTCAACACGTGCGCCTACACGACTGAGATATTTGCGGGAGCGATGCGAACGACCAATCATGGCGAAATCGAAGCGGCGCGCGCCTACGGAATGAGCTGGTTCACGATGTATCGACGAATTGTCATTCCATCGGCCTTGCGTCGTTCCTTGCCGCAGTATGGCAACGAAGTGATTCTGATGCTTCATGCTACGTCAGTCGCTTTCACCGCAACAGTGCCCGACATCCTCAAGGTCGCCCGCGACGCCAATGCTGCGACATACCAGTCCTTTCAGTCTTTCGGGATTGCTGCGTTGCTCTATCTCGCAGTTTCATTTGCGTTGGTCGCACTCTTCCGACAAGCCGAGCAACGCTGGCTGGCATATCTGGCGGTTCGGCCCCACTAAACAACCCCATTGTCCTGTCTGGTGGGCAAACGACGGACCAGCGATTTAGAAGGAACAGCATGTTAATGAAGACAACTCAGGCAATGAGCTGCAAGCTCGCAGTCCAAGACATCCACAAGAGCTTCGGCGATAACGAGGTATTGAAGGGCGTGTCGCTCACCGCAAAAAAGGGTGACGTGATTAGCATCATCGGCGCGTCCGGCTCCGGCAAGAGCACGTTTCTGCGTTGCATCAACTATCTCGAGCGCCCGAAATCGGGGCAAATCTTCCTCGATGGCGAAGAAATTCGAACGAAGAAAGACAAGACAGGCGATTTGGTAGTCGTTGAGCCCAAACAACTTCAGCGTATGCGGACGAAGCTGTCGATGGTGTTTCAGCACTTCAATCTGTGGGCTCACATGAACGTTCTCGAGAACATCATTGAAGCTCCGACACACGTGCTCGGCCTCAGCCGAAAAGAGGCAGAAGAGCGAGCCCGCGAATACCTTGAAAAAGTCGGCTTGCCTCCCCGTGTCGAGAAGCAATATCCGTCGCATCTGTCCGGCGGCCAGCAGCAGCGGGTTGCCATCGCACGTGCGTTGGCGATGAATCCCGACGTCATGCTGTTCGACGAACCTACGTCCGCTCTGGACCCGGAACTCGTCGGCGAAGTGCTAAAAGTGATGCAGAAGCTCGCCGAAGAAGGCCGGACCATGATTGTAGTTACGCATGAAATGGGATTCGCACGGAACGTGTCGAATCATGTCATGTTTCTACATCAGGGTCGTACAGAGGAGCAAGGCCCTCCCGAAGAAGTGCTCAACTCCCCTCGAAGTGAGCGGCTGCGGCAATTCCTTTCCGGAAGCCTGAAGTAACCCGAAGGCTAAGCTTGGTCTCAGAGCAAGACTGCTGGTTGTCGAAACAAATGGTGACTCTCTAACGAGCTCGATGTGATTGCCCTTCGTAGACCTTTGACAGCAGTTCTTCTCCCCTGCCGGCTACTTAGCTGAATGACGTCAAAAAAATTGAAGCCCTGCCGCGCATCATGGACGACATCGACACGAAATTGATTGCTTTATTACGCCAAGACGCGCGGCTCAGTATCGCAACGCTCGCGTCCAAGTTAGGCGTTGCCCGCGGTACCGTGACGGCAAGGCTACGCAAACTTGAGGATGAGCAAGTCATTGTTGGCTACACGCTCAAGCTGCGTCCCGAAGATGACGACACACGGATTCGTGCCTGGATGGGCGTACAGGTAGACGGAAATCGCACGCAAGAGGTCATCGCAAGCCTGCTCGGAGAGCCTGCCGCCGTTGCGCTTCACGACACCAATGGTCGGTGGGATTTGCTTGCAGAGCTACGGGCAAGCTCGCCGGCCGAACTCTCAAAAGTATTAGAGCGGATAAGGCTGACTAAAGGCATCCGCCATACGGAGACCAGCATCCTTTTGAAGACGTTCAGATAGTTATTAACACCCTCCGCGTAAGCAACATAAGTACACCAGTCCGATATTCGGTGGACTTCAATTTGGTGGCACCTATAGCTTCAGCAAAGACACGAACTTCGCAAACAACCTCCCATATGGCTATGGAGCACAGTATGCGGTCTGGAATCTCCTGCTGGCAGCCAAATTCCTATGCCCCTAATCCGACCACTTCTGGTTATGTTGGCGACATCATTCTGGCCGCAGGTTCGCCTTCAGAACCAAGCTGGCGCGCTCGTAGCGATTCGCCACAAGTTCTCAGCCCGAAGTCTTCATTCGTCCGCTGATGTTGCGAGCAGACCTTGACCCGAGCGCTTGCTCGGGTCTTTTTCTATGCTTTGCGAGCGGGCCGAGCAACTTCGTGCACAATTTGCAGCGCTCGAAGGCGTGCTTCGTACCAACCGGGAACATCACTTCGCGGCGGCACGAACGCAGTATGCCTGCTTCAGTCGACCAGCGACGGTTCCGGCGCGATGCTTGCCAGCTCCAGCGCGCCGAAAAGATTCTTCGGGTCGTTCAGAGCGGGAATCAAGGCCAAATCCCGTCCGAAGCCGTACGAGCGAGCTTTCTCATACAGGAAGGTCAATGCGGAGTAGTCTTCGAGCGCGAACCCAACCGAGTCGAAGATGGTTATCTGGCTCGCGCTATGGCGCGCCGGCACGTGGCCCGTCAGAACCCGCCAAAGCTCTGTCACAGGGAAATCTGCAGCCATCTGTTGGATGTCACCCTCGATACGAGACTGCGGCTCGTACTCGACGAAGACCTTACCCATTTCAAGGACGCCTCGATGCAGCTCCGTCTTGCCTGGGCAGTCACCGCCGACCGCATTGATATGGACGCCAGGCGTGACCATCTCCGGCGAGATGATTGTTGCATTCGTCTTGTCTGCCGTCACGGTGGTGATGATGTCCGCACCCAGTGCAGCTTCCGCTGCGCTATTACAGACCACGAGGTCCAATCCAAAGCCTTCAAGGTTCGAGAGGAGCTTGTTGGTTGCGGCCTTGTCGACATCGTAGAGTCGGATGCTCTGAATGTTCAACAAGTGCCGAAAGGCCATTGCCTGAAACTCACTTTGAGCCCCGTTGCCTATGAGAGCCATCGTGCGGCACCCGGGCCTCGCCAACGTGCGCGCGGCAAGTGAGGACATAGCTGCCGTGCGAATCGCGGTGGTCAGCGTAAGTTCGGAAAGCATGATGGGCGCACCGGTGGCAACATCTGCCAGAACGCCGAACGCCATCACTGTGGGTAGGCCGAGAGTGGTGTTTTTCGGATGGCCATTGACGTATTTGAACGCGAATTGGGTCGCATCGGCGATAGGCATTAATTCCACAACGCCGTCAGGTGAGTGGCTGGCTACGCGTGCACTTTTATCAAATTCCGACCAACGCAGAAAGTCCTGCTCAATGCGTTCAGCCACGCCTGCGATACATTGCGGGAGCCCGATGCGGTGGACCAAGCGCACGACATCATTGGGACTGAGGTGAATCAGGGGGAGCGTATTCGACATTGGTGTCTCGTGTGGTTTGAACATGAGACAGTTTTCCAGAGCGACGCGTCAGTCGATAGGCGTCAATCCGGCTCATTTCGGCAGTGTATTGAACAAAGTAGCGCGCCCCAGCGTGCAGGCTTGATACGCTGGAGAGCGGCAACCCCGAACTAATTGTGACAGCCAATATTGGGTGCCAGACTCATCTGGGTGGCGCTCATCGCACCGACGTCAGACACTGGATTGAGCTGGTGGAGGATGCACTCCCGTAGGGCTACGAGAGCCAGTTGAACGGGTGGTTTGAGGACTGAAAAACCTCGGTGCTCCGCGTTGCGGACCCGTGGCGAACATCCTGAAGAGCTCATTCATTTTCAGGTGGAGCGCTGCCTTGCCCTCGAAGGATGTGAGCACGCTAGCCGGCACACCGAACGGCGTCGCTAGTTCTGCCACAGCGCGGTGGCGCAATCAGCGCGACAGTAATGGGTGTTCTAGTGTTTGTGGCGCGCGGCGCCATTCGCCGCGCGCTTCTTCGTTGCGCCGCCCAAACTCCTCACAAACAGTATTTTTCGCCGGTTACGTGGCATCGCACGTTCGCCTTTCTGCAAGTCACACATATCTCAAACCGGTTGTTGACAGCCCAAAGACGACTGGCTATTATTCGCTCATGTTGTCTTAATACAAGTTAAGACAACCAAGGTGTCGAAGATAGACATTTCCTTACATCTCACGAGGCGATGTCATCTCGAAATGGCGGTCACGCTACGCAACTGGACTGTTTATCGCAATAGTCAGTCATCGAGCGTGACGCCTTCCCCGCGGAAGCTAACTGAATGAGCTCAACGCGTACTGCCCCACTTACGAGATAAGACTGGAGACGGCGAATGCTTCTCAACGATGAAGAAACCGCAATGCTCAACGGAGAGCGCGGAAAGGTCCTGCAAATGGCGATGCGCCATCAGGTTCAAGTCGGCGACTTCTTCGGAGCGCGCGATTTCGTACCCGTGACGCAGGCGCACGTGATGGCTGATACGGAAAGCTTGGGTCAGGCGGGTGTGATGTGGCTCGAAGGTCTCTCAGAGGCCTCCGACGGTCGCCACACTGTTTGCATCCCGACCATCACCGACCCGCGCGGCACGGATTTCAGCAAAGCCAACGACCTCGGTCAGCGTGACTGGATGGTTGAACTCGAGCGCCGCGCTATTCATGCTTTCGAACGCTTGGGCGTCAGCATGACCGACACCTGCATCAACTATCAGACGGTGCTGGCCGCAACCCGTGGCGAACATGTTGCATTTGGTGACACCGGCGTCGTCATTTATTCGAATTCGGTGAACGGCGCACGCTCGAACTTTGAAGGTGGGCCATCCGCATTGTCAGCCGGGTTGACCGGCCGTACGCCACGCTACGGCTACCATCTCGACGAGCAGCGTCAAGCGACGATGCGTTTCCGTGTTGATTTCACGCCGCGTACGCTCAACGAATGGGGTGCGCTCGGTGGCGTTATCGGTCGCCTGGCTGGTAACTACTGGCAAGTGCCGGTGATTGAAGGTATTGAGGGTGCGCCGACCTCCGACGACTTGAAGCACTTCGGCGCCGCGATGGCCAGTTTCGGTTCCATCGCACTCTTCCATCTCGTCGGTATTACGCCGGAAGCTCAGCGCATCGAAGACGTTGGCGGCGACAAGCTGCCGGTTCATCACCGTATTGACCGCGAACAAATCGATGCGCTCGCTGCAAGCTACGCAGTGACCAAATCTATCGATGTCGTCGTCTTCTCCGCACCGCAACTGAGTCTGTACGAACTCCGCTCGCTTGCGGAACTCTGCGACGGCCGCAAGTTCAAGGTCCCGCTCCTTGCAGTCACTAGCCCTCAGGTGTCGCCCGACTCGGAGCGCTTCGGCTATACGCGTCGCATCGAAAGCGCTGGAGGTACCGTGCTGTCTGGTATGTGCTTCTACCAGTCGTACGCACGTGAAATGTCTGAAGCGAAGGGCTGGAAAAAGCTTGCGACGAATAGCGCAAAGCTTGTGAACATTCTGGGTGGCTACGGATACACGCCGATGCTGGCATCGATGGAAGAGTGCGTCGCTGCTGCGGAAAAAGGAGAACTGGCATGAGCGAACTCGTATTGACGGCGCGTCACGCGCTCGGAAAGAAAGTCTCGGGAGAAGCACTGGTTGCGAAGGATGGATTTTCCGCTCGCTACGACTTGAATCGTCTCGAAGGTGTCTTCTCTCGTCCGGCACATAAGCTGGTCGGCCAGTCGTACGTTGGCCGGGTTCTGGTTTTAGACACAGCGAAAGGTGGGGTAGCGAGTGCCTGGATGCTCCACGAGATGCAATCGCGGAACATGGCACCCGTCGCAATCATCTTCAACACGGTCAACACGATTCTGGCGCAAGGCGCAGCCCTCGGGGGAATCTCAATGCTGGCTGGCTTTGACCAGGATGTGACCGAACTCATTCCACACGGCTCGCTGGTTGAAGTCGACCCGGAGACAAAAACGCTTCGCCTTCTGCGAGGGGGCTCAGGTGACACGGCCCCAGCCACGTTTGCTCACGGACAATCAGAAACATCTCCTGTCCATCTCAAGCCGCGGCACTGAGCGCGCTGCAACCCGTTGGACCGTAACGCCGCCTTTATGGCGGCGTTGTTCTCGGTGCTTCAATACCGAGCCACTTCTTTGCCCCACGAGTTTCGATGCCGACTGCGCATCGACCGGTCAGCCTCGGGGACCGTACTGTCGCAGCTAGCTATGAAAAATGCCTCTTGCCTGCTCCGGACCTTCTTGTGGAAGGCCGTGCGCCAACCCGACACGCACGCAATGCTTCTTTGGGCCGTTGTCGTGGGAATTGTTGGCGCCTACGCGATGGCTGCATTTCGAGAAGGTATAGATTTGCTGCAGCGAACGATTGGGGGGGAGCCCGGGAATTTTGTTGAGTTTGCGAAGGCTTTGCCGTGGCCTGTTCGGATTGCTGTGCCGACGGTGGGAGGCCTGATAGCTGGCGGGTGCTTGCTTCTCGCGCGTCGGGGTTCCTCAGGCTCGGGTGCTGACTATATGGAAGCTGTCACCGTTGGAGGCGGTGTAGTGCCCGTGTGGCAAAGCATCTGGCGGACTATTTCGTCGCTTTTTTCAATTGCCAGCGGCGGCTCAATCGGTCGAGAGGGCTCAATGGTTCAACTCGCGGCCCTGTGCTCTTCGGTTGTCGGCCGGCTGTTTCGTTTCGACCCGGCTCGCCTGCGCGTGCTCGTCGCGTGCGGTGCGGCAGCAGGCATCACATCGGCGTACAACGCACCAATTGCTGGCGCGTTCTTCGTCACTGAGTTGGTCCTCGGTTCGATGGCGATGGAATGGTTCGGTCCCATCGTAGTTTCGTCAGTCGTCGCCAACATTACCATGCGTGAATTCGCTGGTTACAGACCTCCCTATGAGATGCCGTCGTTTCCTACGGTCACCGGGATGGAGGTCCTCCCATTTGTTGTCCTCGGCCTACTTTGCGGAATTCTGGCCCCTCGATTTCTTCAACTGCTCGCGATTTCCAAGAAGGGATTTGGCAAGCTGCCACTTTTTCTTCCGATGAAGCTCGCATTAGGAGGCTTAATAGTAGGCATTGTCTCCGTTTGGGCGCCAGAGGTGTGGGGCAATGGTTACGAGGTTGTGAACTCGCTGCTGCATCAGCCGTGGACGTGGACCGCGCTGCTCGTTGTGCTGGTCTTAAAAATCATCGCAACGCTCGCAACAGCTGGGACAGGTGCAGTTGGAGGCGTTTTCACGCCAACGCTATTTGTCGGGGCAGTCATCGGATGTATCTACGGAATTGGTGTTCAGAACATATGGCCACAGGCGAGCGCCGAGCCCTACGCCTACGCAATCGTCGGCATGGGCGCTTTCCTGACAGCGGCCACCAATGCGCCTTTGATGGCAATTCTCATGATTTTCGAGATGACCCTCTCATATCAGGTAGTCCTGCCGCTAATGCTTTCCTGTGTCATCGCATACTTCGTGGCTCGCAACGCCGAGCACAGTGCAATGTACGAAGTGACGGTACGGCGCAATCGTGAGTTGAAAGACCGGTCGAAACTCGCTGCTATGAGAATGCGGGAGTTGGTCAGGCCCGCAGACACTATCGTCCCGCTCAACGCATCGGTCGAGGCGATGACTCGTATGTTTGCGGAACATCCCGTGAAGTATCTCTACGTCGTCGACGAACGTCAGCAGTTCTGTGGTGTAGTCGCATTGGACGACGTCGCTTCTGATTTGGCGGCTCCTCGGATTCCACGGCGTAGAACTGCGTCGGACTTCCTCTTACCGGAGTTTCACGTCCTTACCCCAGATATGACGTTGGGCCAAGCCTTGCAATTGTTCCTCAAGTTTCGTGGGGAACGCCTTCCGGTTATCGACCCGACCTCCAACAGTTCATCGATTCTCGGGGTCGTGTACAAGACGTCGTTGCTGGACGCGTATGGCCGAATGAGTCCTTCCTGACGACACGCAAAAGACGGGCACGCGTGCCGGCACGAGCATCAATCCACGGTCTGCGCGTCGAACAGGGCCTTAAACTGCAGTGCTGCCTCCTTCAAAACTGGCAGTTTCAAAAGCAACTCCTCCAGACTGCTTCTGGGGGCAGCCGCGTGACATACGAGCGCAATGGCATTGCGCGAAGAACCCGTAATTACAGGCACAGCTACACCGACCATGCCGATGATGAATTCCTCCCTGTCGGTGGAGATTCCCTTCTCAGCAAGACGCGTGAGTTCATCGTCCAACTTCGCTCTGTTGGTGATGGTGTGTGGCGTGCGCGGGCTAAGCGTGAGCCGGTCCAGAAGTGCAGCGCGCTCAACGGGCGGGAGCTGCGACAAGAATAATTTTCCGCCTGCGGTGCAGTGAAGCGGGTGTCTGGAGCCAAGCTCCAGATGCATCCTCAACGGCTCCGACGTTTCGACGCGCTCGAGGTACAGCACGCAATCACCATCGAAAGCTGAGAGATTACATGTTTCGCCAAGGCGCGAGACCAACCCACGAAGCACTGCCCGGCATTCGCGTCGGAACGAACTGTTGCTGAGGGTTGACGCGGCAAGTTGGACGGTACGCGGGCCGGGTATGAGTCCTCTTGTGTCCGGCATCCGTGCCAGATACCGACTAGAAATCAACAGGTCCACGAGCCGCGCTGCGCTGGCCTTCGGAATATCCAGTCGCATCGCTATCTGCGCAATTGTGACCGGTTGATTCGAGGCAGAAACCCGCTCGAGAAGGCTGAGTAGCCTGAGCATCTTGTGCTCTTGGAGCATATCGGAGGTGGTCATTCGTCTCCCTGGGGGCATCGTGCTTTCTTGTTCGAAGAAGCATTTTTAGTCTCAAATTCCGACAAATCTCGTGTTTCTGCTTGCGGTCGTCTGCTTCGCATTGTATCAAGATGATAAGACATTTAGATACAAGTCGTAAACCCGAGAATCAGTGCGTCTTGGGTAGCGACCGACGATGGAGACACCCCCAATGTGTACCTTCCGGCCCATCTTCGTGATGTGGCACCAACTCCTGCTTTCTATCCGTTCAAGGCTGCGTTCCGACGCTTCCGTCACTGTGAACGGCAGCGTTGCTTCGGCCCCAAGCCGCCGCAAAAACTATTCGCTCGCCATCCTGCATGCGGGCATGTAACGCGCGCCAGCGCAATGAGGTCAGTATGGACAACGATTTCACTCAACACTCTGTCAGCGCGGCCAAGGTGATTGGCGAATTCCATAAGTGCGGAATCGACTTCGTCACGACGGTTCCGGACATGTTGCAGATTGCTCTTCATCAGGCGCTCGAGGACCAGAACAATGGTATCCGCGTAGTGCCCACAACGACCGAAGACCAGGCGGTCGAAGTGGCCGCGGGTCTGTACGCGGGCGGGCGCAGTGTCGCGATTCTCGTGCAAAACCAGGGCTTCTATGCAGCAATCAACAGTGTTCGAGCGCTTGGCCTCGACTCGAAGATTCCGATGCTTTTTGTGGTCGGCCAGTTCGGACGCGAGTTCGCGAATCTTGGGAAGGACCCACGGGAATCCCGTCGTCTGATGGTGCGAATGCTCGAGCCCTTGCTGGAAACACTCGATATTCCGTACTGGCGACTCGAGGCGCCGGGGGACGAAAGACATATCGCGGCCGCTTGGGCCGCATCCCGGGAACGCAAGGGACCAGCTGTACTTATCGCGGGTCACTTCATGGGATTCGCGCAATCCAACGATGCCGACAAGGTAAAGCAGTCAGTTTGAAGGAGCCAATCATGAACATGTCTACTGCAGAAGCGTGCGAAGTAATTCAGAAGGTCCGTGGCGATGCCATCGTCGTTTGCACAATGGGTGCGATGAACGCTCTGGACAAGATTTCCACCGACCCGCTGAACGTCGCGTGCGTTCCCCTGATGGGCGGGGCGGCGTCCTTGGGGCTGGGACTTGCCTTGGCGCAGCCGAAACGTCCCGTGTTCGTCCTCGACGGAGACGCCAGCCTTCTCATGGAGTTGGGAGGATTGGTGACGGTAGCGCAAGCTGCGCCGGGAAAGTATGTCCACTTCCTGTTCAACAACAGCACTCAGTTTTCCGGCTTAGGGAATCTGGACACGCCAGGCGCCGAGACTGTGGACTTCGTAGGCCTTGCCCGTTCGGCAGGCTATAAGACGTCGCAACGCATCTGCGACCTGGAAGACCTCGAACGCAAGCTTCACTCGATTTTGAGTGGACCGGCACCGGCCTTCGTGGAATTGGTTGTAACAAAGGAAGCACCCACGCTTGGCACCACCAAGCCCTCCGTGGAGATGACCGACGCGCGATTCACCCGCATGGGCGATGAATTGCGCCGCATTCGTAGTCACCTCGTCTGATTTTTGATTGCGTAAGCGGTGCCGCAATGCGATGAAAGAGAAAGGGATTGGAGAGAGCCTGAGAGCGCGTCTTCGAAGATGCGATGACCAACCAATAACAAGTCCAGTCCTGCGCTCACGATGGACCGTCGAGCCTTTCCTCTGAGGAAAGACTCGACTTCGCACATCTTTATTTCTCTGTTGCGCGGGATGCGGCGCCGTTCACGTTCTTGATTGACGAGGCCACGGGCAAAGGACCTTGAACGCTCAGCGAAAACTCGTAATTTTCCGGGCGAATGTAGAACGAAGTACGTTCGCGCAAAGCACCATCGCTGCCGAAAGACTCGCGCTCCATGACGAGAAGGGCAGCCTTCGCAGAAAGTCCCAGGAGTTGGCCGACTGAGGCGCCCGCAGAGCGAGCGCGAATTCGAACCTCTGCTCTCGTCACGGTTAGCTTCAAGACGCTTTCCAACAATCCATAAATGGGGGTGCGGTTCACCTGCTCCCAAGTTAATCCGCTAGCCTCCGGCGGCAGCGTCGACACAACAAGCGCAATGGGTTCGTCATCAACCAGATACAGGCGTCGCAGCTGGAAGCAATCGGCATCGGTTGCGCCAAACGCCTGACGTAAGCTTTCTGAAGCAGATGCAGGCCCAAATTCAAGCAGCTTCGTTTTCGGCTCCACACCTTGCGCGATGAGTGCGTCGTAAAACCCTCGCATCGGCTTCAGGTCGTGCAAGAACTTTTGCCGCGACACGAAAGTGCCTTTGCCCTGCTTGCTAACGACGTACCCCTCAGCCAGCAACTGGGCAATGGCCTGGCGAACCGTCACGCGACTCACTCCGAAACGGTGAGTGAGCTCATTCTCCCCGGGTAGCTTGCTGTCAGTCGCGAAGGAACCTGAGTCGATGTCCGAGCGCAACAGGTCGGCAATCTGCATATACAGCGCCGTTGGACTTTCCCGATTTAGAAGAGACTCGCCCGCCACAGTTCCAGACTGCTTTTCAGCAACCGCTGTGTTGTCATCCTCCGTCGTTTCCGGCGCCGGGGGAAGTGGGGTCAAACGTCGACGCGATGCGCCGCGCTTTTCAGGGTTTCCTTGCATCAGGGTCCGTTCCGAGAGGGTCAAACGGCGTGCTTTTTCAGTTCAAAAATGCGGCTTCAGGCTCAGATTCCAGAGTCAACCGCGTTTTCGCTTGCACCGCCAAAAGTGCCGTTGTATCAATATGGTAAGACATCTGCATACAAGTTGCAAATGCAAGGCGCTCCCCAAAGCGCGATAGAAATCAGGAGACACGGCAGCATGCAAACATTCGACTACGTCATCGTCGGCGCTGGCTCGGCCGGTTCAGTTCTCGCAAATCGCCTGAGCGAAAGCGGAAAATATACCGTTTGCCTTCTCGAAGCCGGCCCGAAAGACCGGTATCCGTGGATTCACATTCCCATCGGATATGCGAAGACGATGCAACACCCGAAATACAACTGGCGTTTCTACACCGAGCCTGAACCGGAACTCGCGAATCGCAAAATCTATCAACCGCGTGGCCGAACACTTGGCGGAAGCAGTTCGATTAACGGCCTTATCTACATCCGCGGCCAAAAGCGTGACTACGACGAATGGCGTGACCTCGGCAACCCCGGCTGGGGTTGGGACGACGTGCTACCGTACTTTCGCAAGCTCGAGACCAACGACCTAGGCGCGTCAGCAACCCGCGGCGATAGCGGCCCGATGCATGCGACTAGCGTTCCACCGGAGCATGAACTGGTCGACGCTTTCATTGGAGCGTCTGAACGCCTGGGCGTACCCCGCACGAATGATTTCAATGATGGCCGTCAAGAGGGAGTAGGTTATTTCCAGGTCAGCACAAAGAACGGCTTCCGCTGCTCGACCGCGGTCGGGTATCTGAAGCCGGCGAAGAGCCGAGCCAACCTCCATATCGAGACTCTTGCACAAGCAACCAAGGTGTTGTTCGAGGGGAAACGGGCCACAGGCGTTCGGTACGTGCGAGACGGTCGAACTCTCGAGGTCAAAGCGACGCGCGAAGTCCTGCTCTGTGCCGGTGCCATCCAGTCCCCACAGCTATTGCAACTTTCGGGCGTTGGCCCTGCAGCTTTGCTCTCTGAGTTCGGCATCAAGCCTGTGCATGTCTCACCAGGTGTGGGCGAAAATCTCCAGGACCACCTGCAGGTTCGATTGATGTACGAAGTGACCAAACCGATTACCACCAATGATGCGGTTCGTAGCTTGACCGGTCGCGCGAAGATGGGGCTGCAATGGCTTTTGCGCCGCAGTGGCCCTCTGGCGGTCGGCATTAATCATGGCGGAATGTTTTGCCGCGCGTTGCCAGACGAGAACGCGACTCCCGATATTCAGTTTCACTTCGCAGCTTTGTCCGCGGATAGCACGGCGGGAGAAGTTCACGACTTCCCCGGTTGCACATACTCGATTTGCCAGCTTCGCCCAGAATCTCGCGGCTTCGTGCGGATTCGCTCCCTCGAGGCGTTGGAGCCACCGCGTATTCAGTGCAACTACCTCTCGACTGAAACCGACCGACGCACGACGGTCGCCGGCGTGAAGTTCGCGCGCAAGGTCGCGGCGACAGAACCGATGGCGGCGTATATGAAGCGCGAATATCGACCTGGCCCGAACGTACGCACGGACGATGAAATCCTGCAGTTCTGCCGGGAATACGGGACAACGATTTTCCATCCGTCCGGCACGGCAAAAATGGGCTCGGCCGACGACCCTATGGCGGTGGTTGACGGTGAATTGCGCGTTAGGGGTGTCGAAGGCCTGCGTGTCATTGACTGCTCAATCATGCCGACTCTCATATCTGGGAACACAAATATCCCCACGGTGATGATTGCCGAAAAAGCGGCCGACATGATTCTGAAGGGCGACCGCCGGCGAGTCGAAACTTCACACGTGATTGGGTCCGAGAAGATTGTAGGGCTCAGCAAACAGGAGGCGCAGCACAGCTGACGAGCCTTGCCAACTTGTAGACAAAGCGTCGCAACGGCGACGCTTCACCGAGCAGAACGCGTACATCGATGCGCGACAACATTTTCATGAAGTGGAGACATCATGAGCACGGACAAGAAAGCCCTGCGGCGCGTTGCAGCTGCGAGCGTCATCGGCGCCATCATAGAATGGTACGACTTTTTCCTTTACGGAGTCGTCGCAAGCCTCGTCATCAACAAGTTGTATTTCCCTCCTGGGGATGCTGCGACATCGACACTTCTCGCTTACGCAACGTTCGCCGTCGGATTCGTTGCTCGGCCGTTCGGCGGGATAGTCTTCGGTCACTTCGGTGACAAAGTCGGGCGCAAGAGCATGCTGGTCATCACTTTGATGATTATGGGGCTCTCGACCGTCGCAATCGGGCTTGTACCAACCTACAACATGATTGGTTATTGGGCCCCCGGTCTTCTTCTTCTTTTCCGGGTCATCCAAGGGATTGGACTCGGTGGTGAATGGGGTGGCGCGGTCCTCATGGCGTATGAATACGCTCCTCGTGAAAGCAAAGGGTTCTATGCGAGCCTGCCGCAGATTGGACTTTCAGTTGGTGTGCTACTGTCCGCTGCCATTATCGCCTCGCTGTCCGCGCTGTTGACCGACGCTCAGTTTATGGCGTGGGGCTGGCGACTCGCGTTTGGACTGTCTTTTATCTTCGTGATGTTTGGTCTTTGGATTCGGCTCAACGTGATGGAAACGCCCGAGTTCGCGAAGGTCAAGAGCAGCCACAGCGAGACGAAGGTACCGTTCCTGGATATGTGCAAGCGTTTCCCGGGCAACATGCTGCTTGGTCTGGGTGCGCGACACATCGATGGGGTGTTCTTCAACATCTTCAGCGTCTTCACCATCAGCTATCTGACGAGTCATATCGGTATCAGCCGGAATGAAGCGCTCATTGGGGTGATGATTGGCGGCGTTGTTCTGACCATATTTATCCCAATTTTCGGACGTATCTCGGACTTTGTGGGCCGTCCGCGTCTCTACGCTTTCGCTGCGCTCATCACTGCAGCATCGGTCTATCCAGCGTTCTGGGTGTTCACGCATGCGGCGGGTAACACAATGTTGCTGTGGGCCGCCATCGCGATTCCCTACGGTGTCTTCTACGCTGCAGTCTATGGCACTGTCGCGGTCTTCCTGTGCGAGTTGTTTGACGCCAAGGTGCGGTACACAGGCATCTCGTTCGTTTATCAGTTTTCGAGCGTCACGGCTGGCGGTCTCACTCCAATCATTGCGACGGTACTTGTGACCCTCGCGGGCGGAAGCCCTTGGCTCGTTTGTGCCTACGTCGCGGGTTCAGGTGTTATGTCGTCATTGTGCGCATTCATCATCGGCCGCCGAGCGGTACGGTCAAACCTCGAGCATCAAACGGAGGATGGAGTGAACCGCCGTCGTCAGCTTTCGTAGTCGTCGCCCGGTTATCAAGTCTGCTCCTCCGCAAATCCCCACGAGCCACGAAGGCGAGGACACGGCTTTCCGGCCGATGTCCTCGTCGTTCGCGTGAGCGACCGTATCGGCAGGCTCATTTCAAAAACGGCGTTACTCTCCAGGAGCATCTGTGTATCCCGAGCTATTTCTTTACATCAATGGTGAATTTATTGGCGTCGGTGGACAGCGTAAATCAGAAGACGTCACCAATCCGGCCACACGTGAGGTGTTGGGACGTTTGCCTCACGCAACGATTGCAGACCTAGCGCATGCCGTAGCTACATCCCAATCGGCTTTCCTGAAATGGCGGAAAAGCTCGCCACTCCAACGCTCAGAAATATTGCGTCGTGCAGCATCGCTTGCTCGGGAACGTGCTGACGATATTGCGCAAGCCATTACCTTGGACCAAGGCAAACCTCTTGCGGAAGCCCGCGCCGAAGTGGTCACATGTGCTGACCACGCAGATTGGCACGCGGAAGAATGCCGCCGCATCTATGGACGTGTCATTCCTCCGCGAGACACAGCCGTCCGGCAGATAGTCGTGCGCGAGCCTGTGGGAGTTTGCGTCGCGTTCACGCCATGGAACTTCCCATTCAATCAGGCGATAAGAAAAATCACAGCTGCTATTGGTGCAGGGTGCGCCATCGTTCTCAAAGGGCCGGAAGATTCTCCCAGTGCAATTGTGGCGCTGGCGAAACTTTTTCACGACGCTGGATTGCCGCCCGGTGTCCTGAACATCGTTTGGGGTGTTCCACACGAGGTATCGGACTTTCTCATTCAACATCCGTTGGTCCGGAAGGTCTCATTTACTGGCTCCGTCGATGTGGGCAAAAAGCTAGCAGCGCTCGCTGGGCATCATATGAAGCGGGCAACCATGGAGCTTGGTGGGCATGCCCCAGTGATTGTCTGTGACGATGCGGACGTGGATTCGGCGGTACAAGTGACAATGCGGATGAAACTGCGCAACGCGGGCCAGGTGTGTGTCGCACCTACGCGACTCTTCGTTCAGTCGGGCATCTATACAAAGTTTCGAGACCAGATGATTGAGGCGTTCGAAACCGCCAGGTTGGGTCCTGGCATCGACTCTTCAACCACGATGGGACCGCTTGCTCACGCTCGACGAGTCAAGGAAATGGAGCGGTTCGTTGCTGATGCGAAAGCGCGAGGTGGGAACGTTCTAACGGGCGGGTTCGCCCCCGAGCTTGGCGGCAGCTTTTTTGCGCCAACCTTGGTGGACAATCTCGACGACACAGCCGACCTCATGCAGAAGGAGCCATTTGGGCCTATCGCGCCGCTTGCGAAGTTCGATACATTGGATGAAGCAATCGCACGGGCCAACAGTTTGCCTTTTGGACTCGCGGCGTTTGCATTCACGGAGCGCACCCGGTCGGCACATCGACTCGCGACTGAGCTTGAAGCGGGCATGGTGAATATTAATCACGCTGGCATGGCACTGCCTGAAACTCCGTTTGGTGGAATCAAAGACAGTGGGATGGGTAGCGAAGGTGGCACTGAGACTTTCGACGGGTATCTCACCACGAAGTTTGTCACTCAAGTCTGAATGTCATGCTGAACACGGTCGCGCGAGCATTTCGACGGCCTTAAAACGCGCAGGTTCGAAGGGGGCTGCGCCTTCATCCAGGGGTAGCCTTAAGTAGGTTCGAAGGGTCTCTATGCGAGTTCTGATTACCGACGGCGACAATGAAATTGCAGAAGTCGTGCGAGAAGCACTTCGGCTGTCGGGCTACGCGGTCGACAGAGTCGCTACCGGAAATCTCGCTGACACTGCGTTGCGAGCCAAATCCTTCGACCTGCTCATACTGGACTTGGATGTCGAAGGCATAAGCGGAGCACAGGTTTTGTCAAGACTGCGCTGTCGCGAGTCAAAGCTGCCCGTGCTCGCCCTCAGCGTGGTCGATACTATCGAGCGTAGAGTCGACGCACTGGACCGCGGCGCAGACGCCTTCATGGCAAAGCCGTTCTCAATCCCGGAGTTGCTTGCACGTGTTCGTGCGTTAATCAGGCGAGGAGCAAGGTGTCCGGCCGAAGAGGTGACGGTCGGCAATCTATCGTTCGACCTCATCGGCCGTACAGCGACGGTCCGTCGACAGATTTTGGATTTGACGTCGCGAGAGATAGAGGTTCTCGAAATATTCGCCACGCGGGCCGGTCGCGTGGTAACAAAGGACCAACTCGCGTCTGAACTTTCCCGACATGGAGAGGACGTAACCACAAATGCCATCGAAGTCTATGTCCATCGATTGCGCCGAAAACTTAAGACCAGTGGCGCCGCAATTACGACAGAAAAAGGCTTGGGCTACTGTCTTCAACACGGGCGACCAACTCCTTTCAGCCCTCGCGCTACGTGAGTGAGAGACCAGAGAGACGGCGTTGTCACGGCACGATGATTCTTATGTTCAAGTTCGTCGGCATGACTTGACTTCACACACGCCTTCGAGCGTTGATACGAGTCCACCTGGAGCCGGCAGAAATATGGGTGGCGTATGTCACCGACTGACCGAGCGCGCGCTTTCGGGCGAGATGCTGTGCTTGTTTTCTCGGCGCGTTCGCTAGTCATCGGTCGCACCCTGTAGCAGTTGCCGCGTGCGCTTCATGACCCAAGCCACCTCACGTTGGGAGAAGTCCCATTCGCCAGCGTCGACCTTCAATCTCACGCCTCTCTCGGCGCGAGTCAACGCCACGTCTGACGACAGACCGGAGGTAGTAATCTTTCGCGATGCGTACGCGGCTAGCTGACTAGCAAGGTCCTCGCACGCGTCATAGCGTACCCACCGTTGTTCTTCAGTGAGACTGCTTTGATAGCGTCCGTCGACTTCGCGAACGAGAAGTTTTGGTTGAACCCCGGTTACAGAACCGGGGTCCGGTTGCCTCGGAAAATCATCAGGCACATGTCGGTCTGTCATCTCGCTCTCTCTAACTGTGGCAGCTGCCGGGTCGGTGTGACCATCCGACACGCCTCGCATGTCGTCGCCCTGCGCGCGAGTTCGCTCGGCGGAGCCCGAACCGAGTTGCCAAGGTGTGGCCGCACTACGCGGTTGAATGTGATTTACGAAGACTCACAACTGAGCGTCAAGCATTTTGAGCGTCGCAGCGGCGGCGCCCTCTAAACCGACTCCATGCGACGGTTTCGTGCTCGGTTCCCGAAGGTTGATTCGAATGAGCCTCTGCGACGAGAACCGTTCGCTGAAGCGTCGTACCGTCGGTAACGCTCTGCCGGCGCCGACTTCCACAACAACAAGCTTCGACACCGCTTCTCACCTTCCATATGGGACACATCGGTTCTCGAACTAGATTGCAACGGCTGGCTATACACGTAGGTACCACTCACCAGAGCCGTAAATCCTGTTCCGTGTATCAATGTCACGCTTGTAGCCGAGTTCTTTCACGAAGCCCAGCGACTGCAGCACTTCGCGTGCGCGCATGAGGTCCTGCCTATCTGCCCAGTCTCGCGTGTAGACACAGATGACGTGCCCATCGCGACCAATGCTGCGCAGAGCGGTGGATACCTTGGCGCACATTAACTGGTTGCTCTCGATAGCGCCGCTGATTTTGTTCCATTCTTGGTCCACGTCGGCGGGGCTCACAAAGATGCACCATTTCCCAGATGCATCGGTAGATGCGAAGTCGTTGTAGCGCGGGGACTTCTTGTAGTGCCAGTTGCAACTCATGTCCTCAGACGGCTTGTCCGATTTTCTGAACAATCGTTCTTCCACACCGATTCCTTCCTTCATCGAAGCCTCCTCGCGTCCGGCGCTACTCCATCGCGGCGGCAGTTGCCTGAACCGACTATCGTACGGCCTCCATATTTATCGCCCGCCCACCTGAACATTATCATCTTGCGATTCAGACACCACTACGCTTTATTAGATTCAGCTTATTCGTCAGCTGCCGAAGCTTTGTAGGCTTTTACCGCAGCATCCTGATGCGCCTGATAAGCTAGCACTGATGCCTTCGTTAGAAACTGGTTGTTCCGAGTTTTATGGTGAAGCTTGAGTTTGCCTTGCTTGAGCAGCTTCACGACATGTGGACGGGAAACGAATAGCAGCTTCGCGGCTTCGGCGGTGGACATGAAATCGTCGGCGTCAGGCGGCGGTGGAATCTTCGCGTTCGTCGACATTTTGGGTCACCCTTTCTCAAAGCAACCGGCCTCACGCGCCTAAGTTAATCCAGGCTAGCTCACAGGCACTGCGGCGCTACGTTCGTTTCAATCCGCTTTCCGCCGCGCGGCGCGACACTGTTCCAACTCCTTGCTGAGCTCTTCTATTCGCGCTTGCATGCCTGCCGCTCGTTTCAGTAGCTGTCCGACTTCATACCAGTAGGCATATCCTAGGTCCCCGTCCTCTAAGCCCAATTCGTGGAACTTGCGAAGCGCAGTCTCAAGGTCGATACGGCTATCAGAGTTCATCTCTTCTTCCGCTGATTCTGAGGGGCGGTTGGCGCGCTCCGCGGTAGGCAAGCGTCGAAACGAAACTCCGACTAGGCTGAGAGCGAACCCGACTGCCGGCACGACCAGAAGTGTCGGAGTCGTTGAAAGTGGAGTTCAAAAGTTCTTTCATGGCCAGCAGAGGTACGAAATATTGGTCACCTATGGAAACAGTCGGGCATATTGTTCGGCGGCGGTCTTGGCTTCTTGCACTACCGGCTTAACATCCCCCGCGGATAGTCGTTGAAGCGGTGTAGCCCCACCCAACGCCTCAATCGCGGTCGTGAAGAAGTCGAACATAGACCATGGGTCGACTTTGCCGAGACCACGTATGACCTTTCTGAAGTCGTCGCGAAAAATCGTCGTCGAGAGGAAGAACGCTGGGTAAAAGGCTTCGGGACCAAAGTAGACGCGAAATACTCGCTGCGATTCAACAAGCTTAGCCAGTTTCTTTTCCGTGAGGCCTGCCGAGATGCGGAAGTCATGCATTCGGAGCACTTTGCCTTGAAGCACGAGAGGGTAGCGCTCCGGGTTCGCATTGTGGTACCTACGGGAGCGCCTATTTTCTAGCGCCTGCTTCGACTCAGCTCTAACGCGCTCGCGAAGCCTATCTTCCTCCTCGCAAAGCGCGGGGAAATCGATGCCGTAGACCGTGGCCTGGCCAACGGCCTTGCAAAGATGATTCTTGAAGAGCCGACCAAGCGCCGCATCAGGGATTTCAAGCAGTGTTTCAGCGACCTTCGGGTCGAACAAGATGGCTGCAATCACGGCGCGATGGAAGATGTGGTCCACCCATTCCTCATCGAGCGATGTTTCGTTTTCTGTAGCACGCGTAGAGCGCGGCATGGTCATTCCTTACTTAAGCGAGAGCGTTTGAGCCCGCATGGTCTCCAGACTGCGCCGGCCTTCACGGATAAGCGCGTTCTGCAGGCCGCCGCAGATTTCGAATCTCGCACGTGCTCACCCGTTTTCGAAGCTCAATACTTTCACCAGCCGTGGTCTCTCAACACGCGTACCGAATGCGACAGGCGAACACCGTCTCGTTTCTCCGTCGGCGGTCGAATACCAGTAGTTCACGACACCCTTATCGTTTCCCTCTGCCTCCTGCCACAACCCGCTTACTCGGCAGAGCGTGACGGAAGCGTCATCCTCACTACGAGCCAACAAGTGAACCGAAAAGCTAACATCGCCAAGTTGCAGTACCAATTGAATCAGCGCTTCGGCACCGTCCACCACCCAACCATCCGGGGCCGCGCAGTCCGCACCGCGAGAGGAGGCCACGACAAAGAAGTTCGGCGTGAGGTCCGTCCATCCAACGCAGCGCCACGCAAGAAGTGGCTGCATGAGCCTCTTCTTTATGGGATGTAGCTCTTCCCAACTGCTGTCAGTGAATAGCATGACACCGGCCAACAAGAGTTTTAAAGGTTGAGTTTGGCATTAGCTGCATTTTTTGAGGGACGTATTTGTTGGAGTGACCTCAGCAAAGCTGAGAGTCGGTCCGTCGACGTTGGTCGGTAGCATCATCGATTCTACGAATTACGTAGAGATTCAACAAGCGATTTCTACGATATTCGTAGAATGAAAAAACAGCAGCCAGCGTCTCTATTTGGCCGCCGGCTTCGGACCGCCCGGCGCGACGAGGATATTCCACAAGACAAACTGGGCGTCCAAATTGGACTTGATGAACATACAGCGAGCGCGCGAATTAGCCGTTACGAAACAGGCGTGCACGAACCGCCGTTTGAAATCGCTTTGAAGTTGGCGAAGGTGCTGCGTGTGCCAGCGGCATATTTTTATTGCGAAGACGAAGACCTCGCAGAAATAGTGCTGGCGTGGAGTCGCATATCAAATTCCGAGCGTAAGCGCCTTAGGCAACTGGTTGCAACAATGCTCCCCGAAGGTCTCATCAAATAGCACCACAGAAAACGAGCTGGCTCCGGAACGCTCTCATGTGCCCCGCGACTCGGGCTCAGCGCTTCCCCGTGTGCACAACTTCGCTGCCCACACCACAAGGGTGTGGACAGCCGCCTATCGGCGGTTCCGAAGTTGCACACACTCGAACGCCTGACGCGCCGGCGATGCCGGCTTGCCCTAGTTTCATTTTTTGAAAGTGAAAACGTCGACACCTGACGGTGTTCGGGGTCAGATGCGCGTCGTTCGCTTGTAGCCGGGGCAATAACGCTCATTGCTGGGGGAGCGATTTCTCGCCGTCTCAGGGCGGATAGACAAAAGGAATGTGGGGAAGTTGACTAGGTGACCACGATGGCGGATGTCCATGGGCATCAAGTTCTGAGGTGGATGTCCATACCCCCTTATGCGCGGGTGACACAATGCTCTCCTCGAGGCGGCCTCACGCCTCGGCCCACGCACGACAGTTCATTGATGCCTTTTTTGCGCTTCACTCGTTTTCTTGCCGCCTCGGCATTTGCTTTCGGCGCCCTCCCCCTCCCCGCAACGGCCGCGCAGGCTCCACAGATTGCAGCACGCTCTTACATTTTGCTCGACAGCGGCTCGCATCGCGTCATGCTCGAGAAGAATGCTGACGAGCGTCTACAGCCCGCGTCGCTAACTAAAATGATGACAGCCTACGTCGTGCTTGACGCCCTGAAGGCGAGCACGATCAAGTGGGAACAGTTGGTGCGTGTGGAGGCCAGCGACCTTGCTCATGTGGGCGGCGACGAGGCAACCATGCGCCTCCAGGCCGGCCAGATCATCAGCATTCAGGACCTACTGACGGGTCTCATTGTTGTCTCAGCAAACGATGCGGCAATGGTCCTGGCCCGTACGGTCGCCGGGTCGGAGGACGCATTTCTAGGGAAAATGAACGATTACGCCAATCGTCTAGGGCTGAGTGCCAGTCACTTCGCCACCCCTTCCGGCATTACCACGCCAAACCACTACTCGACTGCCCGAGACATTGCCCACCTGTCGGTGCGCTTGACGGAGGATTTTCCGGTCTACCTGGCCTTCTCCGCTCAGCGGGATTTCAGCTATGGCAGCTTCACCAGACACAACAAGAATCGGCTGCTGGACGATCCAACTATCGATGGCCTGAAGACGGGCCATACTGCCAAGGCAGGCTATTGCCTGGCGGTCACGGCAAAGCGCTCGGTGGCCAAGGGCAAAGCGATGCGACGTGTTTTCGCTGTGGTTCTCGGCGCACCCTCCAACGATGGGCGCTTCGTCGCGGGCAGGCAACTGATCGATTACGGCTTTCATTGAGCCCGCTGCGGCTCTGAGCCGCTCGTCGCTGGGGATGGTCAACGGCAAGCAGCGGTATAGCCCTCTGACTGCATGTTGTGCCGGCGTATGGGGGCGCGCAATGCGAAGCACGAGAACTCCAGGTCGCCGTTGACGGGAGTTTGTGTAATTCCTGGCACGTTAAGACTCTCCCTCACTAGCGGGTTGACGATGCTCACCCCTGCGCTTGGCGAGCGTGATGCGAACCGGTGCCGGGGCAAACGCAGTCTCATGCCGGATGCGCTAACTCCCCTTTGCCCTGCGCCCGCGCGACGTCGGCTTCGCCGGCACACTTCTCCCATACTCATTCCACCACGCTGTCAGCGCCTCCATCGTGGCCCCCAAGCCGCGCGCCTTTGCCGTGATCTCGTACTCGACGCGCGGCGGCACCTCAGCAAACACCGTGCGCGATATTAGGCCATCCGCCTCCAATTCACGAAGCTGTGCCGTCAACATGTGCTGAGTGATCCCCGGTATGGCCTTGCGCAGTTCCCCAAAGCGATAGATCCGCTGGTTGAGCAGCCACATGATTTCCAGCTTCCACTTTCCCGACAGTAGCGCAAATGCCCGGCGCATTTCCTCGTGCATGTTGATCTCATCGCCGCCATTAGTCTTCTTTTCCATACTAACCACCAGTTTTTCATCCTACTTGCTGACTTTTAGCTTAGACGACATTCTGTTGCGTGTCGATGCAATCCCCCAGCTTTAGGAAACCTCATGACTCAAAGTTACGTGTACTGGATCAGCACGGCGCTGCTCTCCTTGCTCTATCTCGCTTCCGCGACGATGTATTTAGCCAAACGGGCTTGGGTTGTCCAGGCACTTACAGACCTTGGCTATCCCGGCTATCTCGTACCGTTTCTCACTGCGGTAAAGCTCCTGGGCGTGGCCGCCATTTTGGCGCGCGTCAGCGCGCCGCTAAGCGACCTGGCCTACGCCGGCATGTTTTATCACCTGCTGCTGTCTGGTTTGGCTCACCTTGGCGTCCGTGAACTGAGAGGTGCGCTGCCTGCGGTAGTCGGCGTTGTGCTGCTCGTTTCGTCGTTCGCAACACAGAACATCGCTCGCGAGACCCCGTCCCCCTACGCTCCATTTGC
Source organism: Cupriavidus basilensis (assembly GCF_000832305.1). Lineage (NCBI taxonomy): Bacteria > Pseudomonadati > Pseudomonadota > Betaproteobacteria > Burkholderiales > Burkholderiaceae > Cupriavidus > Cupriavidus basilensis. The sequence continues at coordinate 2,044,559 of NZ_CP010537.1, forward strand.
GGAGCGCCAAACATCCCTCAACTAACGGAGATCAACCATGGCTCGACTCAACGGAAAAGTCGCGATCATCACTGGTGCCAGCCGCGGCATCGCAAAACTGTTTGCCGCAGAAGGCGCCAAAGTGGCCGTTCTTTCGCGCACCCTGGCCAATGTGGATGCGGTCGTTGCCGACATTCGCGCTGATGGCGGAACGGCAATCGGCGCGCTTTGCGACATCGCCAATGCCGGCGAGATTAAGGCAGCGGTGGATAAAGTCGTCGCTACCTATGGCGGGATCGACATCCTCGTCAACAATGCCTTCGACTCATCCGCGCCGTTCTCTTCCATTACCGATCTGTCGACGGAACAGTTGCAGCGCAATTTCGAGATGGGACCGATTGCGTATCTGCGGACGATGCAGGCGGCGTACCCCTACCTCAAGGCGAGCGGTGAAGGACGTGTCATCAACTTCGGCTCAATGGCTGGTGTCCTGGGCTTGGTGGGATATGGTCCGTACAACATGGCCAAAGAGGCAGTGCGCGCTCTCACCCGCACCGCTGCCCGTGAGTGGGGCCCCGACAAGATCACGGTGAATAATGTACTGCCGGTGGCCGAGACATGGGGTCCGGAAACCAACGTCCCTCCGCCGACCAACCCGCTCGGCCGCTATGGTTCGCCGGAAGACGATATTGCGCCTGTCGTCCTGTTCTTGGCGAGTAAGGATGCCCAGTTTTTGACCGGATACAGCCTTACCCCCGACGGCGGCTCGATCATCGACAGCGCTCGATAGCTCGGAGCAACTGTCCGTGGTTCGAACACGTATGCAATGCTATCAAATTTGATCGGGCCACTAGCACCTGAGGCTGTGAAGCGGCAATTGAGAGAGAGATGAAAGTTACCCTTTTCGGAGCGACCGGGAAAACCGGGCCATCCCTTGTAAACGAGGGCCTGCAGCGCGGCTTCGAACTCACCGTCTTTGCACGTTCCAGCAGTAAGTTTGAGAACGCCAATGTGCAGATTGTCCGAGGCGAGTTTACCGATATTGACTTGTTGCGAGACGCAATCCGTGGATCAGATGCGGTGCTTTCGGCGCTGGGCCCTGCCAGGCAGCCACACCCGAAAGGTATGCCAATCACTACGGCGACCCGGGCAATCATCTCAGCGATGGAACGCGAGCAGGTGAAGCGGTTCATCGCGGTCTCGACCGGGACAGCCGCTGATCCTGGCGATGATTTCGACCTCAAGATCTGGCTGCCTGCCGCAATCATCAAGTTCGCGATGCCAAGTGCTTACGAAGATATGATCGGACTTGCAAGAGCGATCCGTATCTCGTCGCTTGATTGGACAATGGTTCGAGCGGCTGTATTGAAGAATCGCCACGCCGCGGAGCAACTCAACGTCGGCTTGTATGGTCACGCCAAGCATTCGCTGACGGTCGCCCGTGAAGACTTGGCCAAATTCATGTTTGATCAAATTGCGAACCACGATTTCGTTCGCCGGGCTCCCGGAATCAGCACCCGACAATGACTTCGGGGAGGAGACCGCTAAGCGCTTAACTGCCCGGCCCAGTGTTCATGAACGCTGATTTTCCGTCCTGCTTACAAAGCGGTAAAACACATCGATTTCCGGGACTGTTGGGAGTTGCACCGCCTTTCAGTCACGAACTGGACTCTCGGCGCATGAATGATGAGCGACCAAGAGTGTCGTACGGGACGGCGGCATTTGACGTCGGTGAAGGGCGCCTCCTACGGCCGTTCTCGTCAGTCCACAGCGCTGCCTCGAACTCTAATGGATGGCCTCGGCACGCAGCAGCTTCCACGTGCCAATTTGGTGGTCGAATACGGCCCCATCGGGAGCCACCGCAGATCGCACATCCCAAAATTGATACCGGTCTGCCTTCCCGCCGATGGCGATAGTTTGTCCGCGGGCAATGCTCGCGCCCTTCACCAACAAATGCCGGGTAATGATTCCGACAACATTCGCACAGTTTGGGATTTCGGCCGGGGCACTGACTTCCTTCATCCCAAAATTATGCATACCGCAACTATAGGCACCGCTGCCGGCCCCATCGACCGTCACGACAAACGCCCGAAGAATCCCATCGACGCCCTCGCTCGCGAAGTCCAGCCATTTTTGCGGCGTATGGGCAATGCCGACGTGCTCGACGAGCACACCCAGCGCCCCAGCTTGAACCACAGCGCTTGCCGCAGCCATCAGATGCATCATCCGATGCAAACTGCCCCCCGCGCCCTTGATAATGACGCACGACGCGTGCTGCCTCACTGCACGCATCTCGCTGGTGTCGTGCCAGTGCAGACCAAAACACCAAAAATCCAGCACGGTATTCCTACGACGTCCTTTCCGAAACTCGATGAGGACGCTCTCCCCCGTGTGCAAATCCGTGAGCATGCCGTCAACAAGACGATACTTTGGCGCTTGAGAACTTAGCGCGGATAGAAATTCGGCACGGGAGACCCACGCGCCCGGAAGGGAAAGAACAACGAGAGAGTTTTGCATCGGACGGCTACATGAAAGTTGTCGAAGCGGCGGCGGAGCGATGCTCGTCACATACCAACTTCGATTTGATCTAATCGACAAAGCAAGGCGTCGGTTAGCCAGGACAGGAAAGCGCACCATCCGCCGTGTGAGAGACCCTGGCCGTCAGGCGTATCGATCAGCCACCCCGACGACTGGCCCGGCGCGCAATCGAGTTGCCACCGTAGCCATCGACGGAGAGGCACCGTGAACTCCGACGGCACGTCGTCAAGGCGGATGTATTCTTCGGGTTCAGATTTGATGGTTTGCAGTCCGCCCGGCAACCAATTCGCCAATGCGCAGTGTCGTTGCGCTGGTGTCGACGTTCGTTCCTCCCTCGGAGGATCTTCGTAACCTACGGTCACCGCCGTCACGCAATCTTCGCAACTGAGCGCACCATCATTCTTTGCGCGTTGGATGTTGCGCAGAATCTCCTGCGTGCGAAGAAACTGGCGCTCGGAAATCTCCCGGGTCGCCCGGAGCCGGCGATTCGCCCGGTACAACGTTTCCAGCGGGTAGCGTTGGGCGAGTTGGACCACATCAAACAGGGTCGGACGCGCGAGGATGATAGGGATTTCCGCCGGGGTGCCGCGCAGTTTGGGGTTGGACCATAGGTGTGCACCCGCGCGAAACGCCAGGTCTCGGAATACAAATTTTTCAGCCATGGTACCCCTCCCAGCAACTCGAAACCGTCTTAGATCGACTCGCGCGATAGCACGGTGCCCTGCGGCACGTCCTCCGAACGATGCATCGTGCGCTTAACCGGTGCCACGACGCTAAGCGCCATGCCGACCAATTGCATTGGGCGAACGAGGTCCCGTTCCACATTGTCTAGCGATGCGATGGTCCGGAACGTTGTGCGCGGCCCCGGGCCCCGCGCATCGAACTCGTCCATGACGATTCGGTAGGCACCGGTCACCAGCGAATCGCCCGCGATGTTCTCGATCTCAAGCTGCCCAAGTGTTCGGCGGCAGTCTTCCTGTCCGTCTGGAATGAGTTCCACGGTCACGCGTAGCATGGTGTTCACTTCCCGCTGAGCGTGCTTGCGGCCATCCCCTGCAGTCGCTGGGTCAGGTCGCACCGTGTCGACGCGCTCGCAAGCCCCAGCGCCCCATCCGTCTCGACCAAGTGGTCGCGCAGCGCGACGGGCCAGCCCTCGCTGTCGTCGTCGATGGCCAGCCAATGTTCGGCCCGCAGCCCAGATCGCGCAACGTATCGCGCGATCTGGGCATACCGCGTGAGTTCGCTGAACCAGCTCGCGTCGATGCGGTGCGCACCCTCATGGTGTCGCGCCATGGCCGAATGCCAAGTAGCGCCGATCACGCGCGCCTGCAACGCAGCGGGCAGATAGGCTTGGGTTCGGCTGAAGCTCTTGAGCACGCGCACCCACGACGTGGAGAGAACAATCTGGACCTGGGGATAGGGGGCGAGAGCTTCCACGAGAATCGGCGCCCACATGAACAGCGAGCCTGCCGCACGCAATTGAGGCCGGCCATTGACCAGATAGGCCGCATCGGGGTGCAGAACACCGTCGTAGTCCAGAAACAAAATCATCGTGCATCGTGTCGTTGCGCTGACGCAGGGCAATGCGTAGCCGCTCGTGCCTGCCGCCCCAGATCCGCCGTTCGGCGGCAGGCCCTCTCGGTGCTATGCGCGCGGGGCGGCGATCGGTGTGCGCAGCAGTGTGACGCCGCGCGAAGCCCTTGGTTAAGGGCCGCTGCAAAGGCGGCATTGTGTCTCAACGACTACAGAATGAGAAGACCTTGACGCAAGAATATGTTCGGAAAGCCTTGTCTTTCATGGAAACGGCGAGCTTATATAGCAGGAAAATATTGTGACTCAACGACCACTGACAGATAAGGGAACGGTCCGCAATATGGACGCATGTCCCGTGTCCATCAGCCCTCCGCTCGTGAATTGCTCGCCCTGAATATTCGGCGACTGCGCGCGGCCTATGCATGGACGCAGGAAGATCTGGCCTGGCAAGCGGACATGGACCGTTCGTTTCTGGCACACGTCGAAAGGGCGGCCCGCAATTTGTCGATCGACGTCATTGAACGGCTGGCGCTCGCCCTGGAAGTCCCGGTCGCGGAACTGTTTCGCGTGCCAGACGTGACGCCCCCGCGCAAGCGCGCCCCGCGTCATTGAGCCAGGGGCGTTTGGCGCAGATTCCTCAGTCGATCTGAAAGAATTCCGGCTGCTGTCCGGCGTTGATGGCCCGCTGAAACCAGTCGGGACGCTCCCCTCGCCCATCCCAGGTTTGCCCCTCGGCATTTTGCGGTAGCGTGGCCGTGCCGCTGTGGGCGCGAAACAGCCGGCCGCCAATAAATCGGCCAGTGTCAGGCCCGATTGCGCCATCTTGATACGCACCCAGCGAATGGCGTCGGCGCGGGCAATCTCATGGGGCGCGTGCATGGGCGGTGGCTCGAAGCGGTTAGGCGGCGGCCTTGCGCCGTGCCCCGGATCGCACCTTGGCGCCGTCGCGCCAATTGCCCAGCAACTCGCGCGACAGGTCCCGTTCAGTCTCGGCACGCTCGGCCCGCCGGGTCATTTCTGCCAAGGCCTCCTGGGCGGCACCCAGTTGTTGCTGTCCGCTCTCCTGCGCGTCCTGCAGCGCCGCGCAACGTACCTGCGCCGCCTGCGCCTGGGCTTGCCAACTACCCAGCGCTTCGGCCGCGGCCACCGCTTCCTGCCGCTGCATGTCGCGCAAGCGATCCACCTCCACCCGCGCCGCATCGAGTCCCCGGTCACTCTGGCGCCGCGCCGTGCGTTCCTGGTCCAATTCCAGTTGGGCACGCCGCACGGCAGCGTCCCCGCGCGCCTCCATCGCTTCGAGTTGCTCGCGCATGCGCTCCAGCTCCGCCAGGAAATCACTGCGCGCGGCGCCCGCCTGCTCGCGCGCCGCCAGCAGTTCGCTCTGCAAGGCCTCCCGGTGCGTCGATGCGGCTGCTTCGGCGCCGCGCGCCTGCGCCACCTGCTCCTGCAACTGGCGGCATTCAGCCCGCAACGCCTCGCGCTCGCGCTCGAGCGCGGTGAGCGCGGCTTGAGCGTCGGCGAAAGCCATCTGCGCGGCATCCCGCTCGGCCGCGACGACTTGCTCCTGCGCCTCTATGTCTTGGCGCGTCGCGGCGAGTTCGGCCAAGACGGCTTCGCCGGCGGCGCGCCAGATGGTCTGGACGGCGTCGGCAGCCACCTGCTTCAGGCTGTCGGGGAGATCGGGATGGTCAATCGTGACCCGCGAACGGGCGCGCAGGTCTTGCCAGAACTGCTGCAGCGCCTGGGCCGGCGTGCCCATGCTGCCCTTGCGCACCAGTTGATAGAGCTTGTTGGTGGTGGGCGTGATGCCGTAGCGAAAGAACAGCAGCCCGCACACCTCGCGGTAGAGCGTGCGCGTGTCGGCGTGAAGGTGCCGCAACTGCTCGACCTCGGCTTCGAGGCGAAGGGGATCTACAGCGTCTGGCGTCATGGTCGAGCACCTTTTTGGACATTCAGAGTTAAATATTACTACGTAATACGTAGTGGATAACAAGATTCGTGTAAAAGTTTAGACATAAGTACGCTTATGTCTATAATATTGGCTCGAATCGCCTCCCCACGCTGCCCCTGTCGGTATGCATAAATTTGTGCCCTCTTTTTGCAGAATTTTGTTCCCGACCCCCATGGGCACGCCTGGCTGGCGCGCTGGAGCGCACGCACCGGCGGCAGGCGCGGCGTGACTCGGCTAGCTTGCGTGGCACGCCTGACGGCGAACGTCATCGCTTTGCGCAGCTGAATCCCGTCCATCGGATCGCCCCGCGCCGTCGGCGGGGTGAAGGCTGACGACGGACCGATGCGTTGGGGGAAGGTACAAAATTGCTTCAAGTGTCGGCTGGGGGAACAATTTCTTGCAGCGTTTCTCGACGCAATATTGTTACCATCGCCCTGCAATCGGCTTGCTGGCGTGCGACCAGCGGGAACAAATTTGTGCAAACCGACGCTTAGGCCGATACACCATGGAACTGCTCCCGATTAAACCTTTGGATGGCCTGGCCGCCCCGCTTCCCACCCCGCTGGAGCGCCTGCGCCTGACCCCGGCGCTGTCCGGCGCGGCCGGCAGCAACCGCGCGCCCGCCAGCGCCACGCGGATCGCCGCGGCCGACGACCTGGCCGCCGTCACCGCCTGGCTCGCGCGCTATGCCGACAGCACCGCGACGCTCACCACTTATCGCCGCGAGGTGGAGCGGCTGATCCTGTGGACCGTGCTCCAGGTGGGCAAGCCCTTGTCCTCGCTGACGCACGAAGACCTGCTCGCCTACGAGCGCTTCCTCGCCGATCCGCAACCCGCCGCGCGCTGGGTGCTGGCCGGCAGCAAGAAGCTTGCACGCGGCCACCCCGACTGGCGCCCGTTTGCCGGGCCGCTGTCGCCGTCCAGCGTGCGCCACGCGATGGTGATCCTGAACGCGCTGTTCGCCTGGCTGACCGAGGCGGGCTACCTGGCCGGCAACCCGCTTGCCCTCGCCCGCCGCCGGCGCGCCCCCACCCGAGCGCGCATCACCCGCTATCTGAGCCACGACCTGTGGGAAACGGTCAAAGACACCGTCGCGGCCATGCCGACCGAGACCGCGCGGGAACGCCGGCACGCCGCGCGCTGCCGGTGGGTGCTGACCGTGCTCTATCTGGGCGGCCTGCGCGCCTCCGAGCTGACGGCGACCCCCATGGGCGCGTTCTTCTGCCGGCGCGATGGCCAGGGCATCGAGCGCTGGTGGCTCGAGGTGACCGGCAAAGGCAACAAGACCCGGCTGGTGCCGGCGACCGACGAACTGATTGCCGAACTCGCGCGCTACCGTCGCGCCCACGACCTGCCGCCTACCCCGCAGTTCGGGGAGACGCGGCCACTGGTGCTGCCGGTGATTGGCAGAGAGGGTGGCGAGAAACCCCTGTCACGCGGCGCGCTGCACCTGATCCTGAAAGAGGTGTTTGGCATGGCCGCGGAGCGCCTGCGGGCGCGCGGGCCCGAGTGGGGGGCGCAGGCCGCGGTGCTGGCCAGCGCCTCGGCCCACTGGCTGCGCCACACCGCCGGCTCGCATATGACCGACCAGCAGGTCGACCTGCGTTATGTGCGCGACAACTTTGGGCACAGCTCGCTGTCGACGACGAGCGGCTATCTGCACAGCGAAGAGGATGCGCGGCACGAGGCCACGCAGGAGCGGCACCGCATCGGATGGATCAGGAAAGCATAAGGCGCGTCAGCACACCAAGCGAAGTGCATTTCCGCACCGATCTGGGATCGCATCAGAGATTGATGCCCAGCCTGATCGCAGGCCTCTACTACTCTTCCAGCCAGGCGTGCTGTCGCCTGGCCGCGTCCTCGCCGATCTTGGCCGTATGGGCCGCTGCCTGTTCAAGCCAAGGCGCATGCGCCCTGGGAACGACCAGCATCGCCAAACCCAGTCCGTCCAACGCACGCAGGGCGTGCTCGAGATTGACGCCCTTGCCGTTCTCGAGCTTGGACAGCATGCCGACCGAGACCCCGCAATGTCTTGCCGCCTGGTCAATGGGCATCCTTTTCCCTGCCCGCGTTGCTCGAATGCGGTCGCCCAGTTGGTGAATGGTGCGAATCGTCGCACGCGACGGTGGCTTCGGATCAGGTAGTGGTCGTGGCATGGAGGTCGTTCTTGCAAAAGGAACACCAGCGTGGAGAGCGGTTTTCTGTGTTGTTTCACTATCGTGAAATTATACTCTCACAATGGCGGCCGGATGCCGGCAAAGATCTGCGCCTGCTAATAAGCACTTCGCAGAGGGTGGCAATTGCAGACACGGCATCGAAAGACCCCAGAAGAGACCGAACACTACGGTCCTGGACGCAACCTCCGTAGTCTCTACTGGGGCCAGGCCCCAACACCTTGACTGCTCTCGGGAGAGCTAGCGTTCTCTTCGCTGCGTCGGACCCGTCGCGATGAAAGGATGCTTAGAAAGCGGTGAAGCCCGTCAACGCGGATATCTCGCGCGTTGTCCGCAAGACCGGTATCAGGACAGGTGGAGGTTGATCGGTGCGAGTTTAACTTGATAGGACTGGGTGAACGATGACCTCATGTCCACGCGTCGCGGGCGCTCAAAGTGAGCGCTCATCTCATGGAAGAGCGCGCATCATGTTTGTTGAGGAAGCACAACAGCGCTAGGCCGGTGAATGCCGCTGCTGCTTCGATTCCAAGCAACATTCGAACGAGATCATTTGGCCACCCGTCAGCGGAAATGCTGACCAGCCGCCCGAGCACCAGGCCGCTGGTGAACACGACGTTGATCCACATCGAGGGCTTTCGCCACGCCTTCGAGAGTAGACCCAGGGCCAGCAACAGACTGATACCGAGATGCATGCCACCGTAGTTGGCACGGATCTCATTGAAGGCATTCACCGAATGGGGTTGCATATCGAGGCCCGCCATTGCCGTAGCGGGGTCGTGAAACGTATGCAAGCCAATTAGCAGGAAAGCCAGTGCCGAAACGGCCAGGTATATTTGAGAGAGGCGATGCATGAGTTGGCTCTCAGGTAGCGGACGTTGACGGAGTGGGTGTCGACTCACTGCCGGTCGGCTCGTTCCTGTCCACCGTCCATGTGTGGATGGGTTCATGACCACGGCGCACCCATTCCGGCGGCCGCCACAGGTGTTGCAGTCGCTGCCACACGGGCCCCGGTGACATCACGTCACGCCACATGTCGACAAACTCGTGGAGATTCAGCACCAGGATATTGTAGGACTTAATCTGTTGGGTGATGCCGTATTGCACCGTCTCCCGTTCTTCTTCGAAAGTGCCAAACATGCGATCGAAAATGATCAACATGCCACCGTAGTTCTTGTCGATATATTGGTCGTTTCGGCCATGATGGGCACGGTGATGGGACGGTGTATTGAAGATGTACTCAATCCAGCCAGGAAGGCGGCGGATCAGTTCGGTATGAATGAAATACTGATAGGACAGATTCACGGCCAGGATGAGTGCGACTGCGGCCGGCGGCACACCGAGGAGCACGGGAGGAAGGAAAAAGATGAAACTCCCAGCGACCACATTGAGCATCGATTGTCGTGCCGCCGTAGTGAAGTTCATGTTCTCGCCGGTATGATGAACGACGTGCGCCGCCCAAAACCAGCGGATTCGATGGCTGGCGCGATGAAACCAGTAGTAGCAGAACTCGACCGACAGAATGATTGGGAGAATGGTCCAACCGTCCACCGGGATATCAAACAAACGTTTTGAATATACCCACGCATAGATGGATCCTGTCACAAGAGCCACTCCCAGGGGCTCCATGATCTGGTAAGTGGTGCCCAATGCGATGTTCGCCCACACCTCTTTCCAGTTCAGTGTCGATTCGGCTCTACGCCTTCGATTGATCAGGGTCTCGAGACTGAATGCAATGATGAAGAGAGGAACCATGCTGAGCATGAACGCCTGCTTCCAATCCACGGACTTCCCAAATATGGAATGCAGCCAGTTCATCATATCGGACGGCAATTTAGACTCCTGTTCGCTTGGCTTGCCGACAGTTTGATCAAACTGGTGACCCTCCGCATTGACAGTCCTCGACACTTTCTTGACACTTCGCGACATTGTTCATTGTCATCCCATGTCCGCGCCCACCGCTTACTACGCCAGCACCTACGTGAACCTGCTTTTCGACTACTTGCAGGACCAAGGGCTGGATGCCGTGCATGTGCTGGGGGAATCCAGCCCTAATTGCCAGGAAGTGCGACTCTACGCGCTCGATCACTGGCGGCGTTTGCTTGAGCGTGCCGCCGAGGTTTGCAATGATCCGCTCCTCGGATTGCACGTTGGCCAGCGCATTGCGCCTGCGCATCTCGGCGTGCTTGGATACGCACTTGGGGCTTGCCCTGACGTCGGGGCTGTCTTGCAACGCTGGCAACAGTACGACCGTGTGGTTGCAAACGTAACGCCGGCGGAGCTAAGAACCGAAGGTAAGTCCGTCGTGATGACGTGGCCCCGTTCGACGGAACCAACGGGGCCGCTCGTTGACGAAACGGCCTTGGCTGCGATGACCCGTTTCACGCGAGCCATGACAGATGGTGATGTGAGGCTGGAGGAGGTGTGCTTTGTTAACGCAACACCTCAAGACACCACCCCTTATCTTGCATACTTCGGCTGCCCGGTGAAGTTCGACCAACCGGAGACGAGTCTGCGCTTCCCCGTCGACCTTTTGCAGGCGCCTCTGCGTCAACCTGATGAAGCGCTACTGCGAATCATGGAGCTTCAGGTACAGGCTCTGCTGGGTGCCATGCCGAAGATGGATGACATGGAACATGCCATCAGGCAAGCGGTAGCCGGGCTCGCGCGTCAAGGCGAAGTGAGCCTTGAAACAGTGGCTTCCTCCATGCACATGACCCCCCGCACGTTGCAGCGGCGACTCGACAAACTGGGTCTGAAATTTCGCGAGCTACGTGACGACACGAGACGCCGGATTGCAGAGAATTACCTAAAAGATCCACGGCTTTCGCTCGCTGAGGTGGCCTGGATACTTGGGTACTCGGAGCACAGTGCATTTACTCGCGCATTCCGGAGATGGACATCGCAGAGCCCGCAAGCCTGGCGCCGCGAAATGGATGCGTGATCCGCTACGGGCAACAGCGCAGTCGCCCATGTGATTGCAGCGCTGAAGGTTTTAGGCTGGCCTCCTCGGCCCAAGTCCCAAGCTCTCGCACCGGGTTGCATGGCCTTCCATCGCCGCTACGGCGGAGTAAGCGACCCGCCCTGGCCCGTCGCCTCACGTGGCGGAGAAGCTGTTGAGCTTCTACCCGACTCATCTTTGAGACGACGGGAAAGCAGGTACTTCCATGCCGTCTACTTACTGCGAATCACCTCGGTGATTGGCTCGAAATAGCAACCATATTTGACATCGCCCACCGTGTCACTCATTTGCATCTCCGCTGTGTTGACGCGAGCCTGGATCCCATCTGTGACGACCTGCGGGTCAGCGGCCTCGCAGTTATAGAGTGCCAGGTACTGCCACGGATGAGGCCCCGCTTTTCGCTGCTGCTCCGTGCGACTGAAGCGCTGTGCGCTCACCACGCCCGGTACGCGCAACACGTCTGGAAGGTGCTGCTCGGTATACCAGCGATTGAACTCTTCTTCACGCCCCGGAACCGCGTTCGTGAGTACCAGATAGGTGAACTTGACCATTCTTATCTCCTTAAGGTTATTGAAGTACAGGGAATGTCCAGCGGCCGATGCCCTGTGACGCGCCCGTGATGGGTATGTGTTGACTGGCGAGTCCCTTGTTCACGTGGTCCTCTTTGCTGGAACCCGCGCTTTGGCATTCCGGCGGTTTCGGCGCTTGAGAGAAAGGGTGTGGCCCAACGCTTCCATCAAACGACGCAAGCCCGTAGACGTTCCCATTCGATGCTGGGAAATCTATGCTGCAACCTTTCGTCCCCGTGTAAGGGGACAACCGGGAAGAAGGCGACGGAGCAAGCTCGAAACGCCAGTGAACAGAGTTCTCCGAAAACTTCAACGAGCGGATGTGCGTGAATTTCGTATCAAGTCTGCGGCCTTCTCTGCCATGGCCATAATGGGAAGGTTCGTGTTCCCACTGATGATCGTTGGCATCACAGATCCATCAATTACTCTCAAGTTCTCAACCCCGCGCACTTTCAACTCCTCGTCAACAACAGCGTTGTCGTCGACTCCCATGCGACACGTGCCAACCGGGTGATAGATGGTTTCCGCATGCGAGCGTATCCATGCCTTACGGGCTGCACCGGTGGAGAAAGCATCGATGTCGAGCCTTCGTTTGATGTACTTCCGGAGCGCCGGCTGGTCGACAATCTCGCACGTGCGTTCCACGCCGCGCACCAAACTCTCCAGGTCAGACTCGTCTGAGAGGAAGCGAGGGTCGATTCGGGGAGAATCGGACGGATCTGAAGAACGCAGTCGCAGCACGCCTCTACTTTTTGGACGCAGCTGGCATACGCGGACTGCAAATCCGTGGGGAACTTTTTCGTTAGGCGGTGGATTGCGCAGCGCAATGATCAGATGGGCCTGCCACTCAGGCAGATCCGGATTTCTGTCGGAGTTGTAAAATGCTCCTGCCTCAACGCCTTGAGAGGAAGCCGGCCCGCCTCCTGAAAGAAGATAGCGAGCTCCTGCCATTCCGCCTCTTACCAGGCCGATATAGGGCGTGAGCGTATTGGGCTGCGACGCTTCTAAGCGAATCGCGCAATCAAGATGGTCCTGAAGGTTCTCACCGACGCCTTGCAGATCGACCACGGGAGCGATACCAATCGACTGCAGATGTTTGGCCGGTCCGATCCCCGAAAGCATCAGGAGTTGCGGTGAGGCAATGGCCCCTGCTGTCAGAATCACTTCGCGGTCCGCGCGAAGCTCCACCTCCTCCCATCCATCCTCAATCACTACGCCTTGCGCTCGCTTTCCGGCAAGGAGAATCCTGCGGACTTTACAGTTCGCCATCAATGTCAGATTGGATCGGTTACCTGCTCGATCCAGGTAACGATAAGCACCGGATCGCTTTCCCTCGGCAATCGTAAGCTCGTAGAATCCTGCGCCTACCTGCGACGCCCCATTGAATCCGTTGTTCTCCGGCATACCGGCCGATACTGCGCTCTCTATGAACGCAGTCGATATGGCGTTTTGCTGCGTGCCGTATGACAGGCGAATCGGACCCGCGTACCCGCGATCGTCATTCCTCGCCTTCGTTACCAGTGATGCATCCTCAATCTTTCGAAAGTACGGACGAAGGGATTCATAGTCCCAGCCCGACAGGCCCTGAGATGCCCAGTTGTCGTAATCGGATCGGTTCCCCCGGATAGCAATCATGGAATTGATCGAGGATGAACCGCCCACCACCTTGCCCCGGGGTATATAAATATTCCGATTGTCCAGTTGTGTCTGGGGCTCCGTCCAATAGCGCCAGTTGAATTTTTGGCTCTTATAGAGAACCCGGATCCCTGCCGGCATCTGAACAAAGATGGATGACGCGGGAGCGCCCGCCTCTATCAGCAGTACCTTGACGCTGGGATCTTCACTCAGCCGAGAAGCGAGAACACACCCTGCCGAGCCGGCGCCGATAACAATGTAGTCGTATGTAGCGGTTTTCATAATCAGGAGATCACTCAACGCGAGCCGATGCCTTGAGCGCCATGCGCACGCGGCGAATGTGCTCGTCCGACTGTCCGAGCTCATCAATCGGTACTCGTGACGTTTCAGGAGACGCCAAGATGGCAAAAATAGACAACACTGCGCCCCCCATCATGAAATAGGCGGGTGATGAAGGGTTTCCGGTCAGCTTCGTCAGAGAAGCGCTGATTAAAGGAGCGGTGCCGCCAAATAGCACCATGGCCACGTTGTAGCCTACCGACATGGCGCTGTAGCGTGTGCGTGTCGGAAACAACTCCGTCATCATGCAGAACGGCGCGCTGCCATACATCCCCATCAATACCCCGACGCTAGCCATCGTGGCAATTACCACCTCTGGTGTCGAGCCCACGACGATCCGGAACAAAGGAAGCGCAACGACGAGGTATGCCAATGCCGCCGTAAAGGCGACGGGTCGTCGACCCACGCGGTCGGATAGCGCTGCAGCGAATGGGATCACAATCACTGAACCCAGAAAGGCCAGGCCGGACGCCGCTAGAGCTTGCCCGCTACTCAACCGTCCAGTTGACACGAGATAAGACGGGAGATACGCCAGGATCAAGTAGTAAGGGATGCCGTGTGAGATCGCTACGCCAAGACATTTGACAATGCTTCGCCAGTCGTCACGAAGGGCTTCGCGCAATGGTGCTTGTGCCGCGCCCTCGCGTTCCAAGTGCAACCGGAATGCCGGTGTTTCCTCGATGCGCAGCCGCAGCCAGAACGCACCCAACCCAATCGGACCAGCGATCAGGAAGGGCAATCGCCAGGCCCATGCCTCAACTGCCGTCTGACCAAAAATGCTGGTGATCGCCAGAACAAGACCGGATCCGCTCAACGCACCAATTCCAGCCGACATACCGAAGAACCCGATCACAACGCCACGCCGGCGTGTCGGGGCGTACTCGGCAAGGAATGCGAGTGCTCCACCTGCTTCGCCTCCCGCGGAAAATCCCTGAATCATGCGTAGGGCTACCAGCAGCAAAGGAGCGGCGATGCCAATCGCCTCGTATCCCGGTAGGACACCGACCAACCCCGTCGAAACGCTGATCAAACCAACGACAATCGCGAGCGTATCGCGCCGTCCAAGCCGGTCTCCCAGCGATCCAAAAAACAGAGCGCCGAGTGGTCGGGTAACGAATGCGACGGAGAATGCCGCGAAAGCCGCTATCAGGCTAACGATCGGGTCGCTGCTTGGGAAGAACACCTTCGCCAGGGTGGCGGAAAGATAGCCATACAACGAGTAGTCAAACCACTCCAGCATGTTTCCCACGGCGGCACCGGAGATCGGCTTGAGAACATCCCGGACCCGCTGGGGGGTGGGGGTCGAACCTCTTCGGGGATGATGTTGCATTGATTTTGTCTCCACTTCTATAAGCAATGTTTGAAAAACCGAAGCGCGCTTACTCTTATTTGTGGTAAATATTAGGTAGCCTACCTATTACAATCAAATAGGCGTTTACCCTCCCATCAACGAAGTCAGGTGGCTGATTTTGAGCCGCAAATGACACTTTTACGCTTTATCTTGACAGACCATCGTGGCGACCTACGCTCTATGTAATCGATTGCATCGTGGAATGGGCTATGCGCCGATGCGAACGAGTGTTGAAAGACCTGCTTTTTTCTTGCGGTGGCCCCCCTAACTAAAGTCGATCACCCCGGAGGTAGCTATGTCACTGATGGCAGCGGTACGCGAGGCGTTCAATCAATGGGAGCGCTTTCGATTCATGTCGATGTTCGAGTACCTCAGTGCCGAGTTAGGGGAGAGCTGGAGCCTATTTATTTGATTTGTAGGCTGCCAAAGCGAGGTCGCTTCGGCTTTCTCGCTTGCCTTCTTGCACCGGCTTCACTGTCCCCCCGCGCCTCTTTAACAACGCGTCGTGAGGCTGCCCCCTTGGTCAGCGAGTGGTGGCGATCGCGCACTTCTAACCCCACGTCCATGCGGGTGTTTTTTCACGCCTATGCATAGGTAAGAACCGAAGCCCTGCGATCCCGACCTTACGGAAGGTCCCGGCGTCAAAGGTGGCCTCCAGCAGGTCCCAAGCGGGCCTCCGGCCGCGCCTCACTCGGTACCGACCTCTGTCGTCAGCCAGCCCGGCCGGACCGCATATCTACCCTGGGACGAGCTATAACAACCAGAAGGCAAACAGTCCTCGCGCATACCCAGTGGGTCACCGGCGGCATATCTTGACCACTGAAATCGGCGGTCGCCCGCCTTCAGGCCAACTGGGCTCCCCCAGTCTAGCCACGCCCTCCTCTCCCACCCCTGGTCCCGATCGAGATTTGTGACGCGAGGTCAATCCTCTGCACCGATTAGGGTAAACCCCTTTTGCATATAGTAGGTAGGCTACCTAATATGTACTCACAATTTCCCATCGGAGACATATTCATGACCGCCCCCCAAACCCCCACGCAGTCGACTGGCTGCCCGTTTCACGCGGCCTCACCTGCGCAGTCCACGTGTCCGATGCACGCTGGCGGGGACAGCGGCATCCCCGACTTTCCGCCCGAACGGGTCGATCCTTTGTCGCCGCCGCCGGTGTACTTCCAGATGCAGCAAGGAAGCGGCTTGGGGCAAGCTAGGCTCTGGGACGGAAAGATCGCCTGGCTGATTACGCGCTATGACGACGTCCGCTCGGTCCTGTCTGACCCTCGCTTTAGTTCTGACATTACGAATCCCGGCTATCCCACTGTCAGTGCTGCAATGAAAGTTGCCCGGGGTAGTAACCGGACCTTCATCACCATGGATGCACCCAAGCATGCAGAGCATCGGCGCATGCTGACAGGTGAATTCTCGATCCGCAAAATCGAGGCCCTTCGCCCGCGGATTCAGGCGATCGTAGACAAGCTGCTGGACGACTTCGCAACAAAGCCTCAACCCTCCGACCTGGTTAGCGCCTTTACGTTGGCTACGCCGGCATTGGCGATCTCAGAGTTGCTTGGCGTTCCGTACGAAGACCATGACTTCTTTCAGGAACTGGCGATGGTCCTGACGTCGAGTAGTGCGACGCTTGAGGAGGCCATCGCCGCAAATCATGAGTTGTGCGAGGTGTACCTGAAGGGCCTGGTGGCGAAGAGATCGGAGAACCCCGGGGAAGATATCCTCAGCCGCCTCATCGTCAATCACGTACGAAAGGGCGATATCACCGAAACGGACGTTGTTTCCCTTGCAAGGCTCTTGCTGATTGCCGGCCACGAGACCACGGCGAATACGACCGCAATGGGAGTGCTTTTCCTCCTGCAACGACCGGATATCTGGAATGAGCTTCGACAAGACACAAGCCTCGTTCCAAATGCGGTGGAAGAAATTCTGCGCTATCTGGATGTCACACATTCAGGAAAGCGTCGTGTCGCGACCGAGGACATTGTCGTGAACGGACAAATGATCCAGGCGGGCGACCCCGTTGTAGTGCTGAGTGTCTCGGCCAATCGCGACAGCTCGAAATTTGAAGATCCGAATGTGTTCGACCTTCGCCGAGATTCAAGGACGCAGGTCTCGTTCGGATACGGCCCGCATCAGTGCATCGGTCAACCCCTCGCACGGCTCGAAATGCAGATCATGTTCACCGCCTTGCTGGAGCGGTTTCCGAACCTCGAGCTTGCTGTTCCCGTGGAAAGCCTTGAGTTCAAGGGCGATTCACTCATGTATGGCGTCAAGGAACTCCCTGTTCGCTGGTAATCCCGACTTAAATGAGAAGCATCATGAAAATCACAATCTACCCCGAAAAGTGCTGCGGTTCTGGTCAATGTGTCGTCAACGCGCCGGATCTGTTCGACCAAAAGGACAATGGCATCGTCATTCTCTTGAACGCAGAGCCGTCGGCTGACCAATTCGAATCAGCACGCCTGGCGGCTGGCATCTGCCCAGCGCTCGCCATCGAGATTCACGAGGATCAGTGATGAACTCCCCCGAGCACATCGTCGTTGTCGGCGCCTCGGCCGCCGGCATCACGGCAGCACGAGCGCTGCGCGCACAGGGCTGGGGAGGGCGGCTCACGCTGATTGGAAAGGAAGGCGGCATGCCCTATGACCGCCCTCCTCTTTCAAAGCGGCTGATGGCAGGAGAATGTCCGGTAGAGGCGCTCAACCTTGTGTCCGAAGACGGCATGAAGGCGCTGAACCTGCACTACCTGGACGGGACATCGGCCACCGGCCTCGATACGGACGCCAGTTCACTGCAACTCAGCAACGGCTCCACACTTCAATATGATCGCTTGCTGATCGCCACGGGCGCGGACGCTCGAGTGATTCCCAACCTCAGCCAGGCGGCGAACTGCTACAGCCTGCGCAACTTAAACGACGCGCTGGCGATTCGGGAACATCTGACTGCCGGAAAGCGGGTACTAGTAGTCGGCGCGGGCTTCATCGGCACAGAGTTAGCGGCGATTGCAAAGACCAGCGGCTGTGAGGTGACCGTCATCGACAAGTCGAAAGTTCCTCTCGGGGCGCGAGTCGGGGATATCGTTGGGAAGCGGATCGAAAAACTCCATGAAGCCAACGGCGTGGTTTTCCACAACGACTGCGAACTCAGGGAGGTGAAATGGCGTGACCGCACCATTACCGAAGTCCGCTTGGACACTGGGGTTGTGATTGCTTGCGACGTAATTGTTGTGGCTATCGGCGCAGTTCCCAGCGTGCAGTGGTGCAGCGGATTAAACATCCGCAGCGGCGTAGTCTGCAATGAATACTGTGAAGCAGCCCCGAACGTATATGCCGCCGGCGATGCTGCAGAGTGGTTTCACAAAGGCTACGGCGAGCACATGCGTATTGAACACCGGACGAATGCAAGCGAACAGGCGATGGCCGCGGCAAAGAACATGCTCGGCTCTCGCGTTGAATACGCTCCGCTGCCGTTCTTCTGGTCGGATCAGTACCAGGTCCAAATCCACAGCTACGGACGCATCGGCCCTCAATACACCGTTGAAGTTGTCGAAGGGGATCAACTGAAAGACGACTCCTGCATCTTTCGCTACTACCAGGGAGACGTTTTGATGGGCGTTCTTAGTTGGAACGCCAGTAGAAAAGCGCGTGAGCACATCAAGCTGTTGAAGGAGGAGTGGACGAAGAGCCACGCTCCAGCTGCGGTAGCAGGTTAAGGCTGTATTTCATAATAAAAGAGGAGACAACATGACAAAACCCGCTTCGGCTATCCGCAGAGCAGTCCTACTCTGCTCCCTGGCCCTGCCCTCCATCCTGTACGCCCAGCAATCTGGCCCGTTGCCGGTCCGGCTCTTTGTTGGCTACGGACCGGGCGGTGGCACCGACGTAGTTGCACGCGCAGTTGGCGAAGAGCTGGCAAAAATCTGGAATCGGCCCGTAATCGTCGAAAATCGGCCAGGCGCAAACGGGGCGATCGCCAGCAAGGCTGTCGCGCGAGCTGAACCGGACGGTTCGATCCTTCTGGTCATGCCCCCGTCCACGTTGATCATCGACGCAAACTTGCGCCCCACTGTTGCTGTCGATCCCACCAAGGAACTCACCCTTGTGAGCGGGCTAGCCGCAACCCCACTCGTTGTGGTGACCCCGGCTTCCGCGCCATACAACAACCTCGCTGACCTCATTAAGGCAGCTCGTGCGGCCAACGGGAAGTTCACGTACGGATGGGCCAACTTGGGCATGCGTGTCGGTATGGAGGAGTTCGCGCAAAAGACCGGGGTAAAGATGACCCCAGTCGGCTACAAGAGTGCTGGGCAAAGTGTCCCCGCTATCGTTTCAGGCGAGATCGATATGCTCATGATCGATATGGCACCGATCGCGCAACTCGTTAAGGCTGGAAAAGTGAAGGCCTTTGCCGTGTCGACGCCAGAACGCTCGCCTATGCTGCCAAACGTCCCTACATTCAAGGAAGCGGGGATTGACGTCCAGCTTACGGGAACCATCGCCCTGTATGCGCCTGCCAAGATGCCCCAGAACGCAATCAAAAAAATGCAGAGCGATGTCGCTACGATTTTGAAGAACGGCGAGCTTCGCACGCGGATGCAAGGCACTGGAATGGAAGTCATTACGCAGTCCCCGGAGGATTTCGAGGGCTACCTTAAGCAGCGCAAGAAGAGCATTGATGCAGTAATTAAGGTCGGTGATTTTAAGCTCGAATAGATCGACCTCCGTCACAAGCACAGAATTTCGTAGCTAACCTCTTAGTCATTGGAGTACACGCTGTGTATCCAGAATTATCCCTTTACATCAATGGCGAATTTCTCGGCATTGAAGGCCGGCGACACCAGGACGTAGTCAATCCTGCGACGGAGGAGGTCGTTGGGCGACTGCCGCTCGCCACCCGCGAGGACCTCGACACCGCCGTCGAGGCGGCTCATCGAGCTTTCCTGACGTGGCGCGACTCATCGCCTTTGGAACGCAGTGCAATCTTGCGTAAAGTTGCGGAGCTCGCCCGTCAAAGGGCGCCGGAAATCGGCCGCAACATGACCATTGACCAGGGGAAGCCTCTGCACGAAGCCGTGGGCGAAGTAACGGTTTGTGCAGAGCATGCGGACTGGCATGCAGAAGAGGCTCGGCGGATCTACGGCCGCGTGATCCCCAGCCGCAACCCTAACGTCCGCCAGCTCGTGCTACGTCAGCCGGTCGGAGTCTGCGCAGCCTTCACCCCTTGGAATTTTCCCTTCAATCAGGCGATCCGGAAAATCTCTGCCGCGCTTGGCGCAGGCTGTACGATCATTCTGAAGGGACCAGAAGAGACACCGAGTGCCGTGCTGGCGATCGCTCAACTGTTCCATGATGCGGGCCTTCCTCCTGGTTGCTTAAACATTGTATTTGGCGTCCCGGCGGAGGTGTCAGCACACCTCATTGCATCTCCGCTGGTCCAGAAGATCTCCTTTACGGGGTCCACTGCTGTTGGCAAACAACTAGCAGCTCTAGCAGGATCCCATATGAAGCGAATCACTATGGAGCTTGGTGGTCACTCCCCTGCAATCGTCTTCGACGATGCGGATGTCGATACCGCCGCCGAGATGCTTGCAAACTACAAGCTGCGAAACGCTGGTCAGGTATGCGTCTCGCCCTCCCGCTTCTTCGTCCAGCGCGGGGCTTACGATAGGTTCCTCAGGCGTTTTACGGACGTCATTGGCGCAGTGCGGGTCGGCAACGGTATAGACAGCTCGACACAGATGGGACCGCTCGCAAACCAACGCCGTGTTGCTGCAATGGAAGGGTTGATTGCCGACTCCAAAGCGCGCGGCGGAAAGGTTGTCGTGGGAGGGACCAGGTGCAGCGACACAGGACATTTCTTCGCGCCCAGCGTCGTTATAGACATTTCAGACGACTCCATGCTCATGACTTGCGAGCCATTCGGCCCTGTCGCCCCGGTTGTAACGTTCGACGATCTGGATGAGGTGCTGGCACGGGCGAACAAACTGACTTACGGCCTGTCGTCTTACGTGTTTACCGAGTCAGCGAAGACAGCGCATGCTGTCTCTACCCGCCTTGAGGCCGGCATGGTCAACATCAACCACTTTGGAAGCGCTCTCGCCGAAACACCGTTTGGAGGCATTAAAGATAGCGGTATCGGGAGTGAGGGTGGGACCGAGACGTTCGACGGCTATCTCGTCACGAAATTTGTAACTCAAGTGTAGATCGGGGGCCGCAAAGGGCGATACGTCGCCCTTTCCCCCGAAGCTACGTTCCCAGTCAGGTTTTGGCGCCTAAGTGAGTGTTAGGCGCCTTTTTTATTAGCGTATAGGTCGCGGCAGTGCGCCCCATATTGGGCGATGCGGTTGCTCTCGGCGACTCTGACAACTCCCTGCATGGCTCCGCAGTTGCAGCGCAAGCGCGGCCGGCTAGCGATAAGCCTTCTCGAATCGTGTCGTCTTCCAGGAAGATTTCGTTGGTATTACTCGTGGTCCAGCCACGGTTCTCTTTTGAACATCTTATCGATGATGGGGAACATCGCGATCACCGTCTGCAACTCCTCGGGCGTCAATCCCTCCATGCGCTTGCCCAGTGCCGCCGTCCGCTGTGCGGCCAATTTGCCGGCCACAGCCCGGCCTTCATCAGTAATCTGAATCATGTTGTTGTACGAGCCGACGGGTGCGGAGCGCGCGATTAACTCGGCGTCGACCATCCGCCCGACAATCTGCGTCATCGTAGGCAATCTGACGCCTTCATTCCTGGCCAGATCGCTAACTCGCATCGGCCCTCTTACGAGCAATGCACTAAGAACAGCGCTCTGCGCGGGGGGCACGTGCGCCGCTCTCATTTCCCGCCGCAGCGCTACAACGATCCGCATCAAGCGGGGTCTAAGTTCGTCCGCAAGCATTTCAACCGTAGGTTCTGTCATGTCTACAAAAAGGGGGCAATCACTGAGCAGATGATATAACGATTCAGTGAAGAATGATCGCGCGAAGTACCTGGAGGCACCGAGTCGATATGGTCCGACTGGTGAGGGTAGCGACCACGCAGACAGCGGCGGCGCGTGAAGGGGTTCTGTGCCTGTGGCCGGGTAGCAACTCAAGGCCGGGCCTTGTCGCGTTCGTTCGCGATGGCCGGAGCACCAATCTTGATGGAGAGGGATGACGAGACGAGGCGCTGGCTGGCGCTCTCGTCTCAAGGCGTCGACGCTTGATCCGCCGACGCGCGGAGCTTGCTAACTCAGCTTGACCAGGTCCTTCTTGTACGTCTTCGCCTTGTTAATGTAGTCGTCAGCGTTCTTCTCGATCGCAGCTTTGACTTCCTCCGTTAGTTCACGTACCTGCTTTGCAGGTGTGCCCATGACCAAGCCTCCTGCCGGGAAGTTCTTGCGCTCGCCGATCAAGGATCCGGCCCCCACGAGGCATTGTTGTCCGAGTTCGGATCCATTCAGGATCACAGCCTGAATGCCGACCAGACTACGTGCTCCGACCTTGCAACCGTGAAGCATCGCCTGGTGTCCAATGGAGACCATCTCGCCTACCTCGACGGGAAAGCCAGGATCGGTGTGCAACACAGCCCCCTCCTGGACGTTCACGCCTCGCCTAATCGTGATCTTTTCATTGTCGCCGCGGATCACAGCGCCGGGCCAGATGGACACGTCTTCGGCGATTTCCACGTCGCCGATGATTACCGCATGCTCGGATACATACGAGCTCGGATGAATTGTCGGTTCTTTCTCTCCAATTCGATAGATCGCCACAAAATGCTCCTCTTATCTTGATGTGACTAACTTTTCGCCGACCGCGTTACTTGCAGGAGGCGAAACACTACTGCATGGGCCGCTCTCGCAGCCCGTGCCGACTTCGACGCCGTTTCTTGCCCTGCCGCTAGATAAATACTTGTTCCTCTGGTTGGACTGCCGGCTCGATTGCATCATCCAGTACCTCGATCCAGTGCTTTACTGGCGTGGGCGTTCCACTTTGCAAATGCTGGATGCAACCGATGTTCGCGGACACGATGCAGTCAGGTTGCTTCTCGCTCAGATGCTCGATCTTGCGGTCTCTGAGCTGGAGTGAAATTTCGGGCTGCAGAACGGAGTAGGTGCCGGCTGAGCCGCAACAAAGGTGACTCTCCACGCTGGCACGATGAACGGAAAAGCCCAACTGTCCCAGATGCTCCTCCACCACTCCCCGCAGCTTCTGGCCGTGTTGCAGCGTGCACGGCGGATGGAACGCCAAGGCCGGCTTGTCGCACGCTTTGACTTTGCCGCGCAGTCTTGGCAGAAGTTCAGGAAGCAATTCGCTCAGGTCGCGGGTCAACTCGCTAACCCGAGCTGCCTTCTCGGCGTACTCCGCGTCATGCTTTAGCAAGTCGGCGTAGTCCTTCACGGTCGCGCCGCAGCCGGACGCGTTCATGACAATTGCCTCGACTTCACCGCTGGAAATCGCCGGCCACCAGGCGTCGATGTTTCTGCGCATATCATCGAGGCCGCCCTTGTGATCTCCGGTGTGCAGCCGGATCGCGCCACAGCAACCGGCTCGAGGAACACTTACAACCTGAAAGTCGGCTGCATCGAGTACCCGCGCGGTCGCAGAATTGATGTTCGGCATCATCGCCGGCTGCACACAACCTTCGAGCATGAGCACTTTCCTGGCGTGGCGGCGCGTTGGGCGCTGACCCGCAGGTCTGCTCGGCGTAAGCTTGTTGGCGAGCTTGGAAGGAAGTAGCGGCCGAACCATTCGGCCAATCTTCATGGCCGGCAAGAACAATGGCGAAGTTAGCCCCTCACGCAGCAGCCAACGCACCGCGCGGTCTTTTGGCGGACGAGGAATTCGCTCATCGACTAGCTTCCGCCCAATGTGAACTAGCTTGCCGTACTCGACACCGCTGGGACAGGTGCTTTCACAGTTCCGGCACGTCAAGCAGCGGTCTAGATTCTGTTGGGTGCTTGCTGTGACCTCTTCCCCCTCAAGCAACTGCTTCATCAAGTAGATGCGTCCCCGGGGTCCGTTACGTTCATCGCCCAGAAGCAGGTAAGTCGGACACGTTGCCGTACAAAAGCCGCAATGCACGCACTTGCGCAGAATCTCTTCGGCCTCCGCCCCTTCTGGAGTGTTGGCAAACTCATGACTTAGTTTTGTCTGCATATGGAGCCCCTTACAGGCCGGGGTAGAGTCGACCAACATTGAAGATGCCATCGGGATCAAACGCTTGCTTGAGATTGCGATGAATCTCGAAGAGCGCATCGCTCGGTGGCGTGAACACGCCGCTCCTATGATGCGGATCCCTGAACAGCGTGGCGTGACCACCAAGCGATGACGCCATTTCCCGAACGTCCTCGATGGGATCGTCGGTGTATAGCCATCTCAATGCACCACCCCATTCAATAAGCTGATTCGCGGCCAAGAAGGGTTGGGAGACTGCCGGAACGGAAACACGCCAGAGAGGCGCGTCGCTCTGTGAAAAGAAGTCGTGGCGGTGGTCGCGGACGGCATCCCACCAGGACAACGCTTCGTCTGGTTCCAGCTCAGTCCCGCCCAAACGCTTTCTGGCTTCCGTGACAGCAGAGGCTGCACCACTCAGTCGGAGGAACAGCTTTCCGTCGTGCCAGGCACTCGCATTGACTGGCAATGCTTGCCGAGTCAGCCCGTTTAAGAGAGACAACGCCCCTGCTTCGTCGCGTTCAATGAACAGGGTGATCCTCGATGAATGAATGGGCAGAACCTTCAGCGAGACCTCACAGATAACACCGAGTATTCCCATTGAGCCCGCCAGGAGACGCGAAACGTCATAACCGGCAACGTTCTTCATCACTTGCCCGCCGAATGTCAGAAGCTCGCCTTTGCCGTTAATCATGGTCGCGCCGAGAACGAAGTCCCGAATGGACCCTACCCCGACGCGTGCTGGCCCGCTCAGACCTGCCGCGACCGCTCCTCCGACAGTACTTCCTTTAGCAAAGCGTGGCGGCTCAAAGGCAAGGTACTGATTGTGCTCGGCCAGCACGGCCTCAAGTTCTTCTAGCGGTGTGCCTGCACGAGCGGTGACAACCAGCTCAGACGGTTCATAGCTGCAAATTCCGCTGAGGCGCCGGACATCACACGGTTCACCCGACGGCTCTTCACCGTAGAAGCATTTCGTACCGCCGCCAACGATGTTGAGAGAGGTCTTCGTTTTTCTTGCATGCAGGACTGTCTCAATCAGATGAGACACTTCCGTGGGGATCGTCGTCATTCTAGAACCTCGGGATTTCTGGATGCGGCAGCATCCCACGCCGAACAGTCATGCGACCATATTCGGCACATCGATGCAGCGTCGGAATTACCTTCCCAGGATTCAAGAGCGATTGCGGATCGAATGCACGTTTCAGCGCAAACATTTGTTCTCGCTCTGCGCCTGAGAACTGAACGCACATTGAGTTCAGCTTCTCCACGCCCACACCGTGCTCTCCGGTCACCGTCCCGCCAAGCGTGACGCTTGTTTCCAGAATCTCTGCGCCGAATTGCTCCGCCTGGTGCAGTTCTTCGGGATTGTTGGCGTCGAAAAGGATCAGCGGATGTAGATTCCCGTCGCCGGCGTGGAACACGTTCACGCAGCGAAGCCCATAGCGCACCTCCATCTCGCTGATTGCTCGAAGGATCGCAGCGAGACTCTTGCGAGGAATCGTGGAATCCATGCACAGGTAATCCGGGCTCATGCGCCCCGTCGCGGGAAATGCATTCTTTCGCCCGCTCCAGAAACGAAGACGCTGCGCCTCGTCCTGACTTGCTTCAAGACGAGTGGCCCCGCTGGCGGTGAGGACGGCATTCATCTTCACAATCTCGTCCTCGACCTCCAACGCCGTCCCATCACTCTCGCACAATAGGATTGCGGCCGCGTCCAGGTCATAGCCAGCATGCACGAAGTCCTCTACGGCGGCGGTCATCGGCTTGTCCATCAGTTCCAGGCCGGCTGGGATGATGCCGGCCGCGATGACGTTGGCTACGGCGTCACCAGCGGCTTCGACGGTGTCGAAGCTTGCAACGATGCATCGCGCAAGTTCTGGCTTAGGAATTAACTTGACGGTGACTTCCAATGTCACTGCGAGCATCCCTTCACTGCCTACAACGACGCCGAGCAAATCGAGCCCAGGGACATCAAGGGCTTCCGATCCAAACTCTATCGCCTCGCCCTGAATGGTGTATCCCCGTACTTTCATTACGTTCTGCAACGTGAGTCCGTACTTGAGGCAATGGACGCCTCCGGAATTCTCGGCCACGTTTCCACCGATCGTGCAGGCAATCTGGCTGGACGGATCGGGGGCGTAGTACAGCCCATACGTAGCGGCTGCCTCACTGATTGCGGCGTTGCGTACACCGCATTGGACCACTGCGGTACAACTCACAGGATCTACCCTGACGATCCGGTTAAAACGAGCGAGCGAAAGGAGCACGCCCATCTCATGTGGGAGCGCACCGCCTGACAATCCCGTGCCTGCGCCCCGAGCCACGACGGGCGCACCGAGCGTCTTGCACGTTCGCAGAATGGCAACAACCTGCTCTTCTGTTTCGGGAAGCACCACGACGAGCGGCTGCGCCCGATAGGCCGTAAGGCCATCGCATTCAAATGGCTGGGTGTCCTCGCGCTGCGACAGGATAAGGTCCCTAGGCAGCACGCCTTCTAGCGCGGAAACCACTTCCGCACGCCGGGCTTCCCTCCGCTCAGCGTCAGTAGGATGTGCCAACCAGCCGTCACGCGTCGCATTCATGACTTTGCCCTCCTGGTGCGATGAAGCTGCGTCGTGCTGTGCCGGTCTATTGGATAATCAGTGCGGAGCGACGGCGCGACCGTAGCGAGCCGGCGAACCGCGCAATCAGCCTGGACGGATGCTGCAGCTCCAAGGCGGAGCGTTGCTTCCGGGCGCTGAGGCTCAAACGTTGAGCGATGAATGCGATGCATTGTGTGGGGAGGTTCTAATACACTTCTGTCAAAGGCGTCGACGAGACGCCATGACTTGACTGTAGACAATCACGCGATATAGCAGGTTGAGAGTTATTTGCGGTTGAGTTGCAGAAAACTTGATTGCCGTGTTTGGGCCGCTCAACTTAGCGAGTCGGTGAGCCACTCCATAAAGGCGGCGCACTCCCATCTCTCCAGGGCCCCAGGTTCCCAGCATAAGTAGTGCGCCATCGGTGAAGGCACGGATCGATCCGATATGCGGATGAGTCGCCCCCCCTCTAGCCATGACTGCGCCATACGGGTCCTCACTAGTGCCACGCCGAACCCGCACGCGGCTGCGTCATAGAGAAGCCCTAGATCGTTGAATTGAGCGCCCACATGCGGCTCCGTTCTCGTCAATCCACATGAGGAGAACCATGTCGTCCAAGGCTCAAGCGGGCTACGTATCAGACGCGCCTGGTCGATTTCACCCGCCATTTCGAAGCCTTCGAAGGGGCCGAACTCGTTGAGATAGGTAGGGCTGCAAGCCGGCGCCACCTCCTCCGAGAGAACGACGCGATGATCGACGTCCGCATATCCGCCGGCGCCGTACCGGATTTCCAAATCGGATGGCTCGGCTGTGACGTCCAGGAATGGGATGGAGACCTGCAAGATAAGGTCGATGTCCGGATACTTGTTGCGGAACAGTTCCAGTTTGGGCATCAGGAACTGCCTGGAGAAAGTTGGGGTCACCGCGACCCGCAGTCGCGTGGAAGAGGCTTTTCCATTTTTGACCGGCATCTGCTGTAGCGCAGCGAGGCCGCTTCGGACATTCGCCAGGTACGCTGCACCATGTGCAGAAAGCGTGAAGTCACTCCGCCCGAAGAGTTCAACACCGAGGTGAGATTCAAGCTGGCGGATTCGATGACTCACGGCGCTGGTTGTTACACACAACTCGTCGGCGGCACGTGTGGCGCTCCGAAGCCTTGCAACCGTCTCGAAGGTGACAAGACATTGAATGGGCGGGATGTGTTGCAGGGCCATATCTTCTCTCCGTTTGGTGGGCTACCCAGGGCGGATATGCCGCATGTCATCGCTTGAGGCCTAGGGAGCGGCCACACTTCTTGCTGCTCTGTCGCTCGAGCACCATGCCAACGCTGCAACGAGCAAGCGCCCCCAGATTGCTTGCTCAGGATCGACTCACTGGGTCCTCAGGCAAGGACGTACGTGACGCCCTGCAAGGGAAGACCACCAAGTAAGTCGCTCTCCAACCCACAGTGACCTCGCCGCGGGAAGGTCTCTTAGCGATCCGATCTCTTCGTCGACTCCTGCTCCAACCCATGGCCGCGACTGCGTTAACTGCTTGACATTATGCCGCACCAATCTAAACTTATGTAATCGATTGCACGCAGTGCTGTTTTCGCCTCATCACCGTACTGGCATTGGTTATTTACAGTCTCTGATGCAGGTTACCGTAACGTATGTAATCGATTACCACATCACACAGGAGGCAACAATGCAGGAACGTCGTCGTAAGTTTTACGGGTGGGGCTATGAGGGTGACACCGTCACGCCGGACGAAATCCGGGAGTTCGAGGCAGCGTGGACACGCTTGCTGGGTGTCGAGCACTTCGAAGCGACACCTTTTCCGACGCCCGAAGAAATTTCGCTGCGCAAACCTCGCGTACAGCTGCCCGCGTCGCTTCGCGAAATCTGCACAAGCGATCATTACGACCGCCTGTATCACACCTACGGCGCGGGCACCATGGATGTTGCGCGCGCAATGCGCCGGGAATTTTCCAACCCGCCGGACGTCATCGCCTACCCGCGCACTGAGCAGGACATCGTGGACCTGTTCGACTGGTGCGGGCGCCAGAACGTTGCTGCAGTTCCGTACGGCGGCGGCACCAGCGTCGTGGCCGGCGTGAATCCGCCCGAGCACGATCGTTACCGTGGCGTGGTGTCCATCGACATGAAGCACTTCAACAAAGTGCTGGAGGTAGACCAAACATCGCAGGCCGCGCGCATTCAAGCGGGCGTCCTTGGCCCGGAGCTGGAACGACAGCTCAAGCCCACCGGCCTGACCATGCGATTCTTCCTGCAAGCGTGGGAGTTCTCGTCACTGGGGGGTTGGATCGCAACGCGAGCAGCAGGCCACTTTGCGACCGCGTTCACTCAGATCGACGACCACGTCGAGAGCATGCGAGTGGTAACGCCCCAGGGTGCCATTGAATCCCGACGTTTCCCGGTATCGGGTTCGGGACCCAATCCGGATCGACTTTTCCTCGGCTCCGAAGGCGCACTGGGCATCATTACCGAGGCGTGGGTCAAGCTTCACCGCCGGCCGGTCTTCCGCAAGCAGGTGACCGTACGTTTCCGTGACTATGCGCGCGCTGTCGAGGCCACACGGGTACTGTCTCAATCTGGACTGAACCCTGCCAATGCCCGCCTTGTGGAACGCGAAGAAGCCTTGTACACGGGTTCGAGCGACGGCAGCTATGACATTCTCGTGCTGGGATTCGAGTCCGCCGACCACCCGGTCGAGGCACGCCTGAAGCGAGCACTGGAAATTTGCGCGGAGTGCGGCGGCGAATGGGACGATGATCCGGTCAGCGGAAACCAAGGTGGTGCGGACGCTGCGACATCGAGCTGGCGAAACAAGTTCCTGCGCGGCCCATACCTGCGCGAGTACGCCATTGCTCGCGGCGTCATGCGCGAGACCATGGAAACCGCGTGCACGTGGGACAAGTTCGCCGCTCTTCACGCGCACGTCAAGGCAGAAACGCATCGGGCCATTCGCGAAGTTACCGGCCGCCCGGGTTCGGTGACTTGCCGCTTTACCCACCTCTACCCTGATGGCCCTGCGCCATATTTCACGTGGTTTGCCTATGGCGATAAGGCTCGATTGCCCGAGCAGTTCCAAGCGATCAAACGCATTGGAGAGCAAGCCATGGTGGACGCAGGCGGTACGGTGACCCACCACCATGCGCTTGGTCGGGACCATCGCCCTTGGTACGACAAGGAACGGCCGGAGCTGTTCTGCACCGCGCTAAAGGCCGCCAAGCAGGCCTTTGATCCGCACCAGGTCTTGAACCCTGGCGTGCTGTTCGACCCGAGCTAATTAGTTAGAAACTCAAAAAAGAGGAGTAGGAGATATGGCAGGCCCCCTTGCAGGTATCAAGGTCCTAGACTTGAGCCGGATCCTTGCTGGACCCTGGAGCACGCAACTATTGTCCGACCTGGGCGCTGACGTGATGAAGGTTGAGCGTCCCGGCACCGGCGATGACACGCGAGCTTGGGGCCCGCCGTTCCTTACTCGTGAGGATGGCACGACGACGGAAGAGTCGGCGTACTTCCTTTGCGCCAATCGCGGGAAGCGTTCGATCACTCTGGATGTCAGCAGCAAGGTCGGTCAGGATTTGCTGCACGAGCTAGTCAAAGATTGCGACGTCTTCGTTGAGAACTACAAGTTCGGCGATATGCAACGTTACGGGTTGGACTTCAAGACCCTGAGTGAGATCAATCCTCGGCTCGTCTACTGCTCCATCACCGGCTTCGGGCAGACGGGCCCATACCGCAAGCGGGCTGGATACGATTTCGTGGTGCAAGCCATGGGCGGGCTGATGAGCATCACAGGCGAGCGCGACGGCGTCCCCGGTGGCGGCCCGCAAAAATGCGGGGTGCCCATATCGGACTTGATGACTGGCATGTATGCAAGCGTTGCAATTGTCAGCGCGCTATTTGAGCGAGTCGGCAGTGGCCGCGGGCAGTACATCGATATGAGCCTGCTGGATACGCAGGTGGCGTGGCTGGCAAACCAGGCCTCGAACTATTTGGTGGGCGGGAGCCACCCGCGTCGTTGGGGCAACGCGCACCCCAATCTCGCACCTTATCAGTCATTCCCTGCAAGCGATGGCTCTCTGATCGTAGCAGTCGGTAATGACCGGCAGTTCCGAGCCATGTGCGAAGCGCTGGGTTTAATCAATCTTCCGGATGATGACCGCTATCGACGCAATGCGGATCGTCTAAAGAACCGTGAAAGTCTTGTGGAGGTGCTCTCGGCTCGCTTTGAAGAAGAAGAGAGAGACACGTGGCTCAAACTGCTGGAATCGGTCGGCGTACCTTGTGGCCCGATCCAGAGCATTCCAGAAGCACTGGAGGATCCCCATATCCGGGCGCGTGAAATGGTTTTCTCTTTGCCCCACAGCAGCGGTGCAAGCGCGCCCCAGGTTGCGAACCCTATCAAGTTCTCTCGCAGCAGTATCGACTACCTTCGCGCGCCCCCAGCGCTGGGCGAACACACTGAAACCATCCTGAAAAATGAGCTCGGGAAGTCTGTGGAGCAAATTGAGGCAATGCGCCGCGATGGGACGATCTGACGTGTAATCCGCCCGACCACAGTGATCACCATAAAGATCACGTTCAAAGGAGACAGACATGCATCGATTGCTACGAATTGCGGGGGCATTAGCCGTTTGCGGAGTGACACTGACCATCGGTCTGGCCGCCGCCCACGCTAAGGAATGGCCGGTCCAGCCGATTCGGGTCGTTCTTCCATATCCCCCTGGCGGCGCCTCAGACGTGACCGCCAGGCTCCTAAGCGCTAAGCTTAGCCAGGCATGGGGAGAGTCTGTTGTTGTGGAGAACCGGCCTGGCGCAAACGGCATCATCGCTAATGAAGCCGTTGCGAAGGCGCAGCCTGACGGCTACACCGTGCTGATGGCCAACCTTGGGCCGAATGCCATCAACCCGGCCGTATACGGGAGACTTCCTTATGACACGCTGAAAGACTTTACGCCAGTTGTCTTGGTGACAAAGGTGCCGCTCATTATCGTCACGGCAGCAAATTCGCCGGTGAAGGACCTGCGCCAACTGGTCTCATTAGCAAAGGCCAAGCCAGGACAGATTACCTTTGGATCTGCAGGCAACGGTTCGGGCAGCCATCTGGCCGGGGAACTCCTTAGTACCATGGCTGGCGTCAAGATGAACCACGTTCCCTATAAGGGAGACGCGCCTTCGCTCACAGACGTGCTCGGTCAGCAGATCAATGTTGCCCTTCCCACCGCGCTTGCTGGAATGCCACATGTCAAGAGTGGAAAACTCAGGGCTCTTGCGGTCACGAGCAAGACTCGATTGCCGGCACTGCCCGATGTGCCGACGGTAGATGAAGCGCTCGGGATAAGCGGATACGAAGCCGTTTCTTGGGGTGGATTTATGGTGCCGACCGGGACCTCACCAGCCATCGTTGCTAAGATGAACAGCCAGTTCAACAAAGCCCTTCAGGATCCGGAGGTCCGCGACAAGCTGATGGCTCAAGGCGCGCAGATCGCAGGCGGCACCCCGGAAGCATTCGATGCGTTTCTGCGCACCGAAGTTACGAAATGGAAGCGCGTGGCTGATTCAGCAAAGGTCCGGCTCGACTAGCCCTCACCGGGAATGCCGGTCCGTCGTCGGGATACCCCCCGACGACGGAAACTGCCTGTGGACTACCAAGGTCGTTACAATGACGGCAGTCGGCCGATATCCCAGGCTGAAGATAACCGCTGATCCGATATGGTGAATGTCAAGCAAGTCGCCCTCCTCGCCGGCGTTTCCTCGGCAACAGTCTCCCGTGCACTGACATCGCCGGATCGGCTGCGACCTGACACGCTGGAGCGCGTGCAGAACGCCATCGCAAGCCTCAACTACGTCCCGTCTTCCTCGGCTCGGGACCTGCGTCAAGGGCGCACGCGATCGGTCGGCATCATTGCGCCGACACTGATGAACGAGCTTTACGCGAAAGCGGTCGATACCTTAGAGGCGCAGCTCGATCGGCTCGGATACACCGTTTTATTGACGTGCCACCGGGACGACAGTGAGACAGAACTACGCTGCGCGCGCGCGCTTTTGGAGCGCAGAGTCGACGGAATCGCCATTATCGGGTCACAGCATCACCCTGACGTCTTCTCGCTAATCCACAAGCATGCCATTCCGTATGTCCTAATGTGGGCCGTCGATCGTGAGGGTATGCATCCCACGGTGGGATATGACAATCGCTTGGCGATGCGCAGGTTGACGAGCTATTTGGTCAAACAGGGACATCGAAAGTTTGCCGTCCTCCCAGGGCCACTAGAGACTCAATTTCTCTCCTCTCAACGACTTCTGGGCATCCAAGACGTCCTCAGTGAGAACGGCATTTCGATACCCGACGACCGCATTCTCCCGACACCGTACGAAGCATCTGCCGTCCGGCAAGCGGTTCGGACCTGTCTCGAGCGTAATGACTCGCTGCCGCATCAGGAACAGCCGACTGCCCTGATATGCATCAATGACTTCGTTGCTGTGGCAGCGATCGCGGAGTGCCGCACATTGGGACTATCGGTTCCGAGCGACATCTCAGTTACAGGCTTCGGCGACTGGCAGATGGCGGAACTGATGACGCCCGCACTCACGACCGTACACTCGAATCCCGTTCTGATTGGCGAACTTACTTCTCGTAACCTGGTTGATCAGATTGAAGGCGGGTCCAAACGCATTCAGACCGAGTTCGAGCCTGACCTTGTAGTTCGCGAAAGTACGGCGCCGCCCCAATAGTTGGTGAGCCAAACTACGTTTTGTCGCTACGGACGGAACTCAGCCGTCGCTCTAGCTAGGCCCTCACCGGGCACAAAGCGGTCGAAGCATACGTTGTCCAGCTATTAAATGAAGCGTTGCAGACAACGTTCTGAGGGAATTCTTCAGTCATGCGGGGCGCCTAATGGATATCAGTCTCTGCTCCATCCTGATGTCCGCTTAGGGTGGGCCGGTAAGCGCCGGTCATGCCACTGACCTTTGATTGAGGCGTCAGGGTACCGCCGTTGCCAACTAAGTCGAACGTGTCCCAAAAAGCGGACACATTCGTCCCCTCCGGCGCGAGCCAGAAGCGTCACCGCACGAAAAGGGAGTTCGAACCTATTTCGGCCACCCCGCTTTGGCTGCCGCCGCATCCAGCGCACGAGAAAATCGCCCGATGTCTTCCGGCCGGAACTCGGCCAGAAACAGTTCTTTGACCGCCGCCTCGTAGATGCCCCACATCTTCTTGCGCAAGGCCTTACCTTGCCGTGTGACGGACACGAACGCGGCGCGGCCGTCTTCCTCTGACCGGATACGGGTCACCAGCTCTTCACGCTCCAGCCGGTCAATCAGGCGAGTCAGGTTGTACCGCTCGATGGCAAGCACATCGGCCAGCTCATGCATCCGGCGGCTTTCCTCCGGCCCGCTTTCAATCCCCCACAGCACGTCGTACCACGCGTAGACAGGCAGTCCAGCCTCGGCAAGACGCCGATCCACCTCACGTATCAAGGCCCGGTGCGACCGTACAAACGAAAACCACAAATCCGGCTTCTCAGTCGACATGGTATCTCCAATAGTTGCAGTTGCAATTATGCCGCAGAGCGCTCACAATGCCCAGACGATTGCAACTGCAATTTATTTGAAGCGCAATGGCCACGCCTATCCGACCGGGCCTGATGCGAACCGAAGCCCCGTCAATCCCATGGAGACAGAGATGAATGCCCCGGTGTTGCCGCTACACGTATTGCCGCTGGATGTGGACCCGCAGGAAACCCAGGAATGGATTGAGGCCCTGGCCGCCGTGACCGAAGTGGAAGGCCGCGAACGCGCCCACTACCTGATCGGCCGCCTGCATGAATCGGACGCGGCCCGACACGGGGATTTCCATGGCGCAATCACGACGCCCTACGTCAATACGATTGCCGAATCGGGCGAGCAGCCGTACCCAGGCGACACCTCGATCGAGCGCCGACTGGCCGCCATGGCGCGCTGGAATGCCATGGCGATGGTGTTGCGGGCGGGCAAGCACTCCAACGTCGGCGGGCATATCGCCACATATGGGTTCTCCGCTTTCTTCTGATGTCTACGGGTCGACCTTCGATTCTGTTGTTGAGGGTAAACCCCCCTTTGCGCCACATAGGTAGGCTACCTAACATTAGCCACCAATCGCCCTCGGAGATATTTCCATGACGGAGTCGCCTGCTCCCACCCCTTCCTCCAACCCATCTTCCGCGGTAGAAGGGCGCTGTCCTTTTGATGCGGCTGCGAACGAGCCGAAATCAGCGTGTCCTTTTCACGCTGAGGGCGACAGCGGCGGAATCCCAGATTTCCCCCCTAAGCGCGTAGATCCCTTGGCGCCGCCGCCGGTGTTCTTCCAGATGCAACAGAAGGGCGAATTGGCACAAGGTAAGCTTTGGGACGGAAAGATCGCTTGGCTTGTCACGCGTTATGACGATGTTCGCGCTGTCTTGTCGGACTCTCGCTTTAGCTCCGACGTCTCACATCCGGGATTTCCCTCTTCCAGCGCCGCAGTAAAGGTTGTTCGGAGTAGTAACCGGACCTTCATTACCATGGATGAACCCAAGCATTCAGAGCAACGGCGGATGCTGACCAGCGAATTCACGATCCGAAAGATCGAGAATCTGCGGCCGCGACTTCAGGCCATCGTGGACAAGCTCTTGGAAGATTTTGCGATGGGGCCGCAGCCTTCTGACCTGGTTAGCGCCTTTACATTGGCGACACCAGCATTGGCTATCTCAGAGTTGCTTGGTGTTCCATACGACGATCACGACTTCTTCCAAGAACAGGCGATGATCATGACGTCGAGCACCGCGACGAGGGAAGAGGCTAGCGCCGCGAATCAAGCGTTGTGCGAATACCTGCGTGAACTGGTGGCGAAGAGATCCGAAAGCCCCGGGGAGGACATCCTCAGTCGCCTTATCGTTAATCATGTACGGAAGGGCGATATCACTGAAACAGACGTGGTCTCGCTTGGAAGGCTTCTGCTGATTGCCGGGCACGAGACGACGGCAAATACGACGTCGATGGGGGTGCTCTTCCTACTTCAGAGGCCGGACATCTGGGAAGAGCTTCGCCAGAATCCAAGCCTCGTTCCAAACGCGGTGGAGGAGATGCTACGCTTCCTGGATGTCATACAGTCCGGGACGCGACGTGTCGCACTGGAGGACGTTGTCGTGAATGGGCAATTGATCCGAGCCGGTGATCCCGTTGTCGTGCTTAGTATTTCCGCAAATCGCGACCAGGAGCAGTTCAAAGATCCCCACGTCTTTGACCTCCGCCGTGATGCCCGGACACAGATCGCATTCGGATACGGCCCGCATCAGTGCATGGGACAAGTTCTCGCCAGAGTCGAAATGCAGATCATGTTCACCGCCCTACTGAAGCGCCTGCCGAATCTTCGGCTGGCCGTGCCCATCGAGAGCCTCGCGTTCAAGAGCGATTCGCTCATGTATGGTGTTAGGGCACTGCCCGTTAGCTGGTAAATCCACTACGGCGAATCACGATGAAAATCACAATCTATCCCGAAAAATGCTGCGGTTCCGGCCAATGCGTCGTCAATGCGCCGGATCTGTTCGACCAAAAGGATGACGGAATCGTCATTCTTTTGAATGCCGATCCGTCGGCCGATCAATACAAAATCTGCACGCTTGGCTGCTGGGATCTGTCCGGCGTTGGCAATCGAGATTCACGAGGCTCTCTGATGATTCCCCTAAGCAAATCGTAGTCATCGGGGCAACGGCCGCCGGCATCACGGCGGCACGAGCAGCCTGCGCGCGCGAGGCTGGGGCGGATGGTACTTCCATCGCAAAAGAGGGCGGCCTGCCCAACGGCCGCCCATCTCTTTCGAAGCGGTTGATGGCTGGCAAACGTTCAGTAGAGCTCCTCTAAATAGATCGCCTAGCGGGCATAAAATTTCATTCCGCAAATAACATCTGCCGAAACTTTAAATCTATTATAGAAAGATGACTCAAAGTCATAGGATTGGCTCCACCCAATTCTGTTCGAAATATCCGGTATAGATCTTTCCAGTCCTGCCAATTCGAACAGCGAACGCATAAGCCGCTGCGTGTTACATATTTCCGTGAAGCAATTGCCCTGGCTGAAGAGGGTCCGCCTGACTCTCGAGGATGTTGTCTGCAAACTATCCGCTATATCTGCAATATTCCAAGCTTCCTTTGGATTCATAAACACCGACAATGAAATTGCCTCCCAAAGCGGCCTGGAATCCCACAGATCGTGCATTGGTTGATCACGCACCACAGAATAACTAGTTACATCCAGATCGAAGCTGCAATGCGAGCTCTTAAAAATAGAGCCGCCCAAGAACAGACTCGCAGGAGAAAAAGCGGGGAGCTTCACGAACTTCCCCTCTTTAATTACGCGTGAATAGCCTTGTCGGATGATTATCTGCTCGCCACTCAACGAAGTCACTTTCATTGGAATTGGAAGAAAAATATCATGGATCCCGACTTGGCTTCGTGACTGAAGTTGCGTCTGCATCAATTACGCTACTATCCCGGTCCGATACTATGAGCAGCGCGAGGATGTACCACCGCGCTGCCGGAAACGATGAGGGTCACCCGCCATCGCAATTCATCGAGCACTTACTCTTCGCGGCGCCTTAGGCAGCCTTGTCAAGCTCGGGATGCATGGAGTCCGACATCTGCGCCAGATGATGCAGCGTATCTCCGAACACCGATTCCATTTGGGTAAGGCGTCTAAAATAGTGGCTGACGATATACTCATCCGTCATTCCAATCCCACCGTGCAATTGCACGGCCTGCTGGCCGACGAATCGCATCGACCCGCCCAACTGATATTTCGCTTGTGCCATGGCGCGACGTCTCTGGTTCGCCGGCGCGTTGACGTTGAGCGAGGCGTAGTAGCTCATAGACCTCGCGAGCTCTAGACTCATCTTCATATCTGCGACGCGGTGACGCAACGCTTGGAAGCTCGCGATAGCGACGCCGAACTGCTTGCGCGTCTTCATGTAATCCACCAGAGCCTCCAGGGTTACGTCCATCACGCCCACGGCCTCTGCACACGTCATTGCAATGCCAAGATCCACGGCATACGACAGGCAATCCTGGCCTTCGCGGGTGACTAGCGTGCCCGGCGCCTTCGACAACGTCAGCTCCGCGGCGCGCGAGCCGTCGACAGTTTGATAAGGGTGTACCAATACACCTGGGGCGGAGCGCTCCACAAGGAACGCTCCGAGAGTGTCAGCAATCATGGCGGGTACAATGTACGCAGCAGCATGATCGCCAACCGGCACGAGGCTCTTACTCCCAGTAAGCTCCCAACCTTCCGCCGTCTCGACTGCTCGCGTCTCGCACGTATCGATGCGATAACGATTCGCGCGCTCCTGCTGGGCCAGTACGACCAGACTTTCTCCAGAAGCGATCGTAGGCAGCCACGCCGCACGTACGCTTGCTTCGGCGTAGTTCGACAGCACTGCACCCGCAAGTAGAACTTGCGCCAGCGGTTCGAGTACGATGCCCCGCCCCAGTTCCTCCATAACCACCATAACGTCGACCGGCCCCATACCGACGCCGCCATACTCTTCTGGGACGTAAAGTCCAGTCAGCCCAAGCTCCGCAAGCTCCGAATACGCGTCCGGGGAAAATCCGCCGCTGCTCTCGGAACTGCGACGGTGCTCAAACGTATAGCTACGCTTTACCCACTTTCTTACTGCATCTCGCAGTTGGTCCTGGTCGTCAGTGAATTCGAAATCCATGCTCTACTCCTTTATCCGAGGACCACTTGCGAAACAATGTTACGCTGCACTTCATTGGAGCCACCGTAGATAGTGGTTTTCCGCAGATTAAAATATGTCGCGGCAAGCGGAGCGTTCCGTCGCTCTCCACCTGGGAACTCGCCATCCCACTCCGTCAACATAGCGTCTTGAATAAATGGGAGGCTATAGGGACCTGCAGCCAGCATCATCAATTCACTGTAGCGCTGTTGAATCTCACTGCCTCGGATTTTCAGTAGGCCTGCGATATCCAATGGATTCTTCCCGGATTTTTCTGCCGAGATAACGCGAAGAACCAGCATTTCGAGCGCGATAATATCTACCTCGAGCTTCGAAACCTCGTCTTTGAAACGAGGGTCGTCCATCATGCCTTCTGCAGCCGCGATTCGCTTCAGGCGTCGGAGCTCACGCTTGGCACGCCCGACTTCTGCAATGTTCGAGCGTTCGTGACTGAGAAGGTGTTTGGCATAGGTCCAGCCCTTATTTTCTTCGCCAATCAGGTTCTCAACGGGGACCTCAACATTGTCGAACCAGACCTCATTGACCTCGCACTCGCCGTCCAGCAGCTTAATGGGCCGAACCGTGACGCCAGGCGAACGCATGTCAATGAGCAGGAAACTGATCCCTGCCTGCGGCTTCCCTTCTGTATTGGTCCGGACGAGACAGAAAATCCACTCCCCGTACTGAGCCAACGTGGTCCAGATCTTTTGACCATTGACTATGTACTTGTCTCCCTTTCGCTCCGCTCGTGTCTTGAGCGAAGCCAGGTCGGAACCCGATCCCGGCTCGCTGTAACCCTGGCTCCACCAAACATCGCCCGTCACAATGCCGGGCAAGAAGCGCGCCTGTTGCTCAGCGTTACCAAATGCCATGATGACTGGTGCCACCATGACAGGCCCATAGGGCACGAGTCGCGGTGCTCCTGCCAACGCGCACTCTTCCTCGAATATGTGCCGCTGCACTGGTGTCCAGCCCGTGCCGCCGAACTCGACTGGCCACTTATACGTCAGCCAACCCTTTTTCCCCAGAATTTGGTGCCAACGCTGCATATCGGTGCGGGATAGCTGCAGTCCGTTGTGCACCTTGTGCGAGATCTCCTTCGGCAAATGGGCGTCGATCCACGCATGTACCTCTTTTCTAAATTCCTGCTCTTCTTCTGTGAAATTCAGATCCATTTCTCAGTCCCCTACTGTGTTAGTTAGTCCTAGCGGCCCACGAAAACGGGAGCGCGACGCTCCTTGGCCGCCAACGCCCCTTCCCGGGCGTCTTCACTCCTGGCCAGCATCTGAGCTTGGTACTGGGCGCTATAGCCTGCCTCAACCAGTCCTACCGGAATCGAGTGTCTCGCCGCCTGTTTGAGGAAACGCAGTACCAGCGGCGCTGCGCTCGCAATCTGACGCGCTGTCACTAGAGCTGCCTCTGTTTCGCTTCCTGGTTCACAGAGTTCGTTTACGAATCCGACTTCATAGGCCCGTTGGGCGGATACCGGGCGCCCGGTCAACATGAGCTCCATCGCGATCTTGTGGGGAATCCGACCGACCAGCGAGCTAATCAAGCCGGCTGCCATGCCTAGGCGACCTTCGGGATAAACGAAGGTCGTTGCCGAAGTCGCTACACAAAGATCGCAGAATGCAAGCATCGATACGCCCGCCGCTATCACGGGGCCATTAACCGCTGCAATAACCGGCTTTCCAATGTCAAATGCGACATTGGGAATGGCATGCCAAAAGGAATCCGGTGGATCGTTCGTGTCGAGGCCTGCCGTAAACACCGACCCCTCTGCACGTAGCAGGGCAACGCGATCCTCTGAGCCCGCGAAGTCTTGCCACGCGTCGTGCAACGCGTCGCACATTTCCGAGTTCAGCGCGTTTCTCTTATCCGGCCGATTCATCGTAATGACCCGGACGAAATTTTCTGATTCGATTTTTATCAACTCGGCCATGGCGTTCTTAACGCTTCTTGTTCAGGAAGGATTTGAAGATTTCCTGAGTGGCTTCGGTATTCAAGAGTTCGGCGAACATCTTCACTTCCAGGTCGAGCGCAGAACCCACAGCGGCACGATTCTCGTGGTTCAACATCCGCTTTGTCGCGCGTACCGAAGCCTTGGGAAGCTTTGCCAGTTCGGCAGCCGTTTCGCGCGCCCGTGCAAGGGCTTCCCCGTCCTGCGTCAGCGACGTCAGAAGCCCGGCATCGAAAGCTTCTTCTGCATCAAAGAACTTTCCAAGCATCAACCACTCACGTGCCTTCCGGACACCTACCAGCGATTCGAGCAGGTAGCTGGATGCGCCCTCGGGGCACAGACCCAGCGATACGAACGGCATGCGGAAGCGCGCATCTTGGGATGCGTAGGCAAAATCGACGTGTTGCAGCATCGTGGCGCCGATTCCAATCGCCAGTCCCTCGACTGCTGCGATTAGCGGCACATCGATCGCGGCCATCTTCCGGAGAAGCGTGACAGCAGGGGAATCTTCATTACCCCGCCGGGTCTGGAAATCATTGATATCGGCACCGACAGTGAAGTGTCCGCCCGCACCATGCACGATGACTGCGGCACATTCCTTGTCCGCGTTGGCCTCATCCAGAAGACGGGTCAGTTCCTGGTACATCGCGGCGCTGATCGCATTGCGCTTTTCTGGACGCGCAATGCAAATCTCCAGGACGTTTCCGACATTATTAGCTTGGATGCTCATGATTGCTCCTGAAGTGTCTTTTTTGACGTTTGGCAACTAATCACCCCACGTTCTTCGAGACCGGCGATGTGGTCCGCGGAAAGTTCTAGCAAGTCGGAAAGCACGTCTTCTGTGTGCTGACCGAGTTTCGCGGGCGCCCGAACGTAGTGCACCGGCGTTTTACTGAATTTGATGGGATTGGCGATGCCCCGTACCGAGCCGATACCTTTGTCAACCGGCACGTCGATCGCCATCTGACGGTGGATGACCTGTGGGTGAGCAAAGGCTTCCTTGTAGGTATTGATACGACCGTGCGGGATATCCGCTGCGGAGAACGCGGCAAGCCAATGCTCGGTTTGGCGCGCCGCAAGAACCGACGACACCTGCGCAATTAGCGCCTCTCGATTCCGAATGCGTCCGGATGCGGAATAGAACGTCGAATCCCGGGCCAGTTCTTTGGCGTCGATCGCTTGGCAAAAGCGTTGCCACTGGGAATCGTTCCCCACAGCAACTACCACCTTACCGTCTGCCGTATCAAAGACTTGATACGGTACGAGAGACGGATGCGCGTTCCCCCACCGGTGCGGTTCGGCGCCATTGATCAGGCACGACAATCCCTGATTCGACGACAAGCCAACCAGACAATCGAGCAGTGCCAAATCGATGTGCTGACCTTCTCCCGTGACATTCCTGTGGTTCAACGCGGCGAGGATCGCGACCGTCGCATACAGTCCCGTCGTCAGATCAGCAATGGCGATCCCGACCTTCTGTGGCCCACCACCAGGCTCGTCATCACGCTCGCCCGTTATGCTCATCAGCCCGCTTTCCCCCTGGAAAACGAAGTCGTAGCCGGGGCGGTCAGCGTACGGCCCGGATTGGCCGTACCCGGTGATAGAGCAATAGATCAGGCGCGGATTGATCTTTTTCAGACTGTCGTAGTCAAGCCCTCGACGAGCCAGATCACCAACCTTAAAGTTCTCTACAAAGATGTCGCACTCAAGAACGAGCTTACGGATCAGATC
Organism: Cupriavidus basilensis; assembly: GCF_000832305.1. NCBI lineage: Bacteria > Pseudomonadati > Pseudomonadota > Betaproteobacteria > Burkholderiales > Burkholderiaceae > Cupriavidus > Cupriavidus basilensis. The sequence goes on from NZ_CP010537.1 coordinate 2,086,765, forward strand.
CGCACCGTCTGGGTTGGCGATGTCCACGCCAACCGATCGTTTGTTCCGATTTGCGGAAGCGAAGTAGGTGGAATCCTCAAGCACTTCCGCTTCACTCGTCATCGCATACGGCGGCCCCCACTGCCGCGTATCATCCCCTCGCGATGGGTGCTCAATCTTGATGACATCGGCTCCCATGTCGCCCAGCATCTGGGTACACCATGGCCCTGCGAGCACTCGCGTCATATCCAATACGCGAATGTTCCCTAGAGCTTGTTTCTGCATAAGAGACATCCCGTCATCCCTCGTTCATTTGGATAGATTTGTACTCGAGGAACTCATCCAAACCGACGTGACCCGCCTCCCGGCCAACACCGCTTTGTTTGAAGCCGCCGAAGGGCGCTACGGGGTTGAATCGGGCGCCGTTAATATCGACCTGTCCTGCACGAATCTTCTTAGCGGCGTCGAGTGCGAGGTCAGGATCGCCCCAAACGGCCGCCGCCAGGCCATACACCGTTGCGTTGGCGATGCGGATGCCGTCGTCGATTTCGTCGTAGGGAATCACGCAGAGCACGGGGCCAAACACCTCTTCCTTGGCCAGATAGTTATGTTGATCTGTGAGAAACACCTTCGGGCTGACGAAGAATCCTGCAGGCGGAACATCCTGGCCTGACGCGATGAGCGTGGCGCCCTCCGCTACCCCTTTTTCCGCTAGTTCCTGCACGCGGTCACGCTGCTTGCCAGAAATGAGCGGGCCGATCCGATGGCCTTCGACGAGGCTGGATCCGACAGAGAACTTGGCGAGTTCTTGCTTCACCAGGGCTTCGACGGCCGACACATCACGCGAGTGAACAATCAACCTGGTCAGCGCGCTGCAAGTCTGACCGTTGTTGAGGAAGCAGGAAGCGAGCGTTCCCTTGACGGCCACAGTCAGGTCCGCACCCGGCAATACCAAGGAAGGCGACTTGCCGCCCAATTCCAGCGTCACCTTCTTAATGGTCGACGCGGCCAAGCAAGACACTGCACGACCCGCTTCCGTGGATCCTGTGAAGCTAACCATGTCCACGCCGTCAGCTCGCGCCAACGCTGCGCCCACTACCGCACCCAAGCCGTTCACAACGTTCACCACGCCCGAAGGAAAGCCTGCGTCATTGATGGCATCGCAGATAAGGCGCGTTGTTCGGGGCGTCAATTCACTTGGTTTGAGCACGACTGTGTTCCCGGCCAGAAGCGCGGGCACCACCTTCAGAATGATCTGATGAAGCGGGAAATTCCATGGCGTGATACATGCCACGACGCCGAATGGCTCCCGGACGATGACAGATGGGCCCGTTCGCGATTGCCATGGAAATCCTTCCGCCAGCTTTACGAAGTTCCCAATGTTCCGAATGGGCGAGTCGACTTGAACGATGCGTGAGATCTTCAAGGGCGTGCCAACCTCAGCCGCGATAGCATCGGCCAACGACTCCTGCCGATTTGTGAGTTGGTCTTTTAGGCGATTAAGAATTGCGCATTTGTCCGACACGGATGTTGCGGACCAGCTGGCCAATGCGTTCTGCGCGGCACCCAAGGCGAGACCGACGTCCTCCTCGGTACCTGGAAGAATTTGGGCCGATACCAGGCCAGTATTCGGGTCCTCTACGTCGATGAGCTGTGTGCCAGAAGCACGGCGCCACGATCCCCCGATGTATTGCTGATCGAAGATCTCCGGCATCACGACTGCACCTCTGAAATCTCTTCGACTTTCTCGGGGCTACCGGACCATCCCCACGCCAACGAGGTTCGGGATACACCAAGTAGGACGCCATTCAGCGCGCTCGGATGGATCCAGAGGCCGTCCTGCTCGGGCTTGCCCGTGTCGGTCCTTCGGGTCCACTTTGCGTTGCGCGATTCGAGTCGCCTGATTACGTCCGCCAAATCATGCGTTTCGATGTAGCACATGTAAAGTGCGTCACCTCGCTTGCCCGAAAACCTGCCCATGGCAAAGGCGGGATCATGCGCTTCAGCCAATTCGATGCGATCGAGACGATCCGGCGCGAACATCAGCAGCGTGCCTTCATAGCCAAATCGCGCGAACGTGATGTCTACTGCCTTGTCGCGCTGCAGGCCCAGTTTTCGCGCGTAGCAATCCGCGACTTCTCGCCAGTCGGTGCTGAGAACCATGGTGAGCTCGTACAGAAACGACACAGGACCATTCGCTCGAACCCGCGCTGCCGCTTCGCTGACAACGAGTGGCATGCCATAGAGGCCGCCCGCGTTCAAATAGAGACGGCCGTCGGCTTCAGCAAATCGGATACCTTGCTCGGCAAGGAACCTCTGGCATTCAGCCAGGCTAGCTGTCGAGACCCCTCCAAAGAAGAGGCCTTCCCCGAAGCTATCAAGATGATCACTTACGACCCCTGCTCCCCGCGGGGTCCAAAGTTCGACCGTGCTTTCGCCGATTACCAGGCTACGGCCACGGGCATTCAGATGGTCGCTTGCAAGCTCATCAAGATACTGCGCCCCAAGTACTTCCCTGTAGTTCTGCTCTGCTTGATCGAGGTCGCGCACCGCAACGAGGATTCTGTCAACCGAGTTCAACATTGCTTCTTCCTTAAAGTAACTGACCTACTGCACGGTGATGTGCGCGGTACGAATGAGCTTTTGCCATTTCGCCGACTCCTGCTGGATGAATCGGCCGAACTCATCTCGTCCTGCGCCAGAGATGATTCCGCCGATGTCGCCAATCTTGCTGCGGACGTCAGGCATCTTGAGTACAGCTTGAATTTCGGCATCCAAACGGGTGACGATCGGCTTCGGCGTTGCGGCAGGTACCAAGACGCCGAACCAACCAGTGATCTGATAGTTGCTCAGACCAGCTTCAGTCATCGTTGGGACGTCCGGCAGCAACGGGGAACGGACAGCACTCGTGATGGCGAGTGCGCGAACCTTTCCGCCTTTTACGAGATTCAATGCCGAAGGCATGTTGTCAAACATGATCGGTACATGGCCTGCCATCGTGTCGTTCAGGCCGGGGCCGCTACCGCGGTATGGCACATGAACCATGCGCAGGCCCGCTGTCGAAGCGAACAGTTCACCCGCCAAGTGCAAAGATGTTCCGTTGCCAGGCGTTGCGTACGACAAGGGATTGGGCTGTTGCTTCGCGTACTGAACGAGTTCCTTCACCGATTTGACCGGCAGTTGCGGGTTGACCACCAGCAGGTTGGGAACCTCCGCCAGGAGCGTCACCGGCGCGAGATCTCGCGTGGGAGAAAAGCGAGCGTCGGGAGTAAGCGTGGGGTTGATGGCAATAGGACCAATATTGCCCATAACGATGGTGTATCCATCAGCGGGCTGTTTCGCAACATAGGCCGTGCCAACATCGCCCCCAGCGCCTGGCTTGTTCTCGATCACCACGGGCTGCCCGAGTCGTTCAGAGAGCTTGGCACCGACGATACGTGCCAGCATGTCAGTGGTGCCGCCCGGCGGATACGGCACGACCCACTTGATCGGGCGACTCGGCCAGGACTCGCTGGCGTTCGCAACAGATTGACCGGTCGCTGCCCAGCACCCCACCACAGCGGCGCTAAAGCCCAATATCCATCGTTTCATTCGTTGTCTCCTGACCTCAAGAAGCAGGTTGCATCTCAAGGGCACCTGGTTTATGATGTTCACTAGGTGAACTAGCGGTACACAGGGTGTACGAATGAAGAATAATAGATCGATCCAACGCTGTCTAGCGGTGCTGCGCGCTTTCCGAGAGAACGGGCGACCTACGTTGGCGGAGTTGTCGCGTGCCGTAGACCTGCCGCACCCGACCGTTCTGCGCTTTCTATTGACTTTGGAGGAGGAGGGATATGTCGCGCGCGAGGGCAACCAATGGCGCTTGACTACCCGAGTCTTCGAAATCGGCTTTGCTGCTTTGGAAAGTTTGGGAGTGACAGACTCGGTTCAGCAGATGCTCCAGCAACTGGCTGACACGTACGCAGGAACATCCAACCTGGGTGAAGCGAACCCCGACGGGGTGATCATTATTGGAAGGGCGATGGCACTCGCGGAACGCCGTCGCCTCGTGGTGATGAATCTCCGGGTTGGAAGCATCCTGCCTCCAAGTAGCGCGCTCACACAGGCGTTGACCCTCGGGGTCGGTGAATGGGCGATGGTCGAGTATCCAGAGAGCAATCAGATCTCAGTTGCAGTCCCGCTTGCTCGGGTTGGCAACCGCCAGCTGGCTATCGGGATTTCCACATCGCCAGCCGAGGCGACACCCGAAAGGATCGAGAATGAAATCATTCCAACACTTCAGAATGCCGCAGCGATGGTCTCAAGGCTTGTTGGGATGGGGCCAGCGTAGGGAGTTCGCTCATCGCCCCGGGTGCGGAACCGTCGACTGATCAACACGAATCTGCCCGCTTGGCCGCTGGGATCTGTCCGGCGCTTGCAATCGAGGTTCACGAGGATCTCTGATGATTTCCCGTGAGCACATCGTAGTCGTCGGGACACCCGCCGCCGGCATCACGGCATCACGGCATCACGGCGGCACGAGCGCTGCGGGCGCAAGGGCTGGCCCGGACGCCTTACTCTCATCGGAAAAGTAGGCGGCTTACCCTAGCATGGCGCTCATTGGACACGCCGACGAGGCCAGTTTCGCGACGGCTTGTGAAACGCGACGCATCATACTGACGCACGATTCTGATTTCTTGGATGATCAGCGCTTCCCATTTCACCGTAACCCAGGCGTGGTCGTTCTACTAGCTGCAACTGGCAATGGGACGCTGGAAATCGCATTAGCAGATCACTTGCGCATACTAACGCCCCGTACGGCAACGCCCATGTTGGCGCCAATATCTTCGCAACAGACGATCGAGAATGGACCGTCCGCAGGCATACTCGCGCCGAAGGAACGCACGTTGAAACCCGCATCAAGCTGCATCCAGGAGATGACGCCCTAATTTGGGAGTAGCGGAGGCGTACCTAGCTACGCAGACGATTCTGCGACATGAAAGTTGCCGGGCAGGATCAATCTTCGAAGCTGTTCTGATGCGTGGTGTCTGCGACACTGCCGCTTTGGCTGGCGGTCAACGTAAAGGCATTGAGATCTGGGGCCGCTCAGTAGCCAGTACTTTGAGCCCGCATCCGATACTCCAGATCAATGCGGCCACCTTGGTTGTCAGCGTGCTCGTACTGATGATGGCGCGACAACCCGGTGTTCTGGCGATGCACAACTGTCATAGTTGCTGCGGCGCGATCCGTCACTAGGGAATCGCCTTATGTGGACGCCTCCCGGATTGCAAGCCGATTGACATGGTGGTCGACAGGTGAAGGCAGCACGCCTATGTCCGGCCCTTTTGTGCAGGCCGCTCAGCCTGCTGGCCCATATGGAATTCGCTGGCGAGGTCCTCATCTGATCATCGAGCGTTGCTGCTCACATTCCCTATCGGGTTTTCCTCGCCCCGGTCCAACCTGTTAGCCATCATGCGATCAATGCTTGCGCTCCTTGAGAAGAAGTCAGTTCAGGCGGGCCACGCACCTGGCTATGCAGCCATGGCGGGTGCCGTGTATCTCGTATCCCTTGCTAGCACCGCCCAGATGGTCCGGGCGAGTTTGTTGGCTACGGCAGCCACCACTACATTGAAAGGACGTCGCTGAAGCAATCCGTCGAGCCAGGCGGTTCATGCGCCTTTGATGATCACCGATCTGGCGCCGTGTATGAGTAGGGTGCGCAGGTAGGTGTCACCTCGCTTGCTAATGCCAAGCTGGCGCACGTGACCACCGGTGCCCGTTTGTTTCGGTACCAAGCCTAACCAGGCAGCGAACTCACGCCCGGAGCGAAACGTTTTGGCATCGCCGATCGCAGCCACCGCAGCCGTGGCGGTTAGCAGCCCCACGCCAGGAATTTCAGCGATCTTCTGGCATTCCTGATTGTCGCAAAGCGCAACCTTGAGCCGACGTTCCAGCACAGCGATTTCCTTGTCGGTTGCCTGCACGCGTGCCCATTGCTCTCGTAGGCTGTCGATCAGTATGGCTGGCAAGCGATTCGCGATCTTGGCAAGCGCACCAGAAATTTTTTCGGCAAATTCCCGAGATCCTTCCGGAAGGACTTCACCAAACTCATAGAGTAAGCCGCGCAATGCGTTCGTCTGCATGATCCGGAACTTCATCAGTTGAGCCCGGATGCGGTGCAGCGCCAGAATGGTCTGTTGCTGCTCGCTCTTGATCGCAACAAACCGCGCCTCGGGCTGCTGGACTGCTGTCCAGATAGCTCTGGCATCGGCAGCGTCGGTTTTATTACGCAACACAAAGGGACGAACCGATCGCACAGAGATGAGCTTCACTTCGTGGCCGAGCTTCTGCAGTTCTCGTGCCCAACGGTGGGCGCTGCCGCAAGCTTCGATGGCAATGAGTGAACGCTCCCGCTGAGCAAGGAAGTCGGTGACCTGGCTCCGCTTCAACTTGATGCGCTCGATTTCACCGGTGTTGGCATTCACCGCATGAAGTTGGAAGACATGCTTGGCAATATCCATGCCGATGACGGTAAGCTTCATTTTGGATCGTCCCGATCAGGGTCGTTTGCAATCGACACCTCCACTTTGGCATAGGGATGCCATGGCAGCGAGGACCCTTACAGTTACTCTTGCAGGTAAGCGGCGCCCCGTTGCCGGGGGGAGGCGTCCATACCATCTGATTAAATCAGTGCGCGAGTCATCGAGGCATTGGGTGAGCGCGTTGTCATGAGCGTGTCCATGATTCAGGTCCTGTGATGAAGCGACAGATCAGTTTTGCGGAAGCGGAAAGTCACGGCAAGAAGCGTGTGACGCGCCGCCAGCGCTTCCTGTCGGAGATGGAGAGCGTGGTGCCGTGGGCGCGCCTGATTGCGGCGGTCGAGCCGTACTACCCCAAGGGCAAACGTGGCCGGCCGCCGATCGGCCTTGAGCGGATGCTGCGCATTTACTTCCTCCTGCAGTGGTACGGGCTGTCGGACGAGGCACTGGAAGACGCGCTGTACGACAGCATGGCGATGCGGGCGTTTGCCGGGATCGACCTGGCAGTCGAGGCGGTGCCAGACGCGACCACGCTGCTGAAGTTTCGCCGCCTGCTCGTCGAGCATGAACTGACGCGAAAGCCGACGGCTTCGGGAAGAGTTTGCCAAGTTGCAGGTCGAGGTCAATGAAGAGAAGAGTCGCACGGTGGATTTGGACTGCGGTGAGAGCTTTGGCTTTCTGGGATTCGACTTCCGTCGATTGCGCAGCATAAAGAGACAGGTGTGGCGAGCGCACTATACGCCCAAGTTGAAGAAACGCACGGCGTTGCTGCGCAAACTCAAGGAGGTGTTCAGGCGATACCAGTCGCAGCCGGTGGATCGGGTGGTGCAACTGATAAATCCGGTGCTACGTGGCTGGGTGAACTACTTCGCGGTCGGACACTCCAGTGAGTGCTTCAGCTTCATCCAGGACTGGGTGGAAAAGAAGGTCAGGCGCCATCTGGAGCGCTCCCGGAATCGTCGGGGCTTCGGCTGGAAGACGTGGAGTAGGCGGTGGCTCTATGACGAACTGAAGCTGTTCAACGGCTATCGGGTTCGTCGTCGACCATCGACGAAAGCGGCCCCGGCATGATAGGTCCCATATACCTTGACATGAAGCAAACAGGAAAGCGTAGTGCGGGAAAACCGCATGCTGCGTTTGACGTGGCGGGAGTTGGAAACGTGACTATGGTCGCCGGATTGCGGGCCATCGCGAAAGCGGTGGAATCACCACCGGCACCTGAAGGTGCGCGCGCCAGTTCTCGACCCTACCTTAGGGGGCAGTGGCGCAGAAATGCGCCGCTGCTACCCGACGTCGGCGTGGATGCGGCCTCTGGGCTGGTGCATAGCGTGGTGGGCACAGCGGCCAAGAGTCGGACGTGTCGCAGGCCCATGCCTTGCTGCATGGCCACGAGGAGCATGCGTTTGGCGACGCGGGCTACACGGGCGTGGACAAGCGCGAGGAGATGCAAGGCAAGACCGTGAAGTGGCAGGTGGCCGTCAAGCGCGGCAAGATCAAGGCGATGTGTGACGGAGCCGTCAAGGACTTGCTGATCGCCGTCGAGCGGGTCAAGGCACAGATTCGGTCGCGGGTTGAGCATCCGTTCCACGTTATCAAGAATCTGTTTGGTCATCGCAAGGTTCGCTACAAGGGCCTGTTCAAGAACACGGCGCAGTTGTTCAGCCTGTTTGGTTTGGCGAATCTGGTGTTCGCCAGGAGGCTGTTGTTGTCCTTAGAGGGGAGCAATCCGTCCTGAGCGCGCAAAAGCGCGACCAGGAAAGGTGCGAAACGCGAGAAAGACGGCTTGAATCGGCCCATCTCTCCCGGATTGCGAAAGCTGAAGTCCTTGGCTTGTGCAACATCAAGCGCAAACCTCATTGATCAGCAATTCCTTAGTGACAACGGTGCCGCTCATTATCGTCACAGCAGCAAATTCGCCAATAAAGGACCTGCGCCAACTAGTCTCGATGGCAAAGGCTAGGCCAGGGCAGATCACCTTTGGATGCGCCGGCAATGGTTCGGGCAGCCATCTGGCCGGGGAACTCCTTAGTACCATGGCTGGCGTCAAGATGAACCACGTTCCCTATAAGGGAGACGCGCCTTCGCTCACAGACGTGCTCGGTCAGCAGATCAATGTTGCCCTTCCCACCTCGCTCGCGGGAATGCCGCAAGTCAAGAGTGGAAAGCTCAGGGCGCTCGCGGTCACGAGCAAGACTCGATTACCGTCACTGCCCGATGTGCCCACGGTAGATGAAGCACTCGGGATAAACGGCTACGAAGCCGTTTCCTGGGGCGGGTTCATGGTCCCGAGCGGGACATCACAGGCCATCATTGCTAAGATGAACAGCGAGTTCAACAAAGCCCTTCAGGATCCGGAGGTCCGCGACAAGCTGATGGCTCAAGGAGCGCAGATCGCAGGCGGCACGCCTGAGGCGTTCAATGCGTTGCTTCGCGCCGAAGTTTCGAAGTGGAAGCGAGTGGCAGATTCAGCAAAGGTCCGGCTCGACTAGCCTCACCAGGGATGTCGATCCGTCTTCGGGAACCCTCCAACGACGGGAACTGCTTTCGACTACCAATCGTTACAATGGATGGCAGACGGCCGTCATTCCGGCTGAAGATAACATCTGACCCGATATGGTGAATGTCAAGCAAGTCGCCCTCCTCGCCGGCGTTTCCTCGGCAACAGTCTCCCGTGCACTGACATCGCCGGATAGGCTGCGACCTGACACGCTGGAGCGAGTGCAGAACGCTATTGCAAGCCTCAACTACGTTCCCTTCTCGGCGGCTCGCGAACTACGTCAGGGGCGCACGCGATCGGTGGGCATAATTGCGCCGACACTGATGAATGAACTTTACGCCAAAGCAGTAGATACCTTGGAGGCCCAGCTCGACCGGCTTGGATATACCGTTCTGTTGACTTGCCATCGGGACGACAGTGAGACCGAATTGCGCTGCGCCCGCGCCCTATTGGAGCGTAGAGTGGACGGGATCGCAATAATCGGTTCACAACATCATCCCGAAGTCTTCTCGCTGATACACAAGCACGCTATCCCGTATGTACTAATGTGGGCCGTGGACCGCGAAGGGATGCATCCGACGGTGGGGTATGACAACCGCTTGGCTATGCGCAGGCTAACCACCTACTTAGTCAAACAAGGACACCGGCAGTTTGCAGTGCTCCCAGGTCCTCTCGAAACTCAGTTTCTATCGTCTCAACGGCTTCTGGGGATCCGAGACGTCCTCAGCGAGAACGACATTTCCTTACCCGATAACCGCATTTTTCCGACCCCTTACGATGCATCTGCTGTGCGACAAGCGGTGCGCGTCTGCCTGCAGCGCAAGGACTTGCTGTTGCATCGGGAACAGCCGACCGCCCTGATATGCATCAATGACTTCATTGCTGTGGCGGCGATCGCGGAGTGCCGCACATTGGGACTTTCGGTTCCGAGCGACATCTCTGTCACAGGCTTCGGCGACTGGCAGATGGCGGAACTGGTAACACCCGCGCTAACGACAGTGCACTCGAATCCCGTTCTGATTGGCGAGCTTACTTCGCGCAACTTGATTGAGCAGATCGAAGGAGGAGCCAAAAACATCCAGACCGAGTTCGAGCCTGACCTAGTAATTCGCGAAAGTACTGCGCCACCTCGACAATAAATGGCGGCCTCAAATCAAAAGTGCAACACCTTGCCATCATGCATTACTGTCCTGATCGTCCCAAGGCTTCCCATAGCCGCATGATTTCGCGAGCCTTGGTCTGACGGTCGATGACGTTGAACGGTCTTCCATCGAGGCCCATCGCCTCACGAGGGAATTCCGCACATCCTGCTGGTGCAAGTTGGACGATCGAGATGCCCTTTCAAAACGGCATAAAGCTGCCTTGCGGCAGCGACGCATTCTTGTGGCGTTGTTGCTTGTGACACGACCCCGGTCCCCTTTGATGCAGTGGGTAGGATTTTATCGCGCGAGACCTATGTGCCACACGAGCAAATGGGGCACGAAGCAACTGTAGGCGCAGGCAGGACATGGTTCCAGATGGATCGCGGCGATCCAATCGGGTTACATGGCGGTTACATAGACCGCAAAATGCACAAGGGTTTACAGGAAAACCCCTGTAAACCCTTGATTTTATTGGTGCGGCTGCAGGGCTCGAACGCGCCGCCCGATTTCCCGACACAGCGCAGGCAGCGCCACTATGGATTCAAAGATCCATCGCGCAGGCAGCCCAATGAGGCCCGCCACATCAGCTCGATTCGGTCTGTGCAACTTGCGCAATTTGCTCCTTCAGCCATTGCAGACCAGACATGTGTTGTTGTTGACGGTGCCATATCAAGCTGACCTGCACCGCAGGCGTTTCGAAAGGAAGCTCCGCGAGCTGCAAGCCATAGTTGTGCACGAAATGCCTGGCCAAGTGCCAGGGCACGGTACCCAGCAAATCGGTGCTGGCGACGATGGCTGGAATGGTCAGGTAGTGCGGAACTTGCAACTGCACATGGCGCTGCACTTTGGCCGAGCCCAGGACGATCTCGAGCGGACTGCCGCGGCCGGCTCGCGGCAAGAGCGAGACGTGCTGTGCGGCCAGATACGCCGTCTTGTCGAGGCCTTCCCTGAATGCAGGGTGGCCCGGTCGGCCGATAACTGCGAGGCGCTCTTCGTGAATCGGTTGGTAGAGCAAATCGGCGTCGTCGAAGTACAGGTAATCAATCGCCAAGTCCAGATCTCCGCTGGCCAGTCGCTGCGGGATCAGGGCACCTTCGTCCGACAGTACCTGCAGCTTCACCTGCGGCGCCAGCGCCATCAGCCGGGTCATCAGGCTCGGTAACAGCCGTAGCTGCCCATAGTCATTCATCGACAGTCGGAAGGTTCGCTCCGTGTCCGGCTGAAAACTCTCTTGAACGGCAAGCCCTGCCTGCAGCAAGCGCAGGGCTTGCCGTACCGGCACGTGCAGCGTCATCGCCCCGGCAGTGGGCTCGAGTCCCTTAGCGGTACGGCGGAAAAGAGGTTGCCCCAGTTGCTCGCGCAGACGACTGAGCGCATTGCTCACCGCCGGCTGGCTCTTGTGCAGTCGCTCGGCCGCGCGTGACAGGTTGCGCTCCTGCATCAGCATGTCGAACACGAAGAGGAGATTGAGATCAATCTGCTGCAAATTCTGATTCATCAATAATTCTCATCATCAATATCCATTGGAATGAAAATGATCGCACCAATAGACTACAACACCAAGCGACCTACTGGCGCCAGACGTCAGAAAGGTCCGCGGGGGCTTGGCGGAACTGGCCACGTATCGCGAGCCCGACAGCGCAACAGTCTTTGAGAGCCGATCATGTCTTTTGATACCCAAACCTTCCGGAAGAAATACCGGGCGAACATTTCGCCTTACTACAACCCCTGGCTGCATGCTGGCTTCGTTCTTGTTTTCGGCGTGACCTTGATCCTCTTCTTGCTGAACAAGTTGGACCACGTCAGCGCGGTGGAGTGGCTAACTGTGCCGGCCACCTTAATTTTCTACAGCAGTGGCGAGTACCGCACCCATAAGGGTCTCGGGCACAACAAGAAGCGATTCGCGAAGGCGTTCTACCAGCGCCACACGGGCGACCATCATAGTTTTTTCGCAGATGACCAGATGCGCTACGAGTTCGCCAAGGACTGGCGGGTGATTCTGTTCCCGGCATGGCTGATCGTTGTCTACAGCATTGGCGCGCTGCTCGCTTGGTCGATCATCGGCCTGGTCAATGCGAACGTCGCTGCGCTGTTTGCCGCCACGCTACTGGGCGGCTATCTCAGCTACGAGATCTTTCATGCCTGCGAGCACCTCCCGCCGCAGAATCCGATCTGTCGCCTGCCGTGGATTCGCCACATGCGGCGGTTGCATGAGTTGCATCACCGCCGTGACCTGATGCAGACCAAGAACTTCGCCGTAGTGTTTCCACTGTGGGACTGGATCTATGGAACCCTTCATTGGGAGCCCGAAGAAGCAAGCGAGAGCCTGGTCCCCACCGTCAAGATGCAGCATTCCATTGATATCGCCCGGACGCCAAGCCAGGTACTGGCCTACGTGAGTACTCCGCTTCGTTGGCACGAGTGGCATCCTTACCACGTAGCGATCACCGGGCAGGGAGGGTCGCTGCCGGTTGGGAGCCACTTTGCGTACGTCGGCGGCCGTGCAGGCAAGTTGCAGTGGGAAGTCGTGGAAAGTCTTCCGGATCGGCTCTGGCGAACCCGGGCCCGTGGCAACCGGGGTCTTGAGATGTTCGTCACGTATGAGTGCATCGGCACAGCCACTGGCACGCGCTTCGTGCGGACGCTGGAGTATCGGTTTTCCAGTGTGGTGGCCCGCATGGCTGATCGGCTGGTTTTGCGTAAGCGAATTGAGCGCGACTCTGTTGCCTTGCTTCACAAGCTGCGCAGCGTCTCCGAGAGTGTTCTTCCCGCGGCAGAAACGGATTGTGCTTCCAAACAGGCGACATGAAGGGCATGGGGGCATGCAGGCTCCACCGCGCGTGTCAGGCTGCAATGGAGCAATGGCCAGACGGAGGGTCATGTCAACAGGCTCAAGCTCCTCAAGCGCCAAATGTATGGCCGCGCCAATATCGAGCTTCTGCGGCTGCGGGTTGTTACGTCCCGCGCAATCTGAGGTTTGGGGAGGGCCGTTTATCCCGCGAACGGCTGGGGCGATTTTCTGAACATCTCCGCAATCAGCGCGAGACGCAACGGACATAAGGAAGGCCAGTACTGCTCTGATATCGTGCGATGTTTTCCAGGCGCCACACGACAACCAGAACAGACTGGCCTATGCATCGCATTGTATTTGCGTTTCTCACGCTCGAACAACATCTTCTCGCTATCCGTTGGAGAGCGTGCAAAGGTTGGGGAGGACACCAAGAAAGTGCCGCTTAGGCACCGCGCCGGTTGTATGTGAACTAGGCTGATCGGTATCGCAACGGTGGGAGCAAGCCATGCGGTTGATCATCGAAGCCAGGTTGGCGGACGAGGGCAGCGATATTGGCCATGCCGGTGAGGGCGTTTTGGCAGTGATCGAGCGCCGTGACGGTAGTCTTGCGGATCTGGGCCTGACCCTCGCGGAGGGCCGCTCGCTGTTGGCCAAGGTTCAGACCGAGCTGGTTTCGAAACAAGTCGCGGGATGGCTTTCGGGCCAGACTCATTGCAGGAGTTGCGGGGCGGCTTTGAGCCACAAGGACCAGCGCTCGACGGTGGTGCGCACGGTGTATGGCAAGGTGATGGTGAACAGTCCGAGGCTGTGGTCGTGTGCTTGCCAACGGACTGTGCCGACGCCACGATCCGTGATCCATCCCTTGTCTAAAGCGCTGACTAATCGCGCCACGCCAGAGCTGGAATACCTCCAGGCGAAGTGGGCAAGCCATCTGCCATATCGGCAGGCCACGGCGATGCTGAAGGAAATACTGCCTCTGGACAAGGGCATTTCGTTCAGCGGCACTCGAAATCGGATTCGTGCTATCGGAAAGCAACTCGACGCTGACATCGAGCGTGATATTGCGAAGCTGCCCCCTTTCGACGGAGGCGTCCAGGTTCGCGAATCCAGCCATGTCGCGACCGTGAGCGTTGACTCGGCGTGGTTGCGGCATTGCGACTCGGTGAGGGGCCTTGGCCGACATGTCAACCTCATCGCTGGACGAGCGACGTTCACCGACAGGCCGCCAAAGTTCTATGCCTATGTGCACCGGGAAGTTACCTCGGCAGTAGCGCGGCTGGATCAATTTCTCACTCGAAACGGTGTGGCGACCGACGAGCGCGTTACCGTGATCAGCGACGACGCCGGTGAATTTGAGAAGACCATCCGGGGCAGTCAGCTCGCACGCGGCAGGATTCTCGATTGGTTCCACATCGCTATGAAGTTCAAAGCGGCGCAGCGTTCCGTGTTCGGCAGTAAGGTTATCGATTCACTGGAACGAGAGTCGATAGAGACCGAAATCACGCACGCCAAGTGGCTCGCGTGGCATGGCAAGGGCCGCAAAGCGTTGGAGCGCATCAAGGCATTGGACGCGCAGCTCCTGACCAGAGCGGGGTATGAATTCAGTACGCTGTGGTGGAATCTAGATAAGGTCTGCGGGTACCTGCGGAGCAACGCGTCTACGTTGGTCAACTATGGCGCCCGGCATCGAAAGGGCTTGCCCATCGTAAGCGCCAGTTTCGGCACACCTTGAGTGCGACGAGCGTATTCAGGCAGGATGCGGCGGGGCGGCTTTCGGCGGGGCGAAGCTGAACGGCAACAGGTCGCTGATGTCGGCGTCTGGCGTTCGCTGTGGCAACTCTGTGAGCACGTGGAGCAGATAGGCATATGGCTCGACGTCACAGGCCCGGCACGTCAGCATCAGGCTATAGATCATGGCGCTTGCCTTGGCGCCGGCCACGGTGTCTGCGAAGAGCCATGCCTTTCGATTATGGAAGCCCTTCCATAATCGAAATTATCGTAAGTTCGCAATTATGGAAGCTTCGCGGGAGCTATATCGAACGAACACGCGTCGATCCATGCCGCGGCCCTGCATTTGCTGGGCTACGGCATCGATGCGGATGCATGTCCCGCCGCGCGTCAGCTATCGACTGCCGATAACTAAAGCGCCTGTGCGTCGGGACGGCGACAACTTCCAGGCCCGGATTTTCTGGCGCAAGGCCGTTTGCCTGCTTGACCCTAACAGCCCCGTCATTCGCGTGGGTTTCGAATCCGGTCCCAAAGGCTTCGACGACGTATGGGTGGAATATGACCCCAGCCGTGCACCAAATGACCCAGAAGGAAAACCAATCCTGCGGGAGTACACGCAATGCAAGTGGCACGTTTCGGTAAGCGACTTCGGACATAGCGACCTCATAGATCCCGAGTGGATCAACGCCAATCGTTTTTCCTTTCTTCAGCGGGCCCGAAATGCTCAGCACGCCCACGCGAAAGACGGGATCGGGGTCCGATTCAAATTGCTAACCAACTGGCGGATCGCGCAGACCGACCCGCTCCGACCCCTTATCCATCAGCGTCACAAAGCCATTCGCCTGGAGCAGTTGTTTGGCACGAAGACCGATGCGTCGGCGACAGGCCGGATCCGGAAACTGTGGCGGGAACATCTGGGCATCGACGATGCCGAATTGCGTCTACTGGCCCGCACGCTTTCGCTCGACACCGACTCCACATCGCTGGATGACCTCCGCGAACTGTTGGACATGCACTTCGAGAACCGGGGACTGCTTCGCATACCGCTGAACGAGAGTAGCTTCCGGTATGACGACATCGTCTTCCAATGGCTCGCCCAGGGTCGCCTCGAGTTCACGCGGGACACCTTTCGGGACGCCTGCCAGCGCGAGAATCTGTTTGCGAAAAGGAACTCTCCAAGGACACTAGTGGGTGTCAAGTCGTTCGAGCACGCGTTCGACCGACTAGAGGAACGATGCAGCACCGTCCTGGACTTGATACCGTATTTCAACGATCGGGCCATTCGCGACCAGCAAGATTGGACCGGCAACCTGTACCCCGCGCTCAAGCGCTTTCTCATTGACGCGGCGCGCGAACCGCAACCGTTACTCCTGGCGCTAGACGCCCACTTGACGCTGGCGTTTGCCGCTGGGTCCGTCGTCAACATCAAGTCTGGACGGCACGTGGAAATCGAGCAGCGTACGATCGACCGGCAAAGCTGGAGCGCGACGGACACTTTCACCAATCCAGACTGGCCGACGTGGAACTTTGAAGTGGAAGACTTGACGTCAGAGTCAGGAGAGATGGCCGTGGCTGTTGCGCTCACCCACGATATTCCCGACGCGGTGCGCGGCTATATTGCCACCGCCTTGCCTGGCGTCAGCAAGCTATTAGTCGCGAAACCGTCGTGCGGATCGGGAGCGCAGTCGGTCGCAAGCGGCAGGCACGCTTTCGAACTCGCCGAAGCCTTGGTTCAGCGCATCAATATGGAGCGGAAGGACGTGAAACCTCCAATGCATATTTTTATTGCGGCGCCCAACGCCTTTACGTTCTTCCTGGGCCAGCGTCAGCCGGGTATGGGACGAACAACCTTGTATGAGTATGACTTCGAGGGCGCGTTTGGCGGCGGCTATCAAGCCTCCCTGACGCTCCCGACCTAGCACGCGCGTCAGGCATTGCCGAATGACTGGGCCGATGTGGCTTTGGTGTGGGACATATCTGGCGAAAGTGATGGCAAAAAGCTACCGAACGGTGAGCCACGTCGATGGCTGGACTGGCCTCCCGCAATACGAGATTCGCGACAACAAGGTCTACCGGGCGGTGTCCCATGTTAGCGGTTGAACTGGCCTGCCTCAGTATGAGATCCGTGGCGATAAGGTGTACCGTACCGTGTCGCATGCAGACAGCTGGAGCGCAGTTCCTCAATATGAAATCCGAGGCAACAAGTTGTATCGCACGTGCTCCCATGCACAGGGTTGGACCGGCTCTGCACAATACGAATTACGCTAGCGCAACCAGCGCGTACGCGGAGTGGCTCACGTCGCATGTACCGTCAGCTTTCTTAGAATCACTCGTATTGGAGCGTGCGGCGGCGTTCCAGCCATTGAAAGCGCCGATCAATGTCCAACGTTGGGTCAGTTGCCGAGAGTTGATCGGGCACTCGGCCTACTGGTCGGTATGCCCTGGAGAAGCTGGCCCGCACAGAATCCATAACAGTTCGAGGCAAGACATCGCTGCCGATCGGGTGACATTCGCTACCTCCGGAACTAGTTTTCGTTCCAGCCTGCCTCCAACGAAAACAAAGTGATGGCGGATACCCGCCAAGGAAGCTCGAAACGCTGCAGCGGCACTGACGCAAAGCCCGGCGAGTTCATGAGAAACGGCCGGACGTCTAAACTGTGCTTCCTTCGGCCACACAGCCTCAAATATCGGCCCGTTGAAGGTCCGACCACGCCCTCTCGGGATCATAAGGGGCGTGCTGGCTTTCCCGCTTTCAAGGTGCTTTCGCTGCTGGCGAGTTGGCGCATGACTCCGACCACCACCGTGCGATGCCCGATTTCAGATTTCTTACGCAGAAATGCGGGGAAGATTCGGCAAAGGCCGAAACGGAGCCAAAGGCATTCCCACGGGCATCCGGAATACTACGACTCCCCGCTCGACAGTCTCCGAGTATTGATGGGCCATGACGACACCTTGTACCAGTTCGATCAGACGATCCCATTTCACAAATCCGGAGGTCGCTGCTTCTCGAATCGCACGATGCATTGTCGCATACGCCAATAGAATTCCTGCTCGGGTCGATGCTCTCGAGTTCTCGTCCCTGGAGAGAAACCATCCCAAATCTCTACTTGGCGACACCTGTTCTACTGCTGAATCAAGCGCGATAACACTATTGGCAGGTTGTTCCACAAAATAGCGTAGCAGCAGGTAGGCCTGTACTCGTGCATCCCCTGTGCTGACTTGTATTCCGTCGCCCTTCCTGAAGACGACAAATTGCTTCAGCGGAACCCTCCCGGAGCTCGCAATACCCGCAGCATAAGAACGCAGAAGCCGCAAAGTGCAGCAATAGACAACGCGTATAAGCTCGTCTTCGCGCCGTCTAATAGTAAACAAAGGCACGAATGACATATTTCCCGCCAAATGTCGTTGCCAGAACAGGGCTACGCCGTTGCATGATGGCCGTTCCAATATCTCCGGAGGCTTTGCCAGCGCACATGCAATCGCAAAGGCACATTCCGCATCCGCGGCCCATATTTCGACGTTGGAGTAGGCGATCCAACTGTCACCGCGAGCGGAGACATCCTCTACCCACTCATTCAACGTAGAGAATGCTTGTCGATATATTTTTACGTGGGTTCGATGTTCGTGGAGGTAGCTTTCGACAAAAACTCCTGGACTAAGGGGCGCCCCCGATAATGCACAGTGACATACCGGACAATGAAGCGCCTCTCTGAAGTTTTCCAAAATACCTATATCGGAGAGAAGGCTACTACACTTCATGCAACGATCATGTATATCAACATTGTGAATCGGGCATCGCGCTAACTTGCTACACTGAAACCAGATCGAGTGATATCCGGACTCCAAACAAACGGGACAAAATCTAAGGCGACTAGTAAAAATGGCGCCCAACAAATTTGAAACCTCCCCAGCCACCAGCGAACGCTCCTCTGGAAACCTAGTACTATTGAAGTTAACTCGCTCTATGACATGGCGGATTCGTTTCAGCTTGCCGAAAAAAGTCTGCGTGCGCGTGGGAAAATTCGGAGCATCGAGTAACCTCATTGCGGCTTGCATGCCAACTGCATTCAGCCAACACAACCGATGAAAATACCCGAATGAAGACTCATTTGGTATCGAATCTAATCCACCACCGCACCAGTGAGCGTCTTTCATGCCTAAGCTTGAGAGCAGTCTGGTCTATCCGTGGCATCCGGTTTTTCATCCCAGGCCGATTTAGCTGCAAACTTAGCGGCACTCTGCCAATCTTCCTTTGGAAACTCGAAGTTTGGGCAATCTTTATCCATACCCTTAAACGCTAAAAACCCAAGAGCATCGAAAATACGCCTCGAAAGCAATTTTCCATTTTGACTTGGTTCTGATATTTTATCGTCTCTTATAAGATGTACCTCCTTCATTGCCTGCCAAAATAAACTGGCTTGATTAGCTAGGCGAAAGCCAGAGGCATATCCGAGTGGAAAACAAAATTCTGTCCATGTTGGTCCAAAATCCGTCGGCCATCTTTTCACGTCGATCACCTCAAGCAGATCTTGCAGCTCTTCCAATCCATATCCGCTGAGTCTCAGCCGATGCCTAAAATACCGATCCAGGCAGCCTATTTGCTGCTCACTGGATAAGGTTCTGAATAATTCACGAATTTTTGGAGACTCGCCACAACAAATCACGACGAAATCAATCCTCACCTCTTCTAATTCATTATGCAGATCTTTGATAAAACCGAAATCTATAGGACGAAGGGCCTGCGCTTCGTCAACCAGCATCACAATTAGCTTCCAATTAGTCTCCAGTGCAGAAGCCACAATGTCATTAATCAATCTCCGACTTAATTCGTATGAATTTCCATCAAGAGCAGCATGATTAACCGTATAAAGCAAATCCCTCACAAATCCACCATGAGAAAATATTTCCCTATTTAAGCCTCTATAAGAGAGTACGTGAATTTCGCTGAGATCTCTTGGTAACCGCTCACGAAGGACATTCATCATGATGGTTTTTCCCTCGCCAGCGATCTCTTCTATGAAAAAACTTTGCCTGAGAAACAATAAAGTTCTGGCGTTGTCATAAAAATTCGATATCGGGAGTGTCCATAATGGTGATTCCGCTCTGCTCTTCTTGGATATAATCGGGTGCTGCAGCATTAATGCTCGAAGATGACCCTCATCCATTTCTTTCTCCACGATCGCACGCAATCATTTCTTATTCCCCGAATCCAGCTTGAATATTCCGCGCGGATTTATATTTGGAAGCAGATCGTTATCACTCCCAACATTATTATTGTGGTTATCTTCTTCGGCCGGCTTTAGGGATGCTGATTTCGAACCAGTAAAGCTATCCCGAGCTACTTTCGCTATCGCAAGCGCAGTTTTTTTTCCGATATTTTCGCCGCTATTTTCGCTCGTTACAAACTCATAATCTACTTTTCCGGATCTAGCATAAATATCGGGGCTCCGGCCTCGGGGCCGTCCCTTTGCTTTTGCGCCTACCAGTTCTCTGACCCGCAATGCACATCGCCAGTTTTCCCATTTTTCCTCACCGTATAGCTTGCCCAAATTCTCGCCAGTTTCCGCGTCACTTGCCCATGCCTCTCTCGCATCGAGACGATTGATGTAGACAAACACTTTTCTTCCTATCATAGAAAAATCAGAAGCGATACGAGGATTTGTATATCGGCAGTATGCCGTATTAATGTACGGCCTACGCGTATGGACGCCCCATTCTCCCCTAACCTCCACCTTTCGTCGGTGCATAAGGAGTCGATCATTTGAATTGATAGATCTTGGTAGAGGCTGTGGAACCCATAGAAGCTCATGCTTATCTACGAATCTTTGCAGAACATTAATTACAGTTGCACCATTAAGTCGATCACCGGTTGAGATAGTATTATGTTCACGGACAACGGCATTCAACATATCGACCACAAAATCAAGGTCGATTCCGTCATTTAAACCGAGCTGTTCGACATCGGGGGGCCGGCGAACATCGTCGGGGCCCGACGCGTATGTGGCCTTCAGGCGATGCTCTCCGCGTTCTTTTGAAACCCCAATGATCCTTTCGACTAACGACCTTCCCCACCAGGCACGTGGGGGGCCGAACTCAATGGCACAACCAAATACATCAATAACGTTATTTACAAAATCATTTGCAATATTGCACCAACCGTTATCCACCCTAAGCAAACTGAATGCTTGCCCTGCCAACTGCGGTATCAACGAGCATATCAAGGTGGGGCCGCGTGCAACAAAATCCATATTGGTGCTACGTACCTCAATGCGAACGTCACCAGAATTCCGTGCGTCTAACACGACAGGCACACTGCTCAACATCGTCTGCAACGCACAATCGGCGCTCGGGTTAACTTCCAGAGAGATATGTGCGCCCAAAATTGCGCTTGTTTTTACCTCGACCAGCAACCCTAGATACCAACGAGATATAGGTATCAAATGCCCTGTACCGTTGGGATCAATCACCCTAACATGAGTGGGAATATCAATAACTGTGTAATCAAGCTCTACGACTGCAAACGGGAGAAGTGGCGATATGAGAGCATTAGGACCCATACCATGTCCTAGATTGTTAGTCGCCTCAGCACCCATTCTGGCTTTTACCGCACGCTCTGATCTTTCATTCTTCAAAGAATGAAGGAAGCGCAAAAGGGATCGTCTACCCTTGTCTTCCGTCAGGAAGGGCCATTCATTCTCTCCAACCCCTTTTGTCCGTAATTCAGAAAGAAACTCGCCATGTATTTCAATATAAGGCTGCGGCCCTAACTGCGGCGAACGGCTATTTTTTGACTTCTTTTGTTTATCCGGCTGCAGAAAGAATTTTTGTATTAAATCTTTCTTGACATCAGGAAACTTTTCGAATAACTGCGCCAGCGCGCCAGCGTAACCACTAGAGCGTTGATCGGCCAATGGATGCTTCGCAATAATGGGTTTCGTTCTGAAGTAAGGCTTAATGCGAAAACTCGGAAGCAACGCATAAAATCCTACAATACACCCCTCCCCTGCTGATGCCACGCATCGTCGGAGCAAGCGCCTCACTTCGTTTGGCGAGAATTTTGTCTGTTCTTGAATCTCACCGTAGGGAATATCGGCAGCATATAACTCAACGGCAAGCTTTCGATTCAGAAACGTTCGACGAGTCGCATCGTCAAGAACGGTGATATCGGGATGGGGCCAGTCGACAAGCTCACCGTGATATTGTTGAATCAACGATCTCCGCGCGCCCCCGCCCATTATTCAACCCGTTCTAGAAGGGAACGTCGGTGAAATGCGCTAGTACGAAGTTCGGTTTTAAGTTTCCCGTTTGCCAAGTAGCGCGCCACACTAGCAAGTAAGTGTGCGGGATCACAATCTTCTAGTGCGAGAACCTCCTGGAGCGTGAAGCTACTTCTGGCGCTAATTAATCCTGGGAGGGCCCTGGGATTCGGGTCTATAGCTCCTCTAACGCGTGTTCGATAGGAACATAGCAACATCCAATTATGGGGCAGCCATTGCGCCATTCGGATTTCGCCTTCGGTCTTGGTTATCCTATTCTTGTGTCGCGTGGGTTCCCCGTTCCTAGAGTGATTGAAGTGCCAACACTCCGTCTTGCCAGACTGATATAAAACATCAACTGTTTGTTTGTATTTTTTTTCAGATTTTTCTTTTGGTGGCCTGGATGGAAGATACGACAGTATTTCAGGATTTCCTTCGGCTAGCAATAAATGCGAAAATGCAACCACGCCGAAAATGCCAAAGCGACGATCATTTTTTGGGGAATCAAAAAAATAGACCGACGCGTGGCCGCGATTTGGATTTCTAACAAATTCAGCCGGGCTCAATCTGTGCTGGTCTGCGGCGTGATACATGATGAGTCACAACGGCGAGTCTTGGAGAATATATGGTAGAAAATTTTGTGAGTAGATAACGGTATCAGTAACCCTATGAAACTGGTTGCATAGTGCGCATAATTTTAATATTTTTTATTATCAGAAAATCGCAAAATTCGCATTTAAACCCAAGGACTTTCCCCAAAAAAATACTTTCGGTTGCGGGGACAATGTGTGGAGTGGAGCGGAATGAACTCCATGAACTGCAGGCGATTACTAGGAGCTCTGAGACAAGAGCGCAGAACCAAGGCTTTCGCCGTTTGCCTGCAAGCTCAAGGGAGGTAGGGGCGGGTAGGCGGCGCTCACACGCCAGCGGAGACATAGGCAGCATGACAACGGCTGCGGTCGCTCCCGAAAAAGACACACAATTACATCTTCGGCGTAGAACCGATAGAATATTTCATCCCCAAAAAAGACGAAAATATGTGTTGAATGCAGCGACAAAGTCTACGTAAGTAGATAATTCTTATCAGATTTTACCCCATCACTTTTCTCGTCGTCTGACTACACTGACTGGGTGAACGTCAGTCCTCCCCATCTTTGGCCCCCACCTACGCCGCGTATCGTCAGCCCGGCGTTGACCTGAGTTTCTTTGTCCCTTGGACAATCGCGAATACTCGCTGCTATATTGCGTGAACCAATCCTGCCCCAGATCCCATGGCACGCTCGCTTGTGCTCGTCGCGTTGGCCGCTTCGCTCTATGGTTGCGCCGGTGCCCCGTCCTTCAGCCTGTTTGGCGCCTATTTTCCGCTTTGGCTCTTGAGCGCCCTGATCGGCATCGTGGGCGCCGTCATTTCCTGGCGGCTGTTTATCCTGGCCGGCTGGGCGGATGTCGTCGGCTTCCCGCTGCTGGTAAACACGGCAATCGGCCTGATGATCGCTGAAATCGTCTGGTTATCGGCTACGGGACACATCCTATGAAAATGGCCGGCGTCCGCAAAAACCCGCTGCGCGGGAAATTGATCGCACTGGCGATCGTTGTTCTGGCTATCCTGCTCTCCATCCATGCCTGGCATCGCGCCGTGCGGTTTCCGTCTTCCGACGATGCCGGGCTCGATGCGGACATGGTGCATGTGGCGTCGCCCGTGGGCGGCAGGATCTCGAGGATCCTCGTCAGCGAGAACCAGCACGTGGCCAAAGGCGATGTGCTGTTCGAGATCGATCCTGTGCCATACCGGCTAGCCGTGGCCCAGGCGACTGCCGATCTGGAACTGGCGCAGGCTGCGCTGGGTACGCGCAGACGCACGATTGCCACCGAGCACGCCAACGCGGCGATTGCCTCCGAGCAGACCGCCCGCACCGAACAGAACTACGCGCTGAGCGCGCGCACCGTGGCGCGTCTGCGCCCGTTGGCCGCAGATGGCTACGTGCCGAAGCAGCAGCTTGACCAGGCCGAGGTGGCGCAACGCGACGCGGCCGTATCGCTGAGACAGGCTAACGTGCAGCGTGCCGCGACGGCAAAGGCCGTTGGCACCGAAGACGATGCCACGGCGACCGTGCGAGCGCGCGAGGCGGCGCTGGCCATCGCCCAGCGGGCACTGGACGACACCGTGGTTCGCGCCCCGCATGACGGCCGCGTGAGCGGCCTGACCGTGCTGTCCGGCGAAGTCGTGATTCCCAATCAGTCCCTCTTCCTGCTAGTGCATACCGGCCAATGGTTCGCCGTCGCCAATTTCCGTGAAACCCAGCTGGCCGATATCCGTCCGGGCGATTGCGCCACGGTCTATTCGATGATCGACCGCAGCCATGTCATGCGCGGCAAGGTCGAGGGCATTGGTATTGGCATCACCGATACGGAACGCCTGAACCTGCCGCGTTCCCTGCCCTATGTCCAGCCGTCGGTGAACTGGGTGCATGTGGCCAAGCGATTCCCGGTGCGGATCAAGCTGGAAGAACCGCCTGAAATGCTGGCCCGGGTGGGCGCGAGTGCAACCGTCGAGATCCGGCATGGCGCGGCCTGCCGCTGACAAGTTGCGCCTGGGGCTGGGGCTGGCCGATCTCGGCGCCCTGCTGGCACCGTTTGCGGGCCGCGCATCGGCCACCACCCGCATTGCCGTGGCTTGCACGTTGACGGTGCTCGTCACCAGCATCTATGGCACGCCGGAGGCGGCCATCTCCGCCTATATCGTCTTTTTCATCAACCGGGCGGATCGCACCACCAGCATCGTGATGAGCGTGGCGGCGCTGGTGCTGGTCAGCATCATCATCGGACTCGTGATGCTGCTGGCTGACTTCAGTGTCGATGACCCACTGCGCCGGGTGGCGTGCATGGCCGTGCTGTCGGCCGCCCTGCTCTTTCTGACCTCGGCCAGCAAGTTGCGCCCGGTGGGCGCCATCATCGCCATGATCATCGGGTTCGCGCTCGACGAGCTCGGCCTGGTGCCCGGCGGTGAGATCGCCACGCGCGCCCTGCTCTATGCCTGGCTGATGGTGGCGATTCCGATTGGCGTGAACGTGGCGGTCAACCTGGTGCTGGGTGCAGCGCCGCGCCGGCTGGCCTGCGACCGGCTGGCCCATTGCCTGCGCGTGGCGGCAGCATGCCTGCGCGATCCACCACCCGACGACGCCGCGCTGCAGGCAGCGTTGCACACTGGCATTCAGCCGGTGGCGGGCTGGCTGAAGCTGGCAAGGATCGAAGGCTCGGCCAATGCCAGCGACGTAGCCGCGCTGCGTCATGCCGCGGCGTCTACCATGGCGATCCTGCTGGCGGTCGATGCCGCCCGCCGGCAGCCGGGCGCCCCCCTGCCCGCCCCGGTTGCCGATCCGATCGCCGACACGCTTGACGCGATGGCGCGCATGCTCGATGCGGGCGGCTATCCGGTGGAAATCGGGCTGAGCCAACCGGACGCCAGCCTGCTTGCGCCGGCGCAGGCGGCGGTTGCCAGGGAACTGCACTTGGCCATCAATTGCTTTGCCGAGCCCCCGGAAGCGGACACGGCGGCGGACACAACGACAACCCCGACGCCGCCAACCGCCCACAGCGGCTTGCTCGACGCAGATGCCTTTAGCAATCGCGACCACATCCGCTACGCGCTCAAGACCACCGGCGCGGCCCTGTTCTGCTACCTGCTCTATCAGCAGCTCAACTGGCCGGGCATTCATACCTGCTTCATCACGTGTTATCTCGTGTCGCTAGGGACCGCCGCGCAGACCGTGGAGAAGCTCTCGCTGCGGCTGGCCGGCTGCCTGGCCGGCGCTGTCATCGGCACGGCGGCCCTCGTGTATGTCGTGCCTTCGCTGTCGTCTGTGGGCGGGCTCATGTTGCTGGTCTTCGCGGGCTCGTGGATATCGGCCTGGGTTGCGCTAGGCTCTGCGCGCATCGCCTACGCTGGCTTCCAGATCGCGTTCGCGTTCTACCTGTGTGTCATCCAGGGCGCCGGCCCAGGCTTTGACCTGACCATCGCGCGTGACCGGGTCATCGGCATCATGCTTGGCAACCTGATGGTCTACCTGGTGTTCACGCGCATCTGGCCGGTCAGTATTGCCGCGCGCATCGAAGCGGCGCTGGGCCGGCTGGCCGAGCAATGGCACCAACTGGCGCATGCCAGGCGCTCCGACGACCGGCGCGGGCATGCCATGGCCGCGCTGGCCTTGCAGGGCGATATCGCGCAGGACCTGATCCTCGCGCACTACGAGCCTGCGTCCGTGGGCCCGGCGCCCGAGTGGGTCGAAGACCGCCAGCGGCGACTGCGCTCGCTCGACGCGATTGCCGGTCCGGCATTCCTGTTCGCCGAGCGGTTCCCGGGCGACCCTGACCTCGCGCAGCGGCTTCGCACACTGCGGGCCCACGATACGGCGCCGCAGCCAGCGCAGCCCGCTCACGCCACTGAGGCCACTGAGGCCTTTGACGCCGCCGGTCACGACGGCCCGGCCCGCGACGCCTTGCTGGCCCTCATCGACAAACGCCTGACCGCCTCCGTAGCCGACGCCGCGCAGACGCCCCACCCTTACCCCATCCATGCGCAAACGTGATTCGCTGGTGATTCCGCTATCGCTGATTGCCGCGACGCTGGCAGGTTGTGCCACGTCGTCGCTGCATCTCGCGCCTGCGCAAGCCGATCGGCCGTGGCAGCCCGCCACCACGGCGTCGGGAGACATCGTGCCTGGCGCCGCGGCCAGGGCCGCACCCGCGCCAGGGCCTTCCGACTACACGCTGCCCGCCAATTCGGCGCTCGCATCGATCGCACCGCCGCCGGCGCTTGATCCGGCGCACGCGTACTCGCTGCCGGAACTGATCGACATGGCCGAGTCCGCCAACCCGCTGACGCGCATCGCGTGGAACGACGCACGCAATGCGGCGCTGGCCGCGGGCATCGCCAAGGCCAGCTACCTGCCGCACATCTCGGCCGCAGCCATGGGCGGCTACCAGACCGGGCATCTTTCCACCAGCACGCCCCTGGGATCGGCCGGCACGAACACATCCACCCACGGCGCGGTGTCGGTACTGTCGCTGCAATGGCTGCTGTTCGATTTCGGTGAACGCGTGGGAATTGTCGATGCCGCGGAGCAAACTTCGATCGCCGTCAATATTGCGTTCACGGCCGTTCACCAGCGCATCGTGCACGATGTCAGCGTGGCGTTCTATCGCTATCAGGCTGCCCGATCGCGCGGCGGCACGGTGCAGCAGGCCATGACCAACGCCGATGCCGTGCTCGCGGCGGCCAAGGCACGCTACCAGCGCGGCATCGGCACGATCGTGGAAGTGGCGCAGGCCACCCAGAACCGTGCGCAGACCAACCTTGCGATGGTGCAAGCACAAGGCGCCGAGACCGACGCGTATCTGGCCCTGCTCGCGGCCATCGGTATCTCGCCGTTGTCCAAGCCACGCATCGCCGAAATGCCCGTGCGGCCCTTGTCACCGGCCTTGCGCGGCTCCATCGAGCAGATCGTCGAAAGCGCGATCGCGCAGCGGCCCGACGTGCTGGGCGCCTACGCGGTCGAGCGCGCCAGCCAGGCCAAGGTCAAGGCGGCCGAGGCGGCATTCCTGCCCAAGGTGTTCCTGTCCGCGTACACGTCATATGCATCGGGTGGATCGTCCATCTCGGCGATCCCGCCAATCGGCCAGCAGCCCCCGACGCTGAACCTCAACGGCTATCGCTACGGCGCCAGCGTATTCCTTGGCGTTTCCGTGCCCATCTACGACGGCGGGGTGCGCTCGGCGGTGGTCGCGCAGTCACGCAATGACGTCGACAGCGCATCGGCCCGGCTGACGCGGGCCAAGGAAGAATCGGTGCGGCAAGTGGTGGTCAGCCAGAGCGCGCTCGAATCGAGCCTGGCGGCGTACGACGCGGCCAAGGCGCTGGCCGACGCCGCCCAGGTTACCTACAACGCGGCCTTTGCGGCGTATAGCAAGGGCGTGGGATCGATAATAGAAGCCAACCTGGCGCAAAACCAGTTGCTGCTGGCGTGGAACGCGTCGACCGATGCGTATAGCGGCGCGCTGGCCGCCGCCGCCACGCTGGCGCTCGCGACCGGGGCGATCGGCTCGACGCGTTGAGCCACCCGAATCCGATGCCGTGCGCCTCGGCGAGCCCGCCGGTTTGGCGGTGGGGCCTTGAGAACGACAAGCTTCAGGCCGAGTTGGCCGCGGCGAAGGGTGACGCGGCCAAAACCCATCAGGCGGATGCCGATGCGAGTGGTACTTCGTTAAAAGTCTGCAGGCGGTTGTCAGCCCGATGCAGATCCGATTCATAATGGCGCGCCGCCAACAGGAAACATGCGGCAGCGACCAAGCCGAAGGCAGGCATCACCGCAAGGGCCGTCTGCAGGCCAAGGGCGTCTGAAATCGCCCCCCCGACGAATGGCCCAACCGCAAGGCCAAACATGTTCTGAAAGAGCGAAAGTAGTGCGGCGCCGGTGGAACGCACGCCCGGGTGAACGACGTCGAGCACAATACCCGCCGCCGGCCCTACCGTACACGTCATCAGGAAGCCGCCGAACGCGATCAGCAGAAACTGCTGGCTGGCCGGCATCGTAACGGTAAAGGCCGCAACAAAAACCAGCAGGGTCGCCACGCACAGGAAATCCACGGCGAGAGGCTTGTTGCGTGGCCGGCGAGCAGCCGCCCTGTACACGTCGATTGCGTTCGGGCTGCGCTGCCACGAGGCCGGTGTGCGCCCCTCAATGGGCTCTGTCGGTGACGCGTACGACAATGCCATGTGCGAATCCTTCTTTGCCACGCTCGAGTGTGAGCTGCTGGCACGCAGCCGCTTTGCCACCCATGGCCAGGCGCGCGTGCTCCACCGGCGCCTTAGTGCCGGCATACGCGGCATAGAACGGTGTGAAGACCCCGAGCAGCGACGTGACCAGCGTGCAGATCTTGCCGTTGTCATTGACACGCTTGCCAGCTTCCTTGAGGAAGAAGAAGGCCGTCTTGGAATTGACCGCCGTCATTTCGTCGTACTCGGGGTGATCGTACCTTTCGTGCAAAAAGTGGCGGTGATCAACCGGAGAGCCGCCTGCAGCAAAGGTTTGCCCCTTCCCGGCCTTGTTGCATAGTGCGCCGGGAGACCGGTAAGGAGTAAAGGGTGGAAGTCCCTGACCACGAAGATTTAGCAAATCACGTTGTCCCCGAGTCATGCGCCGTGTGTCGTGAGGCACATGGTGAAGCGTTATTCTTGGCCATTCTTGCCTTATTCCGTGAGCTTCGTACTATAGGGAGCCGGCACCCAGCTGAAGCCGGCATGCTCGGTCCGCACATGACCCAATCCGGGGAATGTCACATGGGCACTCCCCACCATGTAGCCCTGTCTCGCTGCATCGGCAAGGATGCGCTGACGCGTCGTAGCCGCAGCAGTGGGATCGACGTCGTACTCGATTGTGATGGTCGGGTCGCGGAATTGGGCCTCCGTGGCATGAATGATGTCCCCCCAGAGCAGCAGGCGCTGCCCCTGATTCTCTATGAGGTAGCCGTTCATGCCAGGCGTGTGGCCGTACAACGGGACAGAACGAACACCAGGGAAGAGTTGGGCCGCACCGTCGAAGGTGCGCAGCCTGCCGGCCCTCACATAGGGGTCGACGGTCTGGTGAGACTGCTGGAAGGTCATGCGAGCCGCTGCTGGCGCCGTGGCCTCGGCCTCGGGACTTAGCCACAGGGCAGGATCGCGCTGGTCCACATGCACCGTAGCATTCGGAAACACTGGCCTCCCGCCGATACTGAGGCCGCCCGAGTGGTCGCCATGGATATGCGTCAACAGAATGTCATCGATATCACCGGGCTCGTAACCAGCAGCGCGAAGGTTCTCGACGAGGTGGCCTGTCAGCGGGCCGAACAGTTCGCCCGCGCCGGTATCGATCAGGATGCGGCGGTCGCCCGTATCGATCAAGAAGCAGTTGACAGATATTTCAACGGGCAGCGTTTGGTGGGCTGCCGCGAACGCGTCGCGCACGGCCTGTGGCTTGCTCATGATCTTCGCGACGTCGCGCGGCGCCGTGCCATCCGACAGCACAGTGATGCGAAACGCCCCAAGCGTAAAGCGGTAGAAGCCTGGCGCCTGGCGTGCTACCCATCCGTAGCTGGACGCCGTATCCGCCGTAAGCGGTGAACCGGCATTGGCCGGACTGGCGGCAAGGACGGGCATGGCGGCAGTGGCGAAAAGAAGGAAGCGGGGAAGGTTCATGGTGTTTGTCGGCCCGTACCCTGGTGCCGAATTGTCTCTAGTCCAGTGATAATCCTAACGATATCCAGTGCATCTTGCCCTGATAAGCCCGCATTTTCGGTAATAATTGTGCCGCCTGTGGCATAATCAAAATCTAACCCCAGACTGCCCTGCGCTTGCCGACCATGTCCCTCGATATGAATGACACCCTCGTCTTTCTCAGGGTTGTGGAAGCTGGGAGCTTCACCGCTGCGGCAACTGAACTTCGCCTACCCAAGACCACGGTCAGCCGCAAGCTGCGTGAACTTGAGCAGCGCCTCGGTGCGCAACTCCTGCACCGGACCACGCGCCGCCTAGGCCTCACGGAGGCCGGCGCGCTCTACTACGACGCCTGCCGTGCCATTCCCGGCATGCTGGCAGGAGCCGATGCCGCCGTCGGCCAACTGCAAGGCACGCCACGCGGCACGTTGCGGATCACAGCGTCCTACTCGCTGGCGGTCAGCCTGCTGGGTCCGCTGCTGGCCGAATTTCGCTCCGGGCACCCGGAAGTGAACATCGACCTCGTACTCAGCCACCGCACGCTCGACCTCGTCAGCGAGGAAATCGACCTGGCTTTGCGTATGGGCGATCTGCCGGATTCATCCATGGCTGCACGGCGTCTCGCAACCTTCCCGAATCGCATCTACGCGAGCCCCGCCTACCTGTCGCAGCATGGAGTACCAACCCACCCCGACGCACTGCTCAAGCACGCCGCCCTATCCACGCGCGTGGCCAGGCGTGTCAGCGGTCATGCCTGGCCAATGCAACATGAAGTCGCCCCCGGGGAGCTTGTCGATTTCCCCATCCAGCCGGTCATCGAGGCCGACGACCCCGAAGCGCTGAAGGCGCCATTGTTCGACGGCGCTGGCCTGATGATGGCCACGGACCTGATCATGACGCGGCATGCCGAACAAGGCCTGGTGGTGCCGGTGCTCCCAGGCTGGCTCGGGCGTTGCCCAGACCTGCATGCCGTGTTTCCGCGCGGGCGGATACTGCCTCCAAAGCTACGCGCGTTCATCGACTTCCTGGTGGCACGGCTCGAGCAAGGTGCGACAGACGCCGGACGCTGAGCGCAGCGGGAAAGAAATTTGATCAGGGGAGCCGCGCCGTCGGCGTCCGCCTCGCCAGCCTTTTTTTCTACATCATGCCTTTGTGGCATATTTGCCGTCGATTGCCGACCGCCAAATCATCCAGAAGACGAGTGAAATTGTGGAACTCAGACACTTGCGCTATTTCATCGCCGTAGCTGAGCACGAGAGCATTCGGCTGGCTGCGGAACATATTCACGTCACGCAGCCCGCCATCTCCCGCCAGATCCACGACCTGGAGGAGGAACTCGGCTTTGCCTTGTTCGAGCGTACCCCGCGTGGCCTCAAGCTGACGTCGGCTGGCCAGGCCTATCTGCGAGATGCCCGCAAGGCGCTCGCCCAGCTCGACGTCGCAGCACGAGGCGCCGCGCGGATTTCGTCCGGCGTTCAGGGTTATCTACGCCTCGGCTTTGTCGAGAACAGTGGCTGGGACGGGATCGTGCCGCACATCTTCCGGCGTTTCCAAGCGGAAGTGCCGGACGTCCGCGTCGAGCTGGTACCGATGAACACACCGCAACAGCTCGACGAGATTCGGGCGAGCACGCTCGACGGTGGCTTCATCTACCAGTACGGGCCGCTCCCCGAGTCGATCAACACGTTACCGCTGACGACAAACGAGGTCGTCCTCGCCGCGCCGCGTGCATGGACGCTGCCCGAGCAGGGTGATGCTTCCGCACGCCTGCCGCTGCCAGGCGTGGCCTTGCGCCAGATAGCCGACTGGCCATTCGTCACGTTCCCGCGTGCGACGTACCCGCTCTACTACGACCAGTTGATCGGAGCCTGTCAGGCTTGCGGCGTCACACTCAATGTCGTTCAGGAAGTCTCGACGGAAGCCGCCATGCTTTCCCTGGTTTGCGCCGGCATTGGTGCCGCCATTGTTAATTCTGCCAACTTGGGCCGTCCGCCTGCGCTCTGCCACTTTGCGTCGTTCACGGATCTTTCCATCCCGATGCCGCTCGTTTTTGCTTGCAAAATCGATACACCTAATCCGGCACTTTTCCGCTTCATCCAGACGGTGGAAGCAATGGGGCGGCCCGGTTTGACAACCGGGTGATGCCCCAGAAGCATCACCCCCTCCCCAAAACGGCATTTGTCGGCAACTGACTCGGCCCCCAATATTGCATGCACACGTGGCCGGTTCCATGGGAACTGACCACGCCCGATTTCCCCCACCGGAGACAGGCATGCCAGCCCAATCGAATGACCATACCCTTTCCAGAAAAACACTGATCTCAACGGAGATCGACTATGAGAGCGAGGGGTTCCAGACCGGCGTGCTGCGTATTCCCTATTCGCATGACCGCTCCGCCTACGGTCACATCCCGACGCCGATCGCTGTGCTCAAGCAGGGCGAGGGCCCGACGGTGCTGCTGACCGGCGGCAACCACGGTGATGAGTACGAAGGCCCGGTAGCGCTGATGAAGCTGATCCAGCGCATGCCTTCGCTAAAGATTCAGGGCCGACTGATCGTCATCCCAGCGCTCAACTTTCCTGCGTTCCTGAATAGCTCGCGCACCTCGCCAATCGACCGCGGCAACCTGAACCGGTTGTTCCCCGGCGACCGCAACGGGTCGGTCACGGCGATGATCGCGCATTATGTCGATACCGAACTCTTTCCCCGCGCTGACGTCGTGTTCGACCTTCACGCCGGGGGCGCGTCATTCAACCACATACCCACGGTGCTGGCCGCGCTGCCGTCCGACCCGGCTCGGCGTAGCGAATACCTGAAGCTGGTCAATGCGTTCGCCGCGCCCCACACCATGGTCATGGACCTGCTTGGAGAAGACCGCACCTACGGCGCCGCGGCCGAGCGCCATGGCACTTTGTTTCTGTGCGGGGAATTCGGTGGCTATGGCAGCTGCAATGTGGATGGCCTGTCCATCGTCGAAGATGGCCTGCGCCGCGTGCTGCATGCAACCGGACTGACGCGCGACGACAACCCGCCCCCACCGTGTCATGACACGCAGTTCATCGCCGTGGATGGCGCTAGCCACTATCTGTTTGCGCCTCGCCACGGCGTATTTGAACCGTGCTTCAAGCTGGGGCAGCAAGTGGCGGCAGGCGACCTGGCCGGTCGCCTCTTCGATCCGTACGCCCCTTGGGAACCGTCGCGCGAATTGCATTTCAATGGTGCGGGCATGGTGGTCTGCGCCCGCACCTTCGCAGGCGTCGAACCCGGCGACTGTATCGCGCTGCTCGCCGCCCCCATCACCCTATAGCCCGTTTTCAGCGGCAATACAAAGCCTGGCGCCCGTCCATAGCGCACGCCAGGCCGTCTTTTGCCGTGTCGAGGAGCCCTTCATGCAGTCCACCCAAAAAGCCGCGCCAGCCCTGGACGCCGGCGCGCCCCGTACCGAAGAGCCGGTCATTGCGTCAGCCGGCACGCCGTTCTCACATGGATACATCGTATTCATGTTCTTCATCTGCTTCGCCTTCTCCTATATCGACCGCCAGGTCGTCAGCATCCTGGTGCAGTCGCTCAAGACATCGCTGTTGCTTAGCGATACCCAGATCGGGCTTCTGCAGGGCGCGACGTTCACGCTTTGCTATGCCACCGCAGGCCTGTTTGTGGCCAGGCTGGTGGACCGCTCGAACCGCGTACGCCTAAGTGCCACCTGTGTCGCCATCTGGGCAGTGTCCACGGCCATGTGCGGCACCGCCAGCAGCTTCGGCGAACTTCTGGTCTGGCGCGCCGGTACAGCAATTGCCGAGGCAGCCCTCAGCCCTGCTGCTCTCTCCATCTTCAGCGACATGTTTCCGCCCCGCAAGGTCACACGGGCCAGCGGTGTTTTCATGCTGGGGCCCTACGTCGGCGGCGGTGTCGCACTGCTCGGCGGTGGCGTGCTGCTTGGCTGGATGGACCAACCCGCAGTGGCGGATTGGCTGACAGGTCATGGCCTGCTGCCGTGGCAAATGGTCTTCTTCGTGGTCGGATTGCCGGGCCTGGCCCTTGCAGCACTCGTTTTGGCGACCATTCGCGAACCGGTGCGGCGCGGGCTGCAGACCGCCCAAGCTGCCACTGAAGCAGCGCCACCGATAAGCGAAGTCCTGCGCGAATTGTTCGTACGAAACCGGTTCTGCCTGCCCTACTTCTTCGGCTACGTTGCGCTTATTCTGCTGTTCTACTCCTACGCCGCCTGGTTCCCGACCCTGCTGATCCGCAGCTTTGGATTAACCGCGAGCGAAGTCGGCAAGATGACCGGTCCGGTCTACATGCTCGGAGGCATGGCCGGCGTCATCAGCGCCAGCCTATTTGTCGGTAAGGTAAATGACCGCGATGCGCTGAAGAAAGTGCTGCGTATCGCCTCCGTAGCTGCCACCTTGCTGGTCCCAATTGCATGCGCGGCCCCGCTGGCACCGGTGATGTGGATGTCGCTTGCACTGTACGGCCTGTGCGCCTACGCAACCAGCATCGTCATGGCACTGGCGCCCGTACCGCTGCAGATTGCCATCCCCAATCGCATGCGCGGTCGCTCCGTGGCACTGCTGGTGTTTCTCACCAACGCTATTAGTGGCGGACTGGGCCCGTTCGCGGTCGGCTCCATCAACGAGTGGTTGGGCCATCCCAAGGCCGGACTGGCAATCGCCCTGGCAATTGTGGGTACGTCGGCAGCGGCAGTCAGCGCCTTGCTGTACTTCATCGCTGTCAAGCGTGTCGGACAGGCCGCCACTGCCGGCAATAACCAGTGAACAGGAGCAATTTCCGATGTCAGTTCAGAAGCCGTATTCCGACTGGGTGGAGCGCGCAGGATGGATCTACTTCTCGGGGAAAACCGGTGCGGGTGTGGACGGGGCGATCCCAGCAGACTTTACCGGCCAAGCCACTAACGCGATGTCCAACTCGTTCACCGCGCTACGCGATGCGGACTGCGATTGGCGCGACGTCGTGAAGGTGACAGTCTTCCTTACCGATATGAAAGACTATCAAAGTTTCAATGCCATCTACCTCAAATTCTTCGGAAATGAATTCCCGGCTCGCTCCTGCGTTGCCGTCGCCGACCTGCCCCGGTCGGCGAAAATTGAGGTTGAAGTCGTAGCGTATCGCGCCACGGCAAGCATCGAACATAGCTGAGTATTTCTCCATAGGAACTATGGCAGGTATACCTATCCTTCCTGCACCACAAAGTTCATTGGAGATGCGCCTTAAGTTCTTTCACAAACCTTGAGGGGCGGCCCGCCGTGCGTATCAGGTGGACCTCCCACTTGAAAGGTTCGATGCATACGATCGAGCTCGAAGAGTTGCCGCGTAGCGCCAATGTCCCGGCGAGCGCGACATGGTCGACGGGAATGATCGCACACGGGCGCTGCGAGCGCGGGAAGCCTCCGCAATCACGGGCTTGCGCCGCGGCTCGGTGTAGATCCATCACAGCCTGTCGTTTCGGGAACGCGATCAGTTGCTGATTTCACAGCTGCGTTGGCAAAACGAGCGTGAGCCGCATCTCTCTTCGCTGGGTCTGTCGAAAGGGTGACGCGACCAAAACCCATCAGGCGGATGCCGATGCGAGCGGTACTTCGTTATAAGTCTGCAGGCGGTTGTCAGCCCGATGCAGATCCGATTCATAATGGCGCGCCGCCAACAGGAAACATGCGGCAGCGACCAAGCCGAAGGCAGGCATCACCGCAAGGGCCGTCTGCAGGCCAAGGGCGTCTGAAATCGCCCCCCCGACGAATGGCCCAACCGCAAGGCCAAACATGTTCTGAAAGAGCGAAAGTAGTGCGGCGCCGGTGGAACGCACGCCCGGGTGAACGACGTCGAGCACAATACCCGCCGCCGGCCCTACCGTACACGTCATCAGGAAGCCGCCGAACGCGATCAGCAGAAACTGCTGGCTGGCCGGCATCGTAACGGTAAAGGCCGCAACAAAAACCAGCAGGGTCGCCACGCACAGGACAGCCACGGCGAGAGGCTTGTTGCGTGGCCGGCGAGCAGCCGCCCTGTCCACCACGAGACCCCATGCGAAGGCCCCCAGCGCGCCGCACAACACGATCAGCGCTGCCTGCTTGGCGGCGACGTCCGGGGCTGCGCCGTGGAACCGGTTGAAGTAGCTGGGGAGCCAGGCCCAGACAGTGGATACCACGATGAGCTGAAACGCTGCGCCCACGCAGGTCCACCAAACCGTACGCGAGTCAGACAACGCGCTTGCGACGTGCTTGATGAAGTTCCATGGTGACGCCTTCGCCTTGTTCAGCCGGGATGTCAGCTCCACGGTCTTGTAGTCAGGCACGAGCAGGTAGAGCAGCGCGACTGCCAGTCCCGGGAAGCCCACCACGCCGAACGCTGCCTGCCAGCCCCAGCGCTGAGCGATCACACCGCCCAGCATGACGCCGAGGACAGCACCCATGGAGCCGGCGGCAAAGAACGCTCCTAGCAACATGGAGCGCATGCGCTTGGGGAACAAGCTTGCAATCAGTGCCGCACCGACGGAACCATAGCCACTTTCGCCAACGCCGACCATGGCGCGTGCGGCAAATAACTGACTGTAGTTGCGAGTAAACATGCATGAGATAGTCGCTACGCTCCATACCGTTGCCATCACGGCGACACTCTTGACCCGGCTCATCCGATCGGCCAGAAGCGCGACGGGCAGGCCGCCCAGGGCGACAACGATGGAGATGACCGACACCAGTGCGCCAAGCTGCTTGTCCGACAAGCTCCACGCCTCTTTCAAGTGGGGAAACAACGAGACAATGACCTGCCGGTCGATGTAGTCGAACAGCATCAGCGCAAAGGTCATGGCAAAGGCAAACCAGGCTCGGGGCCGGCTGACCAGATAATCGTCGCGATCATCGGGTCCAGAATGCGGGGTGTGCGGGTTCATGCGTGTCTCCATAGTGGGTTGGCTCTTGCATTGAGAGCCACCTCTGATGCTTGCACAGTCTGCTACGTGCCACTGACATTGCCGGCAGTCTTCCGGCATGGGGCGCTCAAGGTCAGGCTGACACGCGCAGCAATGCGCCCTTGATGCGTGCCGCGCGTGCCTCGGCAACGCGACAATGCCCTGTCAGGGCACCAGGACGGTGGCGCCTACTGTCTTGCGCGACTCGAGCGCCCGATGCGCGTCGGCGGCATCGGCCAGGGCAAAGGTCTGCTGGGGTTCGCTCGCGATGCGGCCGGCCAGCACGTGGCCGAACAATTCCTTGGCCATGTCCAGCATGTGCGCGCGCGGCTGGATATAGTGCATCATGGCGGGCCGCGTGAACCAGATCGAACCCTTCACGGCCAGCATCTGGGAATCGACGATCACCGCTCCCGACGAGGTGCCGTTGCTGATCAGCGAACCGCGCGGCTGCAGGCAGTCCAGGGAGGCTTCCAGCGTGTCCTTGCCCACCGAGTCATAGACCACCGGAACCCCCTTGCCATCGGTGATCTCCTTGACGCGCTGCACGATGTTCTCGCGCGAGGTCACGATGGTGTGCGCACAGCCGTTGGCCTTGGCGATCGCGGCCTTCTCGTCGGTACTCACGGTTCCGATCATGGTGACGCCCATCGCCCGCGCCCACTGGCAGGCGATCAGCCCCACGCCACCCGCAGCCGCGTGGTAGAGGATGGTCTCGCCACCCTGGAGCGGATAGACCTGACGGAACAGGTATTGCGCCGTCATGCCCTTCATCATCAGCGTGGCGGCGGTGCGATCGGAAATGCCATCGGGCAGCGGGATCAGCACCGCGGCCGGCATCACGCGCGCCTGTGCGTAAGCGCCCTGCGGCCCGATCAGGTAGCCGACGCGGTCACCCACACGGATGTCCGTCACACCGGAACCCACAGCCTCGACCACACCGACCGCGTCGGAGCCCAGCCCGTTGGGCAGCGCCAGCGGGTAGCGGCCGGTGCGGAAATAGATATCGATGAAATTCAGCGCGATGTACGTGTGGCGCACGCGAGCCTCGCCGGGGCCGGGCTCGCCTACCTCGACGTCTTCGAACTTCAGCACTTCCGGGCCGCCGGTTTCGTAGAAGCGAATGGCTTTTGACATGATTGTCTTCCTGTGTATGTTCTGTGGGGCTTTGCGCCATCGGCTCAGTGGGTCACCGACAGCGCTGCGGCGCTCAGGCGACCTTGCGCAGGTGGCCCTGCTGGCGGCCGATGCGATTGGGCGCGAAGCCGTTGGCCGCCAGGGACTCCTCCACGGTGTCGTAGAACACGCCGATCTTGGAAATCTCGCGCGCCTGCCGCGCGGTGGCGATCGGGCGGCCGAACTCACGTGAAATGCGCACCAGTTGCTCGATCTGCTGGACCGTGCTGAACTTGCTGGAGCGCTGCTGGTTCCAGAGGTTGTCCTCGATGCCGCAGCGCACATGCAGGCCCATGGCGATGCCCATCATGTTGATCGGCAGCACGTTGAGCACGGAGCTTTCCACCGTCAGCACTGCGCCATCGGGCACGGCGCGCACGATGTTAGCCATGTTGTAGATGTTGGGCGCGTCCATGCCGCCGCTGATGGCCACCCAGTTCATGACCAGCGGGCCCTTGTAGATGCCCCTGCGCATCAGGCGCTCGACCGACTCGAAGCTGTTGATGTTGTAGCACTGGAAAGCGCTTTGGATGCCGGCAGCCGACAGGCGGCGGATGTGCTCCTCGACCCATCCTGGCTGCGAGGGCACCGTCATTTCCTTGTAAGCCTGAAAGGTGGCCGGATCCTCCATCGACGTGCCGCGCAGGTCTTCGTAATCGAAGTGCTCCAGCACATTCATCTGCGAGGTGTTCACGGTCACCGTGACCTGGTCGGGCTTGGGGTCGAGATCGGCAAGCATGTGGCGCGTATCATCGGAGAGCCACTTGGCGGCAGCGCCATCGGTCTCTGGCGCGAAGGAGATCGAACCACCCACCTGGATGATCATCTCGGGCACGGCCTTGCGCACGCCGGCGACCAGCTCGTTGAACTTGGACAAACGCTTGGAGCCGCGGCCATCGAGTTCGCGTACGTGCAGGTGCAGCACCGTGGCTCCAGCGTTGTAGCAGTCCACGGCCTTCTGGATCTGCGCCTCCATCGTCACCGGGATGTCCTCGGGAAAGTCAGAGGGGACATAGGACGGCGCGTAGGGCGCGGCCGTGATGATGAGCGGCTGCTGGTTTTCGGGGAACAGGTGTCCGTCGAGAAAATTCATGGCGTGTCTCCAGGGGAAAGGGGAAGGAACAAAGGGATAGGGCCAGCGGGAGCGAGGGTCAGAACACCTTGTCGCCGATGATGCCGGCGCGCTCCATCTTGCGATGGCTGGGCGGGTAGTCCATCACGGCGTAGTGCTGCGTCGAGCGGTTGTCCCAGATGGCGATGCTGTTCGGCTTCCAGCGCCAGCGCACCTGATACTCGGGGATCAAGGCCTGGCCGATCAGGTACTGCAGCAGCGCCGATCCGCCTTGGGT
Source organism: Cupriavidus basilensis (assembly GCF_000832305.1). Lineage (NCBI taxonomy): Bacteria > Pseudomonadati > Pseudomonadota > Betaproteobacteria > Burkholderiales > Burkholderiaceae > Cupriavidus > Cupriavidus basilensis. The sequence goes on from NZ_CP010537.1 coordinate 2,126,380, forward strand.
GAAGTCCTGGCCGTAACGCACGTTGGCCGCGGTGTGGAAGTTCGTGAAATGGGTGGCGAAGCCGTTGACGAACAGCACCTTCTCGCCGGTCTCGGGATGGGTGCGCACCACGGGATGTTCGGCATCCGGGTACTGGGCCTTGAGTGCCAGGCGCGTCTCAATCGGCATGGCCGCACCGAATGTGGCTTCGATGCTGTGCCGCGCACGCAGGCCGGCGATCTGGAGCTTGACCTGGTCGGGCAGCTTCTCGTAGGCCAGCGCCATGTTGGCCCACATGGTGTCGCCGCCCACCGGCGGGCATTCCACGCAGCGCAGCACGCAGCCCATTGGCGGCGTCTCGCGCCAGGTGGCGTCGCAATGCCAGCCGTTCTCGTAACGATCGTTGGGAGCCTCTGGCGATTTGTAGATGCGCACCAGGCCCGGGTGATCCGGGTCGCTGCCGACCACGGGGTGGTCCTCGAGCTCGCCGAAGCGGCGCGCGAAGCCCACATGCTCGGCGCGCGTGATGTCCTGGTCGCGCAGGAACAGCACCTTGTGCTTGAGCAGCGCGGCCCTGATCTCGGCGAACAGCCCATCGTCGTGCACGGCGTCCGCCAGGTCCACGTTCACGAGCTCGGCACCGATGGCGCACGTCAGCGGTTCGATATGCATGGTTTGTCTCCTTCTTTTTTGTTCAGATCACCACCACGGACGGGCCCGTCGTCTTGCGGGACTCAAGGTCGCGGTGGGCACGCCCCGCTACATGCGGCGCGTAGCGCTGGTCGGGCGGCTCTTGCGTTGAGAGCTACCGCCAACGTTTTGCTCGGTCTGTGGTGCAACGCGGGCTCTGTACTGCCAGAAAGACGGCTTGAAGACTGAAGCCACGCTGTGTGCCATTGATCTCGCGCCGCCGGACATCGGGGATCAGAGCCACATCAGATCCACATCGGAAGACTATCTCTGCAAGACCAAATGCGATGTATTATTTGGGACATTCAATGTCTAAATTGGGACACGCCCATGCCCGGCTACACACCCTTGATCCGAAGCGCGAGTCTTACCGGCTATACGGAACTGGCGCGCCACCATGGACTTAACCCTGAGGCGATGCTGCGCAAGGTGGGGTTGAGTCCTCGAAGCCTTCTCGATCCCGACATGCCGGTCACTTCCATGGCGGTGCGCCAGCTGCTTGAGGACAGCGCATCGATGACAGGCGTGGAAGACTTTGGCTTGCGGCTGGCCAGGGACCGGCGGCTGGCCAACCTGGGCCCGATCAGTTTTGTGATGCGAGAAGCACCTAACGCCAGGCAGGCGCTGGACAACCTGTGTCGCTATATGCGCCTGATCAATGCGGCGCTGCTGACTAGCATTGAAGACTTCGGCGATGCCGTATTGATTCGCGAAGATATCCTGGCCACCGGCAAGTATCCGGTGCGGCAGTCCATTGAAATGGCCGTGGGCGTGCTATATCGCACGATCCAGGAACTATTGGGGCCAACCTGGCGGCCCCGAAGCGTCTGTTTCGAGCACCGTCAACCGCACGGTGCCACGTGTCACAAAGCGCTGTTCGGCTCGGTGGTTGAATTCAATGCGAGTTTCAATGGCATCGTCTGTGCCGCAAAGGACCTCGCGACGCCCATGCCGGCCAATGACTACCGTATGACGCCATACGTCCGTCGCTTTCTCGACCAGGCCTTGTCTGGATCCAATGAGAGTGCGACGCACACCGTTCGGCAGGTCGTGGTTGCCATGTTGCCCGGGGGCAGGTGTACGTCGGACCAGGTGGCAAAGCACCTTGGCGTGGATCGCCGAACTTTGCATCGCCGGCTCGTTGCGGAAGGCACGAGTTTTTTGTCACTGCTCCAGGCGGTCCGAGCTGAACTCGCCTCCCGCCAGATCCTCGACAGCGATCGCTCCCTCGCCGAACTCGCCGACCTGCTCGGTTTCTCAAGCTCCAGCGCTTTCGCTTTCTGGTTCAGAAAGCACTTTGGCATGACGGTGTCGAGCTGGAAGAAAACCTCACAGGCAGTCGCAAATGCATTGCCGCAACGTGGCTGATCTTCGCCCTCTCTCGTCGCCCTCTCCCACAGTAACCTGCGCACCGAGGTAGTCCAGTTTCTGGCCAGGCTCGCCAGTATGATCGCCACATACCAAAGGACAATAGACGCCCCCTGCCCCTGCCCCTGCCCCTGCCCCTGCGCCTTGCCTTGCCTTGCGCTGACCTGGCAGCAGATATCCCTGGCGCCATACGCTGCGCAGAACTGCGCTTGGATCGGTGCTTGGAGCGGCGCTGCACCCATCTTCTTTCCGGGCCTTGGCCATCGGCGGCAAAGGCGGGGAAGTCCACGGGACGCCCGAACGCGGGCGCGTTGAGCCGCGCCTGACCAGCAGCAACCCGCCATGACCGTCCTGTCCCTATGCGCCCCGCAACGGCTGACTAATACGAAGAGACAATGGCGATGAGCACCACGCAGCTTTAACCTTCGTTCGAGGTGCTTGCGCAGAGATCCGCCACACTCCCGCGCCGCACCCGACCAGGGTGCTCGACGCGCGCCACACCGGCTCCGAGCAAAAGGCGGCCATCCATGCACACATGCGCAAGGCTACGCCTGCGTTGCCGGGCTTCGCGCTTGGCGCGGCGGCACACCTGGTGCTGGGCTTCTGGGGCGCGTTGCTGCCGATTGCGCTGTCGCTACCGTTGTCTGTCCGGCTCGCCTGCGCGAGCACCACGGCCTGGTCACGCGCGCGGATCCAACCGCACGCCGCCATCCCATTCATTCCCCACGCATTGCCATCGCGCAGTGAAATCCATAATGCAAAATCAAGCAAGAACCCGGTCCCGCCCGTGCATGCCGCAGCCACGCACCTGGCTGAGCGCGGTCGGCCTGCTGGCGGGCCTGGCGGCCGCCACGCCGCTCGCGTGGGCGCAAAGCACTGTCGCCATCTATGGCCGCCTTAACACGAGCCTGGAATACACCCGCGCCAGCACAGCCACCGAAGGCAAGGTGCGTGGCGGTGCCGCCCGGCTGACCAACAACCGCTCCGTGTTCGGACTGATGGGCGAGGAGAACCTTGGCGGCGAGCTCAAGGCAATCTGGCAGATCGAGAGCAGCCTGTCCATCGACAACGGCCAGGGCCAGATCGCCAGCCGCAACACGCGGCTGGGCCTGCAGGGCCCGTTCGGCACGATCTTCGGCGGCAACTGGCATACCCCCTACACCGAGTCCACCATGGGCTACGACCCCTACTACCCGACCACGGCCGGCTACATGGCGCTGATCGGCAACGGCTCGGCGTCGAGCACGGACAACATTGAGGACACCAGTTCCTTCGACCGACGCCAGAAGAACACGCTGCAATACCGTTCGCCCGTGTGGCACGGCCTGAGCGGCGCGCTGGCCTGGGGCTTGCCAGAGGAGAGGAATACGGCGCCGCGCAACCCGGCGCTCTACTCCTTCGCCACCGCCTACGACGCAGGGCCACTCAACCTGACCCTGGCCTATGAGGTCCACCAGCACTACCAGGTGGCCGGCCGTAACGACGACGCCATCAAGGCGGGCGTGGCCTACCAGTTCGCCACCACGCGAATCGCGCTGGTCTATGAACGACTGCACTACCGCACCGCCACCGGTGACCTGTCCCGCAACGGCTACTACGCCTCGGTGGTGCAGAAGCTGGGGCCGGGCAGCGTGCGCCTGGGCTTCGCCTTCGCCGCCAACGGCACGGCGGATGCCACCGAGACCGTGGGCTTCTTCCACGCAGGGCCGAAGACGAGCGCCACGCAGCTCACCTTCGGCTACGACTATCCGCTGTCGCGGCGCACCGCGCTGTATGCGTACTACAGCCGCATCGACAACCAGCGCAATGCCCTCTACGACTTTGCCATCAACGGCATCGGCGTGGCCGCCGGCGCCAGGCCGCAGACCTTCGCGCTAGGCATGCGCCACAACTTCTGACCCTGGCCCCGCGCGGCAAGACCACATCAGCCGCAGGAACTTCCTATTGTCGGGCTTCGTCGGCGGCGCGATGGCCAGCGCTAACCTCTACTCGCTCATCGAAACCTGCCGGGCCATTGGCATCGAGCGGTATCGGCGCCTCCCGCTCGGCCTCCCGCTTTCCGATCTACGGGATCAGCGTGTCGCGCAATGGCAAACACCCTGTGTTGTTCTGTTGGTTTGCGCCCACCAGGTCAAAGCCACCGCGCACCGTGCGTTGGCGCCATTTTCCCCACTCCGAATAATTTCTTCCCAAGCCCAGCCTGCGTTTGCGGGCGATTTTCGATGACATGGCCCGCCTTGGCACACTCCATGCGTTTGTACCTCCCGAGCGCAGCACAGATGCTCAACCCAGATGAACCAACGTCCCAATCGCTCCCAAGGAGAACTGCCATGACTACCACCCTCGCCATCAAGGACCTGTCGGTCACCGAAGAACTCGACGCCCGCGCCATGCGCGCCGTGCGCGGCGGCTTCGTGCCCTTCCTGCCCATCTTCAGCGCGGTCAAGATCGACTCGACCTTCAATGCCGAGCAACTGATCGGCCAGACGCAGAACGTCGTCAACATGAACGGCAACAACGCGGCCTTCGTCGACGACATCAAGTCCCATGTCACCTCGACGCAGAACGCCCAAAACAACATTTATCGTTGAACGGCCCGGCGCAAGCGGAGGCGGCCTCGCCCCCCTCCGCTGCCAACCAGCCAATCAAGCGCATTTCAAGTCATCCCGTGAAGCCAAGGAGAACCAACATGTCAGCCATCATCGTGCGCGACCTCGCCCTGAACCAGGAACTCGACAGTAAGTCCATGACCGCGGTGCGCGGCGGCAATTCCTGGCTGCAAGGACTGGGCCCGGCGGCCAACGTCAATGTCAACGTCAACCAGAACATCGCCCAGCTGCAAAGCATCAATGTCAACACGCTCAACAACGTCGGCGTGATCGGCTCCGGCTTCGGCCCGCTGAGCATCGACGTCAACCCGTCGCAATGGGCTGCCACCCACGCCAAGGTTTGAATCGGGCCACGACACGCTCGGCGGCGATGGGCAAGGTAACGCTGCGCATCTCGCCATTGTCGTTCTTGAAGTCGAATTGCTGCGTTTCTGAACAGTTGCCCAAGACCACAGCAAGGCTACGGCTCGACTCGCCTGGAAGTACTTTATCGGTTGCTCCGTCGCCCGGAGTGGATCGTGCGCCGCAGCCGGTCGACGAAATAGACATACGGCAGCGCCAGCCAGGGCGGCAGCACCAGGCCCGGCATCGCGTAGTAGCGGCCGTGGAAGTCACTGTGATATTCCGGAAGCGGCCAGTACGGCAACACGACGAAGCCCAGGCTGCCGAGCAGACCAGCGAGCTCGAACAGGCTGCGGCTGCCAAGACAGATAGTCGCGGCCGAAGTCCAGGCCGGTCGGCACGCGCCGATGCACCGTCTGCCACGGCAGCGCCAACGGCGGCACTGCCGCCGAGGTCATGCTGAGCATAAAGCGCGTCGATACACCACGTCGTCGCCGAACAGCCTGTCCGTGCGCAGGATGACCTGGGCCGGCAGGAAGGCGGCCGGCCCGGCCACGGCTACCTTGCCGTGGCCGGGCGAGGCCTGGACGCCTTGCGCCCGTCTTGTGTTACATCGCGTCTTTACTGGTTGCGCTCGGTGATCACCAGCGGCACGCGCACATCGCCCACCGTCATCACCGCTTGCACCGGCAGCGCACCCGCCGGCGCGAGTTGCGCCTCGCTCATCTGCTTGTTGCCGGCAAAGCGGAAGGCGGTCACCGTGACGGTGGCCTCGCCGTGCTGGCGCAGCGGCGGCGGCGCAGCCGCGCGGTCCGGCGCCACCGGACGCGGCAAGGCCGGCGGCAGCTCGGGTTCGATCTGCTGGCGCAGCGCGCCAGCGTCGGGCGGCACCTGCGCCAAGGTGGGGGCAGCGGCCAGGACGGTCAGGCAAAGGCCAGCGAGTTGCCGCGCGCCGGTGGCGGCGCGGATGGGGAAGCGAGAGGGATAGCAGCTCATTGAAGACGGGAATCGGTCACTTTTTCACAGGTGCCAATCCTATCGAGCATTTCGCGTGCAAAGCTGACAAGTTCTGACATTGGCTTGGGCGCCACCCCAAAGCGACTGCGCGTGGGCTATGGTCCTGCCGCCGCAGCGCAAGCACCGCGGCACGCCGCCAGGCGCTCTGGCGGTGCAATGCACGGTGATCAGTGACTCGGGGGAAGGTTTGAGGAAAGACGGGTGGCACGCCAGGCCGAGCGCAACCTGGAGGCCAAGGTGGCGCTGCATGGGGTGATCGTCTTTCCGTGCAAGAAATGGCGGTAGCAGGACGCACCGCCGTGCGCAGCAAGGCTTCTCGGGTCAGGTGAGATGCCCGGGACGTCGTCCCGCATCACCAGTTCGACGCCCTGCGCCACAGCGCGCCCGCATAGTGTTACCCGGCTGCCAAGCGGCGTGCAATTGACGGCGTAGTCGGCCAGCGGCGTGCGCAGCGCCCCCTGCGCCCGATCGCTCGCGCCGGTGTTGTCCGAGCGAGAGCGTGGCGGTTTCGATGAGAATACGCTTCGGTCTCAAGGGCGAGTGAGACGGCCGATTTCACAAGAGCAGTGAAATCGCAAAGTGTTGCCGAGAGCGATTTTGCAGGGGGGGCTGCCGCCAGATTTCGCACCATTCGACCGATCACCCGAAGTTGGCGACGCATCGCGCCACGACAACCGGGAGGCCGCCACCCAAGACTCAAACAAGGCGGAGATTACGAATTGGAAAAGGCGGCTTGCCCGGCTCGGCGGGCCGCTGCAGATCCTCCGCGTACTTCAGGGCGAGCGCGTCGGCCTTGGCCTCCCGCCCGGTTTCCCTCAGGCGATCCAGGTAGGCCCGCAGTTTCCCGCGGATGTGATAGGGGCCGCCTTCCTTCACAACATTGACGAGCGGGTCTCTGCCACGCGCCGCTGTGGGCAGCATTTCCGCCTCCCAGGCCCTCAGAAGTCCCATCCCCTTCTCTACGATGTCGGGCCGGTGATCGGCGAGGTTGCGCTGCTCATGGGGGTCGGCCTCCAGGTCGAACAGCAGGACGTCGTCGAACAGGTGGTATCCGTCGTGCAGGGTGCAGATCATCATCCAGTTCCCGAAGCGCACGCCGCGCTGGCAGGTCCATGCGCCTTGCGACACAACAAGGTGGTCACGCCCTTCATCGGCCCCAGCTTTCAGGCTCTGCGCGAACGATGCGCCATCCCAGGATGCGGGCACCGGCTGGCCCAGCAACTCCAGGATCGTGGCCGTGACATCGATCTGGTAGTGGAACGCGCGATACTCACGCCCGGCCTCGATGCCCGGCCATTTGAGCAGCAGCGGCACGTTGGTGGTGAACTGGTCCGCCGTCTGGTGGTCACCGTAGACACTGAGCTCGCCGAGGGTCTCGCCATGATCGGAGGACAGCATGACCGCCGTCTCGCCGTCGACGCCCAGTTCCGCGAGTTGCGCGAGCAGCTTTCCCACGTACTCGTCGGCCACCAGTACGCCGGTATCGTAGCCGTCGAACATGGCGCGGACTGCCGCCATGTCCGGGATGCTCTGCGGCTGGCGCGGGTACCACGCGCGGGCGGCCTCGTTCGGCGCGAAGCCCGTGCTTTCCTGCGCGCTGTGCGGGCCGCACCCTTGCCAGTGCTCCGCGCGCACCTCCTGCGTCAGCCATGCCGGCAAGGGATCGTCGGCAAAGGGCTCTCCGTACTCCGGCGCCGCCCGGTAGGGCGTGTGCGGATCCCACATATGCACATGCAGGAACCAGTTGTCCTCCTTGCCATGCCGCGCCAGCCAGTCCGACGCAAGGGCATGGACCTCATCGGCCGTCTCCCGGCCGAACTTGCCGACGTTGTAGGTTTCGTCGAAGCCGGTGTACCAGTGGAACGCCGAGTGCCGGTGCGCGAACGAACTGACGCTCACGGTCTTCAGCCCGGCCTGCTGCAGGCGGAACGGGAAACTGTCGAAATGGAGCTGCGACCAGAATTGCCGGTCGGGGCCGCCGATCACCGGATCGGCATCTTCGCCGCCATGATTGACGACACCGTTGTGGATACCGAAGCGCCCGGTCAGCAAGGCGGTGCGGCTCGGCAGGCACGGCGTGTCCGACGCATGGACGTTGCGAAACAGCGCGCTGCGGGCAGCCAGCTTGTCGATGTTGGGGCTTGTCTTGCGATGGTAGCCATAGCAGCCGAGGTGGTCGGGCCGCAGCGTGTCAATGTCAATGTAGATCAGTCGCATCGTTGAAATTCTCCACTTGTTGATGAGATGCGGGCGGGTCTGCGTACCCCGACCCTTGCCGCCGCGCCCCTGTTGATCGGGCCGCACGCCCGCGATACCGGACCGAGGGGCCGGCCCGCGGCCCCGCTTCTTGCCGCGCCTCCAGTCAGAACCGCGCCTTGCATGACATCTGAGGCAGCCCCCTCGTCGGCGCGCGGAACGAGAACAGCCCGCCGGCGAGCGGCTGCAGCGCGAGCGCCGCCGGAGACAGGCCTTTGCGCGCGGTCGTGACGTAGACGGTCCTGAGGTCGTCGCCGCCGAAAGCCAGCTTGGTGACGTTGTCGCACGGAAAGCGAACCACACCGGCCAGCCTGCCGTCCGGTGACCACCGCTCGATCCTTGCCCCGCCAAAGACGGCGATCCAGAGATGGCCGTCGGCGTCGACCGCCATTCCGTCCGGATAGCCCGTGCCGCAGAGCCGGGCAAATTCGCGCCTGCGCGACAACGCGCCGTCCTGGCCCACGTCGAAGGCGTAGACGAGGCGCTTGACGGTGTCCGCGTGATAGAGCGTGCGGGCGTCCGGGCTCATGGCCGGGCCGTTGGTGATGACATAGCCGCTGTCCCGGCGCCATGTCCGGCCGTCGTCGCCGACCTGGTAGAGCGAGCCGCTCGGCGCGGCTTCGCCGTCATCCATCGTGCCGAACCAGAGCCGGCCGGCGGGATCGACGAAGCCATCGTTGATGCGGTTGCCCGGCAGGTCAGGCTCCACCTCCTTGAGCCGGCGGCAAGCACCGTCCGCGGGATCGAAGCGATAGAGTCCATCCTGCATGCCGCACAGGAACCCCCCGTCGTCGAGCGGAACGATAAAGCCGGGCTGGCTATCGACCGGCCAGGAGCGCATTGCGCCCGTCGCGATGGCAAAACGATGGATTCTCCTGCCCTTGATGTCGACGAAATAGACCGCGCTCGAGCCTTGGTGCCAGACCGGCCCCTCGCCAAGCTCGGCGCCGAGCTGCCACACGCAGAGAGGATGGTTGTCTTTCATGCGCCAAAGTACCCCGCATCGACGAAATACTCGCGCCCGGAGCAGCGCTCCGCGTCATCCGACGCCAGGAACAGCGCCATGGCCGCCACGTGCCGCGGCTCGATGCGGGCGGGAAGGCATTGGCTCTGGAGCAGCCGCGCTTCGCTCTGCGCTGTCTGCCAGAGCAGGGTCTGGCGTGGTGTGCGCACGGCGCCCGGGACGATGCAGTTCACACGGATGCCGTCGCGGCCAAGATCCCGCGCCAGCCCGCGCGTGAGTCCCTCGATGCCGGCCTTGGCCGTCATGTAGATGGAGAGATCGGGCACCGCGACATGCCACGAGGCCGAGCCCAGGTTGAGGATGACGCCCGTCCTGGCCGTGCGCATGCCGGCGGCGGCCAGCTGGGCGCAGAAGAACTGATGGCGCAGATTGACGGCAATGCACTCCTCCCAATCGGAGGGCGTGACGGCATCGACCTGGTGCCGGTCATCCCTGCCCGCATTGTTGACCAGCACGCCAATCGGACCGCAGGCCTGCGCGATGCGGTCGAAGACGGCCGTGGTGGCGCCGATATCCCGCAGGTCGCAGGGGTGAAAGACGGTATGCAGCCCCTCGGCAGTCAGCGCGTCTTGCAGTTGCCTTGCCCCCACCTCGCAGACATCGATGAAATGGACGTGCGCACCCTGGCGCGCAAAGGCTCCCACCATTTCCGCGCCGATGCCGCCGCCGCCGCCCGTGATGACGACAGACTTCTCTTTCAAGCTAGGGTAAATCGCGTAAGACATCTGAATCTCCGGTACTACCATGATTCGGCGAAGGCAGCCCCGCGGCGCCAGCCGCCGAGGCCTCAGTTCGCACCTAGCCCTGCTGTGCCGTGCTCGATGGTCACCCGGTCGAACTCCGGCGCCGCCGCCGTGATCGAGTGCTCGAATGCCTCGGCATGTTGCTGCAGGCGCTGCAGGATCTCGGGCTCGCTCGCGGCCTTGTCGAACTTCTCACCCGGATCGCGGCCCAGGTTGTACAGCGTCGGCTTGGCCATCTTGGCTTGCAAGCCGCCCTTCGGATTGCGCCCGCTGACGTCGTAGAAATTGACTTTCCACTCACCTTCGCGCCAGGCCTGCAGGCGGCCGCGGAAGTAGTAAGGCAACACCTGGCGCGGGCTCGGCGCTTGCTCGCGCAGCGTCTTGCCCAGGTCGCTGCCGTCGAGGGCGGCGTCGGGCAGCCGCGCCCTGGCCAGCGCGGCGAAAGTCGGCAGCAGGTCGTAGGTAGCGCCGATGCCGTCCACCACCGCGGGGCGGATGGTGCCCGGCCACCAGAACAGCGCCGGTACCCGCGCGCCGCCTTCATAGGTCGAGCCTTTGCCGTCGCGCAGCATGCCGGCCGACCCCACCAGCTCCTCGTACAGGATCCAGGGGCCGTTGTCGCTGACGAACACCACCAGGGTGTTCTTGGCATCGGGGCTGCGCCGCACGGCCTCCAGCACCCGCCCCACGCTGTGGTCCAGCTCCGCGATGGCGTCGCCCACCGGGCCGCCCTTGCTGCTGCCGACGAACTCGGGGGCAGGCATATGCGGCAGGTGGGGCTTCTCGTAGCCCACCCAGGCCAGGTAGGGCTGGTTACGCTTGCGGCCGACGAAGTCGACGACCTGGTCGGTCAGCCGTCTGTTGTAGCTGCGCTGGTCCACCGGCTGCTCGACCACGCGGTCGCGGTAGTCGGCCTTGCCGTTGTCCACCACCCGCTCGCTCGCGATCAGCGGCGAGTTCCAGTAGGCGTTCTTGGGATCGCGGAAGGCCGCGACCGCCTGCCGGTAGTACAGGGCGAACAGCGCCTTGGGCGACTCGCCATTGGCGAAGCGCTGGCGCAGTTCGGCGATGCTGACGCCGCCGGGAATGCCGGCGAAGTACGCATCGTTCGACATCGGCATGCCCCACCAGGAATCGAAGCCGTGCCGCGTGGGATAGGCGTGCGGTGCGTCGCCCAGATGCCATTTGCCGAACAGCGCGGTGGCGTAGCCAGCGTCGTGCAGCACGCTGGCTACGCTCGTCTCGCGGTCGGGGAAGCCGTAGGGATCGCCCTCGACCGCCACGCTGTTGAGCGCGCCGTACAGGCCGGAACGGGTCTCGACCCGCCCGGTCAGCATGGCGCCGCGGCTGGGCGAGCAGACCGGGGAGCTGACGTAGAAGTTGGTCCAGCGCTGGCCTTCGGCCGCCATCCGGTCCAGGTTGGGTGTGCGAAATACCGGATGGCCGTAGCTGCCGAGATCGCCCCAGCCGAGGTCATCGGCGATCAGCAGGATGATGTTGGGGCGGGTGCGTGGGCCAGTGTGCGGACCTGTATGCGGGCCTGTGTTCGGGCCGCTGTCGGGTGCCGCCTGCGCCTGGGACAGCGGCGCCGCCAGTGCCAGGGCGCCGGCCAGCAGCAATAGCTTGCGCAGGCAAGGCGCGCCGCGCCCGGGGGCTTTCTCATGGGAACCCGGGCGCACCGTGCCTGTGCGCACTGTCATCCCAGGCCGCATCGTCTTAGAAGCTTCTTCCATTGTCTAATCCCTGTCTCTTCGAGGTGAATCTGGCGCCGTTACGGCGCGCGTCCTATTTCGCCGCGGGCGATACGACCGCGCCATCCGCGTAGTCGATCGCAGCCGGCCTGAATCCGATGCGCATCGCGTTGACATGGAGGATCTCTCCCGGTCTGAGCGCAATGGTCTCGCCGCCATAGACCGACCAGCTGGGCGGCACGGGGCGCATGTCCCCGACCTTGGCAAGGCCCATGCCGAACAGCTCGCCCGCCAGGCGCTCGTAGTCCCAACTCTGCACCACGTGGGTGGCGGCCGTGGCGCGTGCGGCGGGGCGCTCGATCCAGTAGCCAATGGAGGCGCCGGGCGTGGCGCAGGCGATCTGCACGCCATCCACGCCATCCACCCCATTGCCGGCCCTGCGCACTTCGGGAATCGCTGTCGCGGGCGGCTCGCTGCCACCCTGCCACATCTGCTTGAGCATCTCGCGCTCTGGCACCCCGCCCTTGTCGCCGACCTTGGCCGTCCACGCCTGGAACGCATGCCTGAGCTCCTCGAGCTTGTTCTTGTACTTCGGGTCATCCGCCAGGTTGTGTTGCTCCCATGGGTCCTGCTCCGCATCGTAGAGTTCCTCCACCGGCTTGGTCTTGAACCATGCGGCCGTGGCGGGAGGGAGGCTGCCTTCGGCCCTGAGCTTCAGGATGTCACGCATCATGGGCAGCTTCATGCGGAACTTCAGGTCTTGGTAGTACGGCAATTCCGGCATGTAGTTGTACAGATAGCGATAGCGCTGGTCCCGCACCATCCGTACCCTGTCGTACTCGGTATCCATGCGGTCGCGCGCCGCGAAGACGTAGCGGCGCGGTATGCTGGCCCGCTGCTCACCAAGGAAGGCCTGGCCCTGCATATAGCCCGGAACCGGCACGCCAGCCAGGGAAAGCACCGTCGGTGCCATGTCGACGCCGCTGACCAGTTCGTCCCGGCGAGTGCCCCCGTGCTGGCCGCCGGGATGTCGCACGATGAATGGCACATGCGTGCCGCGCTCGAGGAGCTCCCGCTTCATCCACGGCAGGTTGCCACCGTTGTCGGCAAAGAAAAAGATGATGGTGTTGTCGTACAGGCCGTCGTCCTTCAGCATCTGGATCAGTTCGCCAACCTGCCGGTCCATCAGCTCGATATTGGTGTACATGCGAGCGATGTCGCCGCGTACGGCCGCCGTGTCCGGGAAAATCGGCGGCACCGGCACGCTGACCGGATCATTGAGCAAGGGATCCTTGCGCAAGGCCACCATGACTTCGTGGGTCAGGAAGAAGTTGAAGACCGAGAAAAACGGCTTGCCCTTGGGGCGGTTGCGAAAGGACGCCGCGGGTCCGTTCTCATCCCAGACCGTGACGGGCGCCTCGAACTGGTAATCCTGCTTCTGGTTGTTCGTGGTGTAGTAGCCCGCCTTGCGCAGGTACTCCGGGAAGGCCTTGACTTGCTCGGGCAGCACGACAGAGTAGGTGGCGGGAAGCCCATCCGGCCTCTGGGAGGCGCTGCGCCCGGGCATCTGTATCTCCCCGGGCCCGGTACGCATGTGTTGCGCACCCACTGAAGTCGGGTACATGCCAGTGATCAGTGCCGCGCGCGCAGGCGCGCAAACGCCTGCAGTCTGGTAAGCGTGGGTGTAGAGCACCCCTTCCCTGGCCAGCTGGTCGATATTGGGGGTCTTCACCTCGCGATCGCCGTACGCGCCGATGAAGGTCGTGATGTCCTCCACCGTGATCCAGAGGATGTTGGGCTGATTCCGCTGCTGCTGCGGCTGCGGCTGCGGCTGCTGCTGCGCATGGAGCAGTCCCGACTGCGCGGCCACGAGCAGCATGAAGCCATGCATGGCCAGGCGCATTGCGCGAGGCAGGCAGGCAAACGGATTCCTGGTGCGGTTGTGAACGTTCATGCTACGTCGATTCCAGTTGGATTAAATTCGTTCCGGCAGGCACAGCACACGGCCGCCGGATGCCATTGCATTCGCCTGTCAGGCCCGGCGGCCTTATCCGGCTGGCGCGGCAGCCTTGGCCGGTGGTTGGGACTGGCCTGCCTGGCGTTGCCGCATGGCGTGCCAGCTGCCCTGGTCCATCACCAGACGAAAGCCCAGGTGCGACATGCTGGCGTAGGGGTCGGTACCACGGCGCGCGCTCGGGCGGTAGCTCAGGCAGTAGTCCTGATTGCAAAGGAAGGAGCCGCCGCGGATCACCCGCCTGGGCGCTTGCTCAGGCACGCCGGGCTCCGAGGGATCCCAGCTGTCGGCAGGGCCCTGTGGATCGACCGCCACCCTGTCCGCCCCGGCTGCCCGCTTGAACTGGTCGGCGCGGTACCAGTCCGCCACCCACTGCCAGGCATTTCCTGTCATGTCGTAGAGTCCATATCCATTGGCCGGGAAGGTGCCGGCGGCGCTCGTGCCGAGCGCACCGCCGGCCTTGGGACTCACCACGGGAAAGGGGTGCGCTTGCTGTCCCTGCCAAACGTTGGCCATCTGCTTGCCGCCGGGGGAGAACTGGTCGCCCCATGCATAGGTCGCCTGCTCCAGCCCGCCGCGCGCCGCGAACTCCCACTCGGCCTCGGTCGGCAGTCGCTTGCCGACCCATCTGGCATAGGCTTGTGCATCCGCGTAGGAGACCTGCACAACGGGATGAGCGTCCTTTCCTTCGATGGAACTGCCCGGGCCTTTGGGATGGCGCCAGTCCGCACCGGGCGCGAAGCGCCACCAGCGGGCGTAGTCGCTCAAGGGCACCGGGCGGTCCGTGCCGACAAAGACCAGGCCCCCGGGCACCAGCACGCTGTCGGGCGGGCGCGGCGTGCCCGGTGGCAGCTGCACCTTGAGCGTTTCCCAGTCCGGCTTCTGTTCGGCGGTGGTCACATAGCCGGTGGCTGCCACGAACGCGCGGAACTCGGCATTGGTCACGTGATGCCGGTCCATCCAGAAACCATGGACGCGCGTCTTGTGCGCCGGACGTTCGTTGGCCTGCGCCAGCGGGTGATCGCTGCCCATCAGGAAATCGCCGTCGGCAATCCATGCCATGTCGCGTGGGCCATTGACGCCGTCGCCAAAGATGATGTGCGGCGAAGCGCTTGCGCCAATCAGCGGCTTGGCGTCGCCCCGCAATCCGCCGGCACTGGCCAAGGCGGCGATCGCCGCGGGCACGGCAATCGCCGCTGTGATCCACGCCGCGGCACGCAGGCGCCGGGGCATGGATCGCGTCCCGACCTGGCTGTGCGCAGACACTGCGGCCGCCGGCTCGCGCCTGGCTGCGTGTGGCTCGCTTCGCTTTCTGCTTTTCATGGAAACCGTCATTGCAATAGAAGGCTGAATGCCGGCAGGTGGCGTCGCTGATCGGCGCCGCCTGCCGGATGTAGCGCGCCTCGACCCGCTAGAACTTGTGACGAATGCCGATCGCCGCCCCGGTCTGGCTGTTCTTCCCCTGGCCTAGATAGGCGCCGTTGCCGAATCCGATCGCCGCCGAATCCAGGTTCAGGCCGGAATTTCGCACGTACGCCACGGTCGCATAGACGTCGGTACGCTTGGAAAGCGAATAGTCCGCAATGAAGTTCACCTGCCACGGATTCACTGGATTGCCGTTGGGCTGCGCAGCATTGGTCTTCAGCGTCTTGCGGACATCGTAGTAGTAGCCCAGCGTCAGCGTTAATGCGGCAGTGGCGTCGTAATTGACCCCTGCCCACCAGAAATCATCCCGGACCAGGGTTCTGCCTGCCGCGTCCTTGATCTGCCCCCAACGATAGCCAGCCATCAGCTTGGTTCGCTCGAATGAATAGCTTGCCGCGAACGCCGCCTTCCTGGATGTGCTGGTGCTGCCAACGGTAACGGCCGGATTCCACTGATCGTAGGTTGCTGTCGCGCCAAGGCCCGCGCCCAGGTACGTCAGGCCAGCGCCATAGGCTGTATTGTCCTTGGCGTGGCCCGGCGTTTCTCCCGCGCCTTGACCCGCAACCGGCGTGATCTCGAATTGGCTCAGCCCGGCACCGAAACTGTAGTGGGCCCTGAACGTAACCGGGCCGGTCTCCATCGTATATTTCACGGCATTGTCCACGGCGCCTGAGCCAGCCGTCCCGCCCATTAGCGCCAGGGTTGGCTCGAACAGCGGGGCGAACTTCGCCGGCATGAAGTCTCCCAAGCTCTCATACAGGCTGGTGTTTTGCCTGCCGAGCGAAATCTGCCCGAGACTGCTGCTTTGCAAGCCGACGAATGCCCGCCGGCTGAACATGGCTCCCGCGCGGTTCACCTGTCCGGTATCGGCGGCAAAGCCGCTCTCCAGCACGAACAGCGCTTTCAGGCCGCCGCCGAGATCCTCCACGCCGCGTATGCCCCAGCGCGAACCGGACATGCCACCGGCGCCCTGTATGCCGAACCTGTTGGCACCCGGCTGCCTCGTCTCCACGCCAGTGACCGGATTGATGGTCGGGGCGCTCGCCGCCAGATTGTTGGCGTAGCCGATAGGCAGATCGACGACACCGTACATGGTCACGCTCGACTGCCCATGCGCCAGACCTGCGCAGCCCGCGGCCGACACCAACGCGGCAGCGCGCGCAAGGTATTTAGTCCTTTTCATACTCCTCCATATTATTGTTTCGGCGCGAATGGGGCGCCTTCTCGTTCTTCCCATCGACTGCTTGGGATGTCCTCTGGACCGGCCAAACGGCGAGGTCCACAGGGTTGCGCTGCAATGGCGCTCCTAGTTGCGGAAACCGGGGTCGATCCGGTCAAGCTTGCGGAGCAACGCCGGCCAGGCAAAGGCTCCCCCAAGGCCGCCGGTCTGCACGCGCATGGACTCCGCAACACCGCGCACGATCTGCTCGGGGACGTGCATCAACTCCCCGCCAGCCTGGGCCGAGATTTGGATCTGGCAGGCGGATTCCAGCACGTACATGCTCAAGAATGCATCGGCCACCGTCCTGCCGACTGTCAGCAAACCGTGATTGCGCAGGATCATGTGATTGGCCCGGCCGAGGTCTGCCTGCAGGCGAGGCTTCTCCTCCTCGTGCATGGCAACGCCTTCATAGCCGTGGTAAGCAAGCGATCCGAGAATGAACGTGGACTGTTGGCTGAGCGGCAGGAGACCCGCCTTCTGCGCACTCACGGCAACGCCACTTCGCGTATGGGTATGCAGGACGCACTGCGCGTCCGGGCGCGCCTCGTGCACCGCGCTGTGGATGACAAAGCCAGCCGGGTTGACCGGATAGGGGGAGGCCAGGATCTTGTTGCACTGCGCGTCGATCTTCAACAGGCTGGATGCCGTGATCTCGTCGAACATCAGCCCATACGGATTGATCAGGAAGTGGTCCGCTTGCCCGGGCACACGCGCGCTGATGTGCGTGAACACAAGATCGGACCAGCCATGCAGTGCGACGAGCCGATAGCAGGCCGCAAGGTCGACGCGCAATTGCCACTCCTGCGGACTGACGAGTTCCTGGATGCATGCGGAAGCGGTAGCAGTCATGTTTTGACTCCTGTCGGACAATATGTGAAAGGGGTGTTCTTTCCCACCGGTGGACCAGATCGGCCGTTGCGCTGGGAATCGAACTGTGCGAGGAAGGTGTCGGCGGGCACGTGCGCCGCCGGTATTCACGCCCTCCCTCTAAGGGCAGCATCCGTCAGCGGCCGAACTCGCGCTCCTCGAGGCATAGTTCAATGCTGAGTTCAAGGTCTTGCGCCGAACGCCCCAGCGCAATGCGGTACTGGCCCGCTTCCATGCGCCAGCATCCCAACTCGGACTGGAAGCAGGCAAGCAGGCGCGGATCGGCGGTAATGCGGACTCGCGCCGATTCGCCAGGGCGCAGCGACACACGCTCGAATCCGAGCAGCCGCATGCGCCAGTCACCTGCCGCATCCGTGAGGTACACCTGCGGGACGTCATCGCCTTGGCGCGCCCCCGTATTTGTCACGGTGAATGCCACGGTCAGCGACTCCGCATCAACGACCTCCAGGTCGCGGTAGGCGAAGGTGGCATAGCTCAGGCCGTGGCCGAAGCCGAACAGCGGCTGGCGGCCAGTCTTGGCAAACCAGCGGTAGCCGACCTCGGCGCCTTCGTGGTAGTGCACCTTGATTGGCGTGCCGAGCTCGACGTCCGAGCCCGGCAGCGTGGGGTGCGGTGTTTGCCCGACATCGAAAGGAAAGGAAATGGGCAGCCGGCCGGACGGATTGATCTTGCCTGTAAGGACTTCGGCAATCGCTTGCGCGCCGAGCTGCCCGGGGAACCACGCCTGCACGATGGCCCGCGCCTTGTCGCGCCAGGGCATGGCCACCGGGTTTCCGGTCTGCAGCACAACGATGAGATTCCGGTTTTCGTTCGCGACCGCTTCGATCAGCGCGTCCTGCCCGAACGGCAACGTCATGTCCGGGCTGTCGAAACGCTCTGCTTCGTGCCGGTAGGCAAACATGACGACAATGTCCGCGCGCTTCGCCATCGCCACGGCATCCGCGATATGCGCACCGCAATCGAACTCGATGATGGCCTCCGGCAACTGCTTGCGCAGCGCCGCCAACGGAGACGATCCGAACAAGCGCATGACGGTGGTTCCCAGCAACGGATGGCTGCGCAACGGCACTTGCGCCGCATATCCGCTCGTGGGCATGACCTGGCTCGATCCGTCCCCGGACAGCACGCCGGTCTGGGCGTATCCGCCGATGATCGCGATTCGTTGCCGTCCCGCTGCCAGGGGGAGCGCCTGCCCTTCATTCTTCAGCAGCACGATACCTTCGCGCGCCGCCTGCAGCGCGACCGCATTGTGCGCGGCAAAGTCGACCGGCGCCGCCGCACGCTGCTGGTCAATGCCGATTGCGTAGTAGGAGCGAAGCATGCGCCGGACCATGTCGCTGATGCGCTCCTTGGGCACCTTGCCTTGCTCGTAGGCCTGCCGCAGCGGCCCGTTGAACCACTCCTGCTTGTCGAGTTGGGCGCCCGCGTGCTGATCAAGGCCGGACAGCGCAAACTCCCATCCGTAGACCGCCAGCCAATCGGACATCACCCACCCCTTGAAGCCCATGGCGTCCTTGATCGTCTCCTGCAGGATGGCGCGATTTCCACAGGCGTATGCACCGTTGACCAGGTTGTAGGCACCCATCAGGGCGCCCGGCTGGCTCTTCTCGATCGCGATCTGGAAGGCCAGCAGATCGCTTTCCCGGTGCGCCGCGGGATCGATGATGGCATCAAGGAAGAATTTGTTCGTTTCGCTGGCGTTGAGCGACACATGCTTGAGCACGGCGATGACGCCCTCTTCCTGCGTACCGGATACGATTTCCGCCCCGATCAGGCCAGAGAGGAGCGGATCTTCCGATATGTACTCGAAGTTCCTGCCGTTGCGCACATCGCGCACGAGGTTGATCCCGCCCCCCAGCGCTACGTTGAAGTCCCTCGCACGCGCTTCCTTGCCAATGAGATTGCCGATCGTGCGCGCCAACGACGGGTTGAATGTCGCGCCGATGGCAAGCCCGGCGGGGAGCGCCGTGGCGCAATCGTCGGGTCCGTCGGTGTGACGAAGCCCAAGGCTGGCGTCGGCCAGCTTCAGCGGGGGAATTCCCAGGCGCGGCACGCCTTTTACGTAGCCGGCGACAGCCGGCACGTCCGCCGGCACGCGCGGCTCGCGCGCGCTTGTTCCGAACACCCGGACCATCAGGCTGTACAGCATGGAGAACCGCTCGTCGTCCGTCATGCGTGCTTCGGTATCGCGGGCGAGCGCGTCGGGATCGCGGCCTGCGGCTACGGACGATGAAGATGGCATCAACACGGCGGTCGACACTTCACCCGTGTTTGCGAGAATTTCCTGGTGCATCGGCTTGCGTTTCCTTCTCTATCGGTAACGTCAGTTGGAGGGGGTTCTTGCGGCCCGGCGCTGATGCAGCGCCTCGAGGATCTTCCGGTGTTTGCCCGGCGACAGCGGGTAGAGGAAAGCAAGCCCCACGGAGATGCCGAGGAAGATCATCGGCCCCTGCCACAGCATGGCCCAGATGCCATCGATGGTCGACTGCGCCTGGCTTCGATTCGCGACGAAATCCACAGCCCCGAGCATGTGCCCGACGCCGCCGACCGCCATCGCCAGGGCCACCTTGTGCGCAAAACTGAAAACGCCGAAGATCGTCCCCTCCCCCCGGATGCCGGTACGCCACTCTCCATACTCGACCGTGTCCGGGACCATGGCCCACATGGAAAGCAGCGCCGCTGCAATCGAAAAGCCAATCAAGCCAATGAGGATGAAGAAGACGCTGATGCTTGGCATGCCGATTGCGCCCAGCGCTGCGTAGCCACAGATGCCCAGGCAGCCTCCGGCCATTGCGACGAATCGCTTCGACGTGCGCCGCATCACCCATGCCCAGAACGGGATGGCAATGAACACCTGGACGGCGACCGTGCCGAGGGCGGGCCCGATCAGGTCTTCCCTGTGCAGGCCGTACTTCATCACATAGGGAAGCGTCTTCGAGAAGAAGGTTCCCGCGCCGACGATCGCAACCGTGATGCCGCAGGCCAGCAGGAATGGCAGGTTGTGCGCCACCGTGGCGAGCGCCTCGCGAATCGTGATCCCGTGCGAGTCTGGCTGAACCCGCTCCTGCGTGGAAAAGAATGTGAGGAGGAACACAGGAATCGAAGCGACGGCATACAGCGCCATCACGACAAAAAAGCCTCGTTTCTGATCCGCCATCCCGAAAACGTGCACGAGCTTGAGGGTCAGCAGCGCTACCACAAGGCCGGCCGCACTCGCACAGACCATCCGATAAGCGGCGAGGCTTCCGCGCTCGCGGCTATCGCAGGTCAGCGTTGCCATCAGCGCGTTATAAGGCATCGAGAGAACGGTGTAGGTCGTCCTGAAAATCATGTGCGTGACCAGAACAAGGGCCAGCAGCGTCGTGCCCTGGAGGTTCGTGGGAAAGAACATGGCCATGAAGCTGAGCGCGAGGGGGACAGACCCGAACAGCAGATAGGGACGATAGCGACCCCAGCGGGTTCTCGTGCGATTGGCGATGTAGCCTGCCACGGGGTCGCATAGCGCATCCCAGAGCAATGCGCCGCCGAAGATCCAGCCCGCCGTAACGGGGGGAAGCCCCAGCACATCCGTGTAGTAGTACAGCAAGTACAGCGTGGTCGCCTGCCAGTACAAATTGAACGCAAAGTCACCGAGGCCAAAGCCAAGCTTCTTTCGCAGCGCAAGCCGTTCGTCGTTTCCCGGCGCCGGCGCCGGAGCCGGCAGCGCCGTCGGCGACACCGCGCAGTCGAGATTTGCAGCCGTCATGTAATCCACCTCGCAAACAAGGCATTCCTGCCGATATATCTACGCACAGACCAGCAGCGCCACGATGGTGGCGATCTCCGCATGCCCTGGACTCTTTATTTATCCACTCGGATAACTTTATCAGAACGACCGAAACTGGTTACTAGTACAATCCCTGACTCATTTGCGCAGCAAAGGCGGAAGCCAGGAATGCGGCGGCACGGTGCAAGGCGTGACCGCTATACAGGCGTCGAGCCGATAGATCCGGAGATGTTTCGCATTGCATTTCCGGATGCCAAGGGCGGAGATCGGGGCTTACCTCAGAGAAGGACGAAGATGCAAACCGTCAGGCTGGCACAGCAGGACCGAAGCGAGCAAACACGAGCGGCGATACTTGGCATTGCGCTGGAGCAGTTCTCCACGCGCGGCTTCGATGCCGTGAGCCTGCGAGAAATCGCCGACACGGCCGGGGTCAACCACGCGATGATCCGCTACTACTTTGGGAGCAAGGAAAATCTCTGGCGTGAGAGCGTGGCTCACCTGTTCGACCGATTCGTGGAGGAGACCCTGCCGCCGGGGCCGGACACCGAGGGGTTTTCACTGGATGGCGCGAAAGAGTACGTCCGCAGCTATGTCAGATACTGCGCGCGGCACCCGGAGCATGCTCGCCTGATGATGCAGGAAGCCAACCGGGACTCGGAACGCCTGAAATGGATGGCGGAGAAATTCATTCGCCCGCGCCATGACCGGACGATACCGCTTGTCAAGCAACTCGGTGCCTTGACGCCAGGGCTGGAGCGTATCGACGCCGTGATGCTGCTCTATATGATTACGGCCATTGCGCAGGTTCCGTATTTGCTGACCTCGGAAATCAAGTACGCCCACGGCATCCAGGTCATGCACGAGAAGACGGTCGAAGCCCATTGCGATGCGGTGCTGGCGTTCATCTTTCGATAGCCCGGCACGCAACGTACCTGCGAGGTGCAGCGACTGAGGGCGGATTGCGCAATCCCGACAAAAGCGGCGGCGTTCGCGGGAGTTCGTCGCCCGTGAAGCCGCGCGCCTGCTCTGGCTTGTCACTTCATCAACGATTGCGCCAACGCGTCGAAGGCACGGAACGTGATCGGATTGTTGGCCGCATTGCTGGCAACGGGGTGCGAGGCATAACGGACGATGGTCAACTCGGCCTTGGGGTCGATGTAGATGCGCTGACCATAGACACCGAACGCCTGATACACGCCGTGGCTATCGTGGGTGACCCACCACATATCGCGGTAGCTCCATCCAGGCAGGGCCGGCCCGCTGGTTGAATTGGCGAACTTCGCACGATCCCCGCCCCGACGAATGTCTGCGACCACGGAAGTCGGAATGATCTGACGGCCATTGAAGCGGCCGTCATTGCGCATCAGTTCGCCGAAGCGAGCCAGGTCCCGCAGCGTCGTATTGAACCCGCCGCCGCCAGATTCGGTGCCAATGCTGTCCACCGTGAAATAGGCATCCTGCTCTGCGCCCATCGGCTGCCAGATGCGGGCCGAGAGCAGCTGAGCAAGCGACTGGCCGGACACCCGCCGCAGAATCCAGGCCAGCACTTCGGCGTTGACCGTCTTGTAGGCAAAGACCTGGTTGTGATCGCCTTCCTTGCGCAAGGTCCGGAGGAAGTCGTAGAAATTGGGCGGACCGCTGTAGCCAGCCGGACGTGCCAGCATGCCGCCGGCACGGGCATAGTCCCAGATCTCGGCCTTGGGATTGGCGTAGTCCTCCGAGTAGTGCACGCCCACGGTCATGTCCATCACTTCGCGCACTGTTGCGTCGCCGTAGGCAGTGTCAGCCAACTCGGGCAGATAGCGTGTCACGGGGGCCGCCGGATCCAGTTTGCCGTCAGCCACGAGCATGGCGGCGAGTGTTCCGACGAGAGACTTGGTGACCGACATGGCGATATGCGGCGTGTGGTCGTTCAGCGCGCCAAAGTACCGCTCATAGATGACCTTGCCTTTGTGCATCACCAGAATGCCGTCGGTATAGGTCAACGTCAGCATGTCCGCGAAAGTGCGGCGCGTGCCGTCGACATCGGTAAACGGAATCGATCCGATGTCGCGTTCGGCGCGAGGCAGAGGGCTGGCCGGACCGTTGCCACGCCAGACCGTTGCAGTCGGAACGAGTTCGCGGATATGCGAGAAGGCCCAGCGATTGCGGGGATAGACGACACTTTCGGGCGTGTGCATGACCAGCTTGGCTGCCGGCGGCGGGAAGCCCTGCATCCATCCCATCGTAAGCGGGTCACTGCTCACGGCCTTGGCCAGTGCGGCGACGCTGGGCGACAGCGCCGGGCCGCCCTGGGCCGGTGCGGCGGGCGCCTGCCCGATTGACGGCATGCTCAGCCCGAGAAGCGTCATGGTTGCCAGCCAGTGCTGCCATCGGCATCGCACGTCATTGACTGGGCGCGTGGATTTCGCCTGCATCGTGTCTCCTCTCGTGGTGTCTTGTGTTGTGTTGTGTTGTGCTGCTTGCGGCGGTTGCCGCCTTATGCATTCGCAGGCCTGCACAGACCTGGGTGGTGCCTATCGTTCGCCACCGCTCTTGTGCGCGATCAACGCGACGACCAGCTTCTCGATGCATTGGTTGAGCGTCTTGCGCTCTGTCTCTGTCAGGGTATCGAGCAGCATCTGTTCCAGCACGTCGCCGCGCCGATACGTAAGCTCGATCATTTCGATACCGGTCGGGGTCAGGTAGAGATTGACCTGGCGCGCATCCTGCTCGCCAATCTGCCGACGCAACAACCCTCGCTGCGCGAGCGCGGTAACGCACTTCGACGTGACCGATTTTTCGAGCAGCGTCAGTGCGATCAGCCGTGTCAGCGTCAGCCCAGGCTCCAGTGCAACGAGGCGCAGTACCCGAAGATCCCGCACACCGATACCAAACTCCCGCTCATAGAGCGCTGATGCTGCACTCTTGGTCATGTCGGAAAGACGATCAAGCCGGAACGAGAGATAGTCGAGGAGCGAAGGCTGGGACGGGGACATGGATCGGCCGCAAGCGGCAACGTTTGGCTGAATGGATTCTATTAGAAATAGTTTCCACACGCAACCAAATCACCGACGCCTTGAAGCGATGCCTACAAAAGCGACTCCCGAGCCTGTATCAGGCCAGGTCACGCAACATGTGCGGCATCCCCGGGATTCCGTTTGGCCGCCACCCCACTCCACCGGCCGGCCAACGACGCTTCCAGCCCAAACAGATCCAGGACCCTGCCGAGGGAATAGTCGACCATGTCTTCCAGGCTGGCGGGTCGCGCGTAGAAGGCCGGAACCGGCGGATAGACGATGGCGCCGATGTCGGTCACGGTGGCCATGCTGCGCAGGTGCCCGGCGTGCAACGGGGTTTCCCGCACCATCAGTACAAGCCGGCGGCGCTCTTTCAGCATCACGTCGGCAGCCCGCGACATCAGGGAACTGGTGACGCCGCTCGCGATTTCGGAGAGCGTCTTGATCGAACATGGCGCGATGATCATGCCGTCGGCGTGAAACGAGCCGCTGGCGATGGCGGCGCCAATATCGCCGTTGGCGTGAACGACGTCCGCCAAGGCGTGGATGTCCGCCGGGCGCAGCTCAGTCTCGCAGTTGAGCGTGAGATGGGCCGAGCGGCTCATCACCAGGTGGGACTCCACATCCAGGCCCCGCAGCAGGCGCAATAGCCGGATGCCATAGATGGCGCCGGAGGCGCCGGTGATGCCGACCACGATGCGCCGGCGCCCCTGACGATTGGGCGTTTCCATCGTTATGGCCTCCAGTCGGAGCGGCCGGTGTCGAGCCGGCCGTCCGCGTGCAGTCTGGCCCTGACGCGCTCCATGACCTCGGCTGGCGGCACGGCGCGATGCCAGTCCTGGCGATCGCTTGCCTTGCGGGTCGCGTCCACCCCCATCTTGGTGGCCACGCCGTCCTGCTTGATCGGTTCGGAGCGGTCGGTCCGCGCGCCAGGGGCGATCAGCAGGTCGCGGTCGGGCCGCATGCGTGTGGCAACAGCCCATTCCACCTGGGCGGAATCCCAGGGGTCGATGTCGTCATCGACGACGGTCACGTTCTTGATGAGATTCACGCTGCCCCAGATCGCGAACATCACCTTCCTGGCCTCGCCTGCGCGATGGGCTGCGATGCTCACGACCGCGTTCAGGCGGCCGCAGCCGCCATGCCCGACGGCGACCTCACGCACCGGTATCGCGGCCGCGCGCAGCATGCGCGCCAGGCCCGCAGCAATCGCTACGCCGCCGATCAAGGTGTGCTCGGGATAGTAGCCGGGCTGAATCACCTGGAAGAAGGCGTCGTCGCGCCGCGTCATGCAGTGAAACTCGGCAATCGGCCCGTCGCCGTATGGCTCATACATGCCGTGGTACTCGGACACGAGCTGTTCGTCGTGCCGGCTCCCCACGTCAAGCACGCCTTCGAGCACGATCTCGCATTGCGCCGGCACGTCGAGGTCGATGGTGCGGCAGGCCACGGTCTGTACCGGCTCGCCCAGCAGCGCGCCCGCCACTTCAAGCTCGTCGTCGCCAAGGCGCAGGTAGAGCGCCGCGGCGATCAGGACAGCAGGATGATTTCCGATTGTGACCGCGATCTCAAGTTTCTCGCCACGCTTTCTGGCGGCCTCGGCCATGACGGCCAGATGGTGATTGGGTGCGATGCCGACCATGCCGCGATTGCCGTCCAGCAACTTGACCCGGGCAAATGAGACATTGCCGCGGCCGCTCGCGCGGTCACGCGCGAAGATCACGCCGGCCGTGATGTAGGCGCCGGTTTCCCGGGGAAAGAATAGCGGCGCGGGAAGCTCGCGCTGCAGGTCCGGCCTGTCGATGACGGTCTGCTGGCAAGGCCCGTTGCCGACGCGCTCTGGCGCGAGGCCGCTTCCGATCGCGTCGACGATGCGCTGCTGCAGGGTCTGGGGCGTTGCGCCGATGCCGCGGGCAATGCGCGGCAATGTGTTGAGGAGGTTGCCAACGGCAGGCAGCCCGTGGCCGGCGATGGCCTCGAAGCGCAACGCGGGGCCGTCGGGCAGTTGTGCCAGATAGGCTGAGATCTCGTATTGGGTGCTTACCGGTTCGCTAACACGCATCAGTTCGCCGCGCTCGTCGAGGGACTGGACAAAGCCGCGCAGCGACTGGCGTTGCAGGCTGGCGCTTCCCGCTATCTGGCGGGGCTCCTTGGTACGCATGGTGACTCCTTCGTATTGCTGGGTTGTCGAGGCATCCGGCAAGCAGTCTTGCCGGATGGTTGCGACGGCCGTCGGATGACGACGCTGCAGGCGAGGCTGCCGGGGCAGCAAGCCCGGCGCTTTCGCGAGAGTCTAGGCCAATCAATGGCAAAACATCGTATGCTTATATATTCCACCCAATTAACATGATGTTATGAAGCTGAACCTGCGCCAGATCGAGGTATTTAGAGCCATCATGCTGAGCGGCTCCATCAGTGGGGCGTCAAAGCTGTTGTACGTCTCGCAGCCGGCCGTGAGCCGGCTGATTTCATATACGGAACAGCGCCTGGGATTGCTCCTCTTCCAGCGCATCAAGGGGCGGCTCTATCCGACGCCGGAGGCACGCCGTTTGTTCGATGAGGTCGGCGCCGTCTACCAGAGCGTGCAGCGGGTCAATGAAGTGGCCGAGAATCTGGCCGAGAATCGCGTAGGACAGTTGCGAATTGCGTGCAGCCCCAATATCGGCCAGTCGCTGATGCCGCGGGCGGTAGCGATCTTTTGCCAGCGTTACCCGGACGTGAGGATTGTGCTGCACACGCTGATCCCGGGTGCCCTGCTGCAGGGCCTGCTGACGCACCAGGTCGAGTTGGGGATCACGTTCATGCCAGTCGGCCACCCCAGCCTCCAGGTGCTTCCGCTCTACAGGAATCGCATCGTCGCGGTGTTGCCCAAGGATCACCGTCTGGCGGCACGCGATTGCATAGACGCCAGCGACCTGATCGATGAGCCGTTTGTCGGCTATAGCAGCGACATCCCGTTTGGCCAGCTGGTGCAGCAGGTCTTCGGCAGCGAGGACCGCCAGCCGGTGCCGCGCATCGAAGTGCAGCAGGCCCATGTCGCTTGTTCCATGGTTCAGGCGGGGGTAGGCGTGGCGCTCGTGGATGAGATCACGATGCAGGGGCCAATCTGGTCCGGCGTGGTGGCCCGGCCGATCACACCTGAAGTGCATGCGCCAATCGACGTGTTCCGCCTGGAGCTGCAGCCGCTCTCCCGCCTCGCGCAGGAATTCATTATCGTCCTCAAGTCACTGGGAACCTGACGGGCTGGCATCCCTTGATGAGCCTCGGATGCCTGCGCCGGTTTTCCGCGGTGTTTGGCGGCCGCGCCGGCTGTTCTTATGGGCACGCATCGTTTGCAATGCAGCTGCATTTTCCGGATGCCGTCCGCTGTGGTTTGCGCAACGCCAGTGCGTGGCCGCCTCAACGAGCGGCACAATCGCCTAGTCATAACAAGTTGTTATGAAGTTGGAACAAAAAGTAAAGCGACATTATTTGGTGAGCTACCTAATATCCCGTCGATCAAAACCGCAACAAGGCAGGACCTAGCCGTCCGCGTTGCGCTCGCCTGAACAGACACCCCCTGCGATCGCGGTTCCGGTCGTGCGAAGAAGAGCTTGTCACCCAGGCATCCCGACAGTCCGCAGCCTAGCGAGACGATCGATCCACATGGCGAACATTAGGAGCATTGGCATGAAAGAAGTAGTTCTCGATCCGCAGAGCAGACCAGGAGACGACTCGATACAGCGGGATGACCAAGAGGCTCGCAGCGCGGGTGCGGGGCGCCGCGCCGTCATCGCCGCCTCGGCGGGCAATGCGCTGGAATGGTATGACTTCACGGTCTACGCACTGTTTGCCGTCTACATCGGCCAGAACTTCTTCCAGAACGACAATCCGACCGTGCAACTGATGGGCTCGTTCATGGCATTCGGCCTGGGATATGTGGCGCGCCCGCTGGGCGCCCTGTTTCTTGGCTCCTATGGCGACCGCAAGGGCCGCAAGGCCGCGCTGACCATGACCATCATGCTGATGGCGCTTGGCACGCTGCTGATTGCGGTGGCGCCGCCCTATGCCGCCATCGGTGTTGGCGCGCCGCTGCTGATCGTATGCGGCCGCGTGCTGCAAGGTTTCTCGGCGGGGGGCGAAGTCGGCGGCGCGACGGCTTTCCTGGTCGAGCACGCACCGGCGCACAAGAAGGGGCAGTACGCCTCGTGGCTGCAGGCCAGCATGGGTATCTGCAATATCCTTGGTGCGCTGGTGGCCACCTTGGTGACTACCTTCTATACGCCGGATCAGATCACGGAATGGGCGTGGAGGATTCCGTTCATCATCGGACTGGCGATTGCCCCGGTTGGCCTGTGGATGCGCAAGACGCTGGACGAAACGCCGCATTTCAAGCAGGAGGAGGCCCGCATGAAGCAGCAGGGCATCACGAAGAAGGCGCCACTGCTGCAAGTCGTGCGCGAATGCCCCAAGCAACTGCTTTCCGGCTTCGGCCTTTCGGTGCTATGGGCAGCGGGCCCGTATTCACTGATCATCTTCATGCCGATCTACGTGCAGAAGTCGATGGGCTTCACCGGGTCGCAGGCCTTCCTGGCGGCCTTCATCGGCAACATCTTCCTTACCGCGGGCTGCGTATTCGCCGGGACATTGTCCGACCGCTTCGGCCGGCACCGCATCCTGCGGATCGGTGCGACCTCGCTGCTGGTCTGCGTCTATCCGCTGATGATGTGGTTGCAGTCCTCGCACACGACATTGACGCTGGTGATCGTGCAATCGGCGTTCTGTGCGCTGATCTCGCTGTTCGTCGGGGTGGCGCCGGCAGCCTTGTCCGAGATATTCCCGACCGCGGTGCGCTCCTCCGGCATGTCGCTGTCCTATAACACGGCCGTCACACTGCTGGGCGGCTTTGCTCCCGCGATCCTGACCTGGATCACCTACACGACCGGCGTGGCATTCGCGCCGGCGCTGTACGTCATGGGCGCCGCCATCGTCGCCCTTGTCGCCATTTCCCTGCTGCCCAAGGCACGCGAGGACTAAGACTGATACGCAAGGCGGGCCATGCCGATTCCGGTGGCCCGCCAAATGGTCAGTCCGCAAAAGACCACACCACAAGAAGGAGAGGAAACCATGAAGATCCGGAAAAAATACCGGAGGAGCGCCCCTGCGCGCTCGTCTCGCCGCCTGCTCGGGCTATTTGGCCTGCTTGCGCTTTCGGCCGCTAGCAGCGCCTATGCCGATTCGAGTGTCCAGATCACCGGCGTCATCGATACGTACGCCGGATCGCTCAAGCGCAGCGGTGAAGCCGGCAGGACGGGCGTGGTCAACAGTAGCGGGATGACGACTTCCTGGTGGGGCTTCAAGGGCGTCGAGGACCTGGGCGGCGGCCTGAAGGCGCAATTCAACCTGACGAGTTTCTTCCGGCCCGACACCGGCGGCGCGGGGCGCTACGATGCCGACACGCTCTTTTCGCGGGACGCCAACGTCGGACTGACGGGCGCTTTCGGGCGCGTGTCGCTGGGCCGCGACCTGGCACCCAACTTCATCCCATCGGTTTCCCTCAATCCGTTTGGCGGTTCGTTTGCCTTCGCGCCGCTGCTGGTGCAGACGCAGGCGTCGAGCGGCTACACGCGAGGACAGAAATGGGCTGCCACCGAAGCCGGCGATACCGGCTGGAGCAACGAGGTCATGTATGTGACCCCCAACCTCGGCGGCCTGGTGGCGAGCGCCTTCTATCAGTTCGGCGAACAGATTGGCAATGCGGGCAAGAACAATATTGGCGTCAATGCGATGTACAGCAATGGCCCGGCGACGTTGGGCGCCTACTATCAGCGCGTCAAGGTCAACAATCCCGTCGACAATGCCGCAGGCAATTCCGGCGTTTTTTCCTTCACGCCCTATAACAGCCAGACCGGTGCGATCTACAAGCTGACGCCGGCCAGGGAGCAGGGAACGTGGTTCGTCGGCGGCGCGTACGATCTGCGTGTGGCCAAGTTGTTCGCGACCTATCAGCACTCATCCAACGCGCTGCCCGATGGCTTCGACAGCGCGCATTTCAAGCTCCAGTCGAGCACGATGCAGCTTGGCGCGAGCGCGCCGCTCATGCAGGGAACCGCCATGTTGTCCTGGGCCAGGACAACCATAAAGGCTGACGGAGACTATCGCGCCAGCCTGGGCAGAGACGGATGGCAATCCACGGTCAGGCGTGACACGGTATCGCTCGGCTACGACTACCTGCTGTCCAAGCGGACCGACCTGTACGCGGTGGCAATGTACGACAAGATCACGGACCAGGCGGGCGGCGCCAGCTTCGCAGTCGGCGCAAGGCACAAGTTCTAGCGTTCCAGAGTTCCAGCAAGCTGACAGATTGCTGGCAGCGAAGCTTGCGTGCCGGCATCCACAGGATGCCGGCACGCATCAGGCACTGCATCAGACACGTCAGGCGCGAGTGAGTACCGTGTCCAGTTCCAGCACGGACTGATACAGCACGCGTGTGCCATCGAGCAGCTGCGAGGGGTCGATCCATTCTTCCGGGCAATGGCTGCGGCCATTCAGGCAAGGAATGAAGATCATGCCGATCGGGCCCGTGGGTGCCATATACACCGCGTCGTGGCCCGCACCGCTTGGCAAGCGCATCGAGGCATAGCCGAGCCGGTTGGCGGCAGCTTCCACCGCATCCATGACCACTGGCGAGCAGTCGGTGGGCCGCGCCCGGCTGACCGGCGACATATCCACGCTGAGCCGCAGCGCGGCGATGTCGGGCGCCACGCCAGCCATGAGCGCCTCGGGGAAACTGCCCAGCACCTGCTCGCTGTCGCTGCGAAGCTCCAGCATCAGTTCCACGTGGCCCGGCACGGCATTGGGCACATTCGGCGTCATCGCGATGCGGCCGATGGTGGCAACGACGTAGTGCGGATTTCCACTGAGCGCACTGGCGTGACGGTGGGCGGCATCGATGATGCGCGCGGCACCGACCAGCGCATCGCGCCGGATGTCCATCGGTGTGGTGCCGGCGTGGTCAGGCTGGCCCTTGACCGTGATCAGCGCGCGGCGAATGCCCACGATGTTGGTCACCACGCCGATCGGCAGCTTGCGGGTTTCCAGCACCGGCCCTTGCTCGATGTGCAGTTCCACGAATGCCGCGGTGCCGCCGGCGCCGCGCAGGGGCGCGCCCAGCGCCGCCGGGTCGCCACCGATACGGCGTATGCCTTCGGCGAGCGTTTCCCCTTTCGCATCGCTGGCCGACAACATATCCGCAGGAAGCTGGCCCGACAGCGCGCGGCTGCCCACGCAGGAGATGCCGTAGTCGCTGGGTTCTTCCGACAGGAAGTCGATTACCTCGAATGGGTGCGCCAGCGTGACGCCATGCTCGTGCATCGCATGCGCGACCTCGATGCCAGCCAGCACGCCGATGATGCCGTCAAAGCGCCCACCGCCGACCACCGTGTCGCAATGCGACCCCGTGACAATCGGCTTGCGCTGCGGATCGCGCCCGGCGCGCCGGCCCACGAGGTTGCCGCCGGCGTCCTGATGCACCGCCAGGCCAGCGGCTTCGAACTCCTGGCGCAGCCAGGCGCGCGCTTGCGCAAACATCGGCGAAAAAGCCCGGCGGGTCCAGGGAACCTCGGGCTGCGTCATGCGCGACAGCGTTTCGACCCGCGCCCACAGGCGCTCGGCATTCAAGGGAGGGAGAGTATTCGACATGGATTCCAATATGCGTAGTGACAGGCGATGCGGGCTCAAGCCGCGTAGGGGCGCAGGAAACGGCCATCGCCCGGGTTGTTGACGATGCGCTTGCCGTCGTAGACCTGTTGGCCGCGGCACCAGGTGCCGGCCACGCGCACGCTGAACTCGCGGCCTTCGAACGCACTCCATTGCACGGCCGACAGGCTGCCGGAGGGATCGAAGGCATGGCGCTCGGGGGCAAGGATCACGATATCGGCATCGTAGCCAACCGCCAGCGAGCCCTTCCGGTCGTCCAGCAGGAAGTGGCGCGCGGGGTTCCGGCAGAGCTGCCTGGCCACCATGGCCGGCGTGATGCCATGCTCTTCGCAGCCGGTCCAGAAGGCGGGCAGCAACGTTTCCAGACCCGGCCCGCCAGACGCATTCTTGAACACATTGGGATCCTGCTTGCGCTCCAGCCCCCAGCTGACGTGGTCCGAAGAGACGAAGGTGCACTCGTCACGCGCGATGTGCGTCCACAACAAGTCCACCTCGGCTTTGGGCCGAATCGGCGGATAGTGCTTGGTCCTGGCGCCGAAGCGGCGCGTATGCTCCTCGTGGTTCAGCATGAGGTATTGCACGCACGTTTCGATGCTGGCGTGGTGGCCCGCGCGGCGGTACATATTGCACAGCTCGAAGCCGCGCGACGTGGACACATGGACGGCATGCGCGCGCGCGCCGGTTTGCGCGCCGATCTCATAGATGATGCCGGTTGCCAGGTTCTCGATCAACGGCGTGTGGGCACGCAGGAAGGCATCCCAGCCGGTGTCGCCCGCTTCGGTCATGCGGGCGATGTTCTTGCGCGTCAGCTCCTGCATCTGATTGTGGACACCGCAGGCCAACCCCGTTGGCGCGATCAGGCGGAAGGCCTCATAGAGATCATCTTCCGCGACGCGGGGGAAACGCCCGGGCGTGGCCTCGAAGGTCGAAAACTTGAAGGCGCAGACGCCGCCCTCGATCAGCCCGGCGGCGGCCTGCAGGCCGTGGGTGGCATTCAACGTGCCAAACAGGGCCACGTCCACATGGCAGTCCCGCTCGGCTTGTGCGATCTTGGCGTCCAGTTGGGCGCGCGCCGCGACCGGCTCGGGGTCGTCGTAGGGCATGTCGACCATCACCGTCACGCCACCGGCGGCGGCCGCGCGGGATGCCCAGCCCAGACCTTCCTGGTCGCGTTGGCTGCCCGAGTGGACCTGTCCATCGATGACCCCGGGCAAGACCCATTGACCACGCGCATCCACCGTATCGCGCGCAGCCGGCGCCGCACCGGTGCCGCGTGCCGCAACCCTCCCCTCGCGTACCGCCAGCCAGCCATCGTCCACCACGCCGTGCGCTTCCACAAGTCTGCCTCGTACCACCAGATCAAAATCGCCCATGACACTCCTGTCGGTTCGTGCTGTTTAGATCCCGGTAGTGTAGTGAGCGATATGCCAGCACGTCCTATGCCAATATGTGTGAAGGCGTTGAGCAAATGTTATGACTTGAGCGTCTGCCTCCGGGCCGTGCGGGCATCTTCCACGCGGACCGAAATCCGGGCATGCTCGGGCAAGGATGTGAACCCGCTTGGGGCAGTCATGGAGGTGGGTGAATAGGTGGCTGCTGTGCAGCGCTATCGCGACGTCGCGCGAGTTCGCTTTGGAGGCCGGCCGATGCGCAGTCCCGGCTGCCCTGCCCTCGGTCGACCGCCGCTGCCGGACGCCGCGGCGAGTCAGGCTGGCCTGCCTGCCACCCTAGATGTCGTCAAGGGGATAGATCGGCCGCCGCACGTTCTCGAAAGTCAGCTTGCCGAAATCGGAAGTCGTCACGCCAATGCTGTCGCACTCGAAGACATGCGCCGCCAGGTCGCCAAAGCCGGCGCGCCAGTGAACGCGGCTCTTCATCACCAGGAACTTCTTGCGCGCGGGATCGATGCCGAGTGCCTGGAAGCAGCTGAGATCGAAGGGTTCCATGTGCGAGGAGACCACGACGACCTGGATCGTACCGGTGTCCAGCACAACCGTCTTGCCGGTGCTCACCTCCACGCCCGCATTCATGGGGCCGCGCAGATGGAAACGCCCATCGCTGATAAGACGCACGCGCGCGGTGAGCCGGATGGGCTCATTGCGATCCCCCGTTGCCTGCAGGGCGGTCCGCCCGCCAAGCGCAAGCGAGACCTCGTTGCCGATGCCGGCCAGAATCGCCTCTTCGACAGCAAGGGGATCGTGAATCGCATAGAAGACGGCGTCCGTGAGTTCTTGCCGAAGCACCTCCCGGAGAACCGCGGTGGTATCCATCGTGCCGCCCGACGCCACATTGTCGCAGTGGTCCAGCAGCACTACCGGGCTGCCTTCGGCCGCATTGGCGCGGGCGACGGTTTCGGCCAGCGGCGCGCCATGATAGAGAAAACGGGAGCGCTGCTCCCATGCCTGGCCCAGCAGCGCCTGGCAGGCCTGCCAGGCGCCGACGCCGTCCGCATCGGCGCAGATGACCGCGGACAGGCCCGCATTGCGGACATCGGCGTGGGGAAATCCGGTGAACATTGAGGCGGCGAGAATGCCGCAACCCGCCTGTTCGAGCGCGATGCACGATGCCTGCAAGGAGCGATTGGGCTCGGCGTGCGTGCCCTGGCGCATCACATGCGGGAGCATGGGACGGTTATCCCATGCCAATACCGGACGGATTTCCCCCTGGATGGCGCGGCACAACAGTTCCGCGGCGCGCTTGCCGGCGGCTGCCATGTCGACGTGCGGGTAAGTGTGATATCCGGTCAGCACGGTGACGCGGGAGATCATCTCCGGATACAGGTTGGCGTGCATGTCCAGCGTGACGCCGATCGGCGTATCCGGCTGCACGTCTCGCAGGCGCCGCAGCAGTTCGCCCTCCCCGTCCTCGTAATCGGGCGTCACCATGGCGCCGTGCAAGTCCAGCAGGATGCCGTCGAATGCCTCGCTGGCCGCCGCCTGCACGATCAGCCCGCAGATGCGCTCGTAGGCCTGCGGATCGACCGGGCCGCTTGGAGATGCTTCGGCCACCACCGGCACCACCATGTGGGCGCCAAGGCGTTGCGCCACTTCGATAAAGCCGCCCATCGCGGTGCCTGTGCCACGCCGCGCGGCGATCGCCTCGGCGCCGCCAAGGACCGCACCGTCGCGAAAAAAACGCTGGAACGGCGTGGGAACCGGTGAAAACGTGTTGGTCTCGTGTTTGAACGAGGCAAGCAGCAGCCGCATCTTTGCTCCTTCGGTTGGGTCGATTTCAGCGTCACGCGACGCGCTCAGGTTTCCGTGCGCGCCAGAACGGCTTGCGTCACCTCCACTGGCGATAGTGCCTTGCTGGCGTAGAGGTCGAGCATCGTCGTGGCACTCAGTTCATTGAGTGCGGTCGTCACGGTTGTCATGGTGTCGTTGCTGGGTGAAGGTGCATCAGCCGGCACCGAATTCGTAGTCCTGGCCCGGCGCGGCCGCAAGCAGGGCTTGCGTGTACGGCTGCCTGGGCGAAAGGAAAATATCGCGGGCGCTTCCCTGCTCGACGATGCGCCCTTGGCGCATGACGATCACGCGGTCGCAAATCTGGCTGGCGACGCGCAGGTCGTGCGTAATGAACAGAATGCCGAGCTTCAGCCGCTGCTGGATGTCGTTGAGCAGCGCGATGATCTGGGCCTGCACGGAAACATCAAGCGCGGACACGGCCTCGTCCGCGATCAGCACCTCGGGGTCGCAGGCGAGCGCGCGCGCAATGCAGATGCGCTGGCGCTGCCCGCCCGAAAACTCGCTGGGATAGCGCTGCAGCGCATCCGGGTTCAGGCGTACCAGGTGCATGAGCTCCTCCGCGCGGGCCCAGGCCTGGCGCGCCGGCACGCCGAAGTTCAGCGGGCCTTCCACGATCGATGCGCCCACCGTCTGGCGCGGGTTCAAGGAACGGTAGGGATCCTGGAACACCACCTGGACCGTGCGCCGGAAGGCGGATATGTCGCGTTTCGCCGCTTTGGCCATGGAGCGCCCCTGCGCCCAGATCTCGCCGGCGGACGGCTCGATCAGCCGCGCGATGCAGCGTGCCACCGTCGATTTTCCCGATCCCGATTCGCCGACGATGCCCACCGTCTCGCCGGCGTGCACCGCCAGCGCGACATCCTGCACCGCCTGCACGATCCCGCGCCTGGCGGGCCAGTTTCCCGTCACATAGGTTTTGGCAAGGCCGCTCGCCTTGAGCAGCGGCGCCGCCGCCTTGACTTCCGGCCGACCGGCAGGGCGCAACCGGGGAACCGCGCCGAGCAGCATCTTCGTGTAAGGCTCCTGCGGGCGGCGCAGCACGGCTTCCTTCGGGCCCTGCTCGATCAGCTCTCCCAGCTGGAGTACCGCGACATCGTCCGCAATCTCCGCGACCACGCCGAAATCGTGGGTGATGAACAGCACGGCGGTGCCGCTCTCGGCCTGCAATTCGCGGATCAGCTTGAGGATTTCGGCCTGGGTCGTGACATCCAGCGCGGTGGTCGGCTCATCGCAGATCAGCAGCGCCGGCCTGAGAATCATCGCGATCGCGATCACGATCCGCTGGCGCTGTCCGCCGGACAACTGATGCGGATATGCGCTGTAGATCCGCTCAGGCTCGGGCAGCCGCGTGCGCGCGAAGATCTCCAGGATGCGCGCGCGGCGCTCTGCCGGCCGCAGATCGGTATGCCAGGCCAGTACCTCGTCCACCTGCGCGCCGCAGGTCATCACCGGGTTGAGTGCCGTCATCGGCTCCTGGAACACCATCGCCATGGCAACCCCGCGTAGCGCGCGCAGGCGCCGCGTGCTGGCTTCAAGCAAGTTCTCGCCCAGAAGCTCGATGCGTCCCGCGCATGGCTTGAGCGTGGGCGGCAGCAGCCCCATGACCGCCTGGGCGATCACTGACTTGCCGGAACCGGATTCACCGAGCAGGCACATGATGCGGCCCGGCGCCACCTCGAAGCTGATGTGCCGCACCGCCAGCGGCCGGTCACTGCCGGCCGGCAGCGTGACCCAGAGGTCCCGCACCGCCAGTACCGGTCCGGTACCCGTCACTGTCGTCCGTTCCATGGCCTGCATCCTTTACCTCCCGCGCTTGCTGAATTTAGGGTCTAGGGTGTCGCGCAGCCCATCGCCCAGCATATTGACGGCCAGCACGCTTGCCGCGAGGAACAGGCCCGGCAGCAATACGGTATGGGGATAGCTGTTGAACTGCGACCGGCCCTCGGCCATGATGTTTCCCCAGGTCGGGATCTCCGGCGGCAATCCGATGCCAAGAAACGACATGCCGGCCTCCACCAGCATGGCGGCGGCGCAAACGTACGTGCCTTGCACGATCAAGGGCCCGATGGCATTAGGCAGGATATGGCGGAACATCAGGGCAGGCACCGTGCTGTCGAGCGCGATGGCAGCCTCCACGTACGGCTCTTCGCGTACCGTCAGCACCACCGATCGCACCAGTCGCGCGACGCGGGGTATCTCGGGCACGGTGATGGCGAAGATCACCGTCATCAGGCTCGGTCGCCACAAAGCCACCAGAACGATGGCGAACAGGGTGCCCGGAATGGCCATCATGCCGTCCATCACGCGCATCACCAACCCGTCGACGCGCCTGAAATAGCCGCAGAACGCCCCGATCGCCAGCCCCAGGCACAGCGACAACACCGCAACCGCACCGCCTACGGCCAGCGAAACGCGTGTCCCGTACAGGACGCGGCTCCAGACGTCCCGGCCCAGGCTGTCGGTGCCGAACAGGAACCAGCGCTGGATCGGTTCGGCGGCGCTAAGGCTGAGGAACTCGCCATGCGTGAGCGGCGCCAGATTGGCGGCGGCCGGATCCATGGACGTGGGATCGATGGTGTAAAGCCATGGCGCGCCGGCCGCGAGGAGCGCCAACAGGATCAGGGCGCCCAAGCCGAGGCGCACACTGGTATTGCACAACGCCAGGCGCCACAAGGAGGGACGGCGCGCCGGCCCGGACGCCCGCAGGGCCGGGAGGCTGCTTGAGAGGAAATCGGTGGACATGTCGGAACCTCAACTGCTCAATAGCTCAATAGCTCAATAGCGATGTTCAATAGCGAATACGCGGATCGAAAAAGATGTAGCTGAGATCGACCAGGAGATTGACCAGCACGTAGACGAAGGAGAAAAACAGCGTCACACCCTGGATTACCGGATAGTCGCGCGACAGGATGGCTTCCACGGTCAATGCGCCCAGGCCTGGAATGGCGAACACCGTCTCGGTGATGACCACGCCGCCGACTAGCAGCGCGACGCCCACGCCGATCACCGTGACAATGGGCACCGCCGCATTGGCCAATGCATGCCGGATCAGCACCCGATACTCGGGGATGCCTTTGGCACGCGCCGTGCGCACGTGATCCTCGGTCAGCGCTTCGGCAACCGCGGCACGCGTGACGCGCGCTATCAGCGCGATGTCGACGATTGACAGCGTCACGGCGGGCACCACCAGCTGACGCAGCCAGGCGCCCAGGCCCTCGGAGAGGCGTGCGTATCCCTGCACCGGCAGCCAGCCGAGCTTGAGCGAAAAACCCCAGATCATCAGATAGCCGACCACGAACACCGGAATCGAAAAACCGAGGACCGAAAAACTCATCAGGCACCGGTCCAGCCAGCCACCATGCCGCCACGCGGCAAGCACCCCGAGCGGCACCGCGATCAGTACCGCCAGCGTGATCGTCACCCCCGCGAGCGCCACCGTCGGCTCGAGCCGCTGCGCGATCAGCTCGCTGACGCTGCGCTTCAGGTAGAACGATTCACCCAGGTCGCCGTGGACAAGGCGGGCCGCCCAGGCCAGGAACTGGTGGGCGAGCGACTGGTCCAGCCCGAGTTGCAGCCGGATTCGTGCGATGTCGGCAGCCGTGCCGGCGTCGCCGACGATCGCCGCGGCAGGGTCTCCCGGCGTCAGCCTCAACATCAGGAAGACAATGAAAGCCACGATCACGAGGACGGGCAAGGTCGCGATCAAGCGACGCAACACGAAGAAGGCCATGGTCAACTCAGAACATTGTTCGCAGGGGCACCCGACGAACGGGTGCCGTTCGGGACGAAGTCATGGAGGGAGTCGCGCCGGGCTGCGCGGCGTGCTGTCGAGGCTGTCCGCTCAGTGCTTGCGGATGTTCCAGTACACGAACGCCGGCGCAGGCACCACGCCGTCCACTACGCCCTTGCGCACCGCCGTTGTCAGCCAGCCCTTGCCAATCGGCGCCATCAACCCGGTCTCGTAGACGCGCAACTGGATCTCTTCGGCCAGGCGCTTTCGCTCAGCCGGATCGGCACTGCCAGAGAACGCCGACTTCAGTTCCTCCAGCTTGTTGTCGGTGGCCCAGCCAAACCACCCCTTCTCGCCGTTCCCCGTGAGGAAGGACATGAACATCGGGTTGAGTAGCGTGGCATCCGGCCACACGCTGATGAAGGCATTCCATCCGCCCTTGTCGGGCGCATCCTTCTTCGCCCGGCGCGTGATCAGGGTGGACCAGTCCATGGTCTGCAGATCCACGTTGAATCCGGCCTGCTTTAGCAACTGCGCATAGACGACGGGATACTTGTTGAGAGAGGCGAGGTCGGATGGATAGAGCAACACCACCGGCTTGCCGTTGTAGCCCGCCTCCTTGAGCAACTGCCTGGCCTTCTCGAACTGCGGCTTGCCGGTGAAGCCGCCGGCATTCTGGCTGGCATACATCGTGCCGCAGGGGTAGATCGAGACGCAGGTGCTATAGAGTTCGCGGTGAAGCCATTGCGCGCGCATCATCGCGTCCTGGTTGATGGCAAGCAATGCCGCCCGCGCGATGCGCGGATCGTTGAACGGCGCAACGAGATGGTTCAGGTGCAGGGTTGCCATGCCGCCAGCCAGCTTCAGCAGCGCTATCGCAGCATTCTTGCGTAGCGCGTCATACTGCCCGGACGGCAACAGTTCGAGCATGTCCACCTCGCCGCTGAGCAGCGCGTTGACCTGCGTCTGCTCGTCCTTGAGGATGACCCATTCGACACGGTCCACATAGACCCGCTTGCCTCCGGCCGTGCCCGACGGGGGTTCCGAGCGCGGGCGGTATTGCGCGTTCCTGACATAAACCACCTTCTCGCCAGGACGGAATTCATCCTTTTTGAAGATGAAGGGGCCGGACCCGGTGTAGTCGTCGATCTGCTTGTCGGCCGGCGTCTCGGCCACCCGCTTGGGCATGATGAACGGCGCGCTGGTGTTCGGCTTGGCAAGGGCATCCAGCACCAGCGGGAACGGCTGGCGAAAGACAAGCCGGAAGCCGTTGGGAGGAACCGCCTCGATCGCTTCCAGCGCGGCGAACATACGCTGGCCGAGCGCATCGCGCTTGGCCCATCGCGAGAGGGAAGCGACAACATCGTCTCCCGTCACCGGCTTGCCGTCGTGGAACGCCAAGCCCGGACGGAGCGTGAAATTCCAGGTCCGGTTGTCCTTGCCGACAGTGAACTTGTCCACCATCTGCGGCTGCACCTTGCCTTGCGCGTCCAGCCCGAACAGCGTGTCATAGATCATGTAGCCATGATTCTGCGAAATAGTGGCCGTGGTCCAGATCGGGTCGAGCACCTTGAGATCCGATGTCGGCACCGTGCGCAGTGTGCTGACCGGCGCTTGCGCGCCCGCGGTGCCGGCGGTGCCGGCGGCGGCTGCGATCAGCAAGGCGGCCGCCCACCCCCTGAACGATTGATAGAGCATGGATATCCCTCCGCGGGAATGAAGAATCTATGCGGCCCGCTTGGGCTTGGCGCTGCCCGGATCGTCGCTGCCGGCATTCTTCGCGCGGCGCTCCAGCGTATCCGTCAACTTGTCGATGCAGCGATTGAAAATCTTGAGCTCGGCCTCGGTCAGCGTCGCAAGAAAATCCTTTTCGAGCGTGTTGCCGCGCTCGTAGGTGCGCTTGACCATGCTCTCGCCCTCGGCGCTCAGGAACAGATTTATCTGCCGGGCATCGACTTCGCCGATCTGCCGCCTCAGCAGCCCTTGCCGCACCAGTGCACTGACGAGCTTCGACACCAGCGTCTTCTCTAGCAAGGAAAGCTCGATGAGCCGGCCCAGGGTCAGGCCTGGCTCCAGCGCAACCAGCCGCAGCACGCGCAGATCCCGCACCGTGACGCCGAATTCGTTCTCGTAATATTGCGAACCCGCCGCTTTGCTCAACTCGCTCAGGCGATCGAGGCGGAACGACAGGTACTCGAGGATGGGATGATCCGAGGCTGGCATATCAGGCTTCAAAAATCAG
The DNA here is from genome assembly GCF_000832305.1 of Cupriavidus basilensis. Taxonomy (NCBI): domain Bacteria; kingdom Pseudomonadati; phylum Pseudomonadota; class Betaproteobacteria; order Burkholderiales; family Burkholderiaceae; genus Cupriavidus; species Cupriavidus basilensis. The sequence continues at coordinate 2,167,328 of NZ_CP010537.1, forward strand.
TAGATATTGACAAACGATTCTCGTTGCAATAGATGCTCGTTGCAACCAAGTACAAATACCTACGCATGGGCGTATCTGGCCTCTCGCAGCAGGCCTGCCGCATCGTGTGGTCTGAGCGGGGAAACCACCTGCTACGTCTTGATGCCCTGCTGACTATCGGCTCCGTCAGGCGCGAGACATTTGCCTGCGCGTGCGAAGCCTAGAGTCGCATCGGTGCGATAGCCCCATGCGGCGGGGCCTACACCACACCGCTTATTGCATCGTTACGCCTTCTATTCCGGTAGTTATGTCGTCTCAGGCACAATACGCCCGCTATAGCAAGCTTATCGGCGCGTGTCTTGACATATCACCCTGATTGTACTACCGTACAAAATAACCGCCTTTACAGGCGCAATGACAATATTAAATACGTTATGCCTGCTATTCGAAGCACATCGACAGGTGATGAAATTGCCGCTGAAATCGGGGTCCGCCTGCGCTCCAAGCGCATAGAACGCAACTTCACGATCGAAGACCTGGCGAAGCGCGCCGGCATCGGCCGGACCGCCCTGGGCGACCTGGAGGCCGGACGGGATGTGCGCGTATCCACGCTGGTAAAGGTGTTGCGAGCGCTGAGCATGATCGGCAGCCTGGACGCAGCCTTCCCGGATACCTTGCCATCAAGCGAAGCGCTGTCTGCGCGAGGCGAAGTCCGCAAGCGCGCCTATAAGCCCAAGGAGCGCTAGTTTGGTGACGCAAAGAAAGTCGCGCTCGCCGCAGCGCGCCCGTCCGGTACAAGGCGTTATCGCCAGCGCCCATGTCCTCATGCGCGGTCAGGCCGTGGGTGTCGTCACTGAGTTCGATAGCGGCCGGATCGGCTTCAACTATGACCTGGAGTACCTGGGCACCGGGGGGCCGAGCATTTCCCCGGAGTTCCTGCCACCCCAGTCTGGCACGTTCGAATTTCCCGAACTGCGGCGGGTCAACGCGTTTCTGGGTCTGCCTGGCGTCCTGGCGGACGCGCTGCCGGACACCTTCGGCAACCTGATCATCAAGAAGTATTTCGAGGACCGAGGCGAGCCTGACAAGGCGATGAGTCCGGTTCAGCGCCTGCTTTATATCGGCGACCGCGCAATGGGGGCGCTCGAGTTCCGGCCCAGGATCGACCGGCGGGCGACGGCAGGCGAGAGCGAAGCCCTTGAGGTTGGCGCACTGGTGGAGGCCGCGCGCAAGCTCGTGGCCGGCGAACAGGATGGCGCGATCCAGGAACTGATGCGGATTGGCGCAAGCGCGGGCGGCGCGCGGGCCAAGGCGCTGATTCTCTGGAACCGTCGGGACAAGCAGATCCGTTCCGCGTTCGTCAAACCGCGCAAGGGCGAGGAAAGCTGGCTGATCAAGTTCGGCGGCGTCGAGTCAGCCAACCCGAATGACCATCACGCCCAGCCTTTCAACCGGGTTGAATATACCTACGCTCTCCTGGCGAAAGAACTCGGCATCGACATGGCGCCGGTCGACTTCATCGAAGAGGACAACGGCAGATTCCACTTCCTGACCAAGCGATTCGATCGCAGCGAAGACGGTGGCCGAGTGCATATGCACAGCCTGGCCGGCCTCACGCACATCGACTACAACATCCCGCGCGCCTACAGCTATGACCAGTACTTCCGCCGGATCCGGGCCTTCCAGATGCCCCATGCAGCGATTGAGGAAGCTTACCGCCGGATGATCTTCAATGTCGTGGGGCGCAACCAGGACGACCACGTGAAGAACTTCGCTTTCCTGATGTCACCCACCGGCGAATGGAGCCTGTCACCGGCCTATGACCTGACGTTCTCCGCAGGCACGGGTTACACGCTGCAGCACCAGATGACCATCGGTGGCAAGGCAGACAATTTCACCGTGGACGACCTCATCGGTTTCGGCAAGAAATTCGATGTGACCGGCCCCAAGGCAGTGATCGAGCGCACCGTCGATGTGTTCAGCGGCTGGGCGGCGCTGGGACGACTCTGGAAAGTGGCACCGAAGGAGATTGAGGCGCGCGCCGGACGCCTGCGCCTGTTTAAACTCTGAGCGCGCAAGCGCAACCATTCCTCGGGGACCAGGGTCGAGACCGTGCACGAGAGATCGGCGCAACTCACGCCGACACTGCTGACGTCCGCCGAACGGCCAATCGATCAAGATGTCGCGCCGCGCGTAGCGCAGCATCCTCCATTCACCGTCGCCGGTTTTCACGGTTGCGCCTATTCCTCATCATTCCTCCGCCCTGTGTCCGGTTTGTTGCGCAAGACACACCTTCCGTACTGAGTCGCGCAATCGCCCGCATGGAATCGCGCCCGGGGCGGCAGCTACTGCGGCGAGCCACGCATCGCCTCGGTCTGACCGAAGCCGGGCGTCCGCACCTGGGCCGGGCCCAAATGGCAAAAGACTTCGACGTAAGGTGAGAGCGCCAACACAAAACTGGCAGGCCGCAAGCCTTTACCGCCGCCGCCGGCCCATGGCGATGCGACAGCTCGCCGGTATGATCGCCTCATACCAAAGGGCAATAGACGCCCCCTTCCCCCGCGCCTAGCCTTACGCTGATCCTCCTGGCAATCCGGTATTGGCCAGGCTGCCTGGCCTGGCCGGGCCTCAAACGCAGACGCAGCGCAGCGCAGGTCGGCGTTTGGATCGGCGCCGCGCACGTCGCTTCTCCGGGTCCTGGCCTTATCGGCGTCAAAGGACAGGAATTCCGCTGGATTCCCGGACTCGGGCCGTTGATCCGCGCATGAGCGGCGCTCACCATGCCCATGTACGCCCCGACAGCGGTTGACTAATACGAAAAGACAATGGCGACGAGCATCATGCAGCCTTAACCTTTGTTCGAGGTGCTTGTGCAGAGATCCGCCACACTCCCGCGCCGCACCCGACCGGGGATCGGCCGTCGCCTGTGCCGCGCCATGCCGGCACGATCCCGCCAACCCAACTTCAGGAAGAAATCATGACCAACGCCAAGCTCGAAGTACTGACCCCGCAAAACAGCCAGCTGATCTTCATCGACCAGCAGCCGCAGATGGCCTTCGGCGTGCAGTCGATGGACCGCCAGGTGTTGAAGAACAACGTGGTCGGACTGGCCAAGGCCGCCAAGATCTTCAACATCCCCACCACCATCACCACGGTGGAAAGCGAATCCTTCTCCGGCTTCACCTATCCCGAGTTGCTGGACGTATTCCCCGGCCAGCAGACGCTGGAACGCACCTCGATGAACTCATGGGACGACCAGAAGGTGCGCGACGCGCTGGCCGCCAACGGCCGCAAGAAGGTCATCGTCGCCGGCCTGTGGACGGAGGTCTGCAACACCACCTTTGCCCTGTGCGCCATGCTCGAAGGCGACTACGAGATCTACATGGTGGCCGACGCCTCCGGCGGCACCACCAAGGAAGCGCACGACTACGCCATGCAGCGCATGGTGCAGGCCGGCGTGGTGCCGGTGACCTGGCAGCAGGTGCTGCTCGAATGGCAGCGCGACTGGGCCCACCGCGACACCTATGACGCCGTGATGAAGGTGGCCAAGGAACACTCGGGCGCCTACGGCATGGGCGTGGACTACGCCTACACCATGGTGCACAAGGCCGAGCAACGTACCGCCACGCCGCACGCCTCGCTCGCGCCGGTGCCGGCACGCTGATTCGCCCACAACACCACCCTTATCTCTCGGGCAGACAAGCATGAGCGCGCAATCCAATCAGCAAGGCATAGCCCTGAACCCATCGCGGCGCGAGTTGCTGGTATCCGGCGCCAGCACGGCCGGCGCCGCCGCCCTCGCGGCCCTGGGCAGCACCGCCGCCGTTGCCGCCGGCAAGCCGCAGGGCCACGCCGCACCCCACCATACCGGAGCAAGCAGCATGAACACCATCACTACCAAGGATGGCACCCGGATCTACTACAAGGACTGGGGCACCGGCCGCCCGGTCGTGTTCTCGCACGGCTGGCCGTTGAACGCCGACGCCTGGGACGCGCAGATGCTGTTCCTGGTGCAGCACGGCTTTCGCGTGATCGCGCATGACCGCCGTGGCCATGGCCGCTCCGACCAGCCCGCCAAGGGCAACGACATGGACACCTATGCCGACGACCTGGCCGCGCTGATCGAAGCCCTGGACCTGAAGGGCGCGGCGCTGGTCGGCCACTCCACCGGCGGTGGCGAGGTGGCCCACTACATCGGGCGCCATGGCACCAAGCGCGTGTCCAAGGCCGTGCTGATCGGCGCGGTGCCGCCGATCATGGTCAAGACCCCGTCCAACCCCGGCGGCCTGCCGATGGACGTGTTCGACGGCATCCGCAAGAGCACGGCTGAAAACCGCTCGCAGTTCTTCAAGGATCTGGCGGTGCCCTTCTTCGGCTTCAACCGTCCCGGCGCCAAGGTCTCGCAAGGCACCATCGATGCGTTCTGGGCGCAGGGCATGACCGGCAGCATCCTGGGCCAGTACCTGTGCATCAAGGAGTTCTCGGAAGTCGACTACACCGAGGACCTGAAGAAGATCGACGTGCCCACGCTGATCCTGCACGGCGATGACGACCAGATCGTGCCGATCGACGATGCGGCCAAGCTCAGCGCCAAGATCGTCAAGAACGCCACGCTGAAGGTCTACCCGGGCGCCTCGCATGGCATGTGCGTGGTGCAAGCCGACAAGGTCAACGCCGACCTGCTGGCCTTCCTCTCGGCCTGATAACATGCCGTCCCGCGACCAGCAGACAGGCCGGGACGGCCTGTGCGCATCCGATGCCTCCCTGTCCTCCTCGCCTTTTGCCTCACTGACCCGCCGACAGTTCATTGCCGGCGCCGCCGCGCTCGGCGCGGCAGCCGCCAGCCGGAGTTTCGCCATGACCCAAACCAGCACGCCCGAGCTCATCCTCGTCAACGGCAAGTTCGCCACGCTCGACCGCGCCAATCCGCAGGCCGAAGCCGTAGCCATCAGCGACGGCAAGTTCATCGCCGTCGGCACCCGGCACGAGATCATGCAACTGGCCGGCGCCGCCACCAAGGTGGTCGACCTGCAAGGCCGCCGCGCCATTCCCGGGCTGATCGACAGCCACATGCACATCATTCGCGGCGGGCTGAACTACAACATGGAGCTGCGCTGGGATGGCGTGCGCTCGCTGGCCGATGCCATGCGCATGCTCAAGGACCAGGTGGCGCGCACGCCCGCGCCGCAGTGGGTACGCGTGGTCGGCGGCTTCACCGAGCATCAGTTCGCCGAAAAGCGCCTGCCGACCATCGAGGAGCTGAACGCGGCGGCGCCGGACACGCCGGTGTTCATCCTGCACCTGTACGACCGCGCCATCCTCAACGGCGCCGCCCTGCGCGCCGTGGGCTATACCAAGGACACGCCGAACCCGCCGGGCGGCGAGATCGTGCACGACAAGGCGGGAAATCCCACCGGCTTGCTGCTCGCCAAGCCAAACGCCACCATCCTCTACGCCACGCTGGCCAAGGGCCCCAAGCTGCCGCCCGAATACCAGAAGAACTCCACGCGCCATTTCATGCGCGAGGTGAACCGTCTTGGCGTGACCGGCGTCATCGACGCTGGCGGCGGCTACCAGAACTACCCGGAGGACTACCACATCATCGAGGAGCTGCACAAGGACGGCCAGCTCACGGTGCGCCTGGCCTACAACCTGTTCACGCAAAAGCCCAAGGACGAGCTCAGCGATTTCAGCGGCTGGTCCAAGCAGATCAAGCCTGGCCAGGGTGACGACCTGTACCGCCACAACGGCGCCGGCGAGATGCTGGTCTACAGCGCCGCCGACTTCGAGGACTTCCGCGTCGAGCGGCCCGACATGCCACCGTCGATGGAAGGCGACCTGGAGCCGGTGATCCGCCTGCTGGCGGAGAACCGCTGGCCCTGGCGCCTGCACGCCACCTACAACGAGACCATCTCCCGCGCGCTGGACGTCTACGAGAAGGTAGCGAAGGATGTGCCCTTCGATGGCTTGCACTGGTTCTTCGACCACGCGGAGACCATCACCGACCGCAACATCGACCGCATCGCGGCGCTGGGCGGCGGCATCGCCGTGCAACACCGCATGGCCTACCAGGGCGAGTATTTCGTCGAGCGCTACGGCGCGCGCGCGGCCGAGGCCACGCCGCCGATCAAGCGCATGCTCGAGCGCGGCGTCAAGGTCGGTGCCGGCACCGATGCCACGCGCGTGGCCTCGTACAACCCGTGGGTGTCGCTGTACTGGCTGACTACCGGCAAGACCGTGGGTGGGCTGTCGATGTATCCGCAAGCGAACCTGCTCGACCGCGAAACGGCGCTGCGGCTGTGGACCGAAGCCAATACCTGGTTCTCCTCCGAGGAGGGCAAGAAGGGCCAGATCCAGGCCGGCCAGCTGGCCGACCTGGCGGTGCTGTCCGCCGACTACTTCAGCGTGCCCGGAGACGAGATCCAGGACATCACCTCGGTGATGACGGTGCTGGGTGGCAAGGTGGTGTATGGCGACGGCGACTTCGACAAGCTCGCACCGGCACTGCCGCCGGCGATGCCCGACTGGTCACCGGCGCGCCACGGCAGCCGTTACCAGGCACGCCCGCTCGCGGTGACGGCCTCCTGCTGCGCCACGGCCTGCGGACTGCACGGCCATGGGCACGCGAAGGCATGGACCGCTGAGGTGCCGGCCTCGGACGAGAGTACCTTCTGGGGCGCGCTGGGCTGTTCGTGCTGGGCCTTCTGAGCCGGGGAGCATCGTCATGAACCGTCCCGCTTCCGCCTTCGCGCCGGCCGCCGGCGCCGTGCGTCCGCCGGCATGGCTGCGCTGGCTTGCACTGCTGGCGCTGTGCGCCGCCTACCTGCAAGGCGGCCTGGTCAAGGTCATGAACTTCGCCGGCGCCATCGGCGAGATGCAGCACTTTGGCCTCGCGCCGGCGGCGCCGCTGGCAGCCGCGGTGATCGCGCTGGAGCTGGGCGCGTCGCTGATGATCCTGTGCGGCTTCTACCGCTGGCTCGGCGCACTGGCGCTGGCGGTCTTCACGCTGCTGGCGACCCTGCTGGCCAACCGCTTCTGGGCGGCGCCGCCAGCCGAGCAGTTCATGCTGGCCAACGCCTTCTTCGAGCATGTCGGCCTGGCCGGCGGCTTCGTGCTGGTGGCATGGGAAGACCTCGCCCGCCGCGCGGCCGGGAAAGCAGCTTGAAGCTGGCCATGGCCCGCCCATGCCGCGAGATCCGCAACCCACACTGAACTCAGAATATTGGAAATGCGATGAAGCTCTATATCGTTTCGCTTGGCGCCGGCATCCTCGTCGGCATCATCTACGCCCTGCTGCAGGTCCGCTCGCCCGCTCCGCCCGTGGTCGCGTTGATCGGGCTGCTCGGCATGCTGATCGGCGAGCAGGTCGTGCCGCCGATCAAGCGCATGCTGGCAGGCGAGCCCGTCACCGCCGCCTGGTTCCACGCCGAGTGCGTACCCAAGATCACCGGCACACCGCCGCCGGCAACCTTGGTCGCGGCCCGCGACGGCATACCACCAGCGCCGCGCGGCACCACTGATTCGCGCTGAGCCCGCCTCACAAGCCAAGCCTTCCGGCGATTCAAGGCTGTACCTGCGCTGCTCCCGCAGCCATCCGCTGCAAGCGCAGGTCTTCCGCGCGCGCCTCGGCCAGTAGCTGATTCCAGTCGTCTGGAGGGTGGCCGCTTTCCAGCATCTTGCGGAATACGCGGTAGGCGTCGTCGCTGCTCTCGCAGGCGCGCTTGGTGTCTTCATCGTTGACCCAGGCAAATACGATTACCCTGCTTTGCGCGTGGTAGCGAAAGAACAGCCGGTACTGTTGAAAGAACTTGGCCCGGAACCAATGTTTGTGATCGTCGCCGAGAGTGCCGCGCTGCCGGTATTCCGGCCGTGCCGGGTCCTGCGCGATCACCTCGAACGCCAGCCTGGTGATCGCCGCCAGCCGTTTGCTGGCGTTCTTCTTCACGTAGCCGGTTGGGTCTCTTTGCTTGAGCGCTTCGACTTGTCGGGTCAGCCCCTCAAGTTGAGCGAGAAACAGCGGATGGGCGAAAACAGTCCAACCGTTGATGATCAAAGGCGCAGGCTGACTCGCGCTCATTCATCGTCAGCCGAAAGGGCGGCATCAAGATCCACTTCGATGCCACCGACCAGCGACTGGATGCGCCGCACGAAACTGGCATCGACGGCCTGCAGGCGCTCTGGATGGCTGGCGATGTCGCGGACCAGGAAACTCAGGAAGTTGCCCAGCACCGGATCGTCCCCCTCGGGGGCCTCGGCGCGCGTCAGCACGACTTCGCCGCCGGGGCGGATCGTGTAGTGGATCTTGTCGCGCTTGCCCAGCCGCAGGGCGCGGCGCACGGTTTCCGGCACGGTGGTCTGATAGCGGTCGGTCAGCGTGGATTCGACTTCAAGGGTGGCAGCCATGGGGCTCTCAGGTCAAAGGAGTGGATGCCCTGCACGGTAATGCGATTGCCTTACCGCGTCAATGCAAGTGCATTGCCTCCGACGTGTGTCATCCTGCCCCCAAGCCCGGATGGAGACGTCCTACCAACCACATCTCGATGGCGTTTTCTTCACTTTTCTCCATGAGGGGCCACCAGAACGGCGGCCGAAATGGGCCCACATTCCACAATCCACAAGCCTCGGCGCCTGGTCGGGACGGATGCGAGGCTGCCAGCACGCGGCGGCTGCAGACCATGTCAGCAGGTCCAGCGCGTGCCGGCGCAGGCGCGGATGGAGGCGGTCAGCGATGCAAACGAATGCAGGGTCAAGTTTTCCCCCGGGTGGTCGATAGAGAAGATCACGGCTTGGGTCTGTGACCGGCCAGGCGCACGCACGCGCATGCGGATCGCTTACGACCATAGGAAAAGACAAACATGGAGCTAGTAGTGAGTATTGATAGCATCATGTCCAAAAAGCTCGTCACCGTCGTGTTCGACGACACGTTGGAAACGATCAAGAACATCTTCGACGAGGCGAAGTTCCATCACCTGCTCGTCGTCGAGGACGGGAAGCTGCATGGTGTTGTATCGGACCGCGATCTGCTGCGCGCGATGAGCCCGTTTATAGGCAGCACGGTAGAGTCGGCCAGGGACGTCAATACCCTCAAGAAGCGCGTGCACCAGATCATGACGCGCAAGCCGGTAACGCTGCGCCCGGAGGCCGGGATTGCCGATGCCATTGCACTATTTCTCGCCCACCAGGTCTCGTGCATTCCCGTCGTCGACGAGCAGTTTCGGCCGGTTGGCATCGTGAGTTGGCGGGACATCCTGCGATCGTTGGCGGCAAGTTCCACGCCGCCGGATAGCGCCGCATAGGAAGGGCATGGCATCCGAGATATCCGGGCGGGAAGTACTGTCCTCCTCCTTGCAGTACGGCTGCTACGCGTAATGCACCGTTCCGATGCCGACGCGACGGGATCCGCCACCCTCGTCGGGCATCGCGCCGCTTTCGAGTGCCTCGATCGCCTCCTCCAGCGCTTGCCTCACATCCTCGCGCCGTTTTGGCAGCGCCGATAGCAGATCGCGCAGTCCGGACACAACGCAGATCTCGGCCAGCGCCAGGACAGCCTGCTGCCGCACATGGGGATCGCTGTCGCCAAAGCTGCCCGTCAGCAGCGGCAGCACCTTGCCGGGCGTGAAGAAGCTCAGCGCCCAGACGATGCGGCGCCGGACATCCGGCGAAAGCTCACGCTTGAGCCGCGACGCCAATGGCGGAACCGCCTCATCGTCACCGATGGCCGCCAGCGCCAACGCCGCCTCGCCACGCACCGCATCGTCGTCATCCCCCAGCAGTCCAAGCAGCAGCGGCATGGTGCTTCGCGTCGATGCGGCTGATGGCCTCGATGATCTTGCACCAAGCCTCCTCGTCGCCGTCGCTCAGCGCACCGGCAAAAAACGGGACGGCCCGCGCATCGCGCAAGCTGGCGAGCGCGCCGCAGACGCTGCGCCTGACGTTCGGCTCGGCATCGCTCAGCGCACGGCAGAGGCTTTGCAGCGTGGCCTTGGTGTCGGGATGCGCCGCCCACGGGAGGCTGCCGAGCGAGTCGATCAGATGTTGCGTGGCGCCCGCATGCCGCATCTCGCCCAGCGCATTGACCGCGTAATTTCGGACTTCTTCGTCCGGATCGCTGAAGATGCGGTCGGCGAGGGTGTCGATGGCTTGATGCACCTGCATCGAACCCAGGGCGATCACGGCCTGCAGCCGCACGCCAGCCACCTCGTCGTTTGGCGCAACCATGAGCGCCGGGATGGCCTCCGGCGACTGGCTCGCCAGGGCCGAAGCCGCGGCCGCCCGGATCGACGCATCGCGGTCGCCCGCCAACGCCCGATGCACGGCCTGCGCCGCTTGCGCATGCGTCGCCATGTCGTAGTGCCCGAGCGCATGGATCGCGCTGGCGCGGATGTACGGGTCTTCGTCCCGCGCCGCGGCCAGCAACGGCGCAACAAACGCATCGGCCGTCCCCGGATCGGTGAGGCTGACGTTCGCACCGCGCCGTTCGTCAGGGGGCTGCGCCCTCAAGAACGCGATCAGGTCTTCGATTTCGCCCGGCGCACGCCCCTCTTCGCCGGCCCGATCGTCAGCAGCGGCATCTCGATTGCCAGCCAGGGCCGCTTTCGCGCGCATCATCACGCATGTGCCGGCCTCCGGAGCTTTCCTCGTGTCGTTCTCCGCAACCGGCAACGCGCGCAGTCGCCGCCCGTTGAACAGCGCATCGGACGCGCAGTCAATGCGCCGGATTTCCTTGATATCTATCATGATGTCTATCACGATCCTTGATCCGTGCGGCCACTTCCTGTGCCGTGCGTGGGAAGAACCCAGAAGACATTCAGCGCCGCGGTTCTCCCCTTCAAGCCGCGCGCTGCAGCGGCAATTTGCGGCTGGCCTCGAACAGCGGCGCGCAACGATCCGCGGCCAGGCGGATGCGTTCGGCCAGCGCGGCGCTGCTGACCTGGTAATTGTGGAAATCCCCCGGGCTGCCATACACGCCGATGGGCAGCGTGAGCGCCTGCAGGAAGCCGAACAGCGGCCGCAACTGATGCTCCAGCACCAGCGCGTGGCGGTCGCTGCCGCCCGTCGCCCCCAGCAGCACCGGCTTGTCCACCAGCGCTTGCTGCCCCACCAGGTCGAAAAGGTGCTTGAAGTGGCCGGGATAAGAACCGCGATACACCGGCGCGGCCACCACCAGCAGGTCCGCGGACTCGATGGCGACCAGCTGGTTTTCAATCTCGGCCGGCAGCTCCGCGCGCGACAGCGCCGCGCCCAGCGGACGCGCGATGTCGCCGAGATTGACGATATGGCTTTGCAAATGCAGCCGGCTATCCAGCTCCGTGAGCAGTGCCTGCACGAGCGCGAGCGTGCGCGAGGGCTGCTGCGCGCTGCCGTTGACGGCGACCACTTTCAGCGGTGTAGCCATGGGATGAACCTCCTGTCGATATCGATGGTTTGTGGTTTCACGCGCGGGGCGCATTTCATTGCCGGCCATGCGTCAGGCAAGCAGCAAGCCCGCGTGAATGGCCAAGTTCTTTACCTGTGCGCCATTCCTGGCGCGGATCCGCGCCGCTCTCCCGGAGCACACTGTCGATCTGCTATTGCTGGTGCGACAGTGTGGAGAGAGGGCGTAGCCACCGCAGCCGTCTTGGGCACGCGCTGACAAGTCCCTCACGATAGCGCAATGGAATTGGCCGTCGAAGGATGAATTTCGTCTATGCATAGACACGCGAGACGCATATAGGCATGCGGGCTTTGCATCCCCACCCGGCCCCCACAGAGGGTGCCGAAGATGGGTGCCGGCTCCAACCTGAAAACGCTGCGGCGAAGCATGCAAAGCGAAGGGGGCCCTGCTTGCGGGACCCACTTCGTTCATGCCTTGCCGGATATTTGCCCGGGTCCGCGAGCCCGGGTCCACGACATCGGCATGGAGCGGACCGGGCACGGCCAGCCTGCCAGCCGGCCTTAAGCGTTTCTTAAGCCGCTGTGCCCTATCCTTGTCGCATCGCCAGAATCCAACGCTCCCGATGCCGACGCTCCTTGCCCTGAACCTCACACTGTTCCAGTGCCTGAACGCCCCCGCCGGGCTGTCTGGCGCCGGCCTCTGGGTGGCCGCTTTCCTTGCCGAAGGGCTGATCGCAGGCGCGCCGCTGGTGCTGGCCGCAGGCTGGCTGCGCGCGCGGCCGGGCGAGCGCCAGATGGTGACGAGCGCCCTGGCGGCCGTGGCGCTGGGCGGGCTCTGCTCGACCCTGCTCGGCCTGCTGCTGCCGATGCCGCGGCCCTTCATGGCGGGCATCGGGCATACCTACCTGGCACATGCCGCCGACCCCTCCTTCCCGAGCGACCACGTCACGCTGCTGGCCACGCTGGCGTTGGTCCTGCTGCGCGCGCCCGGCAGGGCCCAACGCCTGAGCGGGACCGGCTTGCTGGTAGCCGCGGCATTCACGGGCTGGGCCCGCGTCTTCCTCGGCGTACACTTTCCACTGGACATCGTCGGCGCATTTGCGATAGCAGCATGCTGCGCGGCCGTGGCTACGTCTGCCCTCACGCGCCCGCTGCTTGCCGCTGTCACGGTGCGCGCGGAGCAACTCTACCGGCACCTGCTGGCCTACCCCATCGCACGCGGATGGCTCAACCCATGACAACGGCTGACACGATGCCCCACCTCGCCAGCGCTGACGCACTGCCGTCAATGCGCGATGCCGACGCCAGCCTGGGCATCAACGGCCTTGAAGGCGCTGGCCGCGGGCCCTTCAGCCTCACCGTCGCGCCCGGCAGTTGCGTGATCCTGTCCGGCGCATCCGGCGCGGGCAAGAGCCTGCTATTGCGCATGATCGCCGATCTCGATCCCAATCGCGGGCAGGTCCGGCTAGGCCAGTCCCCGCGCGAGAGCATGAGCGGGCCGGCCTGGCGGCGCCAGGTCATTTACGTGGCGGCCGAGTCCGGCTGGTGGGGCGACGACGTGCTTGAACATATGACGGACGTGCCGGCCGCCCAGGCGCTGCTGGCGCGGCTGCGCCTGCCCGCGGACATCCTGGGCGCGCCCGTGAGCCGCCTGTCCACCGGCGAGCGCCAGCGCCTCGCGCTGATCCGCGCGCTGGTGCGCCGTCCGCGCTTCCTGCTGCTCGATGAACCAACCTCTGCGCTGGACGCCGAGACCACGCTGGCCGTCGAAGCGCTGCTGCACGACTGCAAGGCGCAGGGGCTAGGGCTGCTGATCGTCTCGCACAATCCCGCGCAGGCGGCACGCCTGCAGGACCGGCACTATCGCCTCGGCGCCGCCGGGCTGGAAGCGGTGCCGGCATGAGCCCGATCCCGCTCACAGCCTATGACCTGGCGCTGGCCAGCCTGCTGGTGCTGGCCGGCGCGGGCGCCTCGCTGGTGATGTCGCTGGACGTGCACCGCAGCCTGCTCTGGGCCGCCGGCCGCATGGTGGTGCAACTGCTGCTGGTCGGCCTGGTGCTGCGCACGGTGTTTGGCTTGTCATCGCCGCTGGTAACCGCGTTGACCGTAGCCGCCATGATCGCGGCAGCCGCCCGGGAGGTGGGCAGCCGGCAGGAGCGCCGCCTGGCCGGGCCCTGGCACGCGCTGATCGGTGCCGCCGCCGTGAGCCTGCCGACGCTGCTGGTAACCGTGCTGGCGCTGACCACGGCCTTGCGCCCGACGCCCTGGTACGACGCCCGCCACGCGATCCCGCTGGCCGGCATCATCCTGGGCAATGTGATGAACGCCGCGAGCCTGGCGCTCAACGGCGCCTTTACCGCGGTCTGGCACCAGCGCGCGGCCATCGATGCGCGCCTGGCGCTGGGCGACGACCGCCAGGCGGCGCTGCGCGTGATCGTGCGCCAGGCGGTGCGCAGCGGCATGCTGCCCACCATGAACACCATGGCGGCGGCCGGCATCATCACCATGCCGGGCATCATGACTGGCCAGATCCTGGCCGGGATGGATCCGATCGCCGCGGCCCGGTACCAGATCCTGCTGATGTTCCTGCTCGCCGGCGGCAGCATGCTGGGCGTGATCCTGGCGGCCACGCTGGCGGTCCGGCGGCTGACCGACCACCGCCACCGCTTGCGCCTGGACCGGCTGCAACGCCGTTGAACCCAAGGCATCCACTGATCACCAACCAAGGAACCCATGCCATGCGCCTGCTGCTGGTGGAAGACGACCCGATGATCGGCGAGAGCGTAGAGGAAGGCCTGCGGGCCGAAGGCTACGCGGTCGACTGGGTCAGGGATGGCCGCCTCGCCGATGCCGCGCTAGCCGCCAATGCGCCCGGCACCTACGACGCCGTGCTGCTCGACCTTGGCCTGCCCGGGCGCTCCGGCGAGGCGGTGCTGCGGCAACTGCGCGCCCGCGGGCTGGCACTGCCGGTGCTGATCCTGACCGCGCGCGACGCCACCGCCGACCGCGTGCGCGGCCTGGATGCCGGCGCCGACGATTACCTGGTCAAGCCGTTTGACCTCGATGAGTTGTTCGCGCGCATCCGGGCCCTGCTGCGCCGTAGCGCCGGACGCGTCAGCACCGAGCTGGCGCATGGCCCGGTGCGCCTGGACCCGGCCACACGCGAGGTACGCCGCACCGGCGAGATCGTGGCGCTGTCGATGCGCGAGTTCATGGTGCTGCAGGCCTTGATGGAGCAGCCGGGCCACGTTGTGACCCACGAGCGCCTGCGCGAGGCGGTCTACAACATGAACGAGGAAATCAGCAGCAATACAGTGGAAGTCCATATCCATGCGCTGCGCAAGAAGCTTGGCGCCGACTTTATCCGCAATGTGCGCGGTGTCGGCTACAAGCTGGGCGGTCCGGCATGAGAACGATCCGCGCCCAGTTGCTGGCCGGCCTGCTCGGGGCCATGCTCGCATGCGCCCTGGTGGCGGGCGCGGCCGCCTATTTCAAGGTGCGCCGCGAAGCCAACGAGGTCTTCGACGCGCAACTGCAGCAAGCGGCGCGCATGTTGCCGACACATCTGCAGCGCGACGCCACGCCGCCGCTGGACGGCAGCGAACTTGACGAGGAGATCGTGGTGCAGGCCTGGGATGTGCAGGGCCGCCAGATCTACGCCTCGCACCCGGTCACGCTGCCGCGCGCGGACCTGCCCGGCTTTCATGACCTGCAGGCGCACGGCAGCGAATGGCGCATCTACGGCGTGCTCGCCGGGGATCGCTACGTGCAGGCCGCGCAATCGGTGGTGTTTCGCCGCAAGCTGGCGGCCTCGCTGTCGCTTGGCGCGCTGCTGCCCATCCTGGCGCTGGTGCCAGTGCTTGGCTTGCTGATCCACCTGGTGGTCAGGCGCTCGCTGCGCCCGGTCGAGGAGATCGCGCGCGCGGTCGGCAGCCGCTCGGCAAACACCCTGGCGCCGCTGGACGCGCACGGCTGGCCGCCGGAACTGGTGCCGGTGGTGGAAGCCCTCAATGCCCTGCTGGCCCGCCTGCAGCAATCCATGGACACCCAGCGCGCCTTTGTCGCCGACGCCGCGCACGAACTGCGCACGCCGCTCACCGCGCTCAAGCTGCAGCTGCAGCTGGCCCTGCGCGCCGACAGCGAAGACAAGCAGAAACTGGCGCTCGCCAAGCTGGGCGAGCGCCTGGACCGCACCACGCACCTGGTAGCGCAGTTGCTGACGCTGGCACGCAGCGAAGACGGCGCCCCTGCCACCCAGGCCCCGCTCGCCGACGTGCGCTTGCGCGACGTGGCGGTGCAGGTGGTGCGTGAGCTGCTGCCCATGGCCGAAGCCAAGGATGTGGACCTCGGCCTGGATGCGAGCGCGCCCGAATGCCGGGTGCGCGGCGTGGATGGCGATCTCTTCATCCTGCTGCGCAACCTCGCCGACAATGCGATCCGCTATACCAGCCCGGGCGGCCGGGTCGACCTGCGCATCGAATGGCGCAACGGCGCGCCCATGCTGGGCGTGAGCGACACCGGCCCGGGCATTGCGCCGGCCGAGCGTGACAATGTGTTCCGCCGCTTTCATCGCGGCGCCGCCAGCGACGCGCATGGCAGCGGACTGGGCCTGGCGATCGTGCAGAGCATCGCCGCGCGCCATGGCGCCACGGTGTTGCTGGAGGATGGCCCGGCGGGCCGCGGGCTCACGGTGGCCGTGGTGTTCCCGGCGCAAAACGGTGCGTGAAAGACAACGCCGGTCGTGCACGGCTGGACTTCATTCTTATCCGGAGCTCCAATGCATCCCCAATCCGACTCTCGCTCCCCAGCGTTCTTCGCCCGGCAGGTGGCCGGCCTGCCCACAGCCCTGTGGCTGCTCACCGGCCTGCTGATCCTGCTGCTGTGGTTCGGCACGCTGGATTTTCGCCACCTGCTCAGCTCCGATGAAGGCCGCTACGCCGAGATCTCGCGCGAGATGTTCGCCAGCGGGGACTGGGTAACGATCCGCTACAACGCGCTCAAGTACTTCGAGAAGCCGCCTTTCCATATGTGGGTGACGGCGCTGTCGTATACCTTGTTCGGCGTGGGCGACTGGCAGGCCCGGCTATGCGCGGCGCTGTCCGGCATGGTTGGCCTCATCGCGTCGATGTTTGCGGCAATGCGCTGGTATGGCATTCGCGCTGGCCTGCTGACCGGGCTGGTGCTGGTGGCCGCGCCGATGTGGAGCGTGGCCTCGCACTTCAACTCGCTGGACATGACGCTGTCCGGCGCCATGGCCTGCGTGCTGGCCTTCATGCTGGTGGCACAGCATCCCGACGCCACGCCTGCGGCCCGCCGCTACTGGATGTGGGCCTGCTGGGTGGCCATGGGCGTGGCGATCCTGAGCAAGGGCCTGGTGGGCATCGCCCTGCCCGGGCTGGTGCTGGTGATTTACACCCTGATCTCGCGTGACTTCGGGCTGTGGCGGCGCCTGCACCTGATCTCCGGCATCGCATTGATGCTGATCGCGACGGTGCCCTGGTTCTGGCTGGTGTCGGCGCGCAACCCCGAATTCCCGAATTTCTTCTTTATCCACGAGCACTGGCAACGCTATACGTCGACAGTGCACTCGCGCGGCGGGCCGGTCTGGTACTTCGTGCCGTTGCTGGTGGCGGGCTTCGTGCCCTGGCTGGGGCTGGCGCCGCGCATGTGGGAGGTGGTGCGCGACGATGGCGCCGCAGCCCGCGTGGCGACGGTTCGGCGCCTGCGGCCAGCGCTGTTGCTGGCTGTGTGGGCCATCGCCATCTTTGTCTTCTTCAGCCTGTCCGGCTCCAAGCTGCCCGGCTATATCGTGCCGGTCTTCCCGGCGCTCGGCATGCTGGCAGCCATGGCGCTGGAGCGCATCGGCGAGCGCGGCTGGCGACGGCAGCTCAACGCCATGCTGGTAATCATGGCGATCGGGTTGCTGGCCAGCCCGGTGGTGGCCACGCTGCATTCCAACCACACTGCGGTCGCCGACTACCGCCGCTACGCGGTCTGGGTGGCCGCCGCGTTTGTCGTGATGCTGGCGGGCACGTGGCTGGCGCGCCGGCTGCTGCGCACCCACGGCCTGATGCCGAGCATCGTGGCCTACACGCTAGCGCTGCTCACCGGCTTTACCACCGCGCTGCTCGGGCACGAATCGATCGGCGGCCCGGCCTCGGGCGCCAGCCTGGTGCCAACCATCCGGGCGGTACTCAAGGACGACATGCCGATCTACGGCGTGCGCACACTGGACCACACCCTGCCGTACTATCTGCGCCACACCACCGTGATGGTGGAACACCCCGACGAGCTGGAGTTCGGCACCCGGCAGGAGCCGCAGAAATGGCTGCCCACGCTCGACAGCTTTATCGCCCGCTGGCGCGAGGGGCCGCCGGCACTGGCGATCATGTCCGCCGATACCTACCGCGAGCTGACAACGCGCCAGCTGCCCATGCACCTGGTTGCGCAAGACCAGCGGCGCATCGTGGTGGCTAACTTTCCGGTGGCGGCTTTGCTTGGCCGCCAAGCGCCTTGAAGTTCTTGAACCCGGCGCCTTCGCGAGCAAATCGGTCACCGACCTATGTGCGCCGGGTCCGATCCCTTTGCCGACCCAACAAACACAATCAAAATATGACTGAATCCGAATCACCTGGATTGCAGATAGGTTGCAACGGCGTTGGCTTGATCGGTATTCAGATTGTGTGCGACCGCACTCATGACCGGTGCATTGCCGCGCGACTTGTCCCTGAAAGCCTCGATCTGACGTAGTAGATAGGATTTATGCTGCCCGGCAAGTCGCGGGAATTGCGCCGCACCCTGTCCCAGCGCGCCATGACAGGACGCGCAGGCTGGCACCCCGTCATCGGGAGCGCCATGCTCGAAGATGGTCTGCCCCTTGGACATCAGTGCCGTGTCTCCGGCCGCACCGGGTGCCGCAGTTTGACCTGCATAGTACTCGGCCAGCGATCGGACGGTTGCGTCGTCAAGTTGTGACGCGATGCCCCACATGAATGAACGCGCCTCCGTTTCGCCACGCGCATGCTCCCGAAAGCCTTTGAGCTGCGCCTCCAGGTATTCAGGTGTCTGAGCGTCAAGCCGGGGGAACATCGGCGATTCGCTTCGCCCGTGAATGCCATGGCAAGTTGCGCATAGCTGGGCAGCGAGCTTGGCGCCATCCTCGCCATAGGCCTGGATGATCGTCATGCCCATGCCCGTGAAGGTCAGCAGCGCAATCAACGGTACACGGATGGTCAGCGTCATTTTCATAGTCGTACCCAGCCCAGAAAATCTCCAACGGCAGATGTTGCCGGTGGCTCGTTCAGAACATAAACCAGCCGAGCAGATATAGCGTGTTGTTATCGCCAGCATTCCTGCCGTTACCGTCGTAGTTCGAACGTGCACCATTGAATTTAAGGAACCACGTGTACTGCACCGCAAACTTGACTTGCGGGTGAGGCAGATAGTTGAGCTCGAAGATCAGCCCGCGCGTGTCGGGATATCCATTGGCACTGCCTGTGACCGGCGCCGGAGCGTACAAGCCCGTATCCGCGTTTCCGGTGGTCGAGAAGTAAGCCAGCGTGCCGCCATACTTGCGCTGGTAGATATAGGATGCCTTGGCCTTGAAGGTCGTGAGGTGGTCGGTCGGGTTCGCCGGTGTGGGGCCAGCGCCTATGCCGCCGCTGGGAAAGCTCGCGCGCCAGTCCTGTTTCTCGTAGATCCAGGCTGCCTGGGCAGTAAAGGCATGAGGTAGCGTGAGGTACTGGTACTGCGCGTCCAACGCATAGTCGCTGAAGCGGTCCGTGGGCGTGCCGGGCAGCGTGTTGTCCGGATACCGGCTGGCTATCAGGCCGAAGGTGCCCGCCATGATGGAGTGCGGGCCCCACTCCCGGTTGTACGCCACGCGCCAATATGGGTTCGCGCCACTCAGGCGTGCTACGCCCCCCGGTGTGTTGCTATCTTGTCCGGTCCGGAATACCGAGAATGCCTGGTCGGCCGTCCGATATAGGCCAAATTCGACATAGAGGCTGCGCTGCCAGAAGAGGTACGCGGACGCGCCCGCCACTTGTTGCGCCAGCCCGCCATCGATGAGCGTGCTCGCCGTTGGCGTGAGCGAAACACTGCTCGACGCGTAGGGATAACCGAAAGCTGGCGTGCTGTTCCACACGTCGGAGACCGTCGGGTTGTTGTTGACGGTCATGCCGTAGATGAAGTCGACATCGTTATCTGTCAGGTGCCACGCGGCGCGGATATCTGTGTTGTCGAGCGCGGCATGGTGGGCGATGCCATCGTAGGTCCATTGCCCAAAGGCACCCACATGGTCAACGATGCGGCCGGCATAGAAGACGCTAGCCTGCTGCAACGTAGTATCGCCATCGCGCAGGAAGTCGTAATTGGCCCGGTCAAGCGTCCTGGTATGTGTTTTTGAGACCTGCACCATTGCCGAGACTGGAATGGTGGTGTTGTTCGTCAAGGTGTAGCCAGTCAACTTGAAGAAACGGCCGAACGGGGTCAGTTCGGGAAAACTCACATGGCACGCCATGCAGGCCATGCCCGTCTGGCGGGCAAAGGCGGGAACCGCCTCTGCCTCCCTCGGCAGCAGAGCAACCACGCAGGCGAGCGTCAATAGCGCCTTTACGGCGTACCGTGTGTAAGCCCTCATCATGTCCCCCGGCTTCCCTTTGGATTACGTTCTTAGGCTGGCACTTTTTCCAATCCTAGAAAATCAAGTAACCTTTGAACAGGAATTCCGACGCAAAAAGCTTGTGCTGCGTCAAGTTGCAGCGGATGCGGGCGGCCAGCCGCGACTTCGACGATCCCCTTTGCCGCCGTCCAGGCGATTCTTCCAACCCTCTTGATGAGGAAATATGCCCAGGCGACATAAAGAACAGCATCGTGTTGAGGCCATTGGGTGGCTGCGTGCCGCGGTGCTCGGCGCCAATGACGGCATCGTATCGACCGCAAGTCTCGTTATCGGCGTGGCATCGGCACACACCGCTCACGCAAATATCGTGCTCACGGCAGCCGCGGGTCTGGTCGCAGGAGCCATGTCGATGGCAACAGGGGAATACGTATCAGTTTCATCTCAGGCAGATACCGAAGCGGCGGCCTTGTTCCAGGAACAGGCTGAACTCGACGCCGATTTTCCACGCGAGCAGCAAGAACTGACCGCGATCTATATGCACCGTGGCCTGGATCTTTCGCTTGCCAGGCAGGTTGCCGAAAAGCTGATGGCGCACGACGCCCTCGGCACGCATGCACGCGATGAACTGGGGCTTTCGACTGCGACCGCCGCACGGCCTTTGCACGCCGCGCTGGCTTCCGCCAGCAGTTTTTCGGTCGGCGCTGCCCTGCCGGCTACCGTCGCAGCGCTTGCCCCCGAATCGGCAGTGATCCCGTGCATAGTGATCTCGGCGTTGATATCGCTGGCTGCCCTGGGCGGCCTGGCTGCAAAAACCGGCGGTGCGAGGGTCGGCCCGGGCGTTATCCGCGTGGTCTTCTGGAGTGCCTTGGCCATGGCTGTGTCATCGGGCATCGGCCTGTTGTTTGGCAGGACAGGCTGAAACTCCTTAGCTCGACGGCGCGGCGTTCGGGGCGCCGCTTGAAAGGCTCCCGCTCTAGCTAAGCACAAGCCGAATGCGCCGCGGTGGTATCGAATGGACAGGCATGCTCCTGAATCACGGACCGGCAGATTGAGCACTATACTGAAACGCTACATATCCTCATCGGCGAAGCGGGATAGCCATTGCGCGATGGCATGAGGCATCCTGCCTATTCGCGATCCGGAGGTTGCCATGAATCCGCTCGTCCAGGCCCTGACTATCTGTAGCGGGAAACTGCTGGGGGAACTCGAAACGATCTACAAGGATATCCACCAGCACCCGGAACTGTCGATGCAAGAGGTTCGCACCGCCAAGCTCGCGGCCGACTACATCGAAGCGCTCGGCTACGCGGTGACGCGCGCGGTTGGCGTCACGGGCGTCGTCGGCGTATTGCGCAATGGCGAAGGCCCCACCGTGATGCTGCGCGCCGACATGGATGCGCTACCCATGGCGGAGAATACGGGCCTGCCCTATGCCAGCACCGTCAAGGCAAAAGATGAAGATGGTGTAGAGGTCGGCGTGGCCCACTCCTGCGGACACGACCTGCACGTGACATGGCTGATGGGGGCGTCGCGCATTTTTGCAGAGCATCGCGACGCCTGGAAAGGCACTGTCATGCTCGTGTTCCAGCCCGGCGAGGAAGTGGGCCGGGGTGCGGCGAGCATGGTTCAGGATTGGGGGGAGGGGCGCTTCCCCAAGCCAGACATTATCCTGGGCCAGCACGTGATGGTAGGACTGAGTGGAACGGTCCGCTACCGCCCAGGTGTTATCTTGTCAGCCGGTGACAGCTTGAAGATCAAACTATTCGGCCGCGGGTCACATGGCTCACAACCGCAGACCGCCATCGATCCGGTGATCATGGCTGCCGCCACCACTTTACGTCTGCAAACCATCGTTTCGCGTGAAATCTCGCCGCTGGACAATGCCGTGTTGACCATTGGCTCGCTGCAGGCCGGCACCAAGGAAAACATCATTCCCGACGATGCCACGATCAAGCTCAATATGCGCACCTTCGACGAAGATGTGCGCGAGTACATGCTGTCATCCGTCAGGCGAATCTGCTGCGCCGAGTGCGATGCCTCCAACGCCGAGCGGCCGCCCGAGTTCACCACCCTCAGCAGTTACCCGCTAACCGAAAACGACGATGCGTCGACGCAGAAGATCGCGGCGGCCTTCAAGGCGCAGTTTGGCGACCAGGCCTATGAGACGGCTCCGGCGTCGGCAAGCGAAGACTTCAGCATCTTCGGGCGTACGTGGAATGTGCCGTACGTCTTCTGGTTCGTCGGCGGTACCGACCCCAGTGTGTATGCGCAGGCCAAGAAGGACAAGCAAATCAACAAGATACCTAGCAATCACTCGCCCAAGTTTGCACCGGTCATCCACCCGACGCTGGAAACGGGGCTGCAGGCCATGTTGACAGCCGCGTCTGCCTGGCTTTGCGGTCATCAAGAGGCATGATGGAACACAGTCTCTTTGCCTTGGTCGACCTGTTCGGTACCTTCGCCTTTGCAGTCAGCGGTGCCCTTGCCGCCGAACAGAAACGCCTCGATCTGTTCGGCGTCGTCGCGATCAGCTACATGACAGCCTGCGGGGGAGGCATCGTTCGGGATCTCTGCCTGGGCTCGTTACCGCCGGTGGGCATCTCCGATTGGCGGTATCTCGCGACCTCGGCATTGGCCGCGGCGATGGCAATCTGGGCGAGACCAATCGTCGACCATCTTCAGCATCCTGTCGTTTTTTTTGACTCGCTTGGACTGGGCTTCTTTGCTGTCGTTGGCGCACACAAGGCGCTGCTGTTTGGCCACAACATCGAGGTGGCCATCGTGCTCGGCATGGTGACCGCGGTCGGCGGCGGCGTGGCGCGAGATGTGGTGCTCAATCGCGTACCGATCATCCTGCAGAAGGAAATCTATGCACTTGCCGCACTGGTTGGCGCAGCCTTGCAGGTGCTTGGACAATTCATGGAATGGAGGGTGGCAGTTACGCCCTGGTTCGCGGCGTCGATCTGCTTCGCAATCCGCCTGCTTGCGCTCCGCTATTCCTGGAGCCTTCCTGTTTTTCACAAGACGGACGCCGCGCACTGAAAAAAGGCCGGCAGATCTGCCGGCCAAGCGTCCTTGCACCCAGTGAACAAAGGCAAGGTCGATATGACTTGTCTCCAGCGCACCCCGACAGCACGCTGGCTGAAATCGCGAGCGCTATTAGAAGCGGTGACGCACGCCAACCATGGCGCCGGTCTGGTTCTGGCCAGGCAGGGTGTTCATTGTGTTGGTCACGCCGTAGGTTGCCTGCCCCTTGTTCTTCACGTAGCCGAGCAGCACGTAGGCATCGGTGCGCTTGGACAGGGCATAGTCGGCATTCAAGACGTACATCCACGAACTGTTGCTGTCCTTGCGGGCGTCGGTGTAGTAAGCCGCGCCGGTCAGGCTGAAGGCAGGGGTGAACTTATACAGCGCGCCCAGCCAGTACAGGTTGTCCTGGCGGACTGCGGTCGCGCTGGTGACCTCATCGCGCATCCAGCGATAGCCGGCGAACACCTTGGCATCGCCGAACGCATACGCGCCACCGATTGCGGCGCGCTTGGCCGCAGCGCCGGACGTGGCAATGGTGCTGCCCTGGTACTGGTCATACGCGACACCCACCGAGACCGGGCCGTTCGCGTACGCCAAGCCGCCACCGAAGTTCTTGCCAACCCGGAAGCTACCGGGCACTTCCCCACCATTGGCGACGTTGCTATCGCGGCCGAAGCTGTAGAAACCCGTGGCGGTCAGGCCGCCGAACTTGCCGGTGTACTTGACGGCGTTGTCGGCGCGGCCGTTGAAGCCCTGGGTATCGACCGAGTTGAGCGAGTAGCTGCTGCCGACCGCCATCGGGTCGTAGGCGCCGAACAGGTCATACAGGGCGTTTTGCTGGCGGCCCAGCGTGACTGCGCCGAAGTTGCTCTGCAAGCCGACATAGGCCTGACGGCCAAACAAGCGGTTGCCTTGGCCGGACTTCCCCGTGTCGAGGTCAAAACCGCTTTCCAGCACGAAGATGCCCTTCAGGTTATTACCCAGGTCCTCCACACCGCGAATGCCCCAGCGCGAACCGGAGAGGCCACCGGACGTCACGCCTGTGACCGAGCCGCCACCGTTAGGGCCTTGCACGTGACTCTGGAAGCTAACGCCGGCATCGGCGATGCCGTAAAGCGTCACGCCGGACGATTGCGCCGAAGCAGCGGTGGACACGGCGCACGCAGCAGCTGCTGCCAAAACGAAGAGAGGTTTTTTCATGATCATTTTTCGGTTTCTGATTGATCCGGTAGGGTCGCGCTACCGGGGAAGCCTGCCTTGGCGAGAAGGCGAGACAACCAAGGCCAACTCCATGCGAGTGACGCATCGTAAGGCACTTATGTGACAGCAATAAGTAAATAGTTATCAGATATAAACATCTATTGTTCCGCATACGGGAATAACTGTTCGGGCAGGCGGCCAGTGAAGCATCGCCCTGAGGGCGTGCGCGGCGCTAAGCGGGGACGCGACCCACGCGCTTGAGTTGCAGTAAGGCAGCGAGTTTGGCGAGAGCCCAGAAGGACCTGCCAGGCTATGCCGCCAGGGCATGGAGTTGCCACACTGTGGCGGTAGCGCACCCTCCGGGCCGGTGGATTCACCCCTTGGCAAGACAGCGATCCACGCAGCGATCGCTGCGTGGCCAGGGCACCACCGCGGTGAACCGCGCGCGCATCAGGCCTGAGGCCCGCCCTGCCGCTTCAGCGCCATCGCCAGCACACGCGCCACGTGCATGGCCTCGGTGTCGGCGCCGTCCAGGATCTGGTGGCGGCAGCTGGTGCCGTCGGCCACCACGATGGCATTGGCGGCGCGCTTGCGCACCGCGGGCAGCAGCGCCAGCTCGGCCATGGCCTTGGACGCCTCGTAATGCTCGGCCTCGTAGCCAAAGCTGCCCGCCATGCCGCAGCAGGACGATTCCACCGGGGAGACCTTCAGGCCGGGGATCCAGCCCAGCACGGTCTGCACCGGGGTGAAGGCGTCGAATGCCTTCTGGTGGCAGTGGCCGTGCACCACGGCCTCGCTCGTCTGCAGCGCATCGAGATCGAGCGCAAGGCGGCCGGCTGCCTTCTCGCGCACCAGGAACTCCTCGAACAGGAAGGCCTGCGCGGCCAGCTTCCTGGCGTCGTCGCCGTAGCCATAGCTCAGGAACTCGTCACGCAGGGACAGCAGGCACGAAGGCTCCAGGCCGACGATGGGAATGTCGCGATCGACATAGGGCTTGACCGCATCCAGCAGGCGCCGCGCCTCCTCCCTGGCCTGGTCCACCAGCCCCGCCGCAAGAAAGGTGCGGCCACAGCACAAGGGGCGCTCGCCTTCGCGGCGGTTGAAATGCACCGTGTAGCCCGCCGCCTCCAGCACCTGCTGCGCCGCCAGTGCGTTCTCCGGCTCCATGTAGTTGCTGAAGGTGTCGACGAAGAGCATGACTTCGCGGCCCTCCCCGCCCTGGCGCATTGCCTTGGCTTTCGACAGGAACGCGGCCTTGAAGCGCGGCAGCGAGCGTTGCGGCGCGAACCCCATGGCCCGCTTCACCACACCGGAGATGCCGGGGATGCCATCGGCCAGCGCCAGCAGTGCGGCAAGGCGGCTCGCCACGCTCGCATAGCGCGGCATGAACGCCACCATGCGCTCGCGCAGGGTGATGCCGTGCCGCCGGGCCCAGGCATGGCGCGCTTCGATCTTGAACCTGGCCATGTCCACGCCGGTCGGGCAATCGCGCTTGCAGCCTTTGCAGGCGACGCACAGGTCGAGCGCTTCCTTGACTTCGGGGCTGGCAAGGCCGTCATCGCCCAGCTGCCCCGACACTGCCAGGCGCAGCGTATTGGCACGGCCGCGCGTGACGTGCTGCTCGTCCTTGGTCACGCGATAGCTCGGGCACATGGTGCCCGCATCGAACTTGCGGCAGTGGCCGTTGTTGTTGCACATCTCCACCGCCGCAGCCAGGCCGCCGGCGCGGTCGGTGCCCGTGCCGGGCGCCGTTTCCTCGCCGGTGAGCGGGTTGCGGCTGACGTTCCATGCGGACCAGTCGAGCGCCGGCGTGAGCGGCAAGGCGGCATAGCCCGGCGCAAAGCGGAAGTTCTCGCGCGCGTCCATCCTGGGCGGGCGTACGATCTTGTCCGGGTTGAAGCGGTTGTCCGGATCGAACAGCGCCTTGATCTCGCCGAAGGCGGCGTTGATGCGCGGGCCATACTGCCAGGCCACCCATTCGCCCCGGCACAGGCCATCGCCGTGTTCTCCGGAGTACGCGCCCTTGTACTCGCGCACCAGCTCGGCGGCTTCCTCGGCGATCTCTCGCATGCGCTCCGCGCCGTCGCGCCGCATGTCCAGGATTGGGCGCACATGCAGCGTGCCCACGCTGGCATGGGCATACCAGGTGCCTTCGGTCTCGTGCTTGTGGAACACGGCGGTAAGCCGGCGGGTGTACTCGGCCAGGTGCTCCAGCGGCACGGCGCAATCCTCGATAAAGGAAACCGGCTTGCCGTCGCCCTTCATGCTCATCATGATATTGAGCCCGGCCTTGCGCACGTCCCACAACGCCTTCTGCGACTTGGCGTCGGCCATCTTGACCACCGAGCCGGGCAACCCCAGGTCGCTCATCAGCGCCGCCAGGTCGTCGAGCTGCGCCAGCAGCGCGCTGTGTTCCTCCCCCGCGAACTCGACCAGCAGGATGGCCTGCGGCTCGCCAGACAAGGCGCTCTCGATGACGGGGCGGAACGCCGGGTTCTCCATCGACAGGTCGATCATGGTGCGATCCACCAGTTCCACCGCAACCGGCTTGAGCCTGACGATATGCTGCGTCATGTCCATGGCCTGGTAGAACGTGGGGAAATTCACCACGCCCAGCACCTTGTGCCGCGGCAGCGCAGACAGCTTCAGCGTGACCTGGCGGCTATAAGCCAGCGTGCCTTCCGAGCCCACGAGGATATGCGAGAGATTGGCGTAGCCGTCGTCGGTATAGGCGCGCGGATTCTGGCATGCGAACAGGTCGATGTTGTAGCCGGCCACACGGCGCAGCACCTTGGGCATGCGCTCGGCAATCTCGTCGCGCTCGCGCGTGGCAATGCGTTGCAAGCCCTGCAGAATGCCCGCCACGCGCGCGTCGGAAACGGGTGCCTTGAGCGTGCCGAAATGGCATTGGCTGCCATCTGCCAGCACGGCATCGATGCCCAGCACGTTGTGCACCATGTTGCCGTACTCGATGGAGCGCGAGCCGCAAGAGTTGTTGCCGGCCATGCCGCCGATGGTGCACTGCGCCCCCGTCGATACATCCACCGGGAACCACAGCCCGTGCGGCTTGAGCCAGGCGTTGAGGTGGTCCAGCACGATGCCGGGCTCAACCGTGACGGTGGCGGCCACGGGATCGAAATCCACCACGTTGTTCAGCCACTTGCTGTTGTCGATCACCAGCGCCTCGCCAACCGTCTGGCCGCACTGGCTGGTGCCGGCGCCGCGCGCCAGCACCGGGGCCTTCTCGTCGCGGGCGATCTCCAGCGCCAGCAACAGGTCCGCCTGGTCCCGCGGCACCACCACGCCGATCGGCGTGATCTGATAGATGGAGGCATCGGTGGCGTAGCGGCCCCGGGTGGCGCGGTCGAAGAACACGTCGCCGCGCAGTTCCTTGCGCAAACGGGCCGAGAGCGGCGACAGGGCCGGGCCGGCGCGGCCCGGCGACGGCACCAGATGGATCGGCTTGACGAGCATCGGGGAGGAGGATGGGTTCATGGCTTTCTACCAGGGCTTGTGTGGCGCGGTGCCGTGCCGGCGCGCCTTGTCATGCGAGGATCAGTTCTGCGTGGCTCAGGCGCGCAACGGCTTCGAGGCATCCGCGGGCTCGGCTTCGAACTTGCTCTCTGGCTGCATGCGCAAGGCCAGGATCACGCCGACGCCCATCAGCACCATGCTGCCGATAAAGGGCAGCTCCCAGCTGCCGAAGCGGTCGATCAGGTAGCCCGAGAGCACCGGCGAGATGATCGCGGCCAGCGCCGAGCCGGAATTCATCATGCCGCTCGCGGTGCCGGAATGCTCCGGCGCGATGTCCATGGGAATCGCCCACATCGGCCCGATCGTCATCTCGGCAAAGAAGAAGCCGGCGGCCAGGCAAGCCATCGAGACATAGAGGTTGTGCGTAAACAACAGGGGGAGCAGCGACAACATGGTCAGCAGCATGCAGACCGCCACCATCGCGCTGCGCGCGCGCTTCAGGCTGCCCGTACGGTCGTAGAGCTTGTCGGTGACGACGCCGCCCAGGGTATCGCCGATCACGCCGGCAAAGAACACGGCGGAGGCAAAGATGGCGGACTTCTTCAGGTCCAGGTCGTAGCTATGCAGAAAGTACTGCGGAATCCAGCTCAGGAACAACCACAGGGTCCAGCCGTAGCAGAAGTAGACGATGGTCACGGGGGCCATGCGCTTGAACAGGCGGCGCCAGGGCACGTCGGCAGCCTTCTTCCTGGGGGCCGGCAGCGTCTCGAGTTCTGCCGGGGTCATGCGGGGATGGTCCTTCGGATGCTCGGTGAACGTCACCGCCCACAGCGCCACCCAGACCAGGCTGATCGCGCCGCAGATGTAGAACGACTCGCGCCAGCCGTAGACCGCCATGATGGCGACAACCGCGGCCGGGGCCACGGCGTTGCCGACCCGGGCGCAGGCATGGGTGATCCCCTGCGCGAAGCCGCGCTTTTCCTTGGGCACCCAGCGTGCCATGGCGGCGGTGGCAGCCGGAAAGGTAGCGCCCTCGCCCAGGCCCAGCAGCAAGCGCGCGGCGAGCAGGGAAACCAGACCGCCGGCAAAGCCAGTGAGCAACGTGGCAGCAGCCCACAGCACGCCGCAGACCATCAGGGTGCGCTTGGCGCCGAACCGGTCGCTCACCCAGCCGCCGATGATCTGGAACACCAGGTAGGGATACGCAAAGGCCGAGAACACCAGGCCGATCTCGGTCTTGCTGAGGTTGAACTCCTGGCCAAAGCCGGCCGCGGCCGTGCTCACATTGACGCGGTCCAGGTAAGTGATGAAATACATGATGCATAGCATCCCCAGCACGACGCTGGTTGCACGCAGGCGCTTCATGGTTTGTCTCCGTTGTGTTATTCCTGCCCGCCCGGCGGGACGCCGGGGCCAGGGCAAATTCATCGCGGCCGGCTCTATGGCCGGCTCCATGGCCAGTTCGCGCTACCGCCCACAGGCGGTGGCATGGCTGCCGAATGGCAAAAATGGGCGGCACCTGTCCCTGACCTCACCCCAAGGAGTGAAGCCACGCCTGCTTGCACTGGTTAACTTCTTGTTGCCTTGCGCGGGTTCAGGAAGGCCGCCCTGCCCTCCCGTGCTGGCTTATGCCGCGGCCTTCAGCACCGGGCTATCCGCATGCGATGCCAGGTACTCCATCGCCGCCACCACGCCGCTGGCCGCCACCGGCACGCCGGCGAGCTTCAGCCCCATCTCGCAGCCGGACAGCGTGGCCATCAACGTGAGGTCGTTGCAGTCGCCGAGATGCCCGATGCGGAACATCTTGCCGCGGATCTTGCCCAGCGCCTGTCCCAACGACATGTCGAAGCGTTCATAGATGCGCTTGCGCACTTCGTCGGCGTCCACGCCGTCGGGCATCATCACGCCCGTCAGCACGGGGCTGTACATGGAGGCATCCGCGCACTGGATCTCCAGGCCCCAGGCCCGCACCGCGCGGCGGGTGGCTTCGGCCAGCCGCTGGTGCCGCGCGAAGACGTTGTCCAGGCCCTCCTCCAGGATCATGTCCAGTGCCTCGGACAGGCCATAGAGCAGATTGGTGTTCGGCGTGTACGGCCAGTAGCCGTTCTTGTTGGCTTCGATGATCTCGTCCCAGGCCCAGAACGCGCGCGGCAGCTTTGCCGCCTTGCTGGCCGCGATGGCCTTGGGCGACAGCGCATTGAAGCTGATCCCCGGCGGCAGCATCAGCCCCTTCTGCGAACCCGATACCGTCACGTCCACGCCCCACTCGTCATGGCGATAGTCCGCCGAGGCCAGGCCGGAGATGGTGTCCACCAGCAGCAGCGCCGGGTGGCCGGCCGCGTCGATGGCGCGGCGCACCGCAGCGACGTCGGAGGTCACGCCGGTCGAGGTCTCGTTGTGCACCACGCACACCGCCTTGATGGCGTGCGCGCTGTCGGCGCGCAGGCGGGCTTCGATCATGTCGGCCCGCACGCCATGGCGCCAGCCCTCGACGCCCGGCAGCCCGAGAAATTCCGGCTTCAACCCGAGCGCTTGCGCCATTTTTTTCCACAGCGTGGCGAAGTGACCCGTCTCGAACATCAGCACCGTGTCGCCGGGGCTCAGTGTGTTGGTCAGTGCAGCCTCCCAGGCGCCGGTGCCAGAGGCCGGATAGATGATGACCGGCTGCTCGGTCTTGAAGATCTTCTTGATGTCCGCCAGCACCTTGCGGCCCAGCGCGCCGAACTCCGGGCCACGGTGGTCGATGGTCGGGTAGCTCATGGCACGCAGGATCCGGTCGGGCACGGGGCTCGGGCCGGGGATCTGCAGGAAGTGGCGGCCGGCGGGGTGGAAGTCGAGTTTGATCATGGGTTGTTCCTCCTTTGTGAATTATGCATTTTGCATTCAAAATACTTTAGCAGACGAAGCGCGCCACATCCAAGCGCTGTTTTGGCCTGAACACCGGGTGTTTACCCCGGTTCTGGGTGCCTGCCAGGAGATGCAGTAGAATGCGAAAAACGCAAAGATAAGGACTTTGAATGCAGAATCCATCTGGCAACGACCTCACGCGCCCTGCCGCGGTCCTCCCCAAGGTTGAGCGCCAGCGGCTGCACGACACCGTGGTCGACCACCTGCGCAAGTTCATCGTGGAAGGCGTGCTGTCCCCGGGCATGAAGCTCAACGAGCGTGAGCTATGTGAAACGCTGGGCATCTCCCGCACGCCGCTGCGCGAGGCGTTCAAGGTGCTGGCGGCGGAGGGCCTGATCGAGATCTCGCCCAACCGGGGCGCCAGCGTCTCGCGCATGACCGAGGCGGAAGTCTGGGAAACGTTCGAGCTGATGAGCGGCCTGGAAGCCTTCTCGGGCGAGCTGGCTTGCGAGCGCATCACGCCGGCCGAGCTCGCCGAGATCAAGGCGCTGCATTATTCGATGCTGGCCTGCCGCGTGCAGAACGACCTGCCGGGCTACTACAGCCGCAACCAGGAAATCCACGACCGCATCAACGAGGCGGCCCGCAACACCGCGCTGCGCCAGACCTACCAGGGCATCAACCGCCGCCTGAAGGCGCTGCGCTTTCGCTCCAACCACCAGACGGACAAGTGGGACCGCGCCGTGCATGATCACGAAGACATGATCAAGGCACTGGAAGCGCGTGACGGCAAGCTGCTTGGCGCCATCCTCAAGCGCCACTTGCTGGAGAAGCGCGACGCCATCATGCAGATCCATCCGGATCCGGTCGGCGACCCGCCTGCCCATAACGACTAAAGTCAGACGGTCTCCGATAGCCATGTGCTGGCACTGGACCAAAATGGAGTCAGCCGCTATCTGCAAGACCCCCACGGGAGATTGTCATGACAGCCCATAACATCCACGTTTTGCCACACGGTTCCGGATGGGACGTGATCCAGGAGGGCGCGCGGTATGCCAACTCGCATCACGCGTCCCAGGAAGACGCCGTGGAGGCCGGCACGCGCGACGCCCAGCGCGAGCAGGTCGAGTTATTGATTCACGGACAGGACGGACAGATCCATACCCGCAGCAGCTTCGGGCATGAGCCTCGCTCGATATAGCATGAAGATGGCCAAGCCGATAAGCGAGACGGATGAGAGAAACCGATAAGCGAAACCGAACGGCACGACATGGCATCCAGCAGCCGGAAGGGCAATCCGGGACATAAGCCCAGGTCCTGACGCCATGTCCCCGCGTGGGCTGGCGTCTACGTGCCGTTCTTGCCCCCCGTGCTGGCCACCGTTGCCGCCGCCCCCTGTGCCGGCGCGGGCGGCGCTCCACTGATCTTGGGCACGCACTCGGCGCGGAACCACGCAACGGTGATCGGCTCGCCGGCCATCAAGCGCTTCGCGGTAGGCACCACCTGCTCGCCAACCAGCATCCCAAGCAGCCCGATCAAGGCAATGGCGGGCGGGGCCGGCGAGCGGACCTGCAACAGCGCATAGATGATGCCAACCAGAATCCCCGCGCCGAACGAAACAAGAAACAGCTTCATGGTCCTTCTCCCTGGAAGTAGCCGCCGCTCAGGATGGTGGTGCGGGCCAAAGCGTGCTCCCTGCCATCAGAATGCCCAGCAGGAGCAACCCAACGCGCCCCAGAACCCGCGGTGGTCCGACACCGGCGCGCTGGACTGCCACGCGCCCGCGTGCGCATGGCCGTGCACGCCGCAGGCGCTCGCGCAGCCGCAGCCAGCCGTCACGGCCAGCGCCTGCGCGCCGGGCGCTCGCCGTGGCTGGTAGCCGCCAAAAGCGCGCACCGGCGCCCAGTCCGGCATGGCGGCCGGCAGCGGCGGCGCCAGCGTGCCGAAGTCGCCATCGCCATACACCACCTTGCCACCCAGCACCGTCATCACCGAGGTGATGTCCTGGATCTCGTCTCCGGGCACGCTGAAGTAGTCGGCGGACAGCACCGCCAGGTCGGCCAGCTGGCCGGCCTGGATCTGGCCCTTCTTGCCTTCCTCGGAGGAGAACCAGGTATTGGCTTCGGTCCACAGCCGCAGCGCCGTTTCGCGGTCGAGCAGGTTCGCTTGCGGATACATCGACAGCCCACCCACGGTCTTGCCGGTAGTCAGCCAGTACAGCGACACCCACGGGTTGTACGAGGCCACGCGCGTGGCATCGGTGCCGGCGCCGACCTTGACGCCGCGCTCGAGCATGCGCTTGATCGGCGGCGTGGCCTCGGCCGCGCGCGCGCCGTAGCGCTCGACGAAATACTCGCCCTGGTAGGCCATGCGGTGTTGCACGGCGATGCCGCCGCCCAGCGCCGCGATGCGGTCGATGTTGCGGTCGGTGATGGTCTCGGCGTGGTCGAAGAACCAGTGCAGGCCATCGAAGGGCACATCCTTCGCTACCTTCTCGTAGACGTCCAGCGCGCGGGAGATGGTCTCGTTGTAGGTGGCGTGCAGGCGCCAGGGCCAGCGGTTCTCCGCCAGCAGGCGGATCACCGGCTCCAGGTCGCCTTCCATCGACGGTGGCATGTCGGGCCGCTCGACGCGGAAGTCTTCGAAGTCGGCGGCGCTGTAGACCAGCATCTCGCCGGCGCCGTTGTGGCGGTACAGGTCGTCGCCCTGGCCAGGCTTGATCTGCTTGGACCAGCCGCTGAAATCGCTGAGCTCGTCCTTGGGCTTTTGCGTGAACAGGTTGTAGGCCAGGCGCACCGTGAGCTGGCCGTCCTTGTGCAGCTCCTCGATGATGTGGTAGTCCTCCGGGTAGTTCTGGTAGCCGCCGCCAGCGTCGATGACGCCGGTCACGCCAAGACGGTTCACCTCGCGCATGAAATGGCGCGTGGAGTTCTTCTGGTATTCGGGCGGCAGCTTGGGGCCCTTGGCCAGCGTGGCGTAGAGGATGGTGGCGTTTGGCTTAGCGAGCAGCAAGCCGGTGGGATTTCCCGCCTTGTCGTGCACGATCTCGCCGCCCGGCGGGTTCGGCGTGTCCTTGGTATAGCCCACGGCACGCAGGGCGGCGCCGTTGAGGATGGCGCGGTCGTACAGGTGCAGGATGAACACCGGCGTGTCCGGCGCCGCCGCGTTCAGCTCCTCGATGGTCGGCAGGCGCTTTTCGGCGAACTGATGCTCGGTGAAGCCGCCGACCACGCGTACCCACTGCGGCGCGGGCGTGCGCGCCACCTGGTCCTTGAGCATGCGCATGGCATCGGCCAGCGAGCGCACGCCATCCCAGCGCAGCTCCATGTTGTAGTTCAGCCCGCCGCGAATGATGTGCATGTGGCTGTCGATCAGCCCGGGAATGGCGCGGCGGCCTTGCAGGTCGACCACCTTGGTGGCGGCGCCGGCCAGTTGCATGATCTCGTGCCGGGTGCCGACGGCGATGAACTTGCCGTCGCTGATGGCTACGGCTTCGGCCTGCGGGTTGGCGCGGTCGAGCGTGGCAAAGCGCCCGTTCATCAGAATCAGTTCGGGCTTGGCGGCGGCATCCATGGTGAGGCTCCGGTCGATGGCAACGACTGCAGCGGGGCCGCGGCAAAGCGGCACCCGCCGGTTCGGCAAAGAGCAGTCTGGCCAAGCGCTAGCGGGCGGGCACTGCCGGCAGGGCCTCGTGCTTGCCGCTGGTCCGTTGCTCGGCCTTGTGCACCATCGTGTAGGCATAATCCACGCCCATGCCGTAAGCGCCGGAATGCTCCTTGACCAGCTTCATCACGGCGTCATAGGTGTCGCGGTGCGCCCAGTCACGCTGCCATTCGAGCAGGACCTGCTGCCAGGTCACGGGGACGACGCCGGCCTGGATCATGCGTTGCATGGCGTAGTCGTGTGCTTCCCTGGAAGTGCCGCCCGAGGCGTCGGCCACCATGTAGATTTCGTAGTTGCCCTCGGCCATCGCGCACAGCGCAAAACTGTTGTTGCACACCTCGGTCCACAAGCCGGAGACGACGACTTTCTTGCGCCCGTTCGCCGCGAGCGCGTCACGCACCTTCTGGTCATCCCAGGAGTTCATCGATGTGCGTTCAAGCAGCTTCGTGCCTGGAAACACGTCGAGCAATTCCGGATAGGTGAAGCCCGAAAAACTCTCGGACTCCACGGTAGTGATCGTGGTGGGAATATTGAAGATCTTCGCGGCCTTGGCCAATCCGACCGTATTGTTCTTCAGGGCCTGCCGGTCCATGGATTGCACGCCGAAGGCCATTTGTGGCTGGTGATCGATGAAAATCAACTGACTGTTCTGCGGTGTCAATACCTCGAGCTTCGGGTTAGTCATGGTGTTTCTCCGATACGGACGTACGGATCGATCGAGGACGCGTGACGCCCTCGCCTTGGATTCACGTCGCGGGTGCAGCGCCCGCGTGCGCGCATGAAGCGATACGAAGCACGCCCCATGCTTTGGGCCTTACTAATATAGGAACTCTATTCAAACGGGCCAGGCTTTTCTTACGCGGCAGCGTGCACTCTTCAGCCCCTGCATGGCGTCATGCGCTTAGAGGCCGTTTCAAAAAGATGCTGACGTCGTTGCGCGGCCTTGCCATGTCGGTGCTGTACCTGGCATCCGACGATTCAGCCTTCGTGACCGGAACCGCGCCTCCGGTGGATGGTGGCGCATCGATCACCCGCACCTGAGCGAAAGCCGCCAGCAGGAGGCCACCTGGTGGCGCAGCACATGATGGACCGGTCCTCGTTGCCTGCTGGGCAAGCTGGAGACCGGCAGCCGCAATGTTTGCCGACGGCGATCAACCCGCCGAGCTGGCGGGAAGCACCGAAACACGGACGCTGGTAATGCCCAGCGGCTCGCGCCCGGCAGCATCCGCCGCGACCGTCCACGCCTTCAGTGTATCGGCAACCGACTGCAACAGCGCAGCCCCCGCAGTGGATGCTTGGTCCAGCCCCAGCAACACCTCGAACGACGCGCTGCGCTCGCCCGCCACCTGCAGCCGCGCATCCAGGTCGCCCAGCACGGCGTAGACGGCATTGGCCAGCAGTTGCACAAAGCCGCGCTGCAGGCCAAGCGGCTGGTACTGCGGGCGAATCCACGACTCGACCAGCGTGACGAAGATCACACCGGTTTCGTCGGCATTGATCTCGAACGCGCAGTACCCGACCGGATCCAGGTCCCGCGCGAGGATCAGGCGGTAGAACAGCACCTGGCCGCAAACCTCATCGGTATCCATGTCCATCTCGAACGCCTGGCCCGGCTCCCAGTCCTCGCTGTCGAGGACTTCGCCAACGGCCGGCTCGTCGCCGGCGTGCGCGTCGAGATGGCTGCGCAGCGCAGCGAGCACCTCATCGCGCCCGGGCGCTTCCGGCGGTTCCGTATAGATGGCAAACCGCTCCGCCTCGCCCGCCTCGGCAAAGGCGGTGCCCATCAAGGGCGCGAGCTGCAAAGGCAGCGGCTCCTGCAGGGCTTGGCGGAGAGTGTCGGTATTGGTGGACGCGGTCATGGGCTTGATTGGGCTTGATGAGGGCTTGAGGGCTCGGGATTGAATGCGCGCCAGCGGCGCAGGCACAAAAAAAGTCAGCGCCGAGTTTGCCACAGATATGGCGCGGCGAAGCGCTCGGATGGGTCGGCGCCGCATCAACCCGCAACCAGCCGGCAGCGCCTGTGCCACAATCGCCCCGCCGGATGCCGAAACACCCCGCAAAAACGCCGCCGGCCCACAGAAAAAAGGAAACCCCATGTCCTCCCGCCGTCAATTCCTGAAAACCATGCCGGTGGCGGTTGTCGCAAGCCTTGCCACCGTCCCGGCCTGGCGTGGCGCTTACGCCGCCGCGCCCACGCTCGACGAGGCCGAACCGCAGGCGGTCAAGCTGGGCTACAAGGCGGATACCCGCAAGGTGGACCAGGCCAGATATCCCAGGCATGCCGCCAGCCAGACCTGCGCCAACTGCCAGCTGTTCCAGGAAGGCGCCAACCCGGCAACCGGCGGCTGCGTGCTGTTTGGCGACAAGCAGGTAGCTGCCGCCGGATGGTGCAGTTCGTGGGAACAGGGATAAAGACCGAAGGTTGCAGGCTCAGTTGCCCTGAGCGTCACGGGGCGAAGCCGGTTCCGCGCCCTGCGCCGGCGCTTCGCTGCGCTCCCGGTCCTGGGCATCCCACAATCGCCCGCGCGTGCGCGGGTCCACCGGCAGCCGCTGCTGCATGGCAGCCTTGGCCAGCATATGGGCGCTGATCGGCGCGGTAAGAAACAGGAACGCGGTAACCAGCAACGCATGCAGGCTCAGGCCGTCGCCTTGGTTGCTGAAGAACACCACCGACGCCAGCACCACGCCGCCAACGCCAAGCGTGGTCGACTTGGTCGGGCCGTGCAAGCGCATGAAAAAATCCGGCAGCCGGACGAGGCCGATGGCGCCGACCAGGGTGAAGACGCTGCCGATCAGCAGCAGCGCGCAGGTGGCGATTTCCGCTACAGGGCTCATCAAGTCCATTGGGTCTCCCGGTGCCGGTTACTTGAGCTCGATGATGTCGCCACGCTGCAGGTACTTGGTCAGCGCGACGGTGCCAATGAAGCCCATCACCGCGATCAGCAGCGCAATCTCGAAGAACAGCGCCGAGCGCAGCCAGATGCCGAACACCATGATCAGCGCGATGGCATTGATATTGAGCGTATCGAGCGCCACGATGCGGTCGGGCAGGCCCGGTCCGCGCACCAGGCGGATAAAGGTCAGCAGGCAGGCAATCCCGAGGATCGCCAGCGAGATCGGCATTACGACGGCAAGCATTCGAATATCTCCCTTAGCGGTGTCTCGTAGCGCGTCTTGATCAGCGCGATCAGGCGGGCCTCATCGTCAAGATCCAGCACATGCACCAGCAGGCGGCGGCGGTCGTCGCTGAGTTCGGCGCACAAGGTGCCAGGGCTGAGCGACACGATGCTGATCAGCGCGGACAGCGCCAGCTCGTGCTCGACATCGATCGGCACCTGGATAAAGGCCACGCGCAGCCGGGACACCGGCCCCAGCACCAGGATGGCCACTTCCACATTGGCCACCACGATGTCGATGAGCACATGCACGAACAAGCGCAGCATCAGGTCGGGACGAGACACCCGCACCGGCCGCAGCCAGAGCCGTGCCCCGATCCGCAGCGAAAATGCCCAGCCGAGGAAGGCACCCAGCGCCAGGTTGCCTGGCGATGCGCTATTGGCCAGCAGCAGCCAGATCGCCAGCAGCGCCAGGCTGAGCCAGGGATGCGGGAACAAGCGTTTCCACATGGTGTCAGCCTCCCCCGGACGGCAGCACCGCGCGCAGGTACGCGCCACGGTCGAACAACTGGGCGCAGGTGTCGGCAAGATACTGGCTCAGCGGACGGGCACCCACGACCAGGGCCAGGCTGCAGGCCAGCAGGAACGCGCAGCAGCCCAGCTTCCAGCCGTCGGGCGCAATGCGCTGGCAGGCGCGATGGCGCTCCGGATCGTGATCCTGAGGCAAGCGCCACAACAGGCGCGTGCCCGTGCGGCTGACCGCAATCAGCAGCGCCAGGCTGGACAGCAGGATGCAAGGCCACAACACGGCCGCCGCCGGCAGCGAGGCACTGCGCATGACCATGACCTTGCCGATGAAGCCG
Source organism: Cupriavidus basilensis (assembly GCF_000832305.1). NCBI lineage: Bacteria > Pseudomonadati > Pseudomonadota > Betaproteobacteria > Burkholderiales > Burkholderiaceae > Cupriavidus > Cupriavidus basilensis. The sequence continues at coordinate 2,205,496 of NZ_CP010537.1, forward strand.
GATAACGGCGGCAGGCCGATCGCCGCCACCGCCGCGACCAGGAACAGCAAGCCGGCCAGCCGCGAGCCGCGGACCACCGCCACCGGCTCGCGCGCCGGGGCGGCAGGCGCAGCCGGCTCCAGCGCGTCCGCCAGCAGGAACAGCGCCGCCGTGCACAGCGTGGTGCTGAGCAGGTAATACAGCGCGCCCGCCCAGCTTTGCGCTGTCTGCATCGACACGCTGGCCGCCAGCAGCCCTACCGATGCCACCACAAGGTAGCAGGTCAGCGATTTGAGGTTCGGGGCGGCCAGCGCGCCGAGGGCGCCGAACGCCATGGTGGCAAGGGCCAGCCACCACACCCAGTCATGCAGGAACACGCCCAGCATGCCATCCGGGGCATCGAAAACCAGCGCCGCGCAGCGCAAGATGGCATAGATGCCCACCTTGGTCATGATGGCGAACAGCGCAGCGGCCGAGCCCGCGGCGCTGGCGTAGGCCTTGGGCAGCCAGAAAACCATGGGAAACAGCGCGGCCTTGAGCGCGAAGACCAGCATCAGCATGACGCCCGCCGCCGTGGCCAGCGGCACATCGGCCGGCGCCAGCCCGGCCAGCCGCACGCCCATATGCGCCATGTTGAGCGTGCCGCTCAGCCCGTACAGCACACCGATCGCGATCAGGAAGAAAGCGGATCCGGCCAGGTTCAGCACGACGTAGTGCAGCCCGGCGCCGATGCGTGCCCGCCCGCCGCCGTGCAGCAGCAAGGCATAGGAGGCGATCAGCAGGATCTCGAAGAAGACGAAGAGATTGAACAGGTCGCCGGCCAGGAAGGCGCCGTTCAGCCCCATCAGCTGGAACTGGAACAGCGCATGGAAATGCCGCCCGAGGCGCGCATCGCCCCGCCCCGCCGCCACCACGGCAGCCGCGCCCAGCACCGCGGTCAGCAACAGCATCAGGGCGCCCAGCCGGTCGAGCTGGAGCACGATGCCAAACGGCGCTGGCCAGTTCCCGATGTGATCGACCAGGATGGCACCCGTGGCCGCCACGCCGACCATGCACGCCGCGACCGGCAACAGCAGCAGCGCGGCCGCGGTGCTCAGCACGCGCTGGGCCCGGCCCCAGCGTGCCGGCGCGGCCACCAGCAGGCCGCCGGCAAACATCGGCAGCAGGATGGGCAGGAGAATCGATGGCTGGAGGCTGTGGGTCATTGGCCGCTCGCCGTGTCTGTGCCAGGGGTGCCGGGGGTGCCGGCCGCCGGCGGCTCGCCCCGCGCCGGGCCCGCCTCCCTGCCGTCCACATGATCGCTGCCCGTGATGCCGAGGGAGCGCAAGGCCAGCACCACCGCGAATGCCGTCATGGCAAAGCCGATGACGATGGCCGTCAGCACGAGGCCCTGCGGCAGCGGATCGGCATACTGCGCGCCCGTGGCAATGATCGGCGGGCGGCCGGTGGACAGCCGCCCCATCCCCAGCAGGAACAGGCTCACGGCGTACGAGATCAGCGCCAGCCCCATCACCACGGAAAACGTGCGGGCACGCAGCAGCAGGTAGATGCCGCAGGCCATCAGGATGCCGAGCGTGCCGGCGTAGACGGCTTCCATCAGCCCCCCTCCTTCGCATTGCCATTGACATTGCCATCGAGGCGCTTGTCACGCACGCCGAGGTGGGACACGATCAGCAAGGTCGTGCCCACCACCGTGAAATAAACGCCCAGGTCGAACACCATGGCGGTCGCCAGTTCGATTTCTCCCAGCACCGGTATGTGGAAATGGCCGAAGGCCGTGGTCAGGAACGGAAAACCGAACGCCCAGCTGCCCAGGCCGGTCAGCCCCGCCACCAGGATGCCGCCACCGGCCAGCGCGCGATAGTTCAGCGCGATGCGCGCCTCCGTCCACAGCACGCCGCTGGCCACGTACTGCAGCAGCAAGGCTACCGCCGTGATCAGCGCGGCGACAAAGCCGCCGCCCGGCAGGTTGTGCCCGCGCAGCAGCATGAAGACCGCGACCAGCATGGTCAGCGGCAACATCAGCCGGGCCAGGATGGCGAGCAGCAAGGGATGGCTCTGGGTTGACCATGGCAGCCCCTTGGGCCCCGCTGGCGGCGCCGTCAGGCGCATGCCCTTGAGCAGCGCCTGCACCGCCAGGCCGGCGACCAGCAGCACGCAGATCTCGCCCATCGTATCGAAGCCGCGGAAGTCCACCAGGATCACGTTGACCGCATTATGGCCACCGCCGCCTTCCACGCTGTTGGCCAGGAAGAACGAGGAGATCGCGTCGTAAGGCCGGGTCATCACCGCGTAGGCCAGGATGGCCAGCAACGTGCCGCCGCCCAGCGCCAGGCAGCCGTCGCGCACATGCCTGCCCAGCGAGGACGAATCCGGCCGGTCGACGGGCAGGAAATACAAGGCCAGCACCAGCAGCAGGATGGTGACGATCTCGACCGAGACCTGCGTCAGCGCCAGGTCCGGCGCCGAGAAGCGCGTGAACAGCAGCGCCACCAGCAAGCCGCACGCGCTCAGCAGCACAAGCGCGTTCAGCCGTTGCCGGTGGGCAATCACCACGCCGATCGCCGACAGCCCCAGCAAACCCATCCCCGCCACCGTCATGAGGTCGAGCGGGATCGCTGGCACCGGGCCAGCCAGCGTGTCCAGGTCGGACAGGAAGACGGCGGGAATCAGCAGCATGGCGGCCAGCATCCACGCCAGGTAGCCTTGCAGCGAGCCGGTCTCGAATGCGCCGGTGACGCGCCCGGCGATCCGCGCCAGGCTGTCGATGCCCGCCTCGAACGCATCGCGCGCATTCAGATGGGCAAAACGCGCTTGCATCCGATGAAAAGCGTTGCGCCGCAAGAAGAACAGCACGCTGCCGCAGGCCATCGAGACCAGGCTCATCACCAGGGGCAGATTGACGCCATGCCACAAGCTGAGGCTGTATTCCGGCAGCGGCCCGCCTAGCGTGGCCAGGGCGGCCGTCGCCAGCAAGGGCCCCACCGTATACGCCGGGAACAGCCCGACCACAAGGCAGATGGCAACCAGCACCTCCACCGGAATCTTCATGGAGCGCGGCGGCTCATGTGGCGGATAGTTCGGCAGGCCGTCCGGCTCGCCGCCAAAGAACACGCCGTAGATAAAGCGCAGCGAGTACGCCACCGTCAGCGCCCCGGCAAAGGTCGCCGCCGCCGGGATGATCCAGTTGAAATCCCCCAGCAGGCCCTGTGCGAGCGTCTCGCCGAAGAACATCTCCTTGCTCAGGAAGCCGTTGAACAGCGGCACGCCCGCCATCGAGAGCGACGCCACGATGGCCAGCAACGCCGTGTGCGGCATATAGCGGCGCAGGCCCCGCAGCTGCAGCAGGTCGCGCGTGCCGGTCTCATGGTCGATGATGCCCGCCGCCATGAACAGCGACGCCTTGAACACCGCATGGTTGATGATGTGGAACAGCGCGGCCACCGTGCTCAACTGCGTGTCCAGGCCGAACAGCAGCGTGATCAGGCCAAGATGGCTGATGGTGGAATACGCCAGCAGGCCTTTGAGGTCCCGCTGCAGCAAGGCCATGCCCGCGCCAAGCACCAGCGTGGCAAGGCCGGTGAGACTGACCATGTAGAACCACCAGTTGGTGCCGTCCAGCACCGGATACAGCCGCGCCAGCAGGAAGACGCCGGCCTTGACCATGGTGGCGGAATGCAGGTAGGCGGACACCGGCGTGGGCGCCGCCATCGCATGCGGCAGCCAGAAACTGAAGGGAAATTGCGCGGACTTGGTAAACGCCGCCAGCAAGATCAAGCTCAGCATCACCGGATACAGCGGGTGGCGCTGCACGGTGCCGGCCTGGGCCAGCACCACGGAGAGCTCCATGCTGCCGCAGATATGCCCGAGCAACAGCACACCGGCCAGCAACGCCAGCCCGCCCCCGCCGGTCACCGTCAGCGCCATGCGCGCGCCCTTGCGCGCATCGGAGCGATAGGACCAGAAGCCGATCAGCAGGAACGACACGATGCTGGTCATCTCCCAGAACACCGCCAGCAGCAGCAGGTTGCTGGACAGCACCACGCCCAGCATCGCCGCCATGAACAGCAGCAGCAGGGAGAAAAAACGTCCGGTGGATTCGCTGCGCGGCAGGTAGTAGCGCGCATAAAGGATGACCAGCAACCCGATGCCCAGCACCAGCAGCGCAAACACGTAGGCCAGGCCGTCCAGCCGCAGGCTGAGGCTTAGCCCGATGTCCTCGAGCCAGGGCTGGCGCCAGGCAATGGTGCGGCCCTCGAACACCGCGCTGCGCACGCTGAGCAGCAAGCCAAGGCCAAGCAATGGCGTGCTCACCACGATGGGCGTGGCCAGAAAGGGTACGTGGCGCCGCACCGGCAGCAGCAGCAACGCTGCCAGCAAGGGAAGCGCGATCAACCAGGCCATCACCATCGGCGGGCTCCGCAAGCGCGCCGCGTGCTGCCGGCGGCGGGGGCATCAATGAGGTTCAGGGGAGTATCGATGGCGTTCAATGTGTCGGCGTCCAGGGAAGCTCCGTGGCGTTCATGGGCACGCTTGGGGTACGCGGGATGGCGTCCGCGCCTCAGGCAGGTTGACGACAATCACCGGCACATCCGATCTCGCGATGAGGGCGCCGCCGCCGGGGCGTGCCCACGCTGCCAGCCCCCCGTCCGCTGCCGCAGCCTATTTTGCGCCACAACCACTCACCTCCGGCATGTCCTCTCCATCCCGGATAAAGAATTCAGATCCATCTCAAAAGAATTGAACACGGGGTGCGGCAGCGGCAATGCCAAGTCGCTCCAGGTCGCACTGCTGCAGGCGCACCTTCAGGCACAAACACAAACCGTCGGCCTCTGGCCAGCCGGCGAACAGGCCGGACCGGCGCAAGACGCATGCTGCAGTTGAAGGATAGACACTAAACGAGGTAACTTCAGGATTCTGAGGCGTTCCTGACTGGCAGTACCCGCAACGTCCATCACAGGGGTTTTTCCAGCCCCCGCCGTCAGGGAAAAATGGCGCGAATACGGTCGATGGGATGTGGCGGCAAGTCAATCGAGCCACTGTCACCGCCGTAGTAAACATGCCTGCCGTTTGCCCCCCATACGAGATGCTTGTCATCAGCTTCATAGCTGCGCTCGGCCAGCACTGTATTCCCGCCATTGCGCAAGATCCGCACCCGCACCGTAACAACCCCGCGCCAAGAGTCAATGATGCATTGCTCCGCGACATAGGTCCTGTCGTGGGAAACGTCACGCGTGCAGCTGTCGGCTTTCGCTCGCAGTCGCGCTCCCAGGACGTAGTTGGCCAGGACGATGAGTACCACGAAATAGACCGGCCAGCGGAAGATCTTGAGGCCCCTCATATGTCGAACTCCAAGATGTCGATGCTGCAGGCGGCAGGCTGAGCCTGCGGCGGCGACTGCGCGCTAGCGTAAAGCCGTAAACAGCAGTCCCGCGATGCCAAGCCCGAGCGCCGCCAGCGCATCCCCTGCGATCAGCCCGCCGCCCACCAGCGATGTCGTGCTCATGTCCTCGGGCAAGGTATCCGGCGCGTCCCCGGGATTGCGCAAGCGGTTGAGCAGGCTGGCCACGACGCCGCCCAGCGCGAACCACGCCGAGGTGGGCAGGTTGACGAAGCCGCCAAAGGACGAGGCATAGGGCGACGGCAGCAACACCGCATCCAGCAGGAAATCGGCAACGCGGCCGCCTCTTCCCGCCCGGGCAAAGCGCTGGTAGCGCGGCCACGACTTGACCAGAAGGCGCAGCACCGCCGTGGCCAGCCCAAGAACGATGCCCAGCACAACCGCCGTGCGCTGGTGCGGCAAGTCGTTGGTCAAGCCGCGCAACGCGCCGACGATCTTGTAAGTCATGGCCGAAGCCCAGTGCTGGGGCTGCTCGCCGGCCGAGAGCACAGTCTGGTCGAGCGCCAGCGCCGGATACGCCCGCATGAACAGCCTGGCGAACAACACGGCCAGCACCGCGCCGGCAACGATGCCCGCCACCTGGAAGCGAAACTGCACGGTGCGGCTGGTGCCGAGCCGCCAGCCGGTGGAGCGGTCTTGCTGCATGTCGCACGCCTCGCTGGTCGAGACCAGCAGCACCGTCGCCGCGATCAGCCCCACATTCGGGTCACGCAAACCCAGCGCGGCCATCAGGATCACGGACAGCACGAATGCGGAAGAAATCGGGTTCTGGTCGACCATGCCCACCGAGATGCCGTTGACCATGGCGAACACGAACACCAGCAACACCGCCAGCACCATGTAGCCCGCGGGCTGATGCAGCAGGCCCACGCCCACCGCCACCACCGCGAGCCCCCAGAACAGCACCCACGCCACCATCCGCCACAGGCTGCCGTCACCTGCCGCCGCAGAGGGCTCGCGCCGTATCCGTGCGGGCAACTGCCGGCCATGCCGGTACACCTTGAGCAGGATCAGCGAGATATCGAGCAGCGCGGCGCCCATGATCATGCCGAGCGCAATCAGGAAGGTGATCTTGCGAAAGGGGTCGCCCGGCGCCAGCCAGCCGATCGAGACAAAAAAGGGGATCAACGCCTGGCCCGCCAGCCCGGCAACAAGCGCCGCCACGCCGATGCGGGCCCCGACGATCATGCCCGCGCCAAAGGTGGACGCGGACAAATCGATGGCGGCAAGCCGCTCCACGCGGGCCGCACCGATGCCGCTGACGATGCCCAGCACCGTGCCGCCAGCCAGCCGCGACACCGACTGCCTGAGCAGCACCGGATCCGTCAGGGCGCGCAGGATGTTGGCCACCGCCAGCCCGGAGGGAAACGTGAGTTGCAGCCGATCGACCAGGATTGGCGTGTACAACATGCCCACGCCCACGCCGAACATGCCCACGCAAAGCATGTACAACATCAACTGCCATATCGGCGGCTCGGGCAGGCCCATCCAGGTCATCGCCTGGATCACCACGGCCATGCCGCTCATGCCGGCGACCGATGCGGCAATGGTCTGGATATAGTTCGCGCCATGGCGGCCGTCCGCGCCATAGCCGTAGGTCACCGTGGAGCCGAGAATGCCTGCCAGCACCTGCCCGCCCACAAAGAAGCCGAGCGAGAAGTTCATGTACGCCGCCGCAATCCCGCCCAGCGGGCCCAGCACAAGGACCCCGATGGCGCCGAGCAGCGCATGGTATTTCCAGCCGCCCTGCTCTGGCAGCCATGCCCAGCGCCGGCCGCCGGCGGCAGTGGCACCGAGCCTCCCGGCGTGTGCCGGCGAGGTAGCGTCTTGCGGTGGCCTGCCGACTGCCGTCATTGGTTTCCCCCATGCGGGCAAGCCGCATCGGTGGCGCTGGATCGAAGGAAAAGGAAAAAGCCCGCGCAGCGAGGACAACGCTGCCGGCGCTGGGCAGATGCTACCGCAAGCGGCGCACTAGGTCGTGCGGGATTGCCGAGCAACGGCGGGCTCGTTTTTCATCATAGCCCAAGCGGTCTGGCGTCATCCAGAGCGAAGAACGCGCAGTCAAGGACCGCGCACATTCATGAATCGAGACGGCTTATTGCGCAGACGAATCCTTCCGCGACCTAACTTTCCTGGTCGAACTACCAAGCTGACCTTTGCTTGAGTTGCTCTCCCTATACCGAAGCGCATCCACAACCAGCGAAAAAGCTGGCGACGGTTGCCGGCGGCTGGGGTAGTACAGGAAGAACCCCGAGAACGGCTCGCACCAGTCGTCCAGCACGCGTACCAGGCGGCCTTCCTCGATATGCGGTGCGAACTCTTCTTCGGGCAGACTGGCGATGCCGAGTCCGGCGAGCGCGGCCTCCACTATGTTGTGCGACGTGTTGAAGATGAGCTGTCCATCCACGCGCACATTCAACTGCTTGCCACGCCGCTGAAAGTCCCATACAAAAATCCCGCCACTGCTCTGCATCCGCATGTTGATGCAGTTGTGATTCAGCAGGTCGTGCGGTTTCTTGGGAATCGGGTGCGACTTGAAGTACTCGGGCGACGCGGCAATCGCCATGCGCAGTTGCGGCCCGATGGGCACGGCGATCATGTCCTTGTCGATGGTGTCGCCCAACCGGACACCCGCATCGAAGCGATCCGCAACGATGTCCCGGAAGCCGTAGTTCACGTCGAACTCGACCTTGATGTCGGGGTACTCGCGCAACAACGGGGTGAGCTTCGGGAGAATCGTGGTTCGTAGAATGTGATCGCCGCAGGTGATGCGCACCGTCCCCGCAGGCTTGTCGCGCAGCTCAGTCAGTTCATCCAACTCGGACTCGATCTCGTCAAACCGATGGCCGATGGCATTCAACAGGCGCTCGCCTGCTGCCGTCGGCGAGACGCTGCGCGTGGTGCGAGTCAGCAGCCGGATCTGAAGTCGTGCCTCCAGGCCGTTGATCGCCTGGCTCAATGCCGATTGCGTCACCTCCAGATGCGCCGCGGCGCGTGTGAAGCTGCCTTCGCGCGCAATGGTGACGAAATATAGAAGGTCGTTGAGGTTGCGTCTGGCCACAGCTCGGTCTCCCGTGTAAAACCAAAAATACTTATTAGCTTACCTTATAGGGCCTTTAAGCATTCATTAGCTAGTCAACGCGGCCTCCAAAGCTGAAGATAGGAGGCATGAAAATCGTCCCCCTTTCAATGGCGACGGGGAGCGATGGCTCTGCTGGTCGGCTCGCTTGTGGGGCTGGCAGCTCGGTCGCCCAGACATCGGCCGGCGCGGCCTCTGCGCCTTCCAAGGATTCCGTCATGAAGATTCGCCTGATCGTCGGCGAGCAGGTCGCCATCGCCACCCTATACGACAACGTCACCGCCCGGGATTTCGCGTCGCTGCTGCCGCTGTCCTTGACGATGACGGACTACGACACCATCGAGCGTGTCTCCGACCTGCCGCGCACGCTGTCCAAGCAGGGCGCTCCTGAGGGCATGGCGCCCGTGGCCGGTGAGCTGACTCACTACGCGCCTTGGTGCAACCTGGCGATCTTAATCAAGCCTCGCTCCTATTCGCGCAGCCTGTTGCCGCTGGGCAAGGTTGATGAGGGTCTGCCCATCTTGTCCCGGCCCGGGCCGTACAAAGTGCGGATTGAGCGCGTAGCACCCTGAACCGCCTTCCCGTGACATCTACCCGTTGAAAGAAATACCCATCATGACCAAGAGCATTGAAATGAGCAGCGACATCGCCACGCTGGACGTTGCCGACGTGGGCCGCCGCAACTTGCCGAAAATGAACGGCACCGGAATCGCCCCCCTGTGCCTCGGCGCCATTGGCGCGAGTCCATCAATGGCCCAGGCGCAAGCGCAGCTCGGCACCAAGTGGGACAAGACATTCCCCGAAACAGCCTACACGGCGGCGGCAGAGCCGAAGGAACTCATGATTATTCCGGGGGCCGTCCACACGGACTTGTACGACCGCGTCGACGTCATCCCCTTCGACAAGCTGACGGCGTTCTTTCAGAAAAACCTGGCTACGCCGGTATAAAGCCACCGGGGCGGGCGAGCTGCACCCCTCGCGTTTCCATACCTGGCCGCGCACACCCTAACGGGCTGCGCGGCATTTCCTATTGAGCGACAGAAGAAGAGTATTTCATGACAGCCACCGCCATCGACACCCCCAAGGGCGACACCAACACCCTCAACGAACCTCAAGAGCAGCCGGCGGCCTGGAGCGGCGTCTTTGCCATGTCGGTTTGTGCTCTCGCACTGATCGCGTCGGAATTCCTACCCGTCAGCCTGCTGACGCCCATGGCAAGAGACCTTCATGTCACCGAAGGCATGACCGGCCAGGGCATCGCCATCTCCGGCGCGTTCGCGGTGCTTGCGAGCCTGTTCATCTCGGCGCTGGCAGGCAACCTGAACCGCAAGCCCCTGCTGCTGGGGCTGACGGCGGCAATGGGCGTTTCCGGCGCGATCGTCGCACTGGCGCCGAACTACTTCACCTACATGCTAGGCCGGGCGCTGATCGGCGTCGTCGTTGGCGGATTCTGGTCAATGTCGGCGGCCACGGCCATTCGGCTGGTGCCAGCGCGCGATGTGCCACGCGCTCTCGCCATCGTCAATGGCGGCAACGCACTCGCCACGGCGGTCGCCGCGCCGCTGGGCGCCTACCTGGGCACTGTCATCGGCTGGCGCGGTGCGTTTCTGTGTCTGGTTCCAGTGTCGCTGATCGCGCTGGCCTGGCAGTGGAAGACGCTCCCGTCGATGCAAGCGGCGGCACGCGTGTCCGGCATCGGCAATGTGTTCAAGGTGTTCACCCTGTTCGCGCGCCCCGGTGTCGCTGTGGGCATGCTGGCCAGCAGTTTGCTGTTCATGGGGCAGTTCGGGCTGTTCACCTATGTGCGGCCGTTCTTGGAAACGATCACGGGAGTGCATGGAGCCACGATCTCGCTGATCCTGTTGGTGATCGGCGCGGCGGGCTTCATCGGCACCGTACTCATTGGCCGCGTCCTGCAGCGGGGCTTCTATCAGACGCTGATCATCATTCCGCTGCTGATGGCCGCGACGGCCCTGGCTCTGATCGCTTTCGGCGGCTGGATCGCCGGCGTTGTCGCGCTGCTCGGCCTGTGGGGCCTGACAGGCACCTCGGCGCCTGTGGGCTGGTGGGCCTGGATCGCCAAGGTATTCCCCAAGGATGCAGAGGCCGGCGGCGGTCTGTTCGTCGCCGTGGTTCAGATGTCCATCGCACTGGGCTCCACCGTGGGCGGCCTGCTGTTCGACCACAGCGGCTATCAGAGCACCTTCGTGGTAAGCGCGGTGCTGTTGGCGATCTCTGCCGTCCTGACGGTCATGACTGCACGCAGATCTGCGGCACATGCCTGAGAAGCCGGCCTGCCGCCTGTCGCTAGTCGATCTGCCTAAAGGAGAAAGAACATGACCATCAAAGCCTATGGTGCCCATGCTGGCAACCTTCCGCTCGAACCAATCGGCATTACCCGCCGCGCGCCACGCGCGCACGACGTGCAGAGGGCTTGAGCGCAGTCCGGCGAAGTGCCGAGCTGAAGTCATGCTGAAACAAAAAAACCGGACACATGACATGTCCGGCAACCCATTTGCTGACTCAGATCGTGTCACTAACCCGAGGCCAGAAATGATAACGATTATCATTTGAACATTCAAGGATGAAACGCGCACCCGCCGCTGGAAGCCCTCAGGCCGCCACCGCCATGCGCCGTGCCTGGCCCGCGCGATGGCGTCCGAACCGGAGCATGGTGGCGCCAGCCATCACCGCCGGTATCCCCACCATCAGGAACAGCGCGGGCATGGTCAGGCCCATCGACAGCATCGTCCCGCCCCCGACCGAGCCAACCACCGAGCCCATCCGCCCGACGCCGTTGGCCCAGCTCACGCCGGTGGCGCGGCAATCGGTGGGATAGTAGGCCGCCGACAAGGCATTGGCGCCCACTTGCGAGCCGGAGATGCAGAAGCCAGCGGCGAATACCGCCACCCCGGCCAGCCATGGCGCCGTGGTCAGGCTGCCGATGGCGGTGATGAACACACCTGCCAGCGCGTAGCTTGCGGCCAGCACATAGTGCGGGTTGGCCCGGTCCATCAGCCAGCCCAGCACGATGGCGCCAAGCGTGCCGCCCACCTGGAACATCATGGTGACAAGGGCCGCCGTCTTGAGCGAGATCCCGGTTGCCCGCAGCAGCGTGGGCAGCCAGCTCGACAGCAGGTAGATCACCAGCAAGCTCATGAAGAAGGTCAGCCACAGCAGCAAGGTCCCGCGCACCAGCTCGGGCTTGAACAGGTGCGCAACCGGCGAGCCGGGCGCGCGCTTGTCCGCCACCACGATGCTGCCAGGCGCGACACGCTCGCGCGGCGCGATCCGCTCCAGGATGGCCGCCACCTTTTCCGGGTGCTTGCCGCTCAGCACCAGGTAGCGGACCGACTCAGGCAGCTTCCAGACCAGGAGCGGCAGCAGCAGCAACGGCAGCACGCCACCCAGCAGCAGCACGGCGCGCCAGCCGTGCTCTTCGATCAGGCTCGCCGAGGCCAGGCCGCCCAGGGCCGAGCCAATCGTGAAGCCGCAGAACATGGTCGTGACCAGGAAGGAGCGGCGCTTGGCCGGGCAATACTCAGAGGTCAGCGTGATGGTATTGGGCATGGCGCCGCCCAGCCCCAGACCGGTCAGGAAACGCAGCGCCACCAGCCCCCACAGCGAGCCGGAGAACGCGCAGGCCAGGCTCGCGACGCCAAAAAACAGCACACAAAAGAGCAGCACGTTCTTGCGGCCAAAGCGGTCGGCCAGCGGTCCGAACAGGAACGCGCCAGCCATCAGGCCGGTGAGCCCGGCGCCAAACAACGGCGCCAGGTGCGCCGGCGTGAGCTGCCATTCGGCGCGGATCGCGGGTGCGATAAAGCCGATCGCGGCGGTATCGAATCCGTCGATGGCGACGATCAAGAAGCAAAGCACGACGATCGTGACCTGGAAGGCCGATAACGGCTGGCGGTCGATGAATTCGGTGATGCCGATGGATGGTTGCGTGGGCACAGCGGTCTCCTGCATTGTGTTTCGAAGCGGCCGACTTGCGATCGGCTCGCCATGTTCTGGCGGCTCTTTGGCCGCTCTTTGCTTCTTTTGCGCACTTTGGGGCACTCCGGGCCGGCGCTCCCCCTACCGCGCCCCGCCCAGGCAGTCTTCCGCGCGCCAGCCGTGCAGCCATTGCAGCGCGTCGTAGAACTGGTCCTGCGTGCGTCCGACCCACAGCGAATTGCGCACCAGCCGCTCCACGCCCTTGGCGTGATACAGCCGGCCCATCTCGCGCGCGGAGTACAGCACGCGCGCGGTGCGCGGGATGCGCGCCCTCTCGTACAGGGCAAAGGCCGCCACGAAATCGCCTTCGGTCTCGGCCACGGCCGCGCCCAGTGTCACGGCGTCTTCCAGCGCCTGGCAGGCGCCCTGCGCGAGGTACTGCGTCATGGGGTGGGCGGCATCGCCCAGGAGGGTGGCGCGGCCAAAGCTCCATTGCGCCACCGGGTCGCGGTCCGCGGTGGCCCAGCGCCGCCAGGAGGTGGGCCGGTCCAGCATCTGGTGCGGGCGGGCGTGGATGCCCTCGAAGTACGACAGCACTTCTTCCTTGCTGCCATCGCGCACGCCCCAGACTTCTTGCTCGCGGCTATGGAAGGTCACCACCAGGTTGTACTGCTCGCCGCCGCGCAACGGGTAATGCACCAGATGGCAGTTGGGGCCGGCCCACACCACCGGCGCATTGATCTGCAGGTCGGCCGGCATGTCGGCCACATCCACCACGGCGCGGTACACCACGTGGCCGGTCACGCGCGGCTCGTCGCCGAGCAAGGCCTGGCGCACGGCGGATTTCACACCGTCGCAGCCGATTACGGCATCGCCCTGGTGGCGTTCGCCGTGCTGGTCGATCACGCTCACGCCGCGCTCGTCCTGCTCCAGCGCGCACACCGTGGTGGCGGTGCGGAACTGAATCAGCGGGTGATCCCGCACGGCTTCCAGGATGGACAGGTGGATGTCGGCGCGATGGATCACCGCGTAGGGGTTGCCAAAGCGCTGGCGATAGCGCTCGCCGACATCCACCTTGGCGACTTCGGTGGCGTCGAGCGCATCCATCATCACCAGGTAGTCGGTGAACACGGAGCGCTTGCGCGCGGCGTCGCCCACGCCCAAGGCGTCCAGCGCGGCAAAGGCGTTGGCACCAAGCTGGATGCCGGCGCCGATTTCACCGATCTGGGCCGCCTGTTCCAGCAATTCAACGCGGATGCCCTGCCGGGCGAGCGCCAGTGCGGCGGCCAGGCCGCCGATGCCGCCACCGACCACGATCACCTTGCGGTCCGTGCTGCGCGTGTTGTTCATGTTCGTCTCCTTGGGTGCGCACCCGGTGGCCATCCGGCCTCGGGGTGCCCTGTCGCATTGGTTAGCGCGCCGTGTAGTCCGGCTGCCGCTGAGGTTCTGCCTGCTGGAAGGCCGGGTGCTCGCAGGCATGGCGGTAAACCGCCATGGTGCGCTCGAAGCGTTCGGTACGGCAGCCCATGCGCTGCGCATTGGCGATCTGCGGCACCAGGCAGCAATCGGCCAGCGTGGGCTGGTCGCCGAAACACCACGGGCCGCGCCCGTGCTGCGCCAGCAGCCGCTCCACCGCGCCCAGCCCTTCGTCCACCCAATGCTGGTACCAGGCGTCCTTTTGCTCCGGCGTCACGCCCAGCGTGTCCTGCAGGTAGCGCAGGATGCGCATGTTGTTGACCGGATGGATATCGCAGGCAATCACATTGGCCAGCTCCAGCACCCGCGCGCGCGGCTCCGCCGCTTGCGGGATCAGCCGCGGCTCGGGATGGCAGGCGTCGAGGTAGTCGATGATCGCCATCGACTGGCCCAGGTGGAAGTCGCCGTCCACCAGCGCCGGCACCACCGCCGAGGGGTTGATGGCCGCCACATAGTCCGCGGCGCGATGCTCGCCCACGCGGATATTGACCGGCTGGTAGTCGCATGGCAGGCCCTTGAGCGCCAGCGCGATGCGCACGCGGTACGACGTGGAGCTGTTGAAGAAACTATAGATCTGCACGGTGAAGCCCTCTTTCTCGAAATTCCGGAATCTCGATGCCGTCAGGCCACCCGCACCGACAGCTCGCCCAGGCGCTCCACGCCGGCAACCATCAGGTCACCCGGCTTGACGGCCCCGACGCCTTCCGGTGTACCGGTGTAGATCAGGTCGCCTGGTTCCAGGCGGAAGTACTTGGACAGGTCCGCCACGGTCTCAGCCACCGACCAGATCAGGTGCGTGACGTCGCTGCGCTGCTTGTCGGCGCCGTTGACGGTCAGCCAGATCGCGGCCTGCTCGAAATGCCCCACTTCGCTAGCCGGATGGATCGGGCCGATCGGCGCCGAGGCGTCGAAGGCCTTGCCGATTTCCCACGGGCGCCCCATCTCGCGCATCTTCATCTGCAGGTCGCGCCGGGTCATGTCCAGGCCCACGGCATAACCCCAGACGTGCTCCAGCGCCTGTTCCAGCGCAATATCCGAGCCGCCCTTGCCGATGGCGACTACCAGCTCGGATTCATAGTGGTAGTTGCTGGTCTGGGCCGGGTACGCCAGCGTCAGGGTCTCGCCGCAGGCGACCGGGATCACGGCATCGGCCGGCTTGCAGAAGAAGAATGGCGGCTCGCGGTCGGGATCGAAGCCCATCTCGCGGGCATGCGCGGCGTAGTTGCGGCCAACGCAGTAGACGCGGCGCACGGGAAACTGGTCGCTGGTGCCAACGACCGGCACGGCCACGGCGGCGGGAGGGGTAATGACGAAAGACATGGAAGACCTCAGGCAAGAATCAGGCAAGAGAAGGGGAAAAAGACAAAGTAATGGGACCGCGCCGGATCAGGTGCGCTCCTCGCGCAGCAGGTTGAGCGCGGATAGCACCGGGCGGTCGGAATAGCTGAACAGCACCGTGTCCTCGACCGAAGCCAGTTGCACCGGCTGCCAGGACGGGGCCACGAAGGTGTCGCGCGGCTCGAACTGGAACTGCGCCTCGCCGATGCGCACGGTGCCGCGCCCTTCCACCACGGAATAGATGGTGGCGTCGGTACTGCGATACGTTTTGCCCTGGAAACCGGCAGGGAGGTATTGCATGAAGGTAGCCATGGTCGGCATCGGCCAGCCGCCGGTGGTCGGGTTCACATAGCGCAGCTTCACGCCATCCCAGGCATCGAGCTCGCCGTTGCGGTAGAGCTGGTCCAGCGCCTCGCGGCTGCGGGCATAGGGATAGCTGAAGATTGGCGAGGTGGGATCGGTGACGCGGTGGCGCACCGGCAGCATGTTGTGGCCGAAGCGGGCAAAGCTGTCGCCTTCGGGACGCAGCACCGGCTGCGAGGCTTCGGGGTAGTTTTCCGCAAAGCCGGCATCCAGGTGCTGCAGCAGCGGGATATCCAGCCCGTCGAGCCAGACCACCGGCTCGCCGCCCTGTGCCACGGACGGGTTGCCGTGGTCATGCCAGGTCCAAGATGGCGTGATGATGAAATCGCCCGGATGCATGGTGGTGCGCTCGCCGTTGACGGCGGTCCAGGCACCGCGGCCCTCCACGATAAAGCGCAGCGCGGACTGGGTATGGCGATGGCTGGGGGCAATCTCGCCGGGCAGGATCAGCTGCAAGCCCGCGTACAGCGTGGAGGTGATGCTGGACTTGCCGGGCAGGCCAGGATTCTCCAGCACCAGCACGCGGCGCACGGCTTCTTCCGCGCTGATGACCTCGCCCGCCTGCATCACCAGCGGGCGGATCTCGGCGTATTTCCAGATCGCCGGCTGCGCTTGCGGGCGCGGCTCGCGCGGGACCAACGCGTGCAGCGATTCCCACAGGGGCGCCATCTGGTTGCGGCCGATGCGGCTGTAATAAGCTGAACGGTCGGTGCGCTTCTTTGCGTCTGGCATGGCCTTGTCTCCGATTCATCGCCCGCTCGGGGCGCTGGGCAGCCGCTATGGGCTGCGGGGTGCGATGGAAGATTTATACGCCGTGAGATATACCTTGTAAAATGACAGATTCCTCTTATCCATATGAATATGGATATATCTCAAAGGGAATACCCTGATGGATTGGACCCAGCGGCTCCGGCTGCGCAACCTGCAGATGCTGCTTAGCCTGGCGCAGACCGGAAACATGAGCCAGACAGCCGCAGCGCTCAGCACCACGCAGCCCGCCTTGTCGAAATGGCTCAAGGAACTCGAAGACGACATCGGGCTGCCGCTGTTCGAGCGCCACGCGCGCGGCCTGCGCCCCACGCCCTATGGCGAATCGATGATTGCCCATGCCAGGCGCATCGAGGCGCACCTGGATACCGCCCGCGACGACATGCAGGCCATGCGCGAAGGCGGCAGCGGCCTGGTGGTGATCGGCACCTCCGGCGCGTCGGCTGCCGATACCGTGCCGCTAGCCGTCACCTCGCTGTTGCAGCGCCTGCCGAAAGCCCATGTCCGGCTGGTGGAAAGCACCATGAACCTGCTGATGGCGCAGCTGGCCCGGGGCGAGGTCGATATCGTGGTGGGCCGCTCCGCGCCGGAACTGCAGGACGGGCAGATGCGCGCCGAGGCGCTCTACATGGAGCCGATCCATTTCGTCACACGCCCGCGGCATCCGCTGTTCGAGCTGGCCGAACCGGGCTGGAGCGACCTGCAGGCATACCGGTGGATTGTGTGGCCACGCGGCACGCCCATCCGCAACACGCTGGAGTCGGCGCTGAACGCGGCTGGCCAGGGCATGCCGGCCGATTGCGTGGAGTCGAACTCGGTCATCCTCAACCTGACCTTGCTCAACCACAGCAATATGATCGGCGTAGCCTCGCACCGGACCGCACGGCGCCTGGAGCATCTTGGCGCCCTACGCATCCTGCCGCTGCGGCTGGCGGGCTTTGGCTCGGTATCCATGTACTGGCGCGACGACGGCTTTGGCCGTATCGCGGTCAGTGCCGCGCTGGATGCCCTGCGGCGCGCGGCGGTGCGCTCGGTCGATGAAATCCCCGACGACACGCACGGATGACGCCAGCCCGCGCGGCTCACGCTCGCCCGTTGCTCACTTCATATCGGGAGGACCCTGTCATCCAGCCGCCCGCCGGCTCGACAGATGCCGCCCCGCATCCGGCGCGAGCCGGACATAGCCGATCAACGACACCAGCGTCAGCACGCCCGCGAAGAGAAACGCCCAGCGAAAATCACCGAGCGTAAAGTGCGGCACGTCGCTGGCCTGTGCGCGCAACGATGCGGCAATCCTCAGCGACAGCGAGCCAAACGCAATGCCAAGCCCGATCGACATCTGCTGGGCAGCGTTCCATAGCGTATTGGCGCTGCTCATCTGGTTTTGCGGGATATCGGCGTAGGCCAGCGTGGCGAGCGTGGAGAACTGCATCGAGCGCGTCACGCCGTAGATAAACACAACGAACAGCACGATGGCGAGCGGCGTCTCGGGCGTGAGCAACCCGCACGCAACGATGAACACGCTGGCGAAAGCCACGTCGACGATCGCGGTGGCGCGAAAGCCGTAGTGTTGCAGCACGCGCGTGGTCAATGCCTTCATGCCGAGGTTGCCGAGCGCGCTGGCGAGCAGCAACAGCCCGGAGCGGAACGCGGACAGCCCGAAGCCAACCTGGAACAGCAGCGGCATCAGGTACGGCACCGCGCCGATGCCGATACGGGTGACGGACCCGGTGATCACGGTGACCGAGAACGTCGGCACGCGCAGCGTGGTGAAATCGAGCAGCGGATGCTCACGCCCCGCCGCATGGCGCACGGCAAGCACGCCCAGGACGAGGCCGGCGGCCACGAACGCGCCCGCCGTTGCCAGGCTGGCGCCTTGCTGGCTGGCCAGTTCCGTGCCATACAGCACGAAGGTGAGCGTGGTGCCACTGAGCACGAAGCCAACGATATCAAGCGGCTTGGGCTCGCTCGCGCGTTCGTTGCGGATCATCATGAAGGTAGCGATCAGCGCGGCGATGCCGAATGGCACGTTGAGCAGGAAGATCCAGCGCCAGGATGCGTAGGTAGTGATAAACCCGCCGATGGGCGGCCCCACCACAGGCGCCACGATGGCCGGCCAGGTGATGGTGGAAATGGCCTTGATCAACTGGCGCTTATCCGTGTTGCGCACCACGATCAGCCGCCCGACCGGCACCATCATCGCGCCGCCAATGCCCTGCAGCACGCGCGCCGCGGTGAACGCGAACAACCCGTTCGATGCGCCGCACAGCACCGAGGCCACCGTGAAAACAACGATCGCCCCGCCGAACACCGTCCTCGACCCAAAGCGATCCGCGATCCAGCCGCTGATCGGGATAAACACCGCCAGCGCCAGCATATAGGCCGTCATACCCAGGCTCAGGTCATTCGGCCCGACCCCGAACGACTGCGCCATCTGCGGCAACGCCGTGGCGAGCACGGTGGTATCGAGGTACTCCATGAAGAAGGTGGCCGCGACGAGATAGGGCAGGAATCTCATCGACGACGACTGGGTTTGCGTTTGGTCCATGGAGCGGCGGGTGCGGGGGGGGGATGCGTGTCTGCGCGGCGAAGCGAGCGGGCCGCTTTTTGCCACCGGGAAAGCCATTTCAAGCCAGGATGGCAATCATACCGGGCATCGGCAAACGACGTTTGCCCCGCCCGGCCCACGCCTTGGTCAGTCCATCATGCCGCGCCCGCGCGCGCCGGGTCCTCCGCCTGGTGCCGCGGCACGCGCACCGGGTCGACATGGGTCATCACATTCAGCACGTCCTGAATCTGCATGGCAGCGAGGCGCGCCTGCACCGCAATACGGTGTCCTTCCTCGACCGTCATTGCGCCATCGATCTCCAGATGCACATCGACCAGGATCGCGTCGCCCATCTTGCGGGTCTTCAGGTCATGCAGGCCCAGCACGCCTGGCGTGGCCAGAATGGCCTGACGAATCGCCTCGATGCTCTGCGCGTCCACGGCACGGTCCATCAGGTCATGCAGGGCATCCCAGGAGAACTTCCAGCCCATTCTGGTCACCATCAGGCCGACCACCAGGGCGGCCACTGGATCGAGCATGTGGTAGCCAAGCAGGTTACCGCCAATGCCCACGGCGACCACCAACGACGATGCCGCATCCGAGCGCGCATGCCATGCGTTGGCAACCAGCATGCTGGAGCGCACGCGCTCGGCCACGGCGAGCATGTAGCGGAACAACGATTCCTTTGCCGCCAGCGCGCCCAATGCCACCCACAGCGCGACACCCTTGACCGGCTGGATCAACTCGGGATACTCCAGCTTTTGCACGGCCGACCACAGCATGCCGGCGCCGACCGCGAGCAGCAGCAAGCCGATTGCCAGCGAGGCGGCAGTCTCGAAACGCTGGTGGCCGTATTGGTGGTCGGCATCCGCGCCCTTGCGGCTATGGTGACTGGCGAACAGCACCACAAAGTCCGAGACCAGGTCGGAAAGCGAGTGAATGGCATCCGCGATCAACGCCTGGGAGCCGGCCACCACGCCCGCCACCAGTTGCATGCAGGTCAGCAGGATATTCACGGCCACGCTCACCCAGGTGCTGCGCCGCGCCGCCTGAGCCATGGCGGGCGTCTCTACCTCGGCCTCGTCGATGATCTCATCATTTCGCATCGATGGATGACTCCTGTTGTCCGGTTAATGTGCGGTTAATGTCCAGCGAATGCCTTGCCAGGCAAAGCGCGGCCGCGCCCCAGCCATTCTAGCCACTCGAACAGCGCCATGCCGGCCAGCATGGCCAGCACAGAGACTGCGCCTTGCCATGCGCCCGCGCCCAGCAGCACGAGCGCGGCGGCGGCCAGGCCAATCAGCAAGCCCCCGCCCAGCGCGGACCAGCGCGCAACATGGCGGTGGCATCGTCCGCGGCGGCGCGCATCGTGTCCATCCAGGCTCAGGGAGGGAGAAGCCCCTTGCATGGGTTCGGCAAAGGCCGGGCGTGACCCCGGCCCGCCAATCAATATATATATTAATATTATATCAATAAATATATTGATGCCGGCCGAGACCAACCTTCAATGCGACATCAACACCGGAATGTCGGCGTGGCGCATCAGGGTGCGGGTGGTGCCGCCAGTGACCAGCTCACGCAGCCGGGCGTGCCCATAGCCGCCCGCCACCAGCAGGTCGGCCTGCAAATGCCGCACTGCCTCCAGCAGCAACTGGCCGACCCGGTGGCTGCCTTGCACGGCGTGCATGACGCTGGTGATGCCCTGGCGTGCCAGGTGGTCGCGCAGGCCGGCGTGCGCACCGGGCACATCGGGCATGCCGTGGGTCGCCTCGCCGTCATGCGTGCTGGATGCCGACACCACGGTGACACGCTTGGCCAGGCGCAGCAGGGGTATCGCATCGGCCACGGCCCGGGCGGCCTCGCGCCCGCCATCCCATGCGATGGCGACATGCTCGCAGGGCAGATGCCGCACGCCCGGCGGCACCAGCAGTACCGGGCGACCGGTGTTGAGCAACACATATTCCGGGGTCTGTGCCACCAGCACCGGGATGGATTCCGGCCCCGGCAAGCGGGCCAGGACAACCACGTCCGCCACCCGACCTTGCTGGACCAGCGCCCAGCCCACGTCGTCCTCGATGATCCGATGGGTGAAGCCCACGCCGGGCGCCGCTTCGCTCATGGCCCGATGAAATGCGGCGCTGGCTTCGGCGCCCTGCGCCAGCAACTGGCGCCGGGCCAGTTCCGCGTAGTATCCCGCCTCGTCGCCCGCGCCCCGGAACGGCTCCAGCCGCATGCCGGTGGCCGTCACCCCGATCACATGGCCGGCCGAGCGCTGCGCCAGCTCCGCCGCCAGGTTGACGCGATCCGCACAGCCGGGATCGGCGCCGAGTTCGACCAGTACGGTCTTGAAATACATGATGTTCTCCCTCCGATCCGCAGACCCCTGCACACGGTTGCTGACGTTTTTTGCGACTATCCGAAAATGGACTCTACTCCGTGCGCGGGGCAGTGCAAGCGGACAATGCGGCCGAATTGCGGCAGATCAACGCCGGGACCTGCCGGGCGCGGCCGGCGCGCGGGGCTACGCAAGGCTCGGCGGCTCGATCTGGCTGGCCATTGGCGCCAGCGCACGGATCAGCATGATGCTCATATCGGTGAACGCCGGCGTGCAACTGGCCAGCGTGCCACGCCAGTGCGCATCGGCCAGCGTCAGATTCTCCCAGACCTCGACCGGATGCTCGGGCGGCGCGCCCTGCGCGACCAGCCAGGCGGCGATATCGCTGGGCATGAAATCCCACGGGCGCGGAATCACGATGGCGTTGCGCTGGTCCGCCAGCACGTGCACAAGATGGCGCTTGAACGGCTCCAGGTCTCCGCGCCGGTGAAAAGTCAGGAAGGTGGTCTCGTCAAAGCAAACCTTGCCGCGCGCGGCCAGCACCTGGGCCGAAGAGATGCCGGGCACGGTATCCACCGGATGGCCGCATGCCCGCTCGACCCGCTCCAGGTACTGGAAGCCGCTGAAATGCATGTCGCCCATGAACAGCACCACGCAGCGCCGGCCGCCATGGTGCTCGGCGGCAACCCAGGCAAGCCGCTCCACCTGGTCCTGGTATCCCATGGTGACCACCTGGGCCGCCGGCGGCACCAGCGGGCGCACGGCGTCGATGACCGTGTCGAAGCCAGCCACGATGTCGGCGCCACGGATCAGTTCCGCCACGCCGTGGGTCAGGAAGTCGAGGTGCCCGGGGCCAACGCCGGCGCAGATGATCATGAAGAATCCCCGCATCGATCGATGCAAAAAGGGACGGCGCGCGCATCGCCCCGTCAAGACAGGGCGCAATTATGCCAAGCCATCGGAGCGCAAGGCCTGCGCCGGGGAACGCCGGCGCAAAAAAAGTACTTCAGGATCCGGCACCGGATGCCGATACCTGCTTCAGAGCCGAGTCAATGTCCCGCGAGCCCCACCGGGCAAGGCAGGCATCCTCGGTCGTTAGCGACGTTTACCTCACTCATGCCAGATAGAGACAAAGCGCTCAGCATAGCCGACCCCCATCAGTTGTTCCGCACTTCGCTCGAGCAAGCCACCGATGCCGTCTTCATCCTGAACACGGACAACAAGGTGATCTTCCTGAACGCTGCTGCGGAGGCACTCTATGGCGCATCCCGTACGCAAGTCTTCGGCATGAACGTGGAGGCGCTCGTGCAAAAGCTGCCGGGTGCCGACGCGCAGCGTGCCCAGCCCTTGCCCGCCGTCCAGATCCTGAGGCCGGATGGCGAACTTCGCTTTGGCCATGTCGCGGAATCCAGCACCCGCCTGGGAGACGCTACGCTGCGCACGCTGCTGGTGAAGGTGGCCAGCCCCCCGGATGCCAGCCGCGACGATCACCCGTTGCTATCCGTCATTGCCGACGAGATCGACAGCGCCGTGCTGGTGGTCGATGCCGACTGGCACATCGTGTACGCCAACGCCGGGCTCACGCGCATGCTGGGCTACAAGCCCTGGGAGCTGAGGGGCAAGACCCCGCGCGAGATACTGGCCGGCGAGTTCACCGATCCCGGCGTGATGCAACGCTTGCATGCCCAGCGCTCATCCCCGGGCGGCGAGCGCCACGAGGCGCTGGTGTATGCTCGCAACGGCAGCGCACTCTGGGTCAGCGCCACCGTTCGCCATCTGGTCAGCGCGACCGGCGACCGGCATCACGCCATCGTCATCCTCTCCGACATCACCCAGCAGCGGGCCTACGAGATGCTGCAGCGAAAGGTACTGCAAGCCATGGTGATGGAGCAGCCGCTGCCGGCCGTGATGGAGTTGATCTGCGAAGAAGTACAACGCGTGGCACCCTCCGTGATCGCGTCCGTGCTGCGGGTGGACGCCGATGGCCGCCTGCACCCGCTGGCCGCGCCCGGCCTGCCGCCGGGCTATGCGGCGGCGCTGGACGGCCTGACCATCGGGCCATCCGTGGGCTCCTGCGGCACGGCCGCGTGGCTGGGCGAGCCGGTGATGGTCAGTGATATCGCCAACGATCCGCTATGGGTGGATTTTCGTGATCTCGCCCTACCCCTCGGCCTGGCGGCATGCTGGTCCTATCCGATCAAGGCAAGCGATGGGCGGGTGCTTGCCACGCTGGCCTTCTACTGCCGCACCGTCCGCCAGCCCGACGCCTTCCACCAGCAACTGGCCGAGGTATGCGCCTCGCTGTGCAAGCTCGCATTCGAGCGCGAGGAAGCCGCCGAGCGGATCCTGCAGCTCGACCACTACGATTCACTGACCGGCTTGCCCAACCGCAGCCTGCTGCAGATGCAGGCCGGCACCCTGCTGCTCGCGGCACGCTCGGCCGGCACCACGCTCAGCGTGCTGTTCGTCGACCTGGACCGCTTCAAGCATATCAACGACTCGCTCGGCCACGTCGGCGGCGACAAGCTGCTGCGCGAGGTTGCGCAACGCCTTAGCGCGC
This sequence comes from Cupriavidus basilensis, assembly GCF_000832305.1. Lineage (NCBI taxonomy): Bacteria > Pseudomonadati > Pseudomonadota > Betaproteobacteria > Burkholderiales > Burkholderiaceae > Cupriavidus > Cupriavidus basilensis. The sequence continues at coordinate 2,229,282 of NZ_CP010537.1, forward strand.
ACGCCGGGGATTCCGCGCTGGTGGCGCGGCTGTCGGGCGACGAATTCGCGCTGGTGCTGCCCGACAGCGACCGCGCCCAGACCATTGCGGCGGGCAAGCGCATCCTGGCCGCGCTGCGCCAGCCGCTGCGCATCGACCACGCCAGCATTGCACCCTCGGCCAGCATCGGCATCAGCATGTTCCCGGCCGACGGCGACGCGCTGGACTACCTGCTGCACTGCGCCGAGATGGCCATGTACGACGCCAAGGCCGCGGGGCGCAACCTGTTCCGCTTCTTCAGCATCGAGATGAACTGGGCCGCCCAGGAGCGCCTGGCGCTGGAGTCCGCGCTGCGCGACGCCCTGCTGGCCGAGGAGCTTCACCTCAACTTCCAGCCCCAGGTGTTCCTGCGCGATGGGCGCCTCTACGGCCTGGAGGTGCTGGTGCGCTGGCACCATCCGCACTTTGGGATGGTGTCGCCGGACCGCTTCGTGCCGCTGGCCGAAGACAGCGGCCTGATCGGCGCGCTGGATCGCTGGGTCCTGGAGCAATCGTGCGCGCAGCTGGCCGCGTGGCGCCGGGAAGGGCTTTCCGTACCCACGATCTCCGTCAATATCTCCCCCGCCAGCTTCCGCGACCCGGGGCTGCCGGCGCAAGTGGCCGAGACCCTGGCCCGCCATGGGCTGCCCGCCCAGGCGCTGGTGCTGGAAATGACCGAAGGGCTGCTGATGGAAGATGACGCGAGCCTCGCCGCCACCGTTGCCGCCATCCACGCGCAGGGCGTGCGCTTGTCCATGGACGACTTCGGCACCGGATATTCCAGCCTGGGCTACCTCAGGCAATTGCCGGTGCACCAGCTCAAGCTGGACAAGAGCTTTGTGATCGACCTGGAAAGCGATGCCGCCGCCCGCGAGCTGGCCAGCGCCGTCATCCGCATTGGCGACAGCCTGAAGCTTGCGGTGATCGCCGAAGGCGTGGAAAACGAAGCCCAGCGGCGCTTCCTGCTATCGCAGGGATGCCATATGGGGCAAGGCTACCTGTTCTCGCGCCCGCTGGATGCCCTGGCGGTGGCGAAATGGATCGCCGCGCCGCGGGCGGTTGAGCCGCATCCGGCGGAACATGGAGAGATGCATTCGCGGCGTTGAAAGAAGCGGCGGTGGCGGCTCGGCCGACACCGCCCGCTGGCTACCTGGCGGCGCGCTTTTCCAGCAACGGCTGGCTCACGCCCTGCACGCCCACCAGCCCGAGCACAGTGGTTAGCCCGACCTGGGCGCCTTCCCAGGCGTTGGTCGGGTCGTACCACTCATCGCGGGCATGGAAGCCGCCGGTCTTGCCGCCGCTGCCGATGATGATGGCGGGAATGCCGAGCGACATCGGCACATTGGCGTCGGTGCTGCCGCCGCGCAGGCTGGGCGTGCCCTTGCCGTAACCCTTGATGGCGCGCACCGCCGCCTGCACGATAGTGGCGTCAGGCGGCGTGCGGCCCGCCGGACGGTCGCCGATCTGCTTGACCTGGTAGGTGATCTGGCTGGCCGCGTCGGCCGGATGCCAGCGGCGGTTTTCCTCGGCAACCCCGGCCTCGATGGCCGCCATGATCTGCTTCTCGGTTTCCAGCAGCGACGGCGTAGCGTTGGAGCGGATATCCACCGCCATGCGCGCATCGCCCGCAATCGCGTTGACCGACGTGCCGCCGCCCACCGTGCCCACCGTGAACGTGGTCTTGGGATCCTCGGGCGGGCGCACGTCGCTCACCTTGGCAATGGCCCGTCCCATCGCGTGGATGGCGCTGGGCAGGCCGAAGGCGCCGAAGCTGTGGCCCCCCGGGCCACGGAACGTCACCTCGTAACGATGGCTGCCGGTGCCGAGTGACAGCACCCGGTCGCCCACGCCTGGCTCCAGCCCGACCATGCCGTCGATATCCGGGTGGTCGCGGAACACGGCCTTCATGCCGCGCAGGTTGCCCAGTTCTTCCTCGCCCACGTTGCCAACGAACACCAGGTCTCCCACGGTGCGCACCTGGTTGTCGTTGAGCACCTTGAGCCATGACAACAGGACCGCCAGCCCGCGCGTGTCATCCGAGATGCCTGGTGCATAGAGACGGCCATCGCGCGGCCTGACCGTGACATCGGTGCCTTCGGGAAAGACCGTGTCCAGATGCGCCGAGATCAGCAGCTTGGGGCCATTCCCGCTGCCCTTGCGGATGCCGATGGCATTGCCCTCGGCATCAATATGCGCATCGGCAAGGCCAAGCGCCTTGAGCCGGGAGAGGAAATGCTCGGCCCGTGCCTTCTCCTTGAACGGCGGCGCGGGGATCTCGGTCAGCGCCTTGAGATCGCTCAGCGAGCGCGCGTCATCCGCCCTCACGTCGGCCAGCACTTTCCTGACCAGCGGGGCGGCTTCGAGCGCGGCGTACGTGCGCTCCACCGCGGGCGAGACCGCTGGCACGGGGATGGTCTGCGCAACGGCATGGCTGCCTGCCAGGGCGAGCGCCGCGAGCACCACGGAAAGCGGACGGAACGGGACGGCAACAGATTGGGGGCGTGCTTGCATGGTGGGGCGATGGCTCCGGAAAGAACATGGCGGCAAGACAAACGGCACAGGCATCGGGCATGGCCGGGCGAAGCCATATTCTGCCAGCGAGGCGGGAGATAGTGGGCAGCAAGCAGTGGGCGGCATGTGGCATCCATGTGCCGGGCAAGGTAATTGGATTACCATTCAGTACTTGGCGTCAGGCCATGCCGTGCCTGTTGCCCGCCTTCCGGCTTGCCCGGTGTCCACGCTGCATAGAGGTTTTACCGAGGGTGATGTGGTAGAAGCAACGATTGAGATGTCCAGCCCACACGGCTTGCAGGGCCGCAGGGCCACACGGCTGACCACCACGGCCAGCCAGTTCGAGTGCAACATCCAGCTGAGCAGCAACGACTGCGCGGCGGACGCCAAGAATGTCTCCGAGGTCATGCGCTTGTCGGCGCGCGCCGGCCTGCGCTTGCGCATCCAGGCCAGCGGCCCGGACGAGTCGGTGGCGCTGCGCGTCATCTGCGCGTTGCTGACCGACTAAGCGGCCGGCCCGGCAGTCAGCGACCATGCCCATCACCTACCTGCGCAACCTCACCGGACGGGTACGCAGCCCGCGCGCCAACCGGCAGCTTGCCGGCTATCTCAGCTTTGTGGCCGGCGCCACCAACGCCGGGGGCTTCCTTGCCGTCCAGCAGTACACCTCCCACATGACGGGCATCGTCTCGGCCATGGCGGACCACCTGGCGCTGGGGCAGGTCGGGCTGCTCCTGCAGGGACTTGGCGCACTGCTGTCCTTCCTGGCTGGCGCGGCCACTTCCGCCGTGCTCATCAACTGGGCGCGGCGCGAGCACCTGAACAGCGAATATGCCCTGCCCCTGATGCTGGAGGCCATTTTGCTGCTGTGCTTTGGCTTGCTCGGCGGCAACCTTGGCAATCACCAATGGCTGTTCATACCCGCCACGGTGATGGTGCTGTGCTTCATCATGGGCCTGCAAAACGCCATGATCACCAAGATTTCCCACGCCGAGATCCGCACTACCCATCTCACCGGGATGGTGACCGATATCGGCATCGAGCTCGGCAAGCTGTTCTACTGGAACCTCGCCAAATCCGACGAGGCCAGGCCGCCGGTGCTGGCCAACCGGTCCCGGCTGCGCATGCTGGCCACGCTGGTGACGCTGTTCTTCTTCGGCGGCGTCGTCGGCGCGCTGGGCTTCAAGCAACTGGGATTCAGCGCCACGCTGGCGCTGGCGGCGTTGCTGCTGGTGCTCGCGTTCGTGCCGGTGGTGGACGATGCGCGGGCCCACGGCGCGCGGCTGGCCGCCAACGGGCGCAAATGGGCGCGCGAGGTCTTGCGCGATGTCCATGCCCTGTGGCTGGCCGCGCGCGACCCGCGCACGCCGTGGTACGCAAAAGCCACGGCCCTGCTGGTGGCGGGCTACGCGCTGTCGCCGATCGACCTGATCCCCGACTTCATCCCGGTGCTCGGCTACCTGGACGACGTCGTGCTGGTGCCGCTCGGGGTCATGCTGGCCATCCGGATGATCCCGCCGGACCTCATGCGCGAGTACCGGGCCGCCGCCGTTGCGGCCGGGCAACGCCCAAGCAGCCGCGTAGCGGCCGCGGTCATCATCGTGCTGTGGATAGGCGGCGCCATTGTGATGGCGGCGCTCCTCGCGCGCTATGTTCCGTGGCTCCGGAGCAACTGATTTTCGATTCCAGGCCCTGAAGGTACGCGTGGACACATTGGTTTGCATTTGGCACGGCCGGCGCTACCTACAATCGAATCGTCGGGAGGCACATCCCGCCCATCACCGAGCCAGCAACGCATCATGCAGGACCAAGCCTTACCCCCCACCGTGACCTGCCTGCAGGGCCTGCGCGATCTCGCGGCCCTGCTCACCGCAGGCTCCCTGCTCCAGTCCGCCACCTTGCAGGTCATTGCCGAGTACGAACGGCACGCCCGCACCTCCGAGGACAATTACTGCGCCCGACGACATAGCTGGGATTGAGAGGCCGTTTCAAAATGAAGCGAAGCGGTTCTGGCCAGGCGCACGGCCGCAGACACTGCAAGTGGATCGGCCAAGGTTTCCCCGGCAGCGCTGCCGCTCAGTGCTTGCACGCCAGCGGCGAACGCACGCCGCCGTCGCGCACCAGTGGCAGGATGGTAGGCGCCAGCGATTTGAGCAACTGCACGGACAGCGCGCTGGTGAAGGCGTAGCGCGCGGCATAGGGCTCCTGCACGTACGCCGTGACGTTGCCGAAGTAGCGCTCGCCAAGGAAAAACACGAAGGTGGCCGAGCGGCTGACCACGCGCGACGAAATCAGCCTGCCACCGGGCCCGTAGACTTCGTAGCGATGATCGCCCGTGCCGGTCTTGCCGCCTGCCACGATGCCGCTGCCACCCAGCGCTGGCTTGAGCATGCCTGCCGTGCCCGAATTCACCACGCCGATCAGCGCGGCGCGTACCACCTCGGTGATATCCTCGCTCAGCAAGCGCGTGCCCTTCTGCCCCAACCCAAAATCAGTCTCGTACGGCGTGCCTGCCGCAAACTCCAGGCTGCGCAGCGCCGTGGCCTGCTGGCGCACGCCATTGCCCTGCACGATGCCGACCAGCTCGGCCAGCGCAGCCGGCCGGTCCCCCGCCGCGCCGATCGCCGAGGCATAGGACGCCGTGATCGCGCTGAACGGATAGCCCAGGCGCTGCCACCGGCGCGCAATTTCAACAAAGGCCTGGCGCTCCAGCTGGCTGCGGATGCGGCGCGTCTGGCCGCCGGGATGGCGGGTTTTGAACAGCCACGCATACACCTCCTGGCGTTGCTCGGTGCTGTCGCGCAAGACTTCATCCAGGCTGGCGTCCGGGTGCTGGCGCAGGTAATTGAGCAGCCATAGCTCAAGCGGGTGCACCCGCGCCAGGTAGCCCCGGTCATTGAGCGAAAAGCTGGTCGGTCCGTATTTGCTGTACAGCTTGGCCAGCTTCTCATCGGTCAGCCCCGCCTTGGGCAGGGTGGCGAGCATCACCTTGTTGAACTGCGCCGGATCGATGTCGGGATCGATGCTGCGCAGCGTCACCGCCAGCCCCACCGGCGAGAAGTGGCGGTTCTGGAGCACGCGCCTGGCCGCTTCCTGCTGGCTCATGCCGCGATATTTCCCATAGAAGGCACGCAGGTAGTCGCTGCCCTCCTTGTCGGCAAAGCGCACCAGGTAGGCGCGGCGCTGCGGCGCGGCCGGATTGTTCAGCCAGTCGTCGGCATCGGGATGCAGGCGATAGGTTTCGTAGCGCACGATATCGCGCATCAGGCGGATAAAGACCAGGTTCACCGAGTGCTCGAACGCTTCGCGCACGGTCATGATCTTCATGTTTTCCCAGCGCTCGAAGTTGCTGAACGTCTGCAGCCCGCCCCCGGTAAAGAAGGCCTCTCCCGCGCTGCCGGAATAGCGGCGCAGCATGGCGGCTTCCAGCATGGCGCGGCGGCTCTTGTCGGGCGCGGCGAGCAGGTAGCTCACCACCCACTGGGTCAGTGCGTCCAGCTTGGCCGGCTTGATTTCGCGCAGCTCGGCGGCGGACATGCCGGCATATTTCTCGTGGAGCTCGGAGAGGATTTCCAGGTAGGTCACCAGCGTGCGCAGCTTGGCGGTGGAACCCAGGTTCAGCCGCGCGCCGCGGTTCAGGTCGAACGGCAGGTCCAGGTTGTCGGCCTGCACGCGCAGCAGGTTGGCGCCGTCGACCTTCTCGTAGAGCGTGAAGCTGATCGCCAGCTTGCCCGGGTCGTCGCCCTCGCGCAGCAGGTTGTGGCCGTACATCCCGAAACCATGCGCGCCATCACGCGTGCCCGCGCGCAACAGCGCCTCGGTGACCACCCGTTGCAGGCCCGTGTTGATGGTGCTGTGGGCAGTCAGGTCGAGCCGGTCCAGCTCGTAGCTGCTGCCAAGGTCAAGATAGCGCAGCAAATCGGTGCGCACCCCGCTGATGGCCTTGCGCGAGATGAATGACACCTCCGGCCGGTCCAGCGCCGGGGCGCCCAGCGTCAAGGACTGGGCCAGCGAAGCGTCGCGCAGCCAGGGCGGGATGGCGCCGGCGGCCGAGAGCAAGCGGATATAGCTGTCGGTCAACTCCACCAGCGTGGCGGTATCGCGGCGCAGGAAATGCGATGGCCCGCGCTGCGCAATGATCAGCGAGAGCGCTTGCTTGAACACCCGCGCCTGCCGCTGGCCGAGTTCGCCCTCGCCCTGTCCCGCGCCGGGTCCCGGCCCGGCGGCGCTCGCCAGCAAGCGGTTGGCCTCGTCGAAGTCCTGCCCGTACCAGGCCCACAGGCCATCGCCCAGTCCGTTGACCTCGCCCACGCCGGCCCGGGCCGAGAGCGGCACGGTGTTGAGGTAATCCAGCAAGATGCGCTCCCTGGCGGCCACGGTGTTCGGGCCGTCCAGGTAGGCGCGCATCGATGCGCTGGCCATCTGGCGCAGCTTTTCCTTGGGCGAACCGGTGCGGCCGGCGCGCGAATGCCGGTATTTCTCGATCTGGGTAGCGAGCGTGCTGCCGCCGGCGGCGTCGTGCTTGTCGTTGAAGAAATGCACGCCCTGATCCAATGCGGCGCGCGTGAAGCGCCGCACGTCCAGCGCGGGATTGCGCGTGGGAAATTCGGGATCGAGCAAATCGCGGTTCTCGATGAAGAGCAGCGCGTTCACGAGCAGGGCCGGAATGTCCGCGAAGCTGGCGTAGGTACGAGGCGGTGTGCGCCTGGCGCCAAATGGCAGGTCGTTGCAGTCGAGCAGGTCCAGGCCGGCCTGGGTCTTCTCGTGATAGGGCGCGAACAGGCCGGAGTCCGTCAGTTCCAGCATGCGGTCGGACCACCGTGCCTGGCGTTCGCGCCGAAAGCCCCGCGCTTCCAGCAATTCGGTGAACTGCGGGATCCGGCTATAGCCGAAGCGCAGGTCATAGGGGCCGTCGTCCGGAAAGCGGATGCGTTCGCTCGGGCCGTCCTTCACAGCGAAGGCGACATCTTTCGCCCGCCCGGCGAAGTAGCGCGCCTGCAACCGCGAGGTGGCAAGTTCCTCGGCAACGACGGCGCAAAGGAGGTAACCGCCCCCTACAAGCAGAGCCAATACCAGGAGCCTGGGCCAGACACGTCGACGCACGATTCAGGTCCGTTTGCGAGGAAACCGGGGCTTTTCCCGGCGCGTCGGCCTATGCCGGGCGCCTGCTGGCAACGATGGCACCATTTCGCCACTCTCGTCACAACGTATACCCTAGTCTAATGGGGCCTAACGCACAAAGTGCGCGTGCGCCATCCCGGCGTTTGCTGCCATGTTCCCATCATTTCCCGCCGCTCACCGGCGCTCCCGACGCTCCCGGCACGCCCTGGGGCCGCCTATACGCGGAACGCCGCGATGGCCTGGTTAAGCTGGCGCGCCTGGTCCTCCAGCGACGCGGCAGCCGCAGCGGCCTCCTCGACCAGCGCTGCGTTCTGCTGGGTGGACTGGTCCATCGACGCCACCGCCTGATTGACCTGCTCGATGCCGCTGCTCTGCTCGACCGAAGCCGCCGCAATCTCGCTCATGATATCGGTCACCCGGCGGATTGCCGCAACCACCTCCTCCATGGTGCTGGCCGCGCGCCCGGCCTGGCCACTGCCCAAAGCCACATGCGCCAGCGACGTCTCGATCATGGACTTGATCTCGCGGGCCGCCCCGGCGCTGCGCTGGGCCAGCCCGCGCACTTCGCCGGCAACCACCGCGAACCCACGCCCCTGCTCCCCCGCGCGGGCAGCTTCCACGGCGGCGTTGAGCGCCAGGATATTGGTCTGGAAGGCGATGCCATCGACCACGCCGATGATCTCTGCGACCGTCCTGGCCGCCGTACTGATATCGCCCATGGTGGCCAGCACATCGCCCACCACCGCACCGCCCTGGCTAGCCACCTCGACCGCGCTGACGGCAAGCTGGCTGGCCTGGCGCGCGTTGTCTGCGTTCTGGCGCACGGTGGAGGTCATCTGCTCCATGCTAGATGCGGTTTCCTCAAGCGAGGCAGCCTGCGCTTCCGTGCGGCTGGACAAATCCGCGTTGCCCGCGGCGATCTGCCGGGTGGCCGCCGTGATCGCATCCGAGCCCTGGCGCACCCGCCCCACGGTAAGCGCAAGGCTGGCCTGCATGCGCGCGAGGCCTTCCAGCAAGCGGCCCATTTCATCGCGGCGCGTGACCTGCACCGCGTGGCTCAGATCGCCGGCCGCGATACGGTCGAATTGCGTCAGCGCCAGTTCCAGCGGGCCAACGATGGCACGCAGCAGGAACACCGCGCAGGCGGCCGCCACCAGCAGCGCCAGCACGATCGCGGCAATCACGCCATGGCGAAAATGCCGGTACGCCACCTGCGACGCTTCGAAATTGCCCGCGGCCATCTTCATCTGGAACCGGCTCAGCTTCAGGCTGCTGTCGTTGGCATCCCGAAACAGCCGGGACAGCTTGCCATCCATGATCTGGTCGGCCAGTGCGCGATCCTTGGCGCGCAGCGCAGCAATGATGGCGGCGATGCCTTCGCGGTTGGCGGCATCCCGCTTGGCCGCCACGGCCACCGCGAGCTGGTCTTCCTCACTGTCGCGCGGCAGGACCATGAAGCGCTTCCAGGCCTCGTCAGAGCGCCGCGTGAGCTCTTCGGTGCGCTCCAGCAGGCCGGGAGCTTCCGGGCTGTCCGGGTACAGCATGGCGCGGTCCAGCGCGGTACGCGCCCGGGTGAGGCTCAGGTCCGCCTCGCCCAGCGCCAGGGCGGAGGCAAGCTGGTTCGAGTAAGTGGACTCATGGGCGTCGTTGGCGGCGCGCAAGCCAAGCAAGCCGGCCACACCCACGCCAAGCGCAAGCAGGAACAGCAGGGAGACGGTGGCAATGAGGCGGGCGCGGATGGTGAGGCTGGCAAGCATGGGAAAGAGGCCCGGATAGTGAAAGGCTGGAATGCCGCGCTGGGCGGAAAACCAATCTATCGGTGTGGTGCAGCAACAACTTGAGGCCGCGTTATCAATTGTGCGCAAAACCGCACCTGAAGGGCGAATTCGGGGCCCGCGATTGATTTTGCGCAAATTTTCATGCGTCCGCGCGCCGGCCTCGGTCAAGTCCGGCCAAAGCCGTCCGTTAGCCCAGTGATCTCAAACCCTTGTTCCAGACGATGATGAAAAACCTGAGCGTGCGCACTGCCCTGCTGGCAGTCCTGGTGACCTTTGCCTGCATGATCGTGTTCGGCGCGGGCGTTGGCGTGCTCGCGCTGCGCGCCGCGGACCAGGCGACCGGTCGCGTGGAGCAGCTTTCCGCCAGCGCCCTGCTGCTCAACGACGCGTACAAGGACATGACCCGGGCGCGCTCGGCGCTCGCGCGCGCCTACGCCTCGGCCCGCGAAGGCAGCACCGAAGTCAACACCGGCGCGCTCGACGCCGCCGGCAAATCGCTCAAGCGCTCGGCCGAGGCGTTGCAGCGCTTCGCGACCGCGCCCGTGCTGGAAGGCCAGGACGACGCCCAGCGCCGCCAGGTCGTGGATGCCGCGCGCCGGCATGCCGGCACGGTCGAGCGAGCCCTGGCCGCCTTGCGCGCGGGAGACCCCGCGGCCTACGCGGCGATCAACGAGCGCGACATCACCGCCTCCGGGGCCGAATATTCGGTGGGCGTCGAGCGCTTCCAGGAACAGGCGAGCCAGCTGGCGCAGCAGGAAAGCGAGACTAGCAGCTCGCGCTACCAGTGGGTGGTGAAGCTCGTGGTGGTTGGCATCGCTGCCGCGCTAGGCTTGATCGTCGCGGTGCACCTCGGGCTGCGCGCGGCCATCGTGGCGCCGCTGGCCACGGCCGCCGAGCACCTCGACCGCGTGGCGCACGGCGACCTGAGCCATCCCGCCGCTGCCGCCGGCAATAACGAGGTGGGCCGCGTGCTGGCCGCCGTGGCACGCATGCAGGCGGCGCTCACGCGCACAGTCAGCCAGGTGCGCGCCAGCTCGGACTCGGTCAACATCGGCGCGCGCGAGATCGCGGCCGGCAATACAGACTTGTCCTCGCGCACCGAGCAGCAGTCCGCGTCGCTCGAGCAAACCGCGGCCAGCATGGAGGAGCTCACCTCCACGGTGAGCAACAACACGGAGAGCGCGCGCCAGGCCAGCGCGCTGGCCGCCGAAGCGGCGCGGCTGGCCACGCGCGGCGGCGACGACGTGCGCGGCGTGGTCCAGACCATGGGCGACATCAGCAGCAGTTCGCAACGGATCGCCGACATCATCGGCGTGATCGACGGCATCGCCTTCCAGACCAATATCCTGGCGCTCAACGCCGCCGTGGAAGCGGCGCGCGCGGGCGAGGCGGGCCGCGGCTTTGCCGTGGTGGCGGGCGAGGTGCGCGCGCTGGCGCAGCGCAGCGCCAACGCGGCACGGGAGATCAAGTCGCTGATCGACGATTCGGCCAGCAAGGTGGGCGCCGGCAACGCGCTCGTCGCCCAGGCCGGCCAGACCATGAGCGAGACCGTGGATGCCGTGGGCCGCCTGGCGCGGATCATGGAAGACATCTCGTCGGCGTCGCTGGAACAAAGCGCCGGCATCGTGCAGGTCAGCCAGGCGGTGACGCAGATGGAAACCGTCACCCAGCAGAATGCGGCGCTGGTTGAGCAGGCAGCCGCCGCGGCCGGATCGCTGGAAGCGCAGGCGCGCCAGCTTGCCGAGGCGGTGGGTGCCTTCCGGCTTGCGCCGGCAGCCTGAGGAACTGCTGGCCCCAAGCCAAGCTCAAGCCATCCTCAAGCCATCCTCAAGCCACCTTCACACGGCCGTGATGCCGCGCTGCAAGGTGGTCTTGAGCATGGAGAACACCTGCCGCGCCACCGGGTTGGCCGCATTGGGCCGCGCCCACAAGTAATACGTCACATCGGGCAGGCGCGGCAGCCCGTCCTTGTCGCCCAGCACCCGCATGTCTGCGCCCAGCAGGTCGATGCTGCGCGCCGTGATCCCCAGCCCGGCGCGGATCGCCGCCTTGATGCCGATCAGGCTCGGCGCGAAATACGCCGCGCGCCAGGGCACGCCAGCCTCCTTCAGCGCATCCAGCGCCAGCTTGCGAAACAGGCTGGGCTCGTCAGCCAGGATCAGCGGCACCGTGCTGCCGTTCTCATAGGCGAAATCCGCCGCGCAAACCCAGATCGTGGGTGAGGTGCGCAAGACCAGGCCGTCCAGGCTGGTGTCTTCCCGGGTGGAAACGGTGAGGTCGATCTCCCCCCGCCGCAACGATTCCATCAGGAAGGGGCTGCGTCCCACATGGATCTCCAGCCGCAGGGCGGGCGATGCACGCGCGATATGCGACAGCAGTGGCGGCAGGATCGTGTCGGCCACATCGTGCGGCGCCCCGATCCGCAACGAGCCTGTCAGATCGCCTTCGCGCAGCACGCGCAGCGCCTCGTCGTTCAGGTTCAGCAATTGCCGCGCGTATTCCACCAGCTTGTTGCCGTGCCGCGTGAGTTGCTTGCCGCGCCCTTGCCGCTCGAAAAGCGCCAGCGCCACCTGCTCCTCCAGCCGCTGCATCTGCTGGGTGACGGCGGACTGGGTGCGGTGCAGCCGCTGCGCCGCTGCAGCAAAGGTACCGTGATCGGCAATCGCCACCAAAGTGCGCAACAGGTCCAGATCGAGATTACGCATCCATTAGACTTGCTTAAGTATTTTCATGAGTGATTAAGTGGTTTCAGGCGCCAGCCTTCATTACAGTGAAACCATGCAAGGTTATGTACCACCCCGCAAACCGAGAACCATCAAGACTCAGCAAGGATTCTAGAGACATGTCGATCGCACAACAACGCCAGGCCGCCGTCGGGGACACAATTCAATCCATCAAGGAAATCGTAGCTAGCGGTGGCGTCACCCGGGAATCGCTGGCCAGCGTGCTGGGCCAGGTGGAGCAGCTCGCGGCCAAGCCGCACCTGTGGGCGCAGAGCGAGTTCGCCCCACCGGAGGAAGGCGAACGCCAGGCCCGCTACCTGATCGCGGAAGATCCCGACCAGACCTTCGCGCTGTACCTCAACGTCATGCGCCCCGGCAAGCGCATTCCCCCGCACGACCACACCACCTGGGCCTGCGTGGCCGGCGTGGTGGGCACCGAGTACAACGACGTCTACCTGCGCACCGACGATGGCAGCGAGCCGGGCGTCGGCACGCTGAAGCACTCGCACACGGTGGAAGTGGGCCCGGGGTCGGGCATCGCGCTGCTGCCCGAGGACATCCACTCGGTGGAAATCCGCGGCGAATCCGTGATCCGCCACCTGCACATGTACGGCCGCGCGCTGGAAACCCTGACGGGGCGCACTGCCTACGACCTCGAGACCGGCCGCTGCCAGGCCATGAGCGTGGGCGTCAAGACGCGCCGCTAAACGGCACCCGGGAGGTGCGGCGCTAACCACCCACCCACCTCCCGGCTTCAGCCGAAGCCCATATCCAACGCATTTCCAGTTGCCTCCCGCCCGCGTGCGGCCAGGAGGCCTGGCCCCCTTTTTGCCTGAACAAACGCATGCCCGCCATCCTGAACACGCCCGACACCCGCTACACCCAGGTCGACCCGGTCACCCTCAAGGCCTGGCTGCACGACCAAGACGAGATCGCCCTGTTCGATATCCGCGAGCATGGCCAGTATGGCGAAGGCCATCCGTTCTACGCAGTGCCGCTCCCCTTTAGCCGGCTGGAACTGGATATCGGCCGCCTGGCCCCCAACACCGCGGCGCGCATCGTGCTGGCGGACAACGCCGACGGCGTGGCAGCGCGCGCCGCCCAGGCCCTGTCCACTCTCGGCTACACCCGCCTGTTCGTGCTGGACGGCGGCGTGCCGGGCTGGCAGGCCGCCGGCTACGCCTTGTTCGCTGGCGTCAACGTGCCCTCCAAGACCTTCGGCGAGCTGGCCGAGCACCATTACGGCACGCCGCGCGTCTCGGCCACGGAGCTGGCGGCCATGCAGGCAGGCGAGCAGGCCCCGGTGGTGCTTGATGGGCGGCCCGTCTCGGAATTCCGCAAGATGAACATTCCCGGTGCCATCTGCTGCCCCAACGGCGAGCTGGCTTACCGGCTGCGCGACCTGGTGCCGGATCCGGCCACGCCCATCGTGATCAACTGCGCTGGCCGCACGCGCAGCATCATCGGCGCGCAAACCCTGATCAACTTCGGCGTGCCCAACCCTGTGTTCGCGCTGGAAAACGGCACCCAGGGCTGGTACCTGAACGACTACAAGCTGGAGCACGGCGGCACGCGGCGCTATCCCGACAGCGCCGCGCCTGCCGGGCTGGATGCCGCCCAGGCCGCGGCGCAGACGATGGCGGTGCGCTTTGCGGTACCGCACATTGACGCCGCCGAAGCGCTCGCCTGGCTCAACGACCGCTCGCGCACCACCTTCCTGTGCGACGTGCGCACGCCGCAGGAATACGCCGCCGGCTCCGTGCCCGGCGCCCAGAGCACGCCGGGCGGCCAGCTGATGCAGGCTACCGACCAATACGTGGGCGTGCGCCGCGCGCGCCTCGTGCTGATCGATGCCGATGGCGTGCGCGCCACGGTGGTGGCGAGCTGGCTGCGCCAGATGGGCCATGACGCCGTGGTGCTCGAAGGCGGGCTTGCGGCTGCGCTTGCCTACGGCCTCGCCGCGCCCGCCGGGCCCGCGGCGTCCTCCCGTGCCTTGCCGGGCATCGATGCCCGCTCGCTGGCGGCGGGCCTGGCCGGGCGGCAGATGCTGGCGCTCGACGTGCGCGCCAGCATGGCGTATCGCGCCGGGCACGTGCCGGGCAGCCGCTGGTCGATCCGCCCGGTGTTTGCCCGCGACCTCGCTGGCGTGCCGCGCGACACGCCAATCGCGCTCATCGGCGATGACGATCAACCGGGTATGGCCACGCTGGCCGCCGGCGAACTGGCCGCACTTGGCTACAGCGACATCAGGCTGCTCGCCGGTGGCACAGGCGCCTGGCAAGCGGCAGGCCATGCGCTGGCAAGCGATGGCGGGGATGGCGACGCAGCAAGCAGCCTGCCCGATGCGCGCTGCATCGATTTCCTGTTCTTCGTCCATGACCGTCACGACGGCAACAAGGAGGCGGCTCGCCGCTACCTGGCCTGGGAAACCAACCTGATCGCCCAGCTCGACGCCCAGGAACTGGCCACGTTCCGCTTCGCCTGATCCGCACAGCGTCCTTTCAACATGACCCGCCATCAGCGACCGAGCCCGTCACGCAGCCACGCCCCGCCCCTCGCGGCGGGCAACGGTACGCATGGCTGACAAGGCGAGTCGCCAGGCATTGATTCCCATCCGGCTCGACGGTGCAGCGCCAAGGGGACGCCCCGGCTCTCCGGGGACACAAGGGGGCGAGAGGCGGCAGCCGGCACGCCACAGCAGCCAGCGGGGCCACGAAAAGCCTGCCCAGTCCCCTTTTGCTCTGACATCTCTCTACATACACAGGGGTTTTTCATGCCACGCATCAAGCAAGTCCTGACCCGCACCTTTGCCACCATCGTCACCGTCACCCTCGCCATGGCCGGCGGCTCCGCCAGCGCACAGCCGCTTGCGCCGGTCGGCGGCTTTCCCTCGCAGCCGCTGCGCTTCGTCTCGCCGTTTCCCGCCGGCGGCGGCAACGATGCCGTCACGCGCATCGTCACCACGCGGCTCGGCGAAGTGCTGGGCCAGACCGCCGTCACCGACAACCGCGGCGGCGCCGGCGGCAATATCGGCACGCGCTTCGTCGCCGAGGCCAAGCCGGACGGCTACACCTTGCTGACCTCGCAGGTGTCGGTCATGGCCGTGAACCCGACGCTGTACAGCGCGCCTGGCTTCGACCCGGTCAAGAACTTCATGCCGGTCACGCAAATCAATGCGGCGCCGCTGGCCATCGTGGTGGCGGCCAACGCGCCGTGGCAGACCTTTGCCGAACTGGCCACGCAGGCCAAGGCCCAGCCGCAAAAGATCACCTTTGCCACGCCCGGCAACGGCACGCTCTCGCACCTGGTCGGCGTGGTGCTGGACAAGGATAGCGGCATCGCCTTGCAGCACGTGCCCTACAAAGGCGCCGGCCCGGCCATCAATGACCTGCTGGGCGGGCAGGTGAACGTGCTGATCACCTCGACCTCCTCGGTGGCGGGCTTTATCCAGGCCGGCCGCATGCGCGCGCTGGCGGTCACCAGCCCGCGCCGCCTGGGCGTGTTCGCCAAGGTGCCGACGCTGGAGGAACTGGGCTACCGCAATGCCCGTTTCGAGGACTGGTACGGCGTGTTCGCCCCCGCCGGCACCTCGCCCGAGCGCGTCGCCTACCTGAACCGCGCCATCCTGCAGGTACTGCAGATGCCCGAGGTGGTGAAGCTGATCAACGAAGGCGGCAGCGACGTGGTGGGCAGCAAGCCAGAGGCATTCGCCGCGCAGCTCAAGGGTGACATCGCGCGCTGGTCGCAGATCGTCAAGCTCTCCGGCGCCCGCGTGGACTGATCCGGGTGCAGCCGGTGCAGGCGGCATGGCTCTTGCTGCTGCCTGCCACCACAAGTTGTCATACCAGCCGCGCCACCCTGGCGCGGCCCCCCACCAGGCCAAGCCATGAAGCCCAGCATCCTTACCCACCTCGCGCACGCCGGCCGCGCCAGCGCCGTGGATGGCGGACAGCCCGTCAACCCGCCCGTGGTGCGCGCCAGCACCGTGTTGTTCGATTCCGTGGCACAAATGCGCGAGATGCGCTCGCGGCGCGGCAGCGAACGCCTGTTCACCTACGGCGCGCGCGGCAATCCCACGGCGTTTGCGCTCGAAGACATGGTCACCGAGCTGGAAGCCGGCTACCGCACGCGCCTGTTCCCCAGCGGGCTGGCAGCCGCCGCGATGACGCTGCTGGCCTACCTGCGCCCCGGACAGCACGTGCTGCTGCCCGATTGCGTGTACGAGCCGGTGCGCAAGCTGGCCGAAGGGTTCCTGGCGCAGCACGGCATCGCCGCCAGCTTCTACGCGGCCGATGGCCACGACCTGCAAGCCAGGCTGCGGCGCGAAACCCGGCTGGTGTACGTGGAGGCGCCAGGTTCGCTGGCCTATGAGATGTGCGACCTGCCGGCCATCGCCGACATCGCCCACCGGCACGGCGCGCTGGTGGCGGCTGACAACACCTGGGGCTCCGGCCTGCTGTACCAGCCCCTTGCGCTGGGCGCCGATATCTCCCTGATGGCCGCGACCAAATACCTGTCCGGGCATTCGGATGTGATGATGGGCACGGTCTGTACCCTGGAAGCCGCCTGGCCGGCACTCGCCGCGGTGGCTGACGCCTTCGGCATCAGCGTCAGCCCGGACGACGCCTACCTGGTCCAGCGCGGCATGCGCTCGCTCGGCGCGCGCCTGTCCCAGCACGAGCGCAGTGCGCTGGCGGTCGCGCACTGGCTGCGCACCCGCCCCGAAGTGGCGGAGGTCTTCTGCCCCGCCCTGCCCGGCGACCCCGGCCACGCGCTTTGGCAGCGCGACTGCCACGGCACCAACGGCCTGCTGTCATTCGCGCTGCGCGCCGTGGCACCGGACGCCGCCGAACGCTTTATCGACAGCCTTGCACTGTTCGGCATCGGCGCCTCCTGGGGAGGCTTCGAAAGCCTCGCCGTGATCGCCGACATGCGCGGCGCGCGCAGCGTCACCGACTGGTCCGGGCGCGGCCAGGTGATCCGGCTGCATATCGGGCTGGAGGATGTGGACGACCTGCTGGCGGATCTGGCACGGGGGTTCGAGGTGATTGGCGGCGGCCGGGTTGCCGGGCGGGCGTTGGAGGCGCGCCTGGATACGGCTTAGCGAACCAATCTGCGTCCTATGCTAGCATTGCATGCATTGCTAGCATAGGAGACTGACATGGCGACACTGACCATCCGTCATGTGGATGAGGAACTCAAGGCCCGTTTGCGCATGGAGGCCGCGCAGCACGGCCACTCGATGGAAGAGGAAGTTCGCGCCATTCTGCGGCGTGCGCTGAACAAACCCCCTGGCCCCGGTGCATTTGGAAGTCGACTGCGCCAGCGCTTCGCAAACCTGTCAGATCCAGGGCTCGAGCTTCCCCCGCGCGACGACCAACCGCGGGCCGCGGATTTACCCGAATGATCGTACTTGATACCAATGTGCTATCCGAATTCATGCGAGGCCAGCCTGAGCCAGCGGTCGTACGTTGGCTCGACCTGCACTCGCAGCATGAATACGCGATTACGGCGGTGACTGTTGCTGAACTTCTATATGGCATTGCCCGTTTGCCCGAAGGACGCAGGAAAGGCGGGCTCCAGGAAGCGGCACTCCAAATGATTGAAGATGAATTCGCGGGCATGGTACTTCCATTCGACGAACATACGGCCCGCCATTACGCAGCAGTCGTGGCTCAGCGGGAACGATCTGGACGGCCCGTCAGCATGGCAGATGCGCAGATTGCAGCTATTTGCCGTCACCACGGCGCCGTGCTTGCCACTCGCAACGGCAAGGACTTCGAAGGAATAGGCCTGAGCCTGGTGAACCCTTGGCTCGAGTAACGTCGAGCATGTCAGCGCAAAGACTCTGCGCTACGTCCTGACCATGCCCTTCGCAAACCCACCTTGCGATCCGCCGCTTCGCACAGGCATACAATGCCGGCTTTTGCCCTTGCGCCCCGCGATGCCTGCACCCCTGACCGAAAGCCACTCCGCCGTTTTCTCGCCCGAGGAACAGGAGAGCTTCTACCGTCTCATCGCGTCGCGCCGCGACATGCGGCATTTCATTGCGGGCGCGTCGGTCGATGACGCCGTCCTGATGCGCCTGCTGCGGGCCGCGCACAGTGCGCCCTCGGTTGGGCTGATGCAGCCGTGGCGCTTTATCCGCGTCGCCGATGCCGCCGTGCGCGAAGAAATCGCCGCGCTGGTCGAGGCCGAACGGCAGAAGACCGCCGTGGCGCTGGGCGAGCGCGATGGCGAGTTCCTGCGGCTGAAGGTGGAGGGCGTGCGCGAGTGCGCCGAGCTGTTGGTGGTGGCGATGGCACCGGATGACGGCACCGTGTTTGGCCGGCGCACCATGCCGCGCGAGATGGCGCTGTGCTCGGCGGCCTGTGCCATTGAAAACCTCTGGCTGGCGGCGCGCGTGGAGAACCTTGGGCTGGGCTGGGTCTCGATGTTCGCGCCCGACGCGCTGGCTGCGCTGTTGCGGTTGCCGCCGGGTGGCCAGCCTATCGCCATTCTCTGCCTCGGCCCCGTGCAGGCCTTCTACCCCGCGCCGATGCTGGAGCTGGAAGGCTGGCGCCAGGGCCGCCCGCTCGCGGACCTGATGTCCACGAACACCTGGGACCGCCCGGACGCCTGAAGCCGCATCGGGCCGCTCAAGGCGCCACTGACGGCTCCCGCTTCATGCAGCGCAGCACGAAGGTGGAATGGCTGTGCCGCAAGCCAGGCAGCTTGTAGAGCTTGTGGCGCAGGAATTCCTCGTACCCTTGCGTGCCCGCCACCGCCACCTTGATCAGGTAATCATATTCGCCGGTGAGCAGGTACGCCTCCATCACTTCCGGCAATTCGGCCAGCGCCTCGCCGAAGCGATCCAGCATGTCGTCGTCGTGCCGGTCCAGCGTGACCTCGATCAGCACTGTGTCGGGCAAGCCGAGCGCCTTCTGGTTCAGCAGGGCCGCATAGCCCTCGATCACACCGCTTTCTTCCAAAGCGCGCACGCGGTTCCAGCACGGCGTGGGCGACAAGCCAACCTGCTCGGCCAGCTTGAGGTTGGAGAGCCTGCCGTCGCGCCGCAGCGCGCGCAGGATGCGGCGGTCGGTTTCGTCCAGTTTTGGGGAGGTTGCCATGTCTTCTGCCGAGCACAAGGAAGGAATCACCCGTAACTCTACCATCTACAGATAATTCATCTCCAAACCGATCAAAACCGGAGGCAATAAAGAAACCCATTCTGGGGTGGCGCTGGTAAATTTGTCGCATGCCTTCCCGGCCACAAACCCCACTGAAACTGCTGCCGATACCATGTCAACCTTGAACCTCGCCCTGCGGCTGGACCGCACTGACCTCTTCGGCGCCGTCGAATGGACGCTGGCCAACGCCCGCCGCACTGGCCTGCACCTGATCGACCTGTGCTTCGGGCAAGCCGCCGCGCCCTACCAGCTCACGCTGTCGGTCGGCGCGGACGATGCGGACCGGCTGGACCTGTTCGTCAGGCGCCTGGAAAACGGCGTGGACGTGCTGGAGGTCTTCGAGATCGCGGCGCCGGGCAAGCGTGCTGCCGGGACGCCGGCGCACGCCGAGGCGCGGCGTGACGAGGTGGAACCTTCACTGGCATTGGCCTAGGCCGTTGCCAAAGAGCGGGGCCCGGTATGGGGCCCGGCACCGCTCCCACCCGATTCAGCGCTGCTCGAAGCTGCGCGTGAAGTAGACCAGGCCGGCCTGCTCGCGCAAGCGGTACAAGGAGGCCGGGCGGCGCCCGGTCTCCTTTTGCGCGCCCAGGTCTTCCAGCAAGTCCGCGGCGAGCATGCGGGTGCGGAAGGCCTTTTTTTCGAGAGGACGGCCCAGCACGATCTCGTAGACATGCTGCAGTTCGCCTAACGTGAATGCGGCCGGCAGCAAATGCGCGGGCAGCGACGTGTACTCGGTCTTGCCCCGCACGCGCCCGAGCGCCGCGCTCAGCAGCATGGCGTGATCAAAGGCCAGCGCCATCCCCACGCCATCACCCTGCACCGGCGCCCGGCGCAGGCCGGCAGCGTTGCCGCCCTTCTGCAGATCCAGCGTGTCATCCGCCAGCAAGGCAACGTAGACATGGGTGGTGGACCATCCGCGCGGGTCACGCGTGGCGCTGCCCCAACTGCCTACCTGCTCCAGATAGGGACTATTGACCCCGGTCTTCTCCGCCAGCTTGCGCAACGCGCAGCCCTGCAGATCCTGGTCCCGTTCGATATCGACAAAGCCGCCGGGCAAGGCCCATTGGCCAGGAAATGGCTCGCCGGACTGTTGCGGCCGCTGCACGAGCAGGACCTGCAGCGCCCCCGCACGGATCGTCAGGATGACCACGTCGACGGTGGTCAGCGGGCGCGGGAATGCGGCGGTGGTGGGTTTCGTCATCGGGCGGGCGTTCCTGGAAGGAGGCGGTTCAAGCGGTTCAAGCGATTCACGTCGGATAAGCGGTTCACGCCGGATTATAGATTGACAAGTGTCTCAGCCACACTTATATTAGTGGCACAGACACACTTAATGCCAGGCGCCCGGCGCGGGCGAATCCAGCAACACCACCGGAAAGGACCACCATGTTCGGCATCCGATTCATCAAGGCAGATCCCACCACCTATCTGATGCAGATGCAGAGCGGCAAGATCATCCGCGAAGGCAGCGGCCAGTCGTTCTACTACTACGCGCCCACCACATCCCTCGTTGCGGTGCCCGTGGGCAGCCAGATCCTGCCGTATATCTTCGAGCTGATCACCACCGACTTCCAGTCCGTCACCGTGCAAGGCAACCTCTCCTACCGCATCACCGAGCCGCGCAAGACGGCCGCCATGCTCAATTTCGCGCTCAAGCCGGACGGTCGCAACTACATCTCCGAGGATCCGCAGAACCTGCGCACCCGCGTGGAGGGTGTGGTGGAGGTACTGGTGCAGCAGGCCGTGAGCGTCGAAACGTTGCGCTGCGCGCTGCAGGCGTCCGACCGCATGGCCCGCCAGGTCGAAGGCGCGCTCAAGGCGCATCCGGACGTGCTGGCCCTCGGCCTCGAAATCCTGTCGTTCTCGATGGTGGCCGTGAAGCCGCGCGCCGAAACGGCGCGGGCGCTGGAAGCCGAGGTCCGCGAGCAGATCCTGAAGGCGGCCGACGACGCCATCTACGCCCGCCGCAACGCCGCGGTGGAAAACGAACGCGCCATCAAGGAAAGCGAGCTCGACACCGAAGTCGCGGTGGAGCTCAAGCAGCGCACGATCCGCGAAACCCAGATGGAAGCCGAAGCCGCGGTGCAGAAGAAACAGGCGGAACTGGAGGCCAGCACCATGGAAGCGCAGATCACGCTGGAAGCCCGCCGCAAGGAGTTCGTGGGCCTGGAGGCCGACAACACACGCACCACCGCCGAGGCCGAGGCACACCGCCTGGGCGCCGTGATGCAGGCCCTGCAAGGCGCCGACGCGCGCATCGTGCAGGCGCTGGCCGCATCGGGCATGGCGCCGGGCCAGTTGATCGCGCAGGCCTTCGGCGGGATTGCCGACAAGGCCGAGAAGATCGGGCAGCTGAATATGTCGCCGGAGCTGCTTCAGTCGCTGCTGGCACCGCAGAGCAGCAGCCGCCCAAAATGACCGAAGATCCGCGCAGCTTCAAGACGCTTAAAGCGGCATTAAGTAGTTGAAAGAAAAGGAGCCAGAACGATGAGCGCAACCGCCGATCGCAAGGTAGTGCTGGTGACCCGCAAGACACGGCTGGAAGAGTTGCTGGCGCGCTACCACTCGCTGGCGCAGGCACGCTTCTACCTGGAACACCTGGGCGCGGACATCACCGATTACCAACGTGAACACGACACCTATCTTGCCGCGCGCGAACAGGTGGCCGCCGTGCTGTCGCGCTACCTGCGCCGGCAGGTGGTGGACCGCCAGTTCCTGCCCAACTTCCTGTTCGGCCCGGAAGACATCGTGGTGGCGCTGGGCCAGGACGGCCTGGTTGCCAACACCATGAAATACCTGAACGGCCAGCCGCTGCTCGGCGTGAACCCGGATCCGGCGCGCCACGACGGTGTGCTGCTGCCATTCAAGGTGGGCGACCTGGCGCGCGTGCTGGCCGAAGCCATGCAGGACCGCCGCCCCGCGCGCCCGGTCACCATGGCGCGCGCAGAACTGTCGGACCAGCAGGTACTGTACGCGGTCAACGACTTCTTTATCGGCCCGCGCAGCCACACCTCGGCGCGCTACGAGATCCAGCTCGGCGCGCGCAGCGAGGTGCAGTCATCGAGCGGCGTCATCGTCTCCACGGGACTTGGGTCCACCGCCTGGCTCAAGAGCATCGTGACCGGCGCGCGCGCCATTGCGCAGCCCGACGGTGGCGCCGAAGCCGCGTATCAACCTTTGCCATGGGATACCGACCGGCTGGTATTTGCGGTGCGCGAGCCCTTTCCGAGCCGCGCCAGCCAGGCCACACTGGTCTACGGCAACGTGCCGCGCGGCGAGCAGATCGTGCTGCGCTCGCTGATGCCGGAAACCGGCGTGATCTTCAGCGACGGCATCGAAGCGGATTTCCTGCAATTCAACGCGGGCACCGAGGCCCGCATCGGCGTGGCCGAGCGCAGCGGGCAGCTCGTGCAGTAGGGCCGCCCCCTCATTCGCCCTCGGGCAGCAGTTCGATCCCATCCAGCTCGGCCGCGCAGGTATCGCGCACGATCGAGACAAAGTCGCGCACATAAGGACGCTGCGCGAGCGGCGCCGGCGTGGTGGCATAGAGCTCGCTCCACAAACCCTTGGCGCCGATGCGCTTGGCCAGCACGTAATCGTGGTCGACGTAGTTCTTCACGCCCCAGTTGGGCAGCGCGGCCACGCCGCGGCGGCTGGCCACCAGTTGCAACACGGCCACCGTCAACTCCGCCGTGCGCCGCTGCAACTTGATGCCGGCGGGTTCCAGCACTTCGCGGATCAGGTCGATGCGCTGGTCCGGCACCGGGTAGGTGATCAGCGTTTCGCCGTCCAGGTCGGCCGCCTCGACCCGGCGCTTGTTGCGCAGCCGGTGCTCGTTGGCGATCACCGCGAGGATCTCGAAACGGAACAGCGGCGCCACCGCCAGGCCACGCTTGGCCGCCGGCATCGAGCCGATCACCATGTCCGTGCGGCCCTCGGCCAGCAGCGCCAGGGGATCGGCATGGAAGCCGGCCACCAAGTCCACTTCCACCTCCGGCCAGCGCCGGCGGAACTCGTCCATCACGGGCATCAGCCAGTCAAAACAGGTATGGCACTCCAGCACGATGCGCAGCTCGCCGCGTGTGTCGCCCTTGAGCCGGGCCAGGTCGCGCTCGGCCGTGCTGATGGCCGCCAGCATCTCGCGCGCCAGCACCAGCAGCCGGTCGCCGGCCGGCGTGAAACGCAGGCCCTGGCGGGTGCGGTCGAACAGCGGCAGGCCGTAGTGCGCCTCGATGCCTTTGATCTGATGGGACAGCGCCGACTGGCTGACGTGCACGCGCTCGGCGGCCGTGGCGAGCTTGCCGGATTCGGCAATCGCTACCAGCGAGCGCAGGTGCCTGACTTCGATCACGGCTTGCTCCTGGAATGTGAAGAATAGCGCCCGGATGGCTTGATATGAAATTCATTCATACGTTGATTAAATCTTATCGCTTGATTCATTTTACGCTGGATTCCACACTGTGCGCCATCGTCACATTCCCAATACGGAGCACTGCATGGCACGCACTCATATCGCTGGATTTCCGCGCATCGGCGCCCAGCGCGAACTGAAATTCGCCCAGGAGGCGTTCTGGCGCGGCGAAACGGACGAGGCCAGCTTGCGCCAGGTGGCAACCGGCCTGCGCCAGCGCCACTGGCAGTCGCAGGCACAAGCCGGGCTGGACAGCGTGGCGGTGGGCGACTTCGCCTACTACGATCAGGTGCTGGGCCTGAGCGCCTTGCTGGGCGCCCTGCCCGCGCGTTTCGGCTTCGACCCGAAGCAGCTGAGCCTGGCGCAGTATTTTGAGCTGGCCCGTGGCAACAAAGCCCAGCCGGCCATGGAAATGACCAAGTGGTTCGATACCAACTATCACTACCTGGTCCCGGAACTCGGCCCCGACACCCGTTTCGACGGCGGCGTGGACTGGTTCTTCGATGAGGTGGAAGAAGCGCTGGCGCTGGGCCTCAAGGCCAAGCCGGTGCTGATCGGGCCGGTCACCTACCTGTGGCTGTCCAAGACCCACGTGGACGGTTTCGACCGCCTGAGCCTGCTGCCCAGCCTGGTGGCCGCCTATGGCCGCATCCTGGCCCGCCTGCGCGACCGCGGCATCGAATGGGTACAGATCGACGAGCCTGCCCTGTGCCTGGACCTGGAGCCGGCATGGCTCGATGCCTATGACGGCGCCTATGCCGAACTGGCCAAGTCCGGCGTCAAGCTGCTGCTGGCTACCTACTTCGACAACGCCGCCGACCACGCCGCGCGCGCCGCCGCTCTGCCGGTGCATGGCTTCCACATCGACCTGGTGCGCGCACCGCAGCAGCTCGACGCCTGGCGCAAGGTGCTGCCAGCCGGCGCGGTGCTGTCCGCCGGCGTCATCGACGGCCGCAACATTTGGCGCACCGACCTGCGCCGCGCGCTGTCCGTGCTGGCTCCGCTGCATGCCGAACTGGGCGAGCGCCTGTGGGTCGCGCCGTCTTGCTCGCTGCTGCACGTGCCGGTCTCGCTAGAGGCCGAGCGCAAGCTCGATGCGCAAATCAAGACCTGGCTGGCCTTCGCCACCGAGAAGCTGGCCGAGGTCAGCGTGCTGGCCCGCGCCCTGAACGAAGGCGAGGCAGCGGTCGCCCCCGAGCTGGCCGCCGCCGATGCCGCGCTGGCCTCGCGCCGCAGTTCGAGCCGCGTGGTCAACCAGCAGGTGCAGGCACGGGTCGCGGCAGTCACCGCTGCCATGGCGCAGCGCAAGAGCCCGTTCCAGACCCGCATCGAACGCCAGCGCACCGCGCTGCAGCTGCCGGCACTGCCGACCACCACCATCGGCTCCTTCCCGCAGACAACGGCAATCCGCCAGACCCGTGCAGCCTACCGCCGCGGCGAGATCGGCGCGCTGGAGTACCTGCAGCGCATCCGTGGTGAAATCGAGACCGCCGTGCGCAAGCAAGAAGCGCTCGGCCTGGACGTGCTGGTGCATGGTGAAGCCGAGCGCAACGACATGGTCGAGTATTTCGGCGAGCAGCTGTGCGGCTACACCTTCACCGAAAACGGCTGGGTGCAAAGCTATGGCTCGCGCTGCGTCAAGCCGCCGGTGATCTACGGCGATGTGTATCGCCCCGAACCGATGACGGTGGAAACCACCCGCTATGCGCAATCGCTCACCGAGCGTCCGATGAAGGGCATGCTCACCGGCCCCGTCACCATGCTGCAATGGTCCTTCGTGCGCGACGACCAGCCGCGCGCCACCACCACGCTGCAACTCGCACTGGCGATCCGCGACGAGGTCTCGGACCTGGAACAAGCCGGCATCCGCATCATCCAGATCGACGAGCCCGCACTGCGCGAAGGCTTGCCGCTGCGCAAGGGCGACTGGGCCGCGTACCTGGACTGGGCCGTGCATGCGTTCAAGATCTCGGCCGCCTCGGTGGAGGATCAAACGCAGATCCACACCCACATGTGCTACGCCGAGTTCAACGATATCCTGCCCGCCATTGCCGCGCTGGACGCCGACGTGATCACCATCGAAACCTCGCGCTCCGCCATGGAGTTGCTCGAAGGCTTCGGCGAGTTCGACTACCCCAATGAGATCGGACCGGGCGTGTACGACATCCACTCGCCGCGCGTGCCTAGCGTGGAAGCCATCACGCACCTGCTGGAGCGCGCCTGTGAGGTGATTCCGCCGCAACGGCTGTGGGTCAATCCGGACTGTGGGCTGAAGACGCGCGCCTGGCCCGAAACCGAAGCCGCGCTGGCCAATATGGTCGCCGCCGCGCGTGGCCTGCGCGAGCAGATCGGCAAGGACGGCGCGACCGCGTGGCAGCGCGCCACCCGCCGCACCGGGCTGGGCGGGCACGCGGCACACCATGGCGCCGCGCACGCAGCGGGTTGCGTCGATTGCGCTAGCCAGGCGGCCTGATACGCGCCCGGGCGGGTCCGATCAAACTCCGCCAAGCCTTACCAACAGCCTTACCAAGCCAACGGGCCGGCATGCATCGCATGCCGGCCCGTTGGCCGTCTTGCTTTCCCTTGCACGCAAAGCGGCAAAACGCCGCACCGCGACAGGCAGACTGCCCTGCACGCCCGTTGCGGCACTGTGTCACATAGCGCACACCAGGCTCCCCTCCGTATCGTACGCGGCTATCCAAGCACGGTTAAAAGGCGCGGCCCAACGCAGGCTTGGCGCCACAAGCGAAATCATGAAACGAGCCAGACACTGGAAGCAGCGCACCGCCGCCCTGCCCGCCGCCGCCTTCGCCACATTCACCACCGCCGCGCTCGCACAGGCCGGCGCGCCTGCCACACCCGATGCCGCTGTCACGTTACCTGCGGCGACCGTGACGGCCAAGACCCCAGGCTCGCTCACCGCGCCGAACGTGCAGCAGCAACAACAGGCACTGGACCAGACAGCCGGCTCGGTCGGTTTTGTCGACGCCGCGTCCTACAGCGACACCTACGCCAGCAACCTGCGCGACGTGCTCAAGGATGCGCCCGGCGTGTATGTGCAGGAGCGCTACGGCCAGGAACTGCGCCTGTCGATCCGCGGCTCGGGCGTTGCGCGCGGCTATCATGCGCGTGGCCTGGATCTCCTGCAGGATGGCGTGCCCACCAACTTTGCCGACGGCAGCGGCGACTACTACCAGATCGACCCGCTTGGCCTGAGCGCGGCTGAAATCTACAAGGGCGGCAACGGGCTGGCCTACGGCACCACCACGCTGGGCGGCGCGATCAACTTCACCACGCCCACCGCGCTCACCACCGATGCGCCCAACCAGGTGCGCGTCGATGGCGGCAGCTTCGGCACGGCGCGCGCCAGCGGCCAGGTCTCGCGCCAGATCGGCGCCTTCGACTTTCTCGCCAACCTGAGCGTCAACCACTCGGACGGATTCCGTGCGCACGAGCGCGGCCAGTACGAGCAGTTCAACGCCAACTTCGGCTATCGGTTGAGCCCGGCGGTGGAAACCCGTTTCTACGTGGGCGCCTATATCGTCGACCAGCAATTGCCCGGCGCGCTGTCGCTCACCGATGCGCTGAACAATCCGAAGAAGGCCGCGCCGGCCGCGCTGTCCGGCGACCAGGCGCGCAACACGCGCACCGAGCGCGTAGCCAACGTCACCACCATCAAGCTCGACAGCGGCCAGCTCGATTTCAGCACCTGGGTCATCCACAAGAGCCTGTATCACCCGATCTTCCAGGTCATCGACCAGGACTACTGGACCTATGGCTTCGCGCCGCGCTACACCGGCACGCAGACCATCGGCGGCCTGCGCAACCAGCTCATCGTCGGCGCGCGCTTCTTCGGCGGCAACAACGATGCGCGCCAGTACGTCAACAACGCCGGCAACCGCGGCGCGCAGACGCTCAACGCCGCACAGGATGCGTACAACTACGAGGCCTATCTCGAAGACCGCCTTTGCCTGACGCCCACCATCGCCCTGATGGCCGGTGCCAAGGCCTACCGCAATGTCCGCCGCTATCAGGACGATGGCGGCCTGCCGCCCAATCCCACGGCAAAATCCGCTAGCGCCACCTACAGCGGCGTGAACCCGAAATTCGGCGTGCTGTGGGAGCCGGTGCCTGACGTGCAGGCATTTGCCGACATCACGCGCAGCGCGGACGTACCCGACTTCACGGACCTGAGCCAGACCATGGCCACCACCACCCGCTTTGTGCCGCTGAGCGCGCAGCGCGGCTGGACGCTGGAGCTGGGCACGCGGGGCAAGCGCGAACGGTTCTCCTGGGACGTGACGGCCTACCGCTCGCTGGTGCGCGACCAGTTGCTGCAATACACCACCAACCCGAATATCCCGGCCGCTACCTTCAACGCCAACCGCACCACGCTGCAAGGCGTGGAGCTCGGCGTTCACGGCGACGTGCTGCAAAACCTGTTCGGCTCCGGCGACAAGCTCACGCTGTCGCAACTGTGGAACTACAGCGACTTCCGTTTCGACAATGATCCGCAGTACGGCAACAATCGCATCGCTGGCATACCCAAGCACGTGCTGCGCACTACCGTTGCCTACAGCCGCGCGGCCGGGCTGCGCGTTGCCGCCACCATCGACTGGGTGCCGGGCGGCGCCTACGTCGACTATGCCAACACGCTGCGCACGCCTGGCTACGTGCTGTTTGGCCTGCAGGCCAGCTACGAATTCCAGCGTGGCGTGACGGTGTTCCTGGATGCGCGCAATCTCGGCAACAAGCGCTATGTGAGCGACTTCAGCACCGTGGCCGACGCGCGGACAGCCAACACGGCGGTGTTCTATCCTGGTTCAGGCCGCGCGCTTTATGCTGGCGTCAAATACAAGTTCTGAGCCTGCGCCTTGTCATAAAAAACCCGCCTCGGCGGGTTTTTTTCATCTCAGCGCGCGGCTTGGGGCTCGCAATCACTCCACCCGCATCACCGGCGGCGCGCGCCACGTACCGTCCAGCATCACCTGCCGGGGCCAATACACCCGCATCATCAGGTTGAATCCATCGGGCGGTGCCGGCAGCCAGTTGGCCACCCGCTTGCCCGCCGGGCGCGCATTCTGGATATAGATATCGAGCGACCCGTCGCGGTTGAACCGCAGCCGGTCGCGGTCCCCGATGGCATAGCGGTTGAGCGGATTGGCGACAAACGCCTGCTTGTCGTTGTAGAGCGTCAGTGACCAGAAGGCCGTGCTCGGCGGCATCTGGCCCTTGTTGAAATGCAGTACGTAGCGGTTTGCCCCGTTCAACGGCTTGCCGGCGGCGTCGACGCGCGTGCTGGGATACAGCGCATCCGCCGGCAGGTTGGCGCCAAGCCCTACCCAGGCCACCAGCGCGCGCTTGCCATAGGCTGTGCCGTAGTTGCCCAGATCCCGGTGCACGGCCCATTTGCCATCCCCTTCGCCGCCGCCGCGCTTGGCCATGGCCACGATGCCCGCCAGGGCGGTGGTGGCGCCCTCCTGCACCGCGCGGGCCGTCGAAGGCTCCAGTGCGGTCACGGAGAAGGGCTTGCCCGGAACGATCCCGAACTTCTTGATCGATTCCACCATCGCCGCATCGGCCGCGGCCGGAGGATTGGCCGGCAGCAATTCGGCAAAGCGGGTGAAGAATGCCTGCGCGTCCATCGCCGCCACCTGCTCGACGGGCGGCGTTTCCACATCCACGGGAACCGCTTCGGGAAGCATCGCCTCGGCGGGCCTGGGCCGCGCCTTGCCGCCACGCTGCAAGGCGGAGAGCGGCGCCAGGCGATATTGGTCCTGCAAGCGGTGGACCGCAGCGTAATCCTGCTTGCCATTGGTTTGCGTACGGCCGATCAGCCACACCATCTCGGTCGGCGAACGGATTTCAGTGACCCCTGGCGGCAACATGCCATTCCACATCGGTCCCGTTACGGCGTAGACCGCTTTCTTGGTGCCCGCGGTGCGCTTGCCCGGCGACGCGAAGACATTGGTCCAGGCATCCATCAGCGGCATCAGGTAATAGCGCCCGTGCGTGTCGGGCAGCGAGAGGATCACCGGCCCTTCGGACAAATCCAGCCATGCCATCGAGTAAAGCGTATCGGCATTCGGGCTGACCACGTCGGTGAAGGTAGCGTCCGGGAAACTGCGCTTATGCGAGAAGGTATTGGCCGGCACGCGGGCGCTCATGACCTCACGCGTGACATCCATCAGCACCAGCGGGTAGGCGTAGACAAAAATCTGGGCAGATAAAGCCTTGATCGCCGCATCGGACGGCGGCGAGGCTGGCTGCGGCACCGCAAAAGTTTGCGGGCCCGCGGCGCAGGCAGACAACAGCAGACCGAGCGCAAGCGCACTCGCAATTCGGCGTAGCGAAATAATCATGACCCCGTTTCCTCGTCGGAATGGCTACCTTCCACGCGTTTTTCGCCGACGAACGGGCGACATCGTTGCACAGAGGCGCGTCTAATTTCCCCGAGCGATGATGTTCCCGGCAACCGGAGTTGTCAATTGAACAACACTAAACAGTGAGGGCAAACGCACCAACGCCCACCAGCGCTGGCCCCGCCGCCATGCATTTGATGGGGAAGTTGACGGACTAGTGCCGCATCTCATTACTGTTGCGATTATCTTGGCGATTACTTTGGTGATAAGAGCCGCCTGAGAAATTAATCTGACCAAGCCCCAAAATCCATTATTGGCCCAACACCTTCATCCTGGACTGCTCTGCGGCAAAGCTGGAGCGCGAGCGCGTGAGACTGCAACGCCCCGCCCGTACGCGCGGCATCAAAAAGTGCATCGCAAGACGTACAGGCGAAACGACTTGGATTCTGTCGTCTGGCGGATCTGAAAGTAGTTTTGTCCGTTCGGTAACGCTCCGAAGCCGTAGATTCATAACACCGGATATGGAATCGCCCGCGTTTCCTTCCCTGGCAACACCGATCGATGCCGGCGGCGGCCTGCGCAAGATACTCAGGAGGAAGGCCGGCAACGCGGGCCGCGCCTAGTCCGGTAGCGGCGGGCCATTTGTGGCCGGCCGCAACATGTCGCTCCCTTCCCGGCCCTTGTACCGGGCGGAACGGGGCGGTAAGCGGAGCAACATGCGATGCGTGACTACGACATCGACGCGGAGCCGCCCAGGCTCCAGGTATTCGAAGGCGTCGTGACTCGACATCTGCTCGATGAGATCAATGCGACAATCGACGCCAGCCGGGAGACATGGCGGCCGGCGGATGGCCGCCGCGCCACGCAGGCAGCGCGGCGCTTCGCAGACATGCTGCGGCAAAACGAAGGCTTTCAGCTGGCGGAGCGGCAGGCCTGCGAGATCTCAAGACGATGGGCGCGCAAGGCCGGTTGGGAACTCAACGGCGAGCCGCCACTGTGCGTGCTGCGCTGTGTCAATAGCGGCTTGCCCGCCCAGAGCCACTTGCGGCACTACGACTCCCATATCCTGACGCTGCTGATTCCGCTGCAACAGGCGCAGGCCACGCAGGAAAACGGGGACCTGATCCTCTACCGGCGCCAGCGCCATGCGGTGACGGCCATGTCGAATATCGTTGCGAAGATCCGGCTGATCCTGTTGCGTAACCTGCCGTTCGTCATTCGCCGCGCGCAGACCTTCCGCCATCTTGCCGAGCACCTGTGCGACCGCATCGCCTGTGTGCCGGGCAATGTCTATGCGTTCAACGGCTTCGTCACGCTGCATGCCAACCTGCATGCCGAGGCGGGCGAGCGCCGCTCATTGATCGTCCACTATTATGATCCCGGCCTGACCGCCGGGCTCAGCACGGTGCCGCGCGCATGTCGCGCGTTGCGCGACCGGCTGCTCGACGCGCTCCAGCACACCAGGCCGCGGGCATAGAGCCCCCCCTTCCTGTCATCCCCCCATCGGTTCCGCTTGGGCGCCCGGATCATTTCGCCGATACTGGGTAAGCAGGTCGTCGCCCCGGCGGCGCCCGAGCGCGAATCGCATCTACGCGACAGATGGGACCGTCATGGCAACTGGCAGCGCGATGCTGGGCAAGCACCCCGACCTGTCGGCTGCGCAGGTTTATCTCTTCGCCTTTACCCTGGGCTGCGCCACCGGCGTGGACTTCGTGGCGTCGTCCATGATGGGCGTCGCGGGCACCCATATCCGGGGTGGCATTCACGCCTCGCCCGAGGATTTTCTCTGGAGCCTTACGTCCTATGCCGCCGCGGCCACCGTCGCCAACCTGGTGCTGCGGCGCATCGCACAGGACATCAGCTATCGCGGATTTACCCTGCTCGGCCTGTTCATCGCCACCGTGGGCGCCGCGCTTTGCGCCGTCTGCAATACACCGATCGAGCTAAGCCTTGCGCGCGCGGTGCAAGGTCTTGGCGCGGGCGGCCTGTTTACCGCATCGCGCATCATCATCCAGCTGGCAGCCGCCCGTGAAGAGCGCCGCCCCCTCTTCCTGGGCTTCAACACCGGCGGCATGGGTCTGGCGGCACTGGCGCCATGGATTACCGCGATGCTGGTGGAGGATGCGAGCTGGCGGATGATCTTCGTGGTGCAGGCCGGGATGTCGGTCGCGGCGATGCTGCTGGTGCTGCTCTCGTATCCGCGCCGTGTCGCGGCCTCGCTGCCACCGTGGGAGGTGGACGTCGGCGGCATGGATTGGGTGACCGTCATATTGCTGGGCACGGGCGCGCTAGTGCTGCTGCACGGGCTGGGCGACCTGCGATTCTACGAACTGGCGAGCTCGCCGTCGGTAGCGATCACCCCGATTGTCGGGCTGTTGCTCGTGGCTAGCGCCTTCGTCCACCAGCATCGCCACCCCGACCCCTGGCTTAACCCTAAGCTGCTGTTCGGCCGGCGCTACCTGGTCGGGCTGGGCTTCTATACCTTGTATTACTTCCTCAACGGGCTATGGGGCTATGTGGTATCTACCACGCTGCAGTCCGGGCTGGGCTTTACCTTCCAGACCGCCGGCAAGGTGCTCACCATCACCGGACTGATCGGCTTCACGGGTCTTTGCGTCTTTACCTATGCCGGCGCCCGGTTGACGGGGCAACGCCGCTACATCGCCCTGGGCTACTGCATGTTTGCCGGGGCGGCCTGGATGCTGAGCCAGCGGATGATGCCGGGGGCTTCCATGGCCGTCCTGCTGCCGGCCCTGACCCTGCAAAGCCTGACCACGCCCTTCATCCTGGCGTTGGTGGCGGGGCTGACCTATGCGGAATTCAGCGTCGAGGATTTTGCCCACGCCTATCAATTCAAGAACATCGTGCGCCAGATCGCAACGGCCGCCGGCACGGGTGTGGCGAGCCTGTGGCTCCAGTATGGCGAGGCCATGGCACGCACACAGCTGGTAGCGCGGATTACGCCCTTCGACCTGCCCGATGGTTTTGACGCCGCCACGCTGGCGCACTGGTCGGCGCTGATCGACCAACAGGCACAGCTGATCGCGGTGAGCAATCTGTTCGCACTGCTGGCAATAGCGTGCGTGGGCGTGGCGCTGATCGCCGTGGCGCAGCGCGCGCTGCGCTAAGCCACGTCAAAGAAGGGGGCGGGAGGGGGCGGAGAACACGGCAGCGCACGGAATTGCGACGTAAGTATGGATGCCCGACCGGCAAAAATCCCCCGAAGTGGCGGGATTGTGAGCGCGCGAATGGGCTCTACAATGCGGCTGCGCGAGGCATATGCCTCGCCAGGCAAGCTGCACAGGAAGCACAACCATGACGCTTTATCTACTCGGATTCCTATTCTTCGAAGCCTTGTGGTTCTTCCCGTTCAGGAAGGTATTCAAGGCTGCCCATTTTGGTGCACTCTACGCGTATCTGGCGCTGCTGCCGCTCATCGGGCCGCTGCTGTGCATCTGGATCCTCGCTTCACGCCCCTGGCCACTGAAGACCAAGCTGGTCCGCACGTTCTCGCAGGCGTAGCGCGAGCCGGGGGGGCTGCGTGACCCTCTCAGAAATCGTGGTCCCCCAGCATGAGGGGGTTGAGAGACGGGTCCTCGGACCACTTCTGCAAGGCCACTTCCTGGATGCGATCGAGATTACGCTCGAAAATATCCAGGTGGCTGCCAATCTGGCCTTGAGCCAGTTCATCCAGCGCCGAGCGCGACACAAAGCCGCTTCTGTCCTCGCCGTTTGCCGCAATGGAAAAGCCGATTTGCTCGCCATCTTCGGACGGGGCCGGATTGAATATCAGGAAGGCAGTCGACATCGTTAGCTCACGTTGATTCAGAGGCTGGATCGTAGCATGAGCGACTCCGCGCGATTCGGCCGGGAGCCGGCTCACGCCATCAAGGTGCACGATCCGCATCCATGCATGCCGTCATGGGAAGGGTATCGCCCG
This sequence comes from Cupriavidus basilensis, assembly GCF_000832305.1. Classification (NCBI taxonomy): domain Bacteria; kingdom Pseudomonadati; phylum Pseudomonadota; class Betaproteobacteria; order Burkholderiales; family Burkholderiaceae; genus Cupriavidus; species Cupriavidus basilensis. The sequence continues at coordinate 2,263,312 of NZ_CP010537.1, forward strand.
ATTCCATGACCATTCCCTCTTCCATGAGTATCTTCCTTGCGCACTGAAGAGCACATGAAAGTGCATCACCGCCAGGAGACAAAAACATGGATCGTCGTCATTTCCTTGCCACCGCGGTTGCAGCCGCCGCACTCGGGGCAGCCCCCGCCTTTGCCAATGGCTGGCCAAGCCGCCCCCTGCGCCTGGTCGTGGCCTACCCTGCTGGCGGCGGCACCGATGTGGTCGCGCGGCTGTTCGCGGACTTCCTTGGCAAGACTCTTGGCCAATCGGTCGTGGTCGAGAACAAGCCGGGCGGCGCGACGATTCCCGCGACGCTCGACGTGATCCGCGCCAAGCCGGACGGCCACACGCTGCTGATGACGCTAGGCTCCTCTGCCACTTCGGGCGCCCATATCAACAAGGTACCCTACGACCCGCTCACTGACCTGACCGCGCTGGCCGAAGCCGCGCGCGCACCCGTCTTGCTGGTCGCCACCAGGAACGCGCCCTTCTCCACGCTGGCGGAGATGATCGCCTACTCCAAGAGCGCGAAGTCGCCGCTGCATTCGGCCTCGTATGGTCCGGGCACCTCGTCGCACTTTGGCCCGCTGCTGCTGAACAAGCTATCTGGCAGCCGGCTCGAACCGGTGTTGTACAAGGGTTCGGCTCCTGCCACGCAAGACCTGGTGGGTGGCGTGGTGCCGGTAATGATCGACGGGCTGACCACCGCCGTGCCGCTCTATCAATCGGGCAAGACCAAGGCGCTGGCCATCACCACGCCGGAACGCTCCGATATGGCGCCGGGCGTTGCCTCGTTCCGTGAGCTGGGGTTTCCGGGCATGGAGCAATTGAGCGGCTACTTCGCGCTGTTCGGCCCCAAGGCCATGCCGGCGGACGTGGTTGGCGCCGTCTCGGCGGCGATCCAGAAGGTGCTCGCCGATCCGGCCTATCACAAGCGGCTGTTCGCGGTCGGCGTGTTGCCGCCGCAGGCCATCACCCCGCCTGCCTTCGCCGCGCAGGTCAAGGCGGACTACCTGCGCTGGGGCGAGTTCATCAAGGAGATCGGCTTCACCATCGACGCTTGACCGGCAGCGCGGCGGCTGCCGCGCGCCGCGTCAGAGCCGCGCGGCAGCCGCCGTGAGCCAGGCCGCGGTCTGGTCGGGAATTGTGACCGGCAGCATATGGCCGCCAGGGACAAGTTCGAGATCCAGCGCCGGCAGCTTGTCTTTCATCGCCTTGCCCTGCGCCTGCCAGTCGAGCACGGCATCACCGGTCCCGTAGAGGATGCTGATCGGCAAGGCCAGCGAGGCATAGCGCTGCGCCATGGACGGCAGGTCCTCCTCCACGCTGACCATATCCGTCGAAGTGGCATAGAAGCTGCGCGGCCTCAAGCTGAGAAGGCCGCCGCCTGCGGTGCCGAAGTCCTGAGGCGGACGGTCGGGGCTGAAAACCAGCTCGACCATGGCCTTACCGCGCAAGATAGACCGTGGGATCGCCCACGTCCACGCGATCACGCGGCGCATCGTAGCCGAGGAAATGGACAGCGTGCGGAACATGGGCGGCACGCCCTCCACCGGATGCGTCAGCGGGGCAATCAACGCCAGCCCGCCGACCGTGCCGGGATGATCGAGCGCAACGCCAAGCGCCACCGCGCCCCCCAGGGAGTGCCCGACCAACAGCGGATTCTGCAGGTCTAGCGCACGGATGAATTTGGCCACGACCGTACTCTGCACGCTCAGGCGGGCCGACATCGCCGATGGCCGGGTCGAATGGCCCGAGCCGGGCCGGTCGACCAGGATCACGCGGAAGCGGCCGGTCAGCTTTTCGAGCAACGCATAGGAAAAATTGCCGGTCTGCCCCCCCAGCCCGTGAACCATCACGATAGCCGGGCCCTCGCCCTTGTCGATGTAATGGAGGCGGGCGCCATCGATCTCGATGAACTTCCCCTTGGGCGGCAGCGCATTTTCCACCTTGCGCGCAATCAGGCCGGAGAATGCCACCAACCCAAGCAGAACGACGGCGCCCACGGCGACGCAGGCAATCAATATGGTCATTGTCTATGTACCTTCAACCTTGAAATTCAACCTTGACGCTCAAGCCATTATCCGTCAGCCATCCACCGAGGCGGCCGTGCCCGCACGGCCAAACGCCATCTCGCTGTCCTCCACCTTGCCGAACTTCAGGGCCATCAGGTCGAACAGGTAGTTCTGATGCACCTTCCATGGCCGCCTGGAGCCCTGCTTGGGCAAGATGCTGCTGGCGCGCTGGACATAGCCGGAGCTCAGCGAGAGCGAAGGCTCCTCATCGGAGGCCAGATCCGTGCGGCGCGGCGCGCACCATGCGTGGCCCTTCGCGTCCATATGATTGATCAGGCGGCACACGTAGGTCGACGAGAGCTCCGCTTTCAGCGTCCAGGAAGCGTTGACATAGCCCATGGCTACCGCCAGGTTCGGCATGTCGCTATACATCATGCCCTTGTACATGAAGGCCTGCGCCGGGTTCATCGGGGTGCCGTCCACCTCGATCTTCATCCCCCCGGCCACCTTCAACTGAAGCCCGGTAGCCGTGACGATGACATCCGCGTCGAGCCGCTCGCCGGAGCGCAGCAGCAAGCCAGTCTCGGTGAACGACTCGATCTGGTCGGTGACCACTGAAGCCTTCCCTGAGCGGATGGACTTGAACAGATCCGAGTCCGGCACCAGGCAGAGCCGCTGGTCCCACGGCTTGTAGGAGGGCGTGAAATGCTTGTCGATATCGTAGTCAGGACCGAGTTGCGCGCGCACCCCCTTGAGGATCTTGCTCTTGACCAGGTCAGGCTTCTTGCGCGAAAGATTGTAGAAGTACATGCCCAAGAGCACGTTCTTCCAGCGCGTGGCGCGATGCGCCATGGACGCCGGCAGCCGCCGCTGCAGCCATGCGGAGACAGCGTCGCTGGACGGGCGCGCCACGATGTACGTTGGCGAGCGCTGCAGCATGGTCACGTGGGCCGCCCGCTCGGCCATCGCCGGCAGCAGCGTGACGGCCGTGGCGCCGCTGCCGATCACGACCACGCGCTTGCCGTCGTACGCCAGATCCGCCGGCCAGTGCTGAGGGTGCACCACACGGCCATTGAAGCGCTCCATGCCCGGCCACCCGGGCATATAGCCGTCCGCATAATCGTAGTAGCCGCTGCACAAGTAGAGAAAACTGCAGGTAAAACGGGCAGGCGTGCCTTGCGGGCCTACCGTGGCATCGACCGTCCACTTTGCGGTCTCGGACGACCACGACGCACGCAATACGCGATGGCCAAAGCGAATGTGCCGCTCGATGCCGAATTCCTTCGCCGTGCCACGGATGTAGTCAAGGATCGAGTCACCATCGGCAATGGATTTTTCGCTTCGCCATGGGCGAAAACTGAAGCCCAGGGTGTACATGTCCGAATCGGACCGCACGCCGGGATAGCGAAACAGGTCCCATGTGCCACCGATGGCGTCGCGCCCTTCCAGGATCGCGTAAGTCTTGCCCGGGCAACTGGTCTGCAGATGATAGCCAGCGCAGATGCCGGAAAGCCCCGCCCCGACTACCAGCACATCGACGTGCTGCGCCGCGGCCTGCGCTGGCGCCTGCTCGTCCTGGTGCCCCGCCGCCGCCGTGCCGGCGCGAACGTCGGGATGCGGGTGCTTCGGATTGCCTGATAGCATCGATCGTCTCCTGTTGGCCAAACCGAGCCGGCGCTTGTCGCGTCGAATTCTCACGGTGCGTCCGTGCTGTATTCAGACTAGACTAGGGTGTTCACCCTAATTAATCAACCGAGATTGCCAAAACTAGGGCTTACCCCTAACCATCTGCCGTACAAACATGCAGATAACGCAATATGCAGGGAGTTACCAGTCATGACGGTGCAAATCGCGCCAGCCCGGCGCCCCAAAACGCGCGAGCGCATCCTTGACGCGTGCCTGAGCCTGTTCAACGAGCGCGGGCCAGTCGTCGTAACCACCGCGGAGATCGCCTCGGCGGTCGGCATACAGGAAGGGAATCTCTACTATCACTTTCACCGCAAGGAACAGATCCTCGATGCCCTGTTCGACAACTTCGAGCGGGCGCTGCGCGACACCTCGGTCGCGGATCTGGCACAAGGCGATGCACCCGACCGTTTCGCGGGCTACCTGAGCGGCTGGTTCAACCTGATGTGGGAGTGGCGCTTCTTCTATCGCGATGCGGCGTCCATCCGCGGCCTGGCGCCAACGCTGAGGTTGCGCACCGAAGCGCTGGCCAACGACGGACAGCACCATGTCCGCCGGGTGTTCGGCGCCATGCAAGCGCAAGGATTGCTGCGCGCCACGCCCGAGCAACTTGACCAGTTAGTCGTCAACACGTGGATCGTATCGACCTACTGGATCGACTACCTGCGCTCACGCCATGGCATCGATGCCATCAAGCGCGAGCACATCCATTGGGGCGCGTCGCAGGTCATGAGCCTATTCTCGCCTTTCCTCACGCAGGCCGGCACCGGCTTGCTGAATATCCAGCCAAGCGAAGGCTGACGCAGCGCGCCGCGACCTTGAGAGGCGGTTCTCCACCGCCCTCTAATTGCCAACTCCAGCATGCCATGCCATTAAAGGTGTGTAGAAGTCAATAAGGCAATTCTCAATTTTTCTAAAAAAAGTCACTAAAGTCACTTTTGCTGTTTTTCTACAGTAGAATCCCGGCCTTGCGAGCGCGCGAGTCCTAAGACATTTCGGATTCAGTCCTAAGACATTGCCGAATGCCCACCAGGTTTCATAGGCCGGCGCGTTGGCTTGAATGCGCGGCACCTTGAATCTCTCGCCGCCTTCCCTTCATTTTTGACTCTGCCCATGCAAGCTTTCCGACTTGTCGTTTTGCTGTTTACTGCCCTCGCGGCCACCCAGGCCGCCGCTGCCGACAGCGTCGCCTTTGCCGGCTTTGCCTATGCCGGCGACGCTCAGCAGATCGCGGCCCGCTTCCCGGTCACGCGACAGGTCGAGGCCGAGCTGACCGCCTCCGGCGGCGCGCCGAACAAGGCCATCAGCCGGTCCCTGGCCGCGCGCCCGCCCGCCAATTTCTCGCTGTCCAGCGACGGCATGGCCAGCCTGAAGCATAGCGACCAGGCTCTCGCTACCGCATTGGTGGTGACCAGCGAGACCATCTCGTCCGAGCGCTTCGGCCGCCTGTACAAGGTGCTGGCCAACGTGCGCGGCCAGGCCCTGGTGTTCGACTTCAAGGCCATGACGGTGCTGCGCGCCTACCCGATCAATGTGACCTACCTCGACGTGCTCGACCATCAGCCCAGCGAGCGCGAGAAGCGTGACCGCGTCAAGCGCCTGCTGCTCGGCGGCGACAAGCCGGGCCTGTTCGATCGTTACGCTCAGGTCCTGTCGGGCGCGAAGCTGCCGTCATCGGGCACACGCTACCTGCAGGTATCGCAAGTCAACGTGGCGCCTGAAGCGTTGGCCCAGTTGCCCGAAGGCCTGAAGACGGGCTCCGGCGTGGCCGAAGGCTGGCTCGCCGACATGTTCGGCGAAGCCCTGCTGGATAAGGCTGGCGTGCCGATCCTGCCGTTCACCAAAGGCTATGCCATTGGCAATGCGATGGCGATGCGCTTCGCCGACGGCGAGGTCTTCAACCTCAAGCTGCCTGAGCCCGACTACACCATTCAGGTGGACCTGAAGGGCTTCAAGCGGGTCGAGTACGGCAGCTCCGCTGCCGGCACCAGCTACATCTATGCGGTGTACAGCCACATCAAGCTGGGCGAGCCGATGTCCGGCAAGCAGTACCTTGACGCCGATTTCAAGAACGGCGAAGTGAAAGCCGTCCCCGTCACGCAGTCAGAGATCGATGATTTCCCGGCTTACGCGGATTCCCTGCGAGGCCTGTTCACCAAGCTGTCCAGTTCGCTGGGCGGCCAGGACAGCGACTGGCTGGCTGCGGCTTCGTCGGGCGATAACGTTAGTAAACAAGTAGATGTCACAAGAGGAGTGGTCAAGTCATGCAAGTAATCCGTCAGCTCTGTTGGCTGTTTTTGTTCGCGTGCAGCCTGGCGTCGGCACAAGTAGTGTCATCCAAGGGCATGGCAAACGTGAAGTACGACAGCTCGGTGTTCTCGAGCAAGGCCAGCGCCGAGGACAAGGACCGCGCCTTCAAGACCGCGCAGGTCAACGCCATCGAGCGCTACTACGCTGAGAGCGGTGAGTCGCAAGCCGAGAATTTCGACAGCATCCGCGACAAGGTCGCGGCCAACCTCGACAAGTTCGTGCTGGGCGCGACCATCATCAGCGAGGAAGACAAGAAGGACGCCAACCAGTATTCGGTGGTGGTCCGCGTCGACATCAACGTCGCCAAGCTGCGTAACGCGGTCAAGGGCGGCGCGGCTGTGGCCACCGCCTCGGACGCGCAGAAATCCCCGCTGACCTTCCTGTTCGTGGCGCGCCAGCAGGACTCCGTCAAGTCCTTCGACACGCGTGTCTACAAGCGCGCGGACGTGAAAGAAAACGTCAACGAGAAGTCGACCCGCAACAGCTATTCGGCTAATGCCTCCGTCTCCGTCGAAACTGGCGGCAGCCGCACCCGCAAGGCGGATGACGTGAGCTGGCGCCTGGTGCCGTCGGGCAACCTGAACTCAGTGTTCACCGGTGTGTTCGCGCAGTCGGGCTTCCAGGTGGTGGAAGCCGCCTATGTCGAACCCTCCTCGGGTGGCCACCTGCGCATCAGCGCGCTGGAAAACGACTACAAGAGCGGCAACGACCTGCAGCCCGCCACCATGCGAGAGGCCGTGCTGGGCCTGCAGACCGCACAGGTCCCTTACCTGGCGCTCGGCACGCTCGACATCGGCATGCAGGACAGCGACCCGGTCACCGGCCTGACCCGCGTGTACGTGACAGTAACGGCCAAGCTGCTTGACGTGACCACGCGTTTCCCGCGCACGGTGTCGTCGGTCGGCCCGGTCCAGTATGCCGGCACCGGCCCGGATGCCAGCGTGGCACAGACCAACGCGCTCAAGCGCGCGGCCGATTCGGCCGCACGCGAGCTGGCGGCACAACTGAACAACGCCAAGGTCCGCTGATTGCCCCCCAGGCCGGCGCAAGCGCGTCACGGTACCGTACGGCCGGCCGCCCTCCCCCTTTGCTTTCCCTGGAGAACAAACATGTTGAAGAAAGTCATCTCGATCGCTGCACTGTCCCTGCTGGCCGCTGGCCAGGCCCACGCCCTGCCCTCGCTGGGCAGCCTGACAGGTGGTTCCTCCTCGTCCAGCAGCGGCGCCACCGCCGATGCAAGCGGCGCGCAAGATCAGTTGTCCAAGGCCTACGTGGCTGCCGGCCGCGAAGTGCTGGTGGCCCAGTCCTACCTGGCGGACGCCGTTGGCCTGAAGGAACTGTCGGCCAAGGCAAAGGCGACGGCTGATGCGCTGACCGACGGCGCCACCAAGGGCAACCTGGAAGACTCCGACAAGCTGCAGAGCGAAGCCTCGTCCGCCATCGAAGCCAAGCTGAAAGACTCGAACACCAAGATCGACGCCGCCGGCAAGCAATCGTACGCCGAAGGCATGAAGCACCTTGGCCTGGGCGTGCTGCGCTATGTGGGCCTGCGTCCCAGCCTGATCGCCTTCAAGGATGCCGCGCAGTCGCAACTCACCAGCGCATCGGTGATGGAAAAGCTGACGCTGACCAACAAGCTGTCGACCGGCACCTACATCGCTAGCGAAGCACCGGGCCACGTGACCCGCCTGGGCAGCACGCTGCAGGCTGCCACCGCCTACGCGAAGAGCAACGAAATCCCCGTGCCGAAGGATGCCACCGCGGCACTCTCGGCCAAGTTCTAAGCCTGTTGCCATCGTGAACAAGAGCGGAACACTCCCCATGAAATGGCATCGTGCGCTGGCCGTGTGCGGCCTCGCATTGACGGTGTCGGTGGCTGGCTGCAAAGGCCGTGACGCAGAGACGCCACCCGCCGCCGCATCCGCCGGCGCTTCCGCGCCGGTGGCGAGCGGCAGTGGCGCACCCGACGTCGGCCAGGTCGAAACGGTGCGGGTCACCACCACCGGGCTTGGCCATACGCCGGCCGAAGCCATCGACCAGGCACTGCGCCAGGCCGTCATGCAGGTCAATGGCATGACCATCGAGCAGTCGTCGACGCAGTTCAAGTCGGTGCTGGGCCTGGCCGTGGGACGCGATCCGCTCACGCTGAGCTCGGCCGGCTTCGCGGAGCTGGTGAGCCAGAGCAGCCGTGGCGCCATCAGCAACTTCAAGGTGATCGAAATCAGCGAGCCCGGCCTGACCGAGCGCATGATCAAGGCCACCATCGAAGCCAATGTGGCCAAGTACAAGGCGCCGGCGGACCAGGGCAAGCTGCGCATCGCCATTGCGCCGCTACGCGTGGACAGCCGCGCCGGCGGCGACACCGTGCGCATCGCCGCCGAGCTGCGCCAGCGCATTATGGACGCGCTGACGCAGAGCGGACGCTTTACCGTGCTGGAGCGCGATTTCGCGCCGGAGCTCGGTGACGAAATGGATCGCATCTCGAACGGCCAGACTTCGGCGGACCAGTTCGCCAAGCTCGGCCAGGGACTCGGTGCGGACCTGATCTGGTTTGGCCGTGTCAATGCATTTGAGCCGGGACGCCGCGCCAATGCGGATGGTGAGGGCAGCGCGCCAGGGCAGTGGTCGGTCTCGCAAAAGTTCGTCAACGTGACCACCAGCGAAGTCCTGTTCAGCAACACCGCCAAGGGCGACGCCGGACGCGCGGCAGGCGAGCGCGTGCAAGCCATGGAAAGCGCCGTCGTCTCCAAGGTGGTAGCCGACATCCTGGTGCGCCTCTACCCGGTCAGCGTAGCCTCCCGCGATGGCCACAACGTAGTGCTGAGCCAGGGTGGCCAGTCGGTGAGCAGCGGCACGGCCTATCAGGTCGTCATGCTGGGCAACGAGCTGCGCGATCCGCAGACCGGCCGCTCGCTCGGACGCACCGAGCAGGAGTGCTGCACCGTGGTGGTGGACCGGGTCACGCCCTCCTTGTCGTACGGGCATCTGGAAGACGTCAAGTTAAAGCTCGACGATGTGCCGGCTGGCTCCCTGCAGCTGCGCGCGGAAATTCCGCCGGCGCCGCCGGCGGCTGATACCAAGCCCAGGAAGAAGGACGCACCGCGCAAGGAAGAGTCCTTCGGGCCGCCCAAGAGCGACTCGAACTGGTGATCGGGTGATTAGGTGATCTGTTGAAGCCTTGGCGCCAGCCGGTCTGAAAGACGGCTCGCACCACAAAGCCGCATGCCGTCCTGGCGTGCGGCTTTGTCCATTCCGGGCGCCGCCTGCGCATGCCATCGCCATTGCCATTGCCATTGCCATTGACGACAGGCAAGCGCGCGAAATGGTCCTAAGGTGAGAGTTGGCCCCCTCCTGCGCGACTGGCAGGTGGGGTTCCTTGAGTCACTTACCGGAGAGGAACATGTCAGTGACGCTCAGGTATTGGTCAGAAGACGGTAATGAGGAAACCGTCAATGTATCGTCCGATCAACGCCTGTCTCAGATTGCGCCCCAACCCCCTTCGCGATCGCAGAAGCCGCCACCGGCCACGGAAGAAAAGCCGGTCAAGTGGACCATCCCGCACGACCCACCGGGTGATTTCGCCTAGCGCACAACTGCAGGGCGACAAAGCAAAAAGCCCGTGCGGCTTGAACCGGACGGGCTTTTGGAATTTGGTTGCGGGGGCAGGACTTGAACCTGCGACCTTCGGGTTATGAGCCCGACGAGCTGCCAACTGCTCCACCCCGCGAATGAGAATATACGCGGATTGGCGGCATCTGGATAGCCCTAATACAAAAAGAACTGAAAAGTGCTAGCGCCCATTCTTTTGGCGTGCGGCGACTGCCGCTCCATGTACGCTCGCGAGTGCACCCAGCCGCGTCAGCGCCACTCAGCCATTTCCATCGATCCACTGCTTCGCCCACTCGTAAGCCGCGGTTTTTGCATCGGCTGCCGTGGCGTGATTACGGCCAATGGATTTGGAATCCTGCACTACCGCCCCGTCCTCCCAGATCGCGCACGACGCGATGTGCAAACCGTCCTTGATCGTCTTGCAGAAGACGTGGACTACATACCCTTTGTACTCTGTGATGCCGCTTTCCATCTGAGTCCTGGCTCCCCTGCATGCTTCTCGTCGAAATCTCGCTGGATCCTAGCACGCGCAGGGTTCTTCATTCGCATGAGCACCGCTGTATCCCCGACACAAAGTGCCAATTGTCATTTTTTGCAAAATTGCCAAATAACCCCACCACCGGGGGGAGTGCCGCCTACATCTCTTCCTGTAACCTGCATGCCCAGCGTGGTCAGGGACGCGAAAACCCGCTGTATCTACAGATAATAATGAAAGGGAAAACCAATGAATATTAGAGGGGAATCCAGGTCGGGGATGAATCGCCGCACCCTGTTCACGCCCGCAGTTGCAGCGATCACGCTTGCCGTATTGAGTGCGTGTGGCGGAGGCGGAGACGGCAGCACGGCGGCGAGCCAGGCCGGCAAGGTAACGCTGCAAGGCACGGCAGCCAGCGGCGCCTTTATGGCCAATGCCCTGGTCACCGTCTATGACGCCGACGGAAAAGTCGTGGGCAGCAACACGGCGGATGGCAGTGGCCATTTTGAATTCGATGTCACCGCTTTCCGCGCACCGTTTGCAGTTGTCGCAACGGGCAGCAGCGGCGGCGACCAGCTGACCTATGTCTCGGTGCTGGCGACCAAGCCAACCAATGGCTCCGCCACCGTCAACGTGACGCCGCTGACGACCGCCGTGGCAGCGCTGCTGGTTGGTGGCAACCCCCTGGACCTGACGAAATCGTCGGTGCTTGGCAGCAAGGCAAGCAGTGCCCAGGTGCAGCAAATCGTCAGCTTGCTGCGCTCCGTGCTTGCCAATGTCACGCGCGATGCGGGGCTGGACCCCGCCGCCTTCGATCCGATTTCCACGCCGCTCAGCAAGCAGGGGGAAGGCGCCGATAGCGTTCTCGACGTCATCCGGGTCACGCTGACAACGAGCGGCGCAAAGCTGACGAGCACCGGCTCCGTGATCACCGGCAACAATGCCGCGCACGAAGTCATCCTGACGGCGGACTCGCTGGCATCGCCTCCGCCCGCATTGCCCAAGCCCGAAGTCAAGACCAATGCAGCAACGTTTGAAGGCATCCGTGCTGCCCTTCAGGCCTGCTTTGCGCTGGACCCCACCGCCCGCGCGGATGGCACCAGCGTGCTTGGCGCTTGCAGCACCGCATTGTCGAGCGATTACCTGAACAACAGCTACACCGCTCGCGACGACCTGTTCGCCCTGCTGGCTGCGAGCGACATGAAGGGCGCGAAGTTCGAGGCGCCAGTTGTCCTGTTCAATTCGACCAATGCGCAGAATCAGGCGACCGCGCTAGTACGCCTGCCCTTCATTCGCGCCGACAAGTCCACCGACCACATCACACGCATTGTCACCAATCGCGCGCCCGCCGGCTGGCAGTTGACGGGCAACCAGCGCAGCTACGAAGCTGCGGTCACGCGGCGAATCAGCAAGGTCACCGAGTTGAATCCGCTATCGGCGCAGGGAATCGTATCGCGCTATGAGAGTTCGCTGCGTTTTCTGTTCAACCCCGCCCGGGGCGCAGGTACGAATGTGCAACTGGTACGGGTGACGGGCCCGGGATTGCCGGCTGCGGGCATTACCCTCTCGCGCTCGCGCGTTTGCGGCAGCTACAGCAATCTGGTAGTACAAAATCTGGCCGGATCGCTGACCTACGCCACAGACGACCCTGTGATGCCCAACCAGATCATCGGCAACAGCGGGCAATCGAGCAGCACTGTGGTCCTGGCGGCCACGGCAATCGATAGCAACCAGGCAGTGAAGTGGGGCGGGCTATCCAGCGGCGGCAACACGTACCTGCCTGCAGCCCTGTCGGACTCCGCCATCGAGAACCTTCCGGCCTATGGCCGCTACAAGTTCGAGGTGTGGAACCGCAACCTCGACACCAGCTACAAAACCAGCCTGGCAGCGGCTGACGATTCGTTCTACGTGACTACGTCGGGCAGCGTGCTCACGCCGTCGGTACTGGCACGGCAGACCTGGAACAGCATCGATGCAGGCAGCCTGGACTTTGTCACCACGGGGGGCAGCAAGACTGCGGCGCAGTCCGGCACGCAGATCAGCTGGACGCAAAACGCAGAGCCTGTCGACCGCGCCCTGGCGTTTGGCGCCCTGCAGAGTGCAGTGCCACTGCCCGAGCGCGTACTGATTCAGGGATTGCCTGTCGCGCGGTCCGCTCGCAGCGATACGGTCAGTGCAACCAATTCGGCATCCAGCGCGCTGACGTCCTGCAGCACCGCCGTGTTCCCGGCATTTGGCCTGGCGGGCGACCAGCGCACTGTCGAAATCCGATCCACGACTGCGGACGACACGCAGAAGTTCGTGCGTATTGTTGGTACAGTGCGGTAACGGAAATGCTATCGCCGTTGATAATGGTCAGCGGCGATTACGCATGGATGGAAAAAGGCCGGCGCTTGCCGGCCTTTTTCATCACGAATGAGCCGGATATCTCCATCTCGGCATCGGCAATTCATCGCCATTTCCACCGCTATTTTCGATCGCTATTTCGATCGCGCAAAAGCAAAACCCCCCAGTACTTTCGTACTGGGGGGTTTCAAGGGAGAGCCTGGCGATTACCTACTTTCACACGGGTATCCGCACTATCATCGGCGTGGAGTCGTTTCACGGTCCTGTTCGGGATGGGAAGGGGTGGTTCCAACTCGCTATGGTCACCAGGCATAAACGGTGGCCGCGCTGAGGGTTGCTCAACGCAGCGAATAGGGATGTAGTAAGGGGTTGTGCGTATCGGCCAAGCTGCTGCGCAGCGGCACGCGACACTCACACCAGGTAGAAACACACTGGTTATAGGATCAAGCCTTACGGGCAATTAGTACTGGTTAGCTTAACGCATTACTGCGCTTCCACACCCAGCCTATCAACGTCCTGGTCTCGAACGACCCTTCAAGGAGCTCAAGGCTCCAGGGAATCCTCATCTTCAGGCGAGTTTCCCGCTTAGATGCTTTCAGCGGTTATCTCTTCCGTACATAGCTACCCTGCGATGCCTCTGGCGAGACAACAGGTACACCAGCGGTACGTCCACTCCGGTCCTCTCGTACTAGGAGCAGCCCCCGTCAAGATTCCAACGCCCACGGCAGATAGGGACCAAACTGTCTCACGACGTTTTAAACCCAGCTCACGTACCTCTTTAAATGGCGAACAGCCATACCCTTGGGACCGGCTACAGCCCCAGGATGAGATGAGCCGACATCGAGGTGCCAAACACCGCCGTCGATATGAACTCTTGGGCGGTATCAGCCTGTTATCCCCAGAGTACCTTTTATCCGTTGAGCGATGGCCCTTCCATTCAGAACCACCGGATCACTATGTCCTGCTTTCGCACCTGCTCGACTTGTCGGTCTCGCAGTTAAGCACGCTTTTGCCATTGCACTTTAGGTACGATGTCCGACCGTACCAAGCGTACCTTCGAACTCCTCCGTTACACTTTGGGAGGAGACCGCCCCAGTCAAACTGCCTACCATGCACTGTCCCCGATCCGGATTCACGGACCAAGGTTAGAACCTCAAACAAACCAGGGTGGTATTTCAAGGACGGCTCCACGCAGACTAGCGTCCACGCTTCAAAGCCTCCCACCTATCCTACACAGATCGGTTCAAAGTCCAATGCAAAGCTACAGTAAAGGTTCATGGGGTCTTTCCGTCTAGCCGCGGGGAGATTGCATCATCACAAACACTTCAACTTCGCTGAGTCTCGGGAGGAGACAGTGTGGCCATCGTTACGCCATTCGTGCAGGTCGGAACTTACCCGACAAGGAATTTCGCTACCTTAGGACCGTTATAGTTACGGCCGCCGTTTACCGGGACTTCAATCAAGAGCTTGCACCCCATCATTTAATCTTCCGGCACCGGGCAGGCGTCACACCCTATACGTCCACTTTCGTGTTTGCAGAGTGCTGTGTTTTTATTAAACAGTCGCAGCCACCATTTTATTGCAACCCCTTCACCCTCCTGGCGCAGGCCAGTCAAGCTACAAGGGCGTACCTTATCCCGAAGTTACGGTACCAATTTGCCGAGTTCCTTCTCCCGAGTTCTCTCAAGCGCCTTAGAATACTCATCTCGCCCACCTGTGTCGGTTTGCGGTACGGTCTCGTATGACTGAAGCTTAGAGGCTTTTCTTGGAACCACTTCCAATTGCTTCGCAGCACTAGGCCGCTCGCCCCGCATCCTTGAATTCCGCGCCCGGATTTGCCTAAGCGCCTTCTCCAATGCAGGGACCGGGACTTCCAACACCCGGACAACCTTCCGCGATCCGTCCCCCCATCGCATCATACGACGGTGCAGGAATATTAACCTGCTTCCCATCAGCTACGCATCTCTGCCTCGCCTTAGGGGCCGACTCACCCTACGCCGATGAACGTTGCGTAGGAAACCTTGGGCTTACGGCGAGGGGGCTTTTCACCCCCTTTATCGCTACTCATGTCAGCATTCGCACTTCTGATACCTCCAGCATCCTTTACAAGACACCTTCACAGGCTTACAGAACGCTCTCCTACCATGCACTTACGTGCATCCGCAGCTTCGGTGACTGGCTTAGCCCCGTTACATCTTCCGCGCAGGACGACTCGATCAGTGAGCTATTACGCTTTCTTTAAAGGATGGCTGCTTCTAAGCCAACCTCCTGACTGTTTTAGCCTTCCCACTTCGTTTCCCACTTAGCCAATCTTAGGGACCTTAGCTGGCGGTCTGGGTTGTTTCCCTCTTGACACCGGACGTTAGCACCCGATGTCTGTCTCCCGTGATTGCACTCTTCGGTATTCGGAGTTTGCTATGGCGGGGTAATCAGCAATAGACCCCCCAACCATGACAGTGCTCTACCCCCGAAGGTGAGACACGAGGCACTACCTAAATAGTTTTCGGAGAGAACCAGCTATTTCCAGACTTGTTTAGCCTTTCACCCCTATCCACAGCTCATCCCCTAACTTTTCAACGTTAGTGGGTTCGGTCCTCCAGTACGTGTTACCGCACCTTCAACCTGGCCATGGATAGATCGTCTGGTTTCGGGTCTACACCCAGCGACTGAACGCCCTATTCGGACTCGCTTTCGCTACGCCTTCCCTAATCGGTTAAGCTTGCCACTGAATGTAAGTCGCTGACCCATTATACAAAAGGTACGCCGTCACCCGTTTCCAGGCTCCGACTGTTTGTATGCATGCGGTTTCAGGATCTATTTCACTCCCCTCCCGGGGTTCTTTTCGCCTTTCCCTCACGGTACTGGTTCACTATCGGTCGATCACGAGTATTTAGCCTTGGAGGATGGTCCCCCCATCTTCAGACAGGATTTCACGTGTCCCGCCCTACTTGTCGTACACCTAGTTCCACAACGCTGTTTTCGCATACAGGGCTATCACCTGCTATGGCCGGGCTTTCCATCCCGTTCTGCTAACAATGCTGCTAAAGAGTACAAGGCTCTTCCCATTTCGTTCGCCACTACTCTGGGAATCTCGGTTGATTTCTGTTCCTGCAGCTACTTAGATGTTTCAGTTCGCCGCGTTCGCTTCCCTGACCTATGTATTCAGTCAGGGATGACCCATAAGGGCCGGGTTTCCCCATTCGGACATCTCCGGATCAAAGCTTGTTTGCCAGCTCCCCGAAGCTTTTCGCAGGCTACCGCGTCCTTCATCGCCTGTGATCGCCAAGGCATCCACCACATGCACTTGTTCGCTTGACCCTATAACGAGTGTGTCTCAAACTTGCGTTCAAGCCGTGCTCGCTACAGGATGAGTTCTCGCATTTGTGCCGTATTCCAAGTCATCTTTCGATCACTTAAATACATTTCGGTTGATACAATCACAACCCGGTATCGTGTTTTACTACAGCGTCTCATCAACGCTCACGACACCTTTACTACATCCCATATTTTTAAAGAACAGCCGACTGAGACTGGGTCTCATGTCGTCTTGGCAAAGCCAAATGCAAACGCTCAATGCTAAGCGCTTGCATTTGACCATGCTACGCAAGACACGCACCGCGCATCCTGGCTCTAACAACCAACAAACCGATAAGTGTGAACGCTCGACTTGAGATGCACGCTCTGAAAGGAGGTGATCCAGCCGCACCTTCCGATACGGCTACCTTGTTACGACTTCACCCCAGTCATGAACCCTGCCGTGGTAATCGCCCCCCTTACGGTTAGGCTAACTACTTCTGGCAAAACCCACTCCCATGGTGTGACGGGCGGTGTGTACAAGACCCGGGAACGTATTCACCGCGGCATGCTGATCCGCGATTACTAGCGATTCCAGCTTCACGTAGTCGAGTTGCAGACTACGATCCGGACTACGATGCGTTTTCTGGGATTAGCTCCCCCTCGCGGGTTGGCAACCCTCTGTACGCACCATTGTATGACGTGTGAAGCCCTACCCATAAGGGCCATGAGGACTTGACGTCATCCCCACCTTCCTCCGGTTTGTCACCGGCAGTCTCTCTAGAGTGCTCTTGCGTAGCAACTAAAGACAAGGGTTGCGCTCGTTGCGGGACTTAACCCAACATCTCACGACACGAGCTGACGACAGCCATGCAGCACCTGTGTCCACTTTCTCTTTCGAGCACCTAATGCATCTCTGCTTCGTTAGTGGCATGTCAAGGGTAGGTAAGGTTTTTCGCGTTGCATCGAATTAATCCACATCATCCACCGCTTGTGCGGGTCCCCGTCAATTCCTTTGAGTTTTAATCTTGCGACCGTACTCCCCAGGCGGTCAACTTCACGCGTTAGCTACGTTACTGAAGAAATGAATCCCCAACAACTAGTTGACATCGTTTAGGGCGTGGACTACCAGGGTATCTAATCCTGTTTGCTCCCCACGCTTTCGTGCATGAGCGTCAGTGACGTCCCAGGGGGCTGCCTTCGCCATCGGTATTCCTCCACATCTCTACGCATTTCACTGCTACACGTGGAATTCTACCCCCCTCTGACATACTCTAGCCTTGCAGTCACAAGCGCCATTCCCAAGTTGAGCTCGGGGATTTCACGCCTGTCTTACAAAACCGCCTGCGCACGCTTTACGCCCAGTAATTCCGATTAACGCTCGCACCCTACGTATTACCGCGGCTGCTGGCACGTAGTTAGCCGGTGCTTATTCTTCCGGTACCGTCATCCCCCCGCTGTATTAGAGCAAGGGATTTCTTTCCGGACAAAAGTGCTTTACAACCCGAAGGCCTTCTTCACACACGCGGCATTGCTGGATCAGGGTTGCCCCCATTGTCCAAAATTCCCCACTGCTGCCTCCCGTAGGAGTCTGGGCCGTGTCTCAGTCCCAGTGTGGCTGATCGTCCTCTCAGACCAGCTACTGATCGTCGCCTTGGTGGGCCTTTACCCCACCAACTAGCTAATCAGACATCGGCCGCTCCTATCGCGCGAGGCCTTGCGGTCCCCCGCTTTCACCCTCAGGTCGTATGCGGTATTAGCTAATCTTTCGACTAGTTATCCCCCACGACAGGGCACGTTCCGATGTATTACTCACCCGTTCGCCACTCGCCACCAGGATTGCTCCCGTGCTGCCGTTCGACTTGCATGTGTAAGGCATGCCGCCAGCGTTCAATCTGAGCCAGGATCAAACTCTTCAGTTTAATACCTGTGTGGTTCCGAAGAACCTCGCTCTTTCGAGCGGTCGCTCACTCTCAGAAAACTGACTGGTTACATCCGAAGACATAACCAACATGTTTTACTGTGCGAGCACTTTATAACTTGTAAGCTAAAAGACCGAAGTCTTCCGCATCCGCTATCAAGCGCCCACACTTATCGGTTGTTTGTTTGTTAAAGAACTTTCCGCGATTCGCTTTGCTTACCGCGTCGCTGCGTTTGCTGCAGCAGAGAAACGAGACTATAAAGAACTTTCTACGTTTCGTCAAACACTTTTAATCTTTTGCTGCTTCAGCAAGCTTTGCTATTTTTGCTCTGCCCGCCCTTGCCGCTAACCCCACAACCCTTGCCCCGCCTGCTTTGCAGCGCGTTGTTCGTGTTGCGAGGGGGCGAATACTAAAGGGTCCAGACCAGCCTGACAAGCCCCTTTCGAGAAATATTATGAGCGCCTTTTCGATCACTCTTTGTGGCGCAATTTCGGGAACAGTCCAGGCACAAACAAAAAAATGGCCTGACGCGCTTAACGCGCCAGGCCATTTTTTGTGCTTCTTTTACTGCTCAAATAAGTGGTGCGGCTGGCAGGATTCGAACCCACGACCCCTTGGTTCG
This sequence comes from Cupriavidus basilensis, assembly GCF_000832305.1. Classification (NCBI taxonomy): domain Bacteria; kingdom Pseudomonadati; phylum Pseudomonadota; class Betaproteobacteria; order Burkholderiales; family Burkholderiaceae; genus Cupriavidus; species Cupriavidus basilensis. The sequence goes on from NZ_CP010537.1 coordinate 2,281,591, forward strand.
TAGCCAAGTACTCTATCCAACTGAGCTACAGCCGCACGCGAAGACGGCATTCTAGCGCAGTGAGAAAAAAATGCAAGCCCCCCCCCCTTTTTTGCCTGCCGGTCATGGCTACCAGCGATAGCGCGCGCCCAGCGTGCCCCCAGGATTGCGCCCGGCTTTCAGCTTGACCCAGAGCTTGACGCCCCCGTTCGTGCTGCCGTGCGCGCCAAGGTTGACGGAGAGTAGCCCGCGCAGCATGTCGGGATCGATGCGGGTGCCATTGATGTTGATCACCTGCTTGTGGTCCTGCCAAAGATCCGCCTCGACAAAGGGGTACACCCCGCCGACGCCGGTTAGCCGGGTCGGCTGCGTCCGGTAGACTCGCACCACCACCTCCGCGGCGCTTGCATCCGCAGGCTGCCCGGAGAGAAAACCGGTTGCATTCTTATCGAGGCCGGGCTGATAGGCGAGTTGCAAGCGCGACTGTATCGTCAGGCCTCCGCTGCGCGGCAATACGGTATCCAGCGCGAGTGCCATGCTTTGTATCCGGCCGCCAACGACGCCGGTGGCCGAAGTGGCATCGTCCAGCCGCAGGAAGAACTCGGCGTGTCGCGGCCGGCTGGCGGGTTCGGCATAACCCGGATCGCGCAAGGCCGCCGAGAGCCCGGGGGCATCATTATCCGCGCTGGGCAGAGCCGATGCAGCGGAAGTACTGCCGGCCCAGGAGGACCACTTGCCAATCGACGCGACCAGCGGTGCCTGCACATCGCCACCACTGGCTGGCGCCGCCGGCGACGGGGATTCACCTGCAAGCTGCGCAAAGGAATCGGGTTCGAGCTGGTCCCAGCCGAGACCAGCCTTGCTGCCGGAGGGACGCTCTTCGGCCTGCGCCAGGGAGGCCACCAGCATCGCAAGGATCGAGCAGCAACAAAGCCGGTAAGGATGGGGGTGGGGATGGGCGCCGTATGCGCAAAACCCGGTCCCTGCCGTGCCTGCACCGCCCTGCGTCACGCTCGCAGATGACACACCCCTGGCCATGACTGCAACCCCTGGCTGAAATGAACCATGTCGACTCTGTTTGAGCATAGGTCAAACAAAGCGCAAGCGTTAGGGGTCGGGCGCGCCTTGCGTGGGGCGCCGCACAGGGCCGCCTGGCGAGCGGCCGGATCGTGCCGGCCGCTGCCACATTGCTATGCAAACCAGAGGCGCTCCGCTAGGATCGCGGCTGCCCGCCGGGACGCAGGACGAAAGCTCGGCGAGCCAGCCTTAGCGGTGCAAGAAGAAGCGAATCAACGGAAAAGCGGAAGATCCTGATGACCAACGACCCCATTGACAGGCCTGACAATCCTGGCGAGCGCGATGCTTCAAAGATGAAACAGAATGGCGCCGTCGGCAAGTTGCCGATCGCTCCGGTACACAACGTCCTGCGTGACACCCGCGAACTGCTGGGCAGCAGCGGCGAGCTCGAAGCCGGGCGCGGCATGATTACCGCCATCCTTGCGCTGGCCCTGGGCGGGCTGAGCCTGCTGGGCGTGATTGCCTTCCATTTCCCGCAATACCTGACCACGCCCGAGCTACGCCACAAGTATTCGGTCGACGTGTTGCGTCACGTGCTGTTTGCCGCGCTGCTGGTGTCCGGCGGCATGTCGCTGAGCAACCTGGTGCTGGGCCGCAAGCGCAGCCTGAACGCCGCGGCATTCGCACTGGTAGCGCTGGCGGTGGCGCTGGGCGGCTCACGCGTAGCCGTGGGCGACTTCCCGGACCACACGCCGTACATCGGCCTGGACTGGTTCATCCTCGACCTGCTCGGCTCAACGCTGATCTTCGTCGTGATCGAAAAGATGTTCCCGCTCTATCGCGGGCAGGCCGTATTCCGGCGCGAATGGCAGACCGACCTGGTGCACTTTGCGGTCAACCACTTCATCGTTGGCCTGATCCTGCTGACGGTTAACTTCCTCATTTTCCGCTTGTTCGGCTGGCTGGTGCGCGACAGCGTGCACGCGTTCGTGGGGGGCATTCCCTTCGTGCTGCAACTGCTGCTGTGCATTCTCGCGGCCGACCTGGCGCAGTACTGGACCCACCGCGCGTATCACGAGGTACCCTTCCTGTGGAAATTCCACGCCGTGCACCACAGCACCAAGACCATGGACTGGCTCGCTGGCTCGCGCCAGCACATGCTGGAACTGGTGTTCACGCGCGTGCTGGTGTTGGCGCCGCTCTACGTGCTGGGCTTTAACAAGAGCGTCATCGACGCGTACATCATCATCGTCGGCTTCCAGGCGGTGTTCAACCACGCCAATGTCCACCTGCCGTGGGGCCCGCTGCGCTACCTGGTGGTCACGCCGGATTTCCATCACTGGCACCATGCGTCGGATGACGAGGCGATCGACAAGAACTACGCGGCGCACTATGCCTTTCTCGACTACCTGTTTGGCACCGCGGTGAAATCCGGCAAGCGTTTCCCCGAAAAATACGGCGTGGTCGGCGACTACATGCCGGACGGCTTCGTGCGCCAGCAGCTATTCCCCTTCCGGCCGATGCCGCCGGCGCGCAAGGACGACGAGGCATAAGACGGCCCGGCATACTGGCATGACGTGTGCCAGCCCGGGATCGAAGCCCTGCAGGTCGGCGATATTTTATGCCGGCCGCCGTCCCATCGCGGATCGGGGCGAAACCAGATGGAATGCGTGGAGCGCGAGAAATAGGCCGCCTTGGGCGGCGGCGCCCTGAAATGCGCCGGATGCCGCGCGGGTAGCAACCGCACGAAAGCGCGGCAAAAAAAAAGGCCACTGCATAAGCAGTGGCCTTTTTCATCGAGTCTTGGTGCCCAGAAGAGGACTCGAACCTCCACAGTGTTGCCACCGCTAGGACCTGAACCTAGTGCGTCTACCAATTTCGCCATCTGGGCTTCGTTTTGCTGCCTTGTTGCAGCGCTGCGAAGAACGACATTATGCAGAACACGGAATTCGCTGTCAACTCCTGCCCTGAAATTTCTTTCGCGGCCGCGATCAAGGCTGAAAACAGACATGCCCAGGCCTGTCGTCCAGGTGCAAGGTGGCTGTGGCGGGACGCGTGCTCGCCACCACCTTGCCCGCGCGCAACACCAGCAGACGGGTGGCGCGCAGCCGGATCGCCTCGACCGCGTCGCGTGCCTGCAGCAGCACCAGGTCGGCCCGACAGCCCGGTGCAATGCCATAGCCTTCCAGCCCAAGAATGCGCGCCGGCGTTTCGGTGACGGCAGCAAAGCACGCGCGCATGGCGGCCTGCCCGGTCATCTGCGCCACGTGCAGCCCCATATGCGCCACCTCCAGCATGTCGCCGGAGCCCAGGCTGTACCACGGGTCCATCACGCAATCGTGGCCGAACGCCACCGGCACGCCCGCGGCCAGCAACTCCGGCACGCGGGTCATGCCGCGCCGTTTCGGGTAGCTATCGTGCCGGCCCTGCAGCGTAATGTTGATCAGCGGATTGGCGATGGCCGCCACACCAGACTCCCGAATCAGCGGGATCAGCTTGGAGACGTAGTAGTTGTCCATCGAATGCATCGAGGTCAGGTGCGAGCCCGTCACCCTGCCCTGCAAGCCAAGGCGCACGGTCTGGCTGGCCAGCGTCTCGATATGGCGCGACATCGGGTCGTCGCTTTCGTCGCAATGCATGTCGACCCGCAAGCCTCGCTCACAGGCCAGTTCGCACAGGATACGCACGGACTCCGCGCCATCGGCCATGGTCCGCTCGAAATGCGGGATGCCGCCCACCACGTCCACGCCCATGCCGAGCGCCCGCTTGAGATTGTCGAGCGCGCCCGGCGCGCGCAGCACGCCATCCTGTGGAAAGGCCACCAGTTGCAGGTCGAGGTAAGGCCGGACCTTCTCGCGCACGTGCAGCAGCGCCTCGGTGGCAAGCAGGCGCGGGTCGCACACATCCACGTGTGAACGGATCGCCAGCAGGCCTTTGGCCACCGCCCAGTCGCAATAGGCCAGCGCGCGCTCGACAATGGTGTCCTGCGTCAGCAGCGGCTTGAGTTCACCCCATAGCGCGATGCCTTCGAGCAAGGTGCCGGACTGGTTGATGCGCGGCAGGCCGTAGGACAGCGTCGAGTCCATGTGGAAATGCGCATCGACAAATGGCGGCGTCACCAGTTGTCCCGCGGCATCGACCTCGGCAGCGGCAGGCGCCTTGAGCGCCGGTTCCACCGCCTTGATGCGATCGCCCAGGATGCCGATGTCGATGCCGGTGCGGCCATCGGGGAGCGTGCAGTTGCGTAGGATCAGGTCGAGCATGGTGCGGCCTTTTCGTTATGGTTGCTTGCCTGGAATCAGCGCTCACCCCTGCGATAGGGCTTCATCAGCGCTTGCGGGTAGGCGGCGCGGCGCGCCACCAGCACCAGCGCGAGGATCGACAGCACATACGGCAACATCAGGTAAAGCTGGTAAGGCAGCGGCGGCAAGCCGGGAAGGCTCGCGCCGCTTTGCTGCAAGCGCAACTGCAGCGCGTCGAAGGCGGCGAACAGCAACGCGCCGGCCAGCGCGCGGCCTGGCCGCCACGAAGCAAACACCACCAGCGCCACGCAGATCCAGCCCCGGCCGTTGATCATATTAAAGAAAAATGCGTTGAACGCGGATAGCGTGAGGAACGCGCCGCCCACCGCCATCAGGGCGGACCCCGCCATGATGGCACCGATACGCGTCGCGCCTACGCGAATCCCCTGCCCCTCGGCTGCGGCGGGATTCTCGCCGACCATGCGCACGGCCAGGCCGAGCGGAGTCCGGTAGAGCAGCCAGGCCACCACGGGCACCAGCCCCAGCGCCAGCAGCGTCAATGCGGTCTCCTCACCGAACACCGGGCTGAACATACCGCCTATCAGCGGAACGCCGCCGATCCAGTGCATCGGGGCAAAGGGCGTGATGGTCGGCGGCGTGGACACCGAGGCAAAGCCGAGCCGGTAGGCATAGTAGGAAAGGCTGGTGGCCAGCATGGTCACGCCCAGCCCAGCCACATGCTGGGACAGCGCCAGGCTCACGGTCAGCCAGCCATGCAGTAGCCCGAAGGCCAGCCCGACACCGGCTGCCACCGCCACCCCACCCCATAGCGGCGCACCGTGATAGACCGCCAGCCAGCCACTGAAAGCGCCAGCCACCATGATGCCCTCGATGCCAAGGTTGAGTACGCCGGCACGCTCGCACAGCAGCACGCCCAGCGTGCCGAAGATCAGCGGCGTAGCCACGCGCAGTACGGCGATCCAGAAGGGCGCCGAGGCCACGATATCGAGCAGTTCCATCAGGCCACCTTACCCGGGGCATCGAGGCGGATGCGGTAGCGTGTCAGCATGGTCGCCACCAGCATGGCAAGCAGCGCCACCGCCACGATCACGTCGGCGATGCTGTTGGGCACGCCCGCCGCGCGGCTCATGCCATCCGCCCCCACCAACACCCCGGCCACGAACACCGACGCCGCCACCACGCCAAGCGGATGCAGCCCGGCCAGCATGGCGATGACCACGCCCGCATAGCCATAGCCAGGAGATATATCGAGCGTGAGGTAGCTGGTGCGCCCCGCCACCTCCACCACACCCGCCAGCCCCGCAAGCCCGCCGGACAACAACGCGGCCCACATCGTCACACTGCGCACCGGCATGCCCGCGAAGGCCGCGGCCCGTGCATTGGCGCCTACCGCGCGCATCTGCAGGCCAAACACCGTGAAGCGGTTGACCGCCCACAGCATCACGGCCAGCGCGCAAGCCAGCAACAAGCCGCTGTGCACGCGCGAGCGTTCCACCAGCCTGGCCAGCTCCAGCTCCGGCACTAGCGCCACTGATTGCGGCCAGCCCATCGCGGTGGCGTCTTTCATCGGGCCATCGAGCATCATCGAGACGAACAGCAACACGATGAAATTGGCCAGCAGGGTCGTGACTACCTCATCCACGCCGAGCCGGGTCTTGAGCCACGCGGCCCCAAGCAGCAACATGGCGCCGGCCAGCATGCCTGCCACCACCATCAGGACAAAGAGCAAGCCCATGGGCAGTTGCTGCGCCCAGGGCGCAACCGCGCCATCGACCTGACCGCCAACCGCCACGGCGGCCAGCGCACCGAGATAGAGTTGCCCTTCCGCGCCGATATTGAACAGCCGCGCGCGAAAGGCCACCGCCACCGACAGACCGGTCAGGATCAGCGGCGTGGCGCGCGTGAGCGTTTCCGACCACGCAAAGCGCGAGCCGAAGCCGCCTTCCAGCAGCAGCGCATAGGCACGTCCAACCGGTGCGCCGGCCCAGCGCACCAGCAAGGCGCAGATCAGCAGCGTGGCAAGGATGGCGACGATGGGCGCGGCCAGCATGGCCATGCGCGAAACGCTGGTTCGGGCCTCAAGCCGCATGGAGCACCTCCCCCTTGCCCGCTTGCGCGTGCTGGCCACCGCCCGAGCCGGCCATGGCCAGGCCGAGTTCACCCAGCGTCCACGCCGCCGTAGGCCGGGCTTCGGTCAGATGTCCGGCATGCATCACGGCGATGCGGTCGGCCAGCGCGTGCAGCTCATCCAGGTCCTCGGAGATCAGCAGTACGGCAGCGCCTTCGCGCGCAGCGTCGAGCAGGCGGGCGCGCACATAAGCCACCGCCCCGATATCGAGTCCCCAGGTTGGCTGGCTGGCCACCACCAGCCTTGGCGCGCTGCCTTCGCCGCGCACCGAGAGCGCCCGGCCCAGGATCAGCTTTTGCATATTGCCGCCCGACATGGTTCGCGCCGGCACATCGATGCCGGCGGTGCGCACATCGAAACGCGCGACCAGGTCCCGCGCGAACCGCTGCGCGGCGGCTCGCCGGATGACACCCCAGCGCGAAAAGCGCGGTTCGCTGAGTTGTTCACTAACGGCGTTCTCCCACACGGCAAGATCGCCCACAACGCCGATCGCATGGCGATCCTCCGGCACGCGTGCCACGCCCGCCCCAATCCATGCGCGGGGCTTTGCGGACATCGGCTTGCCTGCCAAGGTGATACGCCCCTCACTAGCCTCCAGCATGCCGCTGGCCAGCTCCGCCAACGCGGCCTGTCCGTTGCCGGAGACACCGGCAATGCCGACGATCTCGCCGGCACGCACCTGCAGGCTGACCTCGCGCAGCAGCGCGCGCCCGTTGGCGGCGCGCGCGCCTACGTGCTCCAGCGCAAGCACGGGTGGCGCCGCGTTGCCATTTGCGCCATCCTCGGCACTCCGCCGCGCCACGCGTTCCGGCATCGCGACCACGCGGCCGACCATCAACTCTGCCAGTTCGGCCTTGGTGGTCTGCGCCGCGGCACACAGCGCCACCAGCTTGCCGCCCCGCAGTACCGCGATGCGGTCGGACACACGCAGCACCTCATCAAGCTTGTGGCTGATAAAAATCACTGACAATCCTTCGGCGATCAGTTGCGCCAGCGTGGAGAACAGCGTCTCGGCCTCGTGCGGCGTCAGGACGGCAGTCGGCTCATCGAGAATCAGCACGCGGGCGCCGCGATACAACGCCTTCACGATCTCCACGCGCTGGCGCTCTCCCACCGACAGTTCGCCGACCCTTGCCTGTGGGCGCACCGCCAGGCCGAAGCGCTCAGCCAGGGCCAGCACCTTGCCGCGCGCGGCGTGCCCGTCCAGGCGCCATTGCCACAGCGGCTGGGTGCCGAGCATGATGTTGTCCAGCACTGAAAGATTGTCGGCTAGCGTGAAATGCTGGTGCACCATGCCGATGCCGGCCGTCAGCGCCGCGCGCGGCTGGCCGGGCGGCAACGGCTGGCCGTCCACCTCCACCGTGCCAGCGTCGGCCACGTAGTGTCCGAACAGGATGCTGACCAGCGTGCTCTTGCCGGCGCCGTTCTCGCCCAGCAAGGCCAGCACCTCCCCGCGCTGCAACTCCAGCGAGATATCGTCGTTGGCCACAAGCGGGCCGAATCGCTTGGTAATACCGGCAAGGCGCAGGATAGGGGTAGGCATGGATGGCTGATGATGGCGTTCAAAGGCGTCGACGGCTTGCTCCCCCAGCCCGAACGCGGGCGAGGGGAGCAAACGCAGCCGGGCACTTCAAGTGGCTCTGGCCACCTCACTGCGACGACTTCGGCTCCGTTTCCACCACCTTGACCGCAAACTTGCCATCGAGGATCGCCCTCTCTTTCGCCTTGACCTTGGTCATCACGTCGGCTGGCACCTTACCGTCGAACGTGCCCAGCGGCGCGAGCTCCGCGCCTTTGAACTTCATCAGCGAATAAGGGCCGTAGTCCTCGCTCTTGAACTGGCCGGCCTTGACCTTGCCGAGCGCGGCGCCCACGGTGGGCTCCATGTTCCACAGCGCCGAGGTCACCACGGTAGCGGGATACTGCGGCTGCGTGTTGATGACATTGCCGATCGCCAGCTTGCCCTTTTCCTTCGCGGCGTCGGATACGCCAAAGCGTTCGGCGTAGAGCACGTCGGCGCCCTTGTCGATCATGGCGAAGGCCGCTTCCTTGGCCTTGGGCGGATCGAACCACGAGCCGATGAAGCTGACCGTGAACTTCACTTTGGGATTGACCTCGCGCGCGCCTTCCATGAAGGCGTGCATCAGCCGGTTGACCTCGGGGATGGCGTAGCCACCGACCATGCCGATATGGTTGGTCTTGGTCATGCCGCCGGCGATCATGCCAGTGAGGTAGGACGGCTCCTGGATGTAGTTGTCGAACACAGAGAAGTTAGGCGCCTGCGGCTTGCCGGAAGAGCCCATCAGGAATGCGGTCTTGGGATAGTCCTTGGCCACCTTGCGCGCGGCCGCCTCGACGGCGAACGATTCGCCCAGGATCAGCGACGAGCCCTGCTCCGCGTACTGGCGCAGCACGCGCTCATAGTCGGCATTGGACACGCTTTCCGAGAACACATAATCGATCTCGCCGCGCGCCTTGGCCTCATTGAGCGCCTTGTGAATGCGCGACACCCATTGCTGCTCGACGGGCACGGTGTATACCGCCGCCACCTTCAGCTTGGCCTGCGCCTGCGCCGGCACGATGCCACCAAGTGCGGCCACGCTGGCGGCAGCCGCCGCGAATTTCAACCAAGACCTGCGCTTACCCTCAAAACTCATGGCTCTCTCCCCTTGTTGACGATAACTCCACGGCCAGGCCAGCCGGTTCCAGCCCGCAACCTCGCAGCAAAAGCCGCACCAGGTGGTCGGTGGCCTGTTCATAATCGCGCTGGCCCAGGTGGCTCACCCCAAGCACGGCGCAAACTTGCGATTCAAAATCGGCATAGGTCTGGGTGGCCGCCCAGATCGTGAAAAACAGGTGCTGCGGATCGACGCTGGCCATCTCGCCGCGCGCGATCCATTCCCGGATCACGCCGGCCTTGCGCGCCACCAGCGCGCGTAGCGCGCCGCTGAGCACGTCGCGGATCTCCGGCGCACCATGCAGCAACTCGTTGGCAAACACGCGCGAGGCATCCGGATGGCTGGCAGACAGCCGCATCTTGGCGCGGATGTACTGCTCCAGTGCCACCTGGGGCCGCTGCTCCGCGCCGATGATGTCGGTCTCGGACAGCCACAGCGCGAGCGTATGCGCCAGCACGGCCCGATAAAGCGCCTGCTTGGTGCGGAAGTAATAATGCAGGTTGGACTTCGGCACGCCGGCGCGCGTGGCGATCTCGTTCATGGTCGCGCCGGCAAACCCGGCCCGGGCGAACACGTACTCGGCCGCGCGCAGGATCAGCGCCTCGTTCTCCTGGCGGATGCGTCCCCCCGCCACCTCCCGCGGCGGCGGAAAGCATGGCGGCGGCGCCGTAGCCGGCGCTCCCATCACTTGGTGCCGTAGAGGCGGTCGCCGGCGTCGCCCAGGCCAGGCACGATGTAGCCGTGCTCGTTGAGTTCCTCGTCAATGGCCGCGGTGACGATGGCTACGTCGGGGTGCGCCGCTCGCAAGGCCATCAAACCCTGCCGCGAAGCGATCAGGCACACGTACTTGAGCGTGCTCACGCCGGCCTCCTTCAAGCGGTTGAGCGCGGCGATGGCGGAGTTGCCGGTAGCCAGCATCGGGTCGACCACGATCACCAGCCGCTCATGGATGTCTTCCGGCATCTTGAAGTAGTACTCGATCGGCTCCAGCGTTTCCGGGTCGCGGTACAGGCCGATATGCCCGACCCGCGCGGCCGGCAGCAAGTCCAGCATGCCATCCAGGAAACCATTGCCGGCCCGCAGGATCGACACCAGGCACAGCTTCTTGCCAGAGAGCACCGGCGACTGCATGGGCGCGATCGGCGTCTTGATGGCGATGGTCTCCATCGCCAGGTCGCGGGTTGCCTCGTAGGTCAGCAACTGGCTGATCTCGCGCACCAGCCGGCGGAAATTGTCGGTGGTGGTGTCTTCGCTGCGGACCAGCGTGACCTTGTGCTGCACGAGCGGGTGATCCACTACCATCACGGACGCAGTGGCGGGCGGTACGGCGGAGAGGTCGGTCATGATGCGCTCCTGGAGGGCGGTAGCGGATAGCACTTGCTGGTTGCTCATGCTGATTGCTGTTTGCTGCGGCGCGGGTCTGGAAAATCCGCTAGAACACCGTGCCGTCGCTGTTGATGGCGAAAGGCGGCGGGCCACCTGGCCTGCGCTTGGCGGCAATGCGCCGCCCCGCGGCCCAGGTGCCGCCCTCCAGCACGCGGGCCAGCGGGAACGACTCGGCCGACAACCCGAGCGCCTCGCGCACCGACGCGGCCACGAGGTCGAGTCCCGTCACCGTGAGCGCGCGCCATTCCACGATAACCGGCTCATCCACCGTGTGCGCCACGGCAGTAAAGCCAGGGTCGCGCGGCACCATCAGCTCGAAATCGAACAGCAGCCCGCCGTTGCGGTATTCGGGCAAGCCCGTCAGGACCTCCAGCCCGGTCACGGTCAGGCCGGCATCTTCCAGCGGTTCCAGCAGCGAGTAGGTGAGCCACTGGGTCAGCTTGTGAAAAGGCACCAGGCCATCCGTACAGGCCGGGTGGTGCCAGCAGTCGCCCAGCGACACGCCGTCCAGGCTCACGCGCCCGGGCCATACCGGCCCCAGCGCCACCAGCAGCGTGGTAAGCACGAAGCCGGCCTCGATCTGCCCAGAGCTGGCATGCGCCTTGAGGTAGTCGAACAGGTTACCCAGCCGCGCCGGCGAACCAAAGACCGCTGGCGTGGCTTGCGCCACCTCGCCAAGACGGCGCAACAGCCGGGCGCGTCCATCCAGGCCCACCAGCGGGTTGTGCTGGGCCACCTGGAATGCGGTTGCGATGGAAGACGCATCGATACGCATCAGGCGCTCGGCGTCGGAGCGCAGCGGCTGGCCCGGCTGGGCGGAAAAGCCGCCGCGCGCGAACAGGTCGAAGCTGGCCACGCCGAGCCCTTCGGAGCGCGTCAGCGACAGGTCGCTGGCGGGATCGCGATAGCGCCAGTCCGGGCCCGCGCCGGCATCCAGCAAGACGCTGGGAATTACCAGGTCGATGCCGATGCGGGCGCGTTCCTCGCGGTCGGCCTCGCCGGAGAGCCCGCCGCGTTCGCACAGGATCTGCCAGCGGTCCAGCTTCTCGCCAGGGCCGCCGCTCTCGAAATGACGCCAGCGGCTGTGGTATGGCACGTTGAGGTCGGGATAGCGCTGGCGGATGGTGGCCGCCACATAATCGGCCACTGCCGGGATCCGCTCGGGATGCCAGGTAAACAGCTCGGACGCGCCGGCTGCCACATGATCCGTCACGGCAGCGCAGCGGGTGCGTACCGCGTGCCCGGTGAGCAACGCGGCGGCCGGATGGCCAGGCGGCACGGGACTGGCCCAGCCACCGGCATCATCCTCGCCGTTGATGAAGGGATTCGCGGCGCCGCGCACGCCGCCCGCTTCGGGTATCTCGTTCATTCGTGCAGTCCTCTACCCTTGGCCAGCGCGAGTTCTTCCGCGTCGGGCGGGGTATAGCTCGTGAAGTAGCCAGCCGCCACCTTGGCGTCGATTTCCACGCGGGCATCGGCCGGGATCAATGCGTCGGGAATCGCGACCTGCTCGACCACCTCGATACCCTGAGCGGTCAGCGCCCCGTGCTTCATATTGCTCATCGAAGCCCAGCGGTCGATACGCTTGATGCCGAGCCAGTGGAACACATCGGGCATGAGCTCCTGGAAGCGCATGTCCTGCACGCCGGCGATACATTCCGTGCGTGCGAAGTAAGTCTCGGCCCGGTCGCCGCCAACCTGGCGCTTGCGGGCGTTGTAGACCAGGAACTTGGTCACCTCGCCCAGCGCCCGGCCTTCCTTCCGGTTATAGACCACCAGCCCCACGCCGCCCTGCTGCGCCATCTCGATGCACACCTCGATGCCGTGGGCCAGGTACGGCCGGCAGGTACATATGTCGGAGCCGAACACGTCCGAGCCGTTGCACTCGTCGTGCACGCGGCAGGCCACCTTGGTCTCGGGCTTGCCAAGCTGGCTGACATCGCCGAAGAAGTACAGTGTCATGCCACCGATCGGCGGCAGGAACACTTTCAGGTCGGGGCGCGTGACCAGTTCCGGGAACATGCCGCTGGTCTGCTCGAACAGGCTGCGGCGCAGCATGCTCTCCTTGATCTCGAAGCGGCGCGCCAGCCCCGGCAGGTACCAGACCGGATCGATCGCGGCTTTGGTGACCCGCACGTCGCCATTGGCATGGAGGATCTGCCCGTCGGGTGTGAGCCGGCCGGCCGCAATGGCGCCCATCAGTTCCGGCATATTGATGTGGGCGCGCGTTATGGCGATCGAGGGACGGATGTCGATGCCTGCAGCGATCCGGTCGCCGAAGGCGCTGGACACCAGGTGGCCCCAGGGATCCATCGAGACGATCTTGTCCGGGTCGCTCCACTGCGGGTGAGGCCCGATGACCTCAGCCGGCGAGGTATCGGTGAGATCAGCGCGGTGGTCTCGCTGCAGCTTGCCGGAGGCCACCGCCAGCGCGCGGTAGACCGCGTATGCGCCGGAATGGGTGCCGATCACATTGCGCTGAGCCGGATTGGTCAGGCTTGCGATCACGGGGCCGCGCTCCGCTGCCGTGGCGGCCCCCCAGTGGATTGGCTCGGCCGGCTTGTCGCGGCGCGCGTGCGAGGTCAGGACAATATGATCGGACATGGCAGCCTCGGGACGAGAATCCTGACCAAACGGTCAGGTTTACGATTCCATAGTAGGCAACCTTCGTGCCATATCCCAATGCTCGTTTCTACCTTGTGTTGCACGCCGCACGATGCCACTTGCGCACCGTGCCTGTGCGCAAGCGCCGTGGCCAGCGCTGGTCCTGGTGCATAGGCTCCACGTAAAAGCGGCACCGGGCCACTAGCAGGGCCGGGTGCCGCTGGATGTACCTTCGGATAAACCGGAAGCGCGATCGGGCTATCGGGGCTATCGGTCGGTCAGGTTGACCGTTGCTGCCCCGCCTGCTGCCGCTGGACCGGCTCGTGGGCAGCAGGCCACAGCGCCAGGCGCAATGCGCGCAACGGCGCACCGCTCTCCACGTAGCGATGGAACAAGGCCCCCGCAGCGTTGCTCAGCAGCCAGGCCAGCACCATGCCGAGGGCATTGAGGACGGGCCGTTGCGGAGCCAGATGGAAGACCAGGGCATTCACCACCAGGCAAATCGGGAAATGCACCAGGAACACCGAGTAGGAAATACGCCCGAAAAATGCCAGGAACTGGGCCTGCGGCCAGTGCTCAAGCCAACCGCCACGGCGCGCCGTGCCGAGCAGCAGCGCGATCGCCAGCGCCACCGCGATGCGCAGCCGGAAATCCACGGCCAGCGCCGCCAGCACCACGGCGCACAACAGCAGCAGTGCCACCGGTGAACGCTCAGGCTCGGATGCCCAGAAAGCCAGCGTGCCCAAGCCGTAAGCGCCGAAGAAGTAAATCGCCCAGATATCCCACGTGGCATCGCGGTTGAACCAGAACAGCGAAGCCAGCGCCAGTCCGGCCACCACCAGTGGGCCCATCGGGCTGCCGCCCACGTCGAACCATTGCTCGCAGCGGCGGGCCGCCCACAACGCCACCATCAGCAAGGCGAACAACTGCAGGTCGATGGCCACATACCAGACCCCTGCAGACAAGGCATCGAAATCCAGCACGTTGTGCAGCAGCAGCACATGCGCCAGGAACTGGTGCAAGCCGGGGGCACCGGGAATGGAGTCGTGGTGCATCCAGGTGCGCGCAATGGCGGCACCGGCAATGGCAATCAAGATAGCCGCGGTATAGGGCACCACCAGCTTCTGGTAGCGGTGCCAGATTGCCTGCAAGGGGCGTGGCACCATCAAATGCCCGCCGGGCGCCAGGCTGCGCGCCGCCAGGAAGCCGCTGATGACGAGGAACACCTGCACGGCGATGCGCGCGTACTGTGAGAACCAGTCGAGCAGGCCGGGCGCCAGCACATGGGCCGCATCGGACATGGGGCCATAGAAGGCAAGATGGTGCAGCACGATCAGTTGTGAACTGATCGCCTTGAGAGCGTCAATGCACGCCATGCGCGAAGGACGGGGGCTCATTTGTTATAAGAATGCTACAAAGTACACAAGGGCCGGATTCTACTCCCAGGAGACAGGATGGCGCCAAGACCGGCCACGATGCACCGCCGCAAAATGGCGATAAGCGTTGTATTGGTCACACATTGCACCGCGATATATGTACCAAACAGCATATTGACGGCATCTACCTAAAAACTGTAACGATTTCCCACCGGCCCCCTGCATGACAGCCCGAGCAACGCCGCCGCCACGCCCAGCGAAACCCAATAATCGGTAGGCGCGCCGGCCCACCAGTGGATGTGCCAGGGCACGAAACTCGGCGCAAAGCGCGCTAGCCCGAATGCCGGGTTCAGCACGAACCAGAGAAAATCCTCGCTGATCCAGAACACCATGATGCAAGCGATCACGCGCGCCTCGGCGCGCCAGTTCCAGCGCCCGCCGAACACCAGCGAAAAATGGAAGAACAGCGCCACGCAGGGGAATACCCACGCGTGATACCCCGTCATCGGGCGTCCGCCCCAGAAAATATCCAGCAGCCAGTGATGCTCGATGCGCCAAGTGGGCAGGTTGGCCGCCCAGCCGGCGGCGCCCTCGATCTGGATCTCCACGTTAGCGAAGAAATAGGCCAGCAGCAGGGTCCAAGCCACGGTAAGCACCAGCACCATGGGATGGCGCGACGGATAGGACTGGCCCGCGCGCCGGGTTGAAGAAGACAGGTTCAGCGCGCGCATCTCAACGCGCCGCCGTCGCAGCCGCGCCGCCGTGGTCGGCTGGCTGGCCACACCGCGCCAATTGCCCGAGCACGGTTTCCAGCACGCGGCGCGCCGCCGCCGGTCGCCCCAGTGCGCTAGCCCGCGCACGCATCTGGTCGAGCCGTGCCGGCTCCGCCAGCAAGAGGCGCACCCGGTATTCGAGCGATACCAGGTCGACCGCCTTGAGCGCGGCACCTTGCTCCAGCAGGTAATCGGCATTGCGCTCTTCCTGCCCGGGAATCGGCGCATTGACCACCATCGGCACGCCCATCGCCAGGCATTCGGACGTGGTCAGTCCCCCCGGCTTGGTAATGACAAGATCGGAGCACGCCATCAGGCGTTCCACCTCGTTGGTAAAGCCGAAGGGAAAGAGGCGGCCGGGATGTGCGGCGGCTAGCGTCTTGAGCCGCACCAGGGCAGTCTCGTTGCGCCCGGCAAGCACGACCAACTGGAAATCGTGGTCCAGCCGCATCAGCGCGCCTGCCACCTCGTCAAGGCCGCCGAGCCCTGCCCCGCCGCCCATTAGCATGATGGTGCGCCGTGCCGGATCGAGCCCGAAATGCTGTGCGCAGGCCTGGCGATCCTGCGGGTGGGAAAACGCAGGCACCACCGGAATCCCTGTGGTGTGGATGCGGCCAGCCTCGATCCGGCTGGCCCGCATGCGAAACGCGATTTCCTCGCTGGCGGCAAAGTAACCCGTCATATGGGGAATCACCCACATGCCGTGCAGATCAAAGTCCGTCACCTGCACCCACACGGGCACCGCCAGCCGCTGCCGGCGCACCTCATGCATCAGGATCTCGGCGGGCAGGAAGTGCGTGCAGACGATGGCATCCGGGGCGAACTCGTCGATCGCCCGGCGCAGCGCGCGCGTGCTCAGGCGCTCGGCGGCGCGCCGCAGCTTTTGCATCGGTGCGGCCGGATCGGCCTCGGAAGTGTGCTGGTACAGCATGCCCCAGAGGGCCGGATAGCTGTTCACCAGCTTGATGTAGAAGTCGGTGTAGAGCTTGCGAAACGTGGCCGGGACGTATTCCATCACGTCCAGGTGAAGCGTCTGCACGCCGGGGAACTCGGCTTCGGCGGTCAGGCGCAGTGCTTCAGCGGCGCGCATGTGGCCGGCGCCGGCGGAAACACTGAGGAACAGGATCTTCTGCTGCTGCATGGGGATTCGGGGGAGATTGGGCTTCCGGGGTGAAGCCCGGAGGTTCCGGAACGCTGGGGTGCTGGGGCGTTGGAGAGTTTCGGGGCGGTGCTCACTTCATGACGAAGGACTTGATCAGCGTCAGTTCGCCGGGCTTGCGCATCGGCACGCGGAACACCTGCTGCTTTTCGTTGGGCGTGTTTTCATCGGTGATCAGCGCCACTTGCGCCACGGTAATGGCTTCGGGGCCGGCGCCGCTGCCGTAGTAGTTCACATAGACCAGGTAGGTACCGGGTGGCGGCGCGGCAATCGAATAGATCTCCGGGCCATAGCCGGTGGTGACGTCGACATCGAGCGCGCCGCCGTTGCTGGCCACGCGATTCGCATAGAAGGTGTGCTGGCCGTCGGGCGCCACCACATGCAGGTCCAGGTCGGTCTGATCGCTGTCCCAGGACAGCACCACGCGCAGACGCGGGCGGGTCTTGCCCTGGTAGCCGTCGTAGAACTGCACGCGCTTGCTGGCGCCCTGCGCGCTGCGGATCTCCACGCTGTTGCTGCCGCCCGAGAAAGCGTAGGGCCGCGAGAAGCGGCCATCCTCCTCGACCCGCTGCGGCAGCGCCACGCCATTGACCACCAGGGTGGCAACCGAGCCGCCACCGCGCCGCCCGAGCCCGCCGGGTGCGGGGCTCGACACGGCGCTCGCGGCATCCGCCTCGGACTTGGGCGCCGCGCGGATGCGCCCGGCAATCATGGCGCTGGCGGCTTGCCCGGCTCGCGTGGAGACCGACACCGCCGGGTAATGCACTTCCTGCGTATAGGCCGAAGCGTCACCGGCCGAGTTGCGCCAGCCGTTGCGCGGCGTGGTGAACTCGATGGCATCGTCGGCTCGCGCGGCGCCGGCCAGCAACAGTGCCGGCAGGGTCAGGCTGATCAATGCTAGTTTCGGCGAGTGCTGCATATCCACGGTTCCTTCCTGCGTTCTTTGCGACTGTTTTCTGGCCAGGCGTCAGTGTGGCTATGAGTGTGACTGATCGACGTGTCGGATCAGAAACGCACCGACTTCATGAGCGCCAGTTCGCCCAGCTTGCGCAGCGGCACCACGAGCGTCTCACGCTTTTCATTGAGCGTGTTCTCGTTGTAGATCAGCGTGAGCTTGGCGGTAATCAGGTCGCGATCGTTCTTGCCTTTCTCGAAGTTGTAGCCGTCGGCGTTGAAATTGCCCCAGTAGTTCACATAGAACAACCACACCCCGGGACGCGGCGCCGCGCTCGAGAAAATCTCCGGCCCCGCACCATCCACGCTATCCACGTCCAGACCGCCCCCTTCCGGCAGCAAGGGGCTGGCAAAGAAGGCATGGCCACCGTCAGGTGAAATCACATGCAGGTCGACCTCGGCCTTGGGATCGTCCCAGGTCAACACCGCGCGCAGCTTGGCCTGGATCTTGGCCCCGTCGGCCTCGTAGAACTGCAAGCGCTGGCGCGACGCGCCATCCGCGGACACGATCTCCACACTGTTGGAGCCACGGCCAAACGCCCACGGCCGCGCGAAGCGCCCCTGCTCGTCGGCATACAGCGGCATGGCCGTGCCGTTGACCACCAGCGTCGGCGGCTTGCGGCCCTCCTTGCCGACCTTGCGCAGGCGCCCCTCGATCAGCGTGCGGTACTTCTGCGTGCCCCGGTCCACCGGCGGCTTTGGATAAGCGGCGGTATAGCGCTCGAGCTCGTTGGACAAGCCGCCGTGACGCCAGCCGCCCACCGGGCCGTCCAGATCGGCAACCGGCTCGGCGGTGGTCACCAGCGGCGCCGCGGCGCAGGCCAGGGCCAGCACGCCTTGGCGCCAGTTGCGGGACAAATTGCGGGTGAGATTCATGATGGGTTTTGCGTACGTACCAGCTTGCGCGCCATGGCTTCGACAAAGCCTTCGTCCTGCCCGCGCGGGTGGCGGGCAAATGCAAGATGGAGATATTCGTGGGCCAGCGCAATGCGGTCGTCCTCGCTGGCCAGCCGGTGGATATAGAGCCGGTTGCGGCGCGCGTCGGCATAAGGGCGGCCTTCGCGCACTTCGCACACGGCCGGCAGCGGCGGCGTTTCATAGCCCGGCTCCGCCGCCAGCCGGCGCTCCCATTGCGGCGCGCGCAGCGCCAGCCACTGCCGCGCATTGGCCACCGCCAGGCAATCGCCGGCCACGGGGCTCTGGAACGAGGTGAGCGTGGCCTGAGGCCACCAGCGCGCCAGGATGGCATCGAACGCCTGCCCCTGCCCGGCCGCGCGCCGGGCCTCCAGCCAGGCCATGCGCCCCTGGCCGCTCACGTCGTGGTGATAACGCACAGCCACGCCGGACAGCACCAGCGCATCGGTCACATCGGCGGCGCGCCGCGCCGCGGCGGTGGGTGCACGCGGCAGCACACGCTGGGTGCGGCTGCTATCGGCAATACGAAAACAGCCTTGCTCGCGCGTGGCTTGCTGGATCAGGTAGCTGCGCGCAGCCACCGCCAGGGCGCGGGCGGCCTCGGGCTCGGTGGTGTCGCCCTCGCGCTCGACAACCCGCGCCACGTAGTCATTGAGGCCCAAACGGCCCAGCACGCGCAGCGCGGCGCCGGGCTTGCGCAGCAGCGTCAGTTCGCCACGGCTTTCCACGCGCAGGGTGTTGCCATTGGCAAACTCAGCGCGGTAGGTGCCGTTGAGCGGGCCATCCGGCACGGCCTGGCGACTTGCGCCGGTGCCATTGCCGGTACCGGCGGCTTGCAGATCGCGCAGCGGATAGCGCTCGAACATGTCGACCAGCACGCAGGCGCCATCATCGGGCACCGGCACGGTGGCCAGCAACGGCTGCAGGCGGGGCGCCGCACGGCGCAGCACATTGGCGCTGGCGCCGGGGCCGCCCAGCCAGACCGGACTGCCATCGGCAAGCCAGCCGGCCGCGCCGCCGATGGATGCGCCAGGCCGCGCCGGGTCCGGCATGGTCCATGTCTTGGCGCGCAGCAGGCTGCCATAGTTGGCCAGCGTGCCTTCCCCGCGCCCCACCGTCAGTACCGAGACCAGTGTCGCGGCGGCTGCCTGTTGCGCGGCGGGGGGCACGGCATGCAACCCGGCAAGCAGATCGGCAACGGCCACGTTGCGAGCCGGCTGCATCGCCTGCATGTCCTGCAGCCACGCGGGCGCGCCTGCCTCCTTCCAGAAACGGCGCCAGTCGGCAGCGGACAAACCCAGCCGCCGCGGCTCGAAATAGCGTCCGCAGGATTGAATCAGCGCACGCTCGCGGTCGATGCTCTGGCCGGCCGTGCAGCAGTAAACCTCCTCCGGGTCGCCACCACGGCAGGTGTAGTCATTGGATGGCTTGTCGCGGCCGACCAGGTAGCTGTAGACGAACAACTTCCACACGCTGCCCAACGGCGTTTGCAAGCTGGCAGGCAACGGCGCCGCAGCGGGCGCGGCGGCGTTGCCATCGAGGCCAAACAATTGCGCGTCCGCTCCCGCGAGCCGCGCGAAGCGCAGGGGCTCGGCGGGGGCGAGCGTGGCAGCCGGCACGGACCCGGCGCACGCCGCGCCCAAGGCGGCCACCACCGCAAGCCGTCGCCACCAGGCACGGCCGGCCGCCATGCACGCTGCCCTGCTCATGCCCGCCTCACTCCACCGTCAAGGGGAAACCCGCCGTCTTGCCGTCGCCTTGCAGGGCCTTGGCATCCGGCTGGTACATGCGGAAGTAGCGCACCGGGGGCAGGTTGAACTTACCTGGCAACGAGAAGCGCACCAGCTGGCGCAGCACCACCGGGCGCTCCAGCGATACCACCGGCTGGTGATACGACAGCATGCCCATCTCGTACGTCACGGCGCGCTGGAACGGCTGCAGGCCGGTGACCTTGTTGTCCGGATCGGGCAAACCGTCGATCCGCAGGCCCCACGTCGTGCCCTCGACCTCGCCGCCGGGCGGCAGCGGTGCTTCGACCAGCCCGTAGCGGTACGTGCCCTGGCGCGGGCTCAGCACGATCTCATCGACGTAGAGCGTGTTGCTGTCGAGCTTGTCGCCTGGCTTGACCGGCTTGGCCGAGAAGGTCAGGCCGGCCGTACCCGCGGCGGCGGCTTCGGCCGGCTTAGCGTCCTTCGCTGCGCCATCGCTCATGGGCACCAGGCGATAGAGCTTGCGCTCGATGCCGATCGGCAGGCGCGAGGCTTCCTGGGCACGGCTGCGGTAGGACACCACGGCATTGGTGTTGAACGACTGCGAGGCCGCATCCATGTTCTGCGGCACGGTAAGTGCGAGCGTCTCGGGCAGTTGCGCCCCGCTCCAGCGCCATTCCGGCAGGCCGAGCGGGCTGCGCGCAGCCTTCCAGTTGCCCAGCGGCACGCGCAGCGCGGGATCGCCCTCGCCGGCCAACCCGCGGCCCAGCCCGCCGCCAAGGGACTTGTTGAGCCACACCAGCGTCACGGCCCGGTCAATGGTCGGTGAGGCAGCGCCGGCGCGGGCCAGCAGCGCCTGCACGTCGGAGGCGGCCGCGCCCTTGCCCGCCATCAGCAGCAGGCTCTGCACCAGCGGCGAAGGATCGCTCGCCAGCGTCTGGCGCGCGGCCCCGGCGGCGCTGGCCAGGTCTTCCGGCATCGGCTGGCCGATCTGCTTGTAGAGCTGCGCGGCCAGCACCGTCGCCACGCGGCGGCCTTGCGCCGAATCCGGCGCGGCAAATACCAGGCTTTCTCCCACGGCCGCGCCAGGCGCCTCGGCGCCGGGGCGAGTGAGCTCACCGGCCACACCACCGAGCTGCGTGGCCACCGGCAGGCCCATCTCGTTGATGAACCACAGCGCGAGCGCACGGTGCAGCAGCGGCTCCTTCATGGCCTGCTTGTAAGCTTCCAGCGTGCGCTTCCAGTGATCGGGCGGCAGGCTGATGCCGACGGCGCGCGTTGCCAGCCAGTCGGCGTAATAGGCATACGCCGTCAGCAGCGCGCTATTGCCCACCGTATCGCCCCACCATCCAAACTGGCCATTGACCCCAGCCAGCAGCGCCAGGCGCTGGCGCTGGGTGCGCAGCAGCGCGTCGATGCCCTGGGTGCCACCGCCCGTGTCCGCGCCGGTGGCGGCCAGGCTGCGCTGGGCCAATGCCAGCGGAATCAGCCGGCTGGCGGTCTGCTCGGTGCAGCCGTAGGGATAAGCCAGCAAGTCGTCCGCCACGCGCGCGAACTGGCTGGCGGCGCCGTCGACGAAGCGCAGGCGCACGTCCTGTGCGTCCGCGGGCAGCTTGAACGCGGCATTGGCGCCTGCCAGCGGCAGCGTCAGCTCGCGCTGCGAGAGCCAGCCGGTGGGCTCGACCGTGAGCGTGGTCTGCAGGCGGTCCAGCACCTTGCCCTGCAGCTTGATCTCGGCATTGACCACGCCACCCTGCAGAGCGCCCTGCGCAACCGGCAGGCGCACGTAGTTCGCGCCACGCTTGAGCGTCACGCTCTGGTTGACGTTCAGGCCGGCGCCGATCACCACGAGGTCCGCGGCCACCTCCTGCTCACCCTGGTTGAAGGCCACCATGTCGATGCGCGGCGCATCCTCGGCGCGATAGCGTTGCGGCCCGATCCATTTGAGATACAGACCCTTGTCGGACCGGATGCTGGCGGTGCGCTGCCCGACCATGCCGTCGCCTGACATCGCTCGCACCGTGATGCGCCAGCGAGTCAGGGAGTCGGGCATGGTGAAGCTCATGCGCGCGCGGCCGTCTGCGCTGGTACGCAGGTTGGCCTCCCACGCGGCAGTGTCTTTCTCGTCCCGGCGTGGGCGCTCCAGCACCTTCACGCCACGCTCGTTATAGCGGCCGCGCTCAGGGCCACCGGCGCCGGGCTGGCCCGACACTGCGAGGTCGTAGCCGATGAAATTCAGGCTGGAAGTGGTGCGCACGCTGTTGCGGCGCGGATGGTAGAAGAAATCAACGATGCTCGGGGCGATTTCAGGCTGCAGCACGTAGACCATCTCATCCACCACGCTGACGGTGAGATTCGCAGGCACGGGCTTGCCATTGAAGGCGCTGGTGAGGTCCAGCGTGACGGTCTCGCCGGGGGCATAAACAGGCTTGTCGCTCTTGACCGCCAGCTCGATCGTGGGCTGCACCACGGCAATGCCGGCGTTCTGGAACACGTAGTCGCCGTCCTTAACATACAGCACGGAGAACGTCATATTGGGACTGAAATCGTTGCCCACCTTGATCCGCGCCCGCCATTGCTTGTCGGTGACCTTCTCCAGCGACAGCCAGTCGCCGCCCTTGGACAGCAGGCCGCGCCGCTCCACCCGGTCGCGCTCCAGCGTCAGCAAGGCATCCTCGACGGCGAGTGGGAACGTCACCAGCGCTTCGGCCGTGTCGCCGATGCGGTAGCGGTCCCGGTCGAACACGATCTCGATATTGCCCGGCACGGTCTGCAGGCCCTCGCCCGCCACCCAGTGGCTGGCCGCGGCCAGCAGGTTGCCCGCGCCGTCCTTGACGGAGAGCGTGTACGAGCCCGGCTGGTCGAACCTGACCGGGAACGACGCGGTGCCATTGGCGGCGGGGCTCAGCGTGCCTTCGCTGCGGGTGCGCGACTCCAGCCGCACCAGTTCCCACTTCGCCGGCGCCTGCGCCGATGCCTGCCCGGCTGCGGCCAGGGCCTGCAACTGGAAGGTCACGCCCTGGCCCGGGTTAGTGAAGTTGGCCGGCGCCGTCAGCTTGTATGGCGTGGCGCCACGCGCGATCAGCAGTTCGCGCGTGATCTTGACCCGATAGGCCGCGCCATCGTTGGCGAACACCGTCACCACATAGCGGCTCGGGTCCTTGGCGGCAGGCAGCACCAGCGCGGCATTGCCGCTACCGTCGGTGGTCAGTTCCTGCTGCTCCAGCTTGACCGGGAACAGGCCGGCATACTGCAGTTCGCCCTCCACCATCGTCACCTGCTGCGCCCGCAGGCTGACGGACAGCCTGGCGTCCTTGACCGGCTTGCCGTCGGGATAGCGCAGCTGGATCTTGCCCTTGACCACCTCGCCGGTGGCGTAGTCGGCCTTGTCCAACGCAAGATTCACGTCGAAATGCGGCTTGATGTACTCGGCCACGCGGAAGGCACCGCCGTAGGTGTTGCCGCCGTAGTCGAAGCGCAGCGTATAGCCGCCGGCCAGGGCATTGGCGGGCAGCGTGAAGCGCGCGTCGGCGCCGTTGTCCGCGGCCAGCGCGGCGGCGACCGAGGCCAGCGGCGCACCGTTGGGGTCCAGCACCTCCAGCTTGATATCACCGGGCGCCGCCGGGCCGGATTCGGTGGCATTGCGGAAACTACGGCCGATGAACTTGACCCGGACTTCATCGCCGGGGCGGTACAGCGGCCGGTCGGTGAAGGCGTACAGCTTGGTGTTGTAGATCTCGCTGTCGTAGTAGAAGTTCTCCGAGATAAACGCGCCGCCGGCCGGGTCCACGCCCAGCAGGTAGCTGCGCTCCGGGCTGGTGTGGGCCAGATCTGCCGCACCGTCAGTGCCAGTGGTGGCGCTTTGGAGCACGCCGAGGCCGTCAGTCCAGGCGAGGCTGGCGCCGGCAACCGGGCGGCCGCTCTTGCGCTGCGCGGCCCAGACCAGCATGCCGTTGCCGGTGCTCTTGGTAATGGCCACGGTATCGGACACAAACAGCAAGGTATGGGCACGGTAGGTGCCAATGATGCCTTCGACGATGTACAGGCCCGGCTTCAGCTTGCCCAGCGGCACCATCACGTTGCCCGCGTCTCGCGGCAGGAATTCACTGCTGCTGCCTTCCAGCTTGACGTCCTTGGGCGGCGCGATTTCCTTTGCGTCCCAGATCGGGTAGCGGAAGCGCTCGACCACGTCATAGCCCTTGAGCGGCTCGTACTGCGGGTTGTTCTCGAAGCGGGTCGGCTGGGCAATCTGGTCGCCCATGCTGAACTGCGGCGCGTCCTCCACCGCCTTGCTGCGGGTCGCGAACGACAGCACGCGCTGCCATGCGCGGCGCGCCTGCTTGTACCAGCTATCCCACAGGTAGGACAAGGTATTGGCCAACCCTTCGCCGCGGTGGTTCGCCTTGACGTCGATCCGGTGCAGGTTTTTTTGTGCCTTCAGGAAGGCGATCGGATCGGCAACCCGGTACACGAGGATGTCGGCGCCGCCGTAGCGCTGCAGCTCGCTCTTGTACTCGCGGCCCGGGGCTTCCAGGCGCACCTGCGCCGTCTGGTCGCTACCGTAGCTGGCGTCCGACAGCAGGAAGAACGGCTGCCCTTGAAAGGCGCTATAGCCGCTTGACGGCACCGTGTCGAGCGTGACACTCGGCCGCTCGGCGGCGCCTGCCGCCTGGGTGCCTGCCAGCAAGGCAAGCGCCAGCAGCATGCGGGGGATGGAGGAACGCAGAAGCGCGCTTGCGCGCGTCATGACGACAAGCATCGTCTTTACCTCGACAAAAAGGCGAAACGGAATACGCCGATGAAATTGGGATTGCCGTCCTGCGGCTGCCAGCGCGAGTCGTTCCATTGCATCAAGCGGGAAAGGGTGACGGCACGCAGGCCGTTATCGGCACGGGTCACGGTGCCGGTGTGATAGGCCAGGTACTGGCCCATCCAGATCATCAGGTGCTGTTCATCGCCCTGGTCGTAGAAAAGCAGGTCACCGGGCTGCGCCAGGTTGACGTTCCTTGCGACAAAGCGGCTATTGCCCTGCACCAGGGCCAGGGCGGAGGCATAGGCCCCGGTGCTGCCGTCGGCGCGGGTCCAGCGCTGGCCAAGCGTGCGCTGGGTCGGGCTCAGGCTAAGCTCCGGCGGCAACTGGCGGGCCGAGGTGCCGCCTTGCATGCCGTTGGCGCGCAGCCAGCGCGCGTCATGCACCTTGAGCGCCTCGCCCACGGCAAAGCGCACCAGGCCCGCACAATCGCGCTGGTACCAGCGTGGGGTCGGGCCCTGGCGCAGCTGCTCGCCGACGATGCGCACGAACCAGGCACGAAACGCCGCCGATTGCAAGGCATCGAGCGCATCCGCGTCTGGCGTGTCCGACGCCAGGCCGGATAATGCCCAGGCCCGACCGCCGCTGGCCAGGGGCAAGGCAAGCGCCAGCGCCAGCGCCGCCAGCATCGAGCGGCGACCTCGGCTCACAGCTATCACTGCGCGGCCTCTTGCGGTGCCGGTGCTAGCGGCGCCACCGACGGGGCCGCGGCCAGCACGCCGCGCGGCGGCGTGCCTGCCTGCTGCCAGGTCACCGGCACCCATGCGCGCCCTGAAGGCAAGCTATCAGGCAGCACCAGCGAGACCGCCGGGTAGGCCGCAAGGGTCTTCAGCTTAGGGAACAGGTGGGCGCGCGCCGCATTCAGGAACAGGGCTTCCTGGTCTGCGGGCAACGCCTTGGTGGCTTCGCGGCGCACCAGCGGCGCCAGCGTCGACGGGGTGAAGCTGAGCACGGTACGGGCCTGCTGGCCGCGCTGCATGGTGTCGGCCACCGAGGGGAAACGCTTGCCCTGCACCGCCAGCGCGTCGTCCACCAACGCGCCGTCAGGCGAGAACAGCACAGTGTTGCCAGCCAGTGCCAGCGTCACGGGGAAATAAGCACCCGCCGAAAGCTGGGCGGCGAACGGCGCCCCCTTGCCCTCACGCGTGCCGTAGGGCGAGCTGACCGGGCGCGACCACAACACCGCGCCGCCCGCGCCCTGGCGGTTCTGCACCGGCAGGCGTGCATAGGCGCCCTTTTCCGTGCCGGCATTGGGTTCATAGGCGCCAATCACTTGCTCGAACAGGCTCGCCAGCACCGGACGCAACGCGGTAGCGGCATCTGCCGACTTGACCCGGGCCATGAACAACGGCGCCACCAGCGCCGACTTGCTGTACCAGCACACGGCAGCCGGCCCTTCGAAGGCCTGGGCCACCTGCGTAGCCAGTTCGTCCTTGCCGCCGCTGACCTTCTGCAGCATCTTGCCTGCGGCCTGCCAGTCCACCGGCAGCGTGGCGCAGGCCGCGGGGTCGGCCGGCAAGGCTTTCCAGAGTTCGGCCGTGTTCCACGCCCCCGGCAGGCGCGCGCCATCGACCAGCACAGCGCTGTGCCAGGCGGCATCATCGGCGCCGGCCCTGGAATCGGACTTAGAGTCCGACTTAGTGTCCGACTTCGAATCGGCGCCGGCAAAATCGAAACGCAGCGCTTCGATGCCCGGGAAGAATGCCTGGTAGCCAAACGAGAGGTAATTCGCGCCCACCAGCACGCGATGGCCCTTGGGCGGGCCCTTGGCGGCGTCGAGCGCGAACGATTGCAGCGGGGTCTCGCGCGCGCCGGCATCGTCTGACAGCCAGGCGGCCACCGCCTTGGCGCGGGCGCCGATGGGCTTGCCTTCGGCGTCCAGCAGCATACCGGCTTCCGACAGGACTACCAGGCGATCGCCCTTGCCCGCCAGCAGCAGGCTGCGCGCCGGGCCGATCCGCAACGCATACAGCGGCGTGCCGCCGACTTCACCGGCACGGCTCAGCTGCGTGTCAGCCGGGGCGATCGTGCCAAGTGTCTGCAGTACCTTGGCCAGCCCGTTGCGCTCCATCGACAGCGCCCAGTAGCGCAAGGTGCCATCGGCGCCACGCCACGCCATGAGCCGGCCCGGTTCGTCGAACACGCGCTTGAGCAACGCATCGCCCCAGTCCAGGTCGTGCTCGAAGGCGATACGACGCAATGCGCCCGAGGCAGACAGGCGGCCTTCGTTGTCTTCGTAATAATTGACGAAATCTTCGGTGAGCACGTCGCGCAACAGCGGCACGCGGAGCATATCGCGCGGCAGGCTGGACAGGCTTTCGCTGTCGACCAGCGCATCGGGGCGGCTGAAATCGAGCTCAAGCTGGCGGGGCTGCCCCTTCCAGGCGCGTCCGAACGGGTGCCAGACCATTTGCACGGCCACACCAGCGGCAATCGCCAGCGCAGCGGTGCCAAGCGCGATTCTCTTGCGCGAAATCTTCATGATTCCCTTCACGATCGTGATCACTGCACGTCACAGATGCAGCGAACCCGGTAGCGTACCGCGCACATCAATCAAACCGCAACCCAGCCACCGTGAATTTTTGTGACTGCCTGCGCAGCCGCGCGCTCGGCGCCACCCGCGGGCGTAGCGCGCTTTCCGAGCTGGTGCCTTTGCCCAGGCGGCTCTCCGGGTTGATATTTGCTTATGACAAAGATGTACTTTGCCGAAGCGGGCCACAGGCGTAGCCTCGCCACTTTTGAAATATTCGACATATGTTCTCGTTTGCCACATTCGCCAGTGCCGGCACGTTCCGTGCCTCCCGCCTGCTGGCAAAGCTAGCGTTCGTCGCTGCCGCTGCCCTCTCGATTTCCGCCCCACACGCCGCCCAGGCCCAAAGCCCGGTGCTGGACAAGATCCGCAGCACCGGCACCATCGTGCTGGGCTACCGTGAATCGGCGCTGCCCTTTTCCTTCGCCAACGACAAGGGCGAGCCCGCAGGCTACGCGGTGGACCTGTGCCTGCGCGCCGCGGAGGCCGCGCGCGTGAAGCTCGGACTGAAGACGATCAAGGTGCGCTGGATGCCGCTCACCCCGCAGAACCGGATCCCCGCCGTGGTCAATGGCCTGGTCGATCTCGACTGCGCGCCCAACACGAACTCGCTGGAACGCCAGAAGCAGGTCGCCTTCAGCGTCTCGCATTACATTTCCACGGTCCGCATGCTGGTGCGCGCGGATTCGGGCATCAAGTCCTTCGAAGACCTGCGCGGCAAGAACGTGGTGACCAGCGCCGGCTCCACGGGCGATCGCCATGTGCGCCGCCTGAAGGGCCAGTATGGTTTCCATGACATCTACGCGAAGGACCATGGTGAATCCTTCCTGCTGCTCGAATCGGGCCGTGCACAGGCATTCGTGATGGACGATGTACTGCTGTCGGGACTGCGCGCACGCGCCAAGGACCCTTCGCAGTTCGTGATCGTGGGTCCCGCTCTGTCGATCGAGCAGAATGCGCTGATGATGTCCAAGGCCGATCCGGAGTGGAAGCAACTGGTGGACCAGACGCTGGCATCGGTATTCGCCGGCCCGCAGGTGATCGCCCTGCAAAAACAATGGTTCCAGCAGCCCATCGGCGCCCGCAACATCAACCTTGCACTGGCACCGAGCGCGGAAGTCCGGGATGCGTGGAAGCATCCTTCGGATGTCGCGACCGAATAACGACCTTCGAAGCCCGGCGACCAAAATCAAAGCCCCCGCACGCCATCAGGCCTGCGGGGGCTTTTTTTTGCACATGACGCCAACAAAAAGTGCGCAATTATTCACACAAAACATCAGGCGTCGAGCAAGTCTTGGCGATAAAGGCAATAGCGGCTTTCCATAGGACGATACAAAGCGTGCATTTCACAATACAGCGCATGTTGACAGCCAGGCGAAATGTTGGCGACACTGAGGACCAGCGGACAACGCGGCAACGGTATCCCACGCAACCGGCGTGGCGGCCTTAGCCGTCAGTTTCCGTGTATTCGAACCGCCGGAAGGCGGCATTTACCAGGAGAAAACATGAACAAGTTCGTCGCGACAGCCATCGCGCTGTGCATTGGCGCCGTCTCCGTGGCTGCCCAGGCGCAATCGACCGGGAAGAAGCAATTCGACCCGTATAGCCAGGGCGCCAAGTCGGGCGATAAGTTCGACCCGTATAGCCAGGGCGCCAAGTCCGGTGACAAGTTCGACCCGTATTCCCAGGGTGCGAACAAGAGCACCCGCACGGACCTGACCGACGCCTCCGCGCCGCCGGCCAAGAAGTCGACCAAGAAGAGCAAGAAGAGCAAGAGCAAGAAGCCCGCCGCATCGGCCGCAGCCGCGAACTGATCGGCAAGGGGCGCCGCGCTGGTATCCGGCGCCCTGACAGCACAAAGCCCGCCAATTCAAACTGGCGGGCTTTGTGCTTTGTGCTGTGTGCTGCCGGAGAATCCGCTTTGGCAGGCGGGGAAAGCGTCAGGGCGATGTCGTATCCAGATCCATCCCCGTGACGTCGATCCGTTGCACCTTGTCCTGCTGGCGAATCTCGGTGCGCAGCACGAATGCCTCGGCGGGGCAATACCAGTCGGTAACATGCATCAGCGTGGGCTCCACCTGCACCACCTCCTCTCCCACCATCAGCGGCCCCAGCGAAGTCCGCTTCTCGTAGGTGATCGGCATGCACTCCTTGCGGCCCAGCACGGTATCGATCATCTGGCGCTTGCCCACATGGCGGGATCCGACGCTGATCGAGGCATATAGCGCCCGCATGCTTCCCACGACCTTGTCCGCGCCCACCGGATAGATCTGCAGAGAGACACTGGACTCGAACGCCTCGCCCTCCAGGGTGCCGCCCTCGCGGATATCCATGCCTGCGTAGCTGAACACGCCCTGGCCCCTGAAGGCGGCTTCGCCGTACATGCGAGCATAGCGCCCTTGTGCATTGATGACGGCATGCTCGCTCTCGATACTGCTCTTGGCAGAGTCGGAGCGGCGGTCGATATTGACCATATGGACCTGGTCCATGATGACCGGCGGCCCCATCAAGGCAGACAGCGCCGACTTGGAGCGCACCTCGAGCTGCGCCCGGCATCCGGTCTGGTTCTTGGTCGCCCGGCGCAAGGTCATGGTGATCGACATGGGCATGGCCCCATCGCCCTCCATCTGCACCCGCGAGCCGGATCGGAACCATGGCGCGTCGCACAGCGGGGCAAGAGCCCGTGCCGGCGCCTCCTCGGACGCGGCAGCGGCCACCGCCACTGTCTGAGCCTGCGCAAGGCTGCCCACGACCAGCAGCCCTGCGCCGGCAATGAAAGCAGCCCTAAACCGTTGCGCCTTTGTCCTCACATGAATCCTGTCTAGAATGATTTCGCGCCCCCGCTTGTTCCGGCCAGGCGCCGCGCACGCAGGGCCCGCCAGACGTCGTGGCTCGCGCTGGCTGGAAACTAGTGCCTTTTTTGCCCGCGCGTGTCGGCAATCTTAGTCGGTCACCGTCGCAGCCGGCCCATGCGGGCCGCTTGCCAGGGAGTTCCTATGCTTCAGTATTACGCCAAGCTTTGGTGGGTTGTGGCCTTGCGCGGCATTCTCGCTGTTCTTTTCGGAATTTGTGCATTTTTCGCACCCATTGCCACACTGGCTGCACTCGTGCTCATGTTTGGCGCCTTTGCCGCCGCCGACGGCGTCAGCGCGCTACTGATGGCCATCTCGGGCAACCGGCGCGCGGCTAGCGACCGCGGCATCCTTGCACTGCAGGGCCTGCTTGGCCTGGGTGTGGGCCTGCTGACCTGGTTCAGCCCCGTGGTCACCGCGTTTTCCCTGCTGTTATATATCGCCGCCTGGACGCTTGCCACAGGCGTGCTGCAATTTGTCGCGGCAATCCGCCTGCGCAAGGACATTCCCAATGAATGGTGGCTGATCCTGGCCGGGATGGTGAGCATCGTGTTCGCCGTCCTGCTGCTGTGGCACCCCCTTGCCGGCGCGCTGGCGGTGCTGTGGATGATCGGAGCATGGGCGGTGGTGTGCGGCATTCTGCTAATCGGCGCCTCACTGCGCTTGCGGCGCGCAAGAACAATGACTGTTGAATCACTTTTAAGTTAAGCCACGCGCACTGCCCGGGCCGTCCCGCGTGCGCCGACCCCGCGCGCGACGGCGGGTTGCGGCGGTCGTGCTAACATTGCGCGCCGCGCCACTTGGCAACCACGGTTGGCCATGGGGTAATGGCTGGAAAGACTAACAAAGCAGAAGGCGCGGGGAAACGGGCACCATCGCTTGCTTTTTTTGTCTACCAAAGCCGTCGCTGCTGCGTTGTGATGTTTTCGCCGGTACCCGGCAGCCCGAAACCGTCAAACAGACCGACCGCGCGCTGCGGCAACAGCCTGACACCGCTTTTTTAGCGGTGCCAAGGCGGCGTTACCAGTGCTTTAATAATCACGCAAGTGGCCGCGCCATCGCGAGCCAATGCAATGACTGCGTGGCGGCAGGCGGGCAAGCCATCCGGGCCGCCCGCGTGCGGATCGCCACACCCCGCAAGCCCGAGAACCGGTCGTCATGTGCGCAAGCCAGGACGGTCACCCGATCCCTTTCCAGGAGACGTATGCGTAGTTCCGTGACCTCGCGAGACACCTCGCGAAGCACCGCACAAGGTGTTTCGCAATCTGCCGGCTTGCCCACGATCACCATCGTCCTGGTTTGCCTGTTTATTCTCCTGGTCTGGTTCGGCACGCTCGACGCTCGCCACCTGCTGCGCTCCGATGAAGGCCGCTACGCCGAGATCGCCCGTGAGATGTTCTCCACCGGTGACTGGGTAACCATCCGCTACAACGCACTCAAGTACTTCGAGAAGCCGCCTTTCCATATGTGGGTGACAGCGCTGTCGTATACCTTGTTCGGCGTGGGCGACTGGCAAGCCCGGCTATGCGTGGCGCTGTCCGGCATGGTCGGCCTCGTGGTCTCGATGCTCGCCGCCCACCGCTGGTATGGCTTGCGGGCCGCCTTCCTGACCGGGCTGGTGCTGGCCGCCGCGCCGATGTGGAGCGTGGCCTCGCACTTCAACTCGCTGGACATGACGCTTTCCGGCGCCATGGCCTGCGTGCTGGCCTTCATGTTGCTCGCGCAGCACCCCGCTGCTACGCCAGCCGCGCGGCGCTACTGGATGTGGGCCTGCTGGATAGCCATGGGCGTGGCGATCCTGACCAAAGGGCTGGTAGGCATTGCCCTGCCCGGCCTCGTGCTGGTCATCTACACCCTGATCTCGCGGGATTTCGGCCTGTGGCGGCGCCTGCACCTGATCACCGGCACCGCACTGATGCTGATCGTCACGGTGCCCTGGTTCTGGCTGGTGTCGGAGCGCAACCCCGAATTCCTGAATTTCTTCTTTATCCACGAGCACTGGCAGCGCTATACCTCGACGGTACACTCGCGCAAGGGCCCGCTGTGGTACTTCGTGCCGTTGCTGGTGGCGGGCTTCATCCCCTGGCTGGGCCTGGCGCCGCGCATGTGGCAAGTGGTCCGTGGCGAAGGCGCGGCGGCACGCGTGGCGCCGGCGCGGCCATTCCAGCCGGCGCTGTTGCTGGCCGTGTGGGCCATTGCCATCTTTGTCTTCTTCAGCCTGTCCGGCTCGAAGCTGCCCGGCTATATCGTGCCGATCTTCCCGGCGCTTGGCATGCTGGCTGCCGTGGCGCTGCAGCACATCGATGAGCGCAGCTGGAAGCGGCAGCTCAACGGCATGCTGGTCATTTCGGCAATCGGCTTGCTGGCCAGCCCGGTGGTGGCCACGCTGAATTCCGACAACACGCCCAACGAGCTGTACCGCTTGTTCGCGGTCTGGGTCGGCGCCGCCTTCGTGCTGATGCTCGGCGCCGTGTTCCTCGCGCGCAAGCTGCTGGCGAGCAAGGGCCTGATGGTCAGCATCACCGTTTACTCGCTCGGCTTGTTCACCAGCTTCACAGTGGCGCTGCTGGGCCACGAGGTCATGGGGCGGCAGACTTCGGGCGTGGACATGGTGCCCGCCATTAACGCCGTGCTGACGGACGACATGCCGATTTACGGCGTGCGCATGCTGGACCACACGCTGCCGTACTACCTGCGCCGCACCACCATCATGGTGGAATGGCCGGACGAGCTCGAGTTCGGCACCAAGCAGGAGCCGCAGAAATGGCTCCCCACCCTGGATGCCTTTATTGCAAAATGGCAGGATGGCCAGCACGCCGTGGGCATCATGTCGGCTGCCACCTACAAGATACTGCAAGAGAGCAAGGTGCCGATGTACAAGATCGGGCAAGACAAGCGCCGCGTCGCGGTCACCAACTTCCCGCCTCCCGGCCAGGCACCGGCGGCCCCGCAGCAAGAACCGAACCGCGCGCCATGACGCTCTCTACCTTCGCTTTTATCTTTACCGGCGTGCTGCTCAATGCGTGCGCGCAGCTGCTGCTCAAAGCCGGCACCAACGCCGTGGGCGCCATCACCATCGAGCGCGCGACGCTGTTTGCCACGGCGTTTCGGGTGCTGACGCAGTGGCCGGTACTGGCTGGCCTGACACTGTATGTAGTCAGCGTCGGCGTGTGGATCGTCGGGCTGTCGCGGGTCGATGTATCGATCGCTTACCCGATGCTGTCGCTCGGTTATGTGGTGAACGCCCTGGCAGCCTGGTGGCTGTTCGGTGAAATGATCGGCCCCCTGCGCGTAGCCGGCATCCTGCTGATCCTCGCCGGCGTGTTTCTCATCGCGCGTTCCTGATCACCGCACCATCCACCGTCGCACCATCGCCACAAGAGCCTGATTGCCATGACCGCTTCCGCTGCGCAAGCCTTCCTGCCCTTCGTCAAGCCGAATATTGACGCCGCCGCCATCGCCGAGGTAGGCAAGGTGCTGGCCTCGGGCTGGATCACCTCCGGCCCCAAGATGCACGCCTTCGAGGCTGCCCTGTCCGAACTGTTCGGGGGCCGCCCCGTGCGCACCTTCGCCAATGGCTCGGCGACGATGGAAATCGCGCTGCGCGTGGCCAATATCGGCCCCGGCGACGAAGTCATCACCACCCCGATCACCTGGGTTGCCACGGCCAATGTCGTGATCACGGTGGGCGCCAAGCCCGTCTTCGTCGATATCGACCCGCGCACGCGCAATATCGACCTCGACGCCGTTGAAGCTGCCATCACGCCCCGTACCCGCGCCATCATGCCGGTCTACCTGTCGGGCCTGCCGGTGGATATGGACCGCCTCTACGCCATCGCGAAGAAGCACAACCTGCGTGTGATCGAGGATGCCGCGCAGGCCATCGACTCGCGCTGGCGCGGCCAGCGCATCGGTGCCTTCGGCGACCTGGTCAGCTTCAGCTTCCAGGCCAACAAGAACATCACCAGCGTCGAAGGCGGCTGCCTGGTGATGAACTCGCCCGAAGAAGCCGAACGTGCCGAACGCCTGCGCCTGCAAGGCGTGATCCGTACCGGCATGGACGGGATGGATGTGGAAGAGCCCGGCGGCAAATTCAACCTCACCGATGTCAACGCCGCCATCGGCCTGTCGCAACTGGCGCAACTTGACGCCATCACGGCACGCCGCGCCGAACTGGCCGAGGCGTACTACCGCTGCGCCGCCGACAGCGGCCTGGCCGACCTCGGCATCGAGCTGCCGCTGCCGCGTGACGGCGAGCTGGCCACCACCAACTGGCATATGTTCCAGGTGGTGCTGCCGGCCGAACGCATCGAAGGCGGGCGCACCGCGGTGATGGAGGCCATGCGCGAGCAAGGCGTCGGCACCGGCGTGCATTATCCCGCCGTGCACCTGTTTTCTTATTACCGCTCCCTGGGCTGGCGCGAAGGCATGCTGCCGCACGCCGAGCGCATCGGAAGGAGCATCGTCACGCTGCCGATGTTCCCCGCCATGCAAGCCGCCGACGTGGAGCGGGTATGCGCAACTCTTAGCGAAACATGCAAACGCCTCTTCAAATGAGCCCTGTCGAAGTCTCCGTCGTCATTCCCGTCTATAACGAGGAAGATGGCCTGCAAGCCCTGTTCGACCGGCTCTACCCGGCGATGGACGGGCTCGGCTGCAACTACGAGATCATCTTCGTCAACGACGGCAGTCGCGACCGTTCGGCACAGATCCTGGCCAGCCAGTTTCACAAGCGCCCGGACACGACGCGCGTCGTGCTGTTCAACGGCAACTTTGGCCAGCATATGGCCATCCTGGCCGGCTTCGAGCACACCCGCGGCCAGATCGTGATCACGCTGGACGCCGACCTGCAAAACCCGCCGGAGGAAATCCCCCGGCTGGTGGCAACCATGCGCGAAGGCCATGACTACGTTGGCACCATCCGCCGCGAGCGCAACGACACGGCGTTCCGCCGCATTGCGTCCCGGGCCATGAACCGCCTGCGCGAGCGCATCACGCGCATCAAGATGACCGACCAGGGCTGCATGCTGCGTGCCTACGACCGCAATGTCGTCGACACCATCAATGCCTGCCGTGAGGTCAATACCTTTATCCCCGCGCTGGCCTATACCTTCTCCTCCAACCCGGTGGAGATCGTGGTCGAGCACGAGGAGCGCCACGCCGGCGAATCCAAGTATTCGCTGTTCCAGCTCATCCGGCTGAACTTCGACCTGGTAACCGGCTTCTCCATCGTGCCGCTGCAGTGGTTCTCCGCCATCGGCACCTTGCTGTCGCTGGCATCGGCGGGCCTGGTGGCGGTGCTGCTGGTTCGGCGCTTCGTGCTTGGCGCGGAAGTGCAGGGTGTGTTCACCCTGCTCGCCTTCAACTTCTTCCTGGTTGGCATCATGCTGTTCGGCATCGGCCTGCTGGGCGAGTACATCGGCCGCATCTACCAGGAAGTGCGCAACCGTCCGCGCTATCGCATCCAGGCGGTGCTGGAAGGCACGCCAGAACAGCAAAAGGCGACGGAGGTCTCGTGCGCGCAGTAGTCTTCGCTTATCACAACGTCGGCGACCGCTGCCTGCGCGTGCTGCACGCGCGTGGCGTGGAAGTGGCGCTGGTTGTCACGCACCGCGACCGCCCGGATGAAAACATCTGGTTCCGCCGCGTTGCCGATACCGCCGCCGAACTCGGCTTGCCCGTCACCTACGGCGAAGACCCGGCCGATCCGGCGCTGGCCGCCGCGGTGGCCGCGGCGCGCCCCGACGTGATCTTCTCTTTCTACTACCGCGCGATGATTCCCGCGGCAGTGCTGGCGCTGGCGCCGCAAGGCGCGTTCAATATGCACGGCTCCCTGCTGCCCAAGTATCGCGGCCGCGTGCCGGTGAACTGGGCGGTGCTGCATGGAGAGAGCGAGACCGGCGCCACGCTGCATGCGATGGAAGCCAAGCCGGATGCCGGCTTCATCGTCGACCAGACGTCAGTGCCGATCCTGCCCGACGACACCGCCGGCGAGGTCTTCGAGAAAGTGACCGTGGCCGCCGAGCAAACGCTGTGGCGCGCCCTGCCCGCCATGATGGCCGGCAACATCACGCCGCTGCCCAACCGCCTTGCCGAAGGCAGCTACTTCTCCGGGCGCAAGCCGGAGGACGGCCGCATCGACTGGCAGCAGCCGGCCGCGCAGGTCTACAACCTGATCCGCGCGGTCGCACCGCCCTATCCCGGCGCCTTCACCGATGCCGGCTCGCGCCGCTTCGTGGTGGCGCGGGCGCGCCTGCCGCATGCCGGCAGCGCAGCCGCAGCAACCCAATTGCAGTCCACCAGCGCCGCCCGCCCGGGCTTGCACGTGATCGACGGGCAGATCGTCGGCGTGTGCGGCGATGGCGGCCTGATCCTTGTACGCGAACTGCTGGACGATGGCGCCCAACCCGCGCCCGTCTCGGCTGCCGCGCTTTCCACATTTCTTACCGCATTGTCCAAAGAGGAAAACCGATGAAAAAGGTCCTGATTCTTGGCGTCAACGGCTTCATCGGCCACCACCTGACGCGCCGCATTCTCGAAACCACGTCGTGGGAAGTCTACGGCATGGACATGTCCAGCGATCGCCTTGGCGACCTGATCGACCATCCGCGCATGCACTTCTTTGAAGGTGACATCACCATCAACAAGGAGTGGATTGAGTACAACATCCGCAAGTGCGACGTGGTGCTGCCGCTGGTGGCCATCGCCACGCCCGCCACCTACGTGCGCCAGCCGCTGCGCGTGTTCGAACTCGACTTCGAAGCCAACCTGCCGATCGTGCGCGCCGCCGTGAAGTACGGCAAGCACCTGGTGTTCCCGTCCACCTCCGAGGTGTACGGCATGTGCCATGACGACGAGTTCGATCCCGAGACGTCCGAGCTGATCTGCGGCCCGATCAACAAGCCGCGCTGGATCTATGCCTGCTCCAAGCAGCTGATGGACCGCGTGATCCACGCCTACGGCATGGAGCAAGGCCTGAACTACACCCTGTTCCGCCCGTTCAACTGGATCGGCGCCGGCCTGGACTCGATCTTCGAATCGAAGGAAGGCTCCTCGCGCGTGGTCACCCAGTTCCTCGGCCACATCGTGCGCGGCGAGCCGATCAAGCTGGTGGACGGCGGCGCGCAAAAGCGTGCCTTTGCCGACGTCACCGACGGCATCAGCGCACTGATGCGCATCATCGAGAACCCGAACGGCATCGCCACCGGCAAGATCTACAACATCGGCAACCCGCGCAACATCCACTCCGTGCGCGAGCTGGCCGAGATGATGCTGAAGATGGCCGGCGACTACGCTGAGTACGCGGAAGAAGCCAAGAAGACCCAGATCGTGGAAACCTCCTCGGGCGACTTCTACGGCAAGGGCTACCAGGACGTGCAGAACCGCGTGCCGAAGATCGACAACACCGTGGAAGAGCTCGGCTGGAAGCCCGAGGTCAGCATGGAAGACGCACTGCGCGCCATCTTCGAGGCTTACCGCAGCAAGGTGATCGAGGCGCGCACCCTGGTCGATTCGGCCAACTGAGCGCACGCACCCGATGGCCCGTATCGCCCTGAAGGTCGACGTCGACACGCTGCGCGGCACCCGCGAAGGCGTGCCGGCGCTGCTCGCCATGCTGGCCCGCGTGCGGGCCGAGGCCACCTTTCTGTTCAGCCTTGGCCCCGACCATACCGGCTGGGCGCTGCGGCGCGTGTTTCGTCCCGGCTTCCTGAAGAAGGTGTCGCGTACGTCGGTGGTGTCGAACTATGGCTTGCGCACGCTGATGTACGGCGTGCTGCTGCCCGGTCCCGATATCGGCCGCAAGGGCGCGGCCGAGATGCGCGCGGCGCGCGCGGCAGGGCACGAATGCGGCATCCACACCTGGGATCACGTCTACTGGCAGGACAACGTGCGCGAGCGCGATGCGGCCTGGACCCGGCGCCAGATGCAAAGTGCATTCGACCGCTACGTCGAGATATTCGGCGAAGCACCGCCCACCCATGGCGCGGCCGGTTGGCAAATGAACGATGAGGCCTTCCGCCAGATCGACGACTGGGGCATGGTGTACGCGTCCGATGGCCGCGGCACCGGTCCGTATATCCCCACGGTCGATGGTGTGGCATGCCGCCACGTGCAGATGCCGACCACGCTGCCGACGCTGGACGAACTGATCGGCGTGGGCGACCTGACGGAAGACAACGTCCACCACGCCGTGCTGCGCCTGAGCGAAGACGGGCGCGACCACGTGTTCACCCTGCACACCGAACTCGAGGGCGGCAAGCTTGCGCCGGTGTTCA
The DNA here is from genome assembly GCF_000832305.1 of Cupriavidus basilensis. Taxonomy (NCBI): domain Bacteria; kingdom Pseudomonadati; phylum Pseudomonadota; class Betaproteobacteria; order Burkholderiales; family Burkholderiaceae; genus Cupriavidus; species Cupriavidus basilensis. The sequence continues at coordinate 2,320,000 of NZ_CP010537.1, forward strand.
ACCGCCTGCTGGATGGCTGGCGCGCGCAGGGGCATGAACTGGTGTCGATGGCCACGCTCTACCGGCATATCGATCGCAGCGCCCTGCCGGAACTGCCGGTGACGTGGGGCGCGATCGAGGGAAGAAGTGGCGAGCTGATCCTGCAGCCGTAGGCATCCGGCCGGCACGGCACGGCTCGTCGCCCGCGCCCGCCCGCATCAAGACACAGTCAGTACCATCAACACATCGTCAACGGCCGACAACCGGCCATTGACGATGCGTTCATGCGCGCGCCGCTTGCGTGCGCGTGTGCCTTGGCCTCGCTTCGGCCCGTTGCCGAAGGCCCGGCGGGCCCTCGACAACGTTCAGCTACGGTCCCTCCCCGCCAGCCTCAGGCCGTTGAAGACCACCAGCAAGCTCGCCCCCATATCGGCGAACACCGCCATCCACATGGTGCCCAGGCCCATGACCGTGAGTGCCAGGAAAATCGCCTTGATGCCCAGCGCCAGGGCAATGTTCTGCTTCAGGATCGTCGAAGTCTGCCGCGACAGCCGGATAAAGGCGGGGATCTTGCGCAGGTCGTCGTCCATCAGCGCCACGTCGGCGGTCTCGATCGCCGTATCGGTCCCGGCCGCTCCCATGGCGAAGCCGATATCGGCACGGGCCAGCGCGGGCGCATCATTGACGCCGTCACCCACCATACCCACCACGACGCGCTTGCTGCCATTGCTACCATTGCCACCATTACCCGGCGCCCCTTCTGCCCCCTTCACGCTCAGCGCAGCGATGGCGTCCGCCTTGTCCTGCGGCAACTGATTGCCGCGTGCCTCGTCGATCTGCACCTGCGCTGCGATCGCTTGCGCGGTATGCGGGTTGTCCCCCGACAGCATCAGCGTCTTGACACCCAGCGAGTGCAGCGCAGCCACCGCCTCGCGGCTGCTGTCCTTGACCGTGTCCGCCACGCCGAACAGCGCCTCGACGCCGTGATCCGCGCCCAGCAGCACAACCGTCTTTCCCTGCCGCTCCATCGCTTCCAGCGTAGCCTCCAGCTCCGGCGAGCACAGCCCGCGGTCGTGGATCAGGCGATGGTTCCCCAGATAGTAGCTGCGCCCGTTCACGCTGCCGCTGACCCCGTACCCGGGCAGCGCCGCAAAGTCCTGCACTTCCAGCGGCACGATGCCGTGCGCACGCGCGGCATTGGCCACGGCCATCGACACCGGATGGTCGGACCGGGCAGCCAGGCTGGCCGCGATCACACGCGCCGCATCACTAGCCGCAGCACCTGCCGCGGCGGTTGCGCCCAGGGGCTGGAAATCGGTCTGGGCCGGCTTGCCGTGGGTGATGGTGCCGGTCTTGTCCAGCGCCAGCCATTTCAGATCCTTGCCCTGCTCCAGGTAGACACCACCCTTGATCAGGATGCCGCGCCGCGCCGCGGCCGCAAGGCCGCTCACGATCGTTACCGGCGTGGAGATCACCAGCGCGCACGGGCAGGCAATCACCAGCAGCACCAGCGCCTTGTAGATCCATGCGCTCCAGTCGCCGTCCATCGCCAGCGGCGGCACCACGGCCACCAGCACCGCGCCAAGGAAGACCAGCGGCGTATAGATGCGGGCAAAGCGGTCGACAAAGCGCTGCGTGGGCGCGCGGCTGCCCTGCGCCGCCTCTACCGCGTGGATGATGCGCGCCAGCGTGGAGCCGCTGGCCGGCGCGGTGACTTCGTACTCCAGTTCGCCGGCCTGGTTGATGGTGCCGGCGAAAAGCACATCGCCGACGGTCTTGTCGACCGGGACGCTCTCGCCAGTGATCGGCGCCTGGTCCAGTGTGGACTGGCCACGCAATACCCGCCCGTCGAGCGCGACGCGTTCGCCGGGGCGCAGGCGCACCAACGCGCCGATGGCCACCGCGCCAGCCGCCACAGGCAGCCAGCTACCGTCCCGCTGCCTCACCGTGGCCTGCTCCGGCGCCATTGCCATCAGGCCGCGCACGGCATTGCGGGCACGGTCCAGCGACGCCGCCTCGATGCGCTCGGCCAGCGCGAACAGCACCATCACCATAGCCGCTTCCGGCCACTGCCGGATCAGCATGGCGCCGGTGACGGCGATGCTCATCAATGCGTTGATGTTCAGGTTGCCATTGGACAGCGCGATCCAGCCCTTCTTGTAGACGCCCAGCCCGGCTATTGCCACAGCCACCAACGCCAACAGGGGCGCAAGCCATTCCTGGCCGGGCACTTGCAGCCACTGCACAGCCTCAGCGCCGAGCGCGGCCGCACCGGCCAGCGCCAGCGGCCACCATGGCTTGGCGGCTTGCGGCGGCAGCGCTGCGGCCTGCTCCGACAGCGGCTCAGCCTTCATGCCGAGGCTCTCGATGGCCCGCACTACCGGCTCCAGGGAGTCCAGCGTATGGTGCACCGTCAGCACGCGCTGCATCAGGTTGAACTGCAGCGCGGCCACGCCTGCCATGCTGCCCAGCTTGTTGCGGATCAGGGTCTCTTCCGTGGGGCAATCCATCGCGTCGATGCGATAGCTGGCCGCGGCGGCGCCGGCAGGAACGGCTACGGCAATCGGCGGCGCCGCGCTGGCGCTGCCGCAGCAGGCTGCGCCGCCTGCCTGAGCGCGCTGGTGGCCGTGATCGTGGTCATGGTCGTGCTGGTGTGCTTGATCGTGCTTATGCACGTGTTCGTGTGCATCAGAATGCCCATGACCGCAGCAAGATGGGGCACGGAGCGAAGCTTGGTCTGGCGTTGCGCTAGGCATGGCGGTTTTCCCTGCTTGTTTTTGCTTACCGCCCATTTAAGACCCTGAAGCGACTACAGGGTCAAGTGCTGTCTGCACATCGGTCGATACGAGCGTCCGAGGTCACCTTTGCGCCACGCTTTAAGCCACAGTCGCGCAAGGGTCATGCTTGCTGCCTATATAATCCGCCGCATGCGCCGTTTCCTGATCCTGCTTTTCGCCATCATGCTGCCCCTCCAGTTCGCCTGGGCCGGGGCTGCGGCGTATTGCAATCACGAAAGTACGCAGCCGGGCAACGGGACCGCCACAGCCAGCGCCAGCTGGCATTTCGGCCACCATAGCCACGCCCATCAGGGCAAGCTCAGCCAGCACGACGGCAAGGACAGCAACGACAGCAAGAGTGGCAAGGACAACATCAAGCTGCCCGACCTGGACTGCGCCGTGTGCCACTTTGCCAGCGCCCAGCTGGTCTTGCCGGACATGGCCACGAGCGCCTCGCAACACGGCGTGGCCATCAGCTACCGGGCGCTAGCCGCATCCTACCTGTCTGCGCCCGGCGCCACCCCCGACCGCCCGCAGTGGCCGCTCGCCGCCTGAACGGCGAGACGACTCCCCTTACCTCCAGACTCTCGTCTCGCCGAACTTCCCTGGCTTTTTCCCGGTGAAATTCGATGAGAACACTTGTGATGCCGCTCGGGCTGGCGGCAGCTTTGCTCAGCCCTGCCGCGTTCGCCCAGAACGCGGCGACGACCCCATTTCCCGCCGCGCAAGCGGTGCAACAGATTCCCGAGCCCGCCGGCACGCTCACGCTGGACGATGCGCTCGCCCTCGCGGCCGGGCGCAACTTCACGCTCTCGGCCGCCGGCCATGAGCTCAATGCCGCCGAGGGCGGCATCATGCAGGCCCGCACCATCCCCAACCCGGAAGTCGCGGTGCTCCTCGAGGACAACCGCCGCGATACCCGCACCACTACGGCCCAGGTCAACCTGCCGATCGAGCTCGGCGGCAAGCGCGCCGCGCGCATCGGCGCCGCGCAAAAAGCGCGCGAGCTGGCCCAATCGCAACTGGGCGCAACGCGCACCGGCCTGCGCGCGGCCGTGGTTGGCGGCTTCTTCGCGGTGGTCATCGCGCAGGAGCGCGTCAAGCTGGCGCGTGGCTCGGCCGAGATCGCCGCCAAGGGCGCTCAGGCGGCGATCCGCCGCGTGGCCGCCGGCAAAATCGCGCCGCTCGAAGAGAGCAAGGCGCGCGTGGAGCAGGCCAATGCGGAACTCGAGGTCGCCGACGCCGAGGCGGCACTCGCGATGGCACGCCAGTCGCTGGCCGGCCTTTGGGGCAGCAGCGAAGCCCGCTTCCAGGTAGCCGCCGGCAACCTGGACACCCTGCCCGCGCGGCCCGACGGCGCTAGCCTCGCCCAAGCGCTGGACAGCGCGCCGGAACTGGCAAGCCAGCGGCTGGAACTGGAACGCAGGCAGGCCATCATCGGCGTGGAGCGCAGCCGCCAGTATCCCGACCTGACCGTCAGCCTGGGCAGCAAGCGCGACAACGGCTCAGACCGCGGCACCATGCCCGTGCTGGGCGTGTCGCTGCCGCTGCCGCTGTTCGACCGCAACCAGGGCAATCTCTACGCCGCACTGCGCCAGGCCGACAAAGCGGCCGACGAGTACCGCGCCACACAGGTGCGGCTCGCTAACGAGCTGCAGCAAGCCACGCGGCAACTGAGCGTATCGCGGACCTCGGCCGACTCGCTCAAGGGTACCGTGCTACCGGCTGCGCAGCAGGCCTATGAGGCCGCCACGCGCGGCTTCGAAGCCGGCAAATTCAACTTCCTCGACGTGCTCGATGCGCAGCGCACCTGGTTCCAGGCGCGCATCCGCTATCTCGGCGTGGTCGCCAATGCCTATCAGGCCGCGACCACCATCGACCGCATTCTTGGCCGCTAGCACCAAAGGAACTCCATCATGGCAATCACCAACAAGCAGAAAACGAGCATCGCCATCATCCTGGCGGGCGGCGCCATCGCAGCCGCGGGACTGATCTTCGCCGGGCGCGGCAGCGCCGACGCCACGACCGAAGCCGGCCACGCAGCAGGCGCGCATAGCGAAGACGCGGCCCACGGCGACGGCGAGCATCACGGCGGCCCGGCCAGCGCGGCGCACGGCGACGCCGCCCGGCACACCGACGGGGAGCACCACGAAACGCAAGAAAAAGAAGGCCACGTCGAGATGACCCCGGCACAAGTCCAGGCGGCCGGGCTCACGCTGCGCACGGCAGGACCTGCGCACATCGAGGGCACGGCATCCTTCCCCGGCGAGATCCGCTTCAACGAGGACCGCACGGCCCACGTGGTGCCACGCGTAGCTGGCGTGGTGCAAGGCGTGTCCGCCAACCTGGGGCAACAGGTGAAGAAAGGCGATTTGCTGGCGGTGCTGGCCAGCACCGCGCTGTCCGATCAGCGCAGCGAACTGCTGGCCGCGCAAAAGCGCCTGGAGCTGGCCGAATCCACCTTCCAGCGCGAGAAGAAGCTGTGGGAGGACAAGATCTCCGCCGAGCAGGACTACCTGGCCGCGCGCACCGCGCTGCAGGAAGCCCGCATCGCCACGCAAAACGCCACGCAGAAGCTGACTGCCATCGGCGTCAGCGGCAACGCAGGCGGCGCCAAGTCGCTCAACCGTTTCGAGCTGCGCGCGCCCTTCGACGGCACCGTGGTCGAGAAGCACCTGGCGCTGGGCGAAGCCGTGGCGGCCGACGCCAACGTGTTCGTCATCTCCGACCTCAGCACGGTATGGGCCGAGTTCGTGATCGCGCCCAAGGACCTGGATCGCGTGCGGGTTGGCGAGAAGGTGAAGATCGCCTCCACTGCCTTCGACGGCAAGGCCGAAGGCACGGTCTCGTATGTCGGCTCGCTGCTGGGCCAGCAAACGCGCACCGCCACCGCCCGCGTCACGCTGCCCAACCCCAAGACGGCCTGGCGCCCCGGCCTGTTCGTCACCGTGGGCGTGACCGACTCCAGCGCCGAGGTGCCAGTGGCGATCGAGGCCGAAGCCCTGCAAAGCAACGGCGATCAGCAGGTGGTGTTCGCTGTCGTTCCAGGCGGCTTCCAGGCGCAGCCGGTCAAGACCGGCCGCAGCGACGGCAAGCTGGTGGAGATCACCGAAGGCCTGAAAGCCGGCACGCAATACGTGGCAGGCAATAGCTTCGTGATCAAGGCCGAGCTTGGCAAGGCCGGCGCCGAACATAGCCACTAAGCGGAGAATCCCTCATGTTTGAAAGACTGATCCGCTTTGCCATCGAGCAGCGGTGGCTGGTGCTGCTGGCGGTGGTCGCCATGGCAGCGCTCGGCATCTACAACTACAGCCGGCTGCCCATCGACGCCGTGCCAGACATCACCAACGTGCAGGTGCAGGTCAACACCTCCGCGCCCGGCTATTCACCGCTGGAAACCGAGCAGCGCGTCACCTACCCGATCGAGACCGCGATGTCCGGCCTGCCGGGCCTGGAGCAAACCCGCTCGCTGTCGCGCTATGGCTTGTCGCAGGTGACGGTGATCTTCAAGGATGGCACCGATATCTACTTCGCGCGCCAGCTGGTCAACCAGCGCATCCAGGAAGCCGCGCAGAACCTGCCCACGGGCGTTGCGCCACAGATGGGCCCGATCTCCACCGGGCTTGGCGAGATCTACCTGTGGACGGTGGAAGCCGAGGACGGCGCCAGGAAGGCCGATGGCACGCCCTACACCCCCACCGACCTGCGCGAAATCCAGGACTGGGTCATCAAGCCGCAGTTGCGCACGGTGCCCGGCGTCACCGAGATCAACTCCATCGGCGGCTTCGCCAAGGAGTACCTGGTGGCGCCCAGCCCGGAACGGATGGCCTCCTACGGCCTGAGCCTGCAGGACGTGGTGGTGGCGCTGGAGAAGAACAACGCCAACGTGGGCGCCGGCTATATCGAGCGGCGCGGCGAGCAGTACCTGGTGCGCGCACCGGGGCAGGTCAGGTCCGTCGACGATATCCGGGAGATCATCGTGGGCAGCGCGCAGGGCCAGCCCATCCGCATCCGCGACCTGGCGGACGTGGGCATCGGCCGCGAACTGCGCACCGGCGCGGCCACCGACAACGGGCGCGAAGTGGTGCTGGGCACCGTCTTCATGCTGATCGGCGAGAACAGCCGTGCCGTATCGCAAGCGGTGGACCAGCGCATGGCCGCCATCAACCGCTCGCTGCCGGCCGGCGTCAAGGCCGTCACCGTGTACGACCGCACCGTGCTGGTGGACCGCGCCATCGCCACCGTCAAGAAGAACCTGGTCGAGGGCGCGATCCTGGTGATCGTGATCCTCTTCCTGTTCCTCGGCAACCTGCGCGCCGCCATCATCACCGCGCTGGTCATCCCGCTGTCCATGCTGTTTACGTTCACCGGCATGGTGACCTACAAGATCAGCGCCAACCTGATGAGCCTGGGCGCGCTTGACTTCGGCATCATCATCGACGGCGCCGTGGTGATCGTCGAGAACTGCGTGCGGCGCCTCGCCCATGCCCAGCAACAGCACGGCCGCCCGCTCACCCGCGGCGAGCGCTTCCACGAGGTCTTTGCGGCCTCGCGGGAAGCACGCCGCCCGCTGATCTTCGGCCAGCTCATCATCATGATCGTGTACATCCCCATCTTTGCGCTGACAGGCGTGGAAGGCAAGATGTTCCACCCCATGGCGATGACGGTGGTGCTGGCGCTGATCGGCGCGATGATCCTGTCGGTGACCTTCGTGCCGGCGGCCGTGGCGCTGTTTATCGGCGACAAGGTAGCCGAGAAGGAAAACCGCCTGATGCTGTGGGCCAAGCGCGCCTACGCGCCCATGCTCGGCAAGACCATCGCCAACACACCGGTGGTACTGACCCTTGCCGCAGTGGCGGTGCTGTTGAGCGGCTTGGTGGCGACGCGGCTGGGCAGCGAGTTCATCCCCAACCTGAACGAGGGGGATTTCGCCGTGCAGGCGCTGCGCATTCCCGGCACCAGCCTCACCCAGTCGCTCGCCATGCAGCAGCAGATCGAGACGCGCCTCAAGGAGAAATTCCCCGAAATCGAGCGCGTCTTCGCCCGCACCGGCACTGCCGAGATCGCCTCGGACCCGATGCCGCCCAACGCCTCGGATGGCTACATCATGCTCAGGCCGCGGGCGAAGTGGCCCGATCCGTCCAAGACGCGCGAGCAGCTGCTGGCGCAGATGGAGGCCGAACTGGCAACCATCCCCGGCAACAGGTACGAGTTCTCGCAGCCGATCCAGCTGCGCTTCAACGAGCTGATCTCCGGGGTGCGCAGCGACGTGGCCGTGAAGATCTTCGGTGACGACAACGCCGTGCTGGAGGACACCGCGCAAAAGGTCGCCACCGTGCTGCGGGCCGTGCCCGGCGCAACCGAGGTCAAGGTCGAGCAGACCAGCGGCCTGCCAATGCTGACGGTGGACGTGGACCGCGCCCGCGCGGCCCGCTACGGCCTCAACATGATCGACGTGCAGGACACCGTGGCCATTGCCGTGGGCGGCAGGGACGCCGGCATCTTCTTCCAGGGCGACCGCCGCTTCAATATCGGCGTACGCCTGCCGGAAGGCATCCGCGGCGATGTGGAGGCGCTGCGCCGGCTGCCGATTCCCTTGCCCAAGGGAAGTACGGCAGCCGCCAGCTATATCCCGCTGGGCGAAGTGGCAACGCTAACGCTGGCCCCGGGCCCCAACCAGGTCTCGCGCGAGAACGGCAAGCGCCGCATCGTGGTCAGCGCCAATGTGCGCGGGCGCGACGTGGGCACCTTCGTGCCCGAGGCGATGGCGTCGCTGGATCGCCAGGTCAAGGTCCCGGCGGGCTACTGGGTCACGTGGGGTGGCACCTTCGAGCAGTTGCAATCGGCCGCCACGCGGCTGCAGATCGTGGTGCCTGTGGCGCTGCTGATGGTGTTTGTGCTGCTGTTTGCCATGTTCGGCAATGTGCGCGATGGCCTGCTGGTCTTTACCGGCATCCCCTTTGCGCTCACTGGCGGCATCCTGGCGCTGTGGCTGCGGGGCATTCCGCTGTCGATCTCGGCGGCGGTGGGCTTTATCGCTTTGTCCGGCGTGGCGGTGCTCAACGGACTGGTGATGCTGTCCTTTATCCGCAGCCTGCGCGAAGACGGCAAGCCGCTCGATGAAGCCATCCATACCGGCGCGCTGACCCGGCTGCGTCCCGTGCTGATGACCGCGCTGGTGGCATCGCTGGGCTTTATCCCGATGGCGATTGCCACCGGGACCGGGGCCGAGGTACAGCGTCCGCTGGCCACGGTGGTGATAGGTGGCATCCTGTCTTCCACCGCGCTGACCTTGCTGGTGCTGCCGGTGCTGTACCGGCTGGCGCATCGGCGCGACAAGGATGAGGCTGGCGTGGAAGATGACGCAGGCTGCGCACGCCTGGCTGGCGGCTTGCCGGCGCCACCGGCATTGCCCAACAGCTAACCCTGGCGGCGGCAGGAGCGGCATGCCGCTCCTGCACGTCGAGCACCGCTGCGCCGTGGCATGGCAACGCATTCGCATGTGTGGGAGCGAGCGGGTTCTTAACGTCTACCCGCCGGGTCTGTCGCAGACCCGGCATGTTGCGTCGGGAACTTCAGCTCAGCCACCGTCTCGCCGGGCCGGCTGCGCATGCTCACACTGCCCCCATGCAGCCGCATGATCGTATCCACGATGGCCAGCCCAAGCCCGGTCGAACCCGCCGAATTGCTGCGCGCGGGATCGCCTCGGTAAAAACGCCCGAACACATGCGGCAGCGCCTCGGCGGCGATGCCGGTGCCCCCGTTGCTCACCTGGATCCGGGTAGCGGCGGTGTCCGCCACTACCCGGATGTCCACGGCGCTGCCCGCGGGCGCATGCCGCAAGGCGTTGTCGACGAGGTTGGTCACCGCGCGCCGCAGCAGCGTCTGGTCAGCGCGCACGGCGCCCTGGCCTGCAAGTTGTACCTTGATGTCGCGGTCCGCCGCGACGGCTTCGTAGTACTCGGCAACCTTGTCCAGCTCCGCGCGCGCGTCCAGCTCTCGCACCGTCATGGCCACCTGGGCATGATCCGCGCGCGCAAGGAACAGCATGTTCTCGATCATGCGGGCCAGCCGCTCGTATTCTTCCAGGTTGGATTCCAGCAGGTTCTCGTACTCCTGCACCGGGCGGCTATGGCCCAGCGTGACCTGGGTCTGGCCGATCAGGTTGCTGATGGGCGTACGAAAATCGTGCGCCAGGTCGGCAGAGAATTCGGAGAGCCGATGGAAGCCGTCTTCCAGCCGTGCCAGCATGTCGTTCAGCGCGGCGACAAGCGCGCGCAGCTCGGTGGGCGCCTGGCCGGCATCGAGCCGCGTGGCAAGCCGGCTCATGGTGACGGCGGATGCGTCCTGCGCCATGCGCCTGAGCGGGCGCAGGCCGCGCCTGGCCAGCAGGTATCCCAGCCCCGCCGCGACCGCCGCGCCGCATAGCGTTGCCCACAGCATCTGCGTCTGGTAGGCCTTCATCAGCGCCACGCGGTACCCGGCATCGCGCAGTACCACGATCTCGACCGCGCGCTCGGAATCCCCCAACTGCCCCAGCGCGGAGATGCCGCGCGAGGCGACGCCGTTACGGGGATACCAGGTATGCAGCCGGGATTTGTCGGGCGGCGTGGCCGCAGGCAGCACAGGCAATGCCGGCACCGGCTCATGGCGTGGGTTCAGGGTGACCAGCGGCTCGCCGCCGCTGCCGCGCACCAGCAGGATCAATCCCTCATGGCCCAGCGCGAGATCGGCGAAGCGATGCGTGTCGGCGCGGATCTCCGCCTCCGATCCCACCTCGCGCAGCAGATGGCGCACCAGCAGCACTTCGCTGACCAGCTCGCTCTCGTCGCGATCCTGCAACTGGGCAGCGAGCGCGCTGGCCAGGTAGGTGCCAACGGCCACCAGGATGGCCACGGTGGCAGCGCCGTAGGCCAGCGCCAGCCGTGCCGTGAGCGATGCCGGCAGGCGGAGTACAGCGCGGATCAAGCGGCGGTCCCTGACTTGGACCGGCTCACCGAACTTCCTCTTCCAGCACGTAGCCCATGCCCCGGCGCGTGTGGATCAGCTTGGCGGGAAAGGGGTCGTCGACCTTGGCGCGCAGCCGGCGGATGGAGACATCGACCACATTGGTATTGCTGTCGAAATTCATGTCCCAGACGTGGGAGGCAATCAGCGAACGCGACAGCACTTCGCCGCTGCGGCGCGCCAGCAGCTGCAGCAGCGCGAACTCCTTGGAGGTCAGTTCCAGCTTCTGGCCGTCGCGCGTGACGCGGCGCTTGACGGTATCGATCTGCAGGTCCGCCACTTCGATCAGCTCGCTTTCACGCAGCGGGCCACGCCGCAGGATCGTGCGGATGCGCATGACCAGCTCGGCGAAGGCGAAGGGCTTGACCATGTAGTCATCGGCGCCCAGCTCCAGGCCCTTGAGCCGGTCGGAAAGCGCATCGCGCGCGGTGAGGAACAGGACCGGCGTATCGCGCTCGCGCCGCAGTTCCTGGAGCACCTGCCAGCCATCCATGCCCGGCAGCATGACATCCAGCACGATGAGGTCATACTCCTGCCCGCGTGCGTGGGCCAGGCCGTCCACGCCATCGCGCGCCAGGTCCACCACGAAGCCGGATTCGCTCAGGCCCTTGCGCAGGTAGTCACCTGCCTTGGGTTCGTCTTCGACAATCAATATGCGCATAATTATTCACTCCGGGCCATTCACTGGCCCTGCAAGACCGACACGCTATACGAGCAAGCCCCGCCACGGCCGAAGATGTCAACATTGTCATGTTGGCGTCACGCTACCGCACCTTTCGATGCAGGTAGAATATCGGCTGCTGATTCCCCTGCACCGATGAAACGCGTCCTTAGCTACTTCCTGTTGTGCCTTGCCATGATCGCGCTGCCCGCACAGGGTGTCGCGGCGGCGGTCATGATGGTCTGCAGCGCGGCGCAATCTGTGCCTTCGGTGCCTTTGGCGCAGATGCCATCCGTCGTGCTGCCGGCCGATTCGCCCGCCGTGGAATCGATGATGTTACGCCATGCAGCCATGAAATCGCAGGCGGAAGCCGCGCTTGGCAGCCATGCCGGCGCGCATTGCCATGACGCGGCGGACCCGGCCCGGCAGACAGACGGGACGGCCAGTCTGTCTGGCATGACTGGCATGACTCACCCGCCAGCGCATCAAGACCATCAAGACCATCAGGATCACCACGCCAGCCATGGCGCCGGTGGCGCCTGCAGCGCCTGCTCGGCCTGCGCGCTCGGGGCCATCATGCCCACCATCCTGCCTGAGCTCGCGCTGGCCAGCCATGGCCACGCCGCACCGGTAGCCGCCCTGGCCGCCTACGCCGGCTTCCTCCCCGCCCCCTCCGACCGCCCGCCCGCCGCACGCTGCTGACACCCGAGGTGCGTCCAGCGCACGCTCGCCCCCGGTTCGTCGTACCCCGCGCCGTCATTCGCGCACCCCACGAACACTGAGGCTGTCATGCATTTCGTCCGCATTCTTGCAGCAGCTTGCCTGGTGCTCGGCTCGACCGCGTCGTCGGCCCAGTCCAGCGCGCCAGCCGCCGATCCACTCGATCCGCGCGCATCCGTGCAGCCGCCGCCGGCATCGAACGTGCTGGCAGGCTACGTACCGCTCCAGGCGCAAGCCATCGCCCCGTGGCGCGAGTCCAACGCACAGGTCACGCCGATGGCGGGCAAGGACGCGACGCTCGCCAATGCGCCAATGCAGATGCGCGCCATTGAATTCATCGCCGACAACCCTGGCGACTGGGCCTTCCACTGCCACAAGTCCCACCACACCATGAACGCGATGGGCCACCAGTTGCCGACCATGATCGGCGTCAAGCAAAAGGACCTGGCCAAGCGGATGAACGCGCTGGTGCCGGAGTACATGGCGATGGGCGAGGCAGGCATGGCGGACATCGGCGGCATGGAGATGCCGTTGCCGGACAACACCTTGCCGATGATGACAGGACAGGGGCCATTCGGGCCGATCGAGATGGGCGGCATGTTCACGGTGCTCAAGGTGCGCGCCGGCCTTGGCCGCAATGATTACCGCGACCCCGGCTGGTATCGCCATCCCAAAGGCACGGTTGCCTTCGAATACACCGGCACGCCGGGCGCCAGCCAATGACCACACCAGCCAGAAAAAGGAAAGACAACATGCGAAACAGGAAATCCCGCGCCGCTACCGCCTGGATGGCGGTGGCCAGTGCCGTTGCGCTCGCCCTCCCGTGCGCCGGCGCCTTCGCCGCCGGCAACCACGGCGGCCATCATGCCAGCGAGGCCACCAGCGCCGCCAGCGCTATTGGCGAGCCTGGCGACGCGGCCAGCGTGAGCCGCACCATCCAGGTGAACATGACCGACAACATGCGCTTCAGCCCGGCCGATATCCAGGTCAAGGCAGGCGAGACCGTGCGCTTCGTGGTGCGCAACGCTGGCAAGCTCCGGCATGAGATGGTGCTCGGCACCGAGGCCGACCTGAAGGCGCACTACGCCGAGATGCTGAAGATGCCCGAGATGGAACACGCCGACCCGAACGCCGTCACGCTCGAAGCCAGCCAGCACGGCGAAATGGTGTGGCGCTTTACGCGCAGTGGCCGAGTGGACTTTGCCTGCCTGCAGCCCGGCCACTATGACGCCGGCATGCGCGGCAACGTCAGCGTGCGCTAAGCGATTTCGCGGCGCGGCGACGCCGCGCCCTGTATGCAATACCAGCCAACTAGGAAGGAATGCAAATGAACCCCAGCAAGAACCTGCTCGCGCTGCTGCCGCTGCTGGCAGCCTTCGCCACCTTGCAGGCCCAGGCCGCCACCGATGCCGGCAATGCGCTCGCCCCGGCCAGCGCGGCGCAAGCCGAGGCTGTGCCAATGACCGATGGAGAAATCCGCAAGGTAGATGCCGCGGCTGGCAAGCTGACCATCAAGCATGGCCCTATTGCCAACCTGGATATGGGCGCCATGACGATGATCTTCCGCGTGCAAGACCCAGCCCTGCTGGGTCAGGTCAAGGAAGGCGACCAGGTGAGGTTCAGCGTTATCCGGGCCAACGGCGCGCTGACGGTAACCACGCTGGTGGTGCAGCCGCCGGGGAAGTGAGAGGATTTTTATCCGACGTTCATCCAACCCGGAAGAAATCGACCGTCTGCCCCGCGTTGACTGCCCGCTGCAGCCACTCCGGACGCTCGCCGGTACCGTCCCAACTCTGGCCCATGGCGTTGCGGTAAAGCGCCCGGGCGGGCTTCTCCGCCTCGGGGGCTGCCGCCGGCGCAGCAGCCGGGGGCGTAACGGCCAGCGTAGCCCTTGGCACTGCCTGAGCCGGTGCCGGTGGAGCCGGGGGGGCAGCGAAACAGCCCGCTTCGAGTAAATCGTCGAGCGTGAGGCCGTGGCGATCCATCTGCTCACGGACCCACGTCGCCGCGGCTAGTTTGGCTTCATCAGACTCTGACATGACTTTCGTAATTGACCTTGCCGGCGGACGGATCGCCGGCAAAGCGGAGGAAGGGGGGGTATTCCAGCGGGTCAAGCCGCCTGTGAGGCAGGATTTTACAGGGTCTTGCGTCTTTGCTGGCGCGGACATTTCCTAAGCGTTAATGCCAGTTGCCGCGCGGCCCCTGGCACTCCCTCAGCTCGCGCCAACGCACCGCAAGGTGCGCACTCCGTCTCTCGGCGCCCGCCCGCATGCCAAAGCAGCGGCGACACTAGGCCAGGCAGGCGGCATTGACGATGCCCGCCGCCAGCGATACCACCCCCATCAGCGCACCCATGCCGCGATTATCCGCGGTGATTTCCTCGCTGACGCCGCGCAGCGCCCGCGCCACCAGCACATAGGCCAGCACCTGCACCACGAACGCGCCGAAGCCCCACAGCACGAACATCGAGAAGGCGGCATTGTGCTGGATGCTGGCCGAGAGCGTCAGCGAAAAACCCAGCACGGCGCCGCCCAGCGACAAGGCCGCCGCCACATTGCCCCGGCGTATCAGTTCGAACTCGCGGTGCGGCGTGATTCGCGTGTATACGAGCAGAAACAGCCCCAGCATGGCGAAGCTGGAGAGAATGTAGATCAGGTAGGCGTAGACCGGCTGTAGGGGCATTGTCATGTGGATTCCTGGTTGGATTGGACCGGATTAGGAGCGAATCTGAAAGCATGGGATGCGGCCTTAGCCGCCGCCGGAGCGCCCAGACCCGCCAAAGCGGCTGGTAAAGCCGCCGCGCGAGGACACGGCAGGCGCCCGGCTGACAGCGGCCGCGCGCATCGACATGCCGCCGCCCGCGCCACGCC
Organism: Cupriavidus basilensis; assembly: GCF_000832305.1. NCBI lineage: Bacteria > Pseudomonadati > Pseudomonadota > Betaproteobacteria > Burkholderiales > Burkholderiaceae > Cupriavidus > Cupriavidus basilensis. Next base: position 2,335,014 of record NZ_CP010537.1, read on the forward strand.
CGAGACTGCCTCGGCTCAGCGTGGCCTCCTCGACCATCGTCGCATGCGGCGTGCCCGGCGCCTGGCTCACGCGGGTCAGGTTGCCGTTGCTGTCATAGACGCCCATGGGCCGCGAGTTGCCGCTCGACATGTCGCGCCGGGTCCGCGTGCCGTCCGGGTGGTAGACGGTGCCGGACTCGGTGTAGTACGGCCCGTACCAGCGGGCCATGCTGCCGTGATACCCGCCGTAGTAGCCACCGCCATGGCCACCGCTGCTCGCGCTGGCGCTGCTGCCATCGTTGCCAGCCGTATCCGCCAGGCTGGAGGCGTAGATGTTGTCGACCGGCACGCCTTCGCAATCCTCGGGCGCATTCCAGTCGGCCACGCAATCGGCTTGCGAGGCATAGCTGGCGCGCCGCACGGTCACGGCTTCGTCGTCGCCATCGTCGCGGCATGAGCCGATCGCCGCCACGCCGGCCGCCAGCGCGCAAGCGCCGATCAGCCACAGCGCCGGCGAGCGGGACTTGCGCCGGAGCGCGGGCTGGCCGGACCATGCGGACTGGCTGGAGCCGCTTGCCCGCGGCTGGTAGGGGCTGCCGTACTTTGACGGCTGGCCGCCCTTCTTGCCCTTCTTCTTGGCCATTGCGCTGCGTTTCTCCTTTCTTCGGACTAGCCGTGCTGAAAATAATGCGGGACGAAGAAGCTGGTGTTCTTGGCGATCGGTCCCAGTTCCTCGCGCACGCACAGGCCACTGGGCACGTCGTCGACCAGCCATACGCCGAGCGTGGTGTAGCGATCATCGAAGCGCTGCGCAGGCGAGTAGGCCTGGTAGATAAAGCCTTCCTCACCGTACTCGCCGGGATTCTCGAAACGCCCCTGCGGGGTCACCAGCGCCACGCTCTCGCCTTCGCGCGACAGGAACGGCTTCCTGGCGTAAGAGCGCCCGGCAAAGGTGGCTTCGCGAAACGAGGCCTCCAGCAGATTCGGATGGCCGGGGAACAGGTCCCACAGGATCGGCAGGATGGCCTTGTTCGAGAGCACAGCCTTCCAGGGTGGCTCCACCCATCGCACCGCGCAGCCCGCCAGCTCCGTGCGATAGTCGGAAGTGGCCATCCATTCCCACGGGTAGAGCTTGAAGACCAGCTCCATCGGCTGGTCGTCGCCGTCGTAGAAGCCGCCGCGCCCATCGGAGCCAACCTGCTCCAGGTCGGTGAGCTTGACCGACCACCCGGCCTGCAGCGCCGTGTCCATCAGGTACTCGACATTGCAGACATCCTCCTGGCTGTCGAACATGCAGGCGAAATGCAGGACCCTGGCGTCGCGATAGTGGCGGCGCAGCCATTGCCAGCGCGACACCAGCGCTTCATGCAGGCTATTGAACTGGTCGGCATCCGGGCGCACCGCCGCCTTCCAGAACCATTGCGCCAGGCTCGATTCGATCAGCGAGGTGGGCGTATCGGCGTTGAACTCGTACATCTTCGGCACGCCAAGCGCATCCATGGTCATGTCGAAGCGGCCGAACAGCGTTGGCTCGTCGCGATCCCAGGAGGCACGAATCAGCTCGGCAAAATCCGGGGCAATGGCGAGCCGCGCAAACAGGTCGTGGTCAATCACGTGCTGCACGGCTTCCAGGCAGCGCTGGTTCAGATCGAGCGCTGCGGCATACAGCGCCTCGATCTCCTGCGCCTCGAACTCGTAGGCGACGTCTTCGCGCCAGTAGAAGAACGTGTTGCGATCCACCTGGCGCGGCAGGTTTTGCTCGTCGAGCGAGTGGAAGTGAAAACCGATGCGCTCAAGCTGCTGCGGCCAGTCGGCACGCGGGGTCTGGGCAATGCGTTTCATGGCAGGGCGATCTCCGCGGCGCTCAGCGTTGGCGCTGGCGCGGATGCGGTAATGAGGAATTCGTCGAAGGCCAGCGAGCGACGGCCCGGCCTGGGCGTCCAGTCGGTGAAGCGCGTGACGAGAGGCGCCCACCAGCCGGCTGCGTGCTCCAGCACCACATGGTGATCCATGGCATCGGACTCGGTCACGCCGCGCGCCGGATTGGCCTGCGCCCATCGCATCGCGGCGACGATGCTGGAGGCCACCTGCAGGCTGGTGGCGGAGTTGTGCGGCGCCAGCGCGCGTGCCCGGTGGATGTCGAGCTGCGAGCCGTGCCACACCGCGCCATGGCGCCCGCTCATCAGCAGCACGCCAAGCTCATCCACGCCATCGACGATCTCGTCCTTGAGGATGCGGTGGCTGGCAATGCGGCTGGCGTCGCGCTCGCCCAGCCACTGCATCGATGCCATCGTGGCGCGGGTGGGGCGGTAGGCGTAGTAGGCCGTGGGCCGGTAATGCGGCTCGCAGGGCGTGGCACAGCTGAAATACTCGGCAATCGAGATCGATTCGTTGTGCGTGATCAGGTAAGCATCGAACGGACCGTGCAGCGCGGACCAGGAGCGCACACGGGTGCGGTGCCCGGGCCGGTCCAGCACGATCGCCGCATCGCTGCCATAGCCATGGCGCCGGCCACCGGCAGGCAGCGCGGGCTCGTGGCTGCCCCAGCCCAGTTCGGCGTCCTGCAGGCATTCCGTGATGAAGCCGTCGGCCGACCAGGTATTGGCGAATTCGCCGTGCGCCGGATAGCCCGGAGCGCACTGGCTGTCGTGCTCCGCCACCTGGATCACGCGCACGTCGAGCCGGCGCGCGAGCCTGGCCCAGCCAGCCTGGTCCTGCGGTGGGGTGTCTGGCGCGCCGGCGTGCCGCGCGAGTTTCAGCAAGGCGGCCTTGGCCAGTAGCGAGACCAGCCCGGGATTGGCGCCATGGGCAACCAACGCGGTGGACATCCGCTCGCGGCCGCGGGCAAATGCCAGCATCTCGCTGCGCAGGGCGTAGTTGCTCAGATGGGATGAAGGTGCGCCGTCCTCGTAATCCCATGGCTCGATGCCGCTATCCAGGTAGAGCGCATGGTGTGCCTGCGCCAGCGCGATCAGGTCGCGGCTGCACACGGCAGGCGCCAGGTTGAGCAGGCAGGTTTGCGCCCCCAGCAGCGGACTCAGCACCCGCGCAAAGTTGTCCGGCGCCACCGTGGCATGCAGCTGCGTGGCGCGGTATTGCCGGGCCAGCGCCAGGCGGTGGGCGTCCATGGCCCGGTCGACAACCGTAACCGCCGCTTCCGGGTGAGCCTGCGCCAGCAAGGGCAGGATGGCCTGGCCGATGCAACCAAAACCGACAATGACGATATGCTCGATGCGCTTGCTAGACATGATGACAACGTGCCGGGCCAACACGCGGGCCGGACCGGCAAAAATCAAGGAAAAATGACGACGGAGGCGATGGACCCGCTCAGGGCACCCACCAGTACCGCGTGATGTGAAAGAAGATCGGCGCGGCGAAGACCACCGAATCCAGCCGGTCCAGCATGCCGCCGTGGCCCTGGATCATCTGGCCCCAATCCTTGATGTTGCGGTCGCGCTTGATCGCCGACATCACCAGCCCGCCCAGGAAGCCCATCAAGGCGATCACCAGCGCGATCAGCCCTGCCTTCCAGGGCGAGCCGTACGGCGTGATCCACCAAAGCGAGGCGCCCAGCGCGGTGGCGCTGCCCACGCCGCCGACAAAGCCTTCCACGGTCTTGGACGGCGACAGCAGCGGCGCGATCTTGGTCTTGCCTAGCAGCTTGCCCCACACGTACTGCAGCACGTCGCTGCCCTGCACCACGATCACCAGGAATGCGATCAGCAGCAGGTTGCGATCCTCGAAGCCCGGAATCGGCAAGGTCAGCAACGCCGGCACATGCGACACGCAGAACACGCAGATCATCACCGCCCACTGCACCCCCGCGCAACGCTCGAGAAAGCGCGTGGTCTGCGCGGACAGCGCAGAAAGTATGGGCAGGATCAGGAAAGCGTAGACCGGGATCAAGATGGAAAACAGCCCATACCAGCCGGTGTACACCAGCACGTATTGCAACGGCAGGAAGACGAAGAAGGCGGCGACGATGGCGCGATGGTCCCCCCGCCGCGTGGTGGTGATGGTGATGAACTCGCGCAAGGCGAAGAACGACAGCAGGTAGAACAACACGATGATGGCGGTGCGCCCCATCGCGAACGCTACCCCCAGCACGCCGATCATCCACCACCATGCCGATACGCGCGCGGCAAGGTTGTCGATGACCGCGTGCGGGCCACCCCGGGCCACGCGCCAGCGCAGCAGCGCGGTCACCGTGGAAGCCAGCACGAGTACGCCCAGCACGCCGCCAAACAGCAGCCAGGTCTCATGCATCATGGTCAGGTGAGGAAAGGTCATGGGTTCTTAGTCCAGCGCGGGCGCCAGCGTCAGCAGGCCGTCCCGGCAGCGCGCCAGGAAGTCATCCTTGGCTTCTTCCGCGCCCAGGGTCAGCGGCTTGCCGAACGTCACGGTGCACAGCAGCGGCACCGGCACGATCTCGCCCTTGGGCATCACGCGGTTGAGGTTGTCGATCCACACGGGCACGAACTCGATCCCTGTGCAAACCTTCGCCAGGTGGTAGATGCCGCTCTTGAAGGGCAGGAGCCGCTCGTCGGTGGTATTGCGCGTGCCCTCGGGAAACAGGATCAGCGAATCGCCTTTGCGCACCGCCTGCTGCATCAGGGCCACGGGATCGCTGCCCGGCTCGCTGCGGGTGCGATCGATCAGCAGCGCGTTGAATACATCCTTGCCGATAAAGCGGCGCAACGCCGACTTGTTCCAGTAATCCGCGCCGGCCACGGGCCGCGTGAGCGAGCGCAGCTCCGGCGGCAGGCAGCCCCAGATCAGCACGAAGTCGCCATGACTGCTGTGGTTGGCAAAATAGATACGCTGCGCTGCGGCGGGCAGGCAGCCGTTCCAGCGCGCCTGCATGCCGGTCAGCAAGCGTGCGAACAGGATGATGGCGCGCGCCACCAGTCTGGAAATCCACATCATGTGTTATCTCAGCAGCAGTAGCAGCAAGGCCACCAGCAATTGCAGGGCGGCGAGTCCCGCGGCCCAGTGGAGAAAGCGCAAAGCGCCGCGAACGCGCTGCACCAGGGAACGCCCGCCGGCCTCGGGACCCGCCCATCCGAGCAGCATCAGCGCCTGGTCCAGCGAGGCCAGGGTCGAGACTGGATCGGCGATACGCAAGGCCTCGGCAAGCGCCGCAAACAAGCGGCGGTCGATCGTCACGCGGATCAGCAGCCACAGCTGGACCGCGCCGAGCAGCGCCGCCACGATGCCAAGCACCAGATAGACCTGCCCCGCCGGCGACAAGGTACCGGCCAGCAGCAGGTTGATGAGTGCCAGCACCAACCCGGCCCAGAGCACGCGGCCCGCGCCATCGAGGCCACCCACCGCGGCCTGCGCCATCCAGTGCCCGGCAGCGGCATCCAGGCGATGGTCGTCATGCATCGGAACGGACATGGCCTGCTCCCCCGGAAGACTGCGTGGCCGCCTGCCGGCGGCGGATGAATTGCGACAGCGCCGCCACGCTATCCGGGCCCAGCACCACGGCCGGACGCCCCTTGCGCAGCAGGGCCAGCGCCTGCCCGGCATCGCGCGCGCCGGCGTGGCCGGCGAGCCAGGCGGCGGCCACCAGCGCGCTGCGCGAATAACCAAGCGCACAGCATACAAGCACCTTGCGGCCATCGCGATGCCAGGCTTCAAGCACGGCCACCGCTTCGTCCAGCTGCGCTGGCGCGGGCACGGTCAGGTCCAGCACCGGCACGCAGCGGTACCAGGCGGCATCCGCCAGCCGCGGCAGCTCGGCGGTCAGGTCGAGCACGGCATCGGCCCCGAGGCGGCGCAGTTCGGCACCGCCGGGAAAGCGGCCGACCCAGAGGCCGGGCACGATCTGGCTGGCGCCGGGCTGGCGGCGCGTCCACCAGCGTGAGTTGGCCAGCGCGCCCAGCAGGTAGGGCGCCAGCACCCAGCGCGCGGCCGTCGGCATGGTGCCGTCATGGCGCTTCTGGAACATGGCCGGAACGCCCTGCCGGTAGATCGCCGAGACGCAAGCCAGCGACAGGGCCAGCCAGCCCAGCAGCAAGGTGGCCAGGGCCGAGGCCGGCAACAATGCCAGCGCTACCGCCCCGGCGGCCAGTGCGCCCATGGCGTAGCGCCCGGCCAGTTGCCGCGTGCGCATGCGGGTGGCGGGCTCTGCATTGCCCTGCCCCATCCCGAAGGGAAACTGGAAAACGCAGAACCAGCCCACCAGCCAGCCGGTGGGCACGTCGATGACATGGTGCTGGTAAGTGGTCAGCACCGACACGCCGATCAGCGCGAACCAGCCGTGCAGCAGCCAGCGCCAGGCGCCGCGCGCATGCATGGCATAGGCCACCCACAGGATCACCAGCAGGCTGATGTGCAATGACGGCGCCTGGTTGAACGGCTTGTCGAAGCCGCCCAGCAGCGTGAAGAGGTGGCCGGGCACGCCGTCGGCCTGCGGGCGATCAAAGGCGAAACGCAGCGGAAAGGCAATGAAGCAGGCAACCGAGATCAGTTGCGCCGCCAGCAAGCGCTTGGCATGAACGAGCAGATCGGCGCGCGTGCGCCAAATGAAAAAGGACAGGCCGTAGAGCAGGTCGATCGACCAGTACGGCACGATGCTCCAGGGCACAAAGGGAATGTGCCGCTCCCACTCAAAGTAGAAAAACGGAACCTCGGCACGCTGGCTCGCCAGCCAGTTGGCCAGCCCATAGGACGAGAAAAACAAGGCGCCCATGCCGGCCAGCAGGACCAGGGCAAGGCCCCAGGGGCGAGCCTCGGCAGCGTCCGGCTCCCCTGCGGCCATGTCCGCGGCCTCGTCTTCGGCCCCATCTCCGGCCGGCTGGCGCAGCATCACGCGACCCTGCGCGCCAGGCTGACCGTGAAGATGCCCCACGGGTCGATGCGCTGCGCGATCTTCTCGAAGCCGGCTTGCCGGACCAGTTCATCCATCTCAGCCTGCGAGCGGCGCCGCATCACCCAGGCCGAGCCTGCGCGATGGCTGGTGAGCGCACGCGCGATGAACTCGAGCTGCGGGTGCCAGGGCTGCCCGGTATAGACCAGGTAGCCGCCCGGCGCCACCGCCCGCGACAAGCCGCCAAGCGAACGAGACACCATGCCGTTGTCGCCGAACAGCTCATACAGGCCCGAGACGATAGCCAGCGTGGGGGCCGGATCGAGCGCGGCGAGATCATCGCCGTCAAAGGCGTCGCCCTTCTCGAAGCGGGCAATGTCGGACAGGCCCTTGCTGCGGATCAGCGCGCGGCCCTGTTGCACGTTGATATCGCTGTAGTCGCGCAGCAGGATGCTCTGCACCTGTTGCGCGGCCGCTCCGTTGATGCCCTTGGCCGCCAGCGCCTCCAGCACGTAGCGGCCATGGCCCGCGGCGATATCGACGATGCGCACCGGCACGCCGGCGGCGCGCAGGCTGCCGATGGCAACGCCAAGCAGCTCTTCGATGTTCACCTTGCGCTGGCGGATGCCCCGCCAGCCGATCGCGTCCAGGTAGTTGCGGTCGACCATCGGGCCGACGCCAAACCGCCCCTGCGCCTTGTTGCAGTAGACGTAGTCGAGCGTGGAGCCAGAATCGAAACCGGTCTTGTGCCCGAGCCGCACCCCGTCGGACAGCAGGCCGCCGAACTTCAGGCCGGCACGCGTGAGGCCCCAGTAAATGCCTGCCGGGCTGGCCGGGGACAGCGGCTGCGCCAGCCGGTCGGACTCATCCTTGAAGGCGCCGCCGCGATCGGCGTTCAGCAAGGAGACCGGCGCCGATGGCGTGTCGAACTCGCGCACGATAAAGCGCCGCGCCGCCGCCACGGCCTGCGCGCGGTCGCGCTCGCCCAAGGTATCGTGGTAGAAGCCGTCCAGCACGATGCGCTCCTTGACGCTGGCCCCCAGCCGCTCATAGAACGCATCCTGCGGGCCGCGATGCACCACCCAGTCCGCGCCGGAGATCAGCAACTGCGTGGGCACGGTGATGGCGGCCGCATCGGCCACGATGCGGTCAGCCGTCTCGTAGAGATCCAGCAGGATATTGACGGCAATCGGGCGCGTGATCAGCGGATCCTGCTGGTAACTGGCGATACGCTCGGGATCGTGCGTGAGGAACCTGGCCTTGACGTAGCTGTTGACGAAGAACTTGCCCCGCAGCTTGTGCATGAGCTTGAGGCCCGGCCGCGCCAGCGGCACGTAGAGCTTGACCTTGAACGCCGGCGAAGCCAGCACAAGGGCGCGGATCCGCGGCGCGTAGTCGTGCACCCACGTTGACGCCAGAACAGCACCAACGCTCTGCGCGACCACGGCAATGCGCTCTACCGGGATGCCGTGCTCGGTGGCGATGTGGTCGATGAACGTCTGGATATCGCGCACCGACGTGGCCAGGCTGGGGCTATAGCCGCGCTCGCCCGGCGAACGGCCATGGCCGCGCGCGTCCCAGGCGAAGAAGGCGTGGCCGGGCAAGCCCAGTTCGTCCACCAGGTGGGCGATGCGGCCCGAATGCTCGTGCCCGCGGTGAAACAGCACAACGGCGCCCTGCGGCGCCTGGCCTGTGGCTGGCGCCACAGGCCAGTGGCGATAGAACAGCCGCTGGCCATCGTGGGTTTCGAATTGTGACTCAACAGCGGTACGGCCGGCTTGACTATCCACGTAGCATCACTCCACGGGTTGGGAAGACGATTTGGTGTGCGGGGCTGCCTGGGCACGGGCCTGGCGTGCCTGCTCGCCCTCGGCCACGCCGCGGCGCACCCGGTTGGCGATGGTCAGCAACGACAGCAGCGACAACATCACCCACAGCCAGTGAGCGGCATGCGCCAGGCTCAGCCCGAGGCCGGCCCATAAGCCCAGCGCGCCCAGCACCAGGGCCCGGTCGCTCTTGCCCAGGGGGCCGTCGTAGCGGCGGCTGGCACCGGCCAGCGGCCCGATCAGGCCAGCGCACTCGACGATGACGGCCAGCAGCGCAAACACCATGATCTCGCCGGCACCAAACGGCGCAACAAGGGCGAACGGCAGGATCAGCGCAATATCGGAGACGATGTCCCCAAGTTCGTTGAGATACGCGCCCAGCACGCTTTGCTGCCCGTGCTCGCGGGCCAGCATGCCGTCGATGGCGTTGAGCGCCATGCGCGCGAACAGCCAGAGCGGCATCAGCAGGAAGACGCCCGGCAGCCAGGCCAGCGCGGCCACCAGCGCCCCCACCACCAGTGACCCGCCAGCCGCCGCCAGCGTGACCTGGTTAGCGGTGACGCCGCGCGCAGCGAGGCGCTTCACCAATGGCCGCAGAAGGGCCTGGAACTTCGGTTTGATCTGGTACAGCGTCATGTTTCACGACCTTTTCAGGCCTTATGTCATTTTCGGTCGTCATTTTCGGCCATGGCATCCGCGCCCGCGGCCACCGGCCATGCCGGACCCGTTGTCCAGCCTCCCCGCAGCCGCCTTTGACGGCTGGATAGTGTGCTGCACGCCCGACAATCGGGCAAGCATAGCTTGATTGCGCGTTTTCGCCAATCATTAAGAATTTATGAGATTTTTGGCACATTTTCGACACAGTTTGGGCGTGCCTGGCCGAATTGCCCGCCAGGATTGGCGGGTAACGCCAGTTGGCAAAAGTTGGGGTGCTGCGGGAGGAAATTGCGCGAACTTCGAAGGCGTTGGAACTTGTGGAAATCACGCGGCAGCGGACCAGGAATGCCGCCGAGGCAACGTCCGCTGCATGACAGCATTGTCATGTGCCGGTCATGTTGTCGTGGGTGCCTGTTTCTTAGACTGCCAGCACGGTCGATCGAAAGAGATCGCCCGCCCCTCGAATCCTCGGAGAAAAGCAATGCGTACACTCAAGCAAGCCCTGCTCGCCACTGCGCTGGCCGCCACCCTTGGCGGTGTCGCCAGCCTCGCCAGCGCCGCCCCGCGCGGCGTGGACCCGTATCTCGATGGCGCGGCCACCGGCCAGGCGCGGGACATCTACACCCAGGGCGCCAACAAGCTCGGCCCGCGCGACCCGTTCACCGACGGCGCACGCAGCGGCACGCGGGACCCGTTCACCGACGGCGCGCGCAACGGCACCCGCGACTCGTTCAGCGACGGCGCATAAGCATCGGCGCCGAGCCGCGCCGATCAGCGTATCTCGCTGTAGATTTGCCTGGCTTCGTTGGCCGAAGCTAGCGGGCGCCCAAGCGTGCGCGCGCCTTCGGCCGCCTGCCCGACAAGTGCCGCGTTGCCTGGTGCGGTGCTGCCGTCGCGCAGCTTCAGGTTGTTCTCGAAGCCCACCCGCACGTGCCCGCCAAACGCGGCGGCCGTGGTCACGCAGGCATTCTCCTCGCGCCCGAAGGCGCAGATTGACCACGGCAACGCCCCGTCATAGACCTGCAGGAACGGCAGCAGGTCGCGCGGCGACGATACCTGCCCCGCCGAATACCGGCCCAGCACAAACAGCACCGACCACGCGCCCGGCGGCACCAGCCCGCGCGCGCGCAGCGCCTGCCAGCGCGCCACGTCGGCCGCGTCATACAGGATGATCTGCGTCATCACCCGCTCGCGCGCCAGCCAGGCCAGGAAATCGGCCAGCTCGGCTTCGGCAATGTCCGGCACGGCGATCTCGCGCAGCCCGATGGAAACCGCCTCGGGCCGCAGCTCGCGCACCATGGCGATCTGCTCGGCCGCGCGGTAGATGCCGGCAGCTTCGCTGGTCACCTGGACCAGCAAGGCGTCGCCCACTTCCTTCTTCACCACGGCGAGCGCTTCGCGATAAATCTGCGGATCCAGCGAATGGCGGCCGTCGGGCTGGCGCACGTGCATGTGCATCATGGCCGCGCCGGCTTCCAGGCAAGCCCGCGCGTCGGCCGCCAGTGCCGCCGCGGTCAGCGGCACGGCCTGGTGGTCCTTGGCGGTCTTGTAGGCGCCGTTGGGCGCGACGGTAATGATCAGCGGCGAATCCGCCAGCAAGGTGTGTTCACTCATAGTGCGCTCTGCTCGACCTAATGGACCTAATGGATCTATTCGATCTATTCGATTTAATGAATCTTGAGAATCTGGTGAGGTTCAGGGTTCGATCTTGGGCAGTTCCGGCGCGATCAGGTCCAGCCCCGCGCGCAGCAGCCGATCATAGCGCTCGCGTTCCACGGCGATGGTCTGCGGCGTCCACCGATAGAAGCCTTCGCCGCTCTTCATGCCGTGGCGGCCGTCCGACGCGCGCTCGGTCAGGCACCGGGCCGGCTCCGCCGCGTTGTTGAACGTGGGGTACATGGTAGCCCCGGCCGCCGCGTGCACGTCGATGCCAGCGTGGTCGCGCTGCATGACCGGCCCGGCGGCCAGGAAACGAAAGCCGAAGCCAAAGCGCACCGCCGCATCCACGTCCTCTGGCGAGGCGATGCCGCGGTCGATCAGGTCGAAGGCTTCGCGCGACAGTGCGTGCTGCAGGCGGTTGGCAAGGAAACCCGGCAGGTCCTTCTTCACCTTGACCGGCACCATGCCGCAACGGCGCATGAAAGCGATCAAGGCGTCGGCGCCGGCCTCGGCGCTGCCCTCGCCCAGCACCACCTCCACCAGCGGCACCAGGTGCGCGGGCATGAAGAAATGCAGGCCGAGCATGCGCTCGCGGGTGGACAGGCCCGCACCGATGGCGCTGATCGGGAAACTCGAGCTATTGCTGGCAAGGATGGCATCCGGGCGCGCACGCTGGGCCAGGTCGGCGAACAGCGCGCGCTTGATGTCGAGCCGCTCGGGGATGCACTCGATCACCAGGTCGACCGTGCTCCAGTCCACCGCGTCGAGCCCGGCGGCTACCGTCAAACCCGCCAGGCCAACCTCGGCCGCCGGGCCGATCGCGGCGAGATTGGCGGCGACCCGTGCGGCGACCGCCTCCGCGCGCTGCGTATCCGGCTCCACCACGGTGGTGCGGCAGTGCGCGCGGGTAAGCACCACGGCCACGTCGGCGCCCATGGTGCCGCCACCTACCACCACGGCGTGCGCGGTGCCGGGAGCGGCTAGCGAAAAGTGGGCGGCGTCGGGCATGGCGTTCCTTTGAACTGTCTGGTGCTGTCGTCGGGCGGCTGAACCCATGTTGGCCAGGAAAATATGGCGCAAACATCGCCTGCGCCGCGTCATGGCCCGGGTTCAGCGGGATTGGGCATGAGTGTAGACAAGCCGCTTTGATTGATGAATCAGATTTTCTGGATAAAATGATCGATAATCAAGATCAATCCGCCATCCATGCCGTGAAAATCAACCTGTCGATGCGCGATGTCGAGACCACCCTGGTGCTCGGCCGCACCCTGAACTTCCGTCAGGCAGCGGGGCAGTTGCACCTGTCTCAATCGGCGCTGTCCACCCAGATCCTGCGCATCGAGGAATCCCTCGGCGTGCGGCTGTTCGATCGCACCACCCGCACCGTGCGGCTGACCGCGGCAGGCGAAGTCTTCATGCAGCAGGCCGCGATCCTGCAGGCGGCCTTCCGGGACGCCATCGACGCAGTGAGCGGCATTGCCAGCGCCGAGCGCGGCCATGTTGCGGTGGCCGCCCTGCCATCGCTGGCCGCACGCCTGCTGCCGCGCGTGCTGATGGCCTACCGGCGGGAGCATCCCAAGGTTACGCTCAAGGTCTGCGACACGCTCTCCGGCCCGGCCTTCGACCTGGTGCGCGCGGGCGAGGTGGATTTCGCGCTGACCGCGGCCGACCCGCAGCAGGCGGACCTGCACTACGACCCCATGATGTCCGACCGCTTCGTGCTGCTGATTCCCAGCGAGCACCCGCTGGCCCACGGCAAGGGGCCGGTGCGCTGGGCCGATACGGTGGACGCCGGCCATGTTTCCATGACGCACCCCAGCAGCGTGCGCCAGTACGCCGAATGGGCCTTCCTGCAGAACCGTATCCGCTTCCAGCCGGTGTTCGAGGCCGAGCACCTGGCCACCATCGCGGCCATGGTCGAATGCGGCTTCGGCGTGGCGGCGCTGCCTGAGATTGCAGCCGGCACGGTGCGCCAGGCCGGTATTGTCGAGCGCTTGCTCACCGCGCCGGTGACGGAGCGCTCGATCGGACTGGTGACGGCACGCAACCGCAGCCTGTCGCCCGCGGCGGTGGCGCTGGTCGGCGTGCTGCGCGCCCACCTGGCCCAAGCCGGCGGCGGCGTGGCCGATCCGGCCTGAGCGGGCGGCCATCGGCATCGCTATCGGCGCGCGAATGAGGGCCGCCATGCATCGCGCAAGTTATCGCGCCAGGCGGCAGCGCCCGCGCGATCAGGGCGAATCCGCCTGGACGGCCGGTTCCGGCTGGTACCGGACCGTGTTGTTGCGTCCATTGCGCTTGGCCTGATAGAGCGCGATATCCGACTTTTTCAGCACCTCGCCAACCTCCTCCGCCGACGAAGGAAAATGCGCGACGCCAAGCGAAACCGTCACGACCCCACCAGTGGGGTTGGGCGTCTTTTCCACGGCCTCGCGCAAGCGCTCCGCGATCAGGAACGCATTGTCCGCGGTCGTGCCGGGCAGCAAGATGACGAACTCCTCCCCGCCGTTGCGGCAGGTCATGTCGCCGCCCCGGGAGCCGGCCCGCATCAGGCTAGCAATGTGCGTCAGCACCTCGTCACCGACATCGTGCCCGTAGCGGTCATTGATCGACTTGAAGTGGTCCACGTCGAGCGTGATGACGGCAAAGGACTGCCCGCCAAGCTCGTACAGGCTGAGCGCATTGTCCAGCCCGCGGCGATTGCGCAGCCCCGTCAGTGCGTCGGTGATGGATTCATGATTGAGCCGGTCCAGCTTGCTGCTGGTCAGGCTCATGCCCCGCAGCAGCGCTTTTTTGAGACGATCGGCTTCGACATACCTGGCCTGGATCCGCTCGATCCGCGCCATCCCGTCGGGCGTGGTCCCCATCCGGGCATCATCGGCCAACTGCCCCAACGGCCGCGAGATCCAGCGGGAAAACCACAAGATAAAGACCAGCGACAGGAGCAGGATGGGAATGCTGTTGCCGAATGTCACCAGCACCAGGTCATTCAGATCGGCTAGCGTGGCTTGCGTGGATCTTTGCGCCACGATGCCCCACCCGGTGGACGCGACCGGCGCATAGCCTGCAAGCATCTCGACACCGTACTGGTTCAGTATCTGCTGCGCGCCCGCTGCGCCGCTGGTTACCGCCAGCACGACCGAATTCTTGAAGATCGACTTGCCAACATGGGTGTCGTCCGGGTGAAAAATCACGGTGCCTTTACGGTCCACCACATAGACATAAGAGCTATCCCGATAATAATGGTTATCGAGAATTTCATGCAGCAGGTTCTTGGCATTCAGGTAAATCGTGCCCCCGACATAACCAAGCAGCCGCCCCTCCGCATTAATAATGGGATGGGAAATAAAGATAATCAGCCGCCCGCTGGCGCTTGTAAAGGGCTCGCTGATCGCCGGGGTGCGGGTGCTCAGGAGCGTGTGCCCCCAATCGGTCTTCACGCTCTGTCCGCTCCGGCGCAAGGCCGCTGGCGACACGGATAGCACCATGCCGTCCTGGCGGACGATGGCCACCGAATTCAGGCTCCTGGTCTGCAAGCGCAAGCGCTCGGCCTCCTCGTCCACACGGGCCGGATTATCCATGGCCGCAGCTAGCAAACCGGCACTGTACGCCAACTGCTGCATGGTGCTTTCAAGATGGGCTCCCGTGGACTGCGCCAGCTTGGCCGCATAGACACGGTTGGCTTCCAGCGTATTGCGGATCAGCAGGTCACGCTGCACGCGGTAACTGGAGTAGAGCGCATTGGCCATGGTCAGCAGGACCGATCCCAGGGCCAGGAGCAGGATCAGACCACCTAACCCTATTTTGGGCGAGCGCTCCGGAAGCGGCTTACACGGTTGCGCTGACATCTCTTTTGCAGGCCGACAATCGTCTGAACTTCAGAAGGGGCCGATTTTAGCACGGTCCGCTGGCTAATATTCCTGCCACAACACGCAAATGCCAGCCCGCACGGTTAAAGATTGAGAAAGGGATTTCAAGTTTCCCCTCGACTGGCGTATTGATTTCCTCCGATATTTCCATTAACCGTATCCGAGAGACAAATAATGGAATGTACTAGGCAGGCCCTCCGGCACGCTCCCGTTCCGCCGCGAGGTAAGCATCGCGCGAGGGCAGCAGATGGCTACGGCATAGCGCGACAAGATCCTCGCGCCGGCCCTCGCGCAAGGCCTCGATCATGGCCCAGTGTTCCTGCCTGGCACGCTCGCGATAGCCCGCCGCAGCCAGCGACCCAAAGCGGATCGGATGCGCTCGGCGCGCGTATTCCTCGATGGCCTGCCGCAGCACCGCATTGTCGACCAGGGCGAACAACTCCCGGTGAAAGCGCTGGTTGATGCGGAACACCGCACGCGCATCGCCTGCGGCCACCGCAACGTCATGCTCCTGCTGCACGGCCACCAGCGCCTGCAAGCGCGCCGCAGGCACCGGCAGCGCGATCAGGCTGGCGGCATGCGTTTCCAGCACTTCGCGCAGTGCGTACAGCTCCATGACTTCGCGTGCAGGAAAGGCGCGCACCACCGCGCCAACGTTGCGCTTGCGCTCGACCACGCCCATGCCTTCAAGCGTGACGAGCAGCTGGCGCACCACATGGCGCTTCAGGTTGAAGCGCGCCATCAGGTCGTCTTCGACCAGCCGCTCGCGCGGACTCAGCAAGCCAAAGACGATGTCTTCCTCAAGGATCGCGGCGGCGGCCAGCATGGCTTGGGCGCTGCCGGCAGTATCGTCCTGAATGCTACGCGCCGCTTGCGCGCGCGTGCCTGCACGGGTTGGCCGATCCATGACTGGGCGCTCAGGACTTGCGCGGCACGGTTTCGCTGGTCCGCGCGGCACGCAGGAAATCGAAGTCCACGCCCTGGTCGGCCTGCGTCACCGTGGCCAGGAACAACTTGCGATAGCCGCGCTCGGCGGCAGGCCGCACCACTTCGTGCTCGGCCGCGCGGCGGGCCAGCTCCGCGTCGTCGATCAGCAGGGAGATTTCGCGCCGCGCCACCGACAGGCGGATGCGGTCGCCGTTGCGCACGTGCGCCAGCGGGCCGCCGATGGCGGCTTCCGGCGTCACGTGCAGCACGATGGTGCCGGCCGCGGTCCCGCTCATCCGCCCATCCGAGATGCGCACCATGTCCTTCACGCCAGCGCGCGCCAGCTTCCTGGGAATCGGCATGTAGCCGGCCTCGGGCATGCCGGGCGCGCCGGTCGGCCCGATGCGCTTGAGCACCAGGATATCGTCGGCTTTCACGTCCAGCGCGTCGTCGTCGATGCGCAGCGCCATGTCCTCGGCATCTTCGAACACCACGGCGCGTCCTTCATGCTCCATCAGCACAGGATCGGCGGCGGATTGCTTGATGATGGCGCCGCCCGGAGCCAGGTTGCCGCGCAGCACGGCCAGACCGCCAACCGGATAGATCGGCGCGTCGAACGGGCGAATCACCTCCTGCGCGAACGGCGCGGGCGCGGCGTCGAGCTCCTCGCCCAGCGTGCGGCCTGAGACCGTCAGCGTGTCCAGGTGCAGCAGCGGGCGCAGCTCGCGCAGCAGCGCGGGCATGCCGCCAGCCGCGTGGAAGTCTTCCATGTAATGCTGGCCGGAGGGCTTCAGGTCCACCAGCACGGGGGTCTCCCGGCTCATGCGGTCCAGCCCGGCCAGGTCGATGCCGATGCCCAGGCGCCCGGCGATGGCGGTCAGGTGCACGATGCCGTTGGTGGAGCCGCCGATGGCCAGCAGCACGCGGATGGCGTTCTCGATCGCGCGGCCGGTGAGGATGCGCTCCGGCGTCAGGCCGGAGCGGGCCATGGCCACGGCAGTGGTGCCGGTGCGCTCGGCCACCCGCACGCGGTCGGCGGTGACCGCCGGCGCCGATGCACCGCCGGCCACCATCATGCCGAGCGCTTCGGTCAGGCAGGCCATGGTGCTGGCCGTGCCCATCACCGAGCAGGTGCCCACGCTGGCAACCAGTTGGTTGTTCACGTCGGCAATCTCGGGCGCATCGATCTCTTCGGCGCGGTAGCGGCCCCAGTAGCGGCGGCAATCGGTGCAGGCGCCCACGCGCTCGCCGCGATGCGAGCCGGTGAGCATGGAGCCGGTGACCAGCTGGATCGCCGGCACGCCGGCCGAGGCCGCGCCCATCAACTGCGCGGGCACGGTCTTGTCGCAGCCTCCGATCAGTACCACGGCGTCCATGGGCTGCGCGCGGATCATTTCCTCGGTGTCCATCGACATGAGGTTGCGCAGGTACATGCTGGTGGGCGCGGAGAAGCTCTCATGCACGGAGATGGTGGGAAAGTCCACCGGCAGGCCGCCCGCCAGCATGACGCCGCGCTTGACGGCTTCCACCAGTTGCGGCGCGTTGCCGTGACAGGGGTTGTAGCTGCTGTTGGTGTTGACGATGCCGATCACCGGACGCGACAACGCGTCGTCGGTATAGCCCGCGCCCTTGATAAAGGCCTTGCGCAGGAACAGCGAGAAGCCTTTGTCGCCATAGTTCGTCAGTCCCTTGCCCAAGCCGTTCTCGGCGTCTTGCGCCGGCTCGAAGGGGTCCTGGCCGGCCTGTGCCGAGGCGGAAGGGTCCTTGGGGGAATCGTGGGAGCCGGCCATGCACATCTCCAATAATATTATTGATAATTTAGGCAAGCATCATAGCTGGCCTTGCCGCGCAGGTGCAATGGAGAATTTAGCCCTGCACCTTTAATTGAAGATTCAGATCAGTCGATAGAAAAATTTTGATTCTTCTATCAAGAGACGCCCCCTACACTCTGCCATGGCGACGAGCCGGGCGTCCCGCGCCGCACAGCCTTGCTGTGCCTTTCCATCCATACCAACCATACCAACCCGGCGCAGGAGATTCCCCTATGACCGGCATTCGACGCCACGCGCGAACGCGCGTTTCCGCGCCCAGGCGCCAACTGATCCGCTGCGCGCTGGCCGGCGCCATGCTGGCAGGCACAGCCGCCTTGCCTGGCCTGGCCGCTGCCGCCGACTATCCCACCAAGCCGATCCGCCTGGTCGTGCCCTACCCCCCGGGCGGCGCCACCGACGTCATCGGCCGCACCCTGGCGCAGCACCTGTCCACCGCGCTGGGCCAGCAGGTGGTGGTCGACAACCGGGCCGGCGCCGCCGGCAATATCGGCGCGGAGCTGGTCGCCAAGTCGCCCGCCGACGGCTATACCCTGCTGATGGGTGCCCTGACCAGCCACGCGATCAACGCGGCGCTGTACAAGAACCGCGTCTCCTACGACATCGAGAAGAGCTTTGCGCCAGTGGCCATCGTGGGTACCGTGCCGCTTGTGTTCGTGGTCAATCCCAGCGTCAAGGCCAACAGCCTGCCGCAATTGATCGCGCTGGCAAAAACCACCCCTGGCGCGATCACCTTTGCTTCCGCCGGCAACGGCTCGCCCCAGCACCTGGCCGGCGAGATGTTCAAGCGCATGGCCGGCGTGGACATGCTGCATGTGCCTTACAAAGGCAGCGGCCCCGCCATGACCGACCTCATCGGCGGGCAGGTGCTCAGCATGGTCGAGACCGTGCCGGCGGCGCAGTCCTACGTAAAAGGCGGCAAGATCCGCGCGCTGGCCGTCACCACCAGCGAGCGCGTGGCGGCACTGCCCGACGTGCCGACGGCGAATGAAGCGGGCCTGAAGGACTTCGAGGTCAACTCCATGTTCGGCATCGTGGCCCCGGCCGGCACCCCGGCGCCGGTGGTGGACCGGCTCAACGCCGAGCTCAAGAAGATCCTGGCCGAGCCCGATGTGAAGGCCTCCCTGCTCAAGCAAGGCGCCATCGCCACCTGGACCACGCCGGCGCAGACCCAGGCCCGCATCCAGTCCGAGCTGGCCAAGTGGACCGCGGTGATCCGGGAAGCGGGCGTCAAGCCAGAGTAAGCGGCGCCGCAGCCCGATCCCGGAAGCAGGTTGCCCGCGCCGCCCCGATGTGACGAAGTGGGCGCCTGCCGTCGTGCGCCTTGACACCCTGACGATTGCGCCTATGATGACTAGCGCAATGCTGCGGCGCAGCAAGTGACGATTGCCACCGGCGAAATCCCTCGGACGCGTTGCCTCGTCATGAACTATCGGAGACGCTCATGGCTACCCTCTCTTACGCTGAACACGTCGAGGCGCCTCTGCCTTACCCTGTCATCGATTTTGGCCTGGCAAACCCCTGGGCGCAGGTGGCGCAGAAGATCGGCGCGCTGAACCTGCAAACGGCAAAGACGCTCATTGCCGAAGGCACCGACTACTTGCGCGAGGCGGCCGCGCAACCGTTCAGCTTCACCACGTTCCGGCCCGAGCTGGCCGACGTGATGGCGCAGCACATTGCCGCCTACACCCACAGCCTGATCGAGATCGTGTTCGGCGCGAACGCTGACTTTTCCGACAACGTCCAACGCCATTTCGCCACGATCGGCGGCCAGGATCCGTTTCAATGGTGCCTGATGGGCCGGGATTTCCTGCCGGAGTACGGCAACGGGCTGCCCGCCATGGGCGCGGCGATGACGGGATGGGTCGCGGCCTACCTGCCAGGCGGCAAGCTGCTGCCGGAAGCAACCGTCGAAACCGCGCCGCGCAAGACTGCGCGGCTGGTGGCACCGGCCGACGTTGTGGAGCCGGTTGTGGAGCCGGTTGTGGAGCCGGTTGTGGAACCGGTTGTGGAGCCGGCCAGGCCGGCCGAATAAACCCGGCGCCCGCCTTGAGCGGGTGGCGCGAACGGGCGTGGCGAAGTCTCAATGGCAACCGGCCTGAAGTGGGGTTCCCCGGCTGCGCCATCCTGCTCGCGTAGCAAAAAAACGCTGATCCGATGCGTCTGAATCAGCGCTTGCACAGCGCTCTTGGCTACGTCATTGGCAGGCGGTGCCGGGCACAGGCTTGCCCGAGTTGGTCATGCCCTGGCAGGCGTCGCCAACGACGGTGTCGGAGTCGAAGGCGGCGTTGTTATATGGCTTGAGCCTGCCTGCCACCGTGCAGCAAAAGCGCGGCTCGCCCGGGACGGGCGTTGCCGGCGGCGCGCTCTTCACCGTGCGGGAGGACGCAGGCACCTGACTGGCGGCAGGCGTTGGCGCGGGAGCAATACGAGAGGCTGGCGGCTTGGCGGGCTGGTCGACGCTCTGGTCGTCGTCATCCGGAGACACGCACTGGCCCTTCTGGCAGATCCGCTCCCCTTTGCACTGCATGTCATATTGGCAACCCGCCGCGTATGCGTGCAGCGGCGACGCTATCGCCAACGTGGTGGCGAACAGCAAGCCCAGCGTTCTCATGTTTCCCCCTACTCGACTGCCAGCGCGAATCGTACGAACCGCCCGCACCGGATCCTGTATTCCGGCACTGGCGAGCGCCGGGCATCGTGCTGCTTCGCACGGGATACCCGACTCCGGCGTCGGCCGCCGCGTCAGCCGAAGCGATCCACCGCCACCTCTAGCATAGGCATCGGGACCCGCCACAGGGAACCCCGCCATGCAAGCGTGTGAGTGCCGCGCCACCAAGGGCGGCGACGGCAAGAGAGCGCTGCGCGCCGTGCCCGGCCAGGCCGTCCAAACGCCCGTGTGAAACGGCTTGCGACCGGCGCGCGCAACAATTCCAGGTTCTCAACGTTGCCTTTGTGGTGGCCTTCTGCGTAGGTGCCCGCCTGGTGCTGGACGGCGCGCCAGACGACACCCGTCCGATCTGGTCGATGCTGGTGGCGGCCAGCGTGCTGTTCTGCGCCTCCCTGCTGCCGCTGAGCACCAGGGCGTTTTTCGGCGTCATCGCGCTGGCCTGGGTCCTGCTCTTTCCCATGATGGCGGCGCAGGACCTGCTGGAACTCAAAGGCATCCTGGTCGTCTGCTACGCGCTCTATTTCACCGGCATCACGGTGTGCACATTCATCACGCTGCGGCGCGCGAAGCTGCAGAACTTTGTCATGGCGACGACCTTGCTGCAGCAAGCATATGTGGATGCGCTGGCTGAGATTCCCAACCGCCGGTCCTTCATGCTCAACGTAGGCAGCCTGGTACCGCGCGCCACCGCGGAGCAAGATCACTACCTGGCGATGGTGGACATCGACGACTTCAAGAAGGTCAATGACCGCTACGGCCACGATATTGGCGACGAAGTGCTCAAGCACGTGGCCGCAGGGATCAAGCTGGTGATGGGGGACTGCCACTATGCGCGTCTGGGGGGGAGAGGAATTCGGCATTTATCTCAAGGGGATGACGCGCGCCGAGGCGGAAGTCCGCATCGGCCTGCTGTGCCGCAACATCCGGGATGCGCCATCGCCCCCCCGTGACCATCAGCATTGGCGTCACCCACATGGTCAGCGGTGACACGCTCGCCAAGGCGTTCATCAAAGCCGATGAAGCGCTCTATGATTCAAAGAGGACCGGCAAGGACAAGTACACATTCCACCAGGCCCCCTGCCAGCCCGAAGGATCGCCATGACCCGTATCAACCTGCCATGCGCTGCCTGGCTGGCATCCGCCAGCTTTGCCGGCGCGGCGCTGGCTCAGCCAAGCACCGTGGTTATCAACCAGAGCGGCATTTCTGCCTCGGGCACGTCCGGGAGCAGTGTCGTCGTCGTCAATGGCCAGGTGGTGACGTCCCATGACGCCACCAAGGGAGGCGGCCCCGAGAAGACCGAGCAGCGCATGGTCGGCGCGTTCTCCGGCGTGCAGCTCAATGCGCCGGCCGATGTGGTGTTCTCGGTTGCGCGCGCCTACTCCGTTTCCATCACCGGCCCCGAGGACATCCTGGCGCTGGTGCTCACCAGCCTGGACGATGGCAAGCTGACAATCGGCCTGAGCGCGCCAGTCGTGCTCGCGGCGCCGCTCAGGGTGGCCATTACCGGGCCCTCGCTCCAGGCAGTCAGCATTCCCGGCGCCGGCACCCTGCGGGCGTCCGGCTTGCACGAGGCATCCATCGACCTGCGTCTGTCCGGTTCCGGCTCGATCGTGGCCGAGGGCACCGTGGGCAGCGTGCGCGCCGCCATCTCCGGCTCTGGCGAGGTGGATGCCAGCGCCTTGCGCGCGCAGCGGCTGGACGCGCAGCTCAGCGGCTCGGGCCGCATCCTCGGCTACGCGTCGGATGCGGCCAGCGTGGCGCTGACGGGATCCGGCGACATCATCGTGGCCGGCAAGCCGCACCAGCGCGCCGTCAGCCGGACCGGTTCCGGCCAGGTATCTTTCGAGTAGCCAGCCGCGCCGGGCAGGCGGGCGGCGGGCCGGGCAAACGCAGCGGTAAGCGAGCGCAGCGTGCGCTGAGCCTTGTTGACCGCCTCGCCCCGCCGACATGCGCGCGCGCACGACAATTTCCCGCGGCAACGCTTGTTGACGTTGCAGTGCAAGAATGGCAGCATTCCCGGCTTCGGTGGGCTGCCCACCTGGCCAACCACTCGCCCGCCGCCAAACGCGGGCTTCGGAGTATTCAAGTCATGCGCGTCGCATTTATCGGCCTGGGTGTCATGGGCTATCACATGGCGGGCCATCTTGCCGCCAAGGGCCATCAGGTCACCGTCTACAACCGCACGGCTGCCAAGGCCGAGCAGTGGGTCGCCGCGTTCGGCGGCAAGTCGGCCGCCACCCCGGCGCTGGCCGCGCAAGACGCCGAAGTGGTCTGCTCCTGCGTGGGCAACGACGATGACCTGCGCTCGGTCCTCACTGGCAAGGACGGCGCCTACAGCAACGCACCGGCGGGCTGCGTGTTCGTGGACCACACCACCGCCAGCGCCAATGTGGCGCGCGAGTTGTATGCCGCGGGCAGCGAGCGGGGCCTGCACTTTGTCGACGCGCCCGTCTCGGGCGGCGAAGTCGGCGCGCAAAAGGGCATCCTGACCATCATGTGCGGCGCCGACGAGGCCGTATTCGGTCGCGTCGAGGCCGTGCTGGGCGCCTATGGGCGCGCCGTCACCCGCATTGGCGGCTCCGGCGCGGGCCAGCTGGCCAAGATGGTCAACCAGATCTGCATCGCCGGCCTGCTGCAGGGCCTGTCCGAAGCCATCGCCTTTGGCGAGCGCGCGGGACTGGACATGAAGGTAGTGCTGGATGTGATCAGCAAGGGCGCCGCCGGCTCCTGGCAGCTGGAAAACCGCGGCCCCACCATGATCGAAGACAAGTTCGATTTCGGCTTCGCGGTGGACTGGATGCGCAAGGATCTGGGCCTGTGCCTGGACGAGGCGCGCCGCAACGGCGCCAGCCTGCCGGTCACCGCCGTGGTGGACCAGTTCTACGCCGACCTGCAGCAAGACGGCTGCGGCCGTGCCGATACCTCCTCGCTGATCAAGCGCCTGCGTTGATCCTGCGCTGACGCGAGCTGGCTTCCTCAGATAAAAAACGCGCCGCATGAAGATGCGGCGCGTTTTTTATTATTTTCATCGCTGAAAGAATGGCAGCGCCGCCGCACGGATTGGCGGGCAATGCATCAAGAGCGAGTTCAATACGACTTAGGCAAACCCAGCACGCGCTCGGCGATATGGCACATGATGAGCTGTGCGCTGACCGGGGCAATGCGCGGGATATACGACTCGCGCAGGTAACGCTCCACCTGGTACTCACGCGCATAGCCCATGCCGCCCAGCGTCAGGACCGCGGTCTGGCAGGCCTGGTGCGCGGCCTCCGCCGCGAGGTACTTGGCGGTATTGGCTTCGGCCCCGCAGGGCTTCCCGTTGTCATACAGCCAGGCCGCCTTCCACACCATCATATCGGCGGCCTCCAGCGCCATCCACGCTTGCGCCAGCGGATGCTGGATGCCCTGGTTCTGGCCGATCGGGCGCCCGAACACGGTGCGCTCCTTGGCATAGCGCGTTGCCGCTTCCAGTGCGACGCGGCCAAGGCCGACGGCTTCGGCGGCAATCAGGATGCGCTCGGGATTGAGGCCGTGCAGGATGTACTCGAAGCCGCGCCCTTCCTCACCGATGCGGTCGGCCACCGGCACCGTCAGCCCGTCGATAAAGAGCATGTTCGAGTCCACCGCGGCGCGCCCCATCTTGTGGATCTCGCGCACCTCGATGTGCCTGCGGTCCAGCGCCGTGTAGAACAGGCTCAGGCCCTGCGTCGGCTTGGCCACCTTGTCCAGCGGCGTGGTGCGGGCCAGCAGCAGCATGCGGTCGGCCACCTGCGCGGTGGAGATCCAGATCTTGCGGCCATCCACGCGATAGCTGGCGCCATCCGCCGACAGCACGGCCTGGGTCTTGAGATGGGTGGTGTCCAGCCCGGCATCGGGCTCCGTCACGGCGAAGCAGGCCTTTTCGGTCCCGGCGATCAGCGGCGCCAGCGCCGCCTCCTTCTGCCGGTCGTTGCCAAACACCACAACCGGATTGAGGCCAAACACATTCATATGGATGGCCGACGCGCCGGAAAAACCCGCGCCGCAGGCCGACACCGTCTGCATGATCAGCGCCGCCTCGGTAATGCCAAGCCCGGCGCCGCCGTACACTTCCGGCATCGCGATGCCGAGCCAGCCCGCCTGTGCCATGGCCTGGTGGAAGGCATGGGGAAACTTGCCTTCGTCGTCCAGCCCCGACCAGTAGTCGGCGCCGAAGTCGCTGCATAGCTGCGTCACCGCTTCGACGATGGCGCGCTGCTCGGGGGTTCTTTCAAAGTTCATGCCTACCTCATTCCGGCTGGATGCCAGCGTCCTTGACCAGCTTGGTCCACTTGACCAGTTCGCCAGCCACGAAGCCGGAGAACTGCTTGGGCGATTGCCCGAATGCCTCAAAGCCCAGCGCCTCGAAACGCGGAGCGACTTCCTTGCTCGCGGCGATGCGCGACAGCTCGCGGTTGAGCCGCTCGACCACCTCCGCAGGCGCCTTCGCTGGCGCGAACACGCCATTCCAGGACGTGATATCGAAGCCTTTCAGCTCAGGCGTGTCGGCCAGCGGCGGCAGCTCCGGCAGCAGCCGGCTGCGCTGCGCGGTAGTCACCGCCAGCGCCCGCAGCTTGCCCGCCTTCACGTTGGCAATGCCGGCCGCCACGTCGACAAACATCATCGGCACCTGCCCCGCGATCACGTCGGTCATGGCCGGCGGCGTGCTCTTGTACGGCACATGCAACAGGTCCAGCCCGGCCATGCGCCCGAGCGTGGCGCCCGACACGATGCCGGTGCTGTTGCCGCTGGCGTAAGACATGCCCGGATGCGTGCGCGCGTAGGCGATCAGGTCCGCCACGGTCTTGACCGGCAGCTTCGGGTTGACCACCAGCATGAACGGCAGGTTGCCCATGCGCGCCACCGGCGTGAAGTCGCGGATCGGGTCATACGGCAGCTTCTTCATCAGCGAAGGATTGGCCGAATGGGTCGTGTTGGTGGTCATGAACAGCGTGTAGCCGTCCGGCGCGGCCTGCGCGACGATCTCGGCGGCAATCGCGCCATTTGCCCCGGGGCGGTTGTCCACCACCACATTGGCCTTGAGTGCGTCGCCGAGTTCCTTGGCGGTGATGCGGGCCACCGCGTCAGTGCCGCTGCCGGCGGCGAACGGCACCACCATGCGGATCGGCTTGCTGGGATAAGCGTCGGCCGCCGCCGCGAACGGCGCTGCGGCGAGGCTCAGCAATGGCAGCGCGGCGCGCAGCAGCGTGGTGAGGCTTGGCATCGTGTTGTCTCCTGTTTTTTGGCTAGCCATCTCGTTGTCGTGGACTAGCTTTGTTAGCGTTGTCAGCTTTGTCTTTGCGATGCCCCTGGGCACCATGCCGCCTTATGGCGCGGTCTTCTCCTTGTAGTTCGTGTCCTTGACCAGCTTGGCCCAGCGCGCGGCGTCGTCGGCAATGACGGTGGCAAACTGCTCGGGCGTGCTGCCGACGGCCTCATAGTCGATGGCGGCAAGGCGCTCCCGGATATCCGGCATCGCGACGATCCGCACGATTTCCTGGTTCAGCCGGGTGACGATTTCCTTCGGCGTGCCCGCGGGCGCCAGCAGCCCGGCCCAGGAATTGAAGTTCATGCCCTGGATCCCGGCCTCCTGCATGGTCGGCACATCGGGCAGCGCTGGCGAGCGCTTGGGCGACAGCACGGCCAGCGGGCGCAGCCTGCCAGCCCGGATCATCGCCATCGAGTTGAAGGGATCGATGGTCATGTCGACCTCGCCCGCCACCACGGCCTGCATCTGCGGGCCGGTGCCCCGGTACGACACACTGACCACGTCCGGGGTGCCGGCGGTGGATTTGAACGTCTCCCCGATCAGCTCGATCATGCTGCTGCCGGCCGACAGACTCAGCGGACGGCTCTTGGCGCGGGCCAGCCCGACGAACTCCTGCACGGTCTTGGCGGGCACCGACGGGTGGACCACCATCACAAAGCCGATGCTGCTGATCAGGCTGATCGGCGCAAAGCTCTTCAGCGGCTCGTAACCGGCCTTGTACAGCACGGGGCTGAGCGTCTGCGCGCCCGCGGTGTTGAGCAGCAGCGTATAGCCATCGGGGGCGGCACGCGCGACCATATCGGTGCCGATGATGCCATTGGCGCCGGGGCGGTTCTCCACCACCACCGGCTGCTTCAAGGCCTCCGCCAGCCTCTGCGACACCAGCCGCGCCACCACGTCGGAGGCGCCGCCCGGCGCGAAAGGCACCACCATGCGGATCGGCTTGGCGGGATAGGTGCTGCTCCACGCCAATGCGGGCATGGCGCCCCAGATGGCGGCGCAAACGAGCAAACGGCGTCGCGAAGACAGTGTCATTGGAATCTCCTACCAGGCTTGAACAACAAACGTCGTATCGGGTGCGGGCACCCAGGCGAAATGGCAGCAAACTGCAGCGTTCGGCAGCGCTCCTCAGGCGGGACGGATCACGCGCTCCGGGGATTCCTCGTAAGGCGGGGCGTAGATCACCAGCAGCTTCACGGGCTCGTCGCTGATCACCGTGAACACATGCATGGCCTCGGCCGGGAAGAAGCAGCAGTCGCCGGGGCCGAGCTCGCGCGATTGCCCGTTCACCTCGGCGCGCGCCCTGCCCTCCAGCACATAGCAGACCTGCTCGATGCCGGGATGCGCGTGCGGCAAGGCACCTTTGCCGCGCTCGATGGTGCCGTGGATGACTTCCAGCTGGGTGGCGCCGACGTTCTCGCGGCCGATGATGCGTCGGTTCAGCGTGCCGACATGATTGGCCGGGTGGTAGCCGGGCACGTCTTCGGCACGGACAAAGTAGATCGGTGAGGACGACGAGGGGGTCATTGCAGTCTCCATGCCGGCTACGCCGCGACCCCATGAGGGCGGCTGTGATGCCCGGCTGTTTTTCATGTTTGTGAAAGTTATTTTATCCCCATGAAAAAACTAGTCAACTGTTTCAGCCAGCCTACGGCGCCTCAACCGCCTCCGCAGCAGATTTAAATGCCCATTTAGGCACAAAGCAGAAATTTACCGGCAACCCCGGCAGATTCCGCGATCTCGCGCATCAGGGATACAGAGACGCTGCAGCCTTTGCGGCATCGGTCCTGACGCATCTCTCATAGCGCTGTCTTCCCAACTTAGCCCGCCCTCGGAAAGGTAAACCGCACCTTGGCTTCCCGCCTGCCCCCGGACGCTGGACGTTCTCCCCGTTCCTTGCGCGCCTGCCCATCGCCGCGCTCGCCCGCCCCTTCGCTGGCCATGCGGATCGCCTCGCGCGCAGGCGCGGCGATCCTGGGTGGCTACCTGCTCGCCTCGGCCAGCATCGTGGCTCCCGCCGCCTTGCTGCCGGCCTTGCGGGCCGAGGCCGTCATGACGGCCAGCCTGTTCAGCTACGCCATCTACACCGGCGCCGCGCTCTGGGCCTTCGCCGCACGCACGCCCGGCCGCGCCTGGCTGGGCCTGCTGGCGCCCACCGCGGTGCTTCTGCTCGCGGCCGGCGCTGGCCACTGGATGCAGGGCCGGCCATGAAGACCTCTTTGCGCCAATCGATGGCGTGGCTGCATACCTGGTGCGGCCTGTGGCTGGGCTGGCTGCTGTTCGCGGTGTTCCTGACCGGTAGCCTGGGTGTGTTCCACGCCGCCGTCACACGCTGGATGCAGCCGGAACGGCTGATGGTCGCCGCTGGCGCGGTGGACAACGAACGCGCCCTTGCCCATGCCCAGCACTACCTGGAGCGCCATGCGCCGCAATCCGCCCATTGGGAGATCGCGTTTCCCGCCAGCGACGATGCCGCCATGCATCTGCACTGGGATGGGCAGGCCAGCGGCGGCGATGGCCAAGCCCGGGAGGTTCGCCTCGACCCCATCACCGGCACCGTGCTCCCGCCCGCCCGGGACACGCTGGGCGGGCAGCATTTCGTGCTCTTTCACTATGCGTTGCATGCGGGCATGACGGGCGTGTGGATCATCGCTGCCGCCACCATGGTCATGCTGGTGGCAATGGTGTCGGGCATCGTCACGCACAAGCGCTTCTTCAAGGACTTCTTCACCTTCCGCCCGGGCAAGGGCCAGCGCTCCTGGCTGGATGCGCACAATGCCCTGGGCGTGCTGACGTTGCCTTTCCTGCTGATGATCGCCTACACCGGGCTGGTCATCTGGTGGCCGGACACCATGCCAGCGGGCATCCGTACCTACTACGAAGGCAGCGAGGCCAAGCTGTTCCGGGCGCTCGGCCAGGCTGGCTGGCTCGAACCCAAGGCCCTGCCGCCAGCGGGCGCGCCGGCCGCGCTGGTGGCGCTGCCCACGCTGCTGGCTGATGCACGCGAACGCCTGGCCGCCGGGGCCGGCGCGGACAGCGCAGACAGCGCAGACAGCGCGATCAGATCGGTCGCCGTGACGCGGCCAGGCACCAGCACGGCCAGCGTCGCCATCGCAGGCCCCTATCGGTACGACGGCCTGGCCTTTGCCGCCCAGCGCGAACTGCACTATGACGGCGTGAGCGGCGCCTACCTGTCGACCAAGGCCGAGGATGAAATGGTGGGCACCGGCGGCGCCGCGCCGCTGGTTGCCGGCTCGGTCATGCGCACGCTGCACATGGCACGCTTCGGCGGTTATGCGGTGAAATGGCTCTACTTTGCCTGCGGACTGGCGGGCGCCGCCATGATGGCCACCGGCCTGCTGCTGTTTTCGGCCAAGCGCGGCAATCGCAAGGCCCAGGAGTTCGGCGCGGCCAGCGCGCGCGTCTACGGCGCCATCGACCGCCTGAACGTGGCGGCGATCGGCGGGCTGGCGATCGCGTGCGCGGGATACCTCTGGGGCAACCGGCTGCTGCCCGTGGCACTGCCAGAGCGCCACGAGTGGGAGATCGCAGTCTTCTTCGCCATGTGGCTGGCCGCCGCGGCCCACGCACTGGCCAGCCCGCCGGCTAGCGCCTGGCCCCGGCAACTGGCACTGGCCGGCCTGCTCTGCCTGGCCTTGCCGCTGCTCAATGCGCTCACCACCGGCTGGCACGTCCTGCGCTACCTGGCACACGGAGACGGGCAAAGCGCGGGGCTGGAACTCGGCGCTCTGGCCCTCGGCGCCCTGCTGCTGTGGGCCGCCGCCAGGGTCCGCCGGGGCGGCCGGGGCGGCCGCCAGACCATGCCCCGTTCACCGGCCAAGCGCGGCCGCGCCGTGGCCGCGCTTGGGGACGCATGATGGCGCTGAGTTCGATGCCCCCAACGCTCGCCGCCCTGGCCAGCGTGGCGTTCTGCTATGCCGGCATGGCCAGCCTCAGCCTGGCGATGGATCGGCACCACGGCCAGGTCCGGGGGCGCAATGCCGCGCCGCCGGCCGCCCCCGCGCGCTGGCTGCTGCGCAGCTGCGGCTGGCTGCTGCTGGCCCTGGCCGCGCTGCCCTGCCTGCGCGGCTGGGGCGCCAGCATAGGCGCGGTAGTGTGGGCAGGCTCGGTCAGTGCCGGGGCGCTGGCCTTCGTGCTGCTGCTGGCCTATTTCCCGCGCACGGCCGCGGCCCTGGCGCTGCCGGCCACGGCGTTCGCCGCGGCAAGCCTGGCGCTGCCGCCTTAGCCGGCACGGGGGCCGCGCCCACTCTCCCGCTTCTCGATGCCAACCTCCCGCGATACGGCCAGTCCAGCCCGTATCGCCACTTTCTCGACCGAAGACCCCTGACCCATGGCGCTGGCTCACCAACGCCTTCCTCTCACCGGCATCGCCATCCTGGCCATTGGCCCGGTCGAACACGGGCGCCACGCGGCGCGGGTGGACCTTTCACAAGCAGTGGCAAGCGAATGAACAAGATAAACACCCTGCATTCACTGACCCTCCTGGTCACGCTGGCCGCCGTCATGGCCGCCGCGGGCTGCGCCGCGCCGGCCGCGCCCGATGCCGCCCTGCCCACCGCGCCAGCGCAATGGCGCTTCGCGCCGCAGGACCGCGCCGGTGCCGATCCCGTCAGCGCGGCGTGGTGGGAGTCCATCGGCAATGCCGAACTGGACGCGCTGGTGCGGCGGGCCCGCGCGGACAACCCCAGCATCGCCGCAGCCTATGCGCGCGTGCAGCAGGCCCGCGCCAGCGTCGTCATTGCGCGCGCACCGCTGCTGCCGGCGCTTACCGGCTCGGCCGACGCGCAGCACGATGGCAGCTCAGGCGTCAGCAGCAGCGACAGCACCGCGAACTTGCGGCTGGGGCTGGCGGCCAGCTACGAGTTCGACCTGTGGGGCGGCAACCGCGGCGCCGCCGGCAGCGCCGCCGCATCGCTGCGCGCCGCGGGCTTCGCGCAAGATGCGGCAACACTTTCGGTCACCGCAGAAGTCGCGCTGGCCTGGCTGCAGACCGTCAGCCTGCGCGAGCGCATCGGCATTGCCACGCGCATGCTGGAGAACGCGCGCAGCGTGCTGGCCGTGGTCGATGCGCGCCAGCGCGCCGGCAGCGCCACCGCGCTTGAACTGGCCCAGCAGCGCGGCCTGGTGGCCAGCCGCGAGCGCACCTTGCGGCTGCTGGCGCAGCGCGCCAACGATAGCCTGGTCGCGCTGGCGATCCTGCTCGGGCAGTCCGCCAGCGGCCTGGAGGTCGAGACGGCCAGCCTTGCCAGCCTGCGCCAGCCCGCCATCGACAGCGGCCTGCCGGCCGCGCTGCTGACGCGCCGCCCCGACCTGGCCGCGGCCGAAGCCCGGCTCGCCGCCGCCGACGGCAACATCGCCCTGGCCCGCGCGCTGATGCTGCCGCGCCTTGCGCTGACGGCCAACGCCACCGTGGAGAGCGACCACCTGCGCACGTTGTTCGAGAACCCGGTCTACTCGCTTGCCGCCGGCGTGCTGGCGCCGATCTTCAACGCCGGCAAGCTGGCCGCCGGGCACGACCTGGCCATTGCACAAAAGCAGGAACTGCTGGCGGATTACCGCCGCGCTATCGTCGCGGCCTCGGGCGATGTCGAAGTCGCACTCAACACCATGGCCGGCGTGAACGCCCAGCGCATTGCCCAGGATGAGGAACTGGCACAGGCCCGGCACGCCTTCGCGCTGGCGCAGCGGCGCTATCGCGCCGGCGCGCAGACGCTGCTGAGCGTGCTGGACACGCAACGCACCCTGTACAGCGCCGAAGACGACGCCGCCCAGTTGCGCCTGGCGGGCCTGCAAGGCGCGGTGCTCTTGTACAAGGCGTTGGGAGGCGGATGGCAACCGGATGCGTAGCGGCGCCAGCGAGAGGCAGAGGGAAAGGGGATGTACCAATCCGTGCCGGCAGCGATGCATGCCTTGTCTTTGAGTCACGATCTCACATACAATGCGAATCATTCTCAATAGCGTTTGGCGCCGGGCGCCCGCATCACACAGGCGCCATGGTCACGGCAGACACCCTTCCCCAGTCGGAACTCCACGCGCTTTACCGCAATCACCACGGCTGGCTCGTCAACCTGCTATGGCGCAAGCTGGGCAATGCGGACAACGCAGCCGACCTGGCCCAGGACACGTTTGCACGGCTGCTGGTGGCTTGCGACGCTAGCTCGCTACGCGAGCCGCGCGCCTACCTGACCACCGTAGCAAGCCGCCTGACCGCGCAATATTTCCGGCGCCTGGCGCTGGAACGCGCCTACCTGGAAGCGCTCGCCCTGCAGCCCGAAGCCGCCGCCCCGTCGCCCGAGACCCGCGCGCTGGTGGTGGAGGCGCTCACCGCCGTCAGCACGGTGCTCGAGCAGCTTCCCCCGCGCGTGTGCGAGGCCTTCCTGCTGTCGCAACTGGACGGCCTGGCCTACAAGGACATCGCGCAGCGGCTCGGCGTCACCGTCAACGTGGTCCAGAAATGGATGAGCAAGGCCTTCCTGCATTGCTATACCGCGGTGTACGGATGACGCAGCCCGCCAAGGCGCGCATCGACATGCAGATCGTCGAAGCGGCGGCGCAATGGATGTCGCGCCTGCAATCCGGTGAGGCCACCGCTGCCGACCTTGCGGCTTGCGAGCAATGGCGCCAGGCCGACCCGGCTCACGAGCTCGCCTGGCGGCGCATGGCCCTGCTCGGACAGGACCTGCGCGCCGGCCTGGACCAGATGCCGCCGTCCGTCGCCCGCAAGGCGCTCCATGTGGCCAACCCTGGCGGCACCGCCGGGCGCGTGCGCCGGGCCAGCAGCGTCTCCCGCCGCAGCGCGCTGAAATCCATTGCTGGCGTAGGCATCGCGGCAAGCGGCGCATGGCTGGCGCGCGAGCAGCTCTCCTGGCACAGGTGGAGCGCCCTGAGCGCCCTTGCCGCGGACTACCGCACCGGCAGCGGCGAGCGCCGCACCATCGCACTGGCCGACGGCACCCGCGTGGTGCTCAACACCGGCACCGCCATCGACGTGCGCTTCGCGCCGGCGCTGCGCGAGTTGGTCTTGCTGGCCGGCGAAATCCAGGTCACCACAGGTCACGACCCGGCCGCCAGGCCCTTCACCGTCACGACCCGCAACGGCGGCATCACGCCGCTGGGCACGCGCTTCATCCTCCGCGAAGGACAGCTCTCGCCCGACGGCACCACCTACAAGCGCGACCCGATCAACGTCTCGGTGCTGGAGGGCGCGGTGCAGATCCGCACGCGCCAGGGCGGCGAGCCGTTTCGCCTTGATGCAGGCCAGGAAACCGCGTTTACGTCCACCGCCGTCGATACGCCATCAGCCATGCACCCGCAAGCCAGCGCATGGCTGGACGGCATGCTCGTGGCGGAGCAAATGCCGCTGGGCCAGTTCATCGCGGAGCTGGCGCGCTACCGCGCCGGCAGCCTGCGGTGCGATCCGGCGCTCGCCGCCCTGCGCGTGTCGGGCGCCTTCCCGCTCGACAACACCGATGCGGTGCTCGCCATCCTAGAACAAACGCTGCCCGTGCAGGTGCGTTACCTCACCCGCTACTGGGTCCGCGTGGCCCCCAGGTAAGCACGGCGCAGCGCATGCGCCTTGTTCGTCCGCTCTCTCCCGACACTATTTTTGCCGCGGGCGGCAGCTTTCCGTTTCTCGCGCATCAAGTG
Organism: Cupriavidus basilensis; assembly: GCF_000832305.1. NCBI lineage: Bacteria > Pseudomonadati > Pseudomonadota > Betaproteobacteria > Burkholderiales > Burkholderiaceae > Cupriavidus > Cupriavidus basilensis. Next base: position 2,368,198 of record NZ_CP010537.1, read on the forward strand.
AATTAGCAACGCTGCAGCAGCCATGCCGCCATGCAGCCAAAAGCAATTCGATGACACGAGAACCAGGAGGAATCCGCACCATGGCGCACCGCCCCAACGCTTGCCCCAACCGGCAAGGGAACATGCCCTCGTCACAGCCTCGCGACCGCTACCGGCACACGCCGCTGGTGCTGGCGCTACGCGCCGCCCTGCTCGGCTGCGCGCTGGGCGCGACAGTGATGATGCCGGCCATCGCCCAGGCGCAGGCCGCCCCGGCCGGCAGCAAGGCATACGACATCGGCGCGGGCTCGCTGGACCAGGTGCTCGGGCGCTTTGGGCGCGAAGCGGGGGTGCTGGTCGCCATCGATCCGGAGCTCACCCAAGGCCTGCGCAGCGAAGGCCTGCGCGGCATCTACACCGTTGCCGAAGCGCTCGCCAAGCTGCTGTCCGGCCAGCAACTCGAGGCGGTCAGCGGCCCCAGCGGCGGCTATCGCCTGCGCAAACGCAGCGCGCCATCCGCCGCGCCTGCGCCGGATGGCGCCCCCATGCTGGCGGAGGTCAAAGTCACGGCCAGCGGCCCGGGCGACGGCATCACGCAAGGCAGCGGCTCCTACACCAGCGATGCCAGCAGCACCGCCACCCGCCTGGGCATCAGCCTGCGCGAAACGCCGCAGTCGGTCAGCGTCATGACCCGCCAGCAAATGGACGACCAGGGCTTGAACGCGCTGACCGACGTCATCACCCGGACCCCCGGCCTCACCATCAACCAGAGCGGCAACCTGGGCTCCGACAGCAGCAGCGCGTACGCGCGCGGCTTTGCCGTGGAGAACTACCAGCTCGATGGCGTGCTGCAGCTCAACAGCGGCTTTGGCGACTTGTTCCAGACCAGCGACATGGCCATCTACGACCGCGTGGAAGTGGTGCGCGGCGCCACCGGCCTGATGAACGGCATCGGCTCGCCCGGGGCCACCATCAACCTGGTGCGCAAGCGACCCACGCGGGACTTCCAGGCGTCGGCCAGCGTCGAAGGCGGCTCGTGGGACTATCGGCGTTTCGGGGTCGATGTTTCCTCCCCGTTCAACGAGGCCGGCACCCTGCGCGGCCGCGTGGTCGCCGCTTACCAGGAAAACAATAGCAGCGTGGAACGCCTGCACGAGCGCCGCGAGATCGTCTACGGCGTGGTCGAGGCCGACCTGACCCCCTCCACGCTGGCGGCCCTGGGCTTCTCGCTGCAGAGCTTCGATCTGCAAGGGCACGCCCGCTCCGGCCTGCCCCTGTACTTCGCGGACGGCACACGCACGGACTGGGCGCGCTCGAAATCGTCCGCCGCCGACTGGGCTTACTCGTACCGGCGCAACCAGAGCCTGTTCGCATCGCTCGAGCACCGTTTCGACAACGCGTGGCGCGTCAAGGGCACGGTCAGCCAGGACACCTACGGCTACGACGAGGTCTTCGGCTACGCGGGCAACGGCTTTCCCGACCGCAGCACGGGTGCCGGGCTGGCCCTCTGGGGCGGCCGCTGGGGCGGCAAGCCGGAGCAGACCAGCGTCGACCTCTATGCCACCGGGCCCTTCAGCCTGCTAGGCCGCGAGCATGAGATGGTGTTCGGCGCCACCTTTGCGCGCACCTCCTACGACAGCGCCACCTACCAGCTCTGGCGCCCCGATGGCTGGGACGGCAGCATTGCCAACATCTACACCTGGGACGGCCGCACGCCGGGCATCGCACCGAACCCGCCTGTCGGCAGGTACAACTACGCCGAGCAAACCACGGCCGCGTATGCCACGGCCCGGCTGCGCCAGACGGATGCCTTGTCCGTGCTGCTTGGCGCGCGCATCACCAACTGGAGCACCGACACCCGCGACTCGGTCAACAGCACTGGCGCGACCACCGTCGACAACCGCTCCGCGAATGGCAAGGTCACTCCCTACGTGGGCGTGGTCTATGACCTCTCCAGGCACTGGTCTGCCTACGCCAGCTATACGAGTATCTTCAAGCCGCAGAACAACCGCACCCTGAGCGGCAGCTTCATCGACCCGGTGGTCGGCAATGGCTATGAAGTGGGTGGCAAGGGCGCGTTCTTCAACAACCAGCTCAACGTGAGCGGCGCGCTCTTCTGGGTCAAGCAGGACAACCTGGCAGTGGCGATTCCCGGCGCGTTCGCGCCCGACGGCTCGCAGGCCTACTACGGCGCCTCGGGCGCCAAGACACGCGGCTTCGAGCTGGAAGCCGCCGGCCAGCTGGCGCGCGACTGGCAGGCCACCGTCAGTTTCACCCGTAGCCTGTCCCAGGACAAGGACGGCATTACGCTCAACACCAATATCCCGCAGAACACGTTCAAGCTGTTTACCACCTACCGCATTGCCGCCGTTGGCAACGGCCTGACAGTGGGCGGCGGCCTGCGCTGGCAGAGCCAGATCTACAGCGACAACACGGGCCCCCTGAGTGTGCGGTCCACGCAGGGCAGCTACTCGGTGGCGGACCTGATGGCACGCTACCCCATCACCAGGAAGATCTCGGCCACGCTCAACGTCTACAACCTGTTTGACAAGCGCTACCACACCACTTCCAACACGGCCTTCTACGGCACGCCGCGCAGCTTCCGGCTCGGGCTGAACGTGAGCTATTGAGCCGCGGCGCCGGACGGGCAGCGCGGTCGGCCATGGGGGCCATGGGACGATCGACTATGATAAGTGCTTCTCTTCCGGCCAATCCGGGCCTGACCCACTCATGACCGCCAACGACAACAAAGCGCCGCCGATGAACGTGAAGACGGCGTTGCGCGTGCTCGAGATCATCGAAACCTTCGCACGCGAGCGGCGTGCGCTGTCGCTATCGGAGCTGGCCCGGTTGCTGGCGGTGCCGGCATCGAGCTGCCTGGCGCTGATCCGCACCCTGACCTCGCTGGGTTACCTGTATGAGACCGGCCGCCGCCAGGGCTATTACCCCACGGGCCGCCTGCTGGCCATGGCGCAGCAGATTGCGCGGCACGACCCGGTGCTGGACCGGGTGCACGGCACCATGAACGAGCTGCGCGCGGCCACCGGCGAGACCGTGGTGATCGGCAAGCTGCATGAAGGCCGGTGGGTGGTGTACCTGGACGTACTCGAATCCCCGCATGCGATCCGCTATATCGCCACCGCGGGCGAGCGGCGCGAGCTCCATGCGAACTCGATCGGCAAGGCCTTGCTGTCCGTCATGCCCGAGGACGAGCGCAGCGCACTGATCGCGCAGCTCAGCTTCGAGCGCTTCACGCCACGCACGGTAGCCAACGCGGCGCAGCTCGAAGCCGAGCTGAAGAAGTCCGCCGAGCAAGGCTGCTTCATCAACCTGGGCGAGTCGCTGCCCGATGTTGGCGCGCTGGCCTGGCCGGTGCGGCTGTCGGGCGAGTGCTACGGGATTTCCATTGCCGGGCCGGCGTACCGCATCGAGCCCGCGCTGACGCGTTTCTCGGCCATCCTCAGGACGGCCTGCTCCGCGCTCGAGCGCGACGAGCGCAGCCGGTTCTCGCAATAGCCACCGGCATGGCCGTCGTCAATTCGCGGCGGGTGCTTCCGGCACGCCGCACTCGCGCAGCAGGTCGCGCAGTTCGTTGATGACCGGGAACACCTCCTGGTTCCAGTCGGCGCCCTGCTCATCATGCGCCGCCTGCTCGCTCTCGACGATCCAGCGGTCCTCCTTGAAGATCCGCTCGGTAAACCACACCAGCAGCGGCCAGGCCAGATCCAGTATGCCGGGAATGCCGGGCTTCTTGATCGAGAGCAGCCCGAACGTGCGGTTGGTGCGCTGCTCGGCGTCGAGCGGCACGTAGACGATCCACAGGTCCATCACCAGCGTGCCGTCCGAAGTACGAATCTGCAGGGTCTGGTAGGGATACAGGGTACGGACCGTCATCACGTCCTTGCCGCCTTGCCCACCCTTGCTGCCCTTGTTGCCACCGCCGAACACCAGCGCTTCGCCCACCGGCTGCTTGCCTTGCTCGCGAGCGAAGGTGTAATCGACCTCGACCCAGCCATCGCCGCGCCGGCGGCCCAGCGAGCGGGCGCGCATCTGCCCCATCTGCCGCCGGTGCAGGAACTGATGGTTCATGTCCATCAGGTTCTCGTGCATGAACGAGTAATGGCATTTCACCTCGCGGCCAAAACGCCGCGTCTTGTAGGCCTTGTTGGCCACCGAGCCCAGGCTGGGCAACGGGGTTTCGTCGGCCAGCACCGCGCTGCCGGGAAACACGAAGATCAGCCCTTCCACCTCGCGGCAAGGGTAGGAGCGCACGCCGTTGGGCAGGCGCTCGCGGCCCAGGTAGGGCACGTCGATGCAGCGGCCGGTGCAGTCATAGGTCCAGCCGTGATAGCAGCAACGGATCGACTCGCCATCGACCACGCCCGCATGCAACGGCACCTGCCGGTGCGCGCACCGATCCTCGAGCGCGAACACCGCGCCGGACGCCGTGCGCACCAGCACGATCGGCTCGCCGGCAAAGCGCACGCCATGCGCCTTGCCGCGCTTGACTTCGCGCGACCAGGCCAGCGGATACCAGTGATCGGGGTGAATGGTGACGCGGCGCAGGTCGCGCAGCGGGACTTCGGCAGGAGCGGGGGTATCGCTATCGTTGGCACTGCTATCCAGCAACGGAACTGCATGCATGGGGGACTTCTCCTTGCAAGACTGGTATCTCGATTAGCCGACTGCATGGGCGGGAGGGGCGAAACCAAGGACTAAGTCTAACCGAAGGCGTGCCGAGCGATGTGTTACGCGCCGCAGGGTAATGGCGGGCACCCGGGCTTACCCCGACACAGGCCGAACGTACCGGCAGTGGCGTGGATCGCGCCCGCGATGACGTGATACTCAGGACGCATCCGACGCTGGCGCCAGGCACCAGTAGCGCAGGCTCGCGGGGGCGGTATCCGGCAACGACAGGGGGGGCGTGGCGTGGATCGCCAGGACGGCATCGCCGTGGCGCCAGGTGCAAGCATTGGCGCTGGCCGGGGTTGCCGCCGGCGACACCGCTACCGCTTGTCCGAGCATGGTCTGGAACAGGCTCCCGCCGCCGCGCTTGAGCCAGGCTTCCTTCAGGGTCCAGAGCTGGAAGAAGGCCTCGCGCTGCGCCGCCGGATCGCCGCCCGGGCGCAATGCCGGCAAGGCGGCGCGCTCGGCATCGCTGCTGACCGCGAGCACCAGTGCATCCAGCCCCTTGCGCGGCAGCACGCGCTCGATGTCCAGGCCGAGCGGCTCCAGCCCGACGGCACAGGCGACGTGGTCGCCGCAATGGGAGAGGGAGAGAAAAGCGGATGCAGGCCCAATGGCCTGTGGCGGGCTGTCCGGCGCGGCGCTCAGCGTCCAGTCCCGCCAGCCGCCGCCGTAAGCTTGCGCCAGCAATTGGCGCGCAATCCAGCGGCCAGCCACGAACTGCGCGGCGCGCTGGCCGGCCTGCAGGGCGTCCAGGCGCCGCGCTTCGTCCGCGCCCAGCCATTGCCTGGCAGGCGGAACCTGTCCCGCCAGGCCAGCTACCGACGCAACGCGAACGTGGATCCGGGCGGCCGGCATGGCGGGGGGGGGCGCGCGGCCTTACTTGCCCGCCACCTTGGCGTACGTGCCCTTGAGCGCAACACCGGCCACCACGGCGCCGGCGTGGCATTCGTACTCGGTCGGGCTGGCGACCGAGTCTTTCTTGTAATAGCTCACCACATCGACCACGGCATTGGCGCCGAAGGTCTTGGCCTTGTCCTGGAGCGCGATCAGCGCGGACAGCGCGGCCCAGCGGCAGGCTTCTTCATCGCTCTTGCCGAAGCTGTTGGTCTTGCGGTTGGACACATCGCTCTCCTTGGTCTCCAGGACCTTGGGCGTCTTCTGCCCCGCCAGGAAGAACTTGACCGAGCCATCGAGCTTTTCCTGTGCTTCCGACATGTCCAGCACTTCCTGGAACGGCAGCATGTACTTGGTATCGCGCGCCGCTGCGGGTGTGGACAACAGCATGGCGGCCGAGGCGGTTGCGGCCAGGATGGAGAGAGCGTGCTTCATTGACCTTCCTTTCTTGGTGTTGTTGGTGTTGTTGGTGTTGTTGGTGTTGTTTATTTTGTTGATGAGGAAAATGCACGGTAGTACCGGCAGATCAACGCCAGCGGCGGAACACCAGCGACGTGTTGATGCCGCCAAAGGCAAAATTGTTGCTCATCGCATGATCGATGTCGAGCCGCCTGCCCTCGCCCATGATGTAGTCGAGCGACGCACAGCGCGGGTCGGGGTTGGCCAGGTTGATGGTGGGCGCAAACCAGCCGTCGCGCATCATCTCGACCGTCATCCACGCCTCGAGCGCGCCGCAGGCGCCTAGCGTATGACCCATATAACTCTTCAGCGAACTTACCGGCACCGCGTCGCCCAGCACCTCGCGGGTGGCATGTGACTCGGCGATATCGCCCTGGTCGGTGGCAGTGCCATGGGCATTGACGTAGCCAATCGCCGAGGCCGGCAGGCCGGCATCCTCCAGCGCCAGGCGCATGGCCTGCGCCATGGTGTCCGCCTTGGGCTGGGTCACGTGGGCGCCATCGCTGTTGGTGCCAAAGCCGACGATCTCGGCCAGGATGCGCGCGCCGCGCGCCAGCGCGTGCTCCAGTTCCTCCAGCACCAGCGTGCCAGCGCCCTCGCCCAGCACCAAGCCGTCGCGCTCGCTGTCGAACGGGCGCGGCGTGCCATGCGGCGCATCGTTGCAGGTGCTGGTGGCGAACAGCGTATCGAACACAGCGGCCTCGGTGGGATCCAGTTCCTCGGCGCCGCCCGCCAGCATGGCCACCTGCCGGCCACTGCGGATGGTTTCGTAAGCGTAGCCGATGCCCTGGCTGCCCGAGGTGCAGGCACTGGAGGTAGTGAGGATGCGCCCGGTAATGCCGAAGAACACGCCGATGTTCACCGCCGTGGTGTGCGGCATCATGCGGATGTAGGTGGTAGCGCTGACGTCCTCGGTGGTGCGATCTATCATCATGCGGCCAAAATCGGCCACAGCCGACGGCGTGCCGGTGGACGAGCCGTAGGCAATGCCAAGCTTGCCGCTGGTGACCAGCGGATCGCCAAGCAGCCCCGCATCGCGCAAGGCGGCCTCGCTGGCCAGCACCGACATCACCGCCACGCGGCCCATGGCGCGCGTGACCTTGCGGGTGTAATGCGCCGGCAGCGTGAACGGCGGCACAGGTGCTGCAAGCTGCGTGTTGAGGCCCTTGTAGACGGCCCACTCCGGCATCTGCACGACCGCGTTGCGGCCGCTGGCCAGGCGCTCGCGCACGCTCGCCCAGTCGTTGCCCAGGGAGCAGACTGCGCCGGCTCCGGTAATGACGACTCGCTTCATCCGAACATCCCCCCGTTGACCGAAATCACCTGCCGGGTGATATAGCCCGCATCGGCGGACATCAGGAACGCCACGGTCGCAGCCACCTCGTCCGGCGTGCCCATGCGGCGTGCCGGGATCATGCGCAAGGCTTCCTCCAGCACGTGTTCCTCGACCATTTCCGTATCGATCAGGCCGGGCGCCACGCAGTTGACGGTAATGGCGCGCTTGGCCAGCTCGATGGCCAGCGCCTTGGTCGCACCGATCACGCCGGCCTTGGCCGCGCTGTAGTTGGTCTGGCCCCGGTTGCCCACCAGCCCCGACACCGAGGACAGCGTGACGATACGGCCCGGCTTGCGCCGCTGCACCATGGGCATCACCACCGGGTTGAGCACGTTGTAGAAGGCGTCCAGGTTGGTGTGGATCACCTCATCCCACTCTGCCCCGGTCATGGCCGGGAACGCCGCATCGCGCGCGATGCCCGCGTTGCAGACCACGCCGTAGTAGCAGCCATGAGCTTCGATATCGGCCAGCAGCGCGGCCGCGGCCAGCTCCCGCTGGCTGACGTCGAAACAAAGCACGCGTGCGGTGCGGCCCAGGGCGCGGATCGCGTCGGCCACCGATTCGGCTTCATCGCGCCGGGCGCGGCAATGCACCACCACGTCGTAGCCCTCGCGCGCCATGCGCAGCGCGATGGCACGGCCGATGCCGCGCGAAGACCCTGTGACGAGCACGGTTCGGTTCGTCATGGTTGTTGTCCTTGCAAGAAAGCCTGCGCGTCGGCAGGCTGGAAAACGGAAACGTTGGCGCGCGCCACTTCGCGCTCGCCCAGCGACAGCGAGCAGGCAAACATGCCGAGCCCGTTGTCGCCGACCAGCTCGGCGCGCACTTGTATGGTCAGCACGCTGCCCACCGGGAACGCGGGCACATCGCATTCATAGCGCCGCGAGCCAAGCAGAAAGCCGATGCCAGGCGCCCGGCCGGCGCGCCAGTCCTGCGCGCCGGCCCAGGCGGCAATGGTCTGCGCCATGTACTCGATGCCGACCCAGCCCGGCATGCCGGACTCATCCACAAACAGCTGGGTGGCGCGCACCGTGGTGCGCGCCACCGCGTGTTCCTCATCGGCGCGCAAGAGCTCATCCAGCAAGCGCATCCCGCCGGCGTGCGGCAGCACCTCGGCGATTGCCGGCAACGCGGCAAGGGACGTCGTGGTCATGGTCAGCCGGCTCCCAGTATCACGGCGCTATTGCTGCCGCCAAATGCGAAGGAATTGCTCATCACGTAGCGCGGCGCGCGGCCCAGCGTTTCGCCGGGGGCCACCACGCGCAGCGCCGGCAAGGCCGGATCGGGCACGCCGTCCCACCAGTGCGGGGGCAGGCGGCCGTGCGGGTTGTCGACCAGCGTCAGCCACATCAGCGCGGCCTCAATGGCACCGGCCGCGCCGAGCGCGTGCCCGGTCATCGGCTTGGTCGAGCTAAGCGGCAGGTCGGCGCCGAACACCGCGGCGCATGCCAGCGCTTCCATGGCGTCGTTCTGCGGCGTGGCGGTGCCGTGCAGGTTGAGGTAATCGATGTCCGCGGGCGCAAGCCCGGCGCGCTCCAGCGCCTGCAGCATGGCGGCCCGCGCACCGGCGCCGCTGGGGTCCGGCGCCGACATGTGATGCGCGTCGGAGGTCTCGCCACAGCCGGCCAGGCGCACCGGTCCCGGTTCCGCGGACAGCAGGAACAAGCCAGCGCCTTCACCCAGGTTGATGCCGCAACGGTTGGCCGACAGCGGGTTGCAGCGCGACGCCGAGACGGAATCCAGCGCGCTGAAGCCGGCGACGGTGAAGGAGCACAGGGTGTCCGCTCCACCCGCGATCACCACGTCCGCCATGCCGCTGCGCAGCAGGCGCGCGGCAGCCGCCAGCGCCTTGGCGCTCGACGAGCAGGCGGTGGACAGCGTGTAGGCCACGCCGGTCACGCCCAGCACGCCAGCCAGGAACTGCGCCGGCGAGCCCAGCTCCTGCTGCCCGTAGTGGAAACCCTCCGGCCACGCGCCGGTGGCGGCGCGCGCGCGCACGGCCACGCCGCCCTCGGCAATGCCGGAGGTACTGGTGCCCAGCACCACGGCCACCCGCGCCGGGCCAACCCGGGCGATGGCGGCCTGCGCCTGCGGCATGAACTGGAGCGCCGCGTGATACAGCAGCGCATTGTTGCGGGTACGGTGCACCCGTGGCGTGTCGTCCGGCAGGCTGAGCGCGGTGTTGACCGTGCCGAGCTGCAGCGGGCGGCCCGGGCTGTACAGCTCGGTCACCTCGCCGCCCTGCGGGGCGTCGCCGCGCCAGAGCGCCGCGCGCACGGCATCGGCGCCGTCGCCCAGCGCGCAGGTCACGCCCAGTGCGTTAATAAAGACATTCATTTCGTCCCTCCTTGCCCTGCCGGCGGCAGGGTGCGGATGGTCAGCCGATAGCCATCGCGGTATTGCTCGAACTCGATCGTTTGCGGGTCCGGATAGCGCACCTGCGCCACCACCTCGCCACCCTCGCGCAGCACGCGCAGGCCGGCCTCGACCTCCAGGCGCCAGCCCGCCGGCAAGGCCGCGGCAATCGCCCCGACCGGCCACAACGACAACTGCATTTCACTCAGGATACGCTCCGGCACCAGCTCGGCCGGCGCCCAGGGCGAGCGCACCACGCGCAGGTCCTGCCCATCCCAGTCCAGCCGCGCCAGCACCTGCCCGCCAGCCAGCGCGGCCAGCCGCGTGTGGGTGGCGTCGGCTTCCAGCAGGGCCTGGATCTCGCGGCGCTCCTCCCCGCGCGGGGTGCGGTACACCACGGTGATCTGCTGCTGCAGCGCCAGCTCGCGGCCCAGCGATGCCGGCGGCAGGCGCAGCAACGGCACGGGCTGCTGCTCGGCAGGCAAGGCGGGCGCGGCAGGCGGCGCAGCGGAACCCGCCGCCGGCCCCGCGCCCGGGCCGGCACAGCCCGCCAGCAGCAACGCACACGCGGCAACACCCAGCAGCATCCGCGCCAGCGCGGCGCCAATGCAGTGATGCCTGGCGATCAGGCTTCGCAAAGCTGCTCCAGCACGCCAAGGCGGCGCCGCGACTCGGTGACGAACGGGTTGGTGCGGTCCCAGGCATAGCCCGCCAGGATGGCCGAGATCATGCGGCGGATTTCCGGCGTGGCATTGGGATGGAAAATCAGCTTCTGGAAGCTGCCTTCGTACCACGCTTGCACAAAGGTGCGGAAGCAATCCACGCCGTCCTTGAGCGGGCGGCCGTAGTCGGCCTGCCAGTCCACCGTCTCGCCATTCAACTGGCGCGCCAGGCAGGCCGTGGCCAGGCTGGCGGACTTGAAGGCAATGGTGACGCCGGACGAGAACACCGGGTCGAGGAATTCGCCCGCATTGCCCAGCAACGCATAGCCCTTGCCCCACAGCGACTTCACGTTGGCCGAGTAACCGGCGATCTGCCGGGCCGGGGTGTCCCAGTCGGCGTTGGCCAGCAGCTTGGCAAGGCCGGGCTCCTCGCCCACCAGCGCCCGCAGCCGCTCGGTCTCGGTCCCTGTGTACTGGTCGAGGAAGCGCTTTTCCGCCACCACGCCCTGCGAGCAGCGGCCGTCCGAGAACGGAATGGTCCAGTACCAGACATCGACATGCTCCGGATGCACGCTGACGCGGATCTTGTTGCGATCGAAGGTGCCCAGCGGGATGCGGTCTTCCACGTGGGTGAAGATGGCGCTGCGCACGGGGAAGTTCGACGGCGACTCCAGGTCCAGCAGGCGCGGCAGCACGCGACCGAAACCCGAGGCATCCAGCAAGAAGCGCGCGCGCACCTGGTACACCTTGCCATCCGGGTCGCGCACGGTGACGCAAGGCTGCTCGCCCTCCAGGTCGACCGCGCTCACCTGGTGCTTGAAACGGACCTCGGCGCCCTGCTTCTGCGCCTCGCGGATCAGCACGTCGTCAAAGCGCGCGCGCTGGACCTGGTAGGTGGTGCCCCAGCCGGCGGAGAATTTGTCGCGGAAATCGAAATCCGTATAGCGGTCGCCACGCACGAAGGCAGCGCCGTTCTTGTACTGGAAGCCGGCTTCGACCACCGCCTGCAGCATGCCCGCCTCTTCGATGTAGGCCATGCTCTGCGGCAGCAGGCTTTCCCCGATCGAGAAGCGCGGGAAGGTCTCTTTCTCGAGCACCAGCACATCAATGCCGCGCTTGCGCAAAAGGCCCGCCGCCACGGAGCCCGCCGGGCCGGCGCCGATGATAAGGACATCCACCTGTTCGGTATTCATTTGCAACCCTGTTTGACTCGTTGATCTTGTTGGTTTTATTTGTCTTGCTATCTGTCTTGCTACCTGTCTTGCTGCTACTTCAACATGCAACTAGTGCGTATGCCCATGCGGCACGTGCGGCGCGTGCGGCCGGAACCATGGCGACAGCACCCATACCGCCCCCACGCCCGACAGCATGGTCATGCCAAAGGCATGCAGCGCAGGCGTGGACGACAACGCCAGCAGGCCAAAGGCCAGCAGCGTACTGGCCGCGCCAAGCACGATCGCCGTCCATGACTCGCCGTCGCCGGGATGCTCCAGCAGGAAGATGCCGTAGTCCACGCCCACGCCAAGCAGCAACGCCAGCGCAAGCACGGAGAACAGTTGCAGCGGCACATGCAGCCAGCCCAGCAGCGCCACGCTGAATACCGCCGCCAGCAAGGTCGGCACCAGCGCCCGCCACGAGGCCCTGCCATAGCGCCATGCCAGCAACAGCGCCACGCCCAGCGCGCCGGCACCCAGCAGCCAGGTCATCAGCACGCGGTAATGCTTGAGCAGCGAGGACAGGTCGGCCACGCGGTCCACCCACTCGACGCCCTGCACCTTGGCCGCCGCCGCCTCGATCAGCGCAATGGTGGCGGGCTTGTCCAGCCCGCGCAGCAGCATGACGCTGGCGTAGCCCTGACCCTCGCGATCCAGCCAAAGGTGGCGCAACGTCTCGGAAACCGGGTTCGCCAGCCACGCCGGCAACGTCAGCACACGGTCCGGCGCGGCGGCATTGGGCGCACCCACGGCGCCGCCCACCGCGCGCGCCACGCGCTCGCGCACGGCGGCCTCCAGGCCGTGCGTCAGCGTGGCATCGGCATGCTGGCGGGACGCCGATGGCACCCAATCGGAGATGGCCAGGAAGCCCTCCAGCTCGCCGCGCGCCACCACGCCCGCCAGCGCCGCCTTGACCGCTTCCTCGCGCGCCAGCACCTGGTCCGGCGAGTCGCCGCGCACCAGCAGGAACTGGGCGGGGCTCGGCGTGCCCAGCAAGCGCCCGGCGGTGCGCTGCGCCTCGATCAGCGCCGGCGGCGAGCTTTGCAGCTGGCGCACGTCATCCGCCACCCTGACCTGCCACAGCCCCGGTGCGATGAACAAGGCCAGGGCGCCCAGCAGCAGCATCGAAGCGCGATCCATGCCCACGCGCGGCCAGCGCGCCAGGCTGGCGGTCAGCCAGCTCGACAGGCGCGTCTGGCGCAGCTGGCCGCGGTCGAGCAGCGGGAACCAGAACACCACGGTCAGGAAAGCCGCCACCAGTCCCACGGCCGAGAACAGCGCCATTTGCCGCAGCCCCGGGAACGGCGCGATGCCCAGCGCCAGGTAGGCCACCACGCTGGTCGACAGCGCCAGCGCCATGCCCGGCAGCAGCCGGCGCATCACCTGCGGCGGCGACACGCCAGGGCTGGCCTGGCGCGACACGAAATAGTGAATGCCGAAGTCCTCGGCCACGCCCACCAGGCTGGCCCCGAACACCAGCGTGATCAGGTGGACGCGGTCAAAGACCAGCGCGGTGGCCGACACCGCGGCAGCCGTGCCGATCAGCAGCGACAGCCCCACCAGGATGATCGGGCGCAGCGAACGGAAGGCCAGCCAGACCAGCAGCAAGACCGCCGCCAGCGAGCCCCAGCCGATCACGTTCATCTCCAGGTTGGCCTGGGATGCGGCGGCTTCCGCGTGCAAGGGAATGCCGGCGGCCACCACGTGGACGCCGTCATCGCCCTGCGCGGCGGCGCGCTCGCCCAGCTGCAGCACGTCGCCGTAGTCCGTATTTCCGCTCACCGAGAACGCAGGCTTGGTGATGCGATACGTCAGCAGCACCCACTCCTTGCCCTCGGCGCTGAGCGCTGCGCGGCCATCACGCTCATGCACGCGCGTAATCGCCGCGCGCGACAGCCACCAGTCCTGCCAGAGCCCGATCGGGTCGGCTGCCCAGTCGGTCAGGCGCGGGCCAGTGGAAAGCTGGTAGAGCCGGGTCAGCGCCTGTTGGGACAGTGCATCGGGATCCGCCTGGCGCAGCATGGCGCGCTGGCTGTCGGTAAGCAGGCGGTCGCGGTAAGGCCGGTAGAAGGCTAGCGCCGCGTCGAGGTCGAAACTGGCGATGCGGTCCACCGGCTGCAGCAAGCTTGCTTTCGGTTTCGCAGCCGCGCTGAAGCGGTCGGCGGCGGCGCGGGCGCGGGCCCAGTCGGGCGCGCCGACCAGCACCACGATCTCGCGCGAGACGCCATCGGCCAGCCGGCGCAGCACGCGGTCGGCGGTGGCGGTGCGCTGGCTGGTGGGCAACAAGGCCATCACATCGGTGTCGAGCCGCGAGGCGCGCCAGAACTGCAACTGATGCACCGTCAGCGCGATCACCAGCAGCAGCCACGCCACGGCCAGCACCCGCTCCAGGGTGCTGAGCCCGTGCGCGGGCTTGCCGGTGGCCGGGGCGGCCTTTGCGGCCTTCGCCACCTTTGCCGCCTTACTCAAAGCGCTTCTCCTCGTCCGCGCCAAGCTTGCCGGCCGCACTCGGGTCGATCAGCTTGACGGTGGTGCTGTCGCCGCTGCCTTCTTCCAGGCGCACGTTGCGCACAAAGCGGTCCCCGGCCAGCTCGATGCGGCTGAATACGCGCCGCATGCCGGCGTCGGTCGGCGTCAGCGTCAGGGTCCAGCCGCTCTTGCCAACCAGCTGGCCGGCCACCTCGAAACGTGTGGACAACGCGCGCAGGTCGCCGCGCAGCACGGCAATCACCGATTCGCCCACGACCCGCATGGCGGGCTGGGCGTCTGCCTGCAACTGTTGCTGCACGCGGCCATCGGCACCGCGCATGACCAGCCGGTCCGGCGTGACCAGCAGGCTGGACGCAAACGGCTCACGGGTGCTCCACACCACGCCGCGCTCGCGCGCGAGCACGAAGTCACCGCGCGAGACCAGCGGATTGGCAAAGCCGGACAGGCGGCGCGTCTGCTCGAAGCGTCCGTGGATGACCGGGGCATCGGACAGGCGCGCAGCCACCGAGGCCAGCAAATCCGGCGCGGCCGCGACGGCAAGGCCAGGGCCAGCCAGCACGGCGCAGCACAGCACCAGCAACAGGCGGCGGCGCATCATGCCTGGCGCTCCGGCTGCGCCCCGTCTTGCAAGCCAAGGCACGCCAGCAGGACCGGCGGGCAGACGTACTGCATCTCGCCACTGGCCATGTCCACCGCCACCTGGATGGTGTAGCCCTTGGTCAGGCGCCGGCCGCTGGCGGCATCGCGGACCACATACTCGATCTTGAGCCGGTTCTCCCACTCGACGATGGTGGCGCGCACGATGAATGACTGGCCGTAGGTAAGCGGCCCGACATACTTGACGCGCATGTCCACCACCGGCCACGCATAGCCCGAGTCCCGCATGGCGGGGTAGTCGTAGTGGTAGCGCGCCAGCAGCGCGCAGCGCGCCTGCTCGAAATAGCGCACGTAGTTGCCATGCCAGACCACGTTCATCGGGTCGAGGTCGTGGAAGGCCGCGCTGAGCGTGATCTCAAAGCTGAAGTCCAGGGAGGCTTGGGGCATAAGATTGGGTATCGCGATATCCGGATTGAGGTCAGCTCTCGATGGGCGCGGCGCTGGCGCGCGCTGCGTCCGGCACGGCGCCGCCCTGCCCCCAGAAATCGTAGAAGTTGAACCAGTCGTAGGGCGACTCCACCAGCAGTTGCGACAGCCATTGCGCATAGCCGGCCGCATGCTCGGTCAGGATCGCGTCGCGCCGCGCGCGCGGCAGGCGCACTGCACGGGCCAGCTCGGTAAAGCGCAGCAGATGGCCGTCGCCCGAACGCACGCAGCCCATGGCGAACAGCGGGCATTCCAGCAGCGCCGCCAGCACATAGGGCCCCACGGGAAAGCGCGCGGGCGCGCCCAGGAACGGCACCGTCACGGCGCGGCCGCCATGCACCGGGACGCGGTCGCCGGCAATGGCCACGAACTCGCCCGCGCGGACCTTCTCGGCCAGCTGCAAGGCGGTGGCCGGCGAGATATCGTCGACCTGGAACAGCTGCAGTCCCGAGCGCGGGTCCAGCCGCGACAGGATGCGGTTGAACTGCGCCGCGTGCGCGGTATGCACCAGCACCGTCAGGCGCAGGCCGGCGCGCTGGTTGGCCAGCACCCGGCACAGCTCCAGGCAGCCCATGTGGGCGGTCACGATGATGCCGCCCTGCCCGCTGGCGATCTGCGCCAGCATCACCTCGGCGCCTTCGCGCCGCACCGCGCCGTAGCGATAGCCGCCGCCGATGGCCAGCAGCTTGTCTAGCAACGTGTCGGCAAACGAGAACAGGTGGCGCAGGCTATGGCGCAGCCCCGGCACCATGCCCGCCGGGCCAACCGCGCCCGTGGCGGCCTGGATGCGGCGCAGATAGTCAAGCGACGCACGGCGCGCCAGCGGCTTGGCAAGCCAGTAGTAGGTCACCACCGGGTACAGCACCACGCGGAACAGCACGCGGCCGCACAGGCGATACAGCCAGTACAGGCTCCACACGCCCCATACGCAAGTGGATTCGCGGATCTGGCTCCAGTGACGGGCCATGCGCCCGGGTTGCGCCGCTTGGGTGGCTTGGGGTGCGCTCATGCCGGCCGCACCTTGCGCCACAGCAGTACCGGCAAGCGCTTGAGCATGCCGAAGAAGAGCCGCGTATGCATGGACGAGATCAGCACATTGTCGCGCCAGACCTGGAAATGGGAGACGCCGTCGGTGGGATACGTCACGCGCGTGGGTACGTTGACGATGCGCACGCCGCGCCAGACCAGATGCACCAGCACCTCGGTATCGAACTGCATGCGCCGGCCCAGCTTCACCTGGCGCACCAGCGGAAGCACGTGCCCGAGAGGATAGACGCGCAGGCCGCACATCGAATCGCGCACGGCGAACGACAACGTGTTGATCCAGACCCAGACGTGGGTCAGGTAGCGCGCCAGCAGCCGCACGCGCGGCACCGACTCGTCGTAGACCGGGCAGCCGCAGATCATGGCGTGCGGGCTGGCTTGCGCCAGGGCCAGGAACTGGGGGATGCAGCCGGCATCATGCTGCCCGTCGGCGTCGATCTGCAGCGCATGGGTAAATCCCATGCGCGCGGCCTGCTCGAAGCCCGCCATGATGGCCCCGCCCTTGCCCTGGTTCTGCGGCAGGCGGATCAGGTGGACCCGGTCGGCATGGCTTGCGGCAAGCTCGCGCAGCACACGCTCGCAGGCCGGGTTGCTGCCGTCGTCCACCAGCAGGCACGGCAACGGGTGCGCGAGAATGGCTTGCACCATCGCGCCGATGGCACGTTCGTGGTCGTAGACCGGGACGAGCGCCACGGGCTTAAACATCCGCCTCTCCAAAAATGATGCGCCCGCTGGCGTGCGGGCCGCGCGCCGAACTCAGGCGAAAGGCCAGCGCGCTGCGCTCGGGCTGCCAGGCCAGCGTCATGTGCACCAGGGTGCCGGGCGTGATCACAGCCTGGAACTTGAGTATCTCGATGCGGCGAAAGCGCGCGCGCGGCGGCACTGGCAGGCGCTCTGGCGCCAGCGCCATCACCCAATCGACCTGGGCCACGCCCGGCACGATGGGGCTGCCCGGGAAATGCCCGTCGAACACGGCCAGGTCCTCGCAGACCTCCAGCTCGGCGGCGGCGGACAGCGCGTCCTGTGCGGCGTGTGCGGCCTGCCAGCGCACGGCCGGCAGCACGCGGCGGAACACGTCGCGCAGCATGGCTTGCGTAGTCTTGCCCTGCGCGTTGCAGGGCAGCGCCTCGGCAAAGCTCCAGCGCCGCGGCAACGCCACCGCGTCCACGGCATCACCAAGGCGGGCGCGCAGCGCGGCAAGCAGGGCCGCGCGGCCTTGCCCGGCCAGCATGGCCGCGCCGCTCTCGCTGGGCACCACCACGGCGCCAAGGCGCGTGCCGACATCCAGCTCCAGCAGCACAACGCGCGCCTCGCGCACCAGCGGCGACGCGGCCAGCGCCTGCTCGACCTGGGTCAGCGATACGCGCTTTTCCTCGATCTTGACGATGCGGTCGGCGCGGCCCGCCAGGGTGAAGCCGCCATCCGCGGCGGGCAGCACATGGTCCGCGCACTGAAACCAGCCGTCGTCCGGAAGGTGCGCGGAGCACACCGCCAGGAAGCCGTCCTGCAAGCGCCATTGCACGCCCGGCAGCGGAGTCCAGCGGTCTTCGTGGCGGGCACGCTGCCGCCAGGCGATGCCGCCGGTTTCCGAACTGCCAAACACTTCGATGGGCGCTTGTCCCAGATGGCGCAGCGCATCGGCCGCGGCCTCCGGCGGCAAGGGCCCGCCCGACGAGAACACGGTGCGCAGCACGCCGCGGGCGGCAGACCAGTCGAGCGCCTGCGGCATGCGCCGCAGGTGTGCCGGGCTGGTGACCAGCAGCGCGGGTGCATCGCCGCACGCGCGCACGATTTCCTCATGGAAAGAGAGACGGTCCGCCGGCATGGCACGCGCCGCGGCAAGCGGCCACAACACGCAAAACAGCAGGCCGTAGATGTGCTGGTGCGACACCGTTGCCAGCACCCTCACCTGCGCCGGCAGCGCCGCGCCGAACGCTTCTTGCAGCGCCTGCACTTCCGCGTCGAGCTGCGACAGGTGCTTGACGATGGCGCCGGGCGCGCCGGTGGAACCCGAGGTAAACATCGTCACCAGCGTGTCGCGTGAGGCCAGCGCAGGCCAGTCCATGCTGTCGGCCGGCTCGACCCATGCTTGCGGCCAGAGGCCATCGGGCAACTCCCCGGCGCAGCCGTCGGCGCGCTCGCGCAATGCCGCCAGCGTTTCGGCGCGCGTGTCGCCGGGCAGCACCACGTGCTTGCCCGCGTGCCACGCGCCAAACAGCGCCGCCGCGAACTCGGTGGTCGATTCGATGTAGAGCGCCCAGGACTTGCCCGGTGCCGCGGTAAACGCTTGCCGCCAGGCGGCCACGCGCCGCACGAACTCCGGTGCGGTGGTCACGCCGGCCGCGCCATGCGCGACCACGTGCGAGCGCCGGGCCAGCGCTGCCATCAACCCGCTTACGCCCAGCCACTCAGCCATGCCGCCCCCTTGCCATTACACGCTGGCGCACAAGCCATTCGCCGGCGAACATGGCGCCGATCAAGCCGTAGGCGATGCCGCCGTTGTAAAGCGCCCAGATGCGGTCGCTGGCCAGCACGGCGGTCAGCGCGGCTACCGTGCCGTTGCACACGAAGAACACGCACCAGGCTTGCGTCACGCGGCGCGTGTACGCCACGCCCGAGGGCGGCAGGTCCGGCTCGCGCAGCCGCGCCAGCCGCTCCACCAGGCTGGGCGGGTGCCGCAGGCTCCAGCCAAACAAGCCCAGCATCGCGGCATTGACCAGCACGGGGTACAGCTTGAGGGGCAGCGCGTGGTTGGACGCGGCCACGATCGCGGCCAGCACGGCGGCGGCCACGGCAAGCAGGCGCCAGCCGGCCTGGCGGCTGGTCAGGGCGCGCAGCAGCGCCAGTGCCACCAGCGCCAGCGCCATCACGCGCGGCGACCAATGCTGCAGGCCGAAGTAGATCGCCACCGGATAGCACAGCGTCAGCACGCCGAGCAGCAATTTGCGCACGGGCATGCGCACTCAGGCCGTGGCGGGCGAGTCGATCAGCAAGGCCAGCGCCTGCACCACGTCTTGCACGGTGCGCACGGCCTTGAACTGCTCCGGCTTGATCGGCTTGTTCAGCATCGGCTTGAGCTTCACCAGCAGGTCGACCGCGTCGATGCTGTCGATGTCCAGGTCGTCGTAGAGACGGGCTTCGGGACGAATGCGGGCCGGATCGATCTCGAAGGTTTCCTCGAGCACCGCGGCCACCCGCGCAAAAATTTCGTCATGGGTCATGATGGGCTTCCCCCTGTTCGGCTATGACCGGCCATGGTTGCCGGCCTGGCAAGTGGTATGTGGATCCTTGGCGTGTCGCGGGCGGGTTCAGGCAGAAGCCTGACCAGCGCGCTGCTGAGATGCGACGAACGTGGCCAGCGCTGTGACGCTGGCAAAGCGCGCGCGCATGTCTTCCTTGTCGCCGTTCATGGTCACGCCGTAGCGCTTTTGCAGCGCCAGCCCGAGTTCGAGCGCATCGATCGAATCCAGGCCCAGCCCTTCGATGAACAGCGGCGCGTCGGCGTCGATATCGTCCACGCCGATATCCTCCAGCGACAACGATGAAATGATCAGTTCCTTGATTTCTTGCTCAAGCGCCTTCACAGCGGACCTCCCTGGAAAAAAACTCGGATAGCGATTGGGTCAGGTGCCGCACCGCCAGCGCGTCGTCCAGTCCGGACGGCACCATCTGGGCGACACTGACATCCTCTCGCACGTCAATGATGTAACGGGGCCTGCGGGCCGGCACGCGGTACCACTTCTCACCCTTGGTGAGCGTGGGCGGCTCGCACCGGATCACCACAGGCGTCAGCGCAAAGCCGCCGCGCACCGCGACATTGGCCGCACCCCGTTGCAGGCGCAGCGGGCCATGCAATGGCGTGCGCGTGCCCTCGGGGAAGATAACGAGATTATTGCCCGCGCGCAGCGAGGCAATGCAGTCATCCACCATGCCCGCGCCGGAGTCATTGCAGACGTAACCGGTGGCGCGCACCGGCCCACGGGTAAACGGGTTGTGGGCCAGGCCGGAGCGCACCACGCAATCGGCCTGGCGCGTCAGCGCGATCAGAAAGACGACATCGATCAGCGACGGATGGTTGGCCACGATCAGCAAGCCCTGGCGGCGCAGCCGCTCGGGATGCAGCACCTCGTAGCGGATCACCCCGACCGAGCGCATCAGCCACAGGAAAAGCCGGAATGCGTAATGCACCACGTTCTTGCAGACCCGCTGCCGGCGCGCCGAAGACCACAGCAAGACCGCAAGCAACGGAAACACGATCACCCGCAGCACAAGCCCGCCAACGCCGAAGCTGGAGAAGCACAGCCCGGTCGCGCAGACGCGCCAGGCCCGGTCCAGGCGCTCAACCATGTCGCAGCCACCTCCAGCCGGCGCGCTCCCCGGCGTGGCGCAACTCGGTGTCGCCGGACAGCATGAAGCGCAGCACCTCCAGCCCGTGCGGCAGTGTCGCGCCGGCGGCGGCCGGCAGGGCCTCCCCCACCACGTCAAGACTGAACACCGGATGCCCCGCCTGCGGCATGCCGACCCGCCACGCCCACCCGAACAGGCACTCCGGTTCGTCCGCAAAGACGGCATAGGCCTCGGGCAGCGGCGCCTCGTAGTGCACCAGCAAGACTTCCGGGGCGCCGTCTGCCAGCAGGCTGCACGCTTCCACCACCCCCGCTTCCACCGTATCGCGGCCCGCGGCCAGGGCTTGCAGGTTGCCCGGGTCGCCCCGGTCGATCGAATACAGCGCGCCGATGGCGTTATGCACGGACAGGCCGAAGGCCGTGGGCGACAAGGGCTCGCCGTCGGCAAGGTCCCCGAGCATCTGCAGCGGGCGCAGGGTGTCGCCGTGGCGCGATGCGAAGATCACGGGAATGCCGTCCACGCCCGGCTGGCAGGCATAGGCGGGGTGCAAGGCCGCGCGACCCAGCGCGGTGATCCTGCGGCGCAGCATCGGGGCCATGGCGGCCAGCGTGGGCAATGCGTCGCCTTTGGGCAGCCAGGGCGCGCGGCTCCAGGCCTGCCAGGCTTGCTGCGTTTCTAGTTGTGCTGCACATGCCGCCCATGCGCGAATACCAAATTCCATTGCCGTGCCGTTCGCGTAGGGTGGATGAAAAGGCGGGTCGCTGCCGGCCCGCGGGTGATGCCGGTTGATGCCGGGTGATGCGCACCGAAGCCAGCAGACAGGCAGGCGATTTCGCGCACATCACGAACGCGCCCGTTGCCGCATTTTATGGGCTGATGCCGCCTGCTTGCCCGGGTTTACCGCTTGATTGCTGCTTGATTACCATTTTTGCATTGACCCCGGGGCCGCTGCCGTGACGGACAAGGCTGCCAGCCGGTAATCCGGTGTTAAATCGGCATTAATTCGGTGTTTACGACCGGAAACCCGCGAAACTGACCCCGGCGACCCGCCGGCGGAAGCCGTGGGACATCAAAACATCATATTTGCCAGGAATGCCGAACTTTGGCCTGTCCTTTTTGTCAGGGCCGAATTCTCGCACAAAGGCGCGGCAACAGGGGATGCAAGAAGGTTAAGAAGGTTGTCAATTGTAACGGCGCGCGCCTGCCGGCCATGCGGTGGCGTAGCCATGCCTGTCAAGGCCAGGAGGGAAATGGGGGATGAGAGCGAGGGGGAACGTGACCGGGTGTATCCCCCGCCCGGCGTAGCGCGGCGGGGGCCCATGGCAAAACGAGCGTGATGCGGCTTACAGCGCGGGCAGGATCTTCCCTGCCACCTCGCCGAAGCCGACGCGGTAGCCATCGCCCTGGCACCAGCCGGCCATGACCACTTCGTCGCCGTCTTCCAGGAAACCGCGCTTGCTGCCGTCGGCCAGCGTCAAGGGCTCGGCACCGTTACGGGTCAGTTCCAGCAAGCTGCCGTAGGAATCCGGCGTGGTGCCGCTGATGGTGCCGGAGCCCATCAGGTCGCCCACACGGACATTGCAGCCGGACACGGTGTGGTGCGCCAGTTGCTGGACCATGGTCCAGTACATGGCCTTGAAGTTGGTGCGGCAGACGGTGGTGGCCTGCGCGGCGCCTTCAGGGCGCAGCGAGACTTCCAGCGCGATGTCATAGGCGTTGCGCTCGGGCTGCTGCAGATACGCCAGCGGCTCGGGCGATTGCACCGGATTGTCGCGGCGGAATGGCTCGAGCGCGTCCATGGTGACCACCCATGGGGAGATCGAGGTGCCGAAGCCCTTGCTGTTGAACGGGCCCAGCGGCACATACTCCCACTGCTGGATATCGCGCGCGCTCCAGTCGTTGAGGATCACCATGCCGAACATGTGCCCGGCGGCCGCAGCGGTGCTGACCGGCTCGCCCAGGGTCGACGGCTTGCCGACGATGAAGGCCATTTCCAGTTCGTAGTCGAGCTTCTGGCAAGCCGTAAAGACCGGGCGCGGCGCGTTCGGCGGCTTGATCTGCCCCTTCGGGCGGCGCAGCTCCGTGCCGCTCACCACCACCGAGCTGGCGCGGCCGTTGTAGCCGATGGGAATCTCCAGCCAGTTGGGCAGCAGCGCATTGTCCGGATCGCGGAACATGCGGCCGACGTTGGTGGCGTGCTCGCGCGAGGAGTAGAAATCGGTGTAGCCGGGGATGTCCACCGGCAGGTGCAAGGTCGCCCAGGCCATCGGCACCAGGGCCTGCTCATGCAGGGCCGACTTGGGATGCAAGGTGGTGTCGTCCGCCGCCAGCATGGACGTCAGGCGCTGGCGGGTTTCAGTCCATGCCGGCTTGCCGAGCGCGATGAAGGCGTTGAGCGTGGCGCCGCCAAACACGCCTTTGACGCAGGCAGGCAGCAGGCCAGCCTCGTCCAGCACCGACAGGTCGAGAATGAAGTCGCCGATGGCGACGCCTACGCGCGGGCCCTGCCCGTTCGGGGAAAAGATGCCGTAGGGCAGGTTCTGCAGCGGGAAATGCGTAACGCCATCATTGGCGGATTCGATCCAACTTTGCTGGACAGTGGTCATCGGGGGCTCCGGAGGGCAATGACAAGGGTGCCGGCGACATGCGCCGCGCGGGCACCTTGGATTCATGATGGTTGGCCGGGTGAAGCCGGCCTTGGGACTTGAGGATCAGCGCTCGTTGGGGTTGAAATGCTTCTTCAGGCCCTGCCAGCACCTGTAGTAGTCGTCCTGCAACTGCGCCGACTCCGCTGCATACGGCGTCGGCCGGATCACGGCCGGTGTCTCGAACATGAACGCCATGGTATCGCCGATGCGATGCGGCTGCGAGGTATCCGCGGCGGTGGCCTTGGCGAACGTCTCGGCATCCGGGCCGTGGCCGCTCATGCAATTGTGCAGGCTGGCGCCGCCAGGCGAGAAGCCATCGGCCTTGGCGTCGTAGACACCCTCGATCAGGCCCATGAACTCACTGGCGATGTTGCGGTGGAACCAGGGCGGGCGGAAGGTGTTCTGCATCGCCAGCCAGCGCGGGCCAAAGATGACGAAATCGATGCTGTCCACGCCCGGGGTGTCGGACGGGCTTTGCAGCACCAGGAAAATCGAGGGGTCCGGGTGATCGAAGCTGATCGAGCCAATGGTATTGAAGCGGCGCAGGTCGTACTTGTACGGCGCGTAATTGCCATGCCAGGCCACCACATCCAGCGGCGAGTGCCCGATAGCGGCGCGCCACAGGTTGCCCTGGAACTTCGCCACCAGCTCGAAATCGCCCTCACGATCCTCATACCATGCATGCGGCGTGAGGAAGTCGCGCGGATTGGCCAGGCCATTGGAGCCGATGACGCCCAGGTCGGGCAGGCGGAACAAGGCACCATAGTTTTCGCAGATATAGCCGCGCGCCTCGCCATCCGGCAGCTCCACGCGAAAGCGCACGCCGCGCGGGATCACCACAATCTCCTGCGGCTCGACGTCCAGCAGGCCCATCTCGGTCGCCAGGCGCAGCCTGCCCTGCTGCGGCACGATCAGCATCTCGCCATCGGCGTTGTAGAAGAAGCGATCCGTCATCGACCGGTTGGCCAGGTACAGATGGATCCCGCAACCCGACATGGCCTCCGGGCCGCCGTTGCCGGCCATGGTGATGATGCCGTCGACAAAGTCGGTGGGCTCCTTGGGCATCGCCGGCGGGCTCCAGCGCATCTGGTTAGGCGATGGCGGCACTGCATCGAAATGACTGACGATGCGCGACTGCTCGACCCGCGTGAACGGCTCATGCATCGCCGCCGCACGGATGCGATAGCACCAGCTGCGCCGGTTGTGCGCGCGCGGCGCGGTAAACGCCGTACCGGAAATCTGCTCGGCATACAGGCCATACGGCGCGCGCTGGGGCGAGTTCTGCCCCACCGGCAGCGCACCAGGCAATGCCTCGGTGGCGAACTCATTGGCAAAACCGGATTGGTAGCCGGGCGTGCCGTGATCGGGCGCCTGCCCTGTCACGTTCACAACATTCAATTGCGTCTGCGTCATGTCTTGGGTCTTCCTCTTACGCTTGCGCTTGCGATTGCGCTTTCGATGAATCGAGCACGCCCGCGCGGGCTAGCTCCATGGCTTCCTGCAGAACAGCAAGATCGCCGATGTGGTTGGCCAGCAGCAGGATCAGTTGCGCGTTGGCGGACTGGCTCTGCGCGTCGGTGAGATCGCGATGCATGTCGATCAGCGCCTCGTAGAAGTCGTCCGGACGGGCAAGGTTGGGTTCGGTACTCAGCGGCATTGGCTTGTCTCCCTACGCCTCAGGCCACTGCCGCGGCGGGCATGGTGGCCGAGTGATCACACTGGCGGTGTCTTTCGAACTTTGGATCTTGAATTTCACAATCCGTAATCGATTTACCATATCGTAATCTTACGCTCCGGACGTGTCAAACCGGTATCTGCCCTTATTTCGCTGCGGACGGCAAAAAACGGTGGGCACTACGTTTGTAGGTTAGGCGCGAAGGACGGGGGGAGACAAAGACATGACGCCAGACGGCGAACAAGCGCGGGCAGCCCGAGCAATGTCAGGCGGAGAAGAGAATCACGAAGTGCAGGGAGAAAGCGACAGGCTCGACAGGCAAACGCATGACCCGGCCTCGACGCGGGTGCGAGGCCGTCAAAGACAGACGGACGCCGCCAGGCGCGGCATCCGGCCATCCATGCAAAGCAGGCAAAACCCCAACAGCAGGCACGTGGGGGCGTGCCCGCTGCAGGCATGGCAAGCGCACGCCAGTCCGGCCGCAGACCCGGCCGGAACCAGCGCGAGTGCTCAGGCTGGCTTGTGACCTTCGCCCGGGCTCGACGCGAAGCCTGTGCTGACCGGGGTGGCCGGTGCAGGGCTTACGGCAGTGGGCGTTGCGGCAGGCGCCTGCCCGGCCATCGAAGCGGCCGTGACGCCGCCATTGCGGCTGGCAATAAACGCGTTGACGTCGGCAGCAAGATGCTGGGGTGCCAGCACCACTTCCAGGCCAAGCGCCTCGCAAGCCGCTAGGAAAGTCGACATGCGGGGGTCGGCCTGACCCGATTCTGCCCGCAAGTAAGCTTCCCGGGAGATCCCGGCCTTACGGGCGACGTCTTCCTGCTTGAGCTTTCGCGCTCGGCGCAACGCCCGCAGTTGCCGGAACGGTTCGCTAGCGCCTCTAGGCACGGCTGTACTGTTCATGTCGGTCTCCAGTCACCAGTGAAAAAAAAGTGCGCGGACGTGCATTCGAGTATAGAGCACGCAAAGCGTTCCGTATGTAATCAGGGCAACACTTTGTGCAGATTTCTTGTTGGCACCCTGCACAGGCTAATCCTAGTCTGTCAATAGGTCCGATACAGCACAATTATCTGCCTCCGTGGTGACATAACGGGCGGCGGTGAAATAGGTTGACGAAACTGCACAAGCGCGAGATTGACAATACGACCGGTCGTGCTATTCTTTCGCGATGCAGAAAGGACAACTTACCCGCGCAGCCATCATCGAGCAGGCCCTGGACACGGCCGCCCAGGTCGGGTTCGAGCAATTGTCGCTAGCCACATTGGCCGCCGACACCAGCATGTCCAAGAGCGGGCTTTACGCGCATTTCAAGTCCAAGGAAGCCTTGCAGCAGGCAGTTCTGGCGCTCGCCCTGGAGCGCTTTTCGGACATCGTCATCAGGCCGGCCATGCGCCTGCCGCGCGGCACGCGCCGGGTGCAAGCCCTCTTCGAAGGGTACATGCTCTGGCTCGGTGGGTCGGTCAACAAGGGCCGCTGCCTGTTCATGGCGCTAGGCCAGGAATACCGCGACCGCCCCGGTGCCGTCAGGGATCAGGTAGTGGAGTCGCTGAAAGACTGGCACAGCCTCATCGCCAGGGCCGTGACCGACGCGATCGAGGAAGGCGATCTTTCTCCGGCACAGGACGCGCGGCAGTTCGCCTTCGAGATGGTCGGCATCGGCATGTCCTTTCAACAGTCTTACAAGCTACTGGGCCGTGAAGACACCGAGACCATGGCCCGCCGGGCGTTCGAGTCGCTGCTCCGCCGCGCCGAGCTTGCGCAACCCGCGCGCAAGTAGCCAAGGGCGCGCAGACACTTGCGCGAGACGCCTTGCGCGAGACAGACCGGGATGAAATTCGAGACGGCAGGATGTCGTCTTTTTTTGAAATAAAAAAATAGCACGACTGGTCGGTCTTACGGAGGGGTATCACCCCACTCCAATGACCCGGCCCGGAATGCCAGAAGGCTTCGCTGGAGGTGACCACCGTGACGCAAGCGATTTACTCATCGACCAAGAACCGCCAGGCAGCGCCAAGAACCAAGGCGCCAGTACGCTTGGGGCGCCTTGGCTGGCAATTGGCCGAGCTGCTTTATCCGGCCGGCGTAGCGCGCGCGCTCGAGCACGCATGGTTCCGCCCTCCCCATGGCAATGGCCCGGATGGCGCAGGCCGCGAACTGCTTGACCGTGCGCGCGCAGACTGGGCGCTCGTGACCGGCCAGGGAGCGAGCCGGCGTGTGCGCGTTTATCGATGGGGCAACACCGGGCCGACCGTCTTGCTGGCCCACGGCTGGGGTGGCCATGCCGCCCAGTGGCAGCCGCTGGTTGCGCCGCTGCTGGCGGCTGGCATGCGCGTGGTCGCCTTTGACGCGCTATCGCACGGCGGCTCCGACGCGGGTGCGCGCGGCGCGGGCCAGACTTCTGTTGTGGAAATGTCACATTCGCTGTTGGCCACGGCGTGGCACGCCGGCCCGATCCACGCAGTGATAGCGCATTCGCTCGGCAGCGCCGCGCTGGCGCTGGCCGTGCGCGAAGGCTTGCACCTGCAGGCTGCCGTAATGATCGGCCCGCCGGCCGACATGCACACTGCCGCCTCGGCATTGGCCTGGCGGCTCGGCATTGGCCCCGGCGTACTGGCCCGCATGCAGCGCAACAGCGAGCGCTGGTTGGGCATGCCGTGGTCTGCGTTCAACGTCCCGGCCATCGGGCGCGCCCGCCCGGTGCCGCCCACGCTGGTGATCCACGACCGGCAGGACAAGGAAGTGGGCTGGGAAAGCGGCGCGGCCATTGCCGGTGCATGGCCTGGCGCGCAGTTGATGGCCACGGACGGACTGGGCCATCGCCGTGTCCTGCACGACGCGCAGGTCATCGCGCGGGCGGTATCGTTCATCCACGGCGCCGCGAACGCGCCCGGGCTTGCCGAGGCAACTCGCAGGATGCAAGCCCAGGCCGATGCCTGACTGACTCCCAAACCCTGCTTGCGGCAGCGATTTTGGGGCATGCCCCAAAATCGCCGCTGGCGGTTTGGGTCCGGTCTTGGCGGTTAATTGCCGATTCAAACAAAAAAGGAAGGCCGGCAGGCACCTCACCCACCGGCCTCCTCCCTGGCGGCGCGTCATACTCCTGCGTCAGAACCCTTCCAGCACCAGCTTGCCGATGGTCCGCCCGCTCTCCAGCATGGCATGGGCGCGGCGCAGGTTGGCCGCGTCGATCCGCCCGAGGTTCTCGCCCAGCGTGGTCCGCAGCCGGCCGGCATCGACCAGCCGTGCCACCTCGTTGAGCAAGAGATACTGCTCGATCATGTCCGGCGTGCCAAACATCGAGCGGGTGAACATGAACTCCCACACAAAGGTGGCGCTCTTGCTCTTCAGGTCGCCCACGGCCAGCGGGCCGCTGTTCTCCACGATCGAGCAGATCTTGCCTTGCGGCGCAATCACGGTCGCCATGGCAGCAAAGTGGCGGTCCGTGTCGTTAAAGCACAGGATGTAGTCGACCTCGGCAAACCCGAGCTTGCGCAACTGGGCCGGCATGTCGCCACGGTGATCGATGGTGTGGTCAGCGCCCAGATCGCGGCACCAGGCAGCCGACTCCGGCCGCGACGCGGTGGCGATGACCGTCAACCCCGCCAGCGTCTTGGCTAGTTGAATGCCGATGGAGCCCACGCCCCCTGCCCCGCCGATGACCAGCACGCTGCGCCCGGCATGCTCGCCCTGCGGCGAGACGCCCAGGCGATCAAACAAGGCTTCCCACGCCGTAATAGCGGTCAGCGGCAACGCTGCGGCCTGGGCAAAGTCGAGCAATGCAGGCTTATGGCCGACGATGCGCTCATCCACCAGGTGAAACTCGCTATTGGCGCCAGGCCGGGTAATGCTGCCAGCGTAGAAGACCGGGTCGCCCACCTTGAACAGGGTGACATCCGGGCCCACCGCGGCCACTGTGCCTGCCGCATCCCATCCGAGCACGCGCGTGGCGGGCTCGACCTTGTCCTTGGGCGCGCGGACCTTGGCATCCACGGGATTGACCGAGATGGCCGCCACCTTGACCAGCAGGTCGCGGCCTTCGGGCACGGGGGTGGCGATGTCCACGTCGACCAGGGATTGCGGGTCGTCGATCGGCAGGTAACGGGTCAGGCCAACGGCTTTCATTGCGGGTTCCATCAGGTCAATCAAGCAGGTTCTGCGGCGCGGGATTGCGCCATGGCCACAGCGTATCCCCCTTGCCGCGCATTGATTAGCCGGAAAATCCAACAATCAATTTCCCGATTTTCCGGAAAATCTAGCCATCTCCTTGTTTGCTGCCCGCCGCAAGGATCTGTCCGCCCCCAAAACTGGACTGCCGTGGCACCTCGCCACCCAGCGTGATGCGGATCGCGCAGTACTTGAACTCCGGGATCTTGCCGAAGGGGTCCAGCGCCGCATTCGTCAGCTTGTTGATGGCGGCCTCGTAGTAGCAGAACGGCACGAACACCGCGCCGCGCGGCGTACCGTCGTCCACCCGGGCAAACAGCGATACCTGGCCCCGGCGCGATGCAAGCGTTACCACGTCGCCCGGCTGGCCACCGATGGCGGCAAGGTCGAGCGGATGCACCAGCGCCACCGGTTCCGGTTCGATGGCATCCAGCACGCCCGCGCGCCGGGTCATGCTGCCGGTATGCCAGTGCTCGAGCTGCCGGCCGGTGATAAGCACGACCGGGTACTCCTGGTCGGGCCGCTCGGCCGCGGGAATGATGTCGGCAGGGACGAATCGGGCCCGGCCCGAAGCCGTCGGAAACGCGTCCGTAAAGATGACCGGCTCCCCCGGGTCGCCTTCAGCGCGGCAGGGATAGGTCACCGCGCCCTCCCGCTGCAAGCGTTCCCAGGTAATGCCGCCGATGCTGGGCATGGCATGGCGCATCTCGTCGAACACGTCGGCCACGCTCGCGTACGACCAGTCCAGCCCCAGCCTGGCGGCCATCTGCTGGATGATCCACAGGTCCTGCCGCGCTTGCCCGGGCGGATCGATCGCCTGGCGGCCAAGCTGCACCGTGCGGTCGGTGTTGGTAAAGGTGCCCGTCTTCTCGGGGAACGCCGAAGCCGGCAGCACCACATCGGCGAGGTAGGCGGTCTCCGTCAGGAAGATATCCTGCACCACCAGGTGGTCCAGCGCCGCCAGCGCCTCGCGCGCATGCTGGGCATCGGGATCCGACATAGCCGGGTTCTCGCCCATGATGTACATCCCGCGCACTTCGCCCCGCTCGATGGCCCGCATCACTTCGACCACGGTCAGCCCCGGCTGGCGATCCAGCGTCATGCCCCACAACGACTCGAAGCGCGCAACAGCCTCGGGATCGTCGACACGATGGTAGTCCGGATACATCATCGGGATCAGTCCGGCGTCGGAGGCGCCCTGCACGTTGTTCTGGCCGCGCAGCGGGTGCAGCCCCGTGCCCGGCCGGCCGATCTGCCCCGTCATCAGCGCCAGGGCGATCAGGCAACGGGCATTGTCTGTGCCGTGGATATGCTGGGAGATCCCCATGCCCCAAAGGATCATCGAGGCTTTGGAACTGGCGTACAGCCGTGCCACATAGCGGATGGTGTCTGCGTCGATGCCGCAAACCGGCGCCATCAGCTCCGGGCTGTAGGCCGCCACATTGCGCTGCAGTTCCTCATAGCCAATGGTGCGGCTGGCGATGAAATCCTGATCGACCAGTCCTTCGGCCACGATCACATGCATCATGGCGTTGAGCAGTGCCACATCGGTATCGGGCTCGAACTGCAGGAAGCGATGGGCGAAGCGCGCCAGGTCGCCGCGGCGCGGATCTGCCACGATCAGCCTGGTGCCATTTTTTACCGCGTTCTTGATCCAGGTTGCCGCCACCGGATGGTTCACCGTTGGATTGGCTCCGATCACGATCACCACCTGCGCGCGCGCCACATCCATCACCGGGTTGGAAACCGCGCCCGAGCCGATGCCTTCGAGCAGCGCCGCCACCGACGACGCGTGGCAAAGCCGCGTGCAATGGTCCACGTTATTGCTGCCGAAGCCGGTGCGCACAAGCTTTTGAAACAGGTAGGCCTCTTCATTGCTCCCCTTGGCGGAGCCAAAGCCGGCCAGCGCGCGCTTGCCGTACGTGTCGCGGATGGCCATCAGGCTGGTGCCAGCGAGGGCAAGGGCCTCATCCCAGCTGGCTTCGCGGAACACATCCATCACGCGCGCAGGATCCATCACGAAATCGCCCCGCTTGGGGGCGCCTTCGCGCCGCACCAACGGCACCGTGAGCCGGTGCGGATGCTGGGCGTAATCGAAGCCATAGCGGCCTTTCACGCACAGGCGCATCTGGTTGGCCGGCCCAGGACGCCCTTCGACAAACAGGATGCGGTTGTCCTTGACGTTGTAGGTGAGCTGGCAGCCCACCCCACAGTACGGACATACCGATTCGACCTGGCGATCCGGCACCGGCAACGCGGCGTCGCGGGCCGGCATCAGCGCGCCGGTCGGGCAGGCCTGCACGCACTCGCCGCAGGCCACGCAGGTGGAGGCGCCCATCGGGTCGCCCATGTCGAACACGATCGCCGCCTGGTCGCCGCGAAAGGCCAGCCCGATCACATCGTTGACCTGCTCCTCGCGGCAAGCGCGCACGCAGCGGGTGCACTGGATGCAGGCATCGAGATTGACGGCGATGGCTGGATGGGACAAATCGGCCGGCACGGCGGCGCGCGGCGCAAAGCGCGGCTTGCCGACGTCCAGCCGGGCCGACCAATGATCCAGCGCATTGTTGCGCGTGTAATGCGCCTCGCGCATATCGGACTGAAGCAGCGCCAGCACCATGCGCTGCGAGTGCAGCGCGCGCTCGGAGGCGGTCAGCACCTCCATGCCCTGGGCAGGATAGCGGCAGCACGACGGCGCCAGCACGCGCTCGCCCTTGATCTCCACCATGCAGGCGCGGCAGTTGCCGGCGGTGTCCAGGCCGTCCTTGTAGCACAGGTGCGGGATGTCGAACCCCTCGCGCTGCGCCACCTTGAGCAAGCTCTCGCCAGGCCCTGCGCACACGTCCCGGCCATTCAGGCGGAACGTCACCGTGGTACCCGAGGAGGCATCCACTTGCGCGCGCTCGGCGCGGGTCAGTGCATTCATCTCGCCCTCGCTTATCAGGCCAGTTCCTGGGGAAAATACTTGATCACGCAATCCACCGGGTTGGGCGCCGCCTGCCCCAACCCGCAGATCGACGCATCCCGCATCACCGCAGACAAGTCCGCCAGCGCGGCCAGGTCCCATTTCGGCTGTGCGATCACATCCAGCGCCTTGGCCGTGCCCACACGGCATGGTGTGCACTGTCCGCAGGATTCATGCTTGAAGAAGTGCATCAGGTTGCGCGCCACGGCCACCGCACTGTCCTGCTCTGAAAACACCACGATGGCGGCTGATCCGATAAAGCAACCGTAGGGCTGCAGCGTATCGAAATCCAGCGGAATATCGCCCAGGGACGCCGGCAGGATGCCGCCCGAGGCGCCGCCCGGCAGGTAGCCATAAAAGCAATGGCCGTCCTGCATGCCACCGCAGTATTCCTCGATCAGCTCACTCACGGTGATCCCCGCTGGCGCCACGTGCACGCCGGGCAGTTTCACGCGCCCCGACACCGAGAACGAGCGCAGCCCGTGCCGGCCATGGCGTCCCTGCGCGGCGAACCAGCCCGCGCCTTTTTCAAGGATCTCGCGGACCCAGTAAAGGGTCTCGAAATTGTGCTCCAGCGTGGGCCGGCCGAACAAGCCGACCTGCGCCACATAGGGCGGACGCAGCCTGGGCATGCCGCGCTTGCCTTCGATCGATTCGATCATGGCAGACTCTTCGCCGCAGATATACGCGCCGGCGCCACGCCGCAGCTGGATCTGCGGCATGTCCGGGATCGGCGGCTCGGCCTGCAGCCGGCGCAGCGCTTGGCCAAGCACGGCACGGCAGCCTGCGTATTCGTCGCGCAGGTAGATGTAGATGGCGCTGACCTGGGTCACCGCGGCGGCGATCAGCATGCCTTCCAGGAAGCGATGCGGGTCGCGCTCAAGGTAGACGCGGTCCTTGAAGGTACCGGGCTCGCCCTCATCCAGGTTGACCGCCATCAGGCGCGGGGCCGGCTCCGCCATCACGATCCGCCATTTGCGCCCGGTGGGGAAACCCGCGCCACCCAGCCCGCGCAAGCCGGAATCCTCCATTGTGCGCAGCAATGATTCGGAATCATGCTCCCCCGAGGCCACTGCGCGCAGCAACTGATACCCACCTTGCGCGCGATAGTCGTCATAGCCCAGATGGGCTTCGGGCGCGTGATGCACGGCGCGCGCAGCCACCGTGTCCGCAATGGTCTGCGCACTCGCAAAATCCACCGGGTTCTGCCCGACCAGCGCGGCGGGCGCGCGCTCGCAGCGGCCGATGCAGGGCGCCGCCACCACCTTGACTTCGCTGCCCAGCAGGGCCGGCAGCCGGGCGAGCAGGTCGCGCCCCCCGCCCAGCTCGCAGGCGATGCCTTCACACACGCGCACCGTCACGGCGGCCGGCGGCCGGATGACGCCATCTCCATCCTCGCGCACTACATCGAAATGATGATAGAAAGTGGCGACTTCATAGACCTCCGCCATCGACAGCCCCATCTCTTGCGCCAGCGCCACCAGGTGCGGGATCGCCAGCTGGCCGAAGCGATCATTGATGGCATGCAGGTGCTCGATCAGCAGGTCACGCCGGCGCGGTGCGTCGCCCAGGGCTGCCTGGACTTCGGCCAAGGCTGCCGGGTCGGGCTGCCTCCCCTTGGGCTGGCGGCGCTTGCGCGCCTTGCCGATATCCTGGACCGCGATGGGAATGACGACCTGGTTCATGGCAATCTCGAAAAGCAGTCTCTTGGGGGTGCCAAATGGCAACGGGGCAAGCGCTACACGTGCTTGCCCGCCGCTCCGGTTTTATCTTGCACTGCACGCGGCTCCCGCTACCCGCAGCGGGAGCCGCGGGAGGGTTTTCGCTTTCGCCTTCGATCATATCCCTAATCCCGCGGCGCATTGACCGCACCGACCCACGCCGGCAACCCCCTCAGGTCAGGTCCTCCGGCACCGCGCGATATCCCATCGGCGCGCTGGTGTTGGCATGCACATATTTCTTGGCGTGGGCTTCGCGCATTGGCTTGAGCACGAACAGGGCCAGGAAGGCGGACAGCGCCGCCATGCCCGAGGCAAGCATGAAGACCGCGTGCCAGTCGCCGGTGGCGGCGGTGATGACGCTGGAGAACGGCACCAGCAGCGCAGCCGTGCCCTTGGCGGTGTACAACAGGCCAGCATTGGTGGCGGCAAACCTGGGCCCGAAGGTGTCGCCGCAGGTTGCCGGGAACAGGCTGTAGATCTCCCCCCAGGCGAAGAACACGATACCGGTCAGCACCACGAAAGCGATGGGATCCTGCCCGTACTTAGCCAGCAGCAGAATGCCCACCGCCTCGATCGCAAAGGCCAGGAACATCGTGTTCTCACGGCCAATGTTGTCCGAGATCCAGCCAAAGAAGGGACGCGTCAGCCCATTGAGCACGCGGTCGATGGTGAGGGCGAAAGTCAGTGCGGGCAACGTCAGGCCGAGCAGCGAAACCGGCACGCCATCGAGGCCGAAATCCTTGGCGATCGGGCCCAGTTGGGCGGTCGCCATCAGGCCGCCGGCCGCCATCATCACGAACATCGCGTACATCACCCAGAAGATCGGCGAGGACAGGACCTGGCGCGGCGAGGCATTGTAGGCAGCCGTCTTGACCGCGGACGTGACCTGGTTCAGCACCTTGGCCGAAGGGGGATAGAGCGCCATGCCCAGGAAGAAGACAATCAGGCCCTGGCCCAGGCCGAACCACAGGAACGTGGCCTCGTAGCCGCTGGCCTTGATCATGTTGGCAATCGGCACCACGGTCAGCGCGGAGCCCGCGCCAAAGCCGGCGGCGGTGATGCCTGCCGCCAGCCCGCGCCGGTTGGGGAACCACTTCAACGCATTGCCCACGCAGGTGCCATACACCGCGCCCGCCCCCACCCCGCCCACGGCTGCCGCGAAATAAAGCATCGGCAGCGACGCGGCCACGGAGTTCAAGGCCCAGGCAATCGCACACAGCAGGCCGCCACCCACCACGACCGGACGCGGGCCGTACTTGTCCACGAGGTAGCCCTCGATCGGCACCAGCCAGGTTTCCGTAACAACGAAGATGGTGAACGCCACCTGGATCGCCGTGCGGCCCCAGTGGTACTTGTCATCGATCGGGTTGACGAACAGTGTCCAGCCGTATTGCATGTTGGCGATCATCGCCATGCAGATCACGCCAAATACGAGTTGAACCCAGGGTGAGGCAAAGCGTGACTCGGGCGCGTTTTGCTGATGCTCCATGGTGTCTCCTTATGGCGGGCGGGGCCGCCTTATGTGGAAAGGGCGTCTTCGGACACCTCTTTTGGGACGGCACCGCTTGTGCTGCATCCCAGATACTGCGGTCGTTTCAGTGCTATACAGTATGTGATATATCAATATAGTCAAGACGCTTTTAGCCCACTTGGCGGACCATGAAACTACCCGGAAATGGCGATGGCAATGCACCGGAAAGCGGCATGAAGGTTACTCGTGCGCCACGCGCATCAAAGTGGGCGAGCGGCGCAAGCCGGCTTGCTGAAGGATCAATGACTTAGGGGTTTTACGCCGCATCAATGGCGCGCGTGGACAAGCGGTTATGGGGCACGACAAGTTGGTGCGGGGACCTGGCCGGCGCGGCGCCGCAAAGTCCATCCTCGGGAAAGTCCCTAGATAAAGTCAGGCAGACCGGCGCATCAATGTACTGAATGTCTGGCCCTTCAGGACAGAAGAGCGGAGGGAGCGAACAAGGAGCTTGCGATCCGCGCAACGGCGAAAAGGTGCCCTGGAAGGCTCTATGCAAGCGAACCCTGCAATCAAACCAAGGGAATCTGGCGGAGGAATCTGGCGGGACAAGGCCCCCGCTCCAGCGCAGCGGCAGCGATTGGCGGCCAGGTGGCCCGCCAATCGCACCACGCGAGCATCAGGCGCGGGCCAGTTTGGGTCGCGCGCTCACGCCGGACGGAGTCGGGCTGGCGCGGCCGATGCCGGCAGTTTCCTGCGAAGCGCCAAGGCCAGCAAAGCGTCCATGCTCCTGGGCGCGGGCCAGCACAGGGGTCGGCACGCGGGTAGCAATCAGGAAGGTAACGCCGACGCCGAGGGCAATCAGACCAAAGGCAAGACCGAGAAGAAGAGCGCTGTCCATCAGAAAACTCCGCTAGGGATGGTGAGTAGGAGTTTTCATTATATGCTGCGGCGCACTATGTGTAAATATCCTGTATGTAATATATCACAAGATTTTTGGCGCTAACGCAACAGCCTTTCGCAACACCCTTCCCCTGCCCTACCCTACGCGCGCCAGTAACGTCTGCTCATGTTCCATGCCTCGCAGCACATCCCAGACGGCAGCGGCATTGGGCTTGAGCGACCGGCTCTTGCGCCGTACCAGCATCACCGAGGACGTGACCTGTGGGCGCAATGGCCGCATGACGGCAGCCGGGCCCAGCCCGGCCACCTGGGCGCGCGATGGCACGATGCCGATGCCCAGCCCCAGCGCCACCATGCCGAAGATCGCAGCAAAGTGGCCAAGCACCTGCAGCGAGCCGGCGCGCACGTGATACACGCCAAAGGCCTGTTCCACGGCCGGCTGGATGCCCGAATATTGGTCGAGCATCAGCACGTTGGCATCGTTGAGGTCGCCCCACCCTACCGTCTCGCGCGTAGCCAGCGGATGCTGCGATGGCAGCACGGCATGGAACGGATCGACGCACAGGCCCTCGCAGTAGAGATCGTCCCCGGCCTGCGGGTTCGTGGCGATGCCGAAGTCCACCTCGCCGCTGCGCACGCACTGCAGCACGGCCTCATGCGAGCGGTCCTTCAGGCTGATGCCGATGCCCGGCCAGGCCGCACGGCAACCCGCGAGCCAGCCCGGCAGCGACATCGACGACAGCACCGGATCGGACGCGATCTGCACCGCGCCCTGGCACGGCCTGGCGGCGCCCTGGCTCTCGCGCAGCGTCTGCTCGACTTCCTCGATCAAGTGGCAGATGCGCTGCGACAGGTGCTCGCCGGCGTCGGTAAGCTCGACCTGGCGCGTGGTTCGGTCAAACAGCCGCTGGTCGATCTCGTCCTCCAGCTCGCGCACGCTGCGGCTGATGGCGGACTGCGTCAGCCCGAGCTCAGCCGCGGCGCGGGTAAAGCTCTTCTGTCGCGCGACAGCCGCGAAGGCCTTGAGCTGGGGAAGCGAAATATTCATGATCACCCCTCCTGTATGCACTGAGCATTGGGCGCGCAGAGCGCGCTTTGCCATGCCCCGCGCTGCGCATCGTGATAGACGCCGGGCCCGGATTCGCGTCACGCGAGTCCGGGCCCGGCTGGTGATTCAGTCGATCTTGCGGGCGGAGAGTCCCGCCAGGTACGCCGCGGGATCGGTCGCCGGTACCAGGGCCTCGGCATGCCCGGTGATAAACCGTCGTCGCATCGGGGCCAGCACGAACCTGGCGGACAAACCAGCCGCGATGGTCACGATCGCCGCCACCGTAAAGACGGCATCCCACCCGCCACGCGCCGACAGGATCGAGGCCAGTGGCACCAGCATCGCCGCCGTGCCCTTGGCCGTGTACAGCGTGCCGGCATTGGCCGCGGCGAACTTGCTGCCGAAGGTATCGGCGCACAGCGCGGGAAAGATCGAGAAAATCTCGCCCCAGAACAGAAACGTCAGCGCCGCGAACGTCATGAACAGATAAGGGTTATGCCCGAACTCCATCAGGCCGAGCAGCGACAGTCCCTCGCCAATGAAGATAAAGAACATGGTGTTCTCCCGACCGATGCGGTCCGAGATAAAGCCGCACAGCGGTCGCGTAAAGCCATTGCACAAGTTGTCGATCGACAGCGTCATGGTGAGCAGCGGCAGCGTGAACCCCAGCATCGTCACCGGCATCGACGCGAAGCCGAAGTCCCGTGCAATGGGACCCAGTTGCGCAGTGGCCATGATGCCGCCCGCCGCGACCGCCACGAACGAGGCGTAGATGACCCAGAAGACTGGCGTCTTCACCATCCGGCCCGGCGTGAACTCGATGGGATTGGTCAGCACCGCCTTGGCCGCCACGGCGCCCACAGGCGGACGCGGCTTGACCAGCAGCAAGGCCATCAGCAGGATGCAAGCGCCTTGCAGGATGCCGAAGGTGATAAAGGCTTGCTCGTACCCCGAGCGCTGGATCATGTTGGCAATAGGAATCACGGTCAGCGCCGAGCCAGCGCCGAAACCAGCGGCGGTCAGTCCGGCCGCCAGGCCGCGCTTGTCCGGAAACCACTTGAGCGCGTTGCCAACGCAGGTGCCATACACACCGCCGGCACCGATGCCTGCGATCACCGCCGCCAGGTAGAGCTGCGGCAGGCTGGTCGCGTGCGCATTGATGACCCAGGCCAGCCCCGCGCACACCGCGCCGCATGCCACTACCGGGCGCGGCCCGATCTTGTCGACCAACCAGCCTTCAAGCGGCACCAGCCAGGTCTCGGTCACGATGAAAATGGAAAAAGCTACCTGGATGGCCGACTCGCCCCAGTGGTGCTTGGCATTCATCGGGGTCACGAATAATGTCCAGCCATATTGCAGATTGGCTACCAGCCCCATGCAGACCACACCGATCGCCAGCTGGAACCAGCGGTTGTGAAGCCAGCTCGGACGGCTTGCGGCCATTGCCGCCGATTTGTCGTGCGCCATGTCGTGTCTCCTGCATAGTGCGTGCGCGCTCTGTGGCGCGACGGGTAGGCTTCTCCGGGAGGGGGAGCCCTTGGTCACTACTTGATTGAGCGCGCCTGACATTGCGGCACGTGCATCCGTGGACTGATGCTAGTTCAAACTAAGTTCGGCACGGCATAAAGTTTTTTATTATGATCATTCACGATCCTCTATACATGGGACGGACGAGTGCATGAAGAACGCCACGCTGCGCCAGTTGAAGGTTTTCGAGACGGTCGCCCGGCACCTGAGCTTCTCCCGCGCGGCGGAGGAGCTGCACCTGACGCAGCCCGCCGTCTCGACGCAGGTGCGCCAGCTCGAGGGCCATGTTGGCCTGCCGCTATTCGAGCAGCTTGGCAAGAAGATCTACCTGACCCCGGCCGGCGTCGAGATGCTGCACTACAGCCGCAGCATCATGCAGCAATTCCGCGAAGCGGAAGACGCGATGTCGCAGCTCAAGGGCATCTCCGGCGGACGGCTCAATGTGGCCGTGATCAGTGCCGGCGACTACTTCTTCCCACGGCTGCTCGCGGAATTCATGCAGCGCCATGACGGCGTGACGCTCAACCTCGCAGTGCACAATCGCGAGGAATTGCTGCACCAGCTCGCGGGCAATCTGACCGACCTGGCGGTAATGGTGCGCCCTCCCGAAGGCATGGACACCATCAGCGAATCCTTCGCGCCCCATCCTTACGTCATCGTTGCCGCGCCCAACCACCGGCTGGTGGGCGAGCGCAACATCCCGCTGGCAGCGCTGGCCGACGAAGCCTTCGTTGCGCGCGAGAAAGGCTCCGACACCTGGAACTCCATGCAGGAAGGCTTCGCCGGACGCTTGTCCAACCTGCGCATTGCCATGGAGATCAAGAGCACCGAGACCATCAAGCAGGCCGTCATCGCCAACATGGGCATCGCGTTCCTGTCGGCACACACCGTCGGGCTGGAACTGCAGACGGGCAATCTCGCCGTGCTCGATATCGAGGGCTTCCCGGTCATGCTCAACTGGTACGTGGTGCATCGCAAGAACAAGCGCCTGCCACCCGTGGCGCTGGCCTTCAAGCATTTCCTGAGGGAAGAAGGCGCCACCCTGATCCAGCGCATCACCGGCGTGGACAACCTGATAAAGCATAAACGATAATTTATGGTTTATTAGTCTAACTTTAATTATCGTTAATTGATCGGAAAACCTATTCTCGTCTCAGGCCTAGTCTTTTCAGGCCCAACCTTTCACTGAGCGCCCGAGGAGTCCGATCATGAACCAGGTCCAGTTCGAAACCCGCACCAGTTCCCATGCCGACACCGCTGCCAGCGCACCGCGCGGGGTCGACGAATCGCAACTCGCCGCCTACAACGCCGCGTTCACCGAGCTTGGCCTGCGCTTTCGCTGGGACAGCGAGATGTACGCCTGGCTATGCGGCATCGAATGCGAGCACAGCCGCATCGCGCGCTACATCGAGCAGTATCACGCGCACCTGCTCAAGGCCTACGATGCCGGCTTCCTCAGCCGGCTGATCCTCGACAAGAAGGCCGACTACCTGCGTGCCAAGGCGCTCAAGGCCAACTGAGCAACGGCGCCTCCTTCCCCGGCGAGCCTGCCCCATGCACCAAAATCGCGCCGCAAGTGCGTCACCGCACATTTCAGGGATGCCAGGCTCGCTAATGTCTGCCTACCAATCAAAAACAA
This sequence comes from Cupriavidus basilensis, assembly GCF_000832305.1. Lineage (NCBI taxonomy): Bacteria > Pseudomonadati > Pseudomonadota > Betaproteobacteria > Burkholderiales > Burkholderiaceae > Cupriavidus > Cupriavidus basilensis. The sequence continues at coordinate 2,408,508 of NZ_CP010537.1, forward strand.
GGAGGCAGCCATGGGGTCACAGACGATGTTCGGCGCCGATGCGCCGGCCGGCACGCTCGCGCAACAGCGCGAAGGGGCTTTCGCCAGCACCGGCGATTTGCCGATGCAGAATTGCCCGATCGAACCCACCTGGATCCGCAGCGGGGCCCCGCAATCACGCGCGGCGCAGCATTCCCGTGCGATTGACGGCCTGGCGTCCACCAATGTGTGGGAGTGCACGGGTGGCACGTTCGAGTGGTACTACGACTGGGAGGAGACCGTGCTGATTCTGGAAGGCCAGGTCAGGGTAACCAGCGCCACCGGGCGCGTGCATGTGCTGCGGGCCGGCGACATCGGCTATTTCCCTGCCAACACGACCTGGCTCTGGGAGGTCGATGGCTATGTGCGCAAGGTAGCGTTCTGCCGCAAGCAGGTCCCGGTCACGTTGCGCTTCGCCACCCGCGTGCTGGCACGGCTGAACGTCACCAACCGCGCTGGCGAGGCCTGCGGTGCCGCCACGGCTGCCCTGCGCCGCGCGATGGCGCGGATTGGCCTGCGCGATACGTCCGCCCTCACCCTGCTGATGACGCTGCCGCTCTGACGCGGAACAGGGCGAGCGCCGGTGAGTACCGGCGCTTGCCTTGTTCCTTGCCGGATGCCAGCGCCCGGGCTATCGACTATCCGCGCATGTGGTTGACCAGCGATCCGATGCCCTCGATCGTGACCTCCACCACGGCGCCATCCTTCATTGAGCCAGCGCCGACCGACGTGCCGCAGGCAATCACATCGCCTGGCATCAGCGTGAGATCCTGCGAGATCAGGCTGACCTGCTGCTCGGGCGAGAAAATCAGGTCGGACAGCGGATAGTTCTGCCGCTGCGCGCCGTCCAGCCGCGTCACCACGCTGGCGGCGCGCCAGTCGAGCTCCGTGACGATCACCGGGCCCAGGCAGCCGAAGGTGTCGAAGCCCTTGGCACGGCACCACTGCGGGAAACTCGGATCCTGCGCGATCAGCTCGCCGGCGGTGACATCGTTGACCACGGTGTAGCCGAAGATATGCGCCGCGGCATCGTCCGGCGCCACGTTGCGGCATCGGCGGCCGATCACGATGCCCAGCTCGCCCTCGTAGACGACCTTGCCGCTGTAGCTGCGGGGCCGCAGGATGGCATCTCCCGGCCCCGCCAGCGAACTCGCCGGCTTGATCAGGAATAGCGGATGCGCCGGCACCGGTTTTTCCAGTTTGCGCGCCAGCGCATGAAAGTTGTTCCACAGCGCCACGATCTTGCCCGGCTCGCACGGGCTCAGCAGCCGCAGTCCCTCGCGCGGCAAGGTCGCGCCGGTGGGCTGCGGCCGCGCGTGGCCCGGTCCGTCGTACTCGATGACATGATCGCCCTCGATCCGGCCAAAGCCGACCTCGCCGTCACCGGTCTGGAAGCGAATCCACGTTTGCATCGCAAACTCCTTGGGCGAGAACGGCAAACTGCCCGTTTCCGCGCTTGTGCCGCATTGTCGAGAAACGGACCCGCGCCTGCGTACATGGCGGGCCCGGTTTTACCGCGTGGCGTTCAGGTCAGATCTTGCCTGCGCCGCGGGCCCACTTGTACTTGGCCCCCAGCACCGCGACCGGGATCTCGGTCGAGTACGCGTAGGACGGCACGCCGTGCTCGTACAGGTATTCGGCAGCCTCCTCCACCTGCACGTCGCCCGCCAGCGAAGCCACGATGGGCTTGTCGATGCCGCGTGCCGCCATCTCCTCCTTCACCTCCACCACCAGCTTGGCAAACACCATCGGCGGCGTGATGATAGTGTGCCAGTAGCCCAGGATGATGGCGTGGATACGCGGATCCTCCATGCCCAGCCGCAGGGTGTTCTTGTATGTGGTGGGCGGCTCGCCGCCGGTAATATCGACCGGATTGCCCGCCGCGCCAAAGGGCGGGATGAACTTGCGGAACGCCGCGTCGAGATCATCCGGCATGGTCATCAGCGACAGGTTGTTGTCCACGCAAGCATCCGACAGCAACACGCCCGAGCCGCCGGCGCCGGTGATGATCACCACGTTCTCACCCTTGGGCGTGGGCAGCTTGGGCATGCCGCGTGCGAACTCCAGCAGATCGCGCAGCGAGCGCGCGCGGATCACGCCGCACTGCTTGAACACGTCATCGTAGATCTTGTCGTTGCCGGCCAGCGCGCCCGTGTGCGAACTGGCGGCGCGTGCGCCCATGCTGGTGCGCCCGGCCTTGAGCACGACCACCGGCTTTTTCTTCGAGACCCGTTTCGCCGCTTCGGCAAAGGCGCGGCCGTCCTTCAGATCCTCGCAGTGCTGGGCGATGATCTCGGTGTTGTCGTCCTGCTCGAAGAACGTCAGCAGATCGTCTTCATCGATATCCGACTTGTTGCCCAGCCCGACGATGGCCGACACGCCCATCTTGGCCGAGCGCGAAAATCCGATGATGGCCATGCCGATGCCGCCGGACTGCGACGACAGCGCGGCCTTTCCCTTGACGTCATACGGCGTGCAGAAGGTCGCGCACAGGTTCTTGGGCGTGTAGTAGAAGCCGTAGATATTCGGCCCCATCAAGCGAATATCGTGCTTGCGCGCGATGGCGACGATCTCCTCCTGCCCGTCCACATTGCCCGTCTCGGCAAACCCGGAGGGAATCAGCACCGCACCCGGAATATGCTTCTTGCCCACCTCTTCCAGCGCCCCGGCCACCAGCTTGGCGGGAATGGCGAAGACCGCCACATCCACCTCGCCCGGCACATCGAGCACGCTCTTGTAGGCGCTCATGCCCATGATCTCGCCGCCCTTGGGGTGGATCGGGTAGATCTTGCCCTGGTAGCCACCGTTGATCAGGTTCTTCATCACCGAGTTGCCGATCTTGCCGTCCTCGTTCGAGGCGCCGATCACGGCTACCGAATCGGGACGCATGATGCGGTTCATCTGTCGGACGATGTCCTCCTGGCTGGGGCGATAGCGCGCCGGCTGCGGCGCGAAATCCACCACGATGCGCACGTCCGCGGCGATGGCGCCGTCCTTGCTGGCAAACACCGGGTTGAGGTCAAGCTCCGAGATTTCCGGGAAATCGCTCACCAGCTCGGAGACCCGCTGGACCATGCCGGCCAGCGCCTCGCGATTGGCCGGATCGGCGCCGCGCACGCCCTTGAGCACATCGGCGGCGGCAATGCCATCGAGCATCGACAGCGCATCCTCCTGGCTGGCCGGAGCCATGCGGAATGTGATGTCTTTGAGCACTTCCACCAGCACGCCGCCGAGGCCAAAGGCCACCAGCTTGCCGAACGACGGATCGGTGACCGCGCCAATGATCACCTCCTGCCCGCCGGCAATCATCTGCTGCACCTGCACGCCGACGATGTTGGCCTTGGCGTCGTACTTCTTCGCGTTCTCGATGATGCTCAGGTAACCGCTCTCCACATCCGCCGCGTTCCTCAGGCCCACCAGTACCCCACCCGCCTCGGTCTTGTGCAGGATGTCGGGCGACACGATCTTGAGCACCACCGGGTAGCCCATCTTGTCCGCCAGCTCGACCGCACCGGTGGGTGACTTCGCCACGCCCTCGCCCGGCACCGAGATGCCATAGGCGTCGCACACCAGCTTGCCCTCGGGCGCCGTCAGTGCATTGCGGCCTTCTTCCTTCACGGCGGCGAGGATCTTGCGCACCGCGTCCTTGTTGTGTGCCATGTCAGGTCTCCATCTGTTCATGGATTGCATAGGGATGAGCCGGTCCGCGCCCTCGCGTGAAACGCGAGGGCGGGCGGCTCGTGAACTCAGTTCGGGAGGTGCTTGAAGTAATGCAGGGACGCCCGGGGCGTCAGACCGCCCCTGCGGCGCGCAAGGCTGCGATCTGCGAAGGCGTGCGCCCCAGCCAGTCGAGGATTTCCTCGGTATGCTCGCCCAGCAGCGGCGAGCGCTCCACCTCCACCGGCGACGCCGACAGGGTAATCGGGCATCCCAGCTGCACGTACTGGCCGCGCTCCGGGTGATCCAGCTCCACCAGGTAGCCGCGCTCGTACATCGACTTATCCTCGATCAGGTCTTTCATCGACAGGATCGGGCCGCATGGCACATCGACCTCGTTGAGCGCCTCCATCACCTCGAACTTGGTGCGCGTGCGCGTCCATTTCTCGATGATGGAGAAGCACTCTTCCAGGCATTTGAGGCGGGCTTCCGGCGTCGCGAACTGCGCATGCGTGATCAGGTCCTCCCTGCCGCACAGGCGCATCAGCGGCTCCCAGCCTTGCGGCTGGACGATCACGTAGACGTAGTCGTTGGCCCCGCCCGGGGCACAGCGCAGCGCGGCGCCGGGCTGGCCACCGCCCGACGCATTGCCGGCGCGCGGCACGAAATCGTCGAACGCCTGGCTGGGATACTCGCGCATCGGGCCGGCGGCCAGGCGCTGCTGGTCGCGCAGCTTGACCCGGCACAGGTTCAGCACCGAATCCTGCATCGCCACTTCCACCCGTTGGCCGCGCCCGGAATGCTCGCGATGCAGCAGCGCGGCAAGGATGCCCACCACGCAGTGGATGCCCGTGCCGGAGTCACCGATCTGCGCACCAGTGACGGTGGGTGGGCCCTCGCTGAAACCCGTGGTGCTGGCCGAGCCGCCCATGCACTGGGCTACGTTCTCATACGCCTTGCAATCCGCGTACGGTCCCGGGCCGAAGCCCTTGATCGATGCATAGATCAGGCGCGGGTTGAGCGTGCGCAGACGGTCCCAGTCGAAGCCGGCGCGGTCCAGCACGCCGGGGCCGAAGTTCTCCACCAGCACGTCGCAGCGCTGCACCAGATCCTCCAGCAGCGCTTTGCCTTCCGGCGTCTTCATATTGAGCGTCAGGCTGCGCTTGTTGGAGTTGAGCATCGTGAAGTAGAGGCTGTCGGCGTTGGGCACGTCGCGCAGCTGGCTGCGCGTGATGTCACCGCGCCCCGGCAATTCCACCTTGATCACATCGGCCCCCAGCCATGCCATCAGCTGGGTGGCCGAAGGGCCGGCCTGCACATGGGTCATGTCCAGGATCCGCACGCCTTCGAGAGCCTTGTTCATGGTCTTGTCTCCTCGCACCGGGGTTACTTGTACATGGTCTGGTTCTTGGTGCCCGGCGCGTACTCGCGCGGATCCACCCAGATATTGATCACGGCCGATTTGCCGGTACGCTGGACCGCCTCGCGCCCGCGCTGCAGCGCGCCGGCGATCTTGCCCGGGTCGCGCACTTCCTCGCCGTAGCCGCCGAGCATTTCGGCGAATTTGGAGAACGGCACGTCCGACAGCAGGTTGCCCACGTTGCCGCGCGCCTCGCCGTACTTGGCAAGCTGGCCGTAGCGGATCTGGTTCATTGCCGAGTTGTTGCCGATCACCGCCAGGTAGGGCACGCCGAAACGGTTGGCGGTTTCCATGTCGAAGGCCGTCATGCCGAAGGAGCCGTCACCGTAGTAACAGAGGATCTCCTTGTTCGGGTTGGCAAGGCCGGCGGCGATGGCAAAGCCGGTGCCGACGCCCAGCGAGCCCAGCGCGCCCGGGTCCATCCACTGGCCGGGACGGCGCGGACGCACCGCCTGCGCGGAGATGGTCACCACGTCACCGCCGTCGCCGATGTACACGGTGTCCTCCGAGAGGAACTCGTTGAGTTCATACGCCACGCGGTACGGATGGATCGGCGTGTTTTCCGAGCGGAACAGCGGCATCAGCTTCTCGGCCGCCACGGCCTCGGCTTCGGTCAACTGGCCCATCCATTTCTGGCGTGCCTGGCGCTTGTCGTTCTTGATGCGCCCGCTGGCAGCCTGCAGCACAGCGCCGAGGATGGCTCCGGGGTCGCCCACCAGGCCAAGATCGATCTCACGGTTCTTGCCGACCGTGCGGTAGTCCATGTCGATCTGCACCAGCGTCAGCTCCTTGCTGATGCGCTTGCCGTAGCCCATGCGGAAGTCGAACGGCGTGCCCACGATGATCAGCACGTCAGCGTTGGCGAAAGCCTGCGTACGGGTGCGGTCGAAGTGATGCGGATCGCCCGGCGGCAGCAGGCCGCGGCTGGCGCCGTTGAAATAGCCGGGAATATCCAGGCCCTTGAGCAGCGCGATAGCCTCTTCATGACCGCGCGCGGTCCAGACCTGCTGGCCGTAGAGGATGGCCGGGCGCTCGGCATTGACCAGGATGTCGGCCAGGCGCTCGATATCCCTCGGGTCGCCGATGGATCGGGTGGAGGCGCGATAGTGGCCGGGGCGCGGAATCACCGCACGCGATACATCGACTTCGCGGTCGAGCACGTCACGCGGGATTTCCAGGTAGGCCGGGCCGGGCGCACCGTTGAAGCACTCTCGCGCCGCCATAGAGATCATGTCCGCCACCCGCTCGGTGCTGGGGATGGTGGCGGCAAACTTGGTGATGGCCGACATCATGTCCACGTGTGGCAGGTCTTGCAGCGAGCCCATCTTGTGCTGCGACAGCGCGCCTTGTCCGCCAATATGGATGATCGGGCTCTCCGAGCGGAAAGCCGTCGCCACCCCGGTCACGGCATTGGTGCAGCCCGGGCCGGCGGTGGTCACCACACAGCCCAGCTTGCCGGTCTGGCGGGCATAGCCGTCCGCCGCGTGCGCGGCAACCTGCTCATGGCGCACATCGATGATGCGGATGCCCTCGTCCACGCAGCCGTCGTAGATATCGATGATGTGGCCGCCACACAGCGTGAAGATGGTATCGACGCCTTCGTTCTTCAGGGCCCGCGCTACCAGGTGGCCGCCGGAAATCACACCGGCATCGCGGGTTTTCTGCTTCAGGGTGTCTTCGGCCGTGGTGGATTCAGGCCGCGTGGGTGCGACTGCAGACATGTCTTGGTCTCCTCGTTGACTGGGTTGCGACAGGCTGTGACCCGGACCTGGTCCGTTGTCACGACATCCTTTCGCCCTTTGCCGCTTGGCTGCCTGGCCGATGCCTGCCCTGCTTGTCACCTGGCCCTGCGACGCTATCGATCCTTTTCTCCGGATCTTGATGACATACGGTATGTGATATATCAACGAAGCTCAAGGAAAATTTCGGTCTTGAGGGAAGTGTTTCGACGACGCGATGCAGCAATTAAGCCAAAAAATGATGATGAATAAGCGAAATTGCTGAGTTCGTGCGCATTCATTCCGATTCCTCACAGGTTGAATCCGCTCACCGCCTCACACCGCCCCTTCAGGGGAAAATGGCCTTGTTTATCTTTGATATATTACATACCATATTTCACGGTGCGTCTTGCTGGACCATCCGGTTCCGCGGCTCGCCGGCACGCGCACTATCGAGAGCGAGGAGACTGTGAACATTCACGAATATCAGGCCAAGGAATTGCTCAGGCGCTTCGACGTCGCCGTACCACGCGGCGCGGTCGCCTTTACCCCCGAGGAAGCCGCCAGCGCGGCGCGCAAGATCGGCGGATCAACATGGGTGGTGAAGTCCCAGATCCATGCCGGTGGCCGCGGTGCCGGCCGCTTTGCCGGCGACCCCGACGGCGAGGGCGGCGTACGCGTGGTGAAGTCCGTCGACGCGGTGCGTGCGCAAGCCGAGCAGATGCTAGGCAAAGTGCTCGTCACCAAGCAGACCGGAGAGGCCGGGCGCGAGGTAAAGCGCCTATATGTGGAGGAAGGCTGCGAAATTGCCCGCGAGCTATACCTGGGCATGCTGATCGACCGCGCCACCTCCCGCATCACGCTGATGGCCTCGACCGAAGGCGGCATGGAGATCGAGGAAGTGGCCGCCCGCACGCCGGAGAAGATCCTGAAGGTTGCAATCGACCCGGCCAGCGGCATCCAGCCCTTCCATGCGCGCCGCCTGGCCTTTGGGCTGGGGCTCACCGGCAAGCAGGTAAGCGCGGCCTCGCGCTTCATCTTGTCCGCCTATCGCGCCTTTGCCGAACTGGACGCCTCGGTCGTGGAAATCAACCCGCTGGTCGTCACGCGCGCGGGCGACGTGATCGCGCTCGACGCCAAGTTCAATTTTGACGACAACGCGCTGTACCGCCATCCGGATATCGAATCCCTGCGCGACGAGACCGAGGAAGATCCCGCCGAGGCGGCAGCCGGACGCCACGGGCTGAACTACGTCAAGCTCGACGGCAGCATCGGCTGCATGGTCAACGGTGCCGGGCTGGCAATGGCCACCATGGACATCATCAAGCTCTATGGCGGCGAGCCGGCCAACTTCCTCGACGTGGGTGGCGGCGCCACCAAGGAGCGCGTGACGGCGGCCTTCCGCCTGATCCTGGACGACCCCAAGGTCAACGGCATCCTGGTGAACATCTTCGGCGGCATCATGCGCTGCGACGTGATCGCCGAAGGCGTGGTGGCCGCCGCGCGCGAGATCGACCTCACGGTGCCGCTGGTGGTCCGGCTAGAAGGCACCAACGTGGAACTCGGCAAGGCCATCCTGCGCGACTCGGGCCTGCCGATCCTGTCGGCCGATCATCTTGCCGACGCTGCCGAAAAAGTGGTCAAGGCGGTAAAGGCGATAAAGGCCGCGCAAGGTCACGTTCAAATACAGGGAGAGCATTGACATGGCCGTACTGATCCATCACGACACCAAGGTGATCTGCCAGGGCTTTACCGGCGTGCAAGGCACCTTTCACTCCGAGCAAGCGGTGGCCTATGGCACATGCATGGTCGGCGGGGTGACGCCCGGCAAGGGTGGCGAGACGCACCTGGGGCTGCCGGTGTTCGACACCGTGGCCGCAGCGGTAGCGCGCACCGGCGCCGACGCTTCGGTCATCTATGTGCCGCCACCCTTCGCCGCCGACGCCATCCTGGAAGCCGTGGACGCCGGTATCGGCCTGATCGTGTGCATTACCGAGGGCATCCCGGTGATCGACATGGTGCGGGTCAAGCGCGCGCTCTATGGTTCGGGCAGCCGCCTGGTCGGGCCCAACTGCCCGGGCGTGATCACGCCGGGCCAGTGCAAGATCGGCATCATGCCAGGCCATATCCACCGCCCCGGCAAGATCGGCGTGGTGTCCCGCTCCGGCACCCTCACCTACGAGGCCGTGGCGCAAACCACCGCCGCGGGACTCGGGCAAAGCACCTGCATCGGCATTGGCGGCGATCCCGTCAATGGCACCAGCTTCATCGATTGCCTGGACATGTTCCTGGCCGATGACGACACCGAAGGCATCATCATGATCGGCGAGATCGGCGGCTCGGCGGAAGAAGAAGCGGCTCAGTTCCTGCAGGACGCGCGCAGCGGCGGGCGCGTCAAGCCCGTGGTGGGCTTTATTGCCGGCACGACGGCCCCGCCAGGACGGCGCATGGGACATGCTGGCGCGATCATCTCGGGTGGCATGGGTACAGCCGAGGCCAAGATCGACGCCATGCGCGCTGCCGGGATCCGCATCGCGCGCTCGCCGGCAGAACTCGGCAAGACGATGGTGGAGGCGATGGGAGCGTAGCGGGTGGCTGCCTGATAAAGAACGGCGGACTATGTCCACCGTTCTTTATTGCCCGAGGCAGCCGCCTCGCGTTTCAGCCTTCAATCCAGGAAGTCGCAGTTCTTCTCGACATAATCCGCCAGATCCAGCGAATGCTGGCGCACCAGCTTCTCGGCCAGTTCGGTGTCGCGCTTTTCCAGCGCCTCGATGATGCGCAGGTGATCGACGATGGAACGCGAAGCGCGATCGCTTTGCGAGATCGTCATCTTCCGGATGGCGCGCACATGGATAAAGATGTTCTTGATCGAATCCATGATGATCTGCGACTTCGACAACTGCACGATCGCCTGGTGGAAGGCGATGTTCGCGTCGGAGTATTCCTCGATATGCTCGGCTGGCGTGGCATCGCGGAAACTGTCGAACATATGGCGCAGTTGCGCAATCTCCTGGTCGCTGGCGTTCAGCGTGGCCAGGCGCGCGGCCATGCTCTCGAGCGCGCCCCACACCTGGATCATCTCGACGATTTCGCGCTTGGTCTTGCGCATGATGTAGATGCCGCGGCGCGGCACCGTGCGCAGGAACCCTTCCTGCTCCAGCAGCGTCATGGCCTCGCGGATCGGGGTGCGGCTCACGCCCAGCGCCTCGCTCAGGACTCGCTCGTCCAGCCGGATTTCCTCGGTCGACTGATAGATGTCGGCGTCGGCAATGGCCTGACGCAGCATGGCGTACGCCTGGTCGCGCAGGCTGGCCCCGGCGTTGATGGGTTGGAGGGACAGGGTCAGTGCAGCAGGCTGGACCGCGGATTGAGTTTGCGCAGACATGAATGGGCTCTTGTTGAAACCAGCACCGCGGCGGACGGGACAGTCGCCTGCGGCTTCCCGCTTAGCTTACCAAAAGCAGCCATTGCATGAGCTGAATGCATAGGAAAATGCACAATTGATATAAATCGGCTGCCAGGGTGGCGGTTTTGCGTATATGGTATATCACATGGTGCGCCGCCGAAACCGGCCGGCGCCACCATTTCGTCCCGGCCGGCCCGGCACCCGCGCTCAAGCCGCCCGCGCCATCCGTTCACGCTGCTTGATCAGGCCCAGCACCGCGTCCACCATCGGCGTGGGCTGCTCCACCAATCGGCCCATTTCCTGCACCACTGTCAGCAGGGGGTCGATCTCCATGGCCCGCCCTGCCTCCAGGTCCTGCAGCATGGATGTCTTGTGTGCCCCGACCGCGCCGGCACCGTCGATGCGGCGCTCCACATCGACCCGGAACCGCACGCCAAATCGTTCCGCAATCGCTTGCGCTTCCAGCATCATTGCGCGCGATAGTCCACGGGTGGCCGGATCGGCGGTGATGATATCCAGCGTGGCATGCGTGAGCGCGCTGATCGGGTTGAAGCACAGGTTGCCCCACAGCTTGAGCCAGATCTCGTCGCGGATATTGTCGCGGATGGGCGCTTCCAGTCCGCCGGCTACCATCATTTCGCTCAGGTGGCTCACCCGCGCCGACTTGCTGCCGTCGGGTTCGCCCAGCGGGAACTTCTTGCCGTAGACATGGCGGATCACGCCGGGCGCGGCGATCTCGGCGGCGGGATAGAGCACGCAGCCGATCGCCCGCTCCGGGCCCAGGCCGCGCCACTGGCGCCCGCCCGGGTCGACGCTTTCCAGCCTGGTGCCCGCGAGCGGGCCGCCGTGCTGATGGAAATACCAATAAGGGATGCCGTTGACACCCGTCACCACCGCCGTCCTGGGCCCAAGCAACGGCTGCATCAGGTCCACCACGCCCGGCACGGAATGCGCTTTCAGGGTGATGAAGACATAGTCCTGCGGCCCTAGCGTGGCCGGGTCGTCTGTGCAATTGACCTTGGCCACCCTCTCCTCGCCCTCGCTCAGCAGCCGCAGGCCGTTGGCGCGCATGGCGGCAAGATGGGGGCCACGTGCGACCAGGCTGACCTCGGCGCCCGCCAATGCCAGCTGGACGCCGAGATAGCCGCCGATTGCACCGGCGCCATAGATACACACTTTCATGATGTCGTCTCCCGGTGGTTTTATGGGTGTACGTTTTGATATATCACATACTATATTCCACAAAGACCGAACACAACCTCAATCTGCCACCGCCATGGACCTTCCGCACGCCCAAGTCTGCACACACCGATCGCAAAATGGCACGTCAGGCACTTTTATCATCCGTGTTACGAACTCCCCGAGCACTAATGCCGAGCGGAACCGGATGCCCGGCAGGCGGCGGACGCCACCTCGATTGCCGCCCGCGCTGCCGGTGACCGACATAGCGCAAGCGTGATGTTGCCGAGCCTGGAGCGGGTATCATGTGCGACGCAGGTCAACGCACAACAATGCAAAACAACGAACAATCACCACGGGATCCCACCCGCCTAATGAATTCCGCAGATCCAGCCGGCGCGGCCGGCGCCGGCCCCGACGCCTCGCTGCCCCGTGCTGAGCGGGCCTACCAGCACCTGCGCAATGCGATCCAGGCCGGACAGCTGCCGTCCGGTACCCGCCTGCGCGAAGTGGAGCTAGCCGCCTCGCTGGGGCTGTCGCGCACGCCGGTGCGCGAAGCGCTGTCGCGGCTGGAGTCAGAAGGCCTGGTCGTCAACGAGCCCAACCGGGGCATGATGGTGACCCAGCTCGACGCCAGCATGGTGAGCGAGCTCTATGTCATGCGCGAGGTGCTGGAAGGCACCGCCGCCGCGCTCGCTGCGCGCCACGCTACCGATGTGGAAATCTCGCTGCTGCGCGACATCGTCCAGCGTGACCTGGCTATAACCGACCAGCCCGACAAGCTCGCCGCCAACAACCGGCTCTTCCACGAAACGCTGCACCGCTGCGCGCACAATCGCTACCTGCTCAAGACCTTGCGCTCGCTGCACGAGTCGATGGCGCTGCTGGGACGCACCACGCTGGCGCTGCCGGGACGCGCCCGGGTCTCCTACGAAGAGCACATTGCACTAGTGGAAGCCCTGGAGCAACGCGACCCCGCGCTAGCCGAGCAAATCACGCGCCGGCACATCCAGCAGGCGTACAAGGCGCGGCTATCGATGTGGATCGAGGAACAATCCGAGCCCTGAATCCGGGCATGCGGGCATGCGTGCGGCCATCTTCACTCAGGTCGCCGCAATCGCCCGCGCCCCGCGCCACGTCCCCAGGCTAAGCACCGCCAGCGCCCCCAGGATCAACGCTACCGCACCGAACGTCTGCGGCGCGATCTGCTCGCCGCCCAGCCACGCACCCACTGCCAGCGCCACTGGCGGGTTCACGTAGACATAGCTTGACGAAACCGTCGGCGAGACGTTTGCCACCAGGTACATATAGGCGGAAAACGCCACCAGCGACCCAGCCACCACCAGGTAGGCCCACGCCCACAACGCCTGGCTGCTGATTGTGCGCGGCCAGGGCTCGCCGAACGCAACGGACAGGACCAGCAAGATCGCCCCGCCCAGCAACATCTCCGCGGCAAACGCCACCGCACCCTGCGGCAAATCCAGGCGCCTGGCGATCTGCGAGCCGAACGACCAACTGCCGATAGCCACCAGCAAAGCCATCACGCCCGTGGCACTCGCGCGAAACTCCGCGCCGCCGGTCAGCACCAGGATGCCCGCGCTGCCCAGCGCAATGGCCAGCACTTCGTACCAGCGCGGCCGCGCACCGAAGCAAATCCCCCAGAACAGGCCAAAAATCGGCATCGCACCAATCATCACGGTAGTCGCCCCGGACGAGATGGTCTGCTCCGCCACCGCCGTCAGGCCCATCCCGCCGACCAGCAGGAAACCAGCCAGCACGGCGCAATTGCGCAGCTGGCGCAAGCTCGGCATGGCGGCGCCACGATAGCGCAACCATAGCGCCAGCAACAAACCCGCGCAGAGAAAACGCGAGCCCATCATCAGGAACGGCGCAAAGCTCTCCAGGGTGAAACGGATGGCAAGATAGGTCGTGCCCCAGACCAAGTAGGTAATCAGCAGGCAGAGCAGCAAGCGGAGCGAGATGGTGGGCACGGGAAGACCGGGAGAAGGCACAGGGGGCCTTCAAGATAGCGCGATCCGGTGCGCCCGCAAAAGGAAAATGACTCGCAAGGCTTGTGAGGCGATCTCACAAAGGTGCGCAGCGGAGCTGGCACCAATAAAAAAACCGGCCAAAAGGCGCTGCGCTCCTCGGAGCGACGCGTTGGCCGGTTTTGCCGCGCGAAAGAGATCCGCGCCGGTTTGACATGGTGTCGGCTGTCCCTCGCCAGGACAGATGCGTTAGCGCATCGCCGCGACGAGCAGCATCAAAGCCGTCAAACCAAAACTATATACATCAACAACAAACAACAGTTAACTACAACGCGCTACGGCAGCATTCACTCTTGATTCTTGATGTCGGTGCTCGGGCGATCAGCCGTTCGCGAAAACGATCTTTGCCTTGCGTGCCTGGTTCTGCAGGCGGCCCAGCACGGATTGCATGGTGGCGATGGCGCTCTTCACGTCGTCGACGAAGGCCGGGCTGCGGGGACCAAGTTCGCGTTCGATCAGTTCGCGTTCGAGTTGGTCGGTCATCTTGATGTCGGATTGGGTGTTCATGGCTTTCTTCCTCTCAGTGATAACCCTCATCGGGTTTTCCCTAATTGTAGCAAAGAAAATGACGCACAGCAGCATTAGGTGATAGTACGTACGGGCACCACGGCGGATGCCGAGTGGGAAGTACATCCATTCCTGGCCGATTGCACGCTTTTTGGTTGCCACAAAATACGGACACCTATTGGTTGCAACTGCCAATATTATTATTTATTAAGCACTTATTGCCATCTATTGCGATTTATTAAGCTCTTCTTGTATTCATGGAGCCAGAGGATTTTTGGCTGAGAAAATACGTAGCTTATTTGCGACGGCGCTATAAGTGAGCACCGCCCTGTCTCGCCTGAGTGTCGCAATAATCTCTTGGATGCGGATCCGAATGAGCTCGATCCGCTCAGCCTTCATCTCGCTCTGATAACGTTTGTGTGCCGCAGCTGCGGTAGCCCACAGCCCGGGATATCGATATCGCAGATAGCCTTGCGTGACACCGAGGGACGCGGCGACAGCCAGGCCAGACTGAGGACTGCTCAGGATGGAGCCACACTCCGCTTGAAGAGCACAGATCTGTCATGTAGGCCAGGTACAGCTCGCAGCACATCGCCCGCCTTTTTCGGCATACCGACGCGGTTTGGCCAAGCAGCCGCAGGGGCTGGCGCTCCTTGAAAAATGCTGGAAATCGAGATGCCCAGTTCGGACCCCATGGCGACAAGTAACCCCAAACTCGGGCCTCGGTACTGTGTTGGCTCGAAAATCTCGCCTCTCAAGGGCTTTGTTGCATAAATCGAGTCTGAAAACATGAGTTCCCACGTGCTGCAAAACTCAGGCGATGCGGACGGACTGCGGGCGTGCAAGCTCCACCATGCGGTTGAGCACGCCTGCACGGATGGCCACCTCAGTGGCCTGAGCACCGATTTCGCGTGCCCATAGACTGTGTCCCGTCAGTGTCTTGAGGTAGTGCATCAGGGTCTCGGCCAGCGAGCGCCGGTGATTGCCGCCAGTGGCTTTTCATTCGCATCGTCCCGGAAAAAATCCGAGACACTACGCCGCTTCGTCAAAAGACTGACTAACAGGGTCAGCGTTCCAGCCGTTGCGCGTAAACGTCAGGCGTGCTTACGGATTTGCGCAACAACGCCGTGTGCTGCAGGAACCCGGAATTGGCCGGACTGGCGTGAAATCCCGTGACGCTGAGCTAGGACCTGACGGTCGAGCCTGCCTGACTGCCGCCAGCGTCGGCAACCGGCTTCTGCCGTTCGCATTCTGGCTCAGTCTGTCATTCAAGTGGCCGTTGCGCTCAAAAGAGTTGAGGTGAGCCGTGTGGAGCTTGCGTCCGCCAGAGCGCTGCGGCCGAGCAACAAGAACGCCGGTCTCACCCCCGCCGCGTGCCGCGAGACTATCGCGCCACGGTCGATTTCCGCTGGAACTCGCGGATCACCGGGTTGCCAAGGATGGCATCCCTTCCCGCTTCAATCAGGCGATCGACGTCCCTCTCGGGCAGACGAAGTCTGGTCGGCACATCGTTCAGACTTGCAGCACGCTCCTTGTCGAGGGCATCAAACGAGATCCGCGTCACGAAGAATTCGACGTCTTCGCATCGCCAGCCTGGGTGTAGTGCAGCGATCTCCTGCTGCCGAGAATGCGGCATCCCACACCGATACGCCACGAGGTCGTCTCGCCACTGCTGCATCATGGGAACGAAGGCGTCATAGCTCATTCGAACGTTGGTCGCCATTGCCGCGTCGATGGCCGCGCTTGCGACTTCGATTCCCGATGGGCCGGCTTGGCTTTGGTTCCAATCGCCGCGCGGGCCCTGACCCGCGTCAACAACGATAAAAAGTTGCCGCCGCACATTGATCGCATCTTTTTCGCTCATGGGACCGTAAGCCGTGCCCAGCAGCAGTCGTGATTGGAAAATCGTAGCCAGGCCGTAGTTGTCTGTCACCCCGCCATCGACCAGCTTGATGTACTTTCCCTTCGAAATATCCCGGTGACCGCGAACGGCGTTTGCCAACGCGCCAAACAGCAGCGATTGCCCAGGCGCCTGGGCGTAGTCAAGGTTCGGCAGCGGTGCACTACAAGCCTCGGGATGCTTTTGAAGGACGATCGGTGCAAAAAAGAGCGGGACCGCCATGGATGCTGCGACAGCCTCGGAAACGGGAAAGCTCGCGAGATCACTGCATAGCGCATCGAATGCCAACTGGTTGAACGGAAACGCGACCCGGTAGTAGACGTTCGTGGCGTTGATCCAAACGATTGGCTTGCCGCGCCGGAACATGTCGGCGTACGTCGCGCCCTTGAACACGTCTTCGTCGAGCCATGTCCGGAGATCTTCCCGATCGTTGAGCCCACCCGCGAAGAGACGCGCAAGGTTAAGCGGATTCAGGAGACTGAAGCGAAGTCCCGCTTCTCCGTCTTTCAAGAGCACTGATCGAAAGTTCGCCAGGCTGGCCTTGCCGTGCAGACCGTAGTACGCAGCGGTGATGGAGCCTCCGGACACGCTGCTAATCAATGCGACGTCGTCGAGCAGTGACGCGCCGCCAGGACCTCTCACGGCGTCGAGCCCCTGCAGCGCTCCAAAGGCGAAGGCTGCGGCTCGCGTGCCGCCGCCAGAGAACGACATGGCGACGGTTGTCTGGCCGGCGACATCGGTAGGTTCGCGCAGGGCCGTGGAAGCGCTACCAGCAGCCGCGGCCTGAGGCAGGTTGCGCGGAACATTGTGAGGAAGCGACCCGCAGGCACTAAGTCCCGCAAGTAGAAACAGCATCAGAATGAGGTCTGCCCTGCCGCAGGCTATACGCCAACGCAGGCTACTCTTGCGGCGAAGAGCATGATCATGTCGAAATTTCCACATTTGGATTTCCACATTTGGACTAGGTCAGGAACGTGTCGGCGTGGTGGCGGCCCACAGGAAGAAAAGTTCGGGTTTTGCTGCCGCGCAAACGCACAATTGCTCCGCGGGCTCCCGCGTGACGTGGAACAACGGCAAGCTGACCGGACAAAAGCCGCCATTGAAACTCCAGGAAATCTGGGCGATTTTAACCAAGCTACAGATGTCTGCGAACATCCGTGAACTGGCAATGTTCTTATGATTGATAGCAAACTTCGTTATGTGACCTGACTCAGTTGCTGGCGCATTTGCACAAGGCAGTCATGCCTAAATGTGATTCAAGGCAGACAAATGAAGCCCGTCATTGATTGGCATCCCCGTGGCAAAATTTCGCCGTTCGGTCCCCTTGACCGGATCACCGGTACGGCAATTCACCTGCCCCACCAGGCGCCCCGAAACATCAAATACAGCTATCGACTTGAGAGCGGAACACGGCAGATGAACCCATTATTTTACTTCGGCCATGAGAGCGGTGTCAGCTTCCCGGTCGTATGGGAAGATGACGATCGCGTTGTCGGTAGAGGTTGGCTCCCCGGCCGAGATGGCATGCCAAAGGCTGTACTGGCTGTGTGGCACGCAGCCGAGCACCCGCGCCCCACTAGCCTCGCGCACGAATACGGCTTGAAGGACGAACTGGACGGCAGTTGGGCGGTAAGACCGCTGGAGCTTGTGCGCGAGCGTGGCCGGACTGTTTTACTGCTTGACGACCCAGGTGGCGAGCCGCTTGCCAAGCTGCTGGGCACCCCCATGGAGGTCGGCCGTTTCTTGCGCCTGGCCATCAGCATCGCCGCGGCCTTGGACCAGTTCCACCAGCGGGGTCTTATACACAAGGACATCAAGCCGGCCCATATCCTGGTGAACGATGCCCCAATCGAGGCCCGGCTCACGGGCTTCGGCATTGCCTCGCGCCAGTCGCGCGAGCGCCAGGCACCGGCGCCACCGGAAGAGATCGCCGGCACGCTGGCCTACATGGCCCCCGAGCAGACCGGACGCATGAACCGGTCAATCGACGCGCGGAGCGACCTCTATTCGCTCGGCGTCACGCTCTATCAAATGCTCACGGGCGTGCTGCCGTTCGCCACCGACGACCCGATGGAACTGTTGCACAGCCATCTCGCACGACAGCCAGTGCCGCCGGCAGAACGGGTACCGTCGATCCCGGCCTTGCTTTCCGCCATGGTGATGAAGCTGCTCTCCAAGACAGCGGAGGAGCGCTACCAGACCGCAGCGGGGCTGGAGGCCGATCTACGGCGCAGTTCGGTCGCATGGGAAAGCCGGGGAAGCATTGCCACCTTCCCGCTCGGCGAGCACGACCTGCCTGATCGCCCATTGATTCCGGAGCGGCTCTATGGACGGGAGCGCGAGATTGAAACCTTGCTCGCTGCCTTCGATAGGGTGGTGACCCAGGGCACGCCGGAGCTTGTGCTGGTCTCCGGCTACGCCGGTATCGGGAAGACCTCGGCCGTGCTTGCGTTGCGCAGCGCACTGGCGCTCAGGAATGGCCTCTTTGCCTCGGGCAAGTTCGATCAGTACAAGCGAGACGTCCCGTATGCGACGTTGGCTCAGGCTTTCCAGAATCTGGTCCGCCCACTACTGGGCAAGAGCGAGGCCGACTTGGCGCCCTGGCGCACCGCACTGGCGGAGGCGCTGGGCCCGAATGGCGGCCTCATGGTGCCGCTCATACCCGAGCTCGGGCTGATTCTGGGGCCGCAGTCGCCGGTGCCGGAACTGCCCCCGTGCGACGAGCAGCACCGATTCCAGATGGTTTTCCAGCGCCTGCTTGCCGTCTTTGCCCAACCCACGCATCCGCTGGCACTCTTTCTCGACGACCTGCAGTGGCTGGACGCGGCAACACTCGATCTGCTCGAGTATCTGGCGACCCAGCCAGAGGTACGCCACGTGCTGCTTATCGGAGCCTATCGGAATGACGACGTCAAGCCCGGACATCCGTTGCTACTGCGATTGCCGGCAATCCGCCAGGCCGGGGGGCGGGTAAATGACATCACGCTTTCCCCCCTTGGGTTCGACGATGTAATCAGACTCATCGTCGATGCCTTGCATTGCGCACCTGGGGACGCCGCACCTCTGGCCCGACTGGTGCAGGAGAAGACTGGCGGTAACCCATTTTTCGCCATCCAGTTTCTCACCGCCCTGACCGAAGAGGGGCTGCTCGTTTTCGATCATCGTGGCGCGCGCTGGTCTTGGGACCTTGAGCAGATTCGGGCCAAGGGTTTCACCGACAATGTGGTCGATCTCATGCTCGCCAAGCTGAGGCGCCTTCCCGCGGCGACCCGTAACGCCCTGAAGCAGTTGGCGTGTCTCGGCAATGACGCGGCGATCGCTAGCCTGGCCATGGTCCAGGATGCCAGCGAGGCGGAGCTGGACGCGGCTCTGCGGCCGGCGGTACGCGCCGGACTTGTGTTGCGTTTGGGAAATACCTACCGATTCCTGCACGATCGTATCCAGGAGGCGGCCTACGCGCTGATTCCTGAAGGCGCGCGGCCGGCAGCGCACCTCGCGATTGGCAGGCGGCTCGCTACGGGCACGCCGCCTGAAGCAATAGCGGAGCGTGTCTTCGAGATCGTCGGTCAGCTCAACCGTGGCACCGACCTTATCACCGCCGCCGAGGAACGGGAGCAAGTGGCCGAGCTGAATCTGCTTGCCGGCCAGCGCGCCAAGGCGTCCACGGCCTACGCCTCGGCGCTGACCTATCTCACCGCCGGCGCAGCGCTCATGCAGGGGGACGCCTGGAAGCGTCGGCCCAAGTTTGCTTTCGCGCTCGAGTTCCACCTCGCCGAATGCGAATTTCTGACCGGCGCGCCGGCCGCGGCGGACGCGCGCCTGGCCGAGCTTGCGTGCCGTGCCGCCAGCCTCCCCGATCTGGCCTCCGTCACCCAGCTGCGGCTGGAGCTGTTTCTGGCCCTCGGCCAGCGCGAGCGCGCCGTCGAGGTGGGCCTCGACTACCTGTACCGCGCCGGCGTCCAGTGTTCGGCACACCCGACAGATGAGGAGGTTCTGCAGGAATACGACCGGATGTGGCGGCAACTTGGCGACCGTCCGATCGAGGCGCTGCTCGACCTGCCGATGATGACCAATGCGGTCGCGTGCGAGACCATGGATGTTCTGACCGCGCTGATGCTGCCGGCCTGGTACACCGACGTGAACCTGGGCTCCCTCATCATCGGGCGGATGGCAAACCTCAGCCTCGAGCAGGGCAACAGCGACGCGTCGTGCCTCGCCTATACCTGGCTCGGCATGATCCTGGGGCCTCGGTCCGGCGACTACAAGGCGGCATTCCGCTTCGGCCAGCTTGGCCTGAGCCTGGTCGAGCAGCGCGGGCTGGACCGCTTCAGGGCGCGCGTCTACCAGGCTTTCGGCGGCCACGTGATGCAATGGACGCAACCCATCCGTGCCGCGCGCAGCCTGGTCCGGCGCGCTTTCGACGTGGCCAGCAAGCTTGGTGACCTTACCTACGCGTCCTTCGCGCGCAACAACCTCATTACGCAGTTGCTCGCCTGCGGCGATCCGCTTGCCGAGGTGCAGAACGAAGCTGAAGCCACGATCGGCTTCGCGCGCCGTGCGAGCTTCGGTCTCGCCGTCGACCGGGTTACCCCCCAGCTCCAGCTAGCGCGAACTCTGCGCGGACTGACCCCGGTGTTCGGCGTCTTCGATGATGATGATTTCAACGAGGAGGAGTTCGAGCGGTATCTGGATGAGGCTCCGGGCCCCGCCCTCGCCACCTGCTGGTACTGGATCCGAAAACTGCAGGCACGCTTCCTCGCCGACGACCACGCAGCCGCCATAGCGGCGGCGGACAGGGCAGAAAGTCTCCTCTGGACATCACCATCGTTCTTCGAGCAGGCGGAATACCACTTCTACACAGCGTTGGCGCGAGCCGCATGCTGCGGCACGGCCGCCGCGCCAGAACGGACCCAGCACCTGGCGGCATTGGCCGCACATCATCGCCAGCTCCTTGTCTGGTCCGAGCATTGTCCGGAGAATTTCGAGAACAGAGCCGCATTGGTTGGCGCGGAAATCGCCCGCCTCGATGGGCGCGAAGTTGATGCAATGGGCCTCTACGAGCAGGCCATCCGCTCCGCGCAGGACAATGATTTCATCCATAACCAGGCACTCGCCAACGAGTTGGCCGCGCGATTCTATGCTGCGCGTGGCTTTGAAAAGGTTGCCCGCGTGTATTTGCAGGATGCCCGCCATGGCTATCTTCGCTGGGGCGCCGGCGGCAAGGTGCGGCAACTCGATGCGTTGTATCCGCACCTCTGGGGGGAAGAGCGAGCACCCGCACCAACGACGACCATTGGGGCGCCGGTCGAACACCTGGACCTTGCCACCGTGATTGCCGTGTCGCAAGCTGTGTCCGGCGAGATCGTCCTGGACAAATTACTCGACACACTCATGCGCACCGCGATTGAACAGGCCGGCGCGGAACGGGGACTGCTGATCCTGCCCCGAGGGTCCGAGCAGCGCATCGCAGCAGAGGCTACGACCGGTGGCGATATTGTCACGGTGCAACTCCGCGACGAGAGCGTGACTGCGACTGCGCTGCCGGTATCAATGCTCCACTATGTCCTGCGCACCCGCGAGAACATCATTCTCGACAATGCGGCGACACAGATGCCGTTTTCCGACGATCCGTACATTCTGCAGCATCATGCCCGATCCATTCTCTGCCTCCCACTGCTTACGCAGGCCAAGCTCGTCGGTGTGCTCTACCTGGAGAACAACCTCGCGCCGCGCGTCTTCGTGCCAACCCGCACCACCGTGCTGAAGATGCTCGCCTCGCAGGCGGCGACCGCGCTGGAGATTACTTGTTTGTACCGGGATCTCGCACAACGCGAAGCGAAGATTCAGCGCTTGGTCGAGGCCAACATCATCGGGATCTGCCTCTGGCACATGGACGGCCGAATCCTCGAGGCCAATGACGCGTTCCTCCGCATGCTGGGCTACGACCGCGAGGACCTCGCCTCAGTCCCTTTGCGCTGGACGGACCTGACGCCCCCGGACAGGCGCGAGCGTGACGCAAGGTTGGTCCAGGACCTTCGGATCAGCGGGACCTTGCCGCCGTTCGAAAAAGAGTTCTTCCGCAAGGATGGAAGCCGCGTGCTCGTCCTGCTAGGGTGCGCGACATTCGAAGAGGGTGGGGAACAAGGTGTCTCCTACATGCTTGATCTAACCGAGCGCAAGCGCGCCGAGGAGGCGCTGCACCAGGCACAGGCCGAACTCGCACACGTTACCCGCGTGACGACGTTGAACGCGCTGACAGCCTCGATCGCCCACGAGGTCAACCAGCCGCTGGCCGCCATCGTCACCAACGCCAATGCGGCCCTGCGCTGGCTCGCTCGCCAGCCGCCCGATCTGGCCGAGGTGCGAGATACGTTGGGGTGCATCGTTCAGGATGGCCATCGGGCTGGCGCAGTGATTGAAGGCATGCGTGCGCTGCTTAAGAAGACGGCCGCAGTCACGGCGCGCCTTGACATGAACGCCCTTATCGAAGACGCGATTGCCCTCATCCAGGGAGAGATAAGCCGCCATCAAGTCCTGCTCCGGACGGAACTCGAGCCTGACCTGCCGCCGGTTGCGGGTGACCGGGTGCAGTTGCAGCAGGTGCTCCTGAACCTGATGATGAATAGCATCGAGGCAATGAAAGAGGTGGCAGAGCGGCCGCGGGGACTGCTGATTCGGTCGCACCTCGACGCATCAGGGACTGTGCTGGTTGCCGTTCAGGATGCTGGCGTCGGGCTGGAGCCGCAAGATCTGGAGCGAGTTTTCCAGACCTTCTTCACTACCAAGGCGGAGGGGCTGGGCATGGGCCTGGCGATCTGCCGGTTGATCGTCGAGGCACACGGAGGACGGCTGTGGGCGTACCCCAATGTGCCTTGCGGGGCCGTGTTTCAGTTCACCCTGCCGCCTCAGGACTAGATGCCTCCCGCCGACCGCGGGAGGCTACGGGGACTCAATGCGGACAAATGCCGAGTTGCTGTGCCATCAATACAAACCCGGCAAAGGTGCGCGCCTTCATCTTGCGCATGGCCTGGCCGCGATGAATTTTCACGGTGACCTCGCTGATACTTAGCTCGCTGGCGATCCGCTTGTTCAGCAGACCGGCCACCACCATGCGCATGACCTCGGCCTCGCGCGGCGTCAGGCTCTGGTAGCCGGATCGCAGTTCATCCAGCTTACGCATGCCATGGCGACGATGCTGATCCTTTTGCAAGGCGGCCGCCACGGCATCGAGCAGGTCCTGCTCGCGGAATGGCTTCGCCAAGAAATCCTCAGCACCAGCCTTCATAGCGGTAACGGTCATGGGGATGTCGCCGTAACCAGTCATAAAAATGATTGGGACCTGGACGCCCATTTGGGACAGCTGAGTCTGCAGGTCCAGGCCACTCTGCCCGCGGAGCCTGACATCGAGCAGAAGGCAAGTGGGCACGTCCGGGAGCGCGAATGCTAGCAGTTCGGCAGCGGATGCGAACAGTGCGACGCGCATCCCGACTGATCGGAAGAGGTTCTCCAACGCGCCGCGAAGCATCGCGTCGTCATCAACGATTAGCACCATCGCTTCATCACTCGCACTGGTGTCCGCGGTTACGAAGCTGTTGATTGTCACAGTCAATCTCCAGTGCACTCATCGGTGCGCGGGGTCTGGGCAGGCCCACTCACGCCAATTTGGCATGCCCCCCCAAAACATTGCATTACAGCACATTGCCGGGGTCCTGAGTACCTATACCTTGGGGTTAGTTCGACGTGGATCCTGGACCCAGCCCCAGCCAGCCGGTATGCAGGGTGCGACACATCAGAGTCGCACACAGCCCTATGTCACACCACGCCGCAAGGGCCGGCGAAGCTACTCCCGCTTGCTTTGGCACGGCCTAGCGGCGTCGCGATGAAACGACGGCCGCGCACGACTAATACGATTCGCCAATGGCCATGGCCGACAGCGCCGACTATCCTTGCGTCAGGTTGCGATCCGGATACGAACGCCAGTCGCGGCCCTTATGCTTAGCCGCCCCGACGCGGCACTGTCGCGGCGGCTGGTGCCGCGGCAGCCCTACTCTCGCCCCCAACAGGAGCAACGCAATGTCCAATCCCAAGCTTGAAGTCCTCACCCCGCAGAACAGCCAGCTGATCTTCATCGACCACCAACCGCAAATGGCGTTCGGCGTCCAGTCGATGGACCGCCAGGCGATGAAGAACAACGTCGTCGGCCTGGCCAAGGCGGCCAAGATCTTCAATATCCCGACGACGATCACCACCGTCGAGAGCGAGTCGTTCTCGGGTTTCACCTATCCGGAACTGCTCGACGTGTTCCCGGACCAGAAGACGCTGGAGCGCACCTCGATGAACTCGTGGGACGACCAGAAGGTGCGCGACGCGCTGGCCGCCAACGGCCGCAAGAAGGTCGTCGTCGCCGGCCTGTGGACGGAGGTCTGCAACACCACCTTTGCCCTGTGCGCCATGCTCGAAGGCGACTACGAGATCTACATGGTGGCCGACGCCTCCGGCGGCACCACCAAGGAAGCGCACGACTACGCCATGCAGCGCATGGTGCAGGCTGGCGTGGTGCCGGTGACCTGGCAGCAGGTGCTGCTCGAATGGCAGCGCGACTGGGCCCACCGCGACACCTATGACGCCGTGATGAAGGTGGCCAAGGAACACTCGGGCGCCTACGGCATGGGCGTGGACTACGCCTACACCATGGTCCATAAGGCTGCCCAGCGCACGGCCACGGGGCACGAATCCATCGCCCCGGTGCCCGCACGCTAAGCAGCTAATAAAGATGAAGATAGTCATCGTCCTACGCATGGTTTCCATGCGTAGGACGATGCTACCCGCCGGCACTTCATCACCTCGGCTGCCGCCCTCGGTGCGGCAGCCTCTTCGGAACTATTCGCCATGTCACCGAACCCGACTCCCGACCTCATTCTCGTCAACGGCAAGTTCGCCACGCTCGACCGTGCCAATCCGCAGGCCGACGCCGTGGCCATCCAGGACGGCCGCTTCGTCGCGGTAGGTACGCGCCAGGACATCATGAAGCTGGCGGAAACGCAGACAAGGGTGATCGACCTGAACGGCCGGCGGGCCATTCCCGGGCTGATTGACAGCCACATGCACATCATCCGCGGCGGCCTGAACTACAACATGGAGTTGCGCTGGGACGGTGTGCGTTCGCTGGCCGATGCCATGCGCATGCTCAAGGATCAAGTGGCACGCACCCCCGCACCGCAATGGGTGCGCGTGGTGGGCGGCTTCACAGAGCACCAGTTCGTGGAAAAGCGCCTGCCGACCATCGAGGAGCTGAACGCGGCGGCCCCGGATACGCCGGTGTTCATCCTGCACCTGTACGACCGCGCCATTCTCAACGGCGCCGCCCTGCGCGCCGTGGGCTATACGAAGGACACGCCGAACCCGCCGGGCGGCGAGATCGTGCACGACAAGGCCGGCAATCCCACCGGCTTGCTGCTGGCCAAGCCCAATGCGACCATCCTCTACGCCACGCTGGCCAAGGGCCCGAAGCTACCGCCCGAGTACCAGAAGAACTCGACGCGCCACTTCATGCGCGAGGTGAACCGCCTGGGCGTGACCGGCGTGATCGACGCCGGCGGCGGCTACCAGAATTATCCCGAGGACTACAACATCATCGAGGAGCTGCACAAGGAAGGCCACCTCACGGTGCGCCTGGCCTACAACCTGTTCACGCAGAAGCCCAAGGAAGAGCTGAGCGACTTCAAGACCTGGACGTCGACCGTCAAGCCAGGCCAGGGCGATGACCTCTATCGCCACAATGGCGCCGGCGAAATGCTGGTCTACACCGCGGCCGACTTCGAGGACTTCCGTGTTGAGCGCCCCGACATGGCGCCGTCGATGGAAGCCGATCTGGAGCCGGTGATCCGCCTGCTGGCCGAAAAGCGCTGGCCATGGCGCCTGCATGCAACCTATGACCAGACCATCACGCGCGCGCTCGACGTCTACGAGAAGGTCGCCAAGGACATCCCGTTCAACGGCCTGAACTGGTTCTTCGACCACGCCGAGACGATTTCCGACCGCAATATCGACCGCATCGCCGCGCTCGGTGGCGGCATCGCGGTGCAGCACCGCATGGCCTACCAGGGCGAGTACTTTGTCGAGCGCTATGGCGCACGCGCTGCCGAAGCCACACCGCCGATCAAGAAGATGCTGGAAGAGGGCGTGAAGGTCGGCGCCGGCACCGACGCAACACGCGTGGCCTCGTACAACCCGTGGGTCTCGCTGTACTGGCTGACCACGGGCAAGACCGTCGGCGGCATGTCGATGTATCCACAGGCTAACCTGCTCGATCGCGAAACGGCGCTGCGCCTGTGGACCGAGGCCAACACGTGGTTCTCATCCGAAGTGGGCAAGAAGGGCCAGATCAAGGTGGGCCAGTTGGCCGACCTGGCCGTGTTGTCGGCCGACTACTACTCGGTGCCGGGCGACGACATCCAGGACATCACGTCGGTGCTGACCGTGCTCGGCGGCAAGGTGGTCTATGGCGACAGCGAATTCGGCAAGCATTCGCCCGACATCCCGCCCGCGATGCCCTACTGGTCACCGGCCCGCCATGGCAGCCAGTACCAGCCGCGCCCGCAGGCCCAGGCGCGCGCACTGGCGCTGAACACCGCGTGCGGCTGCGCCAGTTCGTGCGGCGTGCATGGCCATGCGCATGCCAATGCGTGGACCTCGAGCGTGCCGACGTCGGACGAAAGCACGTTCTGGGGCGCGCTAGGCTGCTCGTGCTGGGCATTCTGATCCACATTGATCACATCGGAGAGCGACCATGACCATCTCGACGACCTCGCTAGCCACGGCCGGCAACAATACGCACCGGCTGCCTCGCTGGATGCGCTGGATCGCCCTGCTTTTGCTGTGCGCAGCCTACCTGCAGGGCGGATTGGTCAAGCTGTTCGACTTCTCCAGCGCAGTGACGGAGATGCAGCACTTCGGCTTGTCGCCCGCCGGGCCGCTGGCTGCGGCGACGATTGCGCTGGAGCTTGGTGCGTCGGCAATGATCCTGACCGGCTTCTGGCGCTGGCTAGGCGCACTGGCGCTGGCGGCGTTCACGCTGATGGCCACGTTCCTGGCCAACCGGTTTTGGAGCGCGCCGCCCGAGGCGCAGTTCATGATGGCTAACGCGTTCTTCGAACATCTGGGCCTGGTGGGTGGGTTCCTGCTCGTGGCGTGGGATGACCTTCGCACGCGGAGACAACCATGACGCAATCTGCCATCTCGGCGGCCAAGCCTGCATCGGGCGGCACGTTTTCCCCGCTGGCCCAACCCACCTTTTCGGTACTGTGGGTGGCCACGATCCTCGGTTACATCGGCATCGGCCCAGGCTTGCCGCCGGCGTAACGTCGCACCGATTTCCCCCTCCCCAACCTTGTCACATATGAAGCTCTATCTCATCTCCCTTGGCGCCGGCATCCTGGTCGGCATCATCTATGCACTGATGCAGGTCCGCTCGCCTGCGCCGCCCGCAATTGCTTTGATCGGGCTGCTGGGCATGCTGATTGGCGAGCAGGTTGTGCCGCCGGTCAAGCGCATGCTGGCAGGAGAGCCCGTAACCATGGCATGGTTCCGCGGCGAATGCGTTCCGAAGATTACGGGCACACCGCCCAATGCGGACACGGCCGTTGAACCGTCGGCATCCCTCCCCGCACGTAGCAAAGAAGGGAACCAATAACAGCATGAGTCGTTCCCGAAAGCAGCCCGAAGCACTTACCAGCCGCACTAACGCAATCGCGCGCCGGCGCATTCACGTCGCCTTGGCTGCCTCTTTGTCCGCGGCCGCGGCACCTGCCATGGCGGAAAACAACGTCGTGATCTATGGTCGGCTGAACACGGCAATCGAGTATGTGACCGTGACCACCGCAACCGACGGCACTAGATTGGGCAATACGGCGCGCCTCACGAATAACCGCTCTGTGTTCGGCATGCGGGGCGAGGAACAGTTGGCCAACGGGATCAAGGCGATCTGGCAGATCGAAAGCGCCCTGTCGATTGACAACGGCGCTGGGCAAATCGCGGCGCGGGATACGCGGGTCGGCCTTCAGAGCCCGTACGGCACCCTCTTCATGGGCAACTGGGACACGCCGTACACAAGTGCAACCAAGAACTACGACCCGTATTACCCCACCACTGCGGGTTACATGGCGCTAATAGGAAATGGCGCTGCGTCTACCAGCGACAATGTCCAGAACACCAGCTCATTTGATCGACGGCAGAAGAACTCGTTGCACTACCAGTTGCCGACGTGGCACGGCTTGAGCGGCGCCATCGCCTGGGGATTGCCGGAAGAAAAGACCACGGTGCCGCGCAATCCAGCGTTGTATTCCTTTGCCACGGCCTATGACCACGGCAACCTGAACCTGACGCTTGCCTATGAAATCCACCAGCACTATCAGACCAACGGACGCAACGACGACGCAATCAAGGCAGGAATTTCCTACCAGTTCCCCTCGACGCGCATCAGTGCTCTGTATGAACGCCTGCACTATCGTACCGCCACTGGAGACCTTACGCGCAATGGCTACTACGTCTCGCTGATACAGGAGCTTGGCCCCGGCAGCATACGTGCCGGCTTCGCCTTTGTCGGCGATGGCACCGGCACAGCCATGGAAACGATTGGATCCGTCCGAAGTGGTTCGGATACCGGCGCATTTCAGGTAACCGTCGGCTATGACTACCCCCTTTCCAAGCGCACCGCGCTATACGCCTACTACAGCCGCATCAACAACCGCAGCAACGCGACCTATGACTTCGCCATCAACAACCTCGGTATCAAGGCTGGCGCAGACCCGCAGACGTTCGCCATTGCGATGCGGCACAGCTTCTGACCGTCCGCTGACCAACCATCGTGAGAGACCGCGTTGACACCCACACAGCTTCCTGACGCCGGTCGCCGCGCTGATCTTTCAGGACCGGCGTTCGGCTGCATCCTGGCCTTCGTCGCCGGCTATGTAGACGTGGTCGGGTTCATTTCACTATTCGGCCTATTTACGGCGCACGCGACAGGAAACTTCGTGATGATCGGCGTCGACATCGCCGGTGATTCTGCGGGCCTGCTCGCCAAACTGCTTGCGCTGCCGGCTTTTGCCTTGGCGGTTGCGGCCGCCAGGCTGACCGAGTCACGCATCGTACGGGACAAACAATCGGCACCCCCGCTGTTGCTATTTGCCGAGGCCGTGGCGCTGGTTCTCTTCATAGTTGTCGGGGTCCACGCCTCTCCCATTTCCGATCCAAGCACACCTGCAGCCGTCGGCGCCGGCATGCTTGCCGTAGTGGCCATGGGTATTCAGAACGCACTGTCCCGGACGTCCTTGTCAGACCTCGGCCCCACCACCATCATGACCGGAAATACGACGCAAATTATCATTGACCTGGTGGACCTGCCATCCGCATCTGAGGCGGAAGGCAAAGCCATACGCGGTCGGCTCAAAAAGATGGTACCGGCGCTCGCGGGTTTCGCATCGGGCGCCGCTCTCGGCGCCCTTGGCTATTCGATGCTTTCGCTCTGGTGTGTAATGCTGCCAGCCGTATTGCTGACGGCGCTCAGTTTCTTGACTTGGCACAATGGCGCAAACGGCCTTCAGAAGTGAATTGGCAGACGAGCGAATTCGAGACGCCCTCGCCTTCATGCGGTTCACCGTTGTCACATCGCCGCTGCCAGTGCCGAGCTGAGCAAACAGCATTCCAAAGTCCGCAACCATGCCGAAGACTCAGCCAGCTGATACGAACAGACAATGGCCACATCCTGCATCGCCAATTCATCTCTCCTGGTTTTGCAGGATCACGATAGCTGGC
This sequence comes from Cupriavidus basilensis, assembly GCF_000832305.1. Lineage (NCBI taxonomy): Bacteria > Pseudomonadati > Pseudomonadota > Betaproteobacteria > Burkholderiales > Burkholderiaceae > Cupriavidus > Cupriavidus basilensis. Next base: position 2,438,176 of record NZ_CP010537.1, read on the forward strand.
TGGCTCGCTATCGCTGGGGGACTGATTTTCCTGGCTAGCGTGACTTCATCGCAACGTAGCGTCGGACGTGCACCCGAAGAATTGGCAAAACCATCGTATGATTGGGTGTGGACCGGTTCGGCGCTACTCTTCCAGCAGAGCATTGCCAGCGCTCAGTGCGTATACAAGGAGTCAGTGTGATAGCTCGGCCCACGATCGCGATAGTTGACGACGATGTCGCCGTGCGAATTGCCATGGGGGGGCTGCTGCGTTCGCTCGATCTTAGCGTGCAATTGTACGGAGGCGGTCAAGAGCTACTGCAGTGCACTTCGCTGCCTTGCATGTCCTGCGTGATCACAGACGCGCAAATGCCCGGCATGGACGGCTTCGCTTTGATAGAGGCACTGCGCGCGCGCAATCTCGATATGCCTGTCATTTTCATGACAGGATTTGCGCATGTCGGATTCGATCAGCGTGCCATGGCATTGGGTGCAACGTGCGTTCTTTATAAGCCATTTCAGGACACGGACATGATCCAATGCATTGAAAATGCATTACGTCCTCGCAAGACCGAATCTCCTCCATCGTGAGTGTGTCGTGCGGTGGATCGATGAGACGTCCTTATATGACCTTCGTCCTCTGCACGCTGCCCGACGCCGTCGCTAAGCTATGGTTGCGGCGCTAAGCTGTCGAGGCTGCAGCCGGATGGCAGGCTGCTCGTCAGCTTCGGACTTAGAGGGAAGCAGCGCGAGACCGAGAGTTTGCGCAAGAAGCACCAGATCGGCGAAACTCCGAGTCCTCATTTTTCGCATTGCCTGGCATCGATGAACTCTGACAGTCACCACGCTGATGCACATGGCGGCGGCAATCTGAATCGACGCCAGCTTCCGACCAAGCCTTGGTTGGGCGACGAGAGAAGCGGATATCGCAGGAGCAATCGCAGCGTTCAGGCGTGGGATTGCGACGATCAAATTTTCACACCACGCCATATCGCGAGCATGAGCGGGCCAAGGAACTGGCGCTCAAGGACGGTGGTGATATCGGTAAAGGCTGGCATATGTCCAATATTCCTAGCGACAACCCTTAATTTGCCTCTCGTGGTGGACATCGAAAATGTCCCGCGACGGGAGCCGGCCATAAGCCATCGGCTCGAAATCGGCACACTGAGGCGGTCTTCATTCCGGTCGACCTCGTAGTCGCACGATCGGTCGGATCTGACCCGATGCGGCAGCGGCGGCAAGAACATCCTCACGCACCAACGCGCATGCTAGGGCGCGCGCAAAAAACGAGTAAAAACATCATAAATTCAAGTATTTGTGACAAACCATTGAAGTTCGGCCAGGTTATCGTTGAATAGCACCCGCCGACGGCTGCCAAGCCAATCTCAGCCGCCGCAGCCAAGGCCGTTACCTGTTCGACGCACCAGGAAACACCTCACAACCCTTGGAGTACGCGCTGCACCAGCAGAGCGGACAGGACGAACATGGTCGTACCGATGAGACCATCCAGCACCTGCCAGGCCCTCGGCCGGGCGAACCACGGCGCCAGCCAGCGTGCGCCAAAGCCCAGAAGCCCGAACCAGAATAGGCTGGCAGCACTGGCGCCCGCCACGAACCAGCCTCGCAGCGCCGCCGGTTGCTGGGCACCGATGCTGCCCACCAGCAGCACCGTATCCAGATAAACATGAGGATTGAGCAGCGTGAACGCCGCCGCCTGAGCCAACGCGGCACCCCTGCTGAGCCCCTTCCCACCGTCAGATGCCTTCAATGGACGAGCATGCCGCGCACGCCGCAGCGCCTGCCATCCATATATCGCCAGGAACGCGGCACCGGCCAGCGCCAGCACACGCGCGAGGCCGGGGCGCTCCCCCAATGCCTGGGCCATGCCCATGACACCCGCCGCAATCAGCAATGCGTCCGCCATGGCGCACAACAGCACCACGCTTCCCACATGCTCGCGACGCAGACCCTGGCGCAATACGAATGCGTTCTGTGCGCCGATGGCCACGATGAGGCCCAGGCTCAGGGCCAGGCCTTGGAGGGAAGCGGATAAGGCAAGCGAGGTGTTCATACATCTAGCTTGCCTGCACTGGCAAATGAAGACAAACTACCTGTGCTTCATTCTATTTAGCTGAACTTAACTTATGCTGGATTACTCCGCTCTATCCGCATTGGCTGCCGTGGTTCGGGAGGGCAGCTTCGAGCGTGCAGCCCGCGCTCTCCATGTAACGCCATCGGCAATTTCGCAGCGCGTTCGGCTGCTGGAAGAGCGCGTAGGCTGCGCGCTGGTGGTGCGCGATCAGCCCTGCCGGGCCACGGAGACGGGCCGCCGGCTTTGCCAGCACATTGACCGTGTCCGGCTGCTCGAGCAAGAGTTGCAAGGGGCGCTACCGGCGCTTGCCCCGGAGGGCATGGCACGGGTAGCGCTGCCCATTGCGGTGAATGCCGACAGCCTGGCCACCTGGGTCGCGCCGGCCATCGCCGCCTTCGCTGCAGAAAGTCCCGTGCTGATGGAGGTGGCGGTGGACGACCAGGACCACACCACGGAGTGGCTGCGCAGCGGCGCAGTGCTGGCCGCCGTAACGGCCACAGCCCGTCCTGCCGCTGGCTGCAACAGTCGTCCACTGGGCTCCATGCGCTACCTGGCGGCCGCCAGCCCGGCTTTCATCCAGCGCCATTTCGGCGATGGCGTGGGCGCCGGCAGCCTGACGCTGGCGCCCAGCCTGATGTTCAATATCAAGGATGAGTTGCAGGCGCGGTGGGCACGGCGTTTGTGCCATCGGCACGTGGAGCTTCCCCGGCACACGTTGCCTTCGTCCCATGCCTTTGTGACCGCAGCGTTGGCCGGCATGGGCTGGGGCTTGCATCCGGAGGCACTGATCGCCCCTCATCTCGAGGACGGTTCACTCGTCGAGTTGGTGCCGAACACCCCGCTTGATGTACCGCTTCACTGGCAATACGCACGCGCGGCGTCAGGGTTGCTCGCAGGTTTGAATCGCGAGGTTCTCGCCGCCGCCCAAGCCGCGCTGTTACCACCCTGAGTGGCGCCGGGTCAGACGCACATTGTCTGAATCGGATGCATGCCTGCTTTTGTTGAGGGTTGTCTGATGCCCGCCCTCACGCACAGGCCTGCCAATCTGCGCCAGAACTGGCGGGCGGGCCGATCAGCCGTTCGCGTAGACGATCTTTGCCTTGCGTGCCTGGTTCTGCAGGCGGCTCAGCATATGCTGCACGGCGAAGATGGCGCTCTTCACATCTGCCACCAGGCTGGGGCTGCGGGGACCAAGTTCGCGCTCGATCAGATCGCGTTCCATTTGGTCGGTCATCTTGATGTCGCTTTGCGTGCTCATGGCTTTTTCCTAGGGATTACCCTTACCGGGTTTTCCCTAATCATAGCAAAGGAAATGGCGCGGCGCAGCATCAGGTGATAGTACGTATGCAGAAAGGCAACGCTTTCCCGCGAGCAAGCCTCGGCCTACTCAGCCGGCGCGACGCGCCGAGACCCCTTGTGCGCGGGGCGTCCATGGCTGCAGGCTTAGCGCAGGCGCCATGGATGATCATGCGCCCCTTCAGCCTTTTGCCAGCACCTCCCGAATGGCATTCTCGAACGCCTCCACCGGCTGCCCGCCGCTCACCAGGTATTGGTCATTGAAGATGATCGAAGGCACGGAACGGATGCCCATGTCCTGATAGCGCTTCTCCATCTCGCGGACTTGCGCCGCATACGCGTCGCCCGATAGCACGGTGCGTGCCTTGTCGGCGTCCAGGCCGGCCGCAGCCGCTGCCTCGACGAGGACCTCGTGATTGCTGGAATCCTTGGACTCCGTGAAATACGCACGGAACAGCGCCATCTTCAGCGGCAGCTGGCGCCCCTCCAGGTTTGCCCAATGCAAAAGCCGGTGCGCGTCGAACGTGTTGTATACGCGGGTACGAGAGCCAAACTCAAAGCCGACGTCGGCGCCACGCTGGCGGATCATGGCCTGGCTCTGCACGATTTCCTCCTCGGTGCGGCCATACTTGCGCGCCATGTAATCCTGGATCGATTCGCCTCCCGGCCCCATGTCCGGATTAAGCTCGAATGGGCGAAGCGTGATTTCTGCCGAAACGGCATCGCCAAGCCGCGCCAGCGCCTGTTGCAGCGAACTCAGGCCCACGGCGCACCACGGGCACGCGACGTCGGAGACAAAATCGATTTTCAGTGTCTTTTGCATTGTGTTTTCCCGGTGTCAGTCCATCACTGCGCGACAGGGTAGCTGCAATTCCCATTGGCTGCAGGGCCGGGGGGCAGTGCCTCACTCCTTCAGGGTTTTCCCGCAAGGCGGCCGCGACCGGACGCCCCCTCCCCTGGCATCTGTCCGTGGCCCGCCAGCCACACAGTCCTGGCGCAGATCGGGAAACGTGCACCGCGCCCACTCCTCAAGCGGCGCGGCGCGCGGTAATATCTTTCCAACAGGTCATCGGTGCACGATGATCCATTCCCAGAGAAGGATTGAAGCGAATCATGGAAGAAGGCTCGGCAGCTCCACTCGAGATCGCCCCTTCCCTCCCCCTGGTACCGAGTGACGTTCACGGTGCTCCATCGGACTTTCTCGCCAGTGCCAGCACCAGCCTCGGCGCCAACGCACGGCAGCTCTTCCTGAACCGTGAGGCCAGCCAGCTGGAGTTCCACCGGCGCGTGCTCGCCCAGGCCGAGAACCATGACATTCCGTTATTGGAGCGATTGCGCTTTCTCTGCATCTTCAGCAGCAACCTGGATGAGTTCTTCGAGATCCGCGTTGCCGGCCTGAAGGAGAAGATCAAGCTGCAGGCGCCAGCGACCACCGGCCCGGATGGACTGGACGTGCGGCAGATCTACGCGCTTGTCAGCGCCCGCACCCACAAGCTGGTCGCGGAACAGTACCGCCTGTTCAACGAAGTGCTGGTTCCGGACCTGGACCGCGAGGGAATCCGCTTCCTGCGCCGTCCACACTGGACGCAGGAACAGGGCGAATGGATCCGCAGCTATTTCTTCCGCGAGCTGATGCCGGTGCTCACCCCCATTGGCCTTGATCCGGCGCATCCGTTCCCGCGTGTGCTCAACAAGAGCCTGAACTTCGCCGTGGAACTCGAAGGCAAGGATGCCTTTGGCCGGGAGGCGAACGCGGCCATCGTGCAGGCGCCCCGGGCCCTGCCCCGCGTGATCCTGCTGCCCAAGGAGATTTCCGGCTGCGAACACGGCTTCGTGTTCCTGTCGTCCATCCTGCATGCCCACGTCTGCGAGCTGTTTCCCGGCATGCGCGTGCGCGGCTGCTATCAGTTCCGCGTCACCCGCAACAGCGAGCTGTTCGTCGACGAGGAAGAAATCAAGAACCTGCGCGATGCGCTGCAGGGAGAGCTGCCGCAGCGGCATTTTGGCGACGCGGTGCGGCTCGAGGTCGCGGACAACTGCTCCGAGGAGATGACCCGCTTCCTGCAAGACCAGTTCGGCCTGGAAGATGCCGAGGTGTTTTCGGTGAATGGCCCGGTCAACCTGGTGCGCTTGCTGCCGGTTCCTGACAGCGTGGACCGCGATGACCTGAAGTACCCGCCGTGCCGCCCCGGCCTGCCCAAGGCGCTGCAGGACCAGCCCGACATGTTCCGCGCCATCCGCGACGGCGATATCCTGCTGCACCATCCGTATCAGTCGTTTTCGCCCGTCGTGGATTTCATCCGCCAGGCCGCGGAAGATCCGGAAGTGATGGCCATCAAGCAGACGGTGTACCGCGCCGGCAACGACTCGGCCCTGCTGGAGGCGCTGATCGGCGCCGCGCGCAGAGGCAAGGAAGTCAGCGTGGTGGTGGAGTTGCTCGCCCGCTTCGATGAGCAGGCCAATATCAACTGGGCAGCCCAGCTTGAAGAAGCCGGCGCGCACGTGGTGTACGGCGTGGTTGGCTACAAGGCCCACGCCAAGATGGCCATGGTGGTGCGGCGCGAAGGGAAGAAACTCAGGCGCTACGCGCATATCGGCACCGGCAACTATCACTCGCAGACGGCCAGGAGCTTCACGGACTTCGGCCTGTTTACCTGCAAGGAAGCCATCGTCGACGATGTGGCCAACGTGTTCTCCCAGTTGACCGGGCTCGGCCACCCCGGCACGCTGGCGCACTTCTGGCAATCGCCGTTCACCATGCACACGGCGCTGCTCGAAGCCATCCGCCGCGAAGGCAAGCACGCCAAGGCTGGCCGCAAGGGATTGATCATCGCCAAGATGAACGCCTTGCTGGAGCCCAAGCTCATCCAGGCCCTGTACCAGGCATCCTGCGATGGCGCCCGGATCGAGCTGATCGTGCGCGGGGCCTGCGCATTGCGCCCCGGCATTCCGGGCCTGTCCGAGAATATCCGGGTGCGCTCCGTGCTTGGCCAGTTCCTGGAGCATGCGCGGATCTTCTACTTCTACAACGACAAGGCCGAAGACGTGCGGCTATCGAGCGCCGACTGGATGGACCGCGACTTCTTCCGGCGCATCGAAGTGTGCTTCCCCGTGCTGGACAAAACGCTCAAGGATCGCGTGATCGAGGAAGGGCTGAAGGTCTACCTGAAGGACAACCGCGACACCTGGGAAATGGACGCGGAAGGCAACTACCGGCGCAAGCGGGGCCGCAAGCCGGTATCCGCGCAGGACATCCTCAGGGAGAAGCTGGCCTGATCCCTGTTCGCGCCGCGGCCCCGCCGGGGCGGCCGGGATACTGGCGCATGCCGATTGACGGGCGACGGTTGTAAGGCCGGCCTTCGTCCACGTCATAGTCAACATCAACAGGCTGCGCCACCCCTGCGGCGCCCTAGTGCGCGCCCGGGGACGCGCAGCGATACACGTTGCCCGACAGCGTCACGTTGGTTTGCTCCAGGCGATCCTTGCTGCCGGTCTGGCCTGCGCGCTGGGTGAGCAGGTACACCAGGTTGCCACCCATTGCCGCTGCCTTGTTCTTGATGTCGTTGCGTGCACCGGTTTCCAGATCCGCATTGGCCGTGATGGCGCCCCGCACAAAATCGCCCTGGCTGCCGGTCACGTCGCCAAGATAGGTGCATCCCGCGGCAGGCTCGTTGTGGGTGATCCTGACCGCCGATGCGGCCGGGCTGGAGAGCTGCGTTGGCGCACAGCCGGCAAGCGCGTAGCATGCCCCGATCCATGCAACGCCTGCGATTGTCCTGATGGTCATAGCCATTGAAGTATTGAAGGTCTAACGTTGTTGGACGATCCTCCCGCCCAGCCAGGCGTGCTCGTACTGACTTTGTCGCGGGCAATATTGAGGTCGCCGCCGACGTACCAATAGTTGGCGGCAAGTTCCGCGGCTGCGGCATGCGCAGGCACAACCGACAAAAGCACCAACATGGCAGCAGGCGCGATGGGAAAGAGGCGGCCAGGGAAGGCTATGGGACGCATATAATTTAATCTCCGACGAATATAAATTACTGCAAAACGATAATACATTGCTGTTTTACAGTAATTTTTTGCCATGCGCAATCCATTCAGGAGACCGGCATGCCGCCCCCCCTTTCCCTTCCCTTGCCCGCTGATGGCGCCCTAATGCGCGTTAGCGTCATCGCGCGCCGCATGCAGTGGCTGACACTGTGGTGCGCCGTCGTGACGACGGCGGGGCTGATCGCCTTCTGGTTCTTGCTTTCCGATGCGGAGCTGGACCGGAACCTGCGCACGTTCCTGGCCGGGCCTGCGCCAGGCGGGCAGTTGCTGGTGTCGATGCCGTACCGGCTGCTCGGGCTGGCCATCACGAGCGTGGCCACGGCTTTGCTGGTCAGTGGACTGATGCAAGCGCACAGGCTGTTCGCGGCCCTGGCGGGCGGCGCGGTCCTTACCCTGGAGACGGCCGTACGCCTGCGCCGCGTGGCGCTGGTGGTGACGGCGTTCAGCGTGGTGGTTCCGCTCACCAAGACGCTGCTGGCCATGACCCTGGCCAGCACGGCTGCCAACGGCCCCTACATGGTGGTGATCATCACCTTTGGCGACGTGATGCTGGGCTTGCTGCTGGCCATCGCCTGGGCAATGGTCGAGGCCGCGCGCGTCGCGCAGGAGAATGAAGGCTTTGTTTGAGTTTGTGTTTGCGTTTGAGGCACCCTGACCCTATGACTATCCTCGTCCGGCTTGACGTCCTGCTTGCTGAGCGCAAGATGAAATCGCGCGAGCTCGCCCAGTACATCGGGATCACCGAGCCCAATCTCTCCTTGCTGAAATCCGGCAAGGTCAAGGGCATCCGTTTCGATACGCTGGAGAAAATCTGCGAGGCGCTGAATTGCCAGCCGGGCGACCTGCTGGAGTACCGCGCCGATACGCCTGGCGAAGATCAGGCCTGAGCGCCTCGCCTACCCCGCCAGCGCAGCCCGCGCTGGCGGGGTGAACTGCAAACAATTGTCTCTCCCCGCTGCGGCATTTCCGCCAGAGCGGCCACCAGCCTGGCCTCGCTGCCAGCACAGTCACCTGCCCCCCCAATCGAGTGATACCGCATGGAGAGTGATCTTGCGCATACTCGCACCTTCTTGAACTACTCGCCCCCAAGCGGGCGCGAAGCAAGGTGCTTATGCTGATCCTCATCTACTGCAGTTATGCGGTTGCCTGCATCGTCGCGCTCTGGAGAGCGGCGCGCTGGGTGGAAAAGCACCATCCGGCCCTGCGCGACAGCCACCCGCCGCGGCATGACGCGCGCGCAGCCTGCAAGCCCCCGGAAGAGAACCTGCCTGCGAGCCGGCGCCGCCACCTGGAAATGCCGCCCGCCGGGCCCGCCTGCGTGCCGCAACGGCCCGGCGCCAGCGCCAGCGCTGCCGCCTGCATGGTCCTGTAGCCCCCTGGACGATGGCCCGTATCTGGTTCTCGACATTCATCCTTGAAAAAACCGCATTACTGTATATATTTACAGTAACTGTATGGATGAACAGTATCTACGGGAGCCGATCATGGAACACCTGGTCCGGGTGCAGAACGAATACGACAGGCAGGTCCTGGCCTGGTTGCGCGAACGCGTAGGCGATGCGGCGGTGCAAGCCGCGGCACAGCGGCTGGCGGGAGACCGCAAGCCCTACCTGTCAACGATCTGCCGCAGCCTGAACATCACGCCACCGGCCCGCCGTGCCCTGCGCGCCCAGTCGAACCGGGCCAGCCGGGAAGTTGGCGACCGCTATCTTGCGTCGATCCGCGCGCTCCTGGCGCGGCCGGCACCGGCGCATCGGCATTCGCAGCAGCAACCCGCGCAACCCCAACCCTCGCAATACCAGGATCCGCATTAGTCCCGCGCCTTGGGTACGCGCCGGGCCGCGGCATTGTTCACCGGAATGTGCACCCCACCTCGCCCCACCCCGCTGGCGTCATGGCTTTCTTGACTTATCATTCCCTATCGATGATAGTTAATTGAAATTTGTTCTCTTTTTAAGAACCAATTTCAACCGAAGGATTGCCGTGGATCTGGCCGAACTTGAGATTTTCCGAGCCGTTGCGCTTGAAGAAAGCGTCACGCGGGCTGCCAAGACCCTGGACCGCGTGCAGTCGAACGTCACCACGCGCGTCAAGCAGCTCGAAGAGGAACTCGGCGTCGCCCTGTTCCTGCGCGACAGCAAGCGCATGACCTTGACGCCGCAAGGGCAGCGCTTCCTGGGCTACGCCGAGCGGCTGCTGGCGCTGGCCGAAGAAGCCCGCCAATCCATGCGCGGCGATGCGCCCTCGGGTACGTTGCGCGTGGGCAGCATGGAAAGCTCGGCCGCGAGCCGGCTGCCCCGCCCGCTGGCTCGCTATCACGGCAAATGGCCGGACGTGCGGATCGAGATCCAGACCGGCACCACGCAAGCCTTGATCGACGCACTGCTGGCGCATCGCATCGACTGCGCCGTGGTGGCCCATCCCGCCGATGGCGTCCCGGACACGCTCGACATGGACGTGCTCGGCCCCGGCCTGGAAGGCACGTTCCTGTTCTCCGAAGAACTGCTGCTGGTGCTGCCGCACAGCCATCCGCCGGTGCGTACGCCGCAGGACATCCAGCTGCGCAGCCTGGCCACGTTCTCGCGCGGCTGCACGTACCGCCTGTGTGCCGAGGACTGGCTCGCCAGCGGCGAAGGCCCACGGCTGGCGCTGAACGTGCTGGAACTGGCGTCTTACCACGCGATCCTGGCCTGCGTGACGGCGGGCTCGGCAGTGGCCATCCTGCCGAAGTCGCTGCTGGCGCTGCACCCCGATGCCGCAAGCCTGCAAACCGTGCCCGTGCGAGTCGCGCACACCTTGCTGGTGCGCCGTTCGGGTTTTGCCACGTCGGCATACGCGGCGTTTCTCCAGGAGCTGCAGCATGGCTAGGATCCGGACCGTCACAGCAGCGCCGCAGTCCTTTGGCAAGACCATGGCGCCATGGATGCCCTCACTGGCCGCCGCGCTGGTGCTGGCGGTGGGCATGGGCTTCGGGCGCTTTGCGTTTACCGGCATGTATCCGCTGATGGTGCGCGACGGCCTGCTGAGCGTCAGCGCCGGCTCGCTGGCCGCGTCCGCCAACTATGCCGGCTATCTCGTGGGCGCCCTCGCGGTCAGCCGCATGCCGCAGCGCGTTGCGCCACGCTTTTGCCGCATCGCCCTCTTCGGCACCGCCCTGTGCCTGCTGGCGCTGGCAGTGCCGGCCGCGCCCTGGTTCTTTATCGGTGTGCGCTTCCTGGCGGGCGTGCTCAGCGCCATCGCGCTGATCTGCGCGTCCGTGTGGCTGTTCCAGGTGGTAGGACATCCGCATGGCGCGCCGCTGTTGTTCTCGGGCGTCGGTGCCGGCATCCTGCTGTCCGCCGAGCTCATTGCCGCCGGCAACCTGGCCGGTTGGCACAGCCCTTTGCTGTGGCTTGCCATCGGCGGTGGCGCCGCCGTGCTGAGCGCGCTGGCATGGCCGTATCTTGCGGGCCGCGTGCCGGCACCCCAGCCGCATGCCACTGCCACGGACGAGGCCAATGCCAACGGGCCTGGTCCGTGGCCGCTGGTGGGCAGCTACGGGCTGGCGGGGTTCGGCTACATCGTCACGGCGACCTACCTGCCGCTCTTTGTGCGCGACGCGCTCGGCCACATCGACCCGATCCATATCTGGGCAGCGTTCGGGCTTGGCGCGGCACCTTCGTGCTTTCTCTGGCACGCGCTGCACGGCCGCCTCGGCACCCGGCGCGCACTCGCGCTCAACCTGCTGGTGCAGGCGGTGGGCGTGATCCTGCCCGCGCTCAGCCACTCGGCCGTGGCCTACCTGGCTAGCGCGCTGCTGGTGGGCGGCACCTTCGTTGGCACCGTGACCATCGCCATGCCCGCCGCGAAACGCGTGGCCCACCGCGTGACATTCAACCTGCTCGCCATCATGACCGCCGCCTATGGCGTAGGCCAGATCGCCGGCCCGCTGGTATCCGATGCGCTGATGGCGCACAGCCATGGCTTCAGCGGCCCGCTTGCCGCCGCCGCTGCCGCGCTGCTGGCATCTGCCGCCTTCTGCTTCCTGTGAAGGCCAGCGCATGCCCGGCGTGCGGCACGGAACCCACCCCACAGAACCCGCCCCCACAGCATCCACCCATTACCGAGGAAACGAGGAACCCGCCATGACCGACCCCATCCACGCCACGCAACCACGCTCGCTGCTCTCCCGGCTCGGCCTTGCCGCCCCGATCATCCAGGCGCCAATGGCAGGCGTCAGCACACCGGCGCTTGCCGCGGCAGTGTCGAATGCCGGCGGCCTGGGCTCGCTCGGCGTCGGCGCCATGGACGCCGAGGGCGCCCGCAAGACCATCCGCGAAACCCGTGCGCTGACGGACAAGCCCTTCAACATCAACCTGTTCTGCCACGCTCCCGCCGTCGCCAACCCTGCGCGCGAGGCGCAATGGCTGGCCTACCTGGCGCCGAGCTTCGCCGAATTCGGCGCCACGCCGCCCGCCAGCCTGCGCGAGATCTACACCAGCTTTGTCGCCGACGACGCCATGTTCGCGATGCTGCTGGAGGAGCGGCCCGCGGTAGTGAGCTTCCATTTCGGCCTGCCGGCGCAGGCCTGGATCGACGCGCTGCACGCCGCCGGCATCTTCCTGATGGCCACGGCCACCAGCCTGGACGAAGCGCGGCAGATCGCCGCTGCCGGCGTCGATGCCATCGTTGCCCAGGGCGTGGAAGCCGGCGGCCACCGCGGCACGTTCAAGCCCGAAGGGCATGACGAAGGCCTCGGCACCCTCGCGCTGGTACGGCTGTTGGTCCGCCATACCGCCCTGCCCGTGATCGCCACCGGCGGCATCATGGACGGCGCCGGCATTGCGGCGGCCCTGGCGCTGGGCGCGCAGGCCGCGCAACTCGGCACCGCCTTCGTGGCCTGCCCGGAGACCGTGGCCGACGCGCCCTACCGGGCCGCCTTGCTGGCGGACCGGCCGGCCAGCACCACGCTGACCCGCTCCATCTCCGGCCGGGCCGCGCGCGGCTTCGCCAACCGGCTGACGGCGCTGGGCGAGGCGGCGGACCGCCCGGCGATCCCCGATTACCCCATCACCTACGACGCCGGCAAGGCCCTGCATGCGGCGGCCAAGGCGCGCGGCAACGCGGACTACGCAGCGCAATGGGCGGGGCAAGCGGCGCCACTGGCGCGCGCCCTGCCAGCGGCGCAACTCGTGGCAACACTGCGCGAGGAGCTGGCGCAGACGATTGCGGCACTGAGCGGGGCGGGATTCGGCGCTAACTGAGTGGGGCCTGCCGAAGCCGGTGGCGCGTGCGTCATGCTGCTACCTCTTGCTGCTACCATCTCGCCACGCGCATCGGCCGCATGCCGGCCCGCAGCGAACCCCCTCCTTCCTGACGAGACAAAGCCATGGACGCACTCACATCCACATTGGCCATTGGCGGCGCGCTGGCGCTCGGCGCGGTCAGCCCCGGCCCGAGCTTCGTCATGGTGGCCCGCGCCGCCATTGCCCGCTCCCGCGCCGATGCGCTCTACATGGCGCTGGGCATGGGGCTGGGCGGCGTGGTGTTTGCCGCGGCCGCGCTGCTCGGGCTCAAGCTGTTGCTGGCGGCGGTGCCCTGGCTGTACATGGCGATGAAGGCGGGCGGCGGCATCTACCTGGTGTATCTGGGCGTGCGCATCTGGCGCGGCGCCAGCGCGCCCCTGGCGATGGCGGCCGGCGCGGCAGAAGGCGGTCAAGCGCCCGGCACCGGGCGCGGCCGTGCCTTGCTGAGCGGTTTCGCCACGCAGCTGAGCAACCCCAAGACGGCGGTGGTCTACGCCAGCGTGTTTGCCGCGCTGTTGCCCGCCGAGGTGCCGGCCTCGCTGCTGCTGGCGCTGCCGCTGATGGTCTTTGCCATCGAGACGGGCTGGTACGCGATCGTGGCGATCGCGCTCTCCTGCGCCAGGCCGCGTGCCTTCTACCTGCGCTTCAAGCTGTGGCTGGATCGCGCCGCCGGCGGGGTAATGGCGCTGCTCGGCATCCGGCTGCTCACGTCGCTGCGCCAGTAGCAGTGGCAGCGGCACCCTGAGACGCGGGATCCGCCATGCTCGGCGGAAACAGCAGCCTGAAGACCGTGGTTCCCCCGACTTCGGACTCCACCTCAACGTGCCCATGGTGCAAGTCCATGATGGACTTCACGATGGCCAGGCCGATGCCCGCCGACTCGCCCGAGTTGGCGCGGGCAGGATCGCCGCGAAAGAAGCGATCGAACAGCTTGGGCAGGTGTTCCGGCGCGATGCCGGCCCCGGGGTTGCGCACTTCGATACGGCTGCCTGCGGGGCCGGTGCGTGCCGCCATCACCACCGTCTGCCCGGCGGGTGTGTAGCGGATGGCATTGGCCACCAGGTTGCTGACCGCGCGCCGCAGCAACAGCGGATCAGCCAGCACGGCGCCCCCGCCATCCACCGCGATCGCCACGCCGCTCGCCTCCGCCAGCCCCTCGAAATAGTCGGACAGCGCGCCCAGTTCGCGCGCCAGGTCCAGGCGCACCGGGTTGACCGCCACGCGGGCGTTCTCGGCCCGCGCAAGGAACAGCATGTTCTCGATCATGCGGGCCAGGCGTTCATATTCCTCGATATTGGACGCCAGCAGCGCCTGGTATTCGTCGGCGCTGCGCTCGCTAGACAGCGCGACCTGGCTCTGCCCGAGCAGGTTGCCGATGGGCGTGCGGAAGTCGTGCGCCAGGTCCGCGGAAAACTGCGACAGGCGTTCGAACCCATCCCGCAACCGGTCCATCATCTGTTGCAGGGCCGCAGCCAGTTCCGCCAGTTCGGGCGGCAGCCGCGCCGGGTCGACCGGCAGCGCGAGCCGCCGCACCGTGACCGACGATGCCCCGGCGGCGATGCGCCGCAGCGGCGCCATGCCGGCGCGCAGCACCAGGTAGCCAAGCCCGGCCACGGCCAGCGTGCCCAGCAGCCCTGTCAACAGCAGTTTCGCGCGGTATGCGCGCAGCAACGTGGTGCGGGAAATGGCGGTCTGGTAGAGCGTGAAGGCCAGCGTCCGCGTGGCGGCGCCAGTGCCGGCAGTACCTGGACCGACAGGAACCAGCGCCTGCACGCCGTGCACCGGGTAACCCTGCCGCGTGGTCCAGGCACGGATCGCTTCGGGCCCGAGCTGCGCAGCGGGCGCCACCGGCTCCAAGGCGGGCGGCCCTTCGCCGGCATTGGCCGCAAGCAGCACGGCGCCGCCAGCGGCGCGCACCACCAGCGCAAACTCGTCGTTGCCGGACACCACGCCGGCCACTTCCCGCCAGTCGCTGTCGGGCCGGGCGCCCTGCTCCATCAACTCGGCCCTCGCGCGCGCCACCTTGCGCAGCAGTTCCGCGTCGTCGCGCTCGATCACCTGCATGGCCAGCGCGCGGTAAAGGTAAGCACCCGCGCCGCCGAACACGATCGCGGCCACCAGGCCAAAGGCCAGCGCCAGGCGGGCAGTAAGCGAGAGACTGCGCATCAGGCTTCCCGGCGCTCCAGCACATAGCCCATGCCACGCACGGTGTGGATCAGCTTGGGCTGGAAATCGTCGTCCATCTTGGCGCGCAGGCGCCGCACCGCCACATCCACCACATTGGTATCGCTATCGAAGTTCATGTCCCAGACATGGGAGGCGATCTGGGTACGGCTCAGCACCTCGGTGTGACGGCGCGCCAGGAAATGCAGCAGGGAGAACTCACGCGGCGTCAGCTCGATGCGCCGGCCGGCGCGCGTCACGCGGTGACGGATCAGGTCGATCTCAAGGTCTTCGATCTCGATGCGGTCGGCTTCGCGCACCGGGCCGCGCCGCAGCAAGGTGCGCACCCGCGCCAGCAGCTCGACAAAGGCGAAGGGCTTGGCCAGATAGTCGTCGCCGCCCAGCTCCAGCCCGCGCACGCGGTCCTCCACTTCATCGCGCGCGGTCAGGAACAGCACCGGCGTGTCCTTGTGCTCGCGCAGTTGCTTGAGCACATCCCAGCCATTCATGCCCGGCAGCATCACGTCAAGGATGATCAGGTCGTACACCACCTCCAGCGCCTGGTGCAGGCCGTCGGCGCCGGTCACCGCCAGGTCGACCACGAAGGACGATTCGGTCAGCCCCTTGCGCAGGTACTCGCCCGTCTTGGGCTCGTCCTCCACCACCAGAATTCTCATGTCCGTCCTCGCCTGGCCAGTAACGGCAGGGCGCGCTCCGGGCGCCTTGCATGCTCGGATGATAGCCGTTGGCGCGGTGCTCCTGAATGACAAATCTGTAATCGATTCGACAGCATTACCGACTCCCCTGGCTTCCTAGAATGCGGCCATCGCACACCGCGGCCACCGCAGCAAAGCGGCCGTCGCGGCCCCCACCCCCGCATCCCGGAGTGCACACCATGTGGATTGTCAGGCTCGCGCTGAGCCGCCCCTACACCTTTGTGGTGCTGGCGTTGTGCTTGCTGCTGGCCGCCCCGCTGGTGCTGCTGCGCACGCCCACCGATATCTTTCCGGCCATCGACATCCCGGTGGTCAGCGTGGTGTGGACCTACAACGGCCTGTCCGCCGAGGACATGGCGCGGCGCATCGTCACCGGCTACGAACGCTCGCTGACCAACAGCGTGGATGATATCGAGCATATCGAGTCGCAGTCGCTCGCCGGGGTGGCGGTGATCAAGATCTTCTTCCACCCCGGCGCCGACATCAACCGCGCGATTGCCGAGACCTCGTCGGGCGCGCAATCGATGCTGCGCAACATGCCGCCGGGCACCACGCCGCCGCTGATCCTGAGCTACAGCGCCTCCACCGTGCCGATCCTGCGGCTGGCGCTGGCCAGCGACCAACTGCCCGAGCAGCAGCTTTACGACCTGGGCAACAACTTCATCCGCACGCAACTGGCTACGGTGCAAGGCGCGTCGGTGCCGCTGCCTTACGGCGGCAAGGTGCGCCAGGTGATGGTGGATCTCGATACGCGCGCGCTGCAGGCACGCGGCCTGGCGCCACTGGACGTGGTCAACGCCATCAATGCGCAAAACCTGGTGCTGCCCGGAGGCACCGCCAAGATCGGCGCGCTCGAATACCGGGTCGACCTGAACGGCAGCACGGCCACCGTGGCCGGCCTCAACAACCTGCCTGTCAAGAGCAGCCCCGGCGGCACGGTCTATGTGCGCGACGTGGCCCAGGTGCGCGACGGCTACGCGCCGCAGACCAACGTGGTGCGCCGCGACGGCAAGCGCGCCGCGCTGCTGGAGATCGAGAAAAGCGGCAACACCTCCACGCTGTCCATCATCGCCCAGGTCAAGGCCATGCTGCCGCGCATCATGGCCGGGCTGCCGTCTTCGCTGCGGGTGCAGCCGGTGTCGGACCAGTCGGTCTTTGTTACCTCCGCCATCCACGGCGTGCTGCACGAAGCGCTGATCGCCGCCTGCCTGACCGCCGCGATGATCTTGCTGTTCCTGGGCAGCTGGCGCGCCACGCTGATCATCGCGATCTCGATCCCGCTCTCTGTGCTGGCCGCGCTGATGGCGCTCAGCGCGCTCGGCGAGACGCTCAATATCATGACGCTGGGCGGGCTGGCGCTGGCGGTGGGCGTGCTGGTGGACGACGCCACCGTAGCCATCGAGAACATCACCCACCACCGCGAGCTGGGCAAGCCGCTGGAGCAGGCGATCCTGGAAGGGTCGGCGCAGATCGCCGTGCCCACGCTGGTATCCACGCTGTCGATCTGCATCGTGTTCCTGCCGATGTTCCTGCTCACCGGCGTGGCGCGTTACCTGTTCGTGCCGATGGCCGAGGCCGTGGTGTTCGCCATGGCGGCGTCCTACTTCTTCTCGCGCACGCTGATTCCTACGCTGGCGCATTACCTGCTGCGTGGCGAACGCAACGACGAACACAACGACGCCGTGCAAGCGCGCGGCCCAAGCCGCTTGCGCCGCGCCTGCGCACGGCTGCAGGCGCGCTTTGAACACGGGTTCGAAGGCGTCCGCACGCGCTACGCCGCTACCCTCGCTGCAGCACTGCGCCACCCCAGGCGGCTGGCCGCGGCCTTCCTGGCCTGCTGCGCCGCATCGATGGCGCTGGTGCCCTTCCTGGGGCAGGATTTCTTCCCCAGCGTGGACAGCGGCGAGATCCGCCTGCACATGCGCGCACGCACGGGCACCCGCATCGAGGAAACCGCGCGCATCGCCGATGCGGTGGAGAACCGCATCCGCGCGGCCATCGGCCCGGACCAGGTGGCCGGGATCATCGACAACATCGGCCTGCCTGTCAGCGGCATCAACCTGACCTATGACTCAGCGCTGCCGATCGGCACGTCGGACGCCGAGATCCTGGTGTCCCTGAAGCCCGGCCACAGCGCCACGGCAGGCTACGTGGACCAGCTCGGCAGCTTGCTGCCCAAGGCATTCCCCGGCGTGAGCTTCTCCTTCCTGCCGGCCGATATCGTCAGCCAGATCCTGAATTTCGGGCTGCCAGCGCCGATCGATATCCAGGTGGTGGGCAACCAGCTGGCAGCCAATCGCGAGGTGGCGCAGAAGCTGCTCGGCCAGTTGCGCGCGGTGCCGGGGCTGGCCGATGTGCATATCCAGCAGCCGGACGACCAGCCTGCGCTGACGGTGAATGTGGACCGCACCCGCGCACTGCAGGCCGGGCTATCGCAACGCGAGGTGGCGCAGAACCTGCTGATTTCACTCTCCGGCAGCGGCCAGACCTCACCCAACTTCTGGCTCAATCCGCGCAACGGCGTGAGCTATCCGCTGATGGTGTCGGTGCCGCAGTCCGCCATGGGCTCGCTGCAGTCGCTGTCCAACATTCCAATGGGACTTGGCGCCGCCACGCCGGGCTCCGGCAGCGGCGGCGACCTGCTCGGCTCGCTCGGCAACGTGGAGCGCTCCAGCCAGCAAGGCGTGGTGTCGCACTACAACGTGCAGCCTGTGATCGACATTTTCGGTTCGGTGCGCGGGCGCGATCTTGGTGCGGTGGCGGGCGACCTCGGCCGCATCGTCGATGCCGCGCGCAAGACACTGCCGCCCGGCTCCGAGCTGGTGGTGCGTGGACAGGTGCAGACCATGCACGCCTCTTTCGCGGGGCTGCTTAGCGGCCTGGCGATTGCGGTAGTGCTGGTGTATCTGCTGATGGTGGTGAACTTCCAGTCCTGGCTTGACCCGCTGGCCATCATCGGCGGCCTGCCGGGCGCGCTGGCGGGCATGGCGTGGATGCTGTTTGTCACGCGCACCACCATCAGCGTACCGGCGCTGACCGGGGCCATCATGTGCATCGGCATCGCCACCGCCAACAGCATCCTGGTGATCAGCCTGGCGCGCGAACTGCGCGCGGCGGGCATGGCGCCCCTCGAGGCGGCGCTGCAGGCCGGCATCGGGCGCTTCCGTCCAGTGGTGATGACCGCACTGGCCATGCTGATCGGCATGATCCCGATGGCGCTTGGCGCGGGCGATGCCGGCGCGCAGAACGCCCCGCTCGGCCGCGCCGTGATCGGCGGGCTGGCCTGCGGCACCGTCGCCACGCTGGTGCTGGTGCCCACCCTGTTTGCGCTGCTGCACCGGTGGCTTGCCGCTCGTGCGCCGGCCCCCATCCCCGTCCCTGAATTGCATCCCGCTCTCGGTCTCGACCAGAAAGGCCCGGCATGACTCTCCCTGCTCCCCCCATGTCCCCATCCGGCGACGCCGCCGCCCCAGGCATGGCACCCGCGCGCACTCGCCGCCTGCGAGCCAGCTTGCTGGTACTGGCAGTGCTTGGCGGCGCGCTGGCCGCCGGCGTCCTGCCCAGGCTGCATGCCCATGCCACGCTGGCCGCGCGCACCGCCGAAGCCCTGGCCACCACCGTCTCGACGGTGCGGCCTGCCAGCACGCCAGCGCTGCAGGCGCTGACCTTGCCAGGCGACGTGCGCGCCTTCCAGGACGCACCTGTCTATGCGCGCGTCAACGGCTACCTGCGCCGTTGGTACGCCGACATCGGCACCCCGGTCAAGCAAGGCCAGTTGCTGGCAGAGATCGACGCGCCCGAGGTCAGCGACCAGCTGCGGCAAGCACACGCCGACGAAGCCATCGCCGCGGCCAACTACGCGCTGGCCAAAAGCACCGCCGAGCGCTGGCAAGACCTGCTCAAATCCCGCTCGGTGGCGCAGCAGGACACCGACCAGAAAGTGGCCGACATGCAGGCCAAGGCCGCCACGCTCGCCTCCGCCCGCTCCAACACGGCACGGCTGGCGCAGCTCGCCTCGTACACGCAGATCCGCGCGCCCTTCGACGGTGTGGTGACCGCGCGCAACGTGGACACCGGCGCGCTGATCGATGCCGGCAGCGCCGGCGGACCCGGCCGGGAGTTGTTCCATCTCTCGGCCGGCACGCGGCTGCGTGTGTATGTGCAGGTGCCGCAGGACGCAAGCGGCATGGTCGGCCCGCAGATGCAGGCATGGCTGACACTGCCGCAGTTCCCCGGCCAGCGCTTTGCCGCTGCCGTGGCGCGCAATGCCGGCGCCATCGACAACGTCACGCGCAGCCTGCGCGTGGAGCTGGACGTGGACAATGCGGGGGGACGGATCCTGCCGGGCGCCTATGCGGAGGTCCACCTCAGCGCGCCGCAGGCAAGGGCCGGCCTGACCCTGCCTGCCAACACGTTGATGTTCCGCCCGCAAGGCACCTGCGTGGCCGTGGTGGGCGCGAACGGCATGCTGTCGATCCGGCTGGTAACGCTGGGCCGAGACTTTGGCTCGCATGTGGAGATCACGGAGGGCTTGCAGGGCGGCGAGCAGGTGGTGGTCAACCCCGGCGACGGCCTGCTGGCGGGCGATCGGGTCCGGGTGGCGGCGAATGCGCCCGATATACCGGCCACGCCGGCCACGCCGGCCACCCAGCCGGCAACCACGGCCAGCCAGGCAAAGTAGGCCCGCCATGCAGACTCCCAAGCGTTCTCATCAAACCCGCGTGCCTGCAGCCCGGCCACGCCGGCTGGCGGCGCCGCTCGTCGCCTTGGCACTGGCAATGCTGCTGACAGGCTGCGCCACCGCGCCGGCCTACCAGCCACCCACGGTCGACACGCCCGCCGCCTACAAGGAAGCCGGCGCCAGCGCCGCGCATCCTGGCGGCCCGGCGGGCATCGCGCCCGACTGGTGGCGCGTGTATGCCGACGCGCCGCTCAACGCGCTCGAAGCCCGCATCGACGTTTCCAGCCAGACGCTGCGCAAGGCCGTGGCCCTGCTGGAAGACGCCCGTGCCCAGGCCCGGGCCGCGCATGCGGCTTACTTTCCCACCATCAGCGCCGGGCTGAGCGCCAGCAGCAGCCATACCTCGGCCAATGTGGTTGGCCGCTCGCTGGCCGGCAAGACCGAGCCAGACCACCTGCTGGGGCTCACCGCCTCCTGGGAACCCGACCTGTGGGGACGCATCGGCAATGGCGTGGATGCCGCCCAGGCGCGCGCCCAGGCCAGTGCGGACGACGTGGCGGCGGTGCGCCTCGGCCTGCAGGCCGAACTGGCCGCCGACTACTTCGGCCTGCGTTCGGCCGACCGGGAGATCGATCTGCTCAGGCGCACCGTCGACGCCTACGGCACGGTCCTGCAACTGGCCAACAACCGCTACCGTGGCGGCATCGCCACCGAAGGCGACGTGGCGCAAGCCAAGGCACAGCTCGAAAGCACCAGGGCGCAGCTAGCCGACCTGCGCCTGACCCGCACACAGCTGGAGCATGCCATCGCCACGCTCCTGGGCGAGCCCGTGGCGCGCTTCTCGCTGCCGCCACTGGCCGATACCGCCGTGCTGCCTACCCTGCCGGCCATGCCGGCCGCCCTGCCCTCGCAGCTCCTGGAGCGCCGCCCCGACATTGCCGCCGCCGAACGCCGCGTGGCAGCTGCCAATGCACAGGTCGGCGTGGCTCGCGCCGCGTTTTTCCCGAGCCTGCTGCTCGCCGTCGGTGGCGGCCTGGAGAGCACCAGCCTGGCCAGCTGGCTGACCGCGCCGAGCCGCTTCTGGGCGATCGGCCCGGCACTGGCCGCCACGCTGTTCGACGGTGGCCGCCGCCAGGCGGTGGCCGACAGCGCGCGCGCCCAGTTCGATGCCAGTGCCGCCGACTATCGCGCAAGCGTGCTGCGCGGCTTCCAGGAGGTGGAAGACAACTTTGCCGCGCTGCATGCGCTGCAGGAAGAGGCCACCAGCCAGCAAGCCGCCACCGAGGCGTCCAAGCGCGCCCTGGCGCTGGGGCTGGACCGCTACCGCAAGGGCGCGGTCGCCTACCTGGATGTCAGCGTGCTGGAGAGCACCGCGCTTGCCAGCGAACGGGCCGCCGAGCTGGTGCACCGACGCCAGTTGATCGCGAGCGTGATGCTGGTCAAGGCACTGGGCGGCGGCTGGCAAAGCACTGCCGTGGCACCATAGCGCTAAGCCGGCATTGGCAGCACCAGCCCTGTCCTTCGCGCAAAGCGAGCAGGCGCCACTCACCCGTGCCGACGTCCGCGCCGACCTGATCCGGCTAGTGCAAGCCGGCTACCAGCCGGGCCGCGTCAAAGCTTGCTCAACAGACTGGGGCAAAACGCGCAATTGCATGTCCTCGCGGCGGCAGGCCTTAAAATCTCTCTCATGTTCGTTTCGAGATGTCGAATCTCGCCAAAACCATGATGAAGAAGCGCCCCCTCCTCGCCGCCCTCCTGTTCGCGTCGATCGCCGCCCAGGCACAACCACCCGGCAAGGACGCGGCCCCCCTCGGCCTTGAGCTTGGCAAGACCAAGTGCGCGCGGATGACGCCCGGCCCGAATCGCGTCAAGACAGGCACCACGCCGTGGGCCGGCGGGGACACGGTGGAGCTCAAGCACCTTGAACGTTTCAATCTGCCGGGCCTGACCCGCGCGATCGTGAACTGCGACGCGGGCGACGCGGTGGCGCTCGTCACGCTGACGTTCGATCGGTCCGTGCTGGATGACGTCAGCAAGAAGCTCGACGCCCGCTACGAGTCCAAGCGCAAGACCGAGCCCGGTGCCGAGAACGGCTACGCCGCGTGGGAGGCAGCTAACGGCAGCCTCGAGATGCTCTACGCGCGCGACAGCAAGCAGTTCACCCTGGCGTATTGGGCCAAGGGCGCCAAGGCCAGGTACTTCGCCTACAGCGGCACGAACGACAAGAAGCCCGCCGCGCCAGCACAGTCAACTCAGCCAGCGCAGGCACCCCAGACACAGCCTGCGCCGCTGTAACAGCCGCCCCGAAATGGGCTTTACGCCCCCGCCCTCAACGCACTTGCTGCAACCGGCGCAGCAAGCGCCGTCCTGCATCGACCACGCCCGGATCGGCCGTCATCTGGTACCGCACGATCATGCCCTCCACGCAGAGCATTGCCTCTTCGGCGATGGCGTCGGGCTCCGGCAGGCCAAGCCGCCTGGCCAGCGAAGCGATAAAGGCCGCCAGTTCCGCCTTGTGCGCCACGGATTGCGCCACCTGAGTGCCCTCGCCGGAGGCGCCCGCCTCCGCCACCGCATTGATAAACGCGCAACCGCGAAAATCCGCGTCGGAAAACCAGTCGGCCAGCGCGTGCGCGATGACCTCCAGGCCGGGGCTGGCGGCAAAGCGCGCTTCCACGTCCTGCTCGAACCAGCGCATCCAGCTCTCGTGGCGCCGGTCGAGGAAGGCCGCGATCAGTTCGTTCTTTGAGGCGAAATGCCGGTACAGCGACATCTTGGCCACGCCGGACTCGGCGATGATCTTGTCGATGCCGGTCGCGCGCAGCCCGTCCTGGTAGAACAGGCGGGCTGCGGTATCCAGGATGCGCTCGCGGGCGGAAGGCGTGGCCATGGCTGAAGTGTTCCTTGCTGCGAAAAGTGGGGCGATTATCCCTGATCGGGCCATGCGGACTAAGAGGCTGTTTCAAAATGAAGCGAAGCGGTTCTGGCTAGGCGCGCGGCCGCAGACAGTACAACTGGTACGGCAAGGCCGCGCAACGACGCCAGAATCTTTTTGAAATGGCCTCTAAGAGGTTGAAATGGCCTCTAAAGGCCGAGATCGCTCAGGCTGGCGTGGTCGTCCGGCCGGCGCCCCAGGGGCCAGAAGAACTTGCGCTCGGACGCCTTGATCGGCGCATCGTTGATGCACGCAAAGCGCCGCTGCATCAGGCCGGCTTCGTTGAACTCCCAGTTCTCGTTGCCGTAGGAGCGATACCAGTTGCCCGAATCGTCATGCCACTCGTACGCAAACCGTACCGCGATGCGGTTGCCGTCGAAAGCCCACAGTTCCTTGATCAGGCGGTAGTCCAGCTCCTTCTGCCACTTTCGCGCCAGGAAGCCGACGATGGCCTCGCGCCCGTTCACGAACTCCGCGCGGTTGCGCCACGCGCTGTCGACGGTGTAGGCAAGCGCCACACGCTCGGGGTCGCGGCTGTTCCAGCCGTCTTCGGCGCCGCGTACTTTCTGGATGGCGGTTTCACGGGTGAACGGGGGCACGGGCGGGCGGATTTCGGGGTTGGACGGCATCGACTTCTCCTGGCTGTGACAGCAATGCATTGAAAAAAGGCGGCCTGCAGCGCATTCGGCGAATCCATAATGATACAGACCTGTCTACATTATTTTAGTAGACAGGTCTGTCTGTCAAGGAAAATCTGCAGGCGTGAAAAAACCGGCAATCCGCCGGCCTGGAATCCGCCATCGACGCCGAGAAGGCGTCGAGGAAGCGCTCAGCGCGGGCGCCGCATGCGGAACAGCGCCTCGGGTCCGATCTCGAAGTAGTCGGCCGGCCCGCCGCCGCGCAGGATCGGCCGGGCCGCGGCCGTGTCATAGATGCCGTCCTTCAACAGCGCCTTGTCCACGTGCACGCCGACCACCTCGCCCAGCACCAGCCAGGTCGGCACCTGATGGCCATCGGCGCCCTCGAGCTGGATCAGCTGGGTGAGCTTGCACTCGAACGAGACCGGGCTTTGCGCCACCCGCGGCACCGCGACCAGGCGCGACGCTACCGGCGTGAGTCCTGCCAGCTCGAACTCGTCGACCTCCGGCGGCACGGCCGCGCAGCTCGCGTTCATGGCGTCGGCCAGCGGCCGCGTGGCCAGGTTCCAGCAGAACTCGCGGGTCTGCTCGATATTGCGCACGCTGTCCTTGTAGCCAATGCTGGAAAAACCCACGATGGGCGGCGTGTAGTTGAAGGCGTTGAAGAAGCTATAGGGCGCGAGATTGACGATCCCATCGCCCGCGCGCGACGAAATCCAGCCGATCGGGCGCGGCCCGACGATGGCGTTGAAGGGATCATGCGGCAGGCCATGCCCGTTGGCGGGCTCGTAGAAATAGGGTTCGGCAGACACGAAGCGGGAGACTCGGGAAAACAGCGTTGAGAAGCGGAGGCAGCGCCGCCGCCCCCTTGACCAGATGTTACCGGGCGCCCGTGAGCGCCAGACAAGCCGTCTGCGATGCTACCAGTTGGCGCGCCAGCGCGTTCGGCGCGGCGCGGTTGGCTCAGCGCCCTCCCGCGGCGGCGGCCGGCTCGTCATAAGCGTCCTGCGCCAGCAGCACCAGATCGGCGACGGCCTTGCCACCCGCCGAAAGATGCGCGCGCATCGCGGCGGCCGCCGCGTCCGCGTCGCCCGCCAGTACCGCCGCCACGATCACGCCATGCTCCTGGAAGGAACTCGGCACGCGAGCGGGGTTGATGAGTCCGCGATGGCGCCAGTAGATCGCCAGCCGCCGCCGCAGCATGCGAATCTGCTCAGCCAGATACGGGTTGGCTGTCGCCTGATAGAGCACGTCGTGGAAATCACGGTTGGCGTCCACATAGCCCGGCGTATCGGCCGCCTCCACAAAGGCCCGGCCATGCTCGAACGCCAACGACAGCGCCGCCCTGCCCGCCTCGCTGATGCGCTGCGTTGCCAGCCGGGCCACCACGCCCTCCATCTCAGCCAGCGTCTCGAACATTGCCACCAGTTCGGCCACGGTTGGCTTGTGCACGAAGATCCCCGCGCGCGGCACGATCGTCACCAGGCCTTGCGCCGCCAGCATCAGCAATGCCTCCCGCACCGGCGTGCGCGAACTGTCGAACTGCTCGGCCAGCGCCCGCTCGTCCAGCTGCGATCCGGGCTTCAGCTTGCCGGCGTGAATCTCTTCCTCAATCGCCTCCCGGATCCGGTCCTGGAGTGACTGCACGGGTAAACCTCGATTTGATGCTTCCTTTGGCATATCTAAAATCTACCTCAATATATCTAAACATCAATCTTATATGCAAATACACGGCGAACCCCGGCTCAGCATCGATGGAAGCGTTGCAACCATCACCTTTGAACGCCCCGAAGTGGCGAATCGGCTAAGTCCGCGTGATTTGCTGGTACTTCGCGAGCATATCAACTCCATCAATGCGATGGAGCGTGTTTTGGTTCTGCGCTTCACCGGTACCGGCAAGTATTTCTGCAGCGGCTACGACATCGGCGCGCTGGCCAACGCCGACGAGGCGGGGGCGCCGGCCTTCGGCGAGATGATCGACCTGATCGAAGCCGCTCGCCCGGTCACCATCGCGGCGGTCAACGGCGGCGTCTATGGCGGCGCCACGGATCTGTGCCTGGCCTGCGACTTCCGCGTGGGCGTGCCCCACTGCGACATGTTCATGCCAGCGGCCAGGCTCGGCCTGCATTTCTACCGGGGCGGGCTGGAGCGCTATGTCAGCCGGCTGGGCGTGGACACCGCCAAGCGCCTCTTCCTGACGGCTGACCGGCTCGATGCGAATGAAATGCTCAAGGTGGGCTTCCTGACCGAGATCGTCGCGGCCGACACCCTGGCGCAGCGTGTCGATGCGCTCAGCGCCACGCTCGCCGGCATGGCGCCCATTGCCCTGCTGGGCATGAAGCAGGCCCTGAACCAGATCGCGCGCGGCGCGCTGGACACGGCCGCGCTGGAACGCGAGATCGCGCGGGCCGGAGCGTCGGCGGATTTGTGCGAGGGCGCAGCCGCCTGGCGCGAGAAACGCGCCGCGGTATTCACCGGCAGGTAGGCGCGCCGCGCAAAGCAGAAAGCGGAAGACAGAAGACAGAAGACAGAAGACAGAAGACTGAACACGGTACGCAAGAAACAAAACCCGGAGACAACGATGACAAAGCGGCACCCCACCCTGCTGTTCCTGCTAGCATCCGCATCCGCTCTGGCCGGCCCCGCGCTGGCGGCGGACGCCTTCCCGATCAAGCCGATCCGCGTGGTGATCGGCTTTCCTGCTGGCGGCGGCGCCGACAACGTGGCGCGGCTGTATGGCGACGCGCTCTCCAAGGAACTCGGGCAGCCGGTTATCGTCGACAACAAGCCTGGCGCGGGCACCACCATTGCCGCCGAGACCGTGGCCAAGGCGCCGGCCGATGGCTACACGCTGTATATCGCCTCGGCCAGCCTGATGGGCGGCGACAAGGTGCTCTACAAGAACATCCGCTACGAGCCCACGGACTTTGCGCCCATCACGCGGCTGACCGTCTCGCCGCTGCTGCTGGCGGCCAACAAGGAATCCGGCATCACCAGCGTGGCCAGCCTGCTGGCAAAAGCCCGCCAGCACCCCGGCGCGCTCAACTACTCGTCCTCCGGCAACGGCGTGATCACGCACCTGGCCGGCGTGCAGTTCACCAGGCTGGCCGGCGTGCAGCTTACCCACGTGCCCTACAAGGGCGGCGCGCCGTCCGCGCAGGCGGTGGCCGCCGGCGATGCGCAATTCACCTTTGCCACGCCAGCTTCCGTGCAGGCCATGATCGATACCGGCAAGGTGGTCGGCATTGCCGTCACCTCCGCCAAGCGCTCTTCCGTGCTGCCGAACTATCCGACCGTCGCCGAAGCCGGCATCAAAGGCTACGACGTGACCAACTGGTATGGCCTGTTTGCCCCGGCGCAAACGCCGCCCGCCGTGATCGAGAAGCTCTTCGCCGCTTCCGCCAGGGCACTGGCCAAGCCGGAATTGCGGGCCAGGCTGGCCAGCCGCGGCGAGGAAGTCTCGCCGTCCGCATCGCCCGCGGAGTTCCGGCAGTTCGCGCAGCGCGAAGGCAAGACCGTGGCAGACCTGACGCTGAGCAGCGGCGCCAGGATCGACTGAGCCGCACGCCCTTCCCGCACTCGTTCGATGTACCCGGGGCCTCCCGGCCCAAAAGGATTTCCATGAATCGCAATGCCGCAAACCTCCCGCTCGCGGGCTTTACCGTGGTAGACCTGACCCGTGTGCTGGCCGGTCCCTACTGCACCATGATGCTGGCCGATCTCGGCGCGCGCGTGATCAAGATCGAGAACCCCGCGGGCGGTGACGACTCCCGGCATGTCGGCCCGTTCGTGGATGGCGAGTCGGCGTACTTCGCCTCGGTCAACCGCAACAAGGAATCCATCGCGCTCGACCTGAAATCCCCGCGCGACCGTGAAGTGCTGGCGGCGATGATCGCCGGCGCCGATGTGCTGGTGGAAAACTTCCGTGCCGGCGTGATGGAAAAACTCGGCTTTACATGGGAAGCCTTGCACGCCGCCAATCCGCGCCTGGTCTATGCCTCGATCTCCGGCTTCGGCCAGACCGGCCCCTACCGCGACCGGCCCGCCTACGACATGGTGGTGCAGGCAATGGGCGGCCTGATGAGCGTGACCGGCCAGACCGGCGGCGACCCGGTGCGGGTCGGCGTGTCCATCGGCGACCTTGGCGCGGGACTGTATGCCGCCATTGGCATTCAGTCCGCGCTGCTCAAGCGCAGCCGCACAGGGCTTGGCGAGCGCGTCGATATCGGCATGCTCGATTGCCAGGTCGCGCTGCTGGAAAACGCCATCGCGCGCCACTCCGCCACCGGCGCCGTGCCCGCGCCGCTGGGCACGCGCCATCCCTCCATCACGCCGTTCGACATGTTCAAGACCGCTGACGGCTTCATCGTGATTGCAGCGGGCAACGACACCTTGTTCCAGAAACTCTGCGCCGCGCTCAGCCTGCCGGCGCTGGCGGCCGACCCGCGCTTTGCCACCGTGCTGGCGCGCAACCAGCACCACGCCGAACTCAAGACTGGCATGGAAGCGCGCCTGGCTGATGCGGACAGCGCCACCTGGTCGGCCACGCTGGAAGCCGCCGGCGTGCCGCACGGCCCGCTGCAAAGCGTGGCCGACATCGTGCAGGACCCGCACGTGCAAGCGCGCGGCATGCTGCTGCAAGCCAGCATCGGCGAGGACCGCCCGATCACCCTGGCCGGCAACCCGATCAAGATCGGCAGCCAGGCAGGCGCGAGCCGCTTCCGGCGCTCGCCAAGGCTGGACGAGCATCGCGCAAGCCTGCTGGAGGAGTTTGGCCAGCATGTCAACATTGACTGACGTTGGATGGCGGTGAACGAAACCAGCGCGGGCACGCCGCATACCCGCCAGACCGGTTAAGCTTGCGCCACCGCAACCACGCCGCTTGCCATGACCAAGCCGAGTACGGACCCGAGCGCGCCCGAAGCCGCGCTGGCAGTTGAGTTGGACGTTGAACTGGAGGCCGGGCTGACGGCGGCCATCACGTATCTGAACCAGGGCAACGTCGATGCCGCCGCCAGCCATGCGGCCGCGCTCATCGGCCGCTACCCGGCGCATCCCGCCGTGTGCCAACTGAGCGCGCAGATTGCCCTGCAGCGTGGTGATGCCACGCTGGCGCGGCGCCATATCGCGCAGGGACTCTTGCTGCGGCCGGATCACCTGCCCTCGCTACTGATCGCCGGCCGGGCGGCGCTGGCCGATGGCGCGGCGGCAGAGGCGCTGCCGCCCCTGTTGCGCGCCTGCGCGCTCAGCGGAAATGCCCTGGAGCCGAGCTATCTCGCTTGCGTCGCCCGGTTGCAGAGCGGAGCGGCGGACGCTGTGGCGGAACTGGGCCTGCTGATCCAGCGGGCGCCGGGTTTTGCGCCGGCGTGGATCGAACTGGCGGAGGCGATGCGCCAGGGCGGCGAGCTGCAAGCCGCGCTGGCGGCGCTGGACCGCGCCCTGGCGCTGGACGGCAATATCGCGCGCGCGCAGTTCCAGCGGGGCAAGGTGCTGCATGCGCTCGGGCGCAAGGCCGAGGCTGCCGGCGCCTTTGCCGGTGCCGTGGCGCTGGAGCCGCGCAGCCGGGAGGCGCGCCTGAACCTGGCCATCGCGCAGCAAGAACTCGGCGAGCTGAGCGCCGCGCAAGCCACGCTGGAAGCCCTGGTCGGCGCGCATCCGCGGGACTACGACGGCTGGATCCAGCTTGGGCTGGTGCGGCAAGACCGGCGTGACCTGCGCGGTGCGCAGGCCGCCTTGCGCAGCGCCCTGGCCTGCCAGCCGGACGCTGCGCCGGCGGCGGTCAACCTTGGCATCGTGCTGCAGGAAGACGGCCAGCCGGATGCGGCCCTGGCCGCCTATGCCCACGCCTACCGCGTTGCACCGGAGACCTTCGGCCGCATCGCGCAGGCGCTGTGCTCGGGACCGCACGGCCGGCTATGGGCCGACCTCGGCGCCTTGCGTGCCTTGCTGGCCAGCCTCGGCGTACCGGGCAACCCAGGCAACCCAGGCAACCCGGGCAGCATTCAGGACTGACCACCCCGCTCGCGCGGCGCGCGAAAGCGCTTGCGGTACACGCCGGGCGTGGTCAGCACCTCCGCCGCCAGCTTCTCGTAGCGCCCGGCGCCCTGCGCGTCGATCGTGCCGAAGGACAGCGCGAGCTCCGCTCGCGGCACCGGGCAGCACTGGGCGACAGGCGTGCCTTTGGGCAGCACACCGTCGAATTGCGCATCGGTCCATAGCGCCGGGAAATTGATGCCCACGTCATGGAAGCGGTCCGCATCGACGAGGCCGCTCAGCGTGCGGAACGGCAGATCCCAGCGGTTGGCCGGATGCATCGCCAGCAGCGACCACCCCGGCGGCAGCTCGATCGTCCAGAAACTGTTGAATTTCAGGGCGACGGCATCCGAGTGCAGCGGCGTGCCGCCCAGTTGCTCCGGCACGTGAAAACTCAGCGGCGCGCGCGGATGGCCGTCGATGCCCGGCTCAGGCAAGTCCCAATCCCACGAGAACACGCCCCGCTCCACGCGCACGTCGCATGGCAGCAGGATCACAAAGCCATGGGTCATGGCATCGATAAACGGCGGGCATTGCTTGATGGTGCGGATGTCCCGGCCGTGCAGGGGCGAGAACGCCTTGGGACGCATCGCCCGCACCCAGTCCGGCAGCGCCTGCTGGGCTGGCCGCGGGCGCGGGAGGTGGTCCTGCAGCAGCGGATCGCAACGGAAGGTCACTTGCATGGCGTGCATGGCTTGGCTAGGTGGAGGCGCTCGATGGGCCGGAGTGGCCATGCAGTGTAGGGGCGAAGTGGCGAAACCGTCTAGTTGCAGTGCCCGCCACCGCACCCCTTACCCAAGGTCCCGGCAGTCCTGACAATTTGGGCGGCATTCGCACGATCGCCGCTTTGGTAGTTGCCTTCCTGCCCGCGTCCAGCCACAATCCGCGCATTTCTGAATGCCGCGCCAGCCGCCAGCGCAACCTGCCACTCATATTCAATTCCCAATGTCTGCCATGTTCCGGCCGTTATGAACGAAAGCCGGCCCTCCCTTAGTCTTGCGCCATGTCGGACCGGCAGCGCCAGCACGGAGTGGCGAGCAAGCGGCCGACAGCGGCGTACCGGGCCGCATGCGGTGCCGAACGCGACACAAAGCTTGTGCGCGGCGGCCCGCAGACAGCCTCGGCAACGACAACGAAAAAGCGAGACAGCCTGGGGTTGAGCGACGTAGCCGCCGCCCCAGCGCACCACAAAGGAGACACTCCGCCATGCTTGAACAGCCGTTCCCCGGACATGCCGCCGCCCCCGGCACCGACGCGATCGAGGCCAAGGCCATCGACGCCATCGCGTCCGTGCAAGCCAAGGGCTTGCTCGACCGTTACTTCCAGATCAGCGAGCGCGGCAGCACCGGGCGCCGCGAGACATTGGCCGGCGCCACCACCTTCATGGCCATGGTCTACTCCGTGTTCGTCGTGCCGGGCATGCTCGGCAAGGCGGGCTTCGATGGCAGCGCCGTGTTCGTCGCCACTTGCCTGACCGCGGCGTTCGGTTCCTTGTTGATGGGCGTGTGGGCCAAGCTGCCCATCGCCATCGGCTGCGCGATCTCGCTGACCGCTTTCACCGCCTTCGGGCTGGTGCTCGGGCAGGGGCTCTCCCCAGCCGTTGCGCTTGGCGCGATCTTCCTGATGGGCGTGGTCTTCACCACCATTTCCGTGACCGGCGTGCGCTCCTGGATCCTGCGCAACCTGCCGGCGGGCGTGGCGCACGGCACGGGCATCGGCATTGGCTTGTTCCTGCTGCTGATCGCGTCCAACGACGTGGGCCTGGTGATCAAGAACCCTGGCGCGGGCCTGCCGGTCGCACTGGGCAAAATCACCGCCTTCCCGGTCGTCATGTCGATCCTCGGCCTGGCCGCCATCTTCGGGCTGGAGCGGCGCCGGGTGCCGGGCGGCATCTTGCTGGTGATCGTCGCCATCTCTGCGCTGGGCCTGGCCTTCGATCCCGCCGTCAAGTTCACGGGTGTGTTCGCGCTGCCCGCGCTGAGCGCGCCGGGCCATGCCTCGCTGATCGGTGCGATGGACATCAAGGGCGCGCTGTCGCTGACGGTGCTGCCCAGCGTGCTGGCATTGGTGATGACCGCCGTGTTCGACGCCACCGGCACCATCCGCGCCGTCGCGGGCCAGGCCGGCCAGCTCGATGCGAAGGGCCAGATCCCCAACGGCGGCCGTGCCCTGACCACGGACTCGCTCAGCTCGATCTTCTCGGCCTTCTTCGGTGGCGCGCCCGCCGCGGCCTACATCGAATCGAGCGTTGGCGTGGCCGCCGGCGCAAAGACCGGCCTGGCCGCGGTGGTAGTCGGCCTGCTCTTCCTGGCAGTGATCTTCTTCTCGCCGCTGGCCGGGCTGGTGCCTTCGTACGCGACGGCACCTGCCCTGATGTATGTGGGCCTGTTGATGCTCAGCAGCGTCAGCAAACTGCATATGGACGATATGGTCGACGCCATGGCCGGCCTGGTCTGCGCGGTCTTTATCGTGCTGACCTGCAATATCGTCACGGGCATCATGCTGGGCTTCTGCACCCTGGTGATCGGCCGCATCGTGGCCGGTGAATACCGCAAGCTGAACGTGGGCACCGTGGCCATCGCGCTGGCGCTGGCCGTGTTCTACGGCGGCGGCTGGGCAATCTGAGCCTTGACGGCCGTGGCACTGCCCGCGGCCGGCATCGAGAGGCGACACCGCGCGGTCCGGCGGGCCATGCGGTGTTGCCACGCAAGCGGGTACTGAAAGCCAGCGCAACGATGACACTGGCTTTTTTGCGAAGCGGGCAAACATCCCGTCCCGCTTCTTTTTTTTAGCGGCCTTGCCCTTTCGCGAACGGCCGCAAATCGCACAGCCTCAGGCCGCCGCGCGCCGTTGCGGCACGGATGCCTGCACCGTCGCTGCCAGCCCCTGCGCCAGGTCGGCGATCAGGTCCTCCGGTGCTTCCAGGCCGATATGCAGGCGGATCACCGGCTCGGCGCCGCGCCAGTACGAGTGTTCCGCCAGGCGCTCCGGCGCTGCCACCTGCACCAGGCTTTCATAGCCGCCCCACGAAGCCCCCAGCCCGAACAGGCTCAGCGAATCCACCAGCTTGCGCGCCGCTGCCACGTCGGCGGTGGGCAGCGAAAACGAGACCAGCCCGTTGGCGCCTGAGAAATCCCGCAGCCACAGCGCGTGGCCGGGGTCCGAGGGCAAGGCAGGATAGAACACCCGCCCTACCGCCTCGTGCGCTTCCAGGAACTGTGCCACCGCCAAGGCATTGCGCTGGTGCTGGGCCAGCCGCACGGCCAGCGTGCGGATGCCGCGCAGCGCCAGGTAGGCATCGTCCGCGCTGATGGCCAGGCCGAAGCCATCGTGGGCGTCGGCAATGCGACGCGCCAACGCCTCGTCCTTGACCACCACCGCGCCCTGCATCAGGTCGGAATGGCCGCTGATGTACTTGGTCGATGCCAGGATCGATATATCCACGCCAAGCGCCAGCGGCTGCAGCGCATGGCCGGAAGCCCACGTATTGTCGGTGGCCACCACCACGCCGTGGCGGTGCGCGATCTGCACAAGGCGCGGCAGGTCCAGCACCTCGTACAGTAGAGAGCTGGGCGACTCCAGGTAGAGCAGACGCGTGTTCGGGCGGATCAGCGCGTCCAGATCGTCCTGGCTGGGAGAGAAGTAGCTGACCTCGATGCCCAGGCGGCGCAGCAGCGTTTGCTCCAGCCTGCGTACCGGCGCGTAGACGCTGTCCACCACCAGCGCATGGTCACCCGGCGACAGCAGCGCCAGGAAGGTCAGCGAGATCGCCGCCAGCCCCGAGGGCGCCAGGAAGGCGCGGTTGCCGCCTTCGAGTCCGGCAATCGCGTCTTCGAGCGCGCGGTGGGTATCCATGCCGTGCCGGCCATAGGAGCTGACACGCTCGCCGCGCGCATGGCGGGCCCGGATATCGTCATAGGCGTCCGAGTTCTCGAAGCGCACGGTGCTGGTGCGCACCACCGGCACGTTGACCGGGCCGTGGCCTTGGACGAAGGGCGGCGTGCCGGCGTGGATCAGTTGGGTATCGCGATGATGGCTCATGGTTCCTGGATCGGGATGGTGGCTTGCGCCGCGCTCAGACGGCGAAACGCAGCTTGTCGAAGGAGAAGACAAAGGGATCGGCCTGCGCGCGCGGGGCCGCGCCAAGCGAGCGGTTGAGAAAGGCACGCGTGCGCTCGCTGCGCGGCGCGCTGAAAATGCGGCTGGCCGGGCCATGCTCGACAATGCGCCCGCCTTCGGTGAAGTAGACCTCATCGCTGATGTCGTGGGCAAAGCGCATCTCGTGCGTCACCAGCAGGCAGGTCAGCCCCTCCTCGACCAGGTCGCCGATCACGGTCAGCACCTCGCCCACCGTCTCCGGGTCCAGCGCGGAGGTCACCTCGTCGAACAGGATCAGCTCGGGCTCCATGGCCAGCGCGCGGGCGATCGCGACGCGCTGCTGCTGGCCGCCGGACAGCTCGCCCGGATACGCGCCTGCCTTGTCGGCCAGGCGCACCTTGCGCAGCAACGCGATGGCGGTGGCCTCAGCCTGGGTGCGGCCACGCCCCAGCACGCGCAACGGCGCGATGGTGAGGTTCTGCAGCACGGTCAGGTGCGGAAACAGGTTGTACTGCTGGAAGACGAAACCCACGCGCTTGCGCAGCGCAATGCGCTCGGCCTCGCTGCGCAGCTCGCGCACGGAAACGCCGCCGACCGTCACCGTGCCCTGCTGCGGCTCCAGCAGGCCGGTAAGGCAACGCAGGATGGTGGACTTGCCCGAGCCGGACGGGCCGATGATGGACACCGCCTGCCCGCGCCGCACTTCCAGGTCGATGCCCTTGAGCACCGGGTTGCCGCCAAAGGCAAGGTGCACGTCCTTGAGCGCAACCAGCGGCGCGGCAGCCTCGGTGGCCACGGACAATACGGGTCCGCCGTTATGTTCAGGCAACAGCATATTTTTGTTCCAGGAAACGGGTGAAACGCGAAATCGGGTAGCACCAGGCAAAGAACATCGCCAGCACGGTGAAATAGATCAGCACGGTAAAGGCGGTCTGGTTGACGGTATTGCTGGCGATCTGCGCGGTATCGAGCAGATCGTGCACGCCCACCAGCGAGGCCAGCGCGGTGCCCATGGTGAGCGTGGCGTACAGGTTCATCCACGGCGGCAGCATGCGGCGCACGCACTGCGCAACGATGATCAGCCGCAGGATCTGCCAGCGCGAGAACGCCATCGAGCTGGCCGCCTCCCACTGCGTGAGCGGGATCGACTGCACCGCGCCGCGCAGCACCTCGGCCACATTGGCGCTGGCCGGCAGCGCCAGCCCCACCACCACCTTGAGCCAGTCGGGGAACGGCACGATATGGCTGCCGATACTCACCTCGAACGGGAAGACGTAGGTGGAGAAGTAGATCAGCACCAGCCAGGGCGCATTACGGAACACCTGCACGTACAGATGTGCCGGGCGCGACAGCAGCGCCACCGGCGACAGCCGCAACGCGCCGACCAGCAGCCCGCCGGCTGTGCCCAGCAAGATCGCCAGCAGGCTCACGCCGATATTGACCAGGAAACCGCGCACCAGCGCCGGCGACCATTGCCAGGCGCTGGCCAGCGCGCGGGCCAGGTCCGGATGGCGGGTCGCCGCGAGCGCCACCGCCACCAGCGGCAGCAGCCACAGCCACCCCGCATAGCGACCGGCGCGACCGGCACGGCCGGCGCGCGACGTTGCGGGCGCGGCGGGAAAAGTGGAATCAGCGCTCGCCATAGCCGGGCATCCTTAGTCGAAGTTCCAGCCAGTTGCCCGCCTGGCTGACCACCCAGGTCAGCAGGCCGAAGAACAACAGCAACAGCACCATCAGTTCCAGCACGTTGTCGCGCTGGGTCCAGATCATGATGGAGGCGTAGGTGATATCGCCCACCGCAATCGCGGACGCCACCGCCGTGGCCTTGACCAGCTCCACGGAATTGTTGACCAGGGCAGGCAGCGCGAAGCGCACCGCCAGCGGCAACTGCACGCGCCAGAGCAGCGTGCGGCGATCAAAGCCCAGCGACGCCGCCGCCTCCAGCGTGACCTTGGGCACCGCCTCGATGCCAGCGCGCAAGGCTTCGGCATGAAACACGCCCTTGTGCAGCGACAGCACCACCACCACCCACAGGAACGGCGTGAGCGGATTGGTCCGCTGCGCGTCCTGCAAGGCATGGGTGATCAGCATGTTGAGGACCAGGAAGGCGCAGTAGAGCTGCACCAGGGTTGGCGTGTTGCGGGTGACTTCCACAAACGCGCGCGTGGCACCGGCCAGCAGCGCGTTGCGCGAGGTCAGCGCCGCCGCCATTCCCACGCCGGCGACCAGGCTGCCGGCAAGGGTGCAAAGCACCAGCTCGATGGTTACCCAGGCGCCATGCACGAAGGAGGCGCGGTCATAGGCATCGGCGAGGAACGCGTAGTTCAGGCCGATGCGGTGCGCCGCATCGATCCACCAGGCAATCGCTGCTTCCATCAGGAACGGCCGCCCTTGAACTTGTCATGCAGCTCGGTCAGCGCCGGCGACGGCGGCAGGATGCCGGCCTTCTTCTCGGTGGCAACCAGCCAGCCGCTGCGATGCCAGTCCTGCACGATGCGGTCCACCGCAGAAATGGTGTCCTGCTCGCCCTTGCGGGTCCAGATCACGGTCGGCGCGGGATTGAGTTCAGGCAGCACGATGCGGTAGTTCTGCCATTCCGGGTTGCCCCGCACCAGCGGCTGCAGCAGCGTGTTGTCGTGCACGGCGCCGGCGCAGTTGTCACCGCGCAGCGCCAGCAGCGATTCCGCCGAGCCCTTGAAGCCCTTCGGGATGGCGCCGTATTCCACCTGCACCGGGCGCGTATAGCTGCTGCCCTGCGAGATGCACACCGTCTTGCCCTTCAAGTCTTCCCAGCGGCGGATATCGCTTTGCCTGGGCACAATCACCGCGCCGCCCACGCGATAGTAAGGCGTAGGCACGTGGCCCAACTGCTCACCGCGCTCGGCGTTGTATTCCATCGCCGCGATCAGCACGTCGACCTTGCCCTGCTGCAGGAACTGCACGCGATTGGACGGCTGCACCTGCACCGTTTCCAGCTCCACGTTGAGCTGCCTGGCCAGGTCCTGCGCGAGGTCCGCATTGAAGCCGACAGGCTTCTGCGTGGCGGGATCGATCGAGCCGAAGGCGCTGCCGGACAGCATGATGCCGATCACGATCTTGCCGCGCTGGCGGATCTTGTCGAGCGTGGCGTCGGCCTGCGCGGCGCCGGCAAGGAAAGTGCCGGCCAGCAAGGCGGCAGCAAAGACGAGAGGACGCGGGGAGCGCAGCGAAAGAGTGCGGGTCATGGTGTGTTCGAGTTTTTGTTGGCTACGTCGTGGTTGTCTAAGTCATGGTTGGTGCAATGCAGCCGGCAAACTGTACGCAAGCGCCGACGGGCGCGGAACGAATAAAAGAGCCAATCGTTATGCGCATTCCGTTGCCCGTGGCAGCACAGTGCGGCCGCATATCCATGCGCGGAAAGATTCGTTGGCCGCGGGGGCCACGCTTTCTAAGCTTTGCGCTCGATTCGCCTCAGGCAAACCCATCATGCAACGTCGCGCCCTGCTCCGCTCCCTTCTCTGCCTGCCCGTCGCCGCTGCCGCGGCTGCCATCGCTGGCGTACCCGCTGGCGTACCCTTTCACGGCGACGCCACGCCGGCCCCGCAGGCCTTCCCCGCGCGTCCCGTGCGCATCGTGGTGCCGGTGGCGCCCGGCGGCAGCGCCGACAAGCTCGCGCGTACGCTGGCGCTCAAGCTCAGCGAGAAATGGGGCCAGCCCGTGGTGGTGGAGAACGTGGTGGGCGCCAGCGGCACCCTGGGTGCCGCGCAGGTGGCGCGGGCCAAGCCCGACGGCTACACCTTGCTGCTGGGTGGCGAAGGCGTGACGCTGAACGCCTCGCTGTTCAAGACACTGCCGTACGATGCGAGCCGCGCGTTTCGCGGTGTCAGCAAGGCCGTGGTGAATCCTCAGATCCTGGTCGCCAGGCCGGATCTTGGCGTGCGCAGCCTGCAGGACTACATCGCGCTGGCACGCAAGAGGCCTGGCGAAGTCACGCTTGGCCTGCCAGGCAATGGCGGCATTGCCCACGTGGCCCATGAAATGCTATCGCGCCAGACCGGCATCAAGGTCAACTACATTCCCTACGCCGGGGGCGCGCCCGCCACGGTCGACCTGCTTGGCGGGCATATCGACGCAACGCTGATCACGCTCGCGGCGGTGACCGACTACGTGCGCTCCGGCCGGCTGACCGCGCTGGCGGTGACAACGCCTTATCGCTCGAAGGCGCTGCCACAGGTGCCGACCATGGCGCAGGCAGGTGCTGCGGGTTTCGCGGTGGAAAGCTGGCAGGGGCTGCTTGCGCCTGCGGCTACGCCGGCTGATGTGGTGGATCGCATTAGCCGCGATGTCGCTGCAGTGCTTGATGTGCCGGCTACGCGGGGGCAGTTGGAGGATGCGGGGTATGTTGTGGTGGGGTCTTCGGCACAGGAGCTGGATGCTGCTTTGGCTCGGGATTTGCCTAGGTATGCTTCGGTGATTTTGGCTTCGGGGATGTCGTTGAGGTGATGGTTTTTGGGTGGGGTTTTGCTGCGGCTGCGCTGCGGCTGCTTAACGTCAAAGTCAAAAGCAACTGCCGTTTCACCACCCCTGCGGGGCGGCGACCTACTTTCTTGTCTTGCCAAGAAAGTAGGCAAAGAAGGCGCGCCGGATGGGGCGACACCCCCTCGTCGGCAGGCAAAAAGAGCGGCCGGGACCCAAACTCGCATCGCCTTACGGCGATACTCAGACATGGGTCCCTCTTTTCCGCTCTTTTTGCCTGCCGACGAGGCGCCCCATACGGCCTGGTACACCTACACGGCTCGCTTCGCATCGCGTTGGGGTGTGGCCCGCCCTTCGGGCGCCTCACACGGCTACCACAGTTGGTTGATCTTGCCGCTGGTTGGCTCCCCTCTCCCGCTTGCGGGAGAGGGGACGGGGGAGAGGGCGGGGGCTGGCCGATGCGATGCCTTTGCGCTTACTGCTGCCTGTAGTCCACCAGCCGCACCGGCAAATCACCGTCGCGCTCGAGTTGGTCGACCAGGCCGATTTCCCAGTTCAGGTAGGCGTGCATCTCGGACTTCCGGCGGTCTTCATCCTCGTAGGCGTAGGCGCTGTACCACGCGTCTTCGTCGCCGGTCAGGATGCGCGCTGCGGCGGGCGTGCCGGCCTCGCCGGTTTCCGTTGGCAGGCCAAGCGCTTGCCAGCGTGCGTTGCCGCCGAGCAGTGCGCGTACGTCGCGCTGGCTGGTGCGGCGCAGCTCGGCCGCTACCGCTTGCGCCAGCACGCCGTCGGATGACGTCACCACGATGATGTCGTCGGCACTGGCGTGCTCCAGCACCAGCGCGACCTTTTCTGGCGTGGCGAACCATGCGCCGGGCAGGTGGCCGCGTCGGAATGCCAGGCTGCTATCCACGTCCACCACCGTTGCCCCGCCCTGCGCTTGCAGCGCGAACAGCGATGCGGCTTCGATCCACGGCGCTTCGGCCTCGGAGGCGCGCAGCACGCGCACGGGCTCTGGGCCGGATTCGCGCGGTGCCAGCGGTGCCGGGCGGAACAGGTAGACCTCGTGGCCGCTGAACTGGGCCAGCCAGGCCGCCGTGATCTGTGCGCGCACGCCATCCCAGTCAGCCAGCACGATGCGGGCGCGACGGGTGCCGGCGTAGGCGTCGGTGGCCTGCACCAGCTGGCCACCGGGGGCGCTACGCCAGCCCGGCAGGTGGCCTGCGGCGTATTCCTCGGGCGAGCGGACGTCGAAGCGGTACAGCGTGCGGTCATCCGCCTGCTGCGCGAAAGCGGCTAGCTGCGCCGCATCGATATGTTGCACGCCAGCGCGCTGCGCCACGCGGGCAGCCCGTTCACGCGCCGCGGCCTGGGCGGCTTCGTCGGGCTGTGGCGCGCAGCGGGTCTGGCCGTGGTCGAGCTGGTAGCCGGCCAGCAGCCATGCCATGGTGCCGTCCTTGAGCGACACCACGCGATTGGGAATGCCGGCGTTGATCAGCGTCTGCGCGCCCACGATGCTGCGCGTGCGGCCGGCGCAATTGACCACCACCAGCGTCTCGGGATCGGGTGCGATCTCGCCGATGCGGTAGACCAGCTCAGCCCCCGGGCAGTCCACCGCGCCGGGGATGCTCATGTTCTGGAATTCCGTGAAGGGGCGGCTGTCCACCACCACCACGTTGTCGCCACGCGTCTGGTGCAGCTTGAGCGCCTCGGCGGTGATCCACGGCGTGTGCAGCTCGTGCTCGATCACCTCGCCGAAGGCTTTGCTGGGCACGTTGGTGCCGCTGAATACCTCATAACCCGCCGCCTGCCAGGCGCGCGTGCCGCCTTCCAGCACGGAGACGTTCGTGTAGCCGAAACGCAGCAGCTTGGCCGCGGCCGCATGGGCGATGTCTTCCGCCAGGTCCGTTACCACGATGCGCGTGGCCCGGCGCGGTACCAGGCGGTCGATGGTGGTCTCGAGCCGGCCCAGCGGCGCGGGCACCGCGAACAACAGGTGTTCACGCGCGAATGCGCCCTCTTCCCGCGCGTCCAGCACCGCGAGCTCCTCCCCCTGGGCAATGGCGCGCTTAAGCGCGGCCGGGCTCACCAGCGGATGGCGGATCAGCGCAGGCGCGGCAAAGGTGCGGTAGCTGTATTGCGTGCCCCCCTCGGGCGCGGGGTCGAACTTCACGCGGCCGGCGAGGCGGGTCAGCGTGAGGCCGTAGAAGTGCAGGTGCAGCCCGGGCGTGTCGCCGATCAGCTCGATGGTATGCACATCGGTGGGCGACAGCGTAATGGCATTGCCCGCCCGCACATCGAGCTGGCGCAGCGGCTCCAGCGTGTCCTGGCCGGGCTTGCTGCCCTGGCTGCGGTGAAAGATGACATTGCGCTCCACGCCGCGCACTCCGGCGATCACTGCCCAGGTGGTGTGGTCGTGCGGCGGCTGCGCCTTGCCGGGCAGGCCGGCGGATGCGAACAGCGCGAAGCCGCCGTCCGGATCTTCGGCCAGCCGGTAGATGGCGGCTGGCCGGGCCGCGTCCACGGGGAAGTGTTCAGGCGGGAACAGGTGCGCCTGGCCGGCCAGCGCCACCAGCTCGTCGGCCAGCGCGGCCAGCGGCGCCCTGTCGGCGGTGTAGGTGGCCGCGATCTCGCGGGCGTGGGCGATAAAGGCCGCGACGGCGGCGGCGCGGGCATCGCTTACGTCGCCGGCGGCCGCGTCATCGGCAAGGGTCTGGGTCAGGTCGGTAATGGTCATGGCGGGGAAATCTCGATAATGGGGGGAGAGTGCGAGTCTTGCGCGGACAATGGCTGAATGGCTGGCCTGCGCACAGGCACTAGAGCCTAAGAGAAGTTGCGCCGCCGGCTAACGAATCAGATCGCAGATCGTTATGCCCTGGCCGCCGCGCACGGGCGCGCTTCGCCCGCCGGCACGGCTTCGCATATGCATCGTCGATATTGTTCGTTCTTGCGCAGCCGCACATTCCTTAGAGTGGAGCCCTGCCGCCATCCGCCGCGGCTTCGCACCGACCAAGGATTCCCCCATGACGACTCAGAGCCAGCGCAATGCCGCCATTGCCACCACCCTTGCCGAAGTCCGCGCGCTGACCGCGCAGCGCGACATCGACCGCGCCACGCTGGCACAGGTCGCCGCGGTACTGCAGAACCTGGCCAGCCGCAAGGACCTGTTCAGCTTTGCGGACTTCCCGCCGCCCAGCGACGGCACCACCACCTCCACCCGCTACCGCCTGAGCGAGGAGGGCCAGCTGCCGGCGCTCTACCTCAACGCGATTGTGCCGGGCAAGAAGACGATCCCGCATAACCACGACACGTGGGCCGTGATCGTGGCCGTGCAAGGCGATGAGCTCAACCGCGTCTACCGCCGCACCGACGACGGCGGCAGCCCCGGGCAGGCCAGCATCGAACTGGAGCGCGAACTGGTGGTGCGCCCGGGCACGCCGATCAGCTTCCTGGCGCAGGACATCCATAGCATCCACGTGGTGGGCGACGCCCCCACGCTGCACTTCCACCTCTACGGCCGCCCGCTCGAAACCCTGACGGGGCGCATCGGCATCGAGCCGGAAACCGGGCGCATCGTCAACTACAACGCCACCCAGATGAACCGCAGTGAGAAAGCAGCAGCCTGACATTGCGGCCAAGACGACAGCCCCATTCCTTGTTCACGCGGAGCACGCCATGACCCGATCCATCGACGCCGTCGCCTTGCGCGGCTGGCTTAACGACGGCCAGCCGCTGGCGCTGTTCGACGTGCGCGAGCACGGCCAGTATGGCGAGGGCCATCCCTTCTTCGCCGTGCCGCTGCCCTACAGCCGGCTGGAGCTGGACGTGTCCCGCCTGGCGCCGCGCCTGGCCGAGCGCATCGTGCTGCTCGACGACGGCGACGGCGTGGCCGAGCGCGCGGCGCGGCGGCTGGCGGAACAGGCCTACCGGGACGTCACGCTGCTGGTCGGCGGCGCTCCGGCCTGGGCCGCGGCCGGCTTCACGTTGTTCAAGGGCGTCAACGTGCCGTCCAAGACGTTTGGCGAACTGGTGGAACACCTGCAGGAAACGCCGCGCCTGAGCGCCGCGGAACTGGTGGCGCGCCGCGACAGCGGCGAGCCGCTGCTGCTGGTGGACGGCCGCACCTTCGAAGAACACCAGAAGATGACCATCCCCTGCGCGCACAGCCTGCCCAACGGCGAGCTGGCCCTGCGCCTGGCGACGCTGCTGCCGGATGCGCAGACCACCGTGGTGGTGCACTGCGCCGGGCGCACGCGCAGCATCATCGGCGCGCAGACGCTGCGCAACCTTGGCCTGCCCAATCCCGTGCTGGCGCTGGAGAACGGCACGCAGGGCTGGTACCTGGCCGGCCACGCGCTCGAGCACGGCAGCCAGCGCCGCTACCCGGCGGCCCGCCGGCCAGCGAGCTGGCCGAGGCGCGCGCTCGCTCGGCCCGGCTGCTGCAGCGCGCCGGCTTGCCCGCGCTGTCGGCCACGCAGGCGCAGCAGTGGCTGGACGACGAGAGCCGCACCACCTACCTGCTGGATATCCGCACCGCCGAGGAATTCGCGCAAGGCTCGATCGACGGCGCGCGGCACGCACCCGGCGGCCAGCTGGTGCAGGCCACCGACCAGTACATCGGCGTGCGCGGCAGCCGCGTGATCGTGTTCGACGACGACGGCGTGCGCGCACCGGTGGTGGCCAGCTGGCTTTACCAGCTGGGCTATGAGAGCGCTGTGCTCGCGCACGGCGTCAATGCCGCCATCAAGGCACCCGCGCCGCCGCGCACCCTGCCCGCCCACGCCCTGCCGGTGCTCGACGCCAACCTGCTGCGCGCGCTGCACGCCGAGGCGCCCGACGTGCTGCGCATCGACCTGCGCGACAGCGCCGAATACGCGCGCGGCCATGCCGAAGGCGCGGCCTGGTCGATCCGCCCGCGCCTGCCCGTCACCCTCGAGCGCCTCGGCGCCACCCACGCACCTGGCGGGCAGCAGGGCTGCCCGAAGCGGCCAAGCCATTCGGGCTGCCGCCGGAAGCGCGTATCGACTACCTGTTTTTCGTGCACGACCGGCACGAGGGCAACAAGGATGCCGCGCGTGCCTACCTGGCCTGGGAAACCGGGTTGATTGCACAGTGCGCACCGGATGAGCTGGTGTTGAAGATCGTCATTCGTGCGAGCCGCGCTCATCATTCATGCTAGCGTAGCCTTTTCACGCTCAGCATTCATGCGACTGTAGCTTTTCAATGCGAACCAACGTTCCTGTCGGACGTTGCGCAAGCTTTGCGAAGCAACTGCGATTTTGGCGAGTTCGACGTAGTCTCACGAATGCTGAGCATCCATGGCCTTGACGTTGCCTTTCAGCAACTGTCGAAAAGCGTACTTACGGAACGAATTCGCTTAGAAATCAAAGTGTTTTGGCAATGTGATTGGTTTTACACATTGTGTACATCGCTCGCACGATTCCTGTTCCTCAACAACCGCGCCGATCACCACCTGGCCATCGAACAGGGCCGGGCCAAGGAGAGACGCGACCCGCAGGAAGTCGTCGCCGCTCACGTTCGGCGGCTAGAGGCACTGCGTCGGGCCGGCATCGTGGCGCGCATTTCCGAAGGGCTATGGAAGGTGCCGGACGACCTGGCCGAGCGTGGCCGCCGGTACGATGCGCAGCGCCTGGGCGGCGTGGCCGTAGAGCTGAAATCGCACCTGCCAATCGAGCG
The DNA here is from genome assembly GCF_000832305.1 of Cupriavidus basilensis. Lineage (NCBI taxonomy): Bacteria > Pseudomonadati > Pseudomonadota > Betaproteobacteria > Burkholderiales > Burkholderiaceae > Cupriavidus > Cupriavidus basilensis. The sequence continues at coordinate 2,482,293 of NZ_CP010537.1, forward strand.
GCAGGCCCGCGTCATCGGCGCGACTTGGCTTGACCAGCAACTAATTTGCCGCGGCCGAGGACTTGGCGACCTGGGCTTTGGCGGCGATGCCAAGCAGGCCATGCAGCAGCGCGCCGACTTCCTCGAAGAACTGGGGCTGGCGCAGCGGCGCGGGCAGCGCGTGATCCTGGCGCGCAACCTGCTAGGCACGCGGCGCAATCGGGAGCTAGCGCAAGCCGCCAAGGACATCGCCGCCGAAACCGGCTTGGAGCATCGCCCGATGGCGGACGGGCAGCGCGTGGCCGGCATCTACCGACGTTCCGTCATGCTCGCCAGCGGCCGATACGCGATGCTCGATGACAGCATGGGATTCAGCATGGTGCCGTGGCGGCAATGGCCGCAGTCAGGTGCCGAGAGGGGCCTGATTGTTCGCCGGCGTGGGCGGGTCGATGAAGCTTGGCTTGGCGCTGCATATCTGCGTCGTGTGCATAAGCGGGCGGCCGCTGAACACACTTTGGGTCCTCCCTGTTACCCTACTGCGTCACCTCGGTGCGGACTCGACATCGAGGTTCCCTACCTTGCGTCGCTGCGATCGCTGTATACGCACGCGCATTCTGTCGAGCCATCAGCATCTGGCCTGCGAGACTGCTGGGTTCCGCCGGACCAGCGAACCCAGCGCCGAGCGCTAATGCGGGTTCTGCGCGACGAAGTGCAGTGCCGCGTCGATCGTGGACAACTTTTGGTGCATGTAGGTCAATGGCTGTATGAGCCACCCGGTGATCATCGCGATTGGGATGTCGAGATCCCCACGCACGACGGAATGGTCACGAAGGCGACACCACCCCTCGGCCCGCGCGGCCGTGCTACGTCGACTGGCAACGCTGCCCATGTCGACCTCAACGCGTCAGCGCCGATATTTTTCGACCAGACGGCCGGCCGTCTTCCGATGCTGATGTCGTGCTGCTCGTACGGCCGCATCGCCATACTGCACGAGCCGCTGGTCGTAATAAGACTACCCAACCATCCCGAACGACCAGAAGGACCAGAAGGACCATTCGAGGGTCAGGTTCGCAAACTGAGTGCCTGTGAGCTACCTATTTCACTATGCTCAATACGCGTACGCTCATTGCGCATGCCCAAAACGGCGACGGCGCAGGCTGCTACGACCATCGGCACCGCCAGCGCCAGGAAAATCTGTCCGAGTCCCCATCCCCAGCCCATCATGGTTGCGCCGATAAAGCCGCTGGCAATAGCGCCCAAGCGGCCGAAGCCATGCATCCAGCTGATCCCTGTCGAGCGAGCCGCTGTTGGGAATGACATGGCCGAGAGCGCCTGCAAGCCAGTCATTGATCCGTGGAAGAAGCACCCCAAGGCAAACATCAATACGCACAAGGCACCAAAATTTCTTGGTGCGACGCTGAGGGAGGCGAGGAATGCGCCAGCGATCAGAAACGTCGGTACCAGTACCCAGTGCGGACGTACGCGATCCATGATCGCACCGATACAAATCGATCCAATCGGACCGCCGAGCGTGATCAGGGTCGTAATGACCACGCCCTGCCCGAGGGTGAAACCGGCGTCCTTGGCAATGACTGGCAGCCAGTTGACCATTACGTACGTGGCGCACACGCCCATGAAATACGCGACGCACAACAAAAATGTCCCCATGGCATAGGCTTTTGTGAACAAGATGGCGACAGATCCCTTTGATTGATCAACGGGCGTTGGAATCCAAAACGTGGCATCCGAGAGGACGCTGGAGCCTCTGTCGATTTTGCGGAGAATTTTAGGAATGGCAGCAAGGCGCTTTCCTTTAAGCGTGAGAAATGCCACCGATTCAGGCAGCCAAATAGCTAGGATAAGGGCCAATACGATCGGGAGTAGCCCGCCGATTGCGATCATGACGCGCCATCCAAACACCTGGAGTAGCCACGCCGCAATCAGGCCGGCAACGGCAGCCCCGCCAGTAAAGCCGCTGTAGACGATCGTTACGATTAACGAACGTTTCCTCACGGGTACATACTCGGAAATGAGCGTAACAGCATTCGGCAATGCCGCGCCGAGGCCGAGGCCTGTCAAGATCCGCAAGGTGATCAACGTATTGACGTCTGGCGCCTGAGAGGAAACCAGAGTCAGCACCCCGAACCAGAACACGCTGGCGGTCAAAATGAGCTTGCGACCGTAGCGGTCGCCGATTGGGCCTGCAATGAGGGCGCCGACTGCTACGCCGAAGAAGACCGCCCCCAAGATTGAGCCCATTTGCGACTTTGTAATGCCCCAGGTGCGAATGATTTCCGGTGCAGCGAAGCCCATGATCGCGACATCCATTCCATCAAATGCAACGACCAGAAAAACCAAAATAATAATGAATATCTGATAGCGCCCAACCGGGCGCTCATCAATAAACGAAACGACATTAATTTTTTTCTTATCCGACATTGTTGTCTCCGTATTTTTTCGTTTAATTGCAGCGTATATCGCGCCGTGGTACGGCTTAAATAATTGAGCGCCCCCCGTCGATGAGCAGGGTCTGGCCAGATATGTACGATCCGGCTGGCGACGCCAACAAAATCGCGGCGCCAACGATGTCGTCTGGTTCGGCGATGCGGTTAGAGGGGGATTTGGCGGCCATCGCTTTTACGGCGTCCGGGGTGCTCAACATGACTTGCGAGAACGCCGTGCGCACCATCGATGGGGCCAAGGCGTTGGCGCGAATGTTCCATTGCCCCCATTCGGCCGCGATGCTGCGTACCACGCCGTTCAGCGCGGCCTTAGCCGCACCATAGGCGCCAAGAGCCGGACTGGCGCGTTCCGATGCGATACTGGACGTCATGAGAACGCTCCCGTAACGGCGTTCCGCCATCTCTGGCAAGAATTGACGGATCAACACCAAGTTATTTCGCACTGTTGTGAGGAGCAAAGAGTCCAGTAGATCAATATCGGTTTCGGCAATTGGCCCGACCGGGACCGGACCTGCCGCATGGCAAACGACAATATCGACATGACCGAAGGCGCGCTTAGACTCTTCAGAAAAATTCTTGACGTTGTCGAGATTGGTGATGTCGCAGGGGATACCCTTAACGTCGAAACCCTCACTTGCCAATAACAACGCTGCCGAGTCGGTGTCCGACTGGAGATGGCTTGATACGACGACTTGCGCACCGCATTGGGCCAAGCCCCGAGCAATTGCCAAGCCCATTCCAGAAGTGGATCCGGTCACTACTGCAACTCGTCCAGTAAGGTCAAATCCCTTGTAATTCATAGTTTTTCTCTCTCCGTTAAAGTAAATGAGAATTTTAAGGATGGAATCGGAAAATTCTGTTGAACATTGAGCAGGAAACTTGCGCACCCAGATCTGGATAATCGATCCGGTGGGGCAGGCTCCGTTCAAATGTTATTGCGCCAATACGCCGCCATCAACGGGAAGGATGTGGCCGGTAACCATGCTCGATGCGGCAGTAGCAAGAAACAATACTGGCCCGGTCATGTCCGCAGGTTCGCACAGTCGTCCTAGCGGTGTCAGCGCTTCGAACTTCGCAACCACATCCGGCTGACTTGTGAGCGCTTCGGTCATTGGAGTGCGAATAATGCTCGGCGCTACAGCGTTGACGCGGATGTTGTAGGGCGCCCATTCGACAGCCCACGAACGGGTCATGTTGACCACCGCGCCTTTAGTAGCCTGGTAGACAATATTCGGATACCAACCGCCGGAAATACCAAGTATCGATGCGGTGTTGACGATTCGCCCGCCACCGCCATCGCGCATGTGCCGCGCGGCGGCCCTGGCGCAAAGAAACATGCCGGTCATGTTTACTGCTACAACCGCATTCCAATCCGCGATCGTCAAATCAAACGAGGTGTTGCGCCGATTGACACCTGCGTTGTTGAATAGCACGTCGATTCGACCGTGTTGGCGGGCGACGTCCTCCATGACGCTTTCGATCGCGTCTTCATTGGACACGTCCGCAACCGCATGTTGTGCCATCGAGCCTATCTCGTTGGCCACCTGTTCTGCCGCCGCGCCGTTTGTATCTAGTACAACGACCCGGGCACCTGCGCCAGCAAACGTGTGTGCGAGGGCCTTGCCAATACCGCTTCCGCCACCAGTAACGACGGTGACCTGGCCAGTAAGGCGAAAATCGGGGAATGGATGAGGCATGTGAATTCCTTCTGTTAATCAAGTGAGGTACTGGGGCAAGGCAACCCGTCACGATCGTGGCGCTGAGCGCTTCATCCCGCTTCTAGCGCGCCAATCCCCGTGCGCCTCGACCACCCGCTCCAGCAACTCCTGCATGTGCGCTCCTTGCAGGGCTTGCGTGGCGGATCAACGGCCCTTGAATTCGAGCGGTGGGCGCGGTGTGCCGGCCTTCAGGGCCTTGATGGCCGAAGCAAGCCCGTCCTTCACGTCCTCTGTCTCGAACAAGGGCATGGCAACGTTGAACATCACATCGTCGGCCGCCTGGACACCGCCGTTGGCCCAGGCCCGCAGCAAGGCCTTGTGGGCGGCGTGGGCGCGCGTCGGGCCGTGCACGAACTTTCCGGCGAACGCGTGCGCCTCTGCAAGCAGCCCGGCATCGGCGACGACGCGGTTGATCACGCCGAAGCGCTCCATCGTTGCGGCGGGGACGCGCTCGGAAGTCAGTGCCCATTCCATGGCACGTGCGCGTCCTGCGCGTTCGGCGACGCGGTAAATGCCGCCCAGCAGGGTCACTAAGGCAAGCGACTGTTCCGGATGGCAGAACGTTGCGCTTTCGGCGGCAAAGATGACATCGGCGCGCAACGCCAGCTCGAAACCACCGCCGGCGCACAAGCCGTGCACCACCGCGATGACAGGCAAGGGCAGGCGTTCGAATCGATTGAAGACGTCCATGTAACCCTCGAAGCGCGCACGCAACTGGCGGGGGGTGTCGTCGGGCCACGGCATGATGTCGCCGCCAAAGCTGAAGTTATCGCCTTCAGCGCGCACCAGCACGACGCGTGCGTCGCTGCGTTCGATCGCGTTGATTGCTACAGCCAGTTCGTCAACCATCCGGTCGCCGATACGGTTTTGCGGCGAGCGATCGAGAATGATCGTGGCAATGCCATGCTCGATGGTATGGGTGAGATGAGACATGTCGGGCTCCTGCGTTGTTGCAAAGTGGTTACGCGAGGTGCTCCTTGAACCAGTCCAGTGCGGCGGCACTGGATTGATCGAACCTTGCGACGTACGGATCGAAGTGGCCACCCGGGATCGTCACGAGGCGCTTCGGCTCAAGGGCCCGCTCGTAGGCCGCCAGCTCGAGATCGGTCAGCGTGATCGTGTCTTGGAGCGCGACGATCATCAGCAGCGGCGTGGGAGACACGCGCGCAATCCACGCGCCCGGTTCGTACATGCGCGCAGCACGCGTAGAGCGCACGGTGACGCTGTTCTCCCAGGCACCGTCAGGCACGGGCTGCAGATAGAACTCGATGGCGTCCTTGGCGCGGTACGAAGCAGGGACGGCCGGATCGGCGCTGACGATCGTCTGCCGGCGCGGCGGCTCGCCGCGTGCCTGCGCGCGTTCGTCCGCCGAGAAGGCCTCCTCGATGGCGGCGACGGCGTCGGGCGGAATGCGGCGCAGTCCTTGCTCGAAGCCGCTGATCGTCGGCACCTGCGTGACTACTGCGCGCAAGCGGCGTTCAGTTGCGCCAAGCACGAGTGCGTGGCCGCCGGAATAGCTCGTGCCCCACAAGCCGATGCGCTTCGGATCGACGACGTCCTGGTGTTCGAGGAAGCTGATCGCGCGCCGCCAATCGGCGATCTGACGCCATGGGTCGATATCCTGGCGCGGCGTGCCGTCGCTGGCGCCGAAGTTGCGGTGGTCATGCAGGAGAACGACAAAGCCGTTTGAGGCGAATTTCTCGGCGAATCGCTCCAAGCCGTGCTCCTTCACGCCTGCGTAGCCATGCGCCATGGTGATGGCGGGATGGGGCCCGGTGCCGCCGGCTGGTACATAGAGCCAGCCGCGCAGCGTGACGCCGCCCTCGGCTTCGAATGCGATATCGGTACGTTGAAACATGGGATTTCTCCTTGTAGAAAGATTTCAGGCGACGCCGTAAAAGTGACTTGCGTCGACCTTGCCTTGCAGGTGGCGACCGAGTCCCGCGGAAAATTTCCGGCCGCCATCAAGCGGCCAGCGATGAATCGCTACGTGCACGATCTCGCTCGACGCCAAGTCAATCACCCGGTCGCTCAAGCGTGAAGAGCTGTCCCGCGCCGATTTCGAAGTAGTCGGCCGGCCCACCGCCGCGCAGGATCGGGCGCGCCTGCGCAGTCTGGTAAACGCCGTTCGTGATGAGCTGCCGGTCAATGTGGATCGCTACTGCTTCGCCTAACACCAGCCACGCCGGGAGCGCCGCGCCGCCCTGCGCCTCAAGCTGCACGATCTGGGTGACCACGCACTCGAACTGCACCGGGCTAGCCGCAACGCGCGCTGGCCGCACCTTGGCGGAGGGCAGCGTCTCCAGCTTGGCCAACTCGAACTCATCGACGTGCGCGGGCACCATTGCCGCGGAGGCGTTCATCGCCTCGACAAGCGGTCGCGTAGCTAGGTTCCACACAAACTCGCCGGTGTCACGCGCGTTGGCGAGCGAGTCCTTCGCACCAAGCGAGCAAAAGCCGACGACCGGAGGCTTGTAGCTGAACAGGTTGAAGAAGCTGTAGGGCGCAAGGTTGCGCACGCCGTCGCTAGAGATTGTGCTGATCCACCCAATCGGTCGCGGAGCAACGATGGCGTTGAGCGGATCATGACGCAGGGCATGCCCCCGTGCCGGTTCGTAGAAGTGCCAGTCGGTCATAGCTCTAACTCTTTGTGGACGGGCGCAAGGACTGCAGACTCCAAGCCTCCGGCTCGGTGAGTCTGCTGCACAAAGGGCCGGAGCGTTGGCACATTCCAATCGCGAGTTCCGTCCAGGGAATGGTTTCGGATCGAAGCCTCGTGGTCCCACGCCTTAGAAACGAACGAGACTTCCGTTTCCCGCCAATTCAGCGCCTAACTTCAAGAACAGGGCAGGCGCGTCCTTCTTACTTGTTCACCCAAGGCATGGAAAGGTCGATATCAGAGACCAGCTTTCCGCCTCCAAAGCTCATGTTTTCCAAGGGAATGGCATACATCATCAAGCTGATATCGTCTTCGCTGACGCCAACCTTTTCTACTGCGTATCGGGTAACCAACTCCGCGAGCTTGCGTTTCTGCTCCACGGTCCTGCTCGTACCGAACGTCACCGTTACGACCATGCGCTTGTCGGATCTCTCCATGGCAGGAAAGGTCGGATGAATGAAGAATTCATCGTCCTTGTGCTCACTGATGATGACGAAACGGTCATCCATAGGCGCATCCATGGCTTCATGAAGAGCGAGATTCAAGGCATCCGCCAGGGCCCGCTTTTCTTCGCTAGAGAACTTTTTAGCTGGAATGTGAGCGTGAAATGTTGGCATGAGTGCTTCCTTGGTTGTGTTGTTCAGGTCAAATGAGGCGATGAAGTTGGATGTTTTCCCTGCTTAACTAAAGAAGTCTTGACCGAGTGTTCCTTCGAGTCGCCCCTTAAGGCCAGATGAGAATTCACGAACGACGGGAAACGGGCTTTGGAAGAGCTTGATGTTGTTGATGAGACCAGACTCATTCCGAGTGAGTATGGTGGTGCCGGCGACCGGCTTGCCACCGTGGATGGCATCCCACTCAAGGTAAGTCTTCGCACCGTCAACCGTCTCCGCAGTGAACACGAATTGTTCGTACATCGTGCTCGTCGCGGCAAAGAACGCCCCGATGAGTGTCGGGCCGACCACGGCCTTGCTGAGGGCAGAGGTCTGAAGGCTGGCGTCAGCGGTGAACGACGCCGCGAATTCGCTGGTTCCTTTCTTCTTGACGATTTCCATCCAGGCCGTTGCCGGTGTCTTGGTGTCAGTAGTCATTGCATTCTCCAATCTGGTGTCTAAGTCTTCGTTGAGGGCGTGCGTGCTACTTCTCGAGGTGCCCAATGAGAAACTCGCCGGCTCTCTGCAGCGCGTCGTGGGCCTGAGGCAATGAGGCTGTCTGAATGTGCCAGACGTGCAGCATCTCCGGCCAGACCTCGAGGTACGACTTGCCGCCGGCCGCGCGCACCTTCCGGTCAATTTCAAGGGCGTCGTCGAGAAGTACTTCGTCGCTTCCGACATGGATGAGCAGTGGAGGAAAGCCGCGCATGTCGGCGAACATCGGTGAGATGCGCGGATCCTTCAAATCGTGGTTGCCAGCGTAAGCCTCGACCATCGCCCGCATCGCGCTCGCGTTGACCATTGGGTCGCGGTCGGCCAACTGCGTTAGCGAGGGCAGCGTCAGCGTTAAGTCTGCCCATGGGCTAATGAGTAGTGCTGCTCGTGCGTCCTTGTGGCCCTTCGAGGATGCGTAGGCAAGGACGTTGAGAGCCATGCCGCCGCCACTGGAATCTCCGGTCACGGCAAACGGCTTGCCAAGCGCACGCACTGCTTCGTAGCCGCGGATGGACTCGTCGTAGGAAGCAGGGAATGGGTGCTCGGGCGCCCAGGAGTGGTCCAGGACGATAACCTGGGACTTAGCCGCTCGAGACAACTCTCCGAGCATGCCCAGATGCGAGGCAGGAGAGCCAGCCACCCAGCCGCCACCGTGGAAATGCAAAATGACACGGTCTTTGGACGCATCGGGAGCCGTAATCGCCACCGCGGCTATGCCACCGAGTTGGGTCGGCTCGACGGTTAGGTCAGCCGCCGGCGGGTTTGCTTGTGAAATTGCCTCCATGCCGACGCGGAGCGTCTCGATCGTGCTTACGGGATGCGCAATGTTGAAGGCGAACATCGCTTCGCGGAGCTTGCGGGCGGAAGAGGAATCGTAGGCCATGGTTCACCTCACTTTAGGTTGAGGAAAGTTGCGGGTACCCAGTCGTAGCCAGTGCCGGTGTCGGCCTTTCGAATACGGCCCAGGCCGGGGAACGGCATGTGGGCTGCGGCAATCATCGTCTTGTCCGCGGCGAGTTTCACCAGAAGGTCTTCACGGGTTTTGATGGCCGTCGCGCCGTCCGAGTCGAAGGCGATGCCGATTTCCGGGTGCGGCATCTGGACGGCGAGGACGTGAGCGGTGTCACCCCAGACCAGCAACGACTGACCCTTTGAGGAAATCATGTAGCCGGTGTGACCGGGCGTATGGCCGGGAATGGCATACGGTGCGATGCCGGAGACGATTTCGTCCATGCCTTCGTACGGCTTCCATTTGCCGGCAGCGATGTAAGGCGCGGCTGCATCCTGTGCCACCTTGAAGAAGATCTTTGCGTCTTCCGGGGCCTTGGCCATGATTTCCTTCGACAGCCAGAAGTCGGAGTCGGCCTTCTTCATCATCACGGTCGCGTTCGGGAAGACACGTTTCCCTTCCTTGTAGATTCCGCCAACATGATCGGCGTGAAGATGGGTCAGCAGCACCAGGTCAACTTGCTCCGGCTTGTAGCCGGAGGCTTTCAAGTTCTGCACCAGCTTGCCCAGCGCAGGTGGGCCCCAGTGGCCGCCCGCACCCGTGTCGATGAGAACAAGCTTGGAGCCGGTGTTGACCAGGTAGCCTTGGACGGTTGCCGAGACATTCTTGGGGTCGTTTTGAAAGGAGCGCTCCAAGAGGGACTGGATGAGTCCCGGTTCGCCATGCAGGAGGCTGGAGTCAATGCCGGCGCTGCCGTCATGAAGCGCGGTGACTTCATAGTCGCCAATCATGGCGCGATAGAAGCCCGGAACCTGCTTGTGCTGCATCGGCGCTGCAGCGTGGGCCGGTGCTACTGCAACGAAGGTGCCAGTGAATGCCAGCGATACCGCGAGAACGGCATGCGAAGTGATGGTTGAGAATTTCATAGTGTTTCCTAACGATCTGCCAAGATCTCTACGAGCACTTGCATTGTGCAAGTGGTTGCATGGTATGCCCAGCAATTGCATAATGCAAGTAGAAATTCAGGAGAAGACTTTGTCCCAAACAAGACGATCGGGCTGCCCGATCAACTTGACGCTTGAGCAGATGGGCGACCGCTGGAGCCTGATCGTTATCCGCGATGTCATGTTCGAGAACAGGCGCAGCTATGGCGCTCTGCTGGAGCACAACAAGGAAGGCATCGCCTCGAACATCCTCGCAAGCCGGCTGAAGCACTTGACCGCGTCTGGCCTGCTGACACGATCTCCGGATCCGAATCATCAGCAGAAAGGCATCTACAGCCTCACGGAAGCGGCCATACAGCTTGTACCTCTGCTCGCATATATGGCTGTCTGGGGCCTTCGGCATACGCATCCGGAGGCGTCTTTGCGCTCGGAACTGCTGGAAAAGGGCGGCCCTTCACTTTGGAGTGCCCTTATGGATGAACTACGTTACCTGCATCTCGGTGCACCGCGTCCGGCACGCTCAGTATTGGGCGAGCTCGGGGCTGACTACGAGAAGGCAATCACTAGTTAGTAATTAGCTCAGGAATTGCGGGACGTGACGAGCAAATTGCTTGGCGCACTGAAACAGGATCGATGCAGTGTTGACGATTCGCCCGCCGCCGCCACCGCGCATCTGCCGCGCGGCGGCCTTGGCGCAAAGGAACATGCCTGTCATGTCTACCGTCCCTTGCGGTGAATACACGGATCAGTACCTCGTCTGAGCACAAGCAACGTCAACGACGTGACGCAAGCTTGCTTGCTACTGCAAGGTGAAGAGACGGTGGCCTTCAGCGATGCTGGGTACCGGGGCGCGAATAAACGCGAAGAAGCGCAGGGCCGAAGTGGCACGTGGCGATGCAGCCGGGTATGCGCGGACAACTGGATCCACGGCGCAAGTGGACGCGCTTGCCGTGAAGTGTAGTAAAGATGCAACTTTTGCGTAGTAAAGTTGCAACCATCCTATGAATCCCTCGATTTGTTCTACGGGGCCGACTTTCACAGCAGCAATTCGGGCAGCAAGGCGACGACTCCCTTTCGCGCTCTCATTGCGCTGACGAGCTTGCGGCTTTGCTGTTCTACGCGCCCAACCTTTTGCGCCAGCTTAGTCATGATGGCGCGCGGATGGCCTTTCTGTTCGACCACGTTGAAGCCGCTCAGCCAGCGCACCACCCCTGTCGGCGGATGCAGCGGCTTGCACCGGAGGGCATCGGGATGGCGGCAGCCGCACTAATGCATCGCCGAAAGCAGCCAGGCAGCAGCATTCGTCTGCGCTCGTGCCACCTTGATAGTCGGCATGCCTGGATCGAAGACCCGGGTAGCGTTGCGGATCCACCGCCGTTGGAGCCGCGGCAGGCTCGCCCACGATCGGCGCAGCAGTAGCCGAGTCAGCCGCTCGCAATCGCGAAGCAGATCGTACGATTCGGCTTCTGTCATCCCGCCGAACCCAAATGTCGTGCCGCGCAGTGCCACCGCCCTGCCCTGCCAATTGCCGATAGCTTGTGGCGGCAGCCATAGCACCCGGCGCCAATAGCATATGAGCGCGTCGCGGCCATTCACTGCTTTCTGTTCTGGCGCGGGGCTGCTTCCTGTACCGGGATCGGCGGCACTATCAGTATTGGCAGTACCATCGCTACACCTGCAGCCGCACTGTCTGCTGCGCAGCCACGTAACCGGACTCCCGGACGGCTCGCTCCCAGTGCGCTGGCTCGAGCACCAACCCTGTTGAGTCCCACTGGGGCCCGTTCAGCAACTGTTGAAGATCGTCATTCGTGCGAGCCGCGCTCATCATTCATGCTAGCGTAGCCTTTTCACGCTCAGCATTCATGCGACTGTAGCTTTTCAATGCGAACCAACGTTCCTGTCGGACGTTGCGCAAGCTTCGCGAAGCAACTGCGATTTTGGCGAGTTCGACGTAGTCTCACGAATGCTGAGCATCCATGGCCTTGACGTTGCCTTTCAGCAACTGTCGAAAAGCGTACTTACGGAACGAATTCGCTTAGAAATCAAAGTGTTTTGGCAATGTGATTGGTTTTACACATTGTGTACATCGCTCGCACGATCCCTGTTCCTCAACAGCTGGGCCGCCTCCGCATTCTGGCGTCCGCAGGGCAAGCGGCAGACCAGAGCAAGGCGGCCTGATCACGCAAGCCACTATGTTATGACATATAAACTTGATATATATTATGCAATAACATAAAAAACGCCGTCGTATGCTATGCTATTTCATATCTTCTTAGATGAAAATATGCCATGGCATCACTCTACGACCAGCTCCGGGCACGCCGAGCCGCACGCAAATCCTCGCTGGGGGAAGTGGCCCGGCTGATCGGCATGGCGCCGTCCAACCTGACCACGGCGCTGAGCGGCCGCAGCGATGTGCGCGCCTCCACACTCGAAGCCGTGGGTGCCGCGCTCGATGCGGAATGGGTCCTGGTGCCCCGCGAGCACCTGCTCGCCGTGAAGCGCCTGGTCGAGGGCAAGGACAGCGGACCGGACCGCGAGGCCAAGACCTCGGTGGAAATGTTCCTGGAGCAGGAATCATGAGCACCGGGCTGCGGCCCCGCTATCTGGAAGTGCACCTGCACGGCGTGCTGTGCGGCCATCTGTGCGAGGTCGGGCGCACCTGCCGCTTCGTGCCGGCGGAAGCCTTCCGTGGCGACCCGCTGCGGCCCACGCTCAGCCTTTCGCTGACCTTCCCCGGCAACGACACGCTGAGCGCCTCGGTGCTGTCCAACCCCTTCCATCCCGCGCTGTACAACACCAACGCGGCGTTGCCGCCCTACTTCGCCGGGCTGCTGCCCGAGAGCGAGCTGCGCAAGCGCCTGGAGGCCACGCGCCGCCATCCCGAAGACCGTGACGATTTCGGCATCCTGGCCGCCGCCGGCGACGACCTGCCGGGCGCGGTGGTGGTGCGCCCCGCGCCCATCGATGCCCTGCCCGCGCACGTGCGCACCATCGGCGTGACAGGCGGCGCGGACAACCTGGAAATCGCCGTGATCGAAGGCGCCACCGAAGGCGCGGCCTCGGTCTCGGGCGTGCAGAACAAGCTGGCGCTTTCCACCGCACATGCCGGCAAGCGCTACACCATGCCCACCCACGGGCACCTGTCGGACCTGATCGCCAAGCTGCCCGCGCGCAACGACGATAGCCAGGTCTTCAACGAATACGTGTCGATGCAGCTGGCGCAGGCCGCTGGCGTGGCGGCAGCGCCGTGCCGGCCCGTGCCGCTTGCCGCCATCGAGGTTGAGGGGCTGGCCGAGGCCCTTGGCGCGGATCTGCACTTCCTTGCCGTGGACCGCTTTGACCGAGAACCTGGCGGACGCGTGCATGCCGAAGACGGTTGCCAGTTGCTGACCCGCATGCCCAATAGCAAGTACGCCGGCCGCGACGCCTACGCCGTGCTGGTGCAATTGCTCGACCGGCTGAGCGTGCGCGGGATCGAGGATGTGCGGCAGTTCTTTATCCGGCAGGCCGTCAACACCCTGCTGGGCAACAGCGACGCCCACCTGAAGAACTTCTCCTTCCTGTACCGCAACGGCATCGCGCCGGAGCTGTCGCCCGCCTATGACATCGTCAGCGTGGCCGCCCTGCCGGGCTTTGCCGGCTTCGGCCAGAACGTGGCCATCGACCGCCAGCAGCGCGGGCAAACGTTGCAGACCTACCGCGACTTCGCGCGCGAGGCCCGGATCGCCGAGCGCATCGCCACCGCCGCCGTGAAAGACGCTGTGGCGATGGCCAACGAGCGCTGGCCGGCATTGCTGGAGCAGTTGCCGGCGCCGGCGGGCATGCGTGCCGTCGTGCTGGAACGGCTGGCGACGTTGCCGCTGGCACGGCGGAAATAGACTGCCGCTGGGAGACGGACCCCGGGCAAGCGGGCACCGCCTCAGGCCAGCAGCCGGTACGCCAGCCGTGCCGCCACCCGCGCGCCCTGATGATCGCGGTCGTAGCTGGGGTTGTACTCTGCCAGGTCAGCCACGCGCAACTTGCCGCTGCGCCGCACCTCGCCCACCAGCGCCTCGACTACCGCCAGCGGCACGCCAAAGGCAGCGGGCGCCGAGACGCCCGGCATGACGGCCGCCGGCAGCGCATCCAGATCGATGGTGAGATAGACATGCTCGGCCAAGGCCATGCGCTCCCGCAACGCGGCCAGGCGAGCATCGAGATGCCGTTCCTGCAAGTCGACATCCTCGACGTAAGACACCCCCAGTTCGTCGGCCCGGGCAAACAGGGCCGGCGTATTGGCAAGACGGCTTACGCCCAGGCAGACATAGTCGAAAGGCAGCCCGCGGCGCGCACTCTCGCACGCGATCTGGTCGAACGGCGTTCCGGAGCTGGCTGGCCGGCTGGTACGCAAGTCGAAGTGTGCATCGATATTCACGATCAGCAGCCGGCCGCCGTCGCCGGCGGCATCCAGATGCGCCCGCAACCCCTGCCAGCTGCCCCAGGCGACTTCGTGGCCGCCGCCCAGCACCAGCGGCAAGCCGCCGCCGTCCAGCACGGCACGGACCGCCCCCGCCAAGCGTTCCTGGGCGGCTTCCAGCGCATCGTCTTCGCAGATCACGTTGCCAGCGTCGTACAAGGCCGGCAGTCCGTGCGCGGGCACGTTGGCCAGGGCGCGGCGGATTGCATCCGGCCCCTGCGCCGCGCCGGCGCGGCCGTGGTTGCGCAGCACGCCGGCATCGCAGGCAAAGCCCACCACCACCGGCGACCCGGCCGGCAGCGGCGCGCCCGCGGCGCGCACGACATGGAACAAACGCCTGGTGTCACCACGCTCGCCGGCGTCGCTACGGCCCTGCCAGACAGACTCTGTCATTGCCATGCTCATTGCCGCGTCAGCACGGCTTGCAGGAAACCGCGCGTGCGCTCCTGCGTGGGCGCGGTGAAGATGACGGACGGCGGACCGGCTTCGATAATGCCGCCGCCGTCCATCACCACCACGACATCGGCAACCTCGCGGGCAAAGCCCATCTCGTGCGTGACCACGACCATCGTCATGCCTTCGGCGGCCAACACCTTCATCACTTGCAGGACCTCGCCCACCAGCTCAGGATCGAGCGCAGAGGTAGGCTCGTCGAACAGCATCACACGCGGCGCCATGGCGAGCGCGCGCGCAATGGCCACACGCTGTTTCTGTCCACCCGAGAGGCTGGCCGGCATGGCGTGCGCCTTGTGTGCCAGGCCCACTTTCTCCAGCAGCGCCATCGCCTTGCGCTCGGCGTCGTCGCGCGAGGCGCCGCGCAGCATGCGGGGACCAAGCGTGACGTTGTGCAGCACGGACAGGTGGGGGAACAGGTTGAAGGACTGGAACACCATCCCGACTTCCGTGCGCAAGCGGTTTAGTTCCGGGTCGGCGATCAGCAGCCCCTGATCGAGCAGCTTGGTGCCACAGATCTCGATGGTGCCGCTCTCCGCCTGCTCCAGGCCGTTGCAGCAACGCAGGAACGTGCTCTTGCCCGAGCCGCTGGGCCCGATCACCACCACCACTTGCGATGGCTCCACATCGAAATCGATGCCCTTCAGTACCGTATGGTCGCCGAAGGATTTGCCCAGATTGCGGATCCGGATGATTGCGGAATCGCTCATTGCACCATGCCTCCCATACGCAGCCGTTGCTCCATGTGCCGCAGGAACAATCCAGCGGCGCTGGTCAGCAGCAGATAGACCAACGCGATTGCCAGGTACACCTCCAACGAGCGGTAGGACACACTGATGATCTTCTGCCCCTCGTGCATCACGTCGTGAATGGTCAGCAGCGATACCAGTGCAGAGTTCTTGATCAATGCGATGAACTCATTGCCCAGCGGCGGAATCATGCGCACGATCGCTTGCGGAAGGATCACCGCGCGCATCGCCTGGCCTGACGACATGCCGATGGAACGCGCAGCTTCCATCTGGCCCTTGTCGACAGACTGGATCGCGCCCCGCACGATCTCGGAGACATAGGCGCCGGAATAGATGCCCAGGCCGATCACGCCGCAAACGAATGCCGGTAGCAGGATGTCAAACTGCGGCAGCCCGAAGAACAGCAAAAACAGTTGCACCAGCAAAGGCGTGCCACGGATCGCGGTCACGTAGGCGGTACAGAGGCCATACACGACGCGGCGCCGCGGATCGAGCCGGCCGATGCCAACCAGCAAACCCATCACGCACCCGAGCACCAGCGCGCAGGCTGTCACCTCGACCGTGACCCCGGCGCCGCGCACCAGGTCGGGCCAGCCGGCCCAGACCGGCGAGAAGTCCAGCTCCATGATGCCATCCCTCCTTACTTATGCGCGGCGCCGAACCACTTCTGGACCAGCTGCGCATAGGTGCCATCGGCCTTGAGCTTGGTCAGCGCGGCATTCACCGCGCGTGTCAGCTCCGGCGTATCCTTGCGCACCGCCATGCCGTACTCCTCGGTGGTCAGGGCCTTCTCGACCACGCGCATACCGCCGCGCGCCTTGACATATTGCATTGCCGCGGGCTTGCCGGTCACTGCCGCATCCGCGCGGCCGATCTCGACAAGGTTGAACATTTCCTGGTTTTTTTCGACTTCCACGCGCTGGACCTGCGGATAGTTCTCGCGCAGGAAATTGACTGACTTGGTGCCGACCTGCACGCTTACCTTCTTGCCATTGAGATCCGCCGGCGTATTGATGGCGGTATTGCCGGATTTAACCAGCGCGACCAGGCCGCCGGTGTAGTAGGGATCGGTGAAATCCACCACCTTGCGGCGCTCCTCGGTGATGTAGATGCCGGACACCGCCATGTCGAAGCGGCGCGAGATCAGGCCGGGGATCAGCCCCTTGAAATCGATGTCGGTCCATTCGACGCGCTTGCCCATCGTCTTGGCGAGCGCTTCGACCAACTCGACATCGAAGCCCGTGCGCTTGCCGTTCTCGACGAATTCCATTGGCGGGAAGGTGGCATCCGTGGCCACCCGCAGGACTGCGTTGTCCTGGGCTCGCGCCAGGCCGGCAGCGAGGCTGAGGCCCATCAGGCCGATAAGCAGGCATTTGCGTCGAAGATTCATCAATCGCTCCTCTCGTAGGTATTGGATCTGGTACTGGTTATTGCGTATCCGGTACTGGGTGCCAGGGTGCCGGGTACTAGAAGGACTGGAGCCCAGCCGAGACTCTTCCTGCGGCCGACCTCGTCATCTCGATCAGGAGCGGCTCGCGCCCCTGCGTGCGGGTGGCCGGTGCCATCAGCGTGATCGAGCCGACCGCCGCCGTCTTCTCGCGCCGGCGAAACACCGGCACGCTGACGCCCCATACGCCGGCATCCACCTCGCCCTGGCTGACTGCATAGCCAGCCCGCTCGATGCCAGCAAGTTCGTCCAGCAATTGTTCTGCCTGCATGGCGTCCATATCGGGCAGGCCAAGCACGATGCGCCGGCGTGCGTCCTCGTGCATGAACGCAAGCAGGGACTTTGCCGACGCCCCCGCCCGCAATGGCACGCCGCGCCCCTTTTCAAACGAGCAACGCAGCGACTGCCGGCTCTCAATCATTTCCAGGCAAACCGCCTGGTCCTTGACCGCCACCACCAACCCTACGCTCTCGCCGGATTGCTGTACCAGCCATTGCATTTCCGGCTGCGCTTCGCGCGCGAGGTGCGAGGCCATGTCAAAACCAAGCGCCAGCTGCAGGCTGATCGGACCGGGCGCATACCGTCCATCCGACTCCAGCACGAAGCCCCATTTCTTGAGCAGCACCAATTGGCGATACAGGGTGCTCTTGGGCAAGCCGGTGGCAGCGCCCAGTTCGCGCACGGTCATCGGCTTGCCCTGCTGGGCCAAGGCGGCGAGCACAAACAGCACGCGATCCGCGCCAGCGGCGGGGTAGTTGGTTTCGGGGGCGTCGGCTTCGATCTGCATGGGACGAGAGCATGCGCGTGTTTTCCCAAATATCAAAACCTCGATTCCCAATACTCGGGAAAACGGGACTGGGATTTACCCTAGCATCGAAATGGACTTCCGCTTGCGTCATCACCGGGGTTCTCCCGGATCCACTTCCCATGCCATGTACACATCAAGCGCCAATCGCTGCGAAGAACGACTACCTGCGCGACATGGATGCATGTGTCCCGGGCAGGCTTTGCGCCTGCCGAGTCCGGGGAATCCATATAGGAGAAGCCTCGCACCGTGCCGGCCCACGTGCCGGCCGCGGGTCAACTCAACCCATCCAGCACCACATGCTGCCCATGGATCGCCTGCGCCGCGTCAGAGGCCAGGAAGGCAATGGCGCGCGCCGCCGACGCGGTCGAGACCCAATCGGTGGGATCGGCAGCGGGCATGGCCTGGCGGTTGGCATGGGTGTCGAGCGTGCCCGGCGCGACACTGTTGACGTTGACGCCGGCGCGGCGCACCTCCTGCGACAAGCTCTCCACCAGACGCTGCAACGCGCTCTTTGACGCGCAGTAGGCACCCATCGCGGCGGCCCCGCTGGCGGCGCCGCGCGCGGTCACAGCCACGACCTTGCCGGCGCCCTGCGCAAGCATGGCGGGCAACAGATGCTGCGTGACGGCCACCAGCGACCAGGCGTTCAGATCCATCATCCGCATCCAGGATTCGCGGCTGAGCGCATGCACGGGCTCGCCCATCTCGAAGCCGCCGGCCACGTGCACCAGCACATCCACGCCACCGAACGCGTCGAGGATACTGCGTGCCGCCATGGCCATGCTCTGCGTCGAGGTCACGTCCGCCGCCAGCAACAGGTGCCAGTCCGCAGCCTCGGGCACCGGCGCATGCGCGCGCAGCACTGCCACGTCGCGGTCGATCAGGGCCAGCCGCGCCCCCTCGTCCGCGAACGCCTGGGTAACGGCGCGGCCAAGCGCGCCACCGGCGCCAGTAATCACGATGCGGCGGGGGGATGCTGACGGTGCCATGGTGTTCTCCTGTTCGGGTTTCTGTCTCCTAGTCACCATAGCCTGCCGCGCTTGAGGTGCAAAGCGCGTTGGAGGGCGAGGCGCAAGACCGGCGCATGCATTCGGCCTCGCCGTGGCCGGCAAAGCACGTATCGATTTCATTGCAAAATCTTACAAACGCTAATCATTATCATTTACAATCCGGCGCTTTCCGCACTCTCGCAGCGCCATGCTCACTCGCCAACTGATTGCCCCGGCCGCCCTGGGCTGCCTGTTCTCCCCCGTCATGGCCCTGGCCGCCCCGGACGCCGAGACCACCTTGCCGTCCGTCACGGTCAGCGCCGCCGAAGACCCCCGCGCCGACACCGGCTTTGCCACGCGCCGGGCAGCTGGCGTGACCAAGTCCGGCGCGTCCGCGGCGGACAGCGCACAGTCCATCACCGTGATCACGCGCGACCTGATGGACAGCCAGCAAGCCCAAACCCTGGGTGACGCACTGGCCAATTCCGCAGGCGTGGTCACCAATGTCTACGGCCGGCGCGGCTGGGACGACTTCATCATCCGCGGCCAGCGCGCATCGGAATCCGTCTTTGTGGATGGCCTGCTGGTCGAGAGCAACAACCGCGTGGCGCAGGAGCTGTTCGGCGCCGAGCGCGTGGAAGTGCTCAAAGGCCCGGCCTCGGTATTGTTCGGCAAGGTGCAGCCCGGTGGCATGGTCAATATCGTCAGCAAGCGCCCCAGGCCCGAACGGTTTGGCGAACTGGGGCTGACGGTAGGCAACTACGGCTTGCGGCAGGTCACGGCGGACGTGGGCACGCCGCTGTCGGAAAACGGCAAGGCCGCGCTGCGCGTGAACGCTCTGGCGATGAACAGCGACGACGCGACCGACTACGTCTATTACCGCAACCGCTATATCGCGCCGTCGCTGTCGCTGGACCTCGGCGCGCGCACCGACCTGACCCTGCTGGCGAGCCACAACGCGCGGCAATATGTGCGCCAGCAAGGCCTGCCCGTGAATGGCACGCTCACCGCCAACCGCAACGGCACCCTGCCCAACAGCCGCTTTACCGGCGAGCCGGGCCTGGCGCCATACGACGGCGAGCAGAACCGGCTGGGCTATGCGCTGACCCATCGCTTCGATTCCGGCTGGACGCTGAACCAGAATTTCCGCTGGCAAACGCTGTCGCTGGCCGGCACGCTGATCGCGGGCGGCACCATGGCAGTCAACAGCCAGTTGCTCAACCGCAGCGGCACGCAGCAGGACTTTTCCGGCACCACCGTCGGCGTGGACACCAACCTGCAGCGGCGCTTCGAGATTGCCGGGCAGCAGCATGAGATCACGCTCGGCGTGGACTACAACCGCAGCAACGAGAGCCGCCTGCAGCGCACCTGCCGCGTCGCGGCGCTGAACGTCTACAACCCGGTCTATGGCGCGGCCGTGAACTGCCCCAGCGCCTACAGCCTGAACCAGGAAGACAATGTCAGCACGCTGGGCTTCTACGCGCGCGACCAGGTGCGGCTTGCCGAGCGCTGGCTGCTCACCGCCGGCCTGCGCCACGACACCGCCCGCACCAGCACCACGGACCGCCTGGCCGCCACGCGCCTGGACGACACCGCGCGGGCCGTCACCGGCAGCGCCGGGCTGATGTTCGACCTGACCAGCTGGGCACGTCCCTATGTCAGCTACGCAACCTCGTTCCTGCCCAATAGCGGCACCGACGTCAACGGCAGCACCTTCAAGCCCGAGACGGGACGCCAGGCAGAGGTGGGCATCAAGTTCGATCTGCCCAACAAGAGCGGCCTGCTGACACTGTCGGCCTTCGACCTGACCCGGCGCAACGTGCTGAGCTCGGACCCGGTCAATACCGGCTTCAGCATTGCCACGGGCGCGCAGCGCACGCGCGGGCTGGAGGCAGAGCTGACGGCGGATCTTGGCGGCGGCTGGAGCCTGGCCGGCGCCTATGCCTACATCGCCAGCGAGGTCACGGAAGACACCGTTGCCGCCAATGTGGGCAAGCCGCTCAACAACGTGTCCCGGCACAGCGTCTCGCTTTGGGGCACCAAGCATTTCCGCGGGCCGCTGGCAGGCTGGTATGCCGGTGCCGGCATGCGCGCGCAGAGCGCCAAGGGCGGCTACACCTTCAACTACACCGTGCCCGGCTACGCGGTGGCAGACCTTGGCGTGGGCTATGTGGCATCGCACTGGAAGGCCGCGCTCAACGTCAAGAACGTGTTCGACAAGGCGTACTACGCCGGCGGCCTGAGCAACAACATCGTGCCGGTGGGCAATCCCCGTACGGTCATGCTCAACGTGGCGCTCAGCTACTAAGCTACGCTGTGCGCTTGCAGCACATCGCAGCCTAGCCAGCCGGGCCAGGATCGTTCAAGATTCGGGCTCGCAGAATCGCCTGAGAGTCGCAATTGCCGCTGAATCGCCTGAATCAAAGTGCCACCCTGATCGCCGTGCTGGCCTTGATCGGATCGATGGCTTCGCTCTGCGTCGGTACGTCGTTTGCCAAGAGCCTGTTTGCCGAAGTTGGCGCCCAGGGCACCACGGCGCTGCGGGTGAGCTTCTCGGCGTTGATCCTGCTGTGCGTGTGGCGGCCCTGGCGGATGCCGCTCAGCCTGGCCAACGCCCGCGTGATCGCGCTATACGGCGCGGCGCTGGGTGCCACCAACCTGCTGTTCTACATGTCGCTGCGCACCGTCCCGCTCGGGCTGGCGATTGCCATCGAGTTCACCGGGCCGCTGGCGCTCGCCGTGTCGTCGTCGCGGCGGGCCATCGACTTTCTCTGGATTGCCTTTGCGGTGGCAGGCTTGCTGTTGCTGTTGCCGCTCGGGGAGAACGTTGCCACGCTCGATCCCGTGGGCATCGGCTACGCGCTGGCGGCCGGCGTGGGCTGGGCGCTGTACATCATCTTCGGGCAGATGGCAGGCAACGCGCACGGCGGGCAAGCCACCTCGCTCGGACTGACCATGGCATCGCTGGTCGTGCTGCCCTTCGGACTGGCGCATGCCGGCGCGGCCATGTTCAGCCCGTCGCTGCTGGTGGCAGGGCTGGCGGTTGGCCTGCTCTCCAGCGCCATCCCCTATTCGCTGGAAATGGTGGCGCTCAAGCGGCTGCCGCGCCGCACCTTCGGCATCCTGCTCAGCATGGAACCCGCCATGGGCGCCCTGGCAGGCCTCGCCTTCCTGCACGAGACGCTGAATACGCAGCAATGGCTGGCGATTGCCAGCATCATCACGGCGTCAGTGGGATGCACCGTGACAGCCGGATCGCGCAGGCGCGCAAGCGCGGAGGCCTAGGGCGCCGGGACCCGGGCGGCGCCCTGCAACGCGCCGTTGCCGGCCAGCTCGCCCAGCACCAGTTTCACCTCATACAGCAGGCTGTCTTCCGGGTTGCGCCGGGTGGAGAAACCGAACTCCCGCATCAGCGCCAGCATGCGGCGGTTCTCGCTCAGCACGTCCCCGCGCAGCAGATGCAGGCCGGCGACCAGCGCCGCGTCGCGCAAGCGCTGTATCAGCCGGCGGCCGATACCCTTGCCTTGCCAGTCGTCGGCCACCGCCACGGCGAACTCGCCAACGTCGCCGTCTTCGCCACGCGTCACCACGTAGTTGCCGTTGGCGACAATCATCGGCAGCCCCTCCACTTGCGCCGTGACCACCAGCGCCAGGCCGGCGTTGCTCTCGATAAACAGGTCGATTACCTCGTCGGACACGCGTCCGCCGGTCAGGAAGCGGTA
This sequence comes from Cupriavidus basilensis, assembly GCF_000832305.1. Taxonomy (NCBI): domain Bacteria; kingdom Pseudomonadati; phylum Pseudomonadota; class Betaproteobacteria; order Burkholderiales; family Burkholderiaceae; genus Cupriavidus; species Cupriavidus basilensis. Next base: position 2,504,779 of record NZ_CP010537.1, read on the forward strand.
ATAACGGCTTTCGTGCGACAGGGCCTGGACGAAGGCCCGCTCTCTATCGGCATCCGCGGCACGAACGGCGCGCACGACCACGCGCTCGCCACCGCTCAACTTCCAGGTCTCGGCGCATTCCGGACAGCCAGCATGCCAGCCGCCGCCGGTCAGGGGGGATTGGCCGGCAAGGCTGGGGGGATTCGAGGGCTGCATTTCCGGCTCCTGACTTCATATTTAGTAGTCAGAAGTATAGGCAATACCCTGACTTTTGCAAATGAAGTTAGCCTGCTATGCTCATTGCATGGATCTCACCACCCAAGAACTCCGCAACTGCTCGATTGCCGCGACCCTCTCGCTGGTTGGAGAGAAGTGGACAATTCTTATCTTGCGCGACGTTTTCCACGGTATCAGGCGCTTCGACGATTTTCTGGAGCGCCTGCAGTGCTCCCCCGCCGTGCTGTCGGCCAGGCTCAAAACGCTGACCGAGGCAGGCATCCTGCGCAAGGTGAGCTATCGGGAGCCGGGCGAGCGGGAACGGTTCGAGTACCGGCCGACGCGCGCCGCGGTGGAGCTGCTGCCGGTGGTCATCGGGCTGATGCAATGGGGGGATCGCCACCTGGCCGCCAGCGGCCAGGGGCCGGTGACCTTGCTTACCGCACAGCAGGGGCGCCGCGTGCGCGCGGCGCTGGTGGATGACGCGGATCAGCTGGTGCGGCCCAACGATATCGAGATTTGCCACGCTAGCCAGCGGCCAGCGCCGGCGGCTGAGGGCGAATTCCCGCACGCGCCTGCCACGCAGGCGTGATCTTGGGCGCGATCCTGGGCGCGATCGGCCGTCAATCCTTCGGCCACGGCCTGCACCACCCCGCGCACCGCCCGGCCCATTGCACTGCACCATGACCGTGCCGCCCCGCCCCACCTCGGCGCATCGCCTCCCGGCCTGACGCTCCTGCTCGGCGCAAAAAGCCCGCCATCCATCACAAACAGCCCTGGCACAACGCTTGCGTAATAAGACGTGAGCGGACCAACGGCGGCCCGCTCACCTCACACAGGGTGGTAGCGGTCTTCACCGCTGCCACCAGGACAACGGCGTCCCCTGATCTGGTCTTCACGACCGGATTGCGGGACGCCATTTGTTTTTATGGAGCCATGATGACCGGCAAAGCCACCCGCATCGAACTGCTAAGCCTGCGCACCCCGCAGATGCGCGCCTTCCACCTGACGTGGATGGCCTTCTTCGTGTGCTTCTTCGCGTGGTTCGCCTGCGCGCCGTTGATGCCGGTGCTCAAGGGCGAATTCGGCCTGACTCCCGACCAGATCGCCAATATCAATATCGCTGCGGTGGCCGTGACCATTCTCGTGCGGTTGGCCATCGGCCCGCTGTGCGACCGCTTTGGCCCCCGGCGCGCCTACACCGGCCTGCTCGCACTGGGTGCAATCCCCGTGCTGGGCGTGGCGATGGCGCAGAGCTACGAAGCCTTTCTGTTCTTCCGCCTGTTGATTGGCGCGGTTGGCGCGAGCTTCGTGATCACGCAGTACCACACCTCGGTGATGTTCGCGCCCAATGTGGTGGGCACCGCCAACGCGGCAGCCGCTGGCTGGGGCAACGCCGGCGGTGGCGCCGCGCAAGCGCTGATGCCGCTGCTGCTGGGCGGCGTGCTGATGCTGGGCGTGAGCCACACCATGGGCTGGCGCCTGGCGTTGCTGGTGCCGGGCGTGCTGATGCTGATCATGGCGGTGCTGTACTGGCGCTATACGCAGGACTGCCCGCAAGGCGACTTCAAGGATCTGCGCGCGCGCGGCATCGCCATCGACAGCGGCAAGAAAGGCGGCTGGGCCAGCTTTGTCGCCGCTGCCGGCAACTACCGCGTGTGGATGCTGTTTATCACCTACGGTGCCTGCTTCGGCGTGGAGATCTTCATCCACAACGTGGCCGCTACCTATTACGTGGATCACTTTGGCCTGTCGCTGAGCAGCGCCGGCCTGGCCGCCGCCAGCTTTGGCCTGCTCGCCCTGTTCGCCCGTGCCCTGGGCGGCTGGCTGTCGGACAAGGCTGCGCTGCGCCGTGGCCTGGATGCGCGTTCCATGCTGCTGTTCGTGCTGATCCTGGGCGAAGGCCTGGGCCTGTTGTGGTTTGCGCAGGCGCATAACGTCGTGGCTGCCGTTGCCGCCATGCTGGGCTTTGGCCTGTTCACCCATATGGCCTGCGGCGCCACCTATGCGCTGGTGCCCTTTATCGACCGCAAGGCGCTGGGCGGCGTGGCCGGCATCATCGGCGCCGGCGGCAACGTGGGCGCCGTGGCGGCGGGCTTCCTGATGAAGGGCCTGGGCGGCAACCTGCAGCAAACGCTGACCGTGCTGGGCACGGCGGCCATGGTCTCCGCCTTGTGCGCCATCGCCGTGCGTTTCTCGGCCGAGCACAAGGCCAGCGAGCAGGCGCTGTTCGACAACGCGCTGGCCAGTTCCGGGTCCTGAGCCCGCCCGACGCCACGACGCAACGACGCAACGACGCAACGACGCCACCAAAGCACACGCACCAGCGGCCCCACAGAACAAGGAAACCATCATGAAACTGATCATCATCGGCCACGGCATGGTCGGCCACAAATTCCTGGAATGCCTGGCCGAGGCCGGCTCGCAAGATCTCGAAGTCACGGTGCTGTGCGAGGAACCGCGCCCAGCCTACGACCGCGTGCACCTGTCCGAGTTCTTTGCCGGCAAGTCCGCCGAGGATCTCTCGCTGGTGGAAGCCGGCTTCTTCGAGCGCAGCAACATGCTGCTGCGCCTGAACGCGCGCGCCACCGGCATCGACCGCGCGGCCAAGACGGTGACGGTTTCCACCGGCGAGACGCTGTCCTACGACAAGCTGATCATGGCCACCGGCTCCTACCCCTTCGTGCCGCCGCTGCCCGGCAAGGACCGCAAGGATTGCTTTGTCTACCGCACCATCGAAGACCTGGAAGCCATGCAGGAATGCGGCGCCCGCTCCAGGACCGGCGTGGTGATCGGTGGCGGCCTGCTGGGCCTGGAATGCGCCAAGGCACTGCGCGACATGGGCCTGCAAACCCATGTGGTGGAATTTGCCCCGCGCCTGATGGCGGTGCAGGTGGACGACGGCGGCGGCGCGATGCTGCGCCGCAAGATCGAAGAGCTTGGCGTCACCGCGCATACCCGCAAGAACACCGTGGAGATCGTGGACGGCGAAGACGGCACCCATCGCATGAACTTTGCCGATGGCAGCCACCTCGACACCGACATGATCGTGTTCTCCGCCGGCATCCGCCCGCGCGACGAGCTGGCCCGCGCCAGCGGCCTGGCCATTGGCGAGCGCGGCGGCATCGCGGTGGACAACCAGTGCCTGAGCTCCGACCCCGACGTGTACGCCATCGGCGAATGCGCGCTGTGGGACGGCAAGATCTACGGCCTGGTCGCGCCCGGCTATGAAATGGCCCGCGTGGCCGCCAAGCACCTGCTCGGACACCGGGCCGAGTTCGCCGGCGCCGACATGAGCACCAAGCTCAAGCTGATGGGCGTGGACGTGGCCAGCCTGGGCGACCCGCACGGCAATGCGCCCGGCAGCCGTTCGTTCCAGTTCACCGACGAGCGCAAGCAGGTCTACAAGAAGCTGGTGGTGTCCGAGTGCGGCAAGTACCTGCTGGGCGGCGTGCTGGTAGGCGATGCCGAGGAATACGGCACCCTGCTGCAGATGATGCTCAACAAGATCGAGCTGCCCGAGTCGCCGGAATTCCTGATCCTGCCGTCCTCCGACGGCCAGGCCAAGCCGGGGCTGGGCGCCGATGCCTTGCCCGATTCCGCGCAGATCTGCTCCTGCAACAACGTGACCAAGGGCGATATCTGCGCCGCCGTCTGCAGCGGCACCACCAATATCGGTGACATGAAGCGCTGCACCAAGGCCGGCAGCACCTGCGGCGGCTGCGTGCCGCTGGTCACGCAGGTCATGAAGGCCGAGATGAAGAAGCAAGGCCTGGCGGTAAACAACCACCTGTGCGAGCACTTTGCCTACTCCCGCCAGGAGCTTTACCACCTGGTGCGCGTGGGCGGCTTCAAGACCTTCGGCGAACTGCTGGCTGCACATGGCAAGGGCCTGGGCTGCGACGTTTGCAAGCCCACCGTGGCGAGCATCCTGGCATCGTGCTGGAACGAATTCGTGCTCAAGCAAGAGCACGCCAGCCTGCAGGACTCGAACGACTACTTCCTGGGCAACATCCAGAAGGACGGCACCTACTCGGTCGTGCCCCGCATGCCGGGCGGCGAAGTCACCCCCGATGGCCTGATCGCGGTCGGCCAGGTGGCCAAGAAGTATGGCCTGTACACCAAGATCACCGGCGGGGCGCGGGTCGACATGTTCGGCGCGCGCGTGGAAGAGTTGCCGATGATCTGGGAAGAACTGATCGCGGCCGGCTTCGAATCGGGCCATGCCTATGGCAAGTCCCTGCGCACCGTGAAGTCCTGCGTGGGTTCCACGTGGTGCCGCTACGGCGTGGACGACTCGGTGGGCCTGGCCATCGAGATCGAAAACCGCTACAAGGGCCTGCGCGCCCCGCACAAGATCAAGTTTGGAGTTTCCGGCTGCACCCGCGAATGCGCCGAAGCCCAGGGCAAGGACGTGGGCATCATCGCCACCGAACGCGGCTGGAACCTGTACGTGTGCGGCAACGGCGGCATGAAGCCCCGCCACGCCGAACTGCTGGCCAGCGACCTGGACCGCGCAACGCTGCTGCGCTACGTGGACCGCTTCCTGATGTTCTACGTGCGCACCGCGGACCGCCTGCAACGCACCAGCGTGTGGCGCGACAACATGGAAGGCGGGCTGGACTACCTCAAGGCCGTGGTGCTGGACGACAGCCTGGGCATTGGCGCCGAACTGGAGGCGCAGATGCAGCACGTGGTGGACACTTACGAAGACGAATGGAAGGCCGCCGTGACCAACCCGGAAACCCGCAAGCGCTTCCGCCACTTCGTCAACAGCGACCTGCGCGACGACAACCTGGTCTTCATGGAAGAGCGCGGCCAGATCCGCCCGGCTACGCCGGAGGAACGGAACTTGCGTAAATCCCGCCTTGAGCAGATCCCTGTGATCGTCAAGGCAGCCTGAACCGTACCGACCCATCATCTCGCGCCAACGCCCAAGGAGAACATCATGAGCCCCACCCACCATACCGAAGCCTGGACCGCCGTTTGCAGCCTGCGCGACATCGTGCCCAATACCGGTGTGTGCGCACTGGTGGACAAGGCACAGATCGCCGTGTTCCGGGTCGGCGACGGCTACAGCGACGATCAGGGCGGCAATGGCGACCAGGTGTTCGCCATCGCCAACTACGATCCCAACGCCAACGCCGCCGTACTCTCGCGCGGCCTGGTCGGCAGCCTGGGCGAACGCATCGTGGTGGCGTCGCCGATCTACAAGCATCACTTCGACCTGCAGACCGGCGAATGCCTGGAAGCGCCCGAGCACTCCATCGCGGCGTATCCGGCCCGCGTCCATGACGGCAAGGTCTGGGTGGCCGCATGACCACGCCCGCCAAACCCCGCCTGGTGGTGGTCGGCAACGGCATGGCCGGCATGCGCACGGTCGAGGAACTGCTGAAGCTCGCGCCCGACCTCTATGACATCACCGTGTTCGGCGCAGAGCCGCACGGCAACTACAACCGCATCCTGCTCTCGCCGGTGCTGGCGGGCGAGAAAACGGTCGCGGACATCATGCTCAACACCCGCGACTGGTACGCGCAGAACGGCATCGAACTGCTGGCCGGCGATCCGGTGGTGGCGATCGACCGCCGCCGCCGGCTGGTGCGCTCGCAATCCGGGCGTGAGGTGGGCTATGACCGCCTGCTGCTGGCGACCGGCTCCAAGCCTTTCATCATCCCCGTGCCGGGCCACCAGCTCGATGGCGTCATCGCCTTTCGCGACATCCAGGACGTGGAAACCATGCTGGCGGCGGCCCGCAACCATCGCCACGCCGTGGTGATCGGCGGCGGGCTGCTCGGCCTGGAAGCCGCCAACGGCCTGATGCGCCAGGGCATGGAGGTCAGCGTGGTGCATGTGGCCGACAGCCTGATGGAGCGTCAGCTCGACAAGCCCGCCGCCGCGCTGCTCAAGCAGGCGCTGGAGCGCAAGGGCCTGCGCTTTTTGCTGGGCGCCAATACCAGCGCCATCCTTGGGGAAGACCGCGTCACCGGCGTATGCTTCAAGGACGGTACCCAGATCCCCGCCGACCTGGTGGTGATGACCGCCGGCGTGCGCCCCAACATCGAACTGGCCCAGCAGGCCGGGCTGCGCTGCGAGCGCGCCATCGTGGTCGATGACACCTTGCAGAGCTACGATCCGCGCGTGTATGCCGTGGGCGAATGCGTGCAGCACCGCCAGGCCACCTTCGGCCTGGTCGCGCCGATCTGGGAACAGGCGCGCGTGGCCGCCGCGCACCTGGCCGGCGCCGGGCATCGCCGCTACGTGCAGCAGGCCACCGCCACCAAGCTCAAAGTGACTGGCGTGGATCTTTACTCGGCCGGCGACTTCATCGGCGGTGAAGGCAGCGAGGATCTCGTCATGCGCGATCCGCGCCGCGGCATGTACAAGCGGCTGGTGCTGCAAGGCGGTCGGCTGGTCGGGGCGGTGCTGTACGGCGACGTGCAGGACGGCCCCTGGTACTTCGACCTGATCCAGAGCGGCGCCCCGGTAGGCGCCATGCGCCAGAGATTGCTGTTCGGCAAGGCACAATGTGAGGCCATGGCAGCCTGAGCACCCGAACGCCCGAACGCTTGAACGACCTAGTCCCCGATTGACCGCCAGCAGCGAGCGCTAACGTGAACCTGTCCGATATCCCCGTCATCCTCTCCACCGGTTCGCCCACCCTGCTGTCCGCCGACGCCTCAGTCACCGTCACCGATACCACCTGCCCGTATTGCGGCGTGGGCTGCGGCGTGCGCGCCACCCGCCATGCCGACGGCAGCGTGGAGGTGGCCGGCGACACCAGCCACGGCTCCAACCAGGGCCGCCTGTGCGTGAAGGGCTCGGCGCTGGCGGAAACCGTCGGCCTGGAAGGCCGCCTGCTGCACCCGCAAGTACGCGGTGCCGACGGCGCCTTGCAGCCAGTGTCCTGGGACCATGCCCTGGACAAGGTCGCCCAGGGCTTCAAGGACATCATCGCCGAACACGGCCCCGATGCCGTGGCGCTCTACGTCTCCGGCCAGTTGCTGACCGAGGATTACTACGTTGCCAACAAGCTGATGAAGGGCTTTATCGGCAGCGCCAACATCGACACCAACTCGCGCCTATGCATGTCGTCGGCGGTGGCCGGGCACAAGCGCGCCTTTGGCGAGGACCTGGTGCCGGGCAACTACGAAGACCTGGAACTGGCCGACCTGGTGGTGCTGGTCGGCTCCAACACCGCATGGTGCCATCCGATCCTGTTCCAGCGGCTGCTCAAAGCCAAGGAAGCGCGGCCAGAAATGAAGCTGGTGGTGATCGACCCGCGCCGCACCGCCACCTGCGAGCTGGCCGACCTGCACCTGCCGGTCAAGCCCGGCACCGACGTGTGGCTGTTCAACGGCTTGCTGCACTACCTGGCACAGCACGGCGCGGTGGACCAGTCATTCGTCGACGCCCACACCAGCGGCCTGGACGCCGCGCTGGCGGCCGCCGGCCCGGACTGCGCCGACATCGCCAAGGTAGCCAAGGCATGCAAGCTCGACCCTGAAGCCCTGCGCGGCTTCTACGCATTGTTCGCCGCCACGCCCAAGGTGGTGACCGGCTTCTCGCAAGGCGTGAACCAGTCGTCGGCCGGCACCGACAAGGTCAACAGCATCATCAACTGCCACCTGGCCACCGGCCGCGTGGGCCAGCCCGGCATGGGCCCCTTCTCGCTGACCGGCCAGCCCAATGCCATGGGCGGGCGCGAGGTCGGCGGGCTGGCCAATATGCTGGCCGCGCATATGGAGCTGGCCGACCCGCTGCACCGGGAAATCGTGCAATCGTTCTGGGGCTCGCCTGCCATCGCGGACAAGCCAGGCCTGAAGGCGGTGGAGCTGTTCGAGGCCATCGAGCAAGGCCGGGTCAAGGCCGTGTGGGTGATCGCCACCAACCCGGTGGTCAGCCTGCCGGATGCCGACCAGGCCCGCCGCGCGCTGGCCAAGTGCCAACTGGTGGTCAGCTCCGACATCATGCTGCGCACCGATACCAACGACGCCGCGCACGTCCTGCTGCCCGCGCTGGGCTGGGGCGAGAAGGACGGCACCGTCACCAGTTCCGAGCGCCGCATCTCGCGCCAGCGCGCCTTCCTGCCGGCGCCCGGCGAGGCCCGCGCTGACTGGCGGATCCTGTGCGATGTGGCCACGCGCATGGGCTTTGACGGATTCCGCTTTGCCGGACCGCACGAGATCTTCGACGAGCACGCGCGGCTGAGCACCTACCGCAACGCGGGCAGCAGCGATCAGCCCCACGCGCCACGCATGTTCGACCTCGCCGGGCTGGCTGGCATGAGCCAGAAGCAATTCGACGCGCTCTCACCGGTGCAATGGCCGGTGATGGCCACGCCCCCGGGGCGCCTCGCCAACGCGTCCGGCGGCACTGCCCGGCTGTTCGCCGATGGCCGTTTCGCCCACCCCGATGGCCGCGCCCGCTTTATCGCCACCGCGCCGCGCGCGCCGTTCCACGCCACCGATGACGAGTTCCCGCTAGTGCTCAACACCGGCCGCGTGCGCGACCAATGGCACACCATGACCCGCACCGGCAAATCGCCCAAGCTGGCCGACCACATCGCCGAGCCCTTCGTCGACATGCATCCGCAGGATGCCCTGCTATCCGGCGTCAGCGAAGGCAAGCTGGCCCGCGTGACCACGCGCTGGGGCGCCATGGTGGCGCGGGTGCAGCACAGCGGCGGCATCCCGCGCGGCAGCGTATTCGTGCCGATCCACTGGAACGGCCAGTTCAGCTCCGACGCGCGCGTGGGCGCGCTGGTCAACCCGGTGGTGGACCCGGTCTCGGGCGAGCCCGAGTTCAAGCACACGCCGGTGCGCGTGGAAGAGTTCCGCGTGTCGTGGCATGGCTTCGTGTTGAGCCGCGAGGACCTCCAGGCGGACGAGCTGACCTACTGGACGCGCGTCCAGGGCCGCCAGTTCCAGCGCTACGAGTTCGCCGGCCGCGAGAATATCGCCGACCGCGCCGCGTGGGCCCGCCAATTGCTCGGCATCGACGACCCCAATGCGGACTGGATCGAGTACGAAGACCGCACCGCCGGCATCTATCACGCCGGCCACGTGGTCGACGACCGCCTGCAGGCCTGCCTCTATGTGTGCACGCGCCCCGACCTGCCCTCGCGCGCGTGGCTGTCCACGCTGTTCGCCAAGGACCGCCTGGAAGACGCCGATCGCATCGGCCTGCTGCTGGGCCAGCCAATGGAAAAGGGCGCGGACGCCGGCCCCACCGTGTGCTCCTGCTTCGGCGTGGGGCGCAACACCATCTGCGATGCGGTGCGCAAGCATGACCTCAAGACACCGGCCGAAGTCACCGCCTGCGTGAAGGCGGGCGGCAACTGCGGGTCCTGCGTGCCGGAGTTGAAGAAGCTGCTGGCAGAGATACGGGTGGCGGAAGTGGCTTGATGGTGGCCTGCGGCGCTCCAGGGCAAGCCTGCGGTGCTCCCTGGGTACTATGGCGGCGGGCGATAACCCAACGCCATCACGGCCGCGATGCCCCGGCTCTGCCGGCAAGCATCGTCGCAATCGCTCAGCGCGGCGTCCACCGCCGCCCGGATATCCGTCGCGGCGCTCGCGGCCGCCGCTATGCGCTCGCTCGCGCTGTCCTCTCTGGCCACAGGCGCGCCCGTCCTCTGGCCGGCAGCGACGCCCAGCGCCAGCACGGCGCAGGTTCCCAACAGACATGTGATGCGATATCGATCCTTCACAATTGCCTCCTCTTTGCTCGTATCCCTTTTCTTGCATTGCCATGCTCATGTGGCGCGGTGGCGCGGTGGCGCGGTGGCGCGGTGGCGATGCACTTGCGCCAGCACGGTCTGCTGAACTGAAAGGTAAGTGCCGGAGGAGAGAACCTCTTCGTCCATGCGGACTAGGGTCAATCCCGTACGCCCATGCGCGCCGTGTACTTCAAGACCGGATTGGCGATGGATAGGGGCATGGATAGGGGAACAGGCGGGAAGCGTGCGGAATTCGCCGCGAGCTACCGGCAAGGCGCCCCGGGCGCAGCCGGCTATTCCCCATAGAGCCGCAGCAGCGGCCCGACGCAGCCGGCCAGGTCCACCGGCGCCAGCCGCAGCGAACAGGCGCTCAGCAGGCCCCATAGATGCGCCGCCAGCAGCGCGCCCTTGCTCTGCTCGCCCAGCAGCCTGCCAAGGCCATCACACAACGCCCTGGCGCGGGCACGGATGCGGACCGTGAGGTGGCAAAGCTCGCACCCAGGCGTGCACGCGTGGTGCAGCAAGCCGAGGATGATGCCCGCATAGCGCAGCACGGCCTCATCCTGCAACATCGTCGCCAGGGCGCGCTCCAGATCCGGGCGGGCCAGGCCCCCGCCGCTACCGCCGAAGGCTGCGAGCCGGCTGGCCAGATGCGCCTCCGCCCGCGCCATGATGGCGGCCAGCAGCTCGGCGCGGCTACGGAAGTGTCCGTAGATCGCGCCGCGCGTCATGGCGATGGCGCTCGCTACCTGCTCCAGCGTGACGCATTGCACGCCCTGGCGCTCGAACAGCAGCTCCGCGCTCGCGAGGATGCGCTCGCGCGTGGCGGCCGCATCACGCGGACAGCGTCTTACCATGCCCGCACGGCACGCACCTTACTGCGGATGCACGTCATCCGGCCCCCAGAAGGCGCGCATGCCGGTAATGCGCCCGTCCGCACCGAAGGTCATCACATCGGTCACGTCAATGCGTACCGAATGCCCCTGCATGCGCGCATACACCGCGAAACTCAGGGCCGCGGCGTTGCCGTGCGACCCCCGCGGCGGCGCCACCACTTCCAGGCGAGCGCCGAGCGACGCCGCGTGCCTGTAGAAGGCGAGGATGCGCTCGCGCCCGGCAATCACAGGGCTGCCAACGGGGTCCTCGACGGTAGCGTCGTCGGCAAACAGCGCCACCACGCGCTCGGCGTCCGCCGCATTGAAAGCGGCCACGTAATCGAGCAAGGTGGCTTTCATGCCGGCGCTCTTGCTCGCGTCCATGGTCATGGTTTTGGTCGTGTCGATGCTCATTCCCTTCCTCGTTGAAGCTGAAGACGCTCAACGCGCGGTGTAGCCGCCGTCGATCACCAGTTCCGCGCCGGTCACGTAGCGGGCAGCGTCGGACACCAGGTAGAGGATGCCTGCGGCGATGTCGCGCGGCTCGCCAAGACGGCCCATCGGCGCCTGCGCGCCAAGATAGGCGAACAAGCCCTCACCCTGCCCCGAGGCATGCGCCACTTCCTCCAGCATCGGCGTGCGGATATAGCCCGGATGGACGGAGTTGGCACGGATGTTCTTGCCTGCGTAGAGCATGGCATCGGTCTTGGCCATCATCCGCACCGCGGCCTTGGAGGCGTGGTACGGCGGCACGTCCGGGCCACCGACGATGCCGTACATCGACGACACATTGACGATCGAGCCGCCACCCGCACGCTCAAGATGCGCGATGGCATGCTTGGTGCACAGGAAAGTGCCGGTCACGTTGACGTCCATCACCCGCTGCCATTGCGCCAGCGCCAGTTCGTGGGTGGGCGCGTTGACGCCGTCGATGCCGGCGTTGTTGATCAGGATGTCGAGGCGGCCAAAGCGCGCGGCGATCTCGCCGAACACCTTGCCCACCTCAGCCTCGCTGGACACGTCCAGCTTCCAGAAGGCGGCCTGGCCGCCTTCGGCCTCGATGCGCCGCACGGCGGCCTGGCCGTCCGCTTCCAGCAAATCGAGCACCGCGACCTTGGCGCCGGCGGCAGCCAGCACGCGTGCGGTCTCGGCGCCGATGCCGCGCGCGGCGCCGGTGATGGCGGCCACCTTGCCGCGCAGGTCGAACAGGTTGAACGGGTATTCCATGTTGTCTCCAGGTTTATGGTTCTTGGCGCTGCCGACACGCCGGCCGCACAGCCATGCTACACGGCGGCCTCGGCCGTATCCGCGAGAAAGCCCAGGCACTCGCGGTTGAAGTAATCGCTGTGCTCGACCATCACCCAGTGGCCGCAGCGATTGATCAGCACGAAGCGCGCATCGCGGCACCCCTGCAGGAACTTGAGAGCGCCGCCGGCGGGGTTGAAGCGGTCTTCGGTGCCCCAGAAGCCCAGCACCGGGCACGCGATCTCGCCCAGGCGCTCGGTCAGGTTGGGCACCTTCATGGTGGCCAGCACCTCGCGCGGCTGCGCCTTGCACACGGCCATGCGCTCATCCACCAGCGCATCGGTGACCAGCGTGGCGTCATGCACCAGCAATGTCAGCAACTGGCGCATGGTGTCAGGGTTCATATGCCCGCCGGTAAACAGCGACACCATCTTCTCGATGCCTTCCATGCGGAAATAGGTCTCGCGGTCTTCGACGCCACCCGGCGCCATCATCACCAGGCGGCTGACATGCTCCGGGTAATCCAGCGCGTATTTCAGCGCAATGGCGCCGCCCAGCGAGTTGCCCACCAGCACGCAGCGCGGCAGCGCCAGCGCCAGCAATTGCGCGCGCAGCGCGGCGACGAAGAAGTCCAGCGTGTATTCCACATCCGCCGGTTTCGATGACTGGCCGTAGCCTGGCAGGTCGACCACCACGGTGCGAAAGCCCGCCGCGGCAAAAGCCGGTGCGTTGTGCTTGAAGTTGCTATGGCCGCTGGCACCCGGGCCGCTGCCGTGGATGAACACCACGGGTTCGCCAGCACCTGCATCGAGGTAGTGCAGGCGCAGGCCGTCTGGCGTGGTGATGGTTTGGCCGGCTGGCAATGCCGCAGGCGACGTACTGGACATGTCGGTGTCTCCCCTGTTGTCATGACGAACCTGGCCGATCATGCTCATGCGCAACGCGGCAGGCATCGTCCTTTCGGACTACGAAGCGTCCCGTGGATTTCCCTAAGATCGCACTGACCAGCAAGGCAACGAGACCAGGGAAAGACAGAGATGACGGGATTCGATTTCAGCGGCAAGACAGTATTGGTGACAGGCGGCGCGCGCGGCATTGGCCGTGGCATCGCCGAGGGCTTCCTGGCAGCAGGTGCCCGCGTGTTCACCTGCGGGCGCACGCCACCGGAGACTGGCGGGGGAAAGCCCCGTCAGGCGGAGTTCATCTCAGCCGACATTCGCGACGCCGAGCAGGTGGAGTCCCTGCTGACCCGGATCGTGGACAGCGCCGGCTCGCTCGATATCGTGATCCACAATGCCGGCGGCGCACCCTTCGCGCTCGCCGCGCACGCCTCGCCGCGCCTGATGGAATCCATCATCCGCCTGAACCTGGTGGCGCCGCTGCAACTGGCGCAGCGCGCCAACGCGCGCATGCAGGCCCAGGCCTGCGGCGGCACGCAGATCTTCATCGGCAGCATCAGCGCGCTGCGGCCCTCCCCCGGCACCGCGGCCTATGGCGCGGCCAAGGCGGGCATCCTGAGCGCAGTCCGCTCGCTCGCGGTGGAGTGGGCGCCGCGCGTGCGGGTGACGGCCGTGAGCCCGGGACTGGTCCTCACCGAGGCTGCGCAGCAGCAACACTATGGTGATCCGGCCGCGCTCCGGCAGGTGGCTGATACCGTGCCGCTCGGGCGGCTCGCGGACCCGCGCGACATCGCCGACGCCTGCCTCTTCCTGGCCTCTCCGCATGCCGCCTATGTATCGGGGGCCAACCTGGTCATCGACGGCGGCGGCGAGCGGCCGGCCTTTCTCGACGCGGCCGCCCGCCACGCGGGCTGACCACGCAGCGCGGCTACTCGACCTTGGCCGGGTGCGCCTGCACCGGCCCACCCAGCACCGAGCGATAGGAAACGGGCGCCTTGCCGTCGATATCAAGAATGCCGTACTCCTGCGCAATCTCGGCGCTGATCAGCACGTGGCCCGATTTGTCCATGACAGCAGCGTCGCCATGCAAGGCAAGTATGACCTTGCCGGTGAACTCGGGGCTCTCCGCGCTCGGCGCAAAGGCGGCGTATTTGTCGGGCTCGCGCGCCCAGACCCGCATGGTGCGCTCGGTGCGCAGCGGGCCCATCCAGACCGATACCGCGGCCACGCCGTACGGGCGCAGGTCGACCGCCATGTCCTTGGCGAACTTGTCCACGCCGCACTTCTGCGCGCCGTAGGCCGGGCCGTGCATATAGCAACTCGCGCCGAAGGACGACGTGAACGCCATCAGTCCGCGCCCGCCAGCCACCATCAGGGGCGCCGCATGCCAGCTCGCCACATAGGCCGAGCGCAGGCCCACGTCGAGGATGTCCACCAGGGCCAGCGGCTTGTCCCAGAAACCGCCCGGCTCGATCAGTGCGTCGTGCAGGAAGGTAGCGTTGTTGACCAGGATGTCCAGCCGCCCCGATTCGTCGCCCACCTGCTCGAACAGCCGGCGTACCTGCGCATCGTCGCGATGGTCACAGGCCACCGCGATGCCCTTGCCGCCGCGCGCATCGATCTCGCGCGCGGTCTCGTGGATGGTGCCGGGCAACGGCGCCTCGCCGCTGCGCTCGGTGCGCCCGGTGACGTACACCGTCGCGCCGGCTTGCGCCAGCGCCAGCGCGATGCCCTTGCCCGCGCCACGCGAGCCGCCCGTGACCACCGCAACGATGGATTCCTTTGCACTGCGCATTGCATTCCTCCTCTGTGATTCCCACACCGCGATCCCGCTGCGCGGGGCGATGCCCGACGCTATCGCGCATGCCGCCGCGCTTCATCCTCCGTTCGGACTAGCGGCGTGCCCGCGCGTCGCGCCGCTGGCCATCGCCTAGGGGAAACCGTCTAGTCCGTTCTGACGATTCCGCGCCCTGCCCCGGTCATTACGCTTTCCATCAAAGAAGAAGCCACAAGACGTGCCAGGTCAATGCATCACCGCGCATCACCAACACCATAGGGAAGACATATGCAAGCGTCACAAACGGGTACAACGCAGGGTACACCGCAGGGTTCACCGCATCGCACGCGCAGGCTGCGGCCAGCCGCCATCGTGTCAGCCATCGCCGCGGCGATCACACCCAACGCCTGGGCCGGCAACACCATCGATCTCGGCAACGATACGTCGCTGAACTACTCCTTTACCGCCACCTACGGCGCCGCGGTCCGCACCGGCGCGCCGAGCGGCGCACTGCTGTCACCGTCCAACGTCAACGGCGACGATGGCGACCGCAATTTCAAGCGCGGCGACATGATCGCCAACCGTGCCACCCTGCTTGGCGAAGCCAATCTGCAGCGCGGCGAGTTTGGCGTGTTCGTGCGCGGCAGCGCCTTCTACGACCGCGCCTATCGCACCTCGAATTCCAACGATGCGCCGGCCACCGTCAACCACAGCGGCGCCTTCAACGCGTTCACCGATTCGGCGCGCTACTACCACGGCCAGCGCGCGCAACTGCTGGACGCCTACGCCTACGGCACCTTCGGCATCGACAGCACACGCCTGAACGTCAAGGTCGGCAACCAGGTGGTGGCATGGGGAGAGAGCCTGTTCTTCCCCAATATCGCCGGCGCCCAAGGCCCCGCGGACGCCACCAAGTCCTTCGTGCCGGGCGCCGAGGTCAAGGACATCCTGCTGCCGGTACCCCAGCTCGCGCTGCAATGGCAGGTCAATCCCGACCTCAGCCTGCTCGGCTACTACCAGTTCACCTACAAGCCCAACCAGCTGAGCGCGCCCGGCAGCTACTTCAGCACCAGCGATATCGTCGGCCCCGGTGCGCAGTACATCATCGGCCCGGGCGGCTTCCAGATCCCGCGCGGGCCGGACATCAACCCGTCCAACTCCGGCCAGTGGGGCCTGGGCACGCGCTTTCGCGTGTTCGGCGACACCGAGCTCGGCCTGTACCAGTTGCACTACCACGACAAGAACCCGAGTGTAGTGACCTCGCTGTTCCCGACACTGCAATACCAGCAGAAATTCTTTGGCGACATCAACCTGACCGGCGCCAGCTTCTCCACCCAGATGCTTGGCGCCAATATCGCCGGGGAAGTCAGCTACAAGGACGGTGTGCCGGTCCTGGTCAACGTGGCCGGATCGCCCACAGCCACCCGCGGCAAGGTGCTGCAGGGGCAGCTCTCGGCCATCTACGCCATCGGGCCGAGCTTCCTGGCCAACTCGCAGAGCCTGCTCGGCGAAATCGCCTACCAGCACGTCGTCGGCGTGACACCGGTCAACGGCTTCAGCACGCTGACCAACACCACCAACTCGGCAGCGCTGCAGCTCGGCTGGTCGCTGACCTACAACAATGTCTTCGACGGCTGGGACATGACGGTGCCGCTCACCTATGCCCAGGCCCTCAGCGGCAAGTCGGCCGTGGCCGGCGCCTTCGGCTCCCTGACCGGCTTCGGCGACCGCCGCGCCAGCGTGGGCGTGACCTTCAAGTACCTCAACAACCTCGAACTGAACCTCACCTACGCCATGTTCATGGGCGGCGCCAACACCCTCAACCGCCCGCTGGCCGACCGCGACTACGTGGCATTCAACGCGAAGTACTCGTTTTAACGTTTTGCGGGGCCAGTGCCCGCGAGGGCCGGCCTCATTCCCAGGAGCGCACTCATGCAACAGCATACGAAGACAACGATCCGCGGCACGCTGCTGGCGGCCAGCATGATGCTGGCTGTCGCCGCCTACGCCAAGGTGACACCGGATGAGCTCAAGCAGCTCGATGACAAGCTCACGCCCATGGGCGCGGAACGCGCCGGCAGCAAGGACGGCCAGATCCCCGCCTGGAGCGGGAAGTGGCTTGGCGTGCCAGCGGGGGTGCAGTGGAAGCGCGGCGAGCGCTATCCGGACCCCTACGCCGCGGAGAAGCCGCTCGCCGTCATCACCGCGCAGAACATGGCGCAATACGCCGAGCACCTGACCGAAGGCACCAAGGCCTTGTTCAAGAAGTATCCCGATACCTTCAAGATGCCGGTCTACCCGAGCCACCGCGATTTCCGCTACGAGGACGCGGCCTACAAGAATATCCGCCTGCTCGCCCCCGAAGTCAGCATGACGGCGGACGGCAATGGCCTGAGGAACGCGCCGCCGCAAGCGCCGTACCCAATCCCCAAGAGCGGGCTGGAACTGATGTGGAACTTGCGCTTCGCCTCCTCCATCGGCACGGAATCGGCCACCTACGGCCAGGCGGTGGTGTACCCGGACGGCAATATCGCCTGGGGCCGCGTGCGCTACAACATCTTCTCGCCGCGCAACGCAGCCAGCTTCGACGCAAAGAGCGCGCTCAACAGCAAGACCTTTTTCCGCCAGGCTACCGAGCTGCCGCTGCGTGATCGCGGCACGTTGCTGGTGGGCTATGAGCTGTGGGACCAGGAAGGCGCCAACACCCGCCGCACGTGGCAATACAACCCCGGCACGCGGCGCGTGCGGCAAACGCCGGAGTACGGCTTCGACCAGCCCTCCGGCCCGGGCGGCTTCCGTACCGTCGACGACGACCGGCTCTTCAATGGCTCCGGCGAGCGCTACAACTGGAAGGTGGTGGGCAAGAAGGAAATCTATGTGCCCTACAACAACTACAAGCTGATGAGCACCGCGGTGAAGTACCAGGATATCCTCGGCAAGGGCCACGCCAACCCGGACCTGATGCGCTACGAGCTGCATCGCGTGTGGGTGCTGGAGGCCTCGCTCAAGGAGGGCTTCCGCCACCAGTACGCCAAGCGGGTGCTGTACATCGACGAGGACAGCTGGAGTGCGGTGATCGCCGAGAACCATGACGCGCGCGGGCAGCTGTGGCGGGTCAACCTGGCCGGCTCCGTGTACGCCTACGATGCCCAGCGCTTCTACACGACCACGGCGTTCTATCACGATCTGGTGTCGGGTGCCTATTTTGCCGATCGCCTGACCAACGAAGAACCGATGCCGGTGCTCAACCACAGCCCGGAATTCAACGAGTCCTACTTCTCGCCGGACGCCGTGCGCGGCTCGGGCACCTGATACCGGCCCCCCGGCCTCACCGCAGGCTCGCGCGGACCCATGCCAATGGCATCGGTCCGCCGCGGCCATCCAGTCCCTTCCCGCCATGAAACCTGACCTGATCGCCTCGCTAGGCGAGGAACTCCACCAGGCGCTGACCGCGCGCGTGCCGGTCGCACCCCTGAGCGGACGTGGCGACCCGATCACGGTGCGCGACGCCTACCGCATCCAGCAACAATTCGTCGCGCACCGTCTGGCACACGGCGACCGCATCACCGGCAAGAAGATCGGCGTCACCAGCCTGCCGGTGCAGCAGATGCTGGATGTGCACCAGCCCGATTTCGGCATGCTGCTGGCCAGCATGCGCTACCCCGACGGCCAGCCCATCCCCGCCGCCACGCTGATCCAGCCGCGCGCTGAGGGCGAGATCGCCTTCTTTCTCAAGCGCGACCTGCGCGGCCCCGGCGTGACCCGCGCCGACGTGCTGGCCGCCACCGAAGCGGTTTCCGCCTGCTTCGAGATCGTCGATTCGCGCATCCTCGACTGGCGCATCCGCATCGAGGACACCGTGGCCGACAACGCCTCCTGCGGCGCCTACGTGCTGGGCGAGGAGCGCGTAAGCCCGGCCGGCCTCGACCTTGCCGGCTGTGCCATGACGCTGGAAAAGAACGGCGTCGTGGTCGCCACGGGGCAAGGCAGCGCCGCCCTCGGCCACCCCGCCGAAGCGGTGGCCTGGCTGGCCAATACGCTGGGCGCGCTTGGCATCGGCCTGCTCGCCGGCGAGACCATCCTGTCCGGCTCGCTCGCGGCGCTGATTCCGGTCGTTGCCGGAGACCGCCTGCACCTGCGCATCGACGGCATCGGCAGTTGCAGCACCCGATTCACCTGACTCACCTGACTCACCTGAACTCTCCCACCCTGCCCGCTCCAAGCAAGGAAGCCCCATGGCAAAAATCAAGTGTGCCCTGATCGGCCCCGGCAATATCGGCACCGATCTGCTCTACAAGCTGCGCCGCAGCACCATTCTGGAACCGGTGTGGATGGTCGGCGTCGACCCGGCCTCCGACGGCCTCGCCCGGGCCCGCGAACTGGGCCTGAAGACGACCGACCAGGGCCTCGACGGCCTGCTTGCGCACCTGGCCGCCGACGACATCCGCATCGCCTTCGATGCGACCTCGGCCTACGTGCACCGCCAGCACTCCGACCAGCTCACCGCGCGCGGCGTGCGCGTGATCGACCTGACGCCGGCGGCCATCGGCCCCTTCTGCGTGCCGCCGGTCAACCTGGACGAACACCTCGGCAGCAATGCGATGAACGTCAATATGGTCACCTGCGGCGGCCAGGCGACCATTCCCATGGTGTATGCGGTATCGCGCGTGCAGGCGGTGGCATATGGCGAGATCGTCGCCACCGTTTCCTCGCGCTCGGTCGGGCCAGGCACGCGCCGCAACATCGACGAGTTCACCCGCACTACCGCCGGCGCCATCGAGCAGGTGGGCGGCGCGCGGCAGGGCAAGGCCATCATCGTCATCAACCCGGCCGAGCCTCCGCTCATCATGCGCGACACGATCCACTGCCTGACCGAGGACGAGCCGGACGTGGATGCCATCACGGCGTCGGTCCACGACATGATTGCCGAGGTGCGGCAATACGTGCCCGGCTATACGCTCAAGAACGGCCCGGTCTTCGACGGCAAGCGCGTTTCCATCTTCATGGAAGTCGAGGGCCTGGGCGACTACCTGCCCAGGTATGCCGGCAACCTCGACATCATGACCGCCGCCGCCGCGCGCACCGCCGAGCGCATCGGCGCCGCCATGCTGCGCGGCGCGTTGCCCGCCATGGCCACTACCGCATAAGGAGTTAGAAATGAGCCAACGCATTACCGTGCATGACATGACCCTGCGCGACGGCATGCACCCGAAGCGCCACCAGATCTCGCTCGACCAGATGAAGACGATCGCCCGCGGCCTGGACGAAGCCGGCGTGCCGCTGATCGAAGTGACCCACGGCGACGGCCTGGGCGGCGCCTCGGTCAACTACGGCTTTCCCGCGCATAGCGACGAGGCGTACCTGCAAGCCGTGCTGGGCGAGCTCAAGCAAGCCAAGGTCTCCGCCCTGCTGCTGCCGGGCATCGGCACCATCGAACACTTGCGCATGGCGCATGAACTGGGCGTGCACACGATCCGCGTAGCCACCCACTGCACCGAAGCCGATGTCTCCGAGCAGCATATCGGCATGGCGCGCAAGCTCGGCATGGACACCGTGGGCTTCCTAATGATGGCGCACATGGCGCCGATGGCGACGCTGGTGGAACAGGCGCTGCTGATGGAGTCCTATGGCGCCAACTGTCTCTACATCACCGATTCGGCGGGGCATATGCTGCCGCACGACGTCACCGCCAAGCTGACGGCCGTGCGCCAGGCGCTCAGGCCGGACACCGAACTGGGCTTCCATGGCCACCACAACCTCGCCATGGGGATCGCCAACTCGCTGGCGGCCGTGGCCTGCGGCGCCACCCGCATCGACGCGGCCGCCGCCGGGCTGGGCGCTGGCGCCGGCAATACGCCGATGGAAGTCTTCGTGGCGGTCTGCGAGCGCATGGGCATCGAGACCGGCGTGGACGTGTTCCGCATCGCCGACGTGGCCGAAGACCTGGTGGTGCCCATCATGGACCAGCCGATCCGCATCGACCGCGATGCGCTCACGCTGGGCTACGCCGGCGTGTACTCGTCTTTCCTGCTGTTCGCCAAGCGCGCCCAGGCCAAGTACGGCATTCCGGCGCGCGAGATCCTGGTCGAACTGGGGCGCCAGCGCCTGGTGGGCGGGCAGGAGGACATGATCGAGGACACCGCCATGACGCTGGCACGCGAGCGTGGGTTGCTGGCCTGACGGCACGCGGCGGCGCACGCACTTGCCCTCGTCACCTCCCGTGGCCTGGGCAGATGCCTGTATCGTCACCCGCCGCCAAAAGAAGGTTCGAATCTGCCGGTCATCTTGATTTAGAGTATGTGACCATGGACATACGATCAGGAGCAGAGATGGCGAGGCAAGTCTCAAAATCGGACTTCAAGGCACATGCGCTGGCGTACTTCCGCCAGGTTGAGGACTCGGGCGAACCGCTGGTGGTGACCAACCACGGCAAGCCGGTTCTCGAGGTCCGGCCGTATCGGAGTCCTTCACGTAGCCCGCTGGAAATCCTGCGCGATTCCGTGGTGCGCTACGACGCACCGACCGAGCCGGTGGACGCCGATGATTGGGAGGCGGCGCAGTGACCGTCCTGGACACGCGCGCGCTCGTCTGGTGGGTGAGTCGCGGCACTGGTGGCGCGCGAGCGCCTTGTCCGCTGGTGACGAAGGACGAGAAGATCCGCGCCTACCCGCACGTCAAGACGATCTGGTAAAGGCTCCCGTAGCCGGTCGCGCGCTGTGCCGTAACGCAGCGCCGAGCGGGCGCGGCGGGCCAGGAAGCCCCCGCGTCCGGTATGCCTACCCCTCAAACACGTGATGCAACGCCGGCGGCTCGATCCCGGCGACATTGAGCTCGAACTTGCGCCGCTCCACACTGCCTGGCGGCACGCTTTCAATGTCTGTGTAGAACTGCCCGTACCAGTCGCGCATCTGGTAGATCGGGCCGTCGCCCTCGCACAGCAGCGGGTTGTCGATGCGGATCTTGCTGTCCCAGATCACGACGTCTTCGTAGAAGGCGCCGCGCGCCTGCTCCACGTAAGCCTGCGCCATGGCGCGGTTCTGCGCATCCGACAGGCCCGGCACGCGCTTGACCAGCACGCCGTAGCGCAGCTCGAAGCTGTTGGCGTCCACCGGCACATGGCAGTTGAGCAGGATGGAGTGGATGGGCTGGTCACCCATGCGCCCGCTCATTTCGGTGATGTGGTACGCGGGGCCGAAATAGGTGGAGAGCGCGGTCAGCTGGTCATCGCCCGAGAGCCTGGCGCTGCGGCCGATCATCAGCTGCGTTCCCTTGTGGCCCTCGAACAGGTTGGCGAAGTAGTCGACCGGTGCGCCGTGCACCGTGCCGAAGTGGGCCATGTCGGAGATATTGTCGACCAGCTCGCGGCAGTTGGTGTGGATCAGCATCTTGTCCAGCGCCCAGTCCGACCACTCGTCGGAGAAGCACGCCTCGATGCGCGGGATGGCCACTTCCGGCGGCGGCGCGTTGCCTTGCGGGTCGTGCCAGATGAACAGCAGCTTGTTCTGCTCGCAGGTGGTCCAGCTGCCGATGCGCGCCTTGGGCGGCACCCGCTTGCAGTATGGGATCGATTTGCAGCCGCCGTCGCCGCCCCATTGCCAGCCATGGAACGGGCAGGCGATGTTGTCGCCCTGCACGGTGCCCGTGCTGAGATCCGCGCCCATATGGGGGCAATAGCCGTCGATGATCTTGATATTGCCGGCCGAGTCGGCAAAGGCGGCGAGTCGCCGGCCGAAGATGTCGAGCCTGTGAGGTTGGCCATCCCTGTAGTCGGCCGCCAGCCCGAGGCAATGCCAGCCGCGCGCGAAGCGTGCCTGCGGCGGCCGGGATTCAATCTTGTAGCCTTGTGTGGACATGTCTTCTCCTGATAGTTCTATGCGGCCCGCCGCGCCGGCGCCCCGGCGCCGGACCCCGGGCCACGCACCACGATACGGACCGGGCACGCGCGGTTCATCGTCCCTTCGGACTAGCCCCGGCCTTGCGGCCCGGAGCGCCACTTCAGCCCTGCGCCAGCGGGCAGCGCACGCCCCCGGGCGCATCCAGCAGTGCCACGCAGCGGTTGCAGTGCGTGCAGCCGCTGGCGTGACGATCGTCCGCGCGCAGGCGCTCGACGAAATGCGCGTCATGCAGCAGCGGGCGGCCCAGCGCGACGGCGTCGAAGCCTTCCTGGTCCAGCACGCGGCTCACGTCCTCGCCGCTGGTGACACCGCCCAGGTAGATGAGGGGGATCTCCACGGCATCCCGCACGCGCCGTGCCTGATCGAGGAAGTACAGCGGGGCGAAAGGCTGCGATGCAAACAGCGACGGCCCGGCCAGCCGGAAGAAAAACCGGTACAGGCGGCTGCGCTCGTTGCGGATCATGTCCGGCAGTGGGCTTTGCCCGCGGAACAGGTACATCGGCGAGCGGCTGACAAAGCCACCGCTGAGCTCGATGGCATCGATGCCGCCCGCGGCAAGCAACCGGCAGGCTTCGACGCTGTCGCCGACATGCACCCCGTTGGGCAGGCCGTCGTCCAGGTTGAGCTTGGCCAGCAACGCCATGTCGCCGCCCACCGCCTCGCGCACCGCGGCAAGTACGCGCAAGGGCAGCCGCATGCGCCTGGCAAGGCTGCCACCATACTCGTCCGTACGGCGGTTGGTGGCCGGGCTGATGAACTGGCTGAGCAGGTAGCCGTGCCCCATGTGGATCTCCAGCGCATCGAAGCCAGCGGCCTTGAGCAGCGATGCACTGGCGGCATAATGCGCCACCACCTGCTCGATATGGCTCGACCGCATGGCGCCCGCGATGGGCTCCCCGGCCAGCAAGCCGTAGTCATTGAGCGTCACGGACGGGCCGCGCGAACGCTCCCCGAAAGGGCGCTTCAGCCGCGAGAACGCACCCGCGTGCGCAAGCTGGGCGGATACCCGCCCGCCGGCCGCATGCACGCCGTGCGCCAGCCGGCGCAGCCCGGGCATGGCGGCCTCCCCCACGACGATCTGGTCATCGAAGGTGCGGGCGCCGGGCGCCACCGCGCAATAGGCCACCGTAGTGAGCGCGGCGCCGCCGCGGGCGATGCCGGCATGGAAATCGGCGAGCGCGGCGCTTGGCTCCCCGGCCGGCGCGCGCCCCTCGAAGGTCGCCGCCTTGATGAAACGGTTCGGCAGCGTGACGCCCGCCAGCCGCAGCGGCGTGAAGGCGCGGGCGCTCATATCGCGTCCGACTTGAGCGCGCGCTCGCCGGCTGCGGCCATGTCGCCCGCGTGAGCCGGCGCACCGGCGCCATGCCCTTTGGCGCGTGCGCGTTCCTCTTCCTCCACGCCCAGCCAGCTGGCCAGCGCCGGCAGCAGGAACACCGCGCCAAACAGGTTGACCATGAACATGAAGGCCAGCAGGATGCCCATGTCCGCCTGGAACTTGAGCGCGGCGAAGGCCCAGGTGCCCACCCCGATGCACATCGTCATGGCCGTGAACAAGGCGGCCGTGCCACGCTGGCGCATGGCTTCGGCGAACGCCTGCGGCAAGCCCTGGCCTTCGTCGCGCAGCTGGTGCTGCATGCGCTCATACAGATAGATGCCGTAGTCCACGCCCACCCCCACCCCCAGCGTGATCACCGGCAGCGTCGAGACCTTCAGCCCGATCCCCAGCCGCGCCATCAGCGCGTTGCACAGGATGGACACCAGCGTCAGCGGCACGATGATGCAAAGCACGGCGCGCCAGGAGCGGAAAGTCAGCAGGCATAGCAGCGTGATGGCGCCGAAGATCGCCAGCAGCATGGTCACCTCCGCCTCTTCCACAGCTTCGTTGGTGGCCGCCATCACGCCGATATTGCCGCCGCCAAGACGGAAGGCCACGTTGGGCGTGTGGTCGGCGGCGATGAAGCGCTGGATTTCCTTCACGATGTGGGCAATCGTGGCCCCTTCGTGGTTGGCGGTGTAGATCAGCACCTGGATCGCCTGGCAGTTCGACGTGTTCATGCCGTTGTCCGGATCGAAGGCCTTGGCGCCCTGGCTCAGGCCCTCGCTATTGCGCGGCAATGCCTCCCAGCGCGGATTGCCTTCGTTGTAGGCCCCGATCACCACCTTGGCCAGCGAGGGCACGCTCACCACCGATTGCACCCCGGCCACGCCGCGCAGGTTCATCTCGAAGCGCTCCACCGCGCTCATCACCGGATAGTGCAGGCAGGCATCGTCGAAGCCCTTGGGTTCCACCACCACCGTGAGCACGTCCACACCGATGTTGTACTGGCCAACGACCTTCTCGCTGTCGCGGTTGTAGCGGGAGTCGGCGCGCAACTCGGGCGCGCCATTGCCGATATCCCCGACCTTGAGCCCGCGCGATTGCAGCGCGCCCACCGCCAGCAGCGCCAGCGACACACCGAACACCGCCAGCGCCGGCCCCGGCCGGGCAAAGCGGCCGAACCGGTCCCAGAAGGCGCCGTGCCGCCCGGCGCGCACGCGGGCAGCCGCCACCACGCCCGGTTCCAGGCGCGTGTACGACAGCAGCAGCGGCAGGAACACCTTGTTGGTCAGGATCATCAACAGCACACCCAGGCACGCGGTAATGCCCAGCTCGCGCACGATCTCGATCTCGATGCGCATGATCACCATGAAGCCCAGCGCGTTGGTCAGCAAGGCCACCGTGCCCGGGATAAAGAGCTTGCAGAAAGCCGCGCGGGCGCTCTCGACCGGGTCGTGGCCCAGCACCACCTCCTGCTTCCAGGCATTGGTCATCTGCACCGCGTGCGAGACCCCGATGGAGAAGATCAGGAACGGCACCAGGATCGACATCGGGTCGATGCCGTAGCCCAGCAGAGGCAGCAAGCCCAGCAGCCAGGCCACCGGCAGCAGCGCCACCACCAGCGCCAGCAGGGTGATGCGCAGCGAGCGCGTGTAGCCATACAGCATCAGCGCCGTCACCACGAAGGCCAGCGCGAAGAACACCATCACGCCGGCGATGCCCTCCTCCACATCGCCCACCAGCTTGGCAAAACCGATGACGTTGACCTCGACGTCGGGGCCGGCAAAGCCGGCGCGGATCTTCTCCAGCTGGCGCGCCACTTCGCCATAGTCGAGCGCCTTGCCGCTAACGGGATCGACTTCGCGCAGTTCGGCCCGGATCAGGGCAGACTTGAGATCATTGCTGACCAGGCGGCCGATCTGGCCGGAGCGCGCCACATTGCGGCGCACCTGGTCGAGCTGCTCCGGCGAACCGGAGAACCGCCCCGGCACCACCACGTCACCGCGAAAGCCCGCCTCGGTCACCTCGGTGTAGCGCACGTTCGGCGTGAACAGCGAGAACACGCGCGCGCGGTCCACCCCGGGGATGAAGAAGACCTCGTCGGTGGCCCGGCGCACCTTGTCCATGAAGGCCTGGTTGTAGATATCGCCGTCGCCCTTCCAGCGCAGGCTGACCAGCACGGTGTTGGCGCCCGAGAAGGTGCTGGCGTACTTGCCCAGCACCTGCATATAGGGATGCTGGAGCGGGATCATCTTGTTGAAGCCCGGATCGAGCCGCAGGCGCGTGGCGGACAAACCCATCGCCACGGTCATCGCCAGGCACAGCACCAGCAACAGGCGGCGGCGGCGGATCAGCAGGTCCGCGCAACGCGCGACGAAGCGGCTCAGGCGGGTTGTCGTGGCCCGGGGGCCGGAGATTTCGGGGCGGGTCATGGCGTTCTCGCTTCTATGCAATGCGGTGAGGTGCGCTGTTGGTGCGGCGGCGGGATCAGGGCGCGGCGTCCGGCGCCAGGGTGCAGCGGGCAATCCCCGCGTTGCCGGCCAGCGTCAGGACATGCCCGCCGGCAGCCGGGATGAGCGCGGCCAGCGTCTGCGCGCCGCCGCCCGACACCGGCTTGAAATGGCGCCCGCCATCGGCCGAGACGGCCAGCATGCCGCCCTGGCCGGCCACCGCGATGCGGCCGTCGGCGAGTTGCACGCCACCGAAGAACGAGGTCTTGAGCCCCACCTCGGCGGCCTCCCAGGTCGCGCCGAAGTCGGCGCTGCGCAGCACGTTGCCGCGCATGCCATAGACCAGCCAGGCGCCACCGCGCAGCGGCAGCACGCCGTAGAGCGAGCCCGCGTAGGGCACCTTGACCGCTTCCCAGGTGCCACCGCCATCGGCCGAGCGCAGCACCAGGCCGTTCTCGCCCACCAGCATCATGCGGCCCTGGCTATCGCCGGCGATGCCGTTCAGGTGCTTGTCCTGCATCTGCGGCGTGGCGGCGGACTGCCAGTGCGCGCCCTGGTCGTGCGACACCAGGAAGCGCCCGAAGCTGCCGATGGCGAACCACGGTCCGGCCGCCTCGCCCCAGACGCCCAGCAGGGGGTCCGGCTGCGCCGCATCGAAGGCTACTTGCCGCCAATGCTCGCCGCCGTCGGTGGTGCGCAGGATCCAGCCGCCGTGGCCTACCGCCACACCGACCCTGTCGTCCTTGCCGAGCGCGAAGGCAAGCTGCGTGAGCGCGGCGCCATGCTCGGGCGTCACGCTGGCGCGCCGCCAGTGCGCACCTTCGTCGTCGCTGAGCAGGATGGTGCCGCGCTCGCCCACCGCTACCAGGCGGCTGCCGGCCCGGGCGATGCCATTGAGCTGCAGCCGGTCCGCTCGCAGCGCGGTCGCGGCGAAGGCTGGCAAGGGCCGCGGCGAGAAGGACCATGCCGCGGCGGCCAGTACCGTCAGCGACATGGCGATGCCAATCACTTTTTTCATTGTCGTCTCCTCCGTGCCGGGGGGCATGGCCGGCCTTGTGCCGGCCGCTCGCACTGCCACCGGCAATGGCCGCTACAGCACGTCGAACAGCGCGGCGGCGCCCATGCCGCCGCCGACGCACATCGTCACCACCGCATGCGCGGCACCGCGCCGGCGCGCTTCGAGCAAGGCGTGCGCGGTCATGCGCGCGCCCGACATCCCGAACGGATGCCCGATCGCGATGGCGCCGCCGTTGACATTCAGGCGCGCGTCGGGAATGCCGAGCGTGTCCCGGCAGTACAGCACCTGGCAGGCAAAGGCTTCATTCAGCTCCCACAGGCCAACGTCCTTGACCGTCAGGCCGTGGCGCGCCAGCAGCCTGGGCACGGCGAACACCGGGCCGATGCCCATCTCATCCGCCGCGCAGCCAGCCACGGCCATGCCGCGATAGCGCCCCAGCGGGCGCAAGCCACGGCGCTCGGCCTGTTCACCACTCATCAGCAGCACGGCGGCGGCGCCGTCCGACAGTTGGGAGGCATTGCCCGCGGTGATGTGGAGCCCTTGCGGCACCGTGCGCCCGCCACTCCATACCGGCTTGAGCGCGGCCAGGCTGTCGGCGCTGGTATCGGGCCGGTTGCATTCGTCCAGCGCGAGGCGCACGGTTTCGTACCCGGTGAGCGCGCCCGCCTTGTCGAACAGCGCGCGGCGGGTCTCCAGCGGCACGATCTCGTCGTCGAACAGGCCCTGGCGCTGCGCCTCGGCGGTGCGCTGCTGGCTGCGCAGCGCGTATTCGTCCTGCGCGGCCCGGGCAATGCCATAGCGTTGCGCCACCACTTCGGCGGTCTCGATCATCGCCATATAGGCGTCCGGCTGCCGCGCCAGCACCGCCTCGGATTGCGCGCGATAGGCGTTCTTGTGCTTATTCTGCGTCAGCGAGATCGACTCGGCGCCGCCGGCCACCACGATATCGGCCTCGCCGCAGATGATGCTTTTCGCCGCCGTGGCGATGGTCATCAGCCCCGACGAGCACATGCGGTCCATGGTCATGCCCGGCACGCTGTCGGGCAGGCCCGCCGCCACCGCGCACAGCCGGCCCAGGTTGTAGCCCTGCGTGCCCTGCTGCGCGGCGGCGCCGATCAGTACATCGTCGACCTCGGCCGGGTCGATCCCCGCCCGCTCCACCACGGCGCGCACCACGTGAGCGCCCAGCGCCGGCGCCTCGGTATCGTTGAAGGCGCCGCGGAATGCCTTGCCGATGGGCGTACGCGCCACGGCGACAATGACTGCTTCTCTCATGCTGCTTTCCTTGGAAGGATCAAAAGTAATAGCGGCTGATGGTGTCGGCCACGCAAGCGGGCTTATCCTCGCCCTCGATTTCCACGCTGACGCGCACCACCGACTGCACACCGCCGGGCAGCGCCTCTGCGCGCACCAGTTCGCCCACGCCACGCAGGCGCGAGCCGACCCGCACCGGCGCCGGGAAGCGCACCTTGTCGCAGCCGTAGTTGACGCCCCAGCGCAGGTTCTCCACCGTCAGGATCTCCGGCAGGAACTGGTTGACCAGCGACAGGGTGAGGTAGCCGTGCGCGATGCAGGCACCAAAGGGGCCTTGCGCGGCGCGCCCGGGATCCACGTGCAGCCATTGGTGGTCGCCGGTGGCCTGGGCAAAGCCATCGATGCGCGCCTGCGTGATGACGGTCCAGGCGCTGTGTCCCAGTTGCTCGCCCACGGCGCGCATCAGCGCCTCGGCGCCATTGAATACTCGTGTCATGCCTCTCCTTGCCTTGCTGCTTCCCTGTTGCGGGGGTTCCTGCTCCGCACCGTCGCCGATCTCCATCGCTGGTTTGCTCCCCTCTCCCACTTGTGGGAGAGGGGCCGGGGGAGAGGGCGGGCGCTCGTCACGCTGTCGTGCCGTCAAAAACCACGGGCTTCGCTTCAAGTGGCTCCTAGCTAAGCCACCCCTCTCCCCGGCCCTCTCCCCCTGAGGGGAGAGGGAGAGACAGCCGTCGTCATGGCGCGCGGCTTTGGCCTGCTCCGCGGCTTCGGCCGATGCCTCTGGTTTTTCTCCGATAGCCGCTACGCCCGCTGACTGCTCACAGGCAACACTTCGCCCGTCATGTACGACGCATAGTCGCTAGCCAGAAACACCATCACGTTCGCCACCTCCCACACCTCGGCCGCCCGCCCGAACGCCTCGCGCGAGGCCAGCTCCCGCAGCAGCTCCGCTGGCGCCGACTTGCGCAGGAAATCGTGCAAGGCGATGCTCGGCGCCACCGCATTGATGCGCACGCCGAACTCCGCAGCCTCCACCGCGCTGCAGCGTGTCAGCGCCATCACGCCGGCCTTGGCGGCGGCGTAATGGGCCTGCTCCTTCTGCGCTCGCCAGCCCAGCACCGAAGCGTTGTTGACAATCACGCCGCGCCGGCGCGCCTGCATATGCGGCAGCATGGCCCGCGTCATGCGGAAGGTGCCGGTAAGCGTAATGTCGAGCACCCGCGACCATTCGGCATCGTCCATCTCGACTATGCGGCGCGAGCCGCCCAGCCCGGCGTTGTTGATCAGCACATCGGTGCCGCCCAGGGCCTCCTCGGCCGCCGCCACCAGGGACCGCACCTGGGCCTGGTCGGAGACGTCACAAAGCTGGCCATGGATCGCCTGCAGGCCGGTTTCGGCGCGCAGGGTTGCCACGGCCTCGTCGAGCCGCTTCTCATGGATATCGGAGATCATCAGCGCGCGGCAGCCCTCCTCCGCGCAGCGCCTGGCGGCAGCGAAGCCGATGCCCGCGCCGGCGGCGGCGGTAATCAGCACGCTCTTGCCGGCCAGCAGCTGGTGGCCGGCCACATAAGCCGGCGGTGGGATCGGGGTGCCGGCCATGGCCGGTTGCTTGTCTGCCATTTCAGTCATGACTGTCCTCTGGCCTCGCGGGGCATGCCCAGCCCGCGCTCGGCGATGATATTGAGCTGGATTTCGTTGGTACCGGCGTAGATGGTGTCGGCGCGCGAGAACAGCGCCATCTGCTGCAGGCGCGTGCGGCGCGCGTCGGCTTCGTCGATCCGGTTAGCGTTGGGGCCAAGCACGTCGAGCGCGAGCTGGCCCAGGTCGCGGTGCCAGTTCGACCAGTAGTACTTGTAGATCAGGGTCTCGCGCTGCAACGGCGCGCCGCCATCGCCGCCACCGCCGCCACCGCCCTGCTCCGCGCCTTCCAGCATGCGCAGCGCGTTGTAGCGCATCACCCGCAGGCCGGCCCAGGCGCGCGCCATGCGCTGGCGCAGCGCCGCGTCCTGCCAGGCGCCGTTCGCGCGCGCGGCCTCGGTGATCCAGCCCAGCTCGTGGGTGAACTGCATCTGCTGGCCCAGGGTGGAGATGCCGCGCTCGAAGCCCAGCAGCGCCATGGCGATGCGCCAGCCGTCGCCCGGCGCGCCCAGCACATCGGCGGCGGCGGCGCGTGCGCCATCGAAGAACACCTCGTTGAACTCCACGCCGCCACCCATCTGGCGGATCGGGCGGATCTCCACGCCCGGTTGCGCCAGCGGCATCAGCAGGAAAACCAGGCCCTTGTTGCCGCGCGACGCCGGATCGCAGCGCGCCAGCACGAAGATCCAGTCCGACTCGTGGGCCAGCGAGGTCCACACCTTCTGCCCGCTCACGCGCCAGTCGCCGGTGGCAGGATCGCGCTCGGCGCGGGTGCGCACATTGGCGAGATCGGAGCCGGCGCCCGGCTCCGAGTAGCCCTGGCACCAGAATTCGGTGCCGTTGCGGATGCCCGGCAGGAAGCGGGCCTTCTGCGCCTCGCTGCCGAAGGCGATCAGCGTGGGACCGATCAGCCCTTCGCCGATATGGCCCATGCGGCCGGGGCCGCCGGCACGCGCGTACTCCTCCTGGAAGATCACCTGCGACATCACCGGCAAGCCGCGCCCGCCGTGCGCCTGCGGCCAGCCCACGCAGGTCCAGCCGCCTTCGGCCAGGCGGCGCTCCCAGGCCTTGCGCAGCCCGGGATGCGCCTCTTCGTCGCCGGGGCCGCCGCGATGCTTCAGGCAGTCGAATTCGCCGCGCAGGTTGGCGGACATCCAGTCCGCCACCTGCGCGCGCAGTTGCGCCTGCCCGGCGCAGGCGCTTTGGTTTTCCATCGAGTCCATGCTTATCCTTGCAGTGCTGAGTCTGCGCATGCGGCCGGCAAGCCATCTGCGATGCAAGCGAGCGCGGCCGCCGAGCCCCCCAGCCAGCCGCCGGCGGCTTGCGCGCGCTTGAAATAGAGCTGGGGGTCGTACTCCCAGGTAAAACCCACGCCACCGTGCAACTGGATGGCCTCCTGGGCGCAGAAGGCGAAGGCATCGCCGGCGGCAAGGCGTGCCGCGGCTACATCGAGCCTGGCTGTGTCCATCGCGCCACCTGCAGCGCCACCTGCAGCGCCACCTGCCACACCCGCCTGCCAGGCCCGCGCGGCGCCATGCACCGCGGAGCGCGCCGCCTCCACCGCCACCATCATCTGCGCGCAGCGGTGCTTGACGGCCTGGAAGGCGGCGATCGGCCGGCCAAACTGGATGCGCTCGGCGGCATAGGCCACGGTAAGGTCGAGGCATTGCTGGGCGCCGCCGAGCTGCTCGGCGGCGAGCATCAGGCTGCCGTGCCACACGGCCGCGCCGACTCCCGCCGCCACCCCGGCGCCTTGCGCCAGGCAAGCGTTCGCGTCCACACGCAGCCCGTCGAAGACGAGATCGGCCAGCGGGCGGGTACGGTCCAACACGTCCAGGCGGCGCAGCCCGAAGCCTGGCTGGCCTGCCAGCGCTGCGGTTTGCAGCAGGAACAGCGCCGGCTGCCCTGCCGCGTCACCGCACAGGCGCGCGGGCACCAGCAGCCAGTCCGCGCCAGCGGCGTCGAACACCTGCGCAAGCTGCCCGTCCAGCACAAAGCCATCCCCGGCCACGGCGGCAGTGACGCTCAGCGCATCGGCATCGAGCAAGCCGTGCGCGCAGGGCGCCATCCAGGCAGGCAAGGCGAGCGCAGCCCGCGCCTCGCCCTGCGCCAGCCGCGCCAGCCACGGCGCGGCGGCCTCGGGCGCGAGGCTGCCCGCCAGCGCCGGCGCCGCCAGGCAGATGGCCGACCAGTACGGCACACAGGCCAGCCGCTGGCCCATCTGCTCCATCAGCAGCGCCAGTTCGACAGCGCCCAGCCCGGCGCCGCCGGCCGGCTCCGGCAAGGCGATGCCACACCAGCCCAGCTCGCCGGCCATCTCCCGCCACAGGGCGGTGTCATGGCCGTCCCGCGCCGCGCCGGCAACCGCATCCACCACCCGCCGGACCGCCGCCGAATCGCTGCGCACGGCCAGGAAATCGCGCGCGGCGTCGCGGATCATTTGTTGTTCCAGGGAGAGCGTGAAGCGCATCGTGCGTCCTCGCCTCAGGTGCCGTAGACGCGTTGCGCGGGCTCGGCGCGGGCGAGCAGCACGTCGATCACGCCCCCCAACTCGGCCGCTTGCCAGCGCGCGCCCTTGTCGGTGCTCACGCCGGTGCGCCAGCCTTGCGCCACCGCCACCATGCCGCCCGACGCCTCGAACACGCGGCCGGTGACATGGCGCGAGGCCCGGCTGCCAAGCCAGACCACCAGCGGCGCGATATTGGCCGGGTCGTAGTAGTCGAAGCCTTCGGCCGGCGCCTTCATCACCTGCGCGAACACGTCTTCGGTCATGCCGGTGCGGGCCGCCGGCGCGAGCGCGTTGGCGGTGATGCCATAGCGCTCCAGCTCCGCCGCCTGCACCAGCGTCAGCGCGGCAATGCCGGCCTTGGCGGCGGCGTAGTTGGACTGACCCACCGAGCCTTGCAGCCCGGCGCCGGAGCTGGTGTTGATGATGCGCGCATCGACCGGCCGCCCGGCCTTGGCCGCGTCGCGCCAGCGCCGCGCCAGCAAGTTGGCCAGGCAGAAGTGGCCGCGCAGGTGCACGCGCATCACCTCGTCCCAGTCCGCCTCGCTCAGGCTGACGAACATGCGGTCGCGGCAGATGCCGGCGTTGTTGACCAGCACATGCACCTCGCCAAAGGCCGCCAGCGCGGCATCGACGATGCGCTGGGCCGTGGCCAGTTGCGTGATGTCGTCGTCGCTGGCGAGCGCCTGCCCGCCTTGCGCGCGGATCTCCCCGCATACCGCCTCGGCCGCCTCGCGGCGAATATCGTTGACCACCACGCTGGCGCCTTCGGCGGCGAAGGCCAGCGCGTAGGCGCGCCCCAGGCCGCCGCCGGCGCCGGTGATGATGACGGTCCGTGCGTCGCAGATTCCCATGTCGCTACTCCCCTTATCCGTTGCTTGCGCCAATGCCCCGCGAACCCGGCTCACAGGCGCTCGATGATGGTGACGTTGGCCAGGCCGCCGCCCTCGCACATGGTCTGCAGGCCGTAGCGGCCGCCCGTGCGCTCCAGTTCGTGCAGCAGCGTGGTCATCAGCCGCGCGCCGGTTGCGCCCAGCGGATGCCCCAGCGCGATGGCGCCGCCGTTCGGGTTGGTGCGCTCGGCCGGGTAGCCGGTCTCGGCCAGCCAGGCCATCGCCACCGAAGCAAACGCCTCGTTGATCTCCACCACGTCGATGTCCTCCCAGCGCAGGCCGCTGCGCGCCAGCGCGCGTTTCGTCGCGGGAATGGGCGCGGTCAGCATCCACAGCGGGTCGTCGCCCATCACGCTCATATGGGCGATGCGCGCGCGCGGCGTGAGCCCGTAGCGCTTGAGCGCATCTTCGGAGACCACCAGCAATGCCGCCGCCGCGTCCGCGGTCTGGCTGGAAACCGCAGCGGTCAGCGCGCTGCCGGGCATCAGCGGTTCGAGCGATGCCATCTTGGCGAGCGAGGTATCGGGCCGCGGCGTTTCGTCGTGGACCACGCCTTCGCAAGGCACGATCTCGCGCTGGAAGCGGCCGCTCTCGATGGCCTTGGCTGCGCGCTGGTGGCTTTGCAGCGCATAGGCCTCCATCGCCTCGCGCGACAGCTGCCAGTGCCCGGCGATGCGCTGCGCGGCGTGGAACTGCGACACCGGCTGGTCACCGAAACGCGCCTGCCAGCCCCCGCTGCCGGAGAACGGATCGGCAAAGCCAAGCGCCTGCCCGGCCAGCATGGCCGATGAAATCGGGATCTGCGTCATGGTCTGCACGCCGCCGGCAATGACCACGTCCTGGTTGCCGCTCATCACCGCTTGCGCGGCGAAGTGCACGGCCTGTTGCGACGAGCCGCACTGGCGGTCCACGGTCACGCCGGGCACGGCCAGCGGCAGCCCGGCGGCCAGCCAGGCGCTGCGGGCGATATTGCCGGCCAGCGGCCCGATGGTGTCGACGCAGCCGAACACCACGTCGTCATACTCCGCAGCCGGGATGGTGTTGCGGCCCACCAGCTCGGCCAGCACGAAGCCGCCAAGGTCGGCCCCGTGCATGTGTGCCAGGCCACCCTTGCGGCGTCCGGTCGGGGTGCGCAGCGCGTCGACGATATATGCATCTCTCATGGTCATTCGGTCATTCCGCCTGTCAAAGTGTTGATGCCAAGTTGGCTGTAGTGGCAAAGGTGGCAAAGGTGGCGCCGGCCCCGATCGGCACGGCCGCCCCGAGGATGTGCGCGTCCACGCGCGCCTTGTGCAAGGCCCGGTCGCCCCAGCTGTCGGCCAGGGCCCAGGCGCGCTTCATGAAGATCTGCAGGTCCAGCTCCCAGGTGTAGCCCATCGCGCCGTGCACCTGCATGGTGTTGCGTGCCGCGAGCAGCGCGGTGCGCGTGGCGGCCAGCAGCGCGTGCGACACATGCAGCCCGGCGGTGCCATGGCCTTGCGCCAGCGTGCAGGCCGCGCGGTACACCACCGGCTTGGCGAATTCGTGCTGGATGGCGACATCCGCCAGCAGGTGCTTGAGCGCCTGGTTGGCGCCGATGGCCTTGCCGAACTGCTTGCGCTGGATGCTGTAGTCGATGGCGATATCCAGCATGCGTTGCGTCAGGCCGAGCATCTGCGCGGCGACGCCGAGCGCACCGCGATTGAGCGCGGCTTCCCACACGGGCTTCGCGGCCGTCGCGCTCAGCACCAGGCTGCCGGCGTCCGGCGCCCAGCCGAGCGCGAAGAGCCGGCGTGAAGGATCGAGGCTGGCATGCGCGGTGAGCGTGGCCTGCGCCGGCAGCACCAGGTGCAGCGCGCCGCCGTGCTCGCACAGGATGGCATCGGCGACGTGGGCGTCAGCCACCAGGGCCTGGCCCGGATGCGCCACCGCCACGCGCGCGCCGCCGTGCGCGATGCGGCGCAGCCAGCTTTCGCAGCGCTCGCGGATGCCTGCGTCCTGCGTGGCGGCGTGGCAGTCCGACAGCATGCCGGCCGCTACCAGCGCGGTGTCCAGCAGCGGCTCGGCCAGCGCGAAGTAGCCGCACTCCTGCGCCAGCGGCGCCCATTCGGTTTCGGACAGCCCCAGGCCGCCGCAAGCCTGCGGCACCAGCAACGCCGTCAGGCCCTGCGCGGCCAGCCTCTGCCAAAGGGCATCGGAGCGGCCGCTGGCGCTGCTCCACTGTTCCCGCGTCAGCTCTGGCGTCACTTCGGTCATCAGGAAGCGCCTGATTGAATCGACGAACTGCTGCTGCTCTTCGTTGAATGCGAATTCCATCGTGGTTCACGGTTGGGTCAAGGACGATGTCAGACTGGCTGCCGCCGCGCGCGCTCAGGCGCGCGGCATCCCCAGCAGGCGTTCGGCGACGATGTTGCGCTGGATCTCATTGGTGCCCGCGTAGATCGGCCCCGCCTGCGCGAACAGGAAGCCGTCCAGCCAGGCACCGAGCGTGCCTTGCGCCGCGTCTTGCGCGGGCACCAGTTCACCGCGCTGGCCGAGGATCGCCAGCGCGGTTTCGTGCATGCGGATATCCAGCTCGGACCAGAACACCTTGTTGGTGCTGGACTCCGCGCCGATATGCCCGCCCTTGGCCAGCCTGCTGGCGGTGGCGTAGGTGGATAGCGCATAGGCCTCGGTATCCATCCAGGCCCGCGTGACGGCGTCGCGCAATGCGGGGTCGCGGTCGGCCGATTCCCGGTGTTCCTGGTAGAGCCGGACCAGCGCGCGCGCGGTCTCCTGGAAGCGCGCCGGGGAGCGCAGCATCAGCCCGCGCTCGAAGCCGGCGGTAGCCATCGCCACCTGCCAGCCCGCCCCCTCCGCCGCCAGCCGGTTCTCCGCCGGCACCCGCACATCGTCGAAGAAGATCTCGGCAAAGCCGGTCAGGCCGTTCAGCTGGCGGATGGGCCGCACCGTGATGCCGGGCGTATCCAGCGGCATCAGCAGGAACGTCAGGCCGTGGTGGCGCGACGACGCGGGATCGGTGCGGAACAGGCCGAACAGCCAGTCGGCCCAGACCGCGCGGGTCGACCAGATCTTCTGCCCGTTAAGCACGTACTCGTCGCCCTGCCGGATGGCGGTGCAGCGGATCGCGGCCATGTCGGAGCCCGCGTTCGGCTCCGACCAGCCCTGCGCCCACACGTGCTCGCCGGCGGCCATGCGTGGCAGGAAACGCGCCTTCTGCTCCGGCGTGCCGAACTCCATCAAGGTCGGCCCGAGCAGGAAGATGCCGTTCTGGTTGACGCGCATCGGCGCGCCAGCCCGCCAGTACTCCTCCTCGAAGATCAGCCATTCGATCAGGTCGCAGCCGCGTCCGCCCAGTTCCTTGGGCCAGGTCACCATGCTCCAGCGCCCCTCGTACAGGGTGCGCTCCCAGTCGCGATGCTGCGCGAAGCCTTCGGCGGTGTCGAAGCTGGCCAGCGGCGCGCGCGGCACGCGCTCGGCCAGCCAGGCACGGATCTCGGCGCGAAAGGCCTGCTGGCGTTCGGTGTATTCGAGATGCATCGGGCAACCTCAGGCGTTGACAGTGGAAGCCTGCGCCGCGAAGCGCGCTTCGCGCCCTTCCACGAAGGCGGCGCGCGCCTCGTCGGAATCCGCGCTCATATAGGCTTGCAGCGTGAAGCCCTGCTCCCAGCGGTACTTGTCCTCCAGGTTGCCGTCCTCCACGCCGTTGAGCGCCTCCTTGGCCAGGCGCACCATGGCCGGGCTTTTCTGCGCGATGCGCCGCGCCATCTCCAGCGCGGTATCGCGCAGCGCCGTGCGCGGCACCACCCGCTCCACCGCGCCCAGGCGGTAGGCTTCGGCGGCGTCGATCATGTC
This sequence comes from Cupriavidus basilensis, assembly GCF_000832305.1. Taxonomy (NCBI): domain Bacteria; kingdom Pseudomonadati; phylum Pseudomonadota; class Betaproteobacteria; order Burkholderiales; family Burkholderiaceae; genus Cupriavidus; species Cupriavidus basilensis. Next base: position 2,542,291 of record NZ_CP010537.1, read on the forward strand.
GCCGGTGAAATACATCGCCCGCACCTTCTGCACGCCAAACATGCGCTGCAGGTGGGCACCGCCGCCCATGGCGCCACGGTCGATCTCGGGCACGCCGAAGCGCGCGCACTCGGCGGCGATCAGGATATCCGCCGCGCCGCAGATGCCGATGCCGCCACCAAGCACGAAGCCGTGCACCGCCGCGATCACAGGCTTTGGATTGCGATGGACCGCGCGGAAGGTGACGTAGTTGCCGGCGTTGACCGCCACGATGCGCTGCGGGTGGGCCGCCAGCTCCTTGATGTCGACCCCGGCGCAGAAACCCCGGCCCTCTGCGCGCAGCACGATCACGCGCACGGCGTCATCCCTGCCGAGCCGCTCGATGGCCGCCGCCAGCGCATGCCAGCCCGCGCTGTCCAGCGCGTTGACCGGGGGATGGGCGATCGCCAGTTCCGCCACGCCGTCCCGCACCTCGATGTGAAAGGGCTCGTTACCGGCCAGTGCTACAGGCTCGCTTGATCTCGTCGTTGTCATGAACGTCTGCCTTCAATGGATGGCTTGGATGGGATTGCCGCGTTCCGGCCTGGCGCTGGATGGTCCCGTCAGCGCGCCCAGGCGCGCCTGGGCCTGCGCGGCAATGCGGGCAACGATCTGCTCGCAGGATTCGATGGCGCCAATGGCCGCCGCGGCCTGTCCGCTCGGCAGCACGCCTTCGTCGGGGTGGCCTTCGACCATGGCGCGCTGGATCAGCACGGGCGCGTTGGCCGCCATCAGCGTTTGCGCCGTGGTGTAGTCGTGCTGGCGCAGCGCGCGCCAAGCCACCGCCAGCATCTGCGCGAGCCCCATGCCGCTGTGCTGGCGCCACTGGCGGGCGGTAGCCAGCGCCATCAGCGTGCGGCGCAGCGCTCCGGCCTGCTCCAGCGCCAGCAGCAGGCGGTTGTCGATCATCCGTTGCGGCAGGCCGTCGATGGCAAGCGAGACGCGGATCTGCGCCGCATCCCGGACTGCCAGGTAGCGCTCCAGCGTTTGCGGCGGCACCGGCGACTCGCCGGACATCAGGAAGCGCGTGCCCATGGCGATGCCCGCCGCGCCGTAGGCCAGCGCCGCGGCCAGCCCGCGGCCGTCGAAGAAGCCGCCCGCGGCCACCACCGGCACCGCCACCTTGTCCAGCACCTGCGGCAGCAGCAGCGTGGTGGGCGTGCCGCCCGTATGCCCGCCGCCCTCCCCGCCCTGCACGGTCACCACGTCGGCGCCCAGCTCCACGGCCTTGGCGGCGTGCTTGGCCGCGCCCACGGTGGGCATGCACACCACGCCCGCGGCCTTGAGCCGGCCGATCATCGCGGCGTCCGGCCCGCGTCCGTAGCTGACCGCGCGCAGCCGGTGGCGGATGGCCATCTCGACCACCTCGTCGGCGTTGGGCTGGAACATATGGAAGTTGATGCCGAAGGGCTGGCTGGTGAGCGCCTTCACCCGCAGGATCTCTTGCTCGACTGCGCCCGGCTCGATGGTGGCGCCGGCCAGGAAGCCGAAGGCCCCGGCATTGCTGCTGGCGGCCACCAGGCGGGCATCGGCCACCCAGCCCATCGCGGTCTGCACGATCGGGTAGCGGCAACCCAGCAAGTCGCACAGCACGGTATGCAGGGGCGCGCCGCTCATGCCGCCTTCTCCTCGCCGGTGCGTTGCGAAGCCGCCATGGCGCGTGCGTCGAAGCCGCCCAGCTTGTCGCCGCTGACCAGCTCGTTGTGGGCATGGGCGAAGTGGTGCCAGGCAAAGGCAGCGTCCATGGCCGCGCGCTTGCCCTGCAGTTCCTCGACGTGATTGATGGCCTGCTTGGTGAGGCTCAAGCCCAGCCGCGGCATCTGCGCGATCTTGGCCGCCATGCCCTGCACGGTGGCATCCAGCGCCGCGCGCGGCACCACGCGGTTGACCATGCCCATCTGGTAGGCGCGCTGGGCATCCATGCGCTCGCCCATGAAGAGGAATTCCTTGGCGATGCGCGGATTGAGCTCGTAGGCGTGCGCGAAATACTCCACACCCGGAATGCCCATGCGCACCACCGGATCGGCAAAGAAGGCATCGTCCGACGCCACGATCAGGTCGCACACCCAGGCCAGCATCAGGCCACCGGCAATGCAGGCGCCGTGCACCATGGCGATGGTCGGCTTGGGCAGGTCGCGCCAGCGCCGGCACATGCCGAGGTAGACCTCCTGCTCGCGGGTGTAAAGCATCTCGCCGCCCGGCTTGCCCACATGGTCGGGCCACAGCGAAACGCGCTCGAACGACTCGCCAATGTCGCGCCCCGGCGTGCCGATATCGTGCCCGGCCGAGAAGTGCTTGCCGGCCCCGCGCAGGATCACGACCTTGACCGCATCGTCCGCCGCCGCGCGCCGGAACGCTTCGTCCAGCGCGTAGGTCATCTTGGAGTTCTGCGCGTTGTGGTACTGCGGCCGGTTCATGGTGACGATGGCCACGCCGTCGGCCGCCTCAAAAAGCACCTCGGCGTTGGGGCCCAGCCCAAGGGATTCGTTAGCTTGCGATGACATGGTGTTCCTCACGCGGCGCGCACGGCCGGGTTCTCGCGCACGATGGCGGCGCGCAGGTTGTGCGGATCGAGCCGGCCGATGACGGCCAGCTCATCCGCGGTGGGCGCGGGGGTCTGCGGCAGTATTTCCCCGGATGGGTTGGCCAGTGCGAATCCGGTGGCCGCCCGCACCTGCTCCAGGCTCACGCCAGGATGCAGCGAGCGCACGCGGATGGCGTGATCGGGACCGGTGAAATCCATCACGCACAGGTCGGTCACGATCACCCGCAGGTCGACAAAGCTGCGCATGCCTTCGATCTGGCGCGCCGGGTTATAGCCCACGCTGCACACCATATCGACCTCGCCGGCCACAAAGGCGCGCGGGCTGTGCGCCGGCACAAAGAAGGAGTTGGCATGGTGGATGCTGTTGCCGGGAAAGCCGCGTGCGCCGAGCAGTTGCTTCTTTGGCTGCGCATGGGTGCCGCCGAGCATGGAAATATTGGCCTGGCCGAAGCGATCGATCTGGGTGGGCATCACCAGCGCATGCCGACGCCCGCCCCACAGGCAGTCGAATACGCGCGCATAGCCCATCCAGCCGCTGGCGCGCACCTTGAAGCCCGGCTCGCGGCGCCCCAGCGGCACCGGCTCTTCCACCAGATAGGCTTCGCCGTCGGTCAGCATCAGGCCAGGGTTGTGCAGCAACCGCGCCAGCCCGGCCGCGATGCGCGGGCCGGTGCCGATGCCGGTGGCCATGACCTCGCCGTCGTCGCGCCAGGCACGGGCTGCGGCGGCGATCATCAGTTCGGCGAGAGTGAATTGTTGAGTGGCGCTCACGATGGCTCCTTCTCCTTGTGACGGGTTCAAAGGACCGGCAACGGCAGGTCCAGCACGTGGCGCATGCCACCGATCTTGTCCAGGTAGCTGGCTTCGGTGCCGCCGATCACGTCCTTGCGGTAGGTGGCGAAGCCCGCCTCCTGCTCGGCGCTGGCGCAGTAGGCCTTCAGCTGCGGCAGGTCAAAGCCATAGGCCGGCCCGCAGGAAGTGGGATGCGCCCCGCCTGGCGCGTGCACCACGCCGCTGACAAGCGCGCGCTCGAAGGGGTTGTTGCGCGCCCGCGCGAGGTCTTCGTCCTCCAGGCGGTCGTGCAGGACCTCGCAGCTCACATAGCACCGGCCCGCCGCCCGCGCGAACCACTCGTCGAAAAAGGGATCGGGGCCATCGATACGGGTGTTGCCCAGCACATCGCTCTCGTTGACATGCAGCAACGCAGCGTCGAGCGGGATGGCCGGCATCGCCAGCAACACCTCGCCATCGGCGTAGGGCGAGCGCACGGTCCTGAGTGCGGGGTTGCAAGCCAGCACGTCGGTCCCGAGCCCGGCGCGCGTCGGCAGGAACGGCAGGCGCGCGGCAGCGGCGCGCAAGCCGAGCTGCAACATGCCCTCGTCGAGTTCCCAGACGTCGATTTCGCCGCGCTCGCGGGCCGCGCGGAAATGCGGCTCCAGCGGGATCACGTCGAGCGAGACGAAGCCGAACACCACCTTGCGCACCTTGCCGGCAGCGCACAGCATGCCGACTTCCGGGCCGCCGTAGGCCACCACGGTAAGGTCCTTCAGCGGCGAGCGCAGGATTTCCCGCACCAGCGCCATCGGCTTGCGGCGAGGGCCCCAGCCGCCGATACCGATGGTCATGCCATCAGCGAGGCGGCCGACCACTTCGGCCGCGGTCATGGTCTTGTCCAGTGTCTTGCGCATAGTTCTAGCGATATCCGATGCTGAAATCGTGGCCCCACAGGCTGACCCGGGTGGCCTCAAAGGCGGCGTGCTGGCTCCAGTCGACCACCAGCCCACCGTAGCCGTACTCGAGGTCGAAGCCGCCGGGCGTCTTCATGTAGAAGGAAACAATGCGATCGTTGCAGTGCTGGCCCAGCGTGGCCGAGAGCGCCACGCCGTGCTGCTGCGCGCGGTCGAGCGCGCGGCCCACCTCCCCCATGTCCGGCACCTCGGCCATCACATGGACGCAGCCGCTGGGCGCGGGGGCCTCGAAGATGGCCAGGCTGTGGTGCCGCCCGTTGCCGCAATGCAGGAAGTGGATGCGCTTCTCCGGCTCCGCCGGATCAGTAGTGAAGCGCGCGCGGAAGATGTCCGACAGGCCGAAGCCCATCACATCACGCAGAAAGGCATAGGTTTCGTCAAAGGCCGGCGCCGGCAGCACGGAGTGCCCCGCACCCAGCGGATCGGTGACGAAGCACGACACGCCGATGGGCGAGACAAAGCGCAGGAAATCCGATCGCATGCCCCAGAAGATCTCGTGCCGGTTGCCGGAAGGATCGGCGAACCAGGCCACAGCCTGCGCGCGCCGCTGGATGCGCTCAGCCTCGCTGGCATGCGTGACTTCCACGTTGGCGGCACGCAACGTGGCAAGCGCGTGGTTGAAGGCCGCCTCGCCGGCCAGCTCCCAGCCCGATGCCAGGTAGCGGTCCTGCTTGCCGGGCACGATCAGGTAGCGGTAGTCGCGCTCGTCCATCTTGAGATAGAGCGCGCCATGGGGCGCATTGGTGCACGCCATGCCGAGCACTTGCTCGCCGTAGTGGCGCCAGCGCTCGGTGTCGGTGGACTCGACCACGATATAGCCGAGCGCTCGGATGTCCATCATGCTGCCTCCTCGCTGTTCCTGGATTTCATTTGCTGCCGCGTTGGGTGCGGCAGGTTGGTGAAGCCATTGTTCAGGGGAAGCGGGATGTGGGCATCGTCTGTTGGGACTAGCCAGGTGGGGTTGGTTGGGCTTTTGGCGGGTGGCGCGGTGGGGCGCGAAGGGGCGCGGCTTTAGCGCCTCTGGCTGCTGGCGCGGCTGAATTTCCTGGGAAGTCTTGTGAGCCGTCCCAGCCACTTGCGCAGAGACGAGAAGCGTGGCGGAGGCGGGCGCGCGACCTCGGAATGTAGTGGACGCCCCCTGTCTGCGCAGACGATGTGCCGAAGCGCCGGTCGCCCTTCGGGTGAACGCCAATGGTGCCCGCGCCGGAATGCATGGAACAATCCGGCTGGCAATTCTTCACCTGAAGACGAGAGGAATATGTCAATGGCGAAAACCGTGCATCGTATCGAGCCTTCGATCTATGCAACGGCGGGTTTTACGGTCCCGCAGTATGGCGAGCTGCTCGACGCCATCTATCGCGGACCGCTCGAGGAAGCACCGTGGTCGAGCGCGCTCGAGTCCGTGCGCGTCCTGCTCAATGCCCGCGCCGCAGCCCTGATGCTGCGACCGCCCACGTTCGACCGTCCCGGATCGATGTTCAACATGCCGCCGCGCGACACCTATGCGCGCAACCCGATCACGTACGACAGCCATTACCATGCGCTGGACCCGTTTGTCGACCTGCCGCCAGGCACCGTGACCACGGTGGACAAGTTCCTGGGCACCGAGGCATGGTGCCAGAGCGGCATCTACCGGCAACTGCTCAAGGGCATGGATATGCGCTATATCCTTGGCGCGGATATCCAGACCGACGACGGCGTGATGTGCCGCTTCCGCCTGTGCCGCAGCCACGACGCCGGGGATTTCTCGGAGAAGGACGAAGCCGTCTGCATTGCGCTGCTGCCTCACATCAAGCGCGCCGTCGACGTGTACTCCCGCATCGATGTGGCCGAGTCCGAACGTGGCCTCTACGAACACGCGGTCGACCGCATGCAGATCGGCATGGTCATGCTGGACGACCAGGGCATCGTGCTCAAGGCCAATGCGGCGGCGCGCACGGTTCTGAGCGAGGATGACGGTATCCGCCTGCGCGGCGGCAAGTTCGAGCTCGCAGACAGCCGGGCGCGCGGCCGCTTCCGTGAGCTGGTCCGGCGCTCGATCGATTCGATCCCGATCTCACACGATGACGGCGCCCCCGGGCCCATGGTGGAGGCGATGTCCCTGGCCCGCCCTTCGGGCAAGGGCAGGCTCGAGGTGTTGATCCGCGCGATACCCGTTAGGGAATGGTCGGAAGAGAACAAATGGTGTCCCGCTTGCGTGGTGGTCATCCGCGACCCCGCGTGCAGCTCCCGGACCTCCGTCGAGGTGTTGCGCCAGTTGTTTGATTTCACGCCGGCGGAGGCATCGCTGGCGCTGCTGATGGCCAACGGCTGTTCGCTGGAAGCCGCAGCCGAAGCGTTGAAGGTGAAGACCAATACCGTGCGCAGCCATTTGCGCTCCGTCTTCCAGAAAGCGGGCGTCACCCGGCAAGCCGAGCTGGTGCGCACGCTGCTCAACAGCGTCATGTCGCTCAGTTGAGCCACGCACGCGCCGTGGGCCGGCGCCACCCATATTTGGAGTAGATCCCAGCCATTCACCCGGACGATGCCGGCGCCCGGCATTGCGGGGACACTGACGTGCGTAGCGGCTACGGCGGGCCCTGGGCAGTCATGCCCGGCGGCGTCGTGCCGCGCTGCTGACCCGATGCCATCGGGCAGCCTTACCGACAAGGAGCACATCGATGAATGCCAACTGGTCGCGGCGCGCCTGCGCCGCCATCCTCGCCCTTGCTTGCCTGCAGGCCCACGCCCAGCCGACGCCGGCGCCCCTGGCCCCGGCGGGCATCGATGCGCGGCTTGCGCCTCATCAGATCGAAGCGCTGACCCGGCAGGCGTACTTCTGGGGCCTGCAGCAAGCCGGGTTCTACGAGTTGCGCTACGTCTTCACGCAGGCGGAGGCGATGCCCGCATATCGCGGCATCAACCGCCTGGCGCAGAACCGGAAGCTCTTCACCGCGAAAGAGCGTTTCGCGACCACGCCGAACGCCTCGACCCTGTATGCCGGTGGCTTCTTCGACCTGTCCCGCCAGCCGGTCGTGGTTACCTCGCCCAAGGTCGAAGATGGCCGCTACTGGAGCATCCAGGCGCTTGACCAGTACGCCGGCTGGTTCTTTATGGTGGGTAGCCAGTTCACCGGCAACGCGCCGCAACGCTACCTGATCGTCGGGCCGAACTGGCACGGTACTTTGCCGCAGGGGTTTCGCGGCACCGAGGTCGTGCGAGCGCCGTCCGACGCGTTCGCGATCACGCTGCGCGTGGCGATCACCACGCGCGACGACGCCGACTTCGAATCCGCACATCGCCTGATGGACGGTGTGGCTGTCGAGCCCCTGGAGCGCTGGAAACGCAACGGCGGCAAACCGGTGCCGCTGGCCGAGGTCCCGAAGCAGGCCGCGAACTACCGCACCTTTGCGCGCATGTCTCAGATTTCCGACATGGCCAACTCGATGACGGCCACCGATTACCTGCAGTTGGCCAGCCTCGTGATCAACGACGAATCCCTGACCCTGCGTAGCGACTCGGTGACCGAGCGCGATACCTTGCGCGCGCTGGGGCCGCTCGGCCTGCGCAAGGGCGTGAGATTCGATCCGGAAAGGCTCACACGCGCGCAGCGCAGCGCCGTGCAGAAGGGGTTCGACGCCGCACGTGCCGAGGCGCGCGCGGCGTTCAGCGCCGCGCAGGCCGACATGAACGGCTGGAAGCTGCAGAGCAGTCTCCTCAACAACGGCAACGACTTCAAGGCGAGGGCCGGGGCCGCGGACATTGCCTGGGGCAGCCCCGTGCCATACCAGTCGCACACCATTGCCTACGCCATGGCGGACGCACAGGGCAGGCCGCTCGACAGCGCCCGTCGCTACACGATGACGCTCGACATGAAGAACCTTCCTGCGGTCACCGAGTTCTGGGAGCTGCCGGTCTACGACGACAGCGGCTACTTTGTCGACAACCCGATCGACCGCTACAGCGTAACGAGCTACCAGGTCGCGGCCGGGCAGTTTGCGGTGAACGACGGCAAGCTCACCTTGTATTTCCAGCATGACAAGCCGTCTGACCCGGAACAGGCGCGAAACTGGCTACCGCTGCCCCCGCAAGGACCGTTCCGCGTCGCTGCGCGCTTCTATGGACCGACCGCGCCGCTGATCGACGGGTCTTACGCCATGCCGAAACTGGTACGAAGAGATTGAGGAGAGAACGTAACTATTCAGCCACCACGCGTCAGACAGGCGAAGGTACGTTGCCCGAAAATGCAAGGGTCGGCGCCTGGAAGAGCGCGGCCCTGTTTTCGCAGGGAGGCAAGATAGGAGCGAATGGTGCAGAACGCGCTCAGCCCGTGCGGGGTGAGCAAGCCGCCCGAGACCTTCCGTTTGAGTTTGGGCATGCGGATGTCGCGTTCGGCTTGGTTGAACCGAAATAAAGCGATCCTTGCAGGAGGCTGGCGTGGCCTCATTGGGAACGCCAGAGTTTCGTCGTACGGCCCTGGGTTCCAACAGATTCCTTGGCCCCTCACCCCTCCCGCAACCGATACTTAAGAATCTTGCCGGCCGCGCTGGTCGGCAGCGTCTGCACGAACACCACCTCGCGCGGCACCTTGTAGTTGGCCATATGCCGGCGCGCCCAGTCGATCAGTTCGTCTGCGCCAACCTTGCTGCCATGCCGCAGCACCACAAAAGCCTTCCCCGCCTCGCCCAGGCGCTCGTGCGGAACGCCCACCACCGCCACTTGCGCGATCGCCGGATGGGATACCAGCAGCTTCTCGATCTCGGCCGGATAGCAATTGAAGCCGCCGACGATAAACATGTCCTTGATGCGGTCGGTGATACGCAGGTTGCCGCGCACGTCCAGCGTGCCGATATCGCCAGTGCGCAGCCAGCCGCCCGCATCGATGGCTTCGGTGGTCGCCTCCGGTAGCTGGAAGTAACCGCGCATCACGTTGTAGCCGCGCACCGTCACCTCCCCCGGCTCGCCCGCCGGCACCGGATAGCCGGCGCCATCCACGCAGCGCAGCTCGACCCCCGGCATGGCGCGGCCCGAGGTCAGCGCCACGATGTCGGCATCGTCTGCGGCACGGGTCAGGGTGGCGAAACCGCACGACTCGGTCAGGCCATAGCCGGTGAAGATGTCGCGAAAGCCGAGCTCGCGCCGCATGCGCTGGATCAGCACGGGCGGGATCGCCGACGCACCTGTCACCGCAACCCGCAGCGAGGACAGGTCGAACTCGCGCAGGCGCGGATGGTTCAGCAGTGTCTGGTAGAGCGTGGGCGGCCCGGGCAGCACCGTGATGCGCTCGTTCTCGATGCGGGTCATCACGGCCTCGGCATCGAACACCAGATGCGGCAGGATGGTGGCGCCGCTGGCCAGCGCGGCCAGCCACCCGGCCTTGTAGCCAAAGGTGTGGAAGAAGGGATTGACGATCAGGTAGCGGTCGCCGGCTTCCACGCCGGTGATCGAGGCCCAGCCGTGGATGGCCTGCAGGTTCTGCGCATGCGCGGTCATCACGCCCTTGGGGCGCCCGGTGGTGCCGGAGGTGAACATGATGTCCATCAGGGTGTCGCCGGACACGGCACTCTCGCAGGCACGGAATGCAGCCTCGCCGGTTTGCGCCGCCAGTGCCAGGAAGTCCGCCCAGGCAAGCTCGTCCGGCGCCATCTGCCGCCCTGCGCGCCCGCGCAGCACCACGATCCGCTCCAGCGTGCCGGGCCGGTGCGGCGCCAGCATTTCCGGATAGCTCTCGCCGAGGAAATTGTCGATGCAGAACAGCACCCGCGCGCCGCTGTCGGCCAGGATCGCGCCGGCTTCCATGCCCTTCATGCGGGTATTGATGGGCACCAGCGCCGCCCCAATGCTGTGCGCGGCCAGGGCGGCGACGATCCATTCCGACAGGTTGGGCGCCCAGACGGCGACCCGGTCGCCAGGCAACAGGCCCAGCGCGAGCAGCGCACGCCCCGCCTGCGCACGCAGCGTGTCGAGCTCCGTGAAGCTGAGCCGCAGCCCGTCCTCCTGGATGGCGATGCGCGCGCCGTGGCGCGCGGCGGCTGTGCGTACCAGTTCCGGGATGGTGGCCGGGATGGTGGCGGGGATGGCCTGCCCCGCGCTGGCGGCGCCGGCCAACCTCGGTTCGGTTTCGATGGTGTCGGTTGTCATCATGTCAGTCTGGAAATTTCAGGTGCAGTTCGCTGCCGGCCGCGCGGGCCTGGCAGGCCAGGGTCCAGCCGGCCTCACGGTCGGCGGCGTCGAGCACGTGGTTCTCCCCCAGCGTGGCCTCACCGTGCGTCACCTGGCACATGCAGGCGCCGCAAAGGCCGGAGCGGCAGGAGTTCGGCGCCGCCACGCCGGCCCGCAGCATGGCGTCGAGCACGGTTTCGCCGGCGTGCGCGTCGAGCCGGTGGCGTACGCCGTCGAGCTCCACTTCCAGTGCGGCGGGCGCGCAAGCTGCCGGCGTTTGTTCTTTGGCCGGCACCGCGGCCGGCGGCGGCGCGCCGAAGCGCTCCACGTGAATCCGCTCGCGTGCCACGCCAAGCGTCTGCAATGCGGCCTGGGCACCGTCCATAAAGGGTCCCGGCCCGCAGATAAAGCAATCGGCGTGGCCCCACGGCGCGGCCAGCGCTTCAAGCTGGGCCTGCGAGGGCGGCCCCTGCACGCTGTCCAGCCAGTGGATCACGCGCAGCCTGTCCGCGTGGCGCGCAGCCAGCTCGCACAGCGCATCGCGGAAGATCACGCTGCGCTCGTCGCGGTTGGCGTAGATCAGCGTGACGTTGCCGCCGCCATGGCGCAGCGCGGCCTTGGCGATCGACAGCACCGGCGTGATGCCGCTGCCGCCGGCAAACAGCAGCAGGTCGCCATCCAGGCTGCGCGGCGTGAAGACGCCGGCGGGCGGCATCACCTCGACCGTGTCGCCGGCGCCGAGCCGGTCGCAGATCCAGTTGGATACGCGCCCGCCGCGCACGCGCTTGATGGTCACCCGCAGCGCGCTGTCGACCTGGGGGCTGCTGGACAGCGAGTAGCAGCGCTGCTGCGCGGCGCCCTCCAGCGGCACCTTGAGCGTCAGGAACTGGCCCGGCCGGTAGGCGAACGTATCGCGCAGTCCGTCGGGCAGCTCGAACACCAGCGAGCTTGCCTCGTCGGTTTCGGCCACCACCTGGGCGATGCGCAGCGGGTGGAATTGCGCTTGCACCATGATGTCCGCGATCAGGCTACGCCCATGATGGTCTGCGCATTGTCGATGCGCAGCTCGGCGCCGTTGACAAAGCGCGACTCATCGGAGGCCAGGAACAGCACCAGGTTTGCCACGTCGCCGGGCAGGCACATGCGCTGCATCGGATCGCCGCCCTGCTGCTCATGGGTGGCCGGGGCGTCGGCCGCGCCTTGCATCAGCGCGGCCGTCATCGGCGTCAGGATGCCATCCGGGTGGACGGAATTGCAGCGGATCTTGTAGCCGCGCTGCTTGCAGTAGGCTGCCACGCTGCGGGTGAGCGCAGCCACCGCGCCCTTGCTGGCGCTATAGGCACAGAACACACCCATGCCGCCCAGCGCCGCCACCGAAGACATATTCACGATGACCCCACCGCTCGCCTTCATCGCACCCACGCCGTACTTGCAGCCCAGGAAATAGCCATCGGCATTGATGCGCATGACGCGCTGCCATTGCTCCAGCGTGGTGTCCTCCACCGAGCCCAGCGCCAGCACCGCGGCGTTGTTGACCAGCACGCCCGGCGTGCCGAAACGGTCCTGGGTGCGCTGCATGACCTGCTGCCAGCCGGCTTCGCTGGCGATATCGTGGGGCACGAAGATGGCGGTGTCGCCGATCTCGCGCGCCACGGCGTGGCCGGCCTCCTCGTTCAGGTCGGTCAGCACCACGCGCGCGCCCTCGCGCGCCAGCAGCAAGGCATCTTCCTTGCCGACGCCGCTGGCGGCGCCGGTGACGATGGCGATCTTTCCTTCAACCCGGTTGCTCATGGCTTGTCTCCTTGGTGTGTTCGATGGTGTGGGTGTGTTCGTCGGTGTCTTCAATGCGGCCCGCCTGGTCCGCCAGGGCAACGAGATGGCGCCCGGCATTGCGCCCCGACCAGATGCAGTCGGCCAGCGAAAGGCCGCTCACGTAGTGATTCGATGCGATGCCGACCGCGGTGCGGCCGACCGCGTACAGGCCCGGGATCGCCGCTGCCTGCCCGCCGGCGCCTTGCGCCAGCACCTGGCCACACGCCTCGTCCACGCGCAGGCCGCCAAGGGTGATGGCGGGACAGGGAAAGGTGCGGCTGTGCGCGCTGATGTCGATGGCCAGATAGGGCCCGTGCTCCAGCGATGCGCACATCGCCGCGGATTTCCCCACGGGGTCGGGCCGCTCGCCGCGCGCCGCCGCGTTATACGCAGCCAGCGTCGCCAGCAAGGCCGCGCTCGGCATGCCCAGCTTGTCGGCAAGCGATTCGATACCCGGGGCACGCGTGGCGCCAAACAGCATCAGCATGATGGCGGGCACGCGCTGAAAGGCCCAAAGGCGTCCGCTCACGCAATCGCGCAGGGCCGCGCGCGCCAGCCCGGCGTTCAGGATCAGCCAGGCGCGGCCACCGTGCTCCTCGCAGATGGCGTGGCCCAGGCGCGCGCCGTAGACTTCTTCGTTGCCGATGCGCGCGCCTTGCGCGTTGACCACGCAGCCGCGCGCCCAGTCGAACGGCGGATTGACGAAGCGCCACGCGGAAACACGCTCCAGGTAGCGCGCCGCCGCCCCGACGGACAGGCCGAGGCGGATCCCGCTGCCATCGCAGCCGGTGGTGCCCAAGCGCCAGTTGCGGCGGTACTTGGGGGCATGCGCGGCCACCATGGCCGGGTTGAAGATAAAGCCGCCGGTGGCCAGCACCACGGCACCGGCACGCACTGCATAGGGCTGGGCGAATTTCGCTTCCAGTTGCGTCACGCGCCGGCGCAAGGCATCGGCCAGCGCCGGGCAAAGATTGTGCAGGCGCTCGGCCCAGCGCGCCAGGCGGGCATGCCGGCGTTGCAGGCGGCCCGGCGGCAGGCGCCGCAGTTCCACGCCGATGACCGCGCCCTGGCCATCGACGATCAGGCGGCGCGCCGCGGCATGGCGCATCACGTCCACCCCGGCCTGCGCCTGCACCGCGCGCCGCAGCACGCCGTACAGCACGTGGCCGGACATGCCATTGCCCTTGCAGCGATGGCCGCGCGGCGCCGGCTCGGCATGGCGCGCGTAGTCCGCCACGGCCTCGTTGCCCGAGTAGTAGAGGTAATAGTCCTGCGCGGGATACGAGGTCTTGCGGGGCGGCACAGTGGCGGCAAAGCGCGCGCCCAGTTGCTCCAGCCAGGCGATCATGCCCGCGCTGCGCTCGCAGAAGGCATGCAGCGTGGCATCGCCCACGGCGTCGCCAACCTCCTGGCGCAGGTAAGCCGCCATGGCCTCGGGCGTGTCATGGTAGCCGGCAGCCTGCTGGTATGGCGTGCCACCGCCGGCATACACCACGCCGCCGCTCCTGGCGCTGGCGCCGCCGCCTTCGAAGCGCTCGGCCACGACCACGCCGAGCCCGCCCCGTGCGGCTTCGAGCGCCGCGCAGGCGCCCGCCGCGCCGAAACCGATCACCGCCACGTCGCAGCAGGCATCCCAGCCGTAGGCGAGCGGGTCGGCGACGACCAGCGGCGGCGATACCGCGTTGACCCCGCCTGAGGTCGGATCAGAAGCGGGATCGGGAACGACGGCGGTGGCGGTCATGGCGCGGGCTCCGGCATCTGGTTCACCTCACGCTGCCCGCAGGCTGGCGAGCGGCGCCGAGGTGGAGTAAGCGCCGTCCACATAGACCAGCGGCGCCACCTCGCCGGCCAGCCGGACCTCGCGCAGGCGGCCGATGAAGACGGCGTGGGTGCCGTAGTCGAAACGGCCGTCCTGCTCGCAGATCAGGTTTGCCTGGGCATCGCGCAGGAAAGGCACGCCCAGCAGGTCGGCCTCCCACTGGCCCGTGGTAAAGCGCTCCTCGCCCTTGAGGCGGCCGCTGCAATCGACTGCGATGTCGCGATGATCGGCGGCCAGCAGGTTGACGCAGAAGTCCACTCCGGCATTGAGCGCCGGGTAGATCGAGGCATTGCGGTGGATGCAGATCAGCAGCGAAGGCGGATCGGCGGACAGCGAATCGACCGCCGTGACCGACATCGAGTAGCGGCGCTCGCCCTCGCGGCAACTCACCACCGCTACCGAGCGCGCCATGCGGCGCATTGCCATCAGCATATCGTCGCGCAGCGACGGGGAAATAGTCTGGTTCATCATGCCTCCTGCTTGTATGCCGCGCGGCGCGGTAGCCGCATCGCGCTGCGTCATGGTGTTATTCCGCCTGGCCCTGCCCGGTTGCCCCGCCCGCCAGCACATCGGCGGCGATCAGGCCAAAGGTCATGGCCGGCCCGATGGTGGAGCCAGCGCCCGGATAGCTGGCGCCCATCATCGAGGCGCTGGTATTGCCGATGGCGAACAACCCGTCGATGGGCGAGCCATCCTCGCGCAGCACGCGGGCGCTGGCGTCGGTCGCCAGCCCGCCCTTGGTGCCGATATCGCCCGCGTCGATGCGCACCGCGTAGAACGGCGGGCGCCCGATCGGCGCCAGGCACGGGTTGGGGCGGACCTGGGTGTCGCCGTAGTAGGTATCGAAAACGTTGTCGCCCTTGCCAAAGTCCTCGTCCACCCCGCGCGCTGCGAAGCCGTTCATGCGGTTGGCGGTATGCGCCAGGGCAGCGGGGGCGATGCCGACGCGCCGGGCGAGCGCATCGAGCGATTCGGCGCGCACCAGGATGTCCGCGAAGGGCGCGGGGATGCGGTGGTCCGGCATGATCGATCCGGGCAGGATCGGCCCGCAGGGATACTTGCGCCGGAAGGTGGCATCGAACACCAGCCACGCCGGCACGCTGCAGCCCGTCTGCTCGTGGTCGCGGTACATCGCGGGCACGAACTCGGAATACGGCGCGGCCTCGTTGACGAAACGCCTGCCGCGCCCGTTGACGACGATGCAGCCGGGCAACGCGCGCTCGACAAAGATCGCGCGCTGTTTTTCCTCGCCGCTGACCTTCACCGTTGGCGCGCCCCAGACATGCGACATCAGCTCCAGCGCCGCGCCCGCGCGCTGCGCGGCCTGGATGCCGTCGCCGGTGTTGTGGGGCGGCGTGGCGCTCCACTCGGCCCGGCTGGGGTGCGGCAGGTATTGCTCGCGCATGGCCTGGTTGCGCTCGAAACCGCCCGCGGCCAGGATCACCCCGCGCCGGGCTTCGATGCGCACGGGTACGCCATCGCGCCGCGCCTGCACGCCGGTGACGCGCGCCGCGCCGCCGTGCTCCTCCACCAGCAGGTCTTCCAGCGCGGTATCGAGCCACAGCGGGATGCCGCGCGTCATCATGGCGTGGCGCAAGCCGCCCACCAGGCTGTTGCCCAGCGTAAGCCGACGGTCGCGCGCGGTGCGCCGGCGCCAGCCCAGATCCAACCAGTAGCGCCCGAACTGCCGGGCCGCCACGCCCAGCCAGCCCCGGCTTTTGCTCAGCATGGCGTGGGCCTCGGCGGAGGTCACCGCCACCCGGCCCGCCACCAGCGTCCCGGGCGAAGGCGGGCGCAGCCGCTCGAACTCCGCGCCCAGCAGCGCGCCATCGAACGGCATCGGATCCAGCGACCGGTATCCCGGCAACGCGCCCGGCAAGCGCTGGAAGTAATCGGCGTAGCGCGGCAGCGAGTAGTAGCGCACCCCCGTGCGCTGCTCCAGGTAGCCAAGCATGCGCGGACCATGTTCCAGGTAGGCGCGCAGCTTGGCGGGCGTGGAGCGGCCTTCGGTGCACGCTTCGAGATAGGCGAGCGCGGCGTCGTAGCTGTCGCTGCCTCCCGCTTCTTCGATATGGTGATTGAGCGGAATCCAGATCCCGCCGCCGGATACCGCGGAGGTGCCGCCGTACTGGCCGCTCTTTTCCACCACCACCACGGACAGGCCGCGATCCGCCGCGCGGCAGGCTGCCAGCATGCCGCCCGCCCCGGAGCCAACCACCACCACATCAAACACGGCGGTGCCGCCTGCCTGCCCTGCTTCCTGATTCATGATCCGCTCCACGCCGGCCTCAGATAAAGAAATCGGTGTTGGTGCGGCCCATCATCACGCCGCCCAGGTTCTGGCCGAACCGATCCAGGTTGTTGGCGTAGTGGGCGCGCGCCGCGTGCAGGTCAAGGAAGCGGCGCACCAGCGGATTGGTGACGTAGATGCCATTGCCGCCGGCGTAGCGCAGCAGGCTGCTGGCGAGCTGCGCGCAGCGCTCGGCCACCTGCGACGACTGGTAGCGAAAATGCAGGCGGCGCGCGGTATCGAGCTGCTCGCCGCGCTGCGCCGTTGCCATCAGCTCGTCGAAATTGCGGCGCAGGATGGTGCGCATCTCGTCGATGCCGGCCGCGGCGTTGGCGCAGGCGAGTTGCGCGCCGCCGTCCTCGGCCGTCCTGCCGCCGCTGTTGGCGCTGACGCGGCCATCGGCATAGGCAACGAAATCGTCGAGCCCGCCTTCCAGCGCGCCGATGCAGGCCGTGCAGACGGCACGCACGAAGATCTGGGCGAACGGCAACTGGTACAGCGCCGCCTTGTTGAGCGACAGGCCGGGACTGGTGCCTATGGCGCCGTCGATGGCGCTGTGGGTGCGGTAGGCCGGCACGAAAACGTCGTCCACCACGATGTCGTGGCTGCCGGTGGCACGCAGGCCCAGCACATCCCAGTTGCGCACGATGGTGTAGTCGCCGCGCGGCAGCAAGAAGGTGCGGTACTCGGGCGCAGCGCCAGGCTGCTGCGGCGGCACCAGCCCGCCGAGGAAGATCCAGTCGCACAGCTCGCTGCCGCTGGAGAACTTCCAGTGCCCGGAGAAGCGGAAGCCGCCGTCCACCGGCACCACCTTGCCCACCGGCATATAAGTCGAGGCGATCAGGGTAGACGCGTCCGTGCCCCAGACGTCCTGCTGCGCGCGGCCGTCGAACAAGGCGAGCTGCCAGTTGTGCACGCCCACCACGCCATAGACCCAGGCGGTGGACATGCAACCCTTGGCCAGGGCCATCTGAATCTCGAAGAAGGTCTGCGGGTCCAGCTCATGGCCGCCGTAGCGGCGCGGCTGCAGGACCTTGAAGAAGCCCGCGGCCTGCATGTCGGCCACGGTGTCGGCCGGGATGCGCGCTTGCGCCTCGGCCTGGCCCGCGCGCTGCGCCAGCACCGGGATCATTTCGTGCGCGCGGCCGATCAGTTCGGCTGCCAGTCCTTCGGGGTAGTTGTCTCGATGCACCGCCATCTCCTCTTGCCGGCCGCCGGGCCGGTCTTGTCGTGCCTTCATGCTGCCATCGCCGCCGCCCCGCGCCATCGTCCGAGGGGACTAGTCGCGCGGCAGCGATGGGCCGGTGGCTCGCTCAGGCGAGCGCGCGCAGCTTGCGGCCCTGGGCGCGGAAGTGCGGGATCACGTGTTCGCCGATATTGCGGATGGTTTCAAGCTGGGCCCATTGCGGCACCGTGCCCATCTGGCAGATGAACAGGATCTCGTCGGCGCCGGCATCGATCAGGCGCTGCACATAGCCGATGCAGTCCTCCACCGTGCCGTAGGCATGGTTGGGGTTGAGCATCATCATCGACGGATCGCTGAAGTCCACCGTGACCTTCTCCGAGGCGAAGCTGGTCTTGATCACGGCCTTGCCCTGGGCGTCCTCCTCCGTGACGTTCTCCGCGTCCCATGCATCGGGATTGGGGCGCTCGCCGCCGGAGTACCAGTACGCCAGCGACTCCATGAAATAGCGCTGCCCCTTGATGCCGATCTTGCGCGCGGCCTTGCCGTCTTCCAGCACGATGGTCGGACACAGCGCGGCAAGATGCTGGTGAGGACGCAAGCCAACCTGGTCCCCCGCCTGGCGCGTCTCGTATGCCTTGCGATAGATGGCGTTCTTCTTCGCCACGTCTTCCGGGCCACCAAAGCCAAGCACCAGCGCGCCCATGCCGCGCGCGCCGGCGCGCTGCAGCGTGTCGGCGTTGGTGCATGCCAGGTACATCAGCGGATGCGGGTCCTGGCGCGGCTTGGGATGGATGGGGCGGCGCGGGATCTTGATGTACTCGCCGTCGTGCTCGATCTCGTCCTGGGTCAGGATCTTCGGAATCAGGTACATCGACTCATCGATCATGGGGTGCAGGGTATTGAGGTCGTAGCCGAAGGTGCCCGCTTCCTGCTGCGTGCCGCCCTTGCCCACGCCGAGGTGCACGCGCCCGCCGGAGAGGATGTCGAGAGTGGCCACGCGCTCGGCCACCTTGACCGGATGGTTCATCGCCGGCGGCAGGCAGACCACGCCGTGGCCGATGCCGATGCGGCGCGTGCGTCCGGCCACGAAGGCCAGGAACGTCTCCGGCGCGCTCATGTGTGCGTAGTTGGTCAGCGCCGTGTGCTCCACCGCCCAGACGACATCGAAACCCATGTCCTCGGCGAGCTCCACCTGCTCCATGATTTCGTCGAACACCTTGTGGTCGCCGGCGCGCGACGCGTCGACAGTCTGTGCTTCGTAGATCAGCGAAAATCGCATTGCGGTCCCCTTCCTTTGCATTTGGTTTCCAGGCCATCGGCCGGCAGCACCGCCGCGTTGTCGTGGCGGGCGGCGCCATCGCCGGCACCGTTATTGCTGGCCTGCGTGAGCGCAGTGTGAGCGGCCGGGGAGAGCGCGGCATCGTCTGATTGGATTATGCGCAGCGGCACCATATCCCTATCATGTGCAGGACCACCCACCACCTCCACACGGATACGCCCTCATGAACATGCCTACGCTTCGCCGCACGCTGCTGCTGGCCGCCCTGCTGACCGGCGCCGCCGCGCCCGCCCATGCGCTCGACATCCTGTTGTCCAACGACGACGGCTATCAATCGACCAATATCCGCGCCCTGTACGCCAGGCTGAAGCAGGATGGACACCACGTGGTGATGGCCGCGCCGAAGCGCAACTTCAGCGGCGCCTCGGCCTCGTTCGAGTACTTCAAGCCGGTCGACGTGCGCCGCGACGCGCAGGACCCGAACGTGCATATCGTCGACAGCACGCCGGCAGTGGCGGCCATGTATGGCCTGGACCGGGTGTTCCGGGACAAGGCGCCCGACCTCGTCATCTCCGGGCCGAACATCGGCTGGAACACGGGCTATCTCGTCAACCTGTCCGGCACCATCGGCGTGCTGGAAATAGCGCTGCGGCGCGGCGTGCCGGCCATAGCGGTGAGCGCCGACCACAGCGAGGACGCGCCGGCCAGGGTGGCGGGCATCGTGTCCGCGCTGGTGACGCAATTGCAGGCGAGCGGCAAGAGCCCGGGCGAGGCGCTGCTGCCGCCGGGCGTGGGGCTGAACGTGAACCTGCCGCGCACCAACGCCATCCGGGGCGTCATGCAAACGGTCAATGGCGACTACTCGCCCTACCACATGGTCTTCGTCGACGATATGGCGCCGCACGCGCTGCCGGGCACGACGCTGCCGGCACGCCCGGGAGTGGTGCTGGGAGACGCCAGGACCCAGTACGATGGCGGCGCCGCCCGCTCCGAGGGACGCGAGGTGGAGCGCGGCAATATCACCATCAGCGTGATCGGCGCCCGCCTCGACGCACCGCCCGCGCAGGGCGAGGCGGTCTACCAGCGGCTGAGCGGATTCGTGGCGGCCTGTGAAGACGCCAGCGGTGCCGTGTGCCGCCAGGCGGCGGCAGCCCGCTGACAAGGAGCGCCAACATGCAATCGAACCTCTTGCTTTACCCGGTGGACGATATCGACGCCGCCCTGCCGTTCTTCGAGCAGGGCCTGGGCCTGGCGGTGAAGTTTCGCGATGGCGGGCGCTATTGTGCGCTGGATGCCGGCCCCATCACGATAGCGCTGGTGGCCGGCGAGGAGCGGCTTGTCTCCCAGCCCGCGCTGGCATTCCGGCTGGAAGCCGGCGAGGATATCGCCGCGGCGATCGCGCACCTGCTGGCACGCGGCGCGCGGATCGCGCAGCCGCTTGCCAGCGGCCCGCACGAACTGCGCGCGGTGCTGGCCACGCCGCAGGGATTCCCGCTGGTGGTCAGCGCCAAGCCCGCCAGGCCGGCGGGCTAGCGTGCTTAGCCGAGCGCCACCACGCTGCTGAGCAACATGCGCACCAGCGTGGCCTGCCGGGTCACGCCGGTCTTGGAGAAGATGGCGCGCAGGTGTGCACGCGCCGTGTTCTTGCTGATGCCCAGCTCCTCGGCCGCTTCTTCCAGCGCGAGGCCGTTGGCCAGTTGCAGTGCGAGCTGGGTTTCCGCCGGCGTGAAATCGAACAGCTTGCGCACCACCTCGTGCGAGGCCTGCGACTTGCGCTCCGGGTCGCGGATGAAAATCACGCACGAAGGCCGGCGCTTGTTGTCTTCCGACCACTCGCTCAGCGGAATCGTGCGGATCAGCACGCCCAGCTTCGCGTTGCCCGAAGGCCGCGTGATCGACATCGCCTCCATCACCGCCGGCGCGTTGCCGATATGGCCCATGATGGCCTGGCGCAGCAGGCGCTGGAACTGGCGGTTCTCCTGCGCGTACTCGACATCCAGCGAGCCCCTGGCAATGCGGATGCCGTCCTTGTCGGCAAGGATCTCGTCCGCGGCCGAATTGGTCCGCATGATGGCGCCGGTCTCATCGAGTATGGCCATGCCGACCAGCATGCGGTCGATGGCGCTGGCGTACAGCGTGCGCTCCGACTCCACCACATCCATGCGCGAGTGCAGATCGACCGCGCGCCGCAGGTGCGGCAGCAGCATCGCGCAAATGGTCTTGTCCGCCTCGGAGAAGTCCGGCGCGTCGGCGTTGCGGCACACGCGAAAGCGGCATTCCACGCCGTCGTCGGTGCGGATATCCGCGCCCAGCAGATAGCGGATGCCGAGCGGCTTCAGGAACTGCTGATAGAGTTCGCTGTTGCACCACACGCCCGTGCCAAGCTGGTCGTCGATCGTCACCACGCGGTCGGCGGGCAAGCCAACGAAGGGGTCGAGCGCGTAGTAGTAGTTGTTGTACATGGCCTCGCCGGGCAAGGTGGTGCCGCCCTCTTCGCTGGCATTCACCATCAGGCCCGGCCGGTCGCTGGCCGGCGAGCGCAGGATCAGCGTGACGTAGTTCGCACGCAGGTGGGTGCGGATGAGTTCCAGCGCCTTGCTCCAGGGCACCTGCTCCATGGGCCCCTGGTAGACCTTGCCAAGCAGCGTACTGAAATCCGCCAGCGAGAGCGACACCGGCGCATCGCAATGCGCCGGTTCCTGGCTGTGGCTTGCCTCCATCAACATACCTCTTTGTCTCCTGTTATTCACGCCTGGCTCTGCGGCCGGCGTTCGCCATGACAGGGGCACTGCGGCCCCCCGGCGGTTCCCGATTATATGGATCGCCACTGTGCCGGCGGCAGGATTGCGCGTCATGGTTTGCACTGATTTTGCGCTGATCCGCGCGCCCTGTGATGCCGCCGTCGCTTCATGCCGCACGGCGTTGCCGGCGCTTGTTTCCGCACCCGCGTCACCGCTTGCTGATAGGCCAGACCTTACGCTCCTGCCGCGCGCTCACATACCGCAAACGGACTAGGCAACTCCCCTCTCAGGGCAATCCCTGAGGCTGGCGGAGCGACTGGCTCCTCACTCAAACAGACGATGCGTGGGCCGGGCCCGGCCGATAGAAATGGGAGGACGCAATCCTGCGCACCATCCATTTCAACCCCTTCGAGAGGAGCACCGCCATGGCGGCAAACGAGACCGGAAAGACTGCAGTGATCACAGGCGCCGGCGGCGGCATTGGCCGGGCCCTGGCCCACGCGCTCGCCGCGCAGGGTGTGGCGCTGGTGCTGGCGGACAAGGATGCCGACGCGCTGCGGCGCGTGCACGGCGAACTGGCGCACCACCCGCAAGCGATAGCCATGCTGCCAACCGATGTGGCGCAAGCTGCCCAGGTCGAGCAGCTCTGCGCGCGCAGCTTCGAACTGCTGGGCCGGGTCGACCTGCTCTTCAACAATGCCGGCGTGCTGGCGACCGGCGCCTGCTGGGAGCTGGATGCCGCCGTGTTCGAACGCGTACTGAATGTCAACCTGTGGAGCGTCATCCACAGCTTGCGCGTCTTCGTGCCTCGCATGGCGGCGCAAGGCAGCGGGCACATCGTCAACATCGCCTCCATGGCAGGCCTTGCCGTGGGCCCCTGGCTTGCGCCCTATACCGTGTCCAAGCAGGGCGTGGTGGCGCTGAGCGAAGGGCTGGCGATGGAGCTGCAGGCGGCGGGCTTGCCGCTCAAGGTGTCGGTGGCATGCCCAGGCCCGGTGGCCACCGGCATTGCGCTCGACCTGCCAGCCGGCGCGCAAAGCGGCGTCGGCGGCATGAACCAGGCGCTACGGGCGAGCATCGCGCAGGGCATGCCGGCGGCAACCATGGCCAGGCACATCCTCGACGGCGTGTGCGCAGGAGATTTCTGGATCCTGCCGCACGCTGAAGCGGCTGCCGCCGCGCAAGCGCGCGCGAACGGCATCGCCAGCGGCAAGGCGCCGGCCTTCGCCGTCTGAAACGCGCCTGCCCGGCCCGCACCCCTGCCCCCCTGCCCCCTCCCGTCCGCATCAGGAAAAACCCATGCAATTCGACCCGCAAGTCCGCGCCCTGCTCAACGCCATGGCGCAGTTTCCGCCACTCGACTTCACCACCATCACACCGCTGGCCTACCGCGCCGCGCTGGCCGCGCACCCCGCTTTCGCGCCAGGCGATGCGGTCGCGCAAGAACGCGAGCTGAGCGTGGCCGGAGCCGCCGGCCCCTTGCCCGCGCGCCTCTACCGGCCGCACGGCGACGGCCCCTGGCCGCTCACGGTGTTCTTCCACGGCGGCGGCTTCGTCACCTGCGGGATCGAAACGCATCACAATATCTGCCGTTCGCTGGCGAACCGCGCTGGCACCCTGGTGCTGTCGGTCGGCTACCGGCTAGCGCCGGAGGCACGCTTTCCGGCGGCTGCCGACGATGCCTGCGCGGCGCTGCGCTGGAGCGCGGTGCACG
The DNA here is from genome assembly GCF_000832305.1 of Cupriavidus basilensis. Lineage (NCBI taxonomy): Bacteria > Pseudomonadati > Pseudomonadota > Betaproteobacteria > Burkholderiales > Burkholderiaceae > Cupriavidus > Cupriavidus basilensis. Next base: position 2,565,584 of record NZ_CP010537.1, read on the forward strand.
CCGCCGACCTGGGCGCGCTGCCCGACAAGCTGGCTGTCGCCGGCGACAGCGCGGGCGGCAACCTGGCCGCGGTTGCGTGCCAACAATTGCGTGACAGCGTGGCGGTGCGCCACCAGTTGCTGCTGTATCCCTACCTGGACTGCGCGGACGAATCCGGCAGTTGGCGCACCTTCGCGCAAGGCTGCTTCCTGACCGAGGACATGTTGCGCTGGTATGCCCGCCACTATCTCCCCGAGCCACCCGACCCGCGCCATGGCGCCGATGTGCGCGCCAGCCCGCTGCGCCAGCGCGAGCTGGCGGGCGTGGCGCCGGCCACCATCATCACGGCCGAATTCGACCCCCTGCGCGATCAGGGCGAAGCCTACGGCGCCGCCTTGCAGCGCGCCGGCGTGGACAGCGTTGTCCGTCGCTGGCCAGGGCAGATTCATGGCTTCATGAGCATGCAGGGCCTGCTGGGAGCGGCCGATGCGGCGCTCGACCTGGCGGCAGGCGCCTTGCGCGCAGCCTTTGCCGACGTTGCCGATATTGCCGATATTGCCGATGTTGCCGATGTTACCGATACGGGGAAGCCAGCATGAGCCCCGCACCCATCGGCGACGTGCTGCGCGCCATCGCCACCGGCCAGCGCGTTGTCGTGATTGAGGAAGACACGGATGATGCCAGCGGCTGCGTGCTGGCCGCCGCCGACCAGGTGAGCGAGGCGGACGTGAATTTCATGGCAGCGCACGCACGCGGCCTGGTCTGCCTGGCCATCACGGAATCCCGCCGGCGGCAGCTCGGCCTGCCGATGATGGCCAGCGGGCGCCGCCATGGCCGCAGGCAGGAGCCATTCACCGTGTCGATCGAGGCGGTGCAAGGCGTCTCCACCGGCATCTGCGCGGCGGACCGCGCGCTCACCATGCGCGTGGCCGCCGCCGCCAACGCCGGGCCCGGCCACCTGGTCCAGCCGGGCCACGTCTTCCCCGTGGTGGCGCAACCGGATGGCGTGCTGCGCAGCGCGGGCTTTGCCGAGGCCTGCTCCGACTTGCCCAGGCTCGCCGGGCGCGAAGCCGCGGGCGCCTATGCGGTGCTGCTGGACGATGCCGGCGAGGTGCTGCGCGGCGCCGCCTTGCTCGCCTTCGCCCGCGAGCACGGACTGCTGGTCTGCGCGATCAGCGACCTGATCCATCATCGCCTGCTGGTGGAGGGCGCGCTGCGCCGCAGCCAGAGCAGCCGGCTGGCCACGCCCTACGGTGAGTTCGTCGTGCATGCGTACCACGATGCGCCGATCGACGCCGTGCACCTGGCGCTGGTACTGGGGCAGCCGGACCCTGCCGAGCCCGTGCTGACGCGCGTGCAAACCGTGGAAACCTTGCGCGACCTGTTTGCGTTCGAATCCGCGCATGCGGCGCCCGGCACGCCGGGCTGGAACCTGGCGCGGTCCCTCGCGCGCATCGGCGAGGAAGGCCGCGGCATCCTGGTGCTGCTGGCCGAACGCGAAGCCCCGCATCACTTGCTCGAGCAGCTCGCCCTGCTGGACCAGTCCGGGCCAACCTGGCAGACCGCGCGGCCCGCTTTCGCGCAACGCGCGCTGGGCGTAGGCGCACAGATCCTGCGCGACCTCGGCGCGCGCAAACTGCGCATGCTGGGCGTGCCGGTGCCCTACCGCAACATCGCGGGCTTCGAGCTGGAGGTGACCGGGTTCGTGCCGCCGGGCTGAATCAGCGCGGGCAGTCTGCCGCCAAGGATGACCTGGCGGATGCTGCGAGACACCCATGCTTGCCTGGCTTCGCCCGCATGCCTTGGCAGCACAGCCAGGTCCAGCACACCAACACCGAACACGACGGCAGCCCCCGCGCACAACCCCGCTTACACCCCCTTCAAATCCTCCTCGGCAAACACCTCCTCCGCCATGTGAAAAGCCGAATTGGCCGCCGGCACGCCGCAATAAATAGCGGTCTGCAAGAGCACTTCCTTGACCTCGTCGCGGCTGACCTTGTTGTTGGCCGCGGCGCGCAAATGCAGCTTGAGCTCTTCGCCGCGGTTAAGCGCCACCATCATGGCGATGGTGATCAAGCTGCGCGAATGGCGCGGCAGGCCTTCGCGGGTCCAGATCTCGCCCCATGCATAGCGCGTGATCAGGTTCTGGAATTCTTCGGTCAGCGGGTTGAGCTTGGCCAGCGAGCGATCCACGTGAGCGCTGCCCAGCACCGCGCGGCGCACGGCCAGGCCAGCCTGGTAGCGCTCGCCATCGTTGGCGGGGCGGCCCGCGGCTTGTTGCGCATCGCCGCCCAGGAAGTCCAGCAATGCCTCGGTGAAGCGCGCGGGCTGTTCGCGGTTGGACAAGTGGGCCGCTTCCAGCTCCAGATAACGCGCGCCCGGAATGGCGTCGGCCAGGGCGCGCCCTTGCTCCGCGGTCGTGGACGGGTCCGCGCTGCCGGCAATCACCAGCACCGGCACGGGAATCGTCTTGACCGCTTCGCGCAGGTCGGCGTCGCGCACCGCGGCGCAGTTGGCGGCATAGCCCCGGGCATCGAGGCCGGTCAGCACCTGGCGCAGGTCGTCCAGCTGGTTGCCGGCGGCGCTGACGAAGGCAGGCGTGAACCAGCGCTGCAACGAGCCTTCCACCAGCGGCGTCATGCCGTCGCGCAGCACGCCTTCGATGCGCGTGTTCCACGCCTCGTGCGTGCCGATCCTGGGCGCGGTGTTGGCCAGCACGATGCGGGTGAAGCGCTGCGGTGCGTTCACGCCCAGCCACATGCCGGTGAGGCCGCCCATCGACAAGCCGCAGAAGGCAGCCTTCTGGATCTGCAAGGCATCCATGAGGGCGATGACGTCGCTGCCCAGTTCCGCCACGCTGCTCGGGCCCGGGGGCAATGCGGACCGCCCGTGGCCGCGGGTGTCGTAGCGCAGGATGCGGAATTGCTGGCCCAGCGCTTCGACTTGCGGCGCCCACATGGTGTGGTCAGTGCCCAGCGAGTTGGAGAAGATGAGGACGGGCGCGGATGCCGGGCCTTCCAGCGTGTAGAAGAGGCGGTTGCCGGCGTGGGTGATGAAGGGCAAGGTGGTCTCCAGGGAATTCGGTTTGCGGTTCAGTTACGTTACGTGTTCTTCGTGTGTTCTTGGTGTGTCCTTCAAGCGCCCGTGGCTGGGTTCCCAGGGCGCTCAATGCTGGCCTGGCCGGCTTCGTGCCGCCAGGCCGCCAGGACCGCATCGACGAATCCCGCCGCCTGCCCGGCATAATTGGCCGGATCGCAGACCCGGTCCAGCGCCGCCGCATCCATCAACCCCGCATGCGCTGCGTCCTCGGCCAGGGTCGCGCCCAGGGCTTGGCGCAATGTCGTGCCTTCGGCCACGGCCCGCCGGCAGGCGCCTTCCACCAGATGATGCGCGGGCAGCCGGCCAATCTTGCCGCCGAGCTCCAGCATGGCGGCTTCCGCCAGGATCAGCCCGTGCGTCACGCCCAGGTTGGCGCGCATTCGCGCGGCATCCACCTGCAATCCGCCCACCACTTCCAGCATCTGCCGCAATGCCCCGGCTGCCAGCGTGACGATTTGCGGCAAGGTATCCCATTCCGCCTGCCAGCCGCCCAGCGCGCGCTCGTGCTCCTGCACCATGCCGGCCAGCATGGTCGCCACCAGCGGCGGCACGCGCACGGCGGCGGTGAGCACGGCGGCGCAGCCAACCGGGTTGCGCTTGTGCGGCATGGTGCTGGAGCCGCCGCGCCCCGGGCCGGTGGGCTCCGCGACCTCGGCGACTTCCGTTTGCATCATCAGCGACACGTCGCGGGCGATCTTGCCCAGCGAGCCGGTGAGCATGCCGAGCGTGGTGGCTACCTCGACCATACGGTCCCGGTAGGCATGCCAGGGCGTGGGCGCCACCGCCAGCGAGAGCGCACTGCCAAGCGCCGTTGCCACTGCCGGCGCCGCGGCGCCCAAGCTAGCCAGCGTGCCGGCGGCGCCGCCGAATTGCAGCGTGGCAGCCTGCGCGCGCGCGGCGTCGAGGCGGCGCAGGTCGCGGCGCAGGGCATCGAGCCAGCCGGCGGCCTTGAGGCCAAAGGTAGTGGGCAGCGCGTGCTGCAGCCAGGTGCGCGCCACCATCGGCGTGTCGCGGTGCTGCGCGGCGAGCGCCGCGCAGGCATGGCCGAGGGCCTTGAGATCGGCGTCGACCGCCTGCAAGGCTTCACGCAACTGCAGCACCATGCCGGTGTCGATCGCGTCCTGGCTGGTGGCGCCCCAGTGCACGTAGCGCGCGGCTTGCGCGTCGCGCGCGGCCACGCGGGCGGTGAGCTGCCTGACCAGAGGAATGGCAAGGTTGCCGCCTGCCACGGCGGCGGCGGCCAGCGCATCGAAGTCGATCTCGCCGGCGCGGCAGGTGGCGGCGATCGCCTCGGCGGCGTCCGCCGGGATGACCCCGCAGCTGGCTTCGGCGCGCGCCAGCGCGGCTTCGAAATCGAGCATGCGCTGCACGGTCGCCGTATCGGAGAAAGCGGCCAGCGTGGCGGCGCTGCCGAACATCGGGTCGGTCAGTCGGGATGAAGTCGGCATCGATTCAGATTCGCATCGGCATGGAAAAACCCCAGCGCCGGGCCACGATGGGTCCGGCGCCGGGGCTCGGTTCAGCGCGGGCGCGCTGGCAATGGCTGCGCGCGGGATCAGATGTCGAAGAAGACCGTCTCGTCCTGGCCTTGCAGCACGACCTGCCATTGCAGCCTGCCTGCGCCTGCCTGCTGCGCCACCAGCGTGTGGCGGCGCGCGGCGGGCACCTGCGACAACACCCAGTCGCGTGCGTTGGCCTGCGCTTCGTCCGGGAAGTATAGGCGCGTGGACAAGTGCTTGAGCAGGCCGCGCATAAACAGCGAGACGACGATATGCGGCGCCTGCGGCTGGCCGTCGGGGCCGGGCACGGGGCCTGGCTTGACGGTGACAAAGCGAAAGCTGCCGTCGGGCCCGGTCGGCAGCCGGCCAAAACCGGTGAAGCCGGGCACCAGCGCCGTCTCGGCGCCGTCGCGCGCATCGTCGGGGTGGCGGTAGCGGCCGGCCGGGTTGGCTTGCCAGATTTCGACCATGCCGTCGGGCACGGGATCGCCCTTGCCGTCGATCACGCGGCCTTCGATCACGATGCGCTCGCCCGTCAGCTCACTCGCCTCGGCGGTCAGGTCGGCGCGGTCAAGGCCGGACAGGCCGATATGCAGGTAGGGTCCAACGGTCTGGGATGCGGTGGCGTACAACATGGCTTACTCCATCGGCGTGGCATCGCGGCCACGCAGCACGATATCGAAACGGTAGCCGAGCGCGTACTCGGGGACCGTGGTTTCCCAGTCGAAGGTGGACACCAGGCGATCACGCGCCTTGGCGTCGGGCACGCAATTGAAGATGGGATCGAAGGCGAGCAGCGGGTCGCCCGGGAAATACATCTGCGTCACCAGCCTCGTGGCATAGGCGTTGCCGAACAACGAGAAATGGATATGCTGCGGCCGCCAGGCGTTGTGGTGGTTACGCCAGGGATAGGCGCCAGGCTTGATGGTCTTGAACTGGTAACGGCCCTGCGCGTCGGTCACCGCGCGGCCTTCGCCGGTGAAATTGGGATCGAGCGGCGCGTCGTGCTGGTCCCGCTTGTGCACATAGCGGCCGGCGGCATTGGCCTGCCAGACCTCGATCAGCGCGTTCGGCACGGGACGGCCGTTTTCATCGAGCACGCGGCCGCTGACCAGGATGCGCTCACCGATGGGTTCGCCGGCGTGGCCGGCGGTGAGGTCGCTGTCGCCGTTGCGCACGAACTCGGCGCCGAACAGCGGGCCGGTGACCTCGGACAAGGTCTGGTTCAGCGCCACCAGCGGCTCGTTGGGCGAGCGCAGCGCCGTGGAACCGTAAGGGTCAAAGCGGTATTCCGGCTGGGTGTCCCAGTAGTGGCGGCGATATTGCGCCAGCCCTGGTGGCAGCTTGATGGGCGAGTCGGCCATGATACGTGTCTCCGTGGGGTGGAATTTTCATTACTTTATTTGCTGTTAAAGCGCATGTATATTGAGTTTTTCGACTATTTGCATAACTTTTAGATATGCAGCCAACCTTCCGCAACCGTGTCCGCCTGCGCCACCTGCATTGCTTCGTGGCCGTGGCGCAAACCCAGCACCTGGGCCAGGCCGGGGAGCAGCTGGGCCTCAGCCAACCCGCCGTATCCAAGACCCTGACCGAGCTGGAAGCGCTGCTTGGTGCACGTTTGCTGGCCCGCGGCCGGGCGGGCACCGAGTTGACCGAGCTGGGCCAGCGATTCCTGCGCCACGCCCTGCGCGTGCTGGAGGACCTGGACGAAGCCGCGGTAAGCGTGACCGGTGCGCACGCTGCGGGGCTTGAGCACATCCGTGTCGGCGCCCTGCCCAGCGTCGTGCCCGACCTGCTTCAGGAAGCCGTACTGGCCTTTCGCCGCACGCATCCGGACGTGGGCCTGGCGGTGCAGACAGGCATGAACCGCACGCTGATCGACGGGCTGAAGGCCGACGTGCTCGATATCGCCATCGGCCGCATGGACAATCCCACGGTGATGGAGGGTCTCTGGTTTGAAATGCTGGATGCGGAGCCACTGCTGCTCGCCGTGCGCAAGGGCCACGCGCTGGCGAAAGCGCCCCCTTCCATGGCGGAGATCATGGCTTGCCAGCTGGTGGTGCCCGCGCAAGGCTCGGCGCCACGGCACAGCGCCGAGAGCCTGCTGGCCCGGCACGGCTTCATGCTGCCACCGGGCGTGCTGGAAACCTCGGACGCTTACCTGGGCCAGCTGGTCGCCCTGAAATCCGACGCCATCTGGCTGGCGCCGCGCTGCGCCATGCGCCAGGCGCTGGAAAGCGGCGAGCTGGTGCTGCTGCCCGTCTCCGGCCAGGGCAGCGAGGAACCGGTCGGGCTGTTGCGCCAGGGCGGCCGCGAGCTAGGCGCCGCCGCCGAGGCCTTTGTACAGGACCTGCGCGAGCGCGCCGCGGCACGCTCGCACGGGCTGGCTGGCAAAACCAAGGCGTAACCAAGACAAAATCAAGGCATAACCAAGACATAACCGGCGGCTACATCTCCGTCGCATCCTCGACGCCCTTGCCGGCCGGACGGGCCACGTCCGGGGACAGTTGCAGGAAGATCCAGGCAGAAGCCGAGGTAATCAGCCCCACACAGATAAACGTGGCATGGAACGCCGGCAGCGCGCTGGTGGCGCCGTGCCGGCCGAAGGTGCCCTGGAAAGTCGCCAGCAACGCGCCGGCTGACGTCACCGCCAGGCTCATCGACAGCATCTGCACCATCGACAGCAGGCTGTTACCGCCGCTAGCCCCGGCCGTGCCGAGGTCCTTCAGCGTGACCGTGTTCATGGCGGTGAACTGGATCGAATTGACCATCCCGAACAGCGCCAGCTGCACCAGTACCAGCGCCAGCGGCTGGGTGGGCGAGATCAGCGCGAACGACGCCATCGCCAGCCCCACCAGGAAGGTATTGGTGACCAGCACCTTGCGATAGCCATGACGCTCGATCAGGCTCGTGGCAAGCCGCTTGGACGCCATGCCCGCCGCCGTGATCGGCAGCATCATCATGCCCGCCTGGAACGGCGAGTAACCCAGGCTGACCTGCAGCGTCAGCGGGATCAGGAACGGCATGGCGCCGTTGCCGATGCGCGCAAACAGGTTGCCCAGCAGCCCCACGCTGAAGGTATGGATGCGAAACAGCCGCAGCGCAAACAGCGGCCGCCGCCGCCGCGAGGCATGCAGGACATAAGCCGTGAGTGACGCCATGCTGGCAATCAGCAGCATCAGCACGGTGGCATGCTCGAAGCCAAGCTCCGCCAGGCCATCCAGCGAAAACGAAATCGTCAGCATCGAGATCGCGAGCAACAGGTATCCGCTCAGGTCGAACGCCGCCACCCCGTGCAGGCGCGCGTTGGGCATGTAGCGCATGGTGGCCAGCCCGCCCAGCAGCCCCACCGGCACATTGATCAGGAAGATCCAGTGCCAGGAAAAGGTCTGGGTCAGCCAGCCCCCCAGCGTCGGCCCGATCAGCGGCCCCACCATGCCCGGAATCGCCACAAAGCTGAGCGCCTGCAGGTACTGGTCCCGCGGGAACGTGCGCAGCACCGCCAGCCGCCCCACCGGCAGCAACATCGCGCCACCCACGCCCTGCACCACCCGCGAGACCACCAGCCAGGTCAGGCTATTGGAATAGGCGCAAGCCAGCGAGCCTGCGACAAACAGCACGATAGCCGTCTGGAAGATGGTGCGGGTACCAAAACGGTCCGCCAGCCAGCCCGACGCCGGAATGATCACCGCCATGGTCAGCGAGTAGGCAATGATCACCGACTGCATCCGCAGCGGGCTCTCCCCCAGGCTCCTGGCCATCGAAGGCAACGCCGTGTTGACGATCGTGGAATCCAGCGTCTGCATGAAGAAACCGATGGCGACCACCCACAGCATGATCCTGCGGATGTGGTCGTCGGCGGTGGCTGAGGTGGGGGGGGAAAGAGGCGTGTCTTGCATCGGGATGGGCGGGCCCCGGCACGCAGACGCGCCGGCAAGACCCTGTGGGTCGCGTTCCGTAGCAGTGTAGCGGAGCTGGATGGCGGCGCGCGCGAATTCCGGGACGGCCCCGCTCCAGCCACAGGCCTGGCCGGCGGCCTCGGATCATCCAGCGCGTCATGCCATGCCACCCGGGACGGATGAAATCGGCGATTCGGAAATTTCCGTCCTCATTTTCGTACCTGTCCGATTTCAATCCGAATCTCGGCTCGGTATCGTGGATCTGGCCTGGGCTTAGTCCAGCCTCGCCCAAGCGTCAACGCGCTTGCATACCCGACTTCTCTCAAGACGCAGGATGAACAAAAATATCCATCGCCTGGTTTTCAACGCTGCGCGCGGCATGCTGGTCGCAGCCCCCGAACATGCCGCGGGGCGCGGCAAGGGCCGCCAGGGCAACGCCGGGCGCGGCGGCCAGGGCTCGGTGCTCGTGCCCGCTTTCGTGCCAGCATTCGTGCCGGTGCTATGGCTCACCGCGTTGACAGCCTCGATGATGGGCTTGCCGGTGTTGCTGGACCAATCGGCGCACGCGCAATCCCTGCCGATTCAGGTGGACAAGCAAGTGCCGGGCCAGCGTCCGGTGGTGGGCGTGGCGGCCAACGGCGTGCCGGTCGTCAACATCCCCCCGCCCAGCCGTAACGGCGGCACCAGCGTGAGTCATTTCATTCAGTACAACGTCGGCCCGTCCGGCGTTGTACTGAATAACAGCGGGGCCAACAGCCAGACGCGGATTGCGGGCTGGGTCCAGGGAAACACCATGCTCGGCAACGGGCACGCCAGCAACATCGTGGTCCAGGTCACGCAGCCGAACCCCTCCCGATTGCTTGGCGCGCAAGAAATCGCCGGGAACCGCGCCAATCTGATCCTGGCCAATCCGGCGGGGTTGCATTGCTCGGGCTGCGGGGCGATCAACGCGGACCGCTTCACGCTTTCAACCGGACGTCCGGTGTTCGGCGCCGATGGCAGCCTGGCCGGCTTCGACGTGCGGGGCGGCAACATCGGCATCGACGGACAAGGCTTGTCCAGCCCGCAGGCGCAGGTCGATCTGCTGGCGCGCTCGATCCAGGTCAATGCGCAGCTGTGGGCCACGCACCTGAATGTGGTCGCGGGTGCCAACCAGGTCGGCTACGAAACCCTGAATGCCGCCGCGCAGGCGGGCAACGGCCCCGCCCCGCAGTTCGCGCTCGACGCCTCGGCGCTGAGCGCCATGTACAGCGGGGCGGTCAGATTGATCGGCACCGAACGCGGTGTCGGCTTTCATCTCGGCGGCGGCGTCACCGCCCGCTCCGGCGACATCGTGGTGGACAACAACGGCGACGTGCGTATCGTGCCAGGCGGCCGCCTGCAAGCCGAGGGCAGCGCCTCCCTCGCCGGCGCCAGCATCGACAACGCGGGCACCATCACCACGCGCGGCGGCATTGCCGCGGCCACGCCGGGAGCACTGAGCAACAGCGGCACGCTGGCCGCCGGCACCGATCTGCTGGCCCGGGCCGAGCGCATCGCCAACAGCGGCACCATCGGCGCGGGCGTCGATGCCAACGCCAGCGTGACCGGCGCGGGTACGGCCCATCTCGCCGCGCGCACGGCCATCCAATCCCATGGCACCATCGTGTCCGGCGCGAACACCAGGCTGTCGGCCCCCACGCTGGACCTGTCGAACGGCAAAGTCGTTGCGCACGACGCCGCCTATCTGTCGGCGGCGGGCGACATCCGCCACCAGGACGCGCGGCTCGAAGCCAATGCCGTACAGGTCGACGCCGGCGGCACCGTGGACAATCGCGGCGGCGCCATCGTCGTGGGCACCCATGGCGGAGCCGTCCAGGGCGCAAACATCCTGAACCAGGATGGCGCCATCACCAGCAGCGGCACACTCGGCGTGGACGCGGCGCAGGCCGTGGACAACACCGGCGGCACCATCGCCGGGACCCGCGCCACCACGGTCGCGGCTGCCGGCACCGTCAATCGCGGCGGCATGATCGCGTCGGTGCAAGACCAGCTACGGATGACCGGCACGCTGGACAACACCAGCGGCAAGATCGTGGCAGGCGGCCCGCTGGACATGACCGGCGACAGCCTCGCCAACACTGGCGGCCAGGTCGCGTCGAACCGCGATGCAACGCTGCGCATCGCGGCCACCCTCGACAACACGGCGGGCTTCATCCATGCCGGTGGCACCCTGGACGCGCAGGCGGGCGCCATCCTCAACCGCGACACCCTGCACGGCACCGGCGCCGCCCCGAAGGGCATGGAGGGCGCCAGCGTCAGGCTGTCTGCCCATGCCATAGACAATGCCCAGGGCGCGCTGCGCGCCGACGCCTCGCTTGACGCCAATGCCGCGACGCTCGGCAACACCGGCGGCGAAGTCGCCTCCGGAGGCACGGCGCAGCTCGATGTGCAGGCCATCACCAACACCGGTGGCCTGCTGGCAGCCAACCAGGCGCTGGGCATCAGGGGCAACAGCCTCACCGGGGATGGCTCACTGCAATCCCATACGGGCGACGTCACCGCGATCCTGCAAACCGATTTCCATAACACCGGCACGGTGACCGCCGCACGGGATCTCAACCTGCTGATCGAGGATGCCCAGGGCAATGCCACGAGCGATATCACCAATGCTGGCAAGCTGCTGGCGGGCCGCGACGCCGACGTCCACGGGCGCAACGTCACCAACGCGGGCGAGCTGTCCGGCCGGGCCTCCAGCACCGTCCGCGCCGATGGGGCCGTGCTCAACAAAGGCCTCATCGACGGCGGCGCCGTGCGCATCCTGGCCGGCACCACCGTCACCAACATCGACCGCATCTATGGCGACTCGGTGGCCATCGGCGCCGGCCAGCAACTCCTGAACGACATCAACGCCGCCACCGGCCAGGGGGCCGTGATCGCCTCGCGCAGCGGCGGCGTCGAGCTGGGCGCCCCGGAGATCGTCAACCGCGAGCACGCGCTGGTCTACTCGTCGCAAGACCTGAACGTGGGCCGCGCGCTGGATGCCAGCGGCAAGGCGACCGGCCAGGCCGATGCGCTTACCAACGCGTCGGCCACCATCGAGGTGGCGGGCAGCGCCAACTTCAACGTTGCCGCCCTTGCCAACCGCAACGACCACTTCCGCACCGAGCGTACCGATACCGGGACCGTGCACGCGTTCTACTACCGGCTCGACGGCAGCGCCGAAAAAATCGACCCGAGCACCGCGATGCTCGTGCTGCCAACCGCTTCAGGCGCCATATATGGCCACATCGCCAGCCGCGGCGACGACCTGGCCTACCTCGGCGATGACGACTACAAGCGCCTGCTCCTGCCCTCGGCGCGGTACCCCTTCAGCGTGTTTGGCCCCCCGTTCGACTGGGCGCGCCAGGCCGATGGCACACCGGGACAGAGCGACAGCCGCTCATCCGGCCCAAACTGGCCCGTGGGCCTGGCAATGCTCCCGTTCGCGCCCGACGCGCATGGCAGCCTCGAAGCCGATCATTTCGTCTACAAGGCCGACGACCCGATCTGGGACAAATTCGGGATGGCCCGGCCCGGCGCGCTGCCGCCCGTACCCTCCCCCTGCCCGGATGGATCGCCAGCGGCCTGCCAGACGCAATACCGGGCCGCACTGCTTGCCTACCATGCCGCAAAGGCTGCCAGCAAACCGCTTTACGAAGCCCTGAATGGCAAGATCCAGGCATTCAACAGCGACTATCAGGGCCGGCTGGTGAAGTCCTGGACCATCGAACGGCGCGAGACCCGCGTGCAGGACGAGGTTGTCGTCCACACCGATCCCGCCCGCATCCTGGTGGGCGGCAACGCCAGCTTCACTGGCGCGGTCACCAACGACAAGAGCCAGATTCTCGTTGGCGGCACGCTTGCTGCCGGTGGCGCAAGCGGCGGTGTCAACAACCTTGCGCACGATGCGATACGCATCGAGGATACGACCGGCACCAGCCAATACACCCGCCCGTGCGGGCGCGACCGCTGCTACGACACCATGGGCGTGCCGGCGGTGCACCTGGAGATTCCGACTCAGCTCGCCAAGGGTGAAGCGCTGGATTACCAGGTTGTGAACGGCACGGGCACGATCGTGGCGGACAAGACCGGCACCGGCCCGATCGCCACCGCGCCGACCCTCACGCAGATCCCGCTCGGCACCGGGGCCGCGGGCCTGCTGGGCGGCGACGTCATCCGGGCCGTCTCGCCGTCGCTGGCGATGCCCGACAATGCGCTCTTCAAGATTCGCGGCGAGCCGGGCACGCCTTACCTGATCGAGACCGACCCGCGCTTCACCAACCAGCGCCAGTGGCTGTCCAGCGATGTCATGCTCACGCAACTGGGCCAGGACCCCACCCACGTGCTCAAGCGCCTGGGCGACGGCTACTATGAAGCCCGCCTGGTGGCCGATGCCGTGATGCTGGGAACCGGCCAGCGCTTCGTGGGCGACTACACCGACAACGAGGCGCAATACAAGGCGCTGATGCAATCGGGCGTGGCGTTCGGCAAGCAGTTCCACCTCAACGTGGGCACCGCGCTGACGGCGGACCAGATGCGCGCACTCACCACCGACATCGTGTGGCTGGTCGAGAAGACGGTCACCCTGAAGGACGGCACCACCCAGCGCGTGCTGGTGCCGCAGGTCTACCTGAAGGTGCGCGCGGGCGACCTCAAGGGGGACGGCACCCTGATGGCCGCGCGCGATACCGTGATCCAGACCGATGGCGACGTGAAGAACACGGGCACCATCGCCAGCCGCAATGTGACGCTGATGGATGCCGCCAATATCCACAACAGCGGCGCGCTGTCGGCGAGCGTCATGGGGCTGAGCGCCAGGCAGGACATCAACAACCTCGCCGGCCATATCACGACGGGCCAGCTGGCGGCCATGGCAGGCCGCGACATCAACCTGACCACCACCACCGCCTCCGGGGCCGGCGGCAGCGGCGACCTCGCGGGCAGCCGCGCCGTGATCGCGGGCATCTCCAGCGTGGCGGCCGACAACGCCACCTTCGTGGCCGGGCGCGACATCAACACCAAGGCCGCGAACATCCAGGCCACCGGCAGCCTGGGCATGGCGGCGGGCCGCGACATCCACCTTGGCACGGTCGAGGTCAGCGAATCAGAACGCCTCTACAAAGACGCAAAAAACAATGCGGCGGTATCGCGCAGCACGGAAATCGGCACGCAGGTCACGGCGGGCAAGAACACAACCCTGAGCGCCGGGCGCGACGTGAACGCCACCGCCGCATATGTGAGCGCGGACGGCGCGCTGGCCGTGGGCGCGGGACGTGACATCAACGTCAAGGCCGGTCAGGCATCGAGTTCCGTGCGCGACGAGCACGCCTACCAGGAAAGCGGCTTCCTGTCGAAAAAGTCCACCCACGCCATCGATGCCAACAGCCAGACCGAGGCGCTCGGCAGCACCTTCTCCGGCGACACCGTGGCCATGGCGGCAGGACGTGACCTGGCCGTCGCCGGCAGCACCGTGGCGGCCACGCACGACGTGAACCTCGGCGCGGGGCGCGACCTGACCATCGGAACCACCGAGACCACCTCGTCCGCCCACACCTACAAGGAAGAGACCAAGTCAGGGTTCGGCGCCACCGGCTCCGGCCTCTCGTACGGCAAGCGCGCCCAGAAGGACACCACCAACGACAACGGCACGCGGCAAGTGGGGAGCCTGGTCGGCAGCACGGACGGCAGCGTGCGCATGAACGCGGGCAGCACCCTTACCGTCACCGGCAGCGACCTGATCGCCAGGCAGGACATCACCGGCGTGGGCGCGGATGTCAACATCGAAGCCGCGCAGAACCGCCAGCACCACGACGAAACCCACGAGGTCAAGCAAAGCGGCTTCACGCTGGGCGTGTCGGGGGGAGCCATCGGCGCGGCCATTGGCGCCGGAAACAAGATCAACGCGGCCAGTCAAAGCCAGGACGGCCGCGCGTCCGCGCTGTGGGGAATCGCCGCCGCGCGCGACATTGCCGACACCGGCAGCGCACTGGCGCAGGCCGGCGGCAACCCGCTGTCAGGCGCCGCCGTGACGCTCTCCTGGGGCACCAGCCAGAGCAAGCAGACCATGACGCAGGACGCCACCAGCCACAACGGCGCCAACGTATCGGCAGGCGGCACCGTAGCCTTCGTCGCGACCGGCGTGGATGCCAACGGCAACCAGACGGCGGGCAACCTCAACATCACCGGCTCGAACATCGACGCCAACAAGGTCGCGCTGGGAGCCAGGCACGATATCAATATCGTCTCCGCCACCGACACCAACGAGAGCCACAGCACCAACAAGTCCAGCAGCGCCAGCGTCGGCGTATCGTATGGCCTTGGCCCCGACAACGCCGGCTTCGGCGTTTCGGCCTCCGCCTCCAAGGCGAAGGGCAACTCGGACAGCCGGGGCGTCTCGCAAACCAACAGCCATGTGAGCGGCCGCGAGTCCGTCACCCTCCTATCGGGTAACGACACCAACATCCTCGGCGCCACGCTCAGCGGCGGCAAGGTGATCGCAGACGTGGGCGGCAACCTGAACATCGCCAGCCGCCAGGACACCGAAGAAACGCGCGCCAGGCAGGAAAGCATAAGCGGCGGCTTCAGCATCAGCCAGGGCGGCGGGTCAGCCAGCGTCTCCGCATCCAAGGGCAAGGCCAGCGGCAGCTATGCCAACGTCAGCGAGCAGTCCGGCATCCATGCCGGCAAGGACGGCTTCGATCTCACCGTCAAGGGCAATACCGACCTGAAAGGCGCAGTCATCGCCAGCGAGGCCGGCAAGGACAAGAACAACCTGACCACCGGCACGCTCACCTGGACCGACATCGCCAACCACTCGGACTACAGCGCGACTTCCGCAGGCCTCTCCGCAGGCGGGGCCTTTGGCGCACCCAGTGGCCAAAGCAACAGCGGCCAGGCCTCCGGCAAGAACACCGGCGGCATCAACCCGATGATTCCGCAGCACGAAAGCGGCAGCCAGGACGGACTCGCACGCAGCGCAATCGCCGAAGGCACCATCACCATCAACGACCAGGCCAGCCAGAAGCAAGACCTGGCCAGCCTGAAGCGCGACACCGCCGGCACCAACAGCACGGTCGGCAAGAACCCCGACCTGAACCAGGTACTGAACAAACAATCCGACATGATGGCCGCCGCCCAGGCCGCCGGCGAGGCGATAGCCAAGACCGTGGGCGACCTGGCCGGCGCCAAGGAGAAACAGGCCCGCGCGAATGCCAAAGCCGCCCGCGACGCCGGAGATACCCAACTGGAAAGCAAATACCTCGCCGACGCGCAGAACTGGGAGGAAGGCGGCAACTACCGCGCAGCGCTGCACGCCGCCGGCGGCGCGCTGGTTGCAGGACTCGGTGGCGGCAACGCGCTGGCCGGCGCCGCAGGCGCGGGCGTCTCGTCCCTGGCCGCGCCCAAGCTTCAGGCACTTGGCAATGCGGTGTCAGAGAGCATCGATACCGGCAACGCCGGGTTGAATGAAGCACTCGGCAACGTGGCGGCCAATATCGCAGCGGGTGGCGTTGGTGCCATCGTGAGTGGTGGGTCTGGTGCGGCGACGGCGGCGAATGTGGATCGGTTCAATAGGCAGTTGCATCCGGATGAAAAAGCGAAGATCCTGGCGCAGGCAAACGGGAACAAGGCTGAAGAGGACCGTCTAACCAAGGCTGCGTGCTATGTTGTGCAATGCTGGGCTGAATACTCGGTCGGCAGTGCGGAATACAACAAAAACTATGTAAGCTCGGTAGAGGCAAGTGGCCTAACAACCGAGATTCAGTGGGTGAAGCTACAAAAGCAAGCCGGCCTGTTCGACTACACTCTGGCTCAGCGCGTCGGCGATGCCGTGAAGAGCGATCCGATTGGCGTTGCCAAGGATGGATTGAAGGCCGTAACTGGTGCCGTGACCGCACTGACAGGCGGCACCATCTGCGGCACTAGTCTAGTAGGCTGTGCTGCAGGTGGGCCCATGGCAGCCTTTGGGACGAGCGATGCTGTCGAAGGCGTAACCGGGTTGACCAATGCAATGCTGGGATATCGATCAGGTGGCTTCAATCCCATCAAATATGGGCTGAATGAGGTAATGCCCGTCTGGGGGAATACCGCGTATGACGGACTAAATCTCACCTTCAATCTATTGGCGATGCGCGCTCAAGTTCCTCTAAAATTAGGCTTGGCGGATGGGCTAGCCCGCCCCAGTTCTATCTTCGGCGCTACGACCTCTAAATTTAATAACCCAAAGTTAGTTCCAATTATCAATTGGTCACTGCCCAACGGGACCGCACAAAATGCATTACTAATGGGGGCTGGGGCTAAGACCATTGGCCTAGTTAATGATGTTAACAACGCTCGACCTGAAAAATGAATTGGCGGACGATATCCAATTTTCTTCACGACTCGATCATCCTTGGTCTGACAATAGTCGCATCAGGGGCATTCTATTCTTTTCTCATTCTGTGGGTATGTTTGAAGACCATCGGCCTCGATGATCAGCAAAATCAGATCAGGATTGGCGTGATCTTCATGTCCATCTATTCGATATGGGGGATAATCTATCTCCCGAAGCCATTGCGTAAGGCAGGGTTGCTGTGTGGGGTCTTTGAGAAGAGAAATTGAAATTAACTAGATTGTGGCCTCGCCACTAAAAAGATCGGTTCAATCGGTAGTTGCATCCGGATGAACAGAAGTGGATCAAGGCCAAGGCTTTCGCAAAGCAACAAGGTATCTCCGAATCGGACGCAGAAATGCGCCTTGCGCAGCAGGGATTCCGGCAAGTCCAAGCGGGTGTAGGTGGCGAGGAGGATGCTGGCGCGCGCGCGTTTCTCAGTCAGGCACATGGAATGCTGCCAGCAGATGGTGCAAGTGGGCCGGGCTACATGTTCTATACACCCCCGTCGCAGAAGAACGATGCAAGGATGTACAGTAAGGCATTGGGTGATTCAGCCGCTTTCTACTACACCAATGGCCTCAGGCAACCGGGAGCTATTCAAGCCGCAACCGCGGGGGCAATGAGCGATGCCGAGAGAAAAAAACTAGCTGGTGCCGTCGTCAATGTAGTTGGCGGTTCAGCGCTGCTGGCAACAGGGCCCGCTATCGCGGCAACCGTTCCCGGCTTAGTGACAAGTACCGTAACTGCCTGCACGATCAACCCGACCGCATGTACGTCAGCCGCAGGAATTGGCGGTATTGTGAGTGGCTCGATGGATATGGCAGGACAGCTCTTCCTGACTGGAAATATTCGACCAGGACAAACAGCGATGGCAACGGTCAGTGGTGCAATTTTTACACCGCTAGGCATGAATGCTGGAGCGTACGGCAATGCCGTATTGGGTAGCGTTAATTCCATAGCAAATGCTCAGTTTCAGAACATACTCTATGGAGATACGAATAGCCTATTTGGTGCCGCAATAATTGGTTACGGCTTCGGATCATTTGGCGCCAATGTCGGGAGTCTCACTCAAAAAAGTGCAACATCGATATTTCCAATTCATGTTAACTCACGCGTCCCAGCTCTACTTCAGAAGCCAAGTACGACGGCCCCTCTTATCGGAGTTGGAGTTGGCAACGCGGCTCAGGGTTTTGGATCACCCGTTACTCCTTTTCAGAATCAAAAAAAATGAAAACAATTAAGAAAATATGGATTGCATTTCAAGGCATTTTTTCACCCTGGATTATGTTGATTCCACTCACAATATTTAAACTACTCGGTTTCAACGTCACACTTAAGCACTATTATCTTGTTTCTGCAATATGCCTAATTTGGACAATAATATTCGCACTTTGGTTCTTATACTTTTGGAAGAAAACTCGACAGATTGACAAGACAAATTCTTGAGCTTCAAACATCATAGATTCCCTTCGAGAATTCGCGAGCCGAAATGAAAGAGTCCACAGTCGACGTATCGCACGGCATTGACAACGGCGACGCCGGCTTCGGCGTTTCGGCTTCAGCTTTCCAGGCAAAGCACAATTCGAGCATCGAAGACATCTCGCATACCAACAGCCACATGGCCAGCCGGGAGTCCGCCACCTTTGCGTCGAGTATCCGGCACCTCCATCCCCGGTCTTCGCAGAATAGACGCGATACCACCGGGGCCGCCGCCCTTCTTACCGCCATCAGGCGTGCAAACATCAACCTATCAAGGACTCTCGTGAACAAGAACCACGTACCATTGTCGGGAAAAGCCCTCGCCCTGGCTGTGCTCACCGCGCTGCTGACTACGGCCTGCTCAATTCTCCCTCAACCAACACACAGCGTCACCGTCGCTACCCCAACGTACGATCCCAGCGTTTCTGCACGCCTCCGATTCCTTTCCGGCAATGGCACCGGCAGTGCGGCTTTCCGGCCCGGCGAGTCTTGCTACAAGGATATCTACCTGCAGGATGAAAAACGCGTCGATGTCAACGATGGCTTTCTGGCGTCGTGGAAGTACTCATCCAACAGCGTAACGATCGGTATGCCTCAAAGCCCGCGCCCTTACATGCGCGTCGACGGCCTTGCCTTCAAGGACTTCATCAAGGAATACGTCGTCCCGGCAGCAACGCCCGTCACAGTGAGGTTGTCGCTCAACCCGCAGTCTTCCTCCTGTACGCCGCCAGCGGTTACGTTCGTTCCCGAGCCAGGCAGGGATTATGACGTGTTCATGCAAACCGCCGGCAACCGCTGTTGGGTTGCCGCCAGCCGCATCGATAGCCACGGCGCGGATGAGTCCGTCCGCCTGGAATTAGCGCAGAAGTGTCCGACTGCGCCCGCCCCCAACAATTGACCCACAAAAACAGGAGTAGTGATCACCATGAATCGCATGCGCACCTTGCACCTCGTCGCCGTCACCCTGCTGAGCCTCGCGGCAATTCCCGCCATGGCAGTGGAAAACTATCTACTCGCCGCTCACAAACAGCGCCTGGAGAAAGCACGCGTTGAAGAGTCAGCGGCCAAGTCGACCTGGGATAAGGCATTCGCCCTGCGCCAGCAAGCTGCGGAGCTGGACTCAATGGGCAAATCGGCGGAAGCGCTTACCCTCATCGACCGGGCGCTGAGCTCGGTCGGATCTGAAAATGCTAAGGACTTCATCGCTACCAAGGCCAGTATTCTGTTCAGCATGAATGACCCGCGAGGTGCCTTGGCATTGCTGGCGCCGCATCTGGAGGCGACACGAGAGTACGCCGCGCGCCAGGCTGCCGCCGGGCGAAACCTCGCGCTCGGAACGTTCACGGAGGGCTTTGTGACAGCCACTTTTGCGCAGATCCAGCTTGAGCAGTGGCGTGACGCAATTGCAACGCTGGCCAATGCGGAGGCACCGCTTGAAGGGCCGAGCTTCTATGCCTACCGAAGCCTCGTCTATCGCTACATCATGAGCCGGGCCAAAGACGACACGCTGGTGAACCCTCAATTGGAGGATATGGCGACGTACTACGCACAGAACGACAAGGGTCACTACGGTGCGTTGCTGCGGATGTGGCAGGGAGAGGACACGCGGAAAGAAGCGGCGGCGCTGATCGGACAGATGTCCGGCTCCGAGCAGCAGGAAGCGTTTGCGGAAGCTTTGTTCCATAGCGCGGCCTATGCAAAGTTTGTCAAAGGCGATGCAGCAAGCGCACGAACTATGCTGGACAAACTCAATCAGGTCGCTCCATACGGCAGTATCGAGTGGATATATGGACAGAGGGTGCTGTAATCATCAACGCGGATCGGTGAGCCTATGCGTCGACTACGGACAAACCTACCGCGCCATTCGCCCACCCAATGCGTCAGCGGCAAGTGACTTGATGCAATCCAGGGACGTTGTTGCATACATCGAGATTGAAAGCACGGGCTCCTCGGTGAGGCTGAACTCAGGCGATACGGACGGACTGCGGACATGCAAGTTCCATGCGGTTGAGTACGCCTGCACGGATGGCCAAAGCAACAGCGGCTCAATTACGCAAGGAGGTGGGTCTTTCGTGCCCGGAAAGGAAATAAAAAAATGAGCAAAAAACTGGATGAACTATTGCGAGAACGAACATGGCGCGGCGTTATCAGCAGAGCTGTTTGCACAATCTCTCTCGTCGTACTTGTTGCATGGCTTCCGGAAATTGCAACCTTCGGCGAAGCCATAGTTTTTAAACGGCAGTTTATTATAAACCAAAACAAGTATTCAATTATAAAGATAATTTCGTGTCTATTTTTAATAATTATTATTACTCGCGATGCCCTCACCATCAAACATATACTCAAAAATCGCGCAAAGGAAAAACAACCCACAAAATCAATCAAAAATATCTCCAATGTGGATTGATGACAAATTCGATAGTCCCGGCTGGCAAGGAATTGCCGTTTTCATCGCCACGTGCTTTTCGATACTAATAGCAGTACGCTGGCTACGAGACGCGGCGATCTGGATCTCAGAAAATATTACAAATACTCACACAAAAATAACGGATGAGCAAAATAATGACTCCATTATACCGATTACGATTCTCATTAAAAATGAGCAAAGAACTTTTTATAACTGCCGCGAAATGACTTCTTTCCCCTTGGGCAATGCAAATACCACTCATCTCCCTCTGGATTCTTAAATTCAATGTTACATCACGACATTTTATTGCAATGACCATCTTCTGCTCCATATGGTCCATCGGCATAGCAATTTGGCACTGCATATTGTTTATGAAAAGATCACAATCAATAACTCGTGATCTGGAGAGTCATCAAAAGAAGAGGATTTAGTTGATACCGGTATTTGAAAAAGTCAAATTCCGAAACAAATAACTGGATGAAAGGTGGCGACTACCGCGCAGCGCTGCACACCGCAGCCGACGCTTTCGTTGCTGACCCGGTTAAATGAAGAAAATATTACAGAGAATTTTGTGGGCAGCCCAGGGAATTACCGCTCCTTGGATCATGCTAATACCGCTGGCAATTCTTAAACTACTAGGGTTTAACGTCACAAAAAAACACTTTTATGCCGTTTCAACCCTTTGCCTTCTATGGATGCTGGCAATTTCAGCTTGGTATCTATACGCGTGGATAAAAACACGGCAGATTGAAAGGAAAAATAAGATTGACAGACAAGAACCATAGCTTCTGTTCGTGAATTAGCGAACCGAGATGAAAGAGTCCACAGTCGACGTATCGCACGGCATTGACAACGGCAACGCCGGCGTCGGCGTCTCGGCCTCCGCCTCCAAGGCGAAGGGCAACTCGGACAGCCGGGGCGTCTCGCAAACCAACAGCCATGTGAGCGGCCGCGAGTCCGTCACCCTTCTATCGGGTAACGATACCAACATCCTCGGTGCCACGCTCAGCGGCGGCAAGGTAATCGCAGACGTGGGCGGCAACCTGAACATCGCCAGCCGCCAGGACACCGAAGAAACGCGCGCCAGGCAGGAAAGCATCAGCGGCGGCTTCAGCATCAGCCAGGGCGGCGGGTCCGCCAGCTTCTCCGCATCCAACGGCAGCTATGCCAACGTCAGTGAGCAGGCCGGCATCCATGCCGAACGCGCAACCTTGACCAGGCCACGAAAACATACGCCGCCCGCCGGAGCAAGCCACCTACCAGCAACGCCTCCCCCACAGCCACAGCCTATCCAGAACCTGGCCAAGTTCAGCGCTGAATCGATCGATTAGGAAATTTCTCCCCTCATTTTCGTATTTGTCCGATTTCAATCTGCGCGAAAGCTCGGTATCGTCCGTCTGGCCTTGGCGTAGTCCAGCCTCACACATGCGGCAGCGCGCTTGCGCGTGGGTGGCATTGGCAACGAGGCCAGCGGCGCTTGCGTCAACCATGCCATCTGAAATCTGGAGTGGAGAAGATGATCCGATTTATTTTTTCACACCGGCATCGCCTGTCGATGTTGCGAAAACTTGGTCTGTTCATCCTCGCTCGCAGAGCCTCAATGCGCGATGTTCTCTGTGCACTCGATTGCACACCACTCGATTGCACACCTCATGAACATATAGCGATCTAGCCCGACCGGATCATCCGCCTCCGCATCGAATTGCCTGACATGTAAGCCGCGTCAATCCATGCCGATGAACTTCCGCAACGCGCGCCGCAAGGCGCGTGGCGTACCCCCTTTTGCCTCGCTCATCCTGACGCTGCCCGCACTGGCGGTTGCCCAGGCCCTGCCTGCATTCCCGCACACGGTCCCGCCTGTCACCCCGAACGCCGCCATAGAGCGCCGCCAGGAACAGCGGCAGGACGCTGCGCGCGAGCGTGCCCTGGCCCGTCCTGATGTGCTGACGACCTCCCCCGCCGACGCCGCCAACGCTGGTATCGCGGGACCGCTGATCCTGCCTGCCGAGTCGCCCTGCTTGCGCATCGGGACGGTGCGCTGGGAGGGGGCCGAGGACTTTGCGTGGCTCCAGGCCGAGGCGGGCATCCTGCCCGCTCAATGCGTTGGCGGCAAGGGGCTGGAGGCCATCCAGGACTATTTTTCGGCGCGGCTGCTCGCCCAGGGCTACATGACCACGCGCGTGGTGATCCCGGAGCAGAATCTCGCCGGCGGCGAGTTGCGCCTGCGCGTAGTGGCCGGACGCCTGTCTGGTGTCAAGGCCGCTGGCGCGCCCGGCTGGTGGCGCATGGCCTTGCCCACCGGCCCCGGCGGGCTGGTGAACCAGCGCGACCTTGACCAGGGCACGGAGAACATGCGCCGGCTGCAGGGGCAGGCCGATGCCGGCATCGACCTGGTGCCCGGCGAGAACCCTGGTGACACGGAACTGATCATCAGGCCGGGCACCGGCAAGCGCTGGCATGCGCTCGTGACGGGCGATAACGCCGGACTGGACAACACCGGGCGCTACCAGATGGGCGGCACGCTGACGGTGGACTCGCCACTGTTCCTCTACGACAGCCTCACCGTCTCCGGCAGCACCAATGCCAATGCCGGCAACGGCGCGGCGGGGACCCGCTCTTCGGCCATCAGCTACAGCATTCCCTTCGGTTACTGGAGCGCTTTCTTCAGCGCCAACCAGTCGCGCTACCACCAGACGGTGGCGGGTTTCGAGAGCGACATCGTCTACGGCGGGCGCAGCACGCAGATCGAGGCTGGACTTGGCTACGTGCCGTGGCGCAACGCGTCGGGCAAGACGAGCCTGTACGCCAAGGTGTTCCGCAAGACCGCCAGCTCCACCCTGGACGGCATCGACATCGCCGTGCAGCACCGGGACTTCGTCGGCTTCGAGGCCGGCGCCGCGCACCGCCAGTATCTCGGCAGCACGGTGCTGGATGCCGGCGCGGCATGGCGCGCGTCGCTGCCCGCGCACTCCAGGTCGCCTGGCTTTGTGCTGGGCGAGCCCGGCTGGGATGGCAAGTCGGAGATCGTGCTGGCGAATGCCGGCCTGATGGTGCCATTCCAGGTCGCCGGGGAGCGCTTGCGCTACCAGGGCAGCCTGCGCATGCAGTACGCCCGCACCCGCATCTTGCCGTCCGACTACTTCGTCATCGGCAACCGCTACTCGGTGCGCGGCTTCGATGAGCAACTCACCCTTGCCGCCGAGAACGGCATCACCTGGCGCAACGACCTGGCCTGGCAACTTGGCAATACGGGGCAGGAGGCCTTCGTGGGCTTGGACATGGGCCATGTCAGCGGCCCCTCCGCCGGGTTCCTGGTGGGCCAGACGCTGATGGGCGCGGTGATCGGGGCGCGCGGACGCTGGGCCATGGGTGGCTACGCTGCCCTGACCTACGAGGTGACGCTCGGCAGGCCGCTCAGCAAGCCTGAGTTCTTCCGCACGCACCGGCCCGGTATCGCGGCGCAGATCGGCATTGAGTTTTAGGCCCCGCATCCCCGGGGGTATCGCGCAGGCGATGCTCGCCCGCTGGCGTGAATCGTTTGCATGCTTGAGTAAGCTTGAGTAATGAAGAGGAGAAACCCGCATGAACAGAGTGAAAAGTGGATCGCTATTTGCCGCGGCTGGGCTGCTCGCCCTGCTTGGCGGCTGTGCGACCGAATCATCAACGGCGTTGCCCGTGCAGAAGGTCGAGAGTGCCAGCCGCCCTTACGTAGGGGTGCGCACGCCGATCGCGGTCGGAAAGTTCGATAACCGTTCGAGCTATATGCGCGGCGTGTTTTCCGACGGCATCGACCGGCTGGGCGGCCAGGCCAAGACCGTGCTGATCACCCACCTGCAACAGACCAACCGCTTCCATGTTCTCGACCGCGACAACCTGGACGAGATCAAACGCGAGGCGGGCATCAAGAGTCAGGCGCAACGCCTCAAGGGGGCCGACTACGTCGTTACCGGCGATGTGACCGAGTTCGGGCGCAAGGAAGTGGGCGACCAGCAGCTCTTCGGCATTCTCGGCCGCGGCAAGTCGCAGGTGGCCTATGCGAAGGTCGCCCTGAACGTGGTCAATATCGTGACATCGGAAGTGGTGTTCACCAGCCAGGGCGCGGGCGAGTACGCGCTGTCCAGCCGGGAGGTCATAGGTTTTGGCGGCAGTTCCAGCTATGACTCGACCCTCAACGGCAAGGTGCTGGATCTCGCCATGCGCGAGGCCGTGACGAACCTGGTCAACGGGGTCGAGGCCGGCGCCTTGAAGCCGGGCAATCCCTGAACACCAACATCCAGAGAAAGAGGAGAAACCGTGAAGACATCATTCCGGCCGTGCCGCCTGGCGACACTTGCGCTCGCGGCAAGTGCATTACTGGCGGGCTGCGCCGCGCCAGCCAAGCCCCTGTATCAGTGGGAAAGCTACCAGCCGCAGGTCTACCAGTACTTCAAGGGAGAATCGAAGCAAGCCCAGATTGAAGCGCTTGAGCGCGATCTGCAGAAGATCATGGCGGCTGGCAATACGCCGCCGCCGGGCTACCACGCCCATCTTGGCATGCTGTACGCCGAAGCCGGCAAGGATGATCAGATGGCCCGCGAGTTCCAGACGGAAAAGACCCTGTTTCCGGAGTCGTCCGCCTATGTGGATTTCCTGATGAAGAACATCAAGCAAGGGGGAAGCAAGAAATGAAAGATCTGCTCAAACGCGCGCTTGCGCTCCTGGCCGTCGCGGGACTGGCCGCCGGGTGCGCGGCGCCACCCAAGCATGTCGACTACGCCGCCTTCAAGGAAAGCAAGCCGCGCTCGATCCTGGTGCTGCCTCCGCTGAACGAGTCGCCTGACGTCACGGCAACCTACAGCATGCTGTCGCAGGTCAGCTATCCGCTTGCCGAGGCCGGGTACTACGTGCTGCCGGTGGCCCTGGTGGATGAGACGTTCCGCCAGAATGGCCTGACGACGCCGGGTGATATCCATGCTGTCCCGCCGCCGAAGCTCAGGGACATCTTCGGCGCGGATGCCGCCCTCTACATCACGGTGACGGACTACGGGACGAAGTATCAGGTGGTCAACAGCGCCACGGTCGTCAGCGCGAAGGCGAAGCTCGTGGATTTGCGCACAGGCGGCACGCTCTGGACCGGCGCCGCGTCGGCATCCAACAGCCAATCGGGCAACGCCGGCGGCGGCCTGGTTGGGATGCTTGTGGCGGCAGCGGTCGCGCAGGTGATCAACAGCGTGTCGGATGCGAGCTATTCGGTCGCGGGAACAACGAGCCAGAAGCTGCTGTCGGCCGGCAGCCCGGGCGGCATCCTGTACGGTCCGCGCTCTGCCAGGTACGGCGCAGACTGATGGCGCCGCGCCGGCTGCCGCCATGCCGCAGCCGGCCGGCGGATGCCTGGCAGGCGAACGGCCCGGCCGCCACTCAGATCTCCGCCCGCAGCCCCACGAAAAACCGCCGCCCCGGGGCCGGCTCGAAATACCGGCCATTGCTCTCGTTGACGATCACCGACCCGATGTAATGCCGGTCGGCGATATTGTCGATGCGCCCATAGGCATACCAGCGCATGCGCCCCACGCGGAAGTTGTAGCCGGCGCGCAGGTTGAAGGTGGCGTAGCCCGGCGCATATTGCGTGTTGAGGTCGTCGGCGAACACGCGCCCTTCCACGCGCATCTCCACGCCCAGCGTGAGGTCGGCCACGGGCTTGTACGTGGCCTCGGCGAACAGGCTGTGGCGCGCGGTGCCGGGCAGGCGGTTGCCAGAGGCTACCGTTGCGCCCTGCGCATTGCGAAAGGCGTCGCCAAAATAGGCGTCGAGCCAGGTGTAGGCCAGGCCGGTGCCGTAGCGCTCGCCGGGGCCGTAGGTGCCGCGCCATCCCAGCTCCAGACCGCGCCGATGCACACCGTTGACGTTCTGGTAGACGGCGCGGCCGTTGTCGTTGGACAGCGGCACGATCTCGTTGTGGCTGCCGGCATCGAACACCGCGGCTTCCAGCCGCTGCCCTTTGCCTTGCCATTTGACGCCGATCTCGCCCTGGCGGCTGGTGGAGGGCTGCAGCCCGAGGTTGGTGCCGGTGCCGCCGGGGCCGTAGGCGACTTCGGTCAGCGTCGGGGTTTCGAAGCCGCGGCCGAGGTTGGCGTAGACATTGAGCGAGTCCACCGCCTGCCAGACCACGCCGAGCACCGGGCTGACGTTGTTGTAGGTGGCGGTGCCGCTGTCGTCGGGGCTGGCGGCGGTGATGTAGTGATCGTCGATGCGCAGCTTGACCTGGCTGGCGCGCACGCCGCCGACCAGCCGCCAGGATGGATTCCAGGTCCAGTCGAACTGGGCGAAGGCGCCCAGGCTGCCGGCCTTGTCGGTTTCATCGCGGCGCAGCGCGCCCTGCGTGCCGTTCTGGTTCACATAGCCGGTGCGCGCGTCGCGCATGCCGTCGGCGTCCAGGCCGGCGCTCCATAGCAGAGGCAGTCCGGCCACCGTGGTGTTGTGGTGCCATGACATCGCACCGCCGCCGTAGGATCTGTCGATATCCACGATGCCGCCCGCCGACGAGGGCGCGATGCCGCTGAAACCCAGGTACTGGGTGAGTTCGCGGGTGCCGCCATAGAGGCGGAATTCCAGGTTGTCCTGCTCGCTCAGCCGTTGCTCCACCAGCACGCCGCCCTGGTTCTGCCGCACGGTCTTGCCGGTATTGAACTGCGTGGCCAGCGGCACGGCCTGGCGCGGTTTGGCGTCGGCCTGGGCGCGCGTGAGGCCGAGCGGGTCCTGCGCCTGGGGCTGGTCGAAGGCGTTGAACAACAGCGTGACGCGGGTGCCGGTGACCGGCTCCGCCACCACCTTGGCGTTGAGCTGGCGGCGCCGGGCCGCGCTGTGGTCGCGGTAGCCGTCGGTCTCGAATGTCCATGCATCCAGCACGCCGCCGATCTTGTCGTTGCCGCCGCCCACCGTCACGCCGGCCATCCATTGCCCGTCGGAGCCGAATCCGCTGGTGGCGCGCGCCATCGGCGCCTTGGGCGGATCGGGCGTGAAAATCTGCACGACACCGCCCGACGCATTGCCGTAGAGCTGGGCAAAGGGGCCCCGCAACACCTCGATGCGGCTGGCGTTGGTGAGATCGGCGGTGGAGGCCTGTCCCTGCCCGTCCGGCATGGTGGCGGGAATGCCGTCCACAAACAAGCGCACGCCGCGCACACCGAAGGTGGAGCGGCTGCCAAAGCCGCGCACTGCCAGCTGCAAGTCTTGCGCGTAATTCTGCCGCTCGCGCGCGGCCACGCCGGGCACGAGCGGCAGCAGCTCGGACACGTTGATCAATGGGCTGGGCGTGCTCAGCGAATCGACGGGAACGCTGTCGATTGCGGCCGGCGCGTCAAAGCGCTTTTGCTCGGCGCGGCTGACGCTCACCACCACGTCCGGCAGCATTTCCTCGGCCAAAGCCGCGCCGGGCGCGGCGGCAAACATCGCCGCCGCCAGGCAGCACAGGCGGTGCGAAGCCTCTGCGGAAACCGGTTTCCTGCTTCGCCCACCGCCCTTGTTGCCTGCCATATCCCTGCCTTGAGTTTGTTGATGACTTCCTTTTGCTGCTGTGCGGGCGGCCCGCCCGGCTGCTACTTGGCCATTGCCTGGGCCTTGGGCCGGATGGCGTCCGCGGTGCCCTGGATAAACGCCTTGATCTTCTCGACATCGTCCGCGCTCAGCTTGCCGGTGAAGTCCGGCATGCCGCGCGCCATGGCGGGTCCCTTGAAGATGAACTTGTCGAGATTTTGAATATAGGCAGTATTCATATAGCCGAGGTTGGGAATATTGCCGCCGCGATCCACCCCGGGCACGCCATGGCAGAGCACGCAGTTGCTGACGTAGAGCGCCGTGCCGGCCGCGACGTTGGCCGGGTCGTACTTCACGCCCGACAGCAATTCACCCGCGCGGTACTGCACGAACGCGGGCATCGGCGCCTTGCCGCCAACCGCGAAGGTGTAGACGGTGCCCGGCCCCTGCCGCTCGGTGGCGCGCTGGGCCTGCCCGTAGACGCCACCCCAGCCGACGGCGACGGACACGTACTGCTTGCCGTCCACCAGATAGCTCACGGGCGCAGCGATCACGCCGGTGCCCGTGGGCGACTCCCACAGCTTCGCGCCGGTGGCGGCGTTGTAGGCGATGAAGCGGCCATCGGCCGTGCCCTGGAACACGAGGTTGCCGGCGGTGGTGAGCGTGCCGCCGTTCCATGGCGAGACCTGCTCCTGCGTCCAGACCGCCTTTTGCTGCACCGGGTCCCAGGCGATCAGGCGCCCGAATGGCTTGCTGGCGGGCGGTTCGGCGTTGAGGAACTTGGCCGTGTTCCATCCCACGTTGCCGTGCGGCTGGCCGGGCTGCTTGCCGTTGAACGTCCAGTTCTTGTCGTCCATCAGGTTGAGCGGCACATGCTGCGCGGGCAGGTAGACCAGGCCGGTCTGCGGGTTGAACGACATCGGATGCCAGTTGTGCGCGCCGTAGGGCCCGGGGATGGCGTCATAGGGCTTGTCGGTGGCGCGTGCCTCCGGCAGCTCGATCGGGCGTCCGTTCTGGTCGTAGCCGCTGGCCCAGGTCACATCGACGAAGTTCTTGGCCGAGATGAACTGGCCGTTGGTGCGGTCGATGACGAAGAAGAAGCCGTTCTTGGGCGCGTGCAGGATGACCTTGCGCGCCTTGCCGCCGATGTTCAGGTCGGCCAGGATCATGGGCTGGGTGGAGGTGTAGTCCCAGTTGTCGCCGGGTGTCTCCTGGTAGTGCCAGACGTATTTGCCGGTATCCGGATCCAGCGCGACGATGGAGGCCAGGTAAAGGTTGTCGCCGCCGGCCGGGCTGCGCTTGCTGCGCGACCAGGGCGAGCCGTTGCCGGTGCCCACGTACATCAGGTTGAGCTCGGGGTCGAAGGCCAGCGTGTCCCATGCGGTGCCGCCGCCTCCGGCTTCCCAGTACTTGCCGGCCGGATCCCAGGTCTTGGCCGCCTTGGCCATCGACTCGTCCTCGAATGGCTTGCCGGGGTCGCCGGGCACGGTGAACCAGCGCCATTTCTGCTCGCCGGTGGCGGCATCGTAGGCGGTGATATAGCCGCGCACGCCATACTCCGCACCGCCGTTGCCGATGATGACCTTGCCCTTGAACACGCGCGGCGCGCCGGTGATGGTGTACGAGTGGGTGCGGTCGATGATGGTGTCCTTCTCCCACAGCTTGCGGCCGGTGCCGGCATCGAGCGCGATCAGGCGGCCATCGTAGGAGGCGACAAAGACCTTGCCCTGGTACAGCGCCACGCCGCGATTGACCACGTCGCAGCAGCCCTTGTAGCCGATCGACTTGTCGACCTTCGGGTCGAAGGTCCAGATGCGCTTGCCGCTGCGGGTGTCGATGGCATGCACCACGCTCCACGACGCGCTGACGTACATGATGCCGTTGACCACCAGCGGCGTGGCTTCCACCCCGCGCGTGGATTCGAGATCGTAGGACCAGGCCAGCCCGAGGTCCTTCACGTTGTCGGCATTGATCTGCGAGAGCCGGCTGAAGCGGGTTTCCGCGTAGTCCAGGCCGTAGCTGGGCCAGTCGGGTGTCTTGGCGGCGTTGCCTTCGATGAAGGCGCCGTCGACGCTTCGGGTGACGCTACGGATGTGATCGGCGCTGGCCACCTTGACCGGCGGCCTGGCCTGCGCCGCCGCCAGCGAGAACGCCGCCAGCCCCGCTACCAGCACTGCCAGCTTGCGTGACAGGCCCGCTTGATTGCCGGCACGCTGCGCAACGCGCGGCCAGCAGGAAACAACCCGCTTGGGTTCTTGGCTCATTGTGTCTCCTCTTCTTTTGCTTCTTCTTCGGAATCTTCGGGGGAAGCCAGGCTGGTTCTATGCCAGCGGCTGGCCAATGGCGCAATGGACATCGCCCGTCGCGCCACCGGATTGCAGCAGACCTAAGAATGGCCGCAGGGGTAGGTTTTACCCACTCGGGATTACCCGCAGGGCGAACGCCCCCACCACGCGCGGCGATGCCGCTCAGTAAGCCATGCAGACCGACTTGATCTCGGTATAGGCCTCGATGGCGGAGCGGCCATGCTCGCGCCCGACCCCGGATGCCTTGTATCCACCAAAAGGCATGTTGGGGTCCACGATGTTGTGCGTATTGACCCAGACCGTGCCGGCATCCAGGCCATCGACCAGCCGCTGCACCGCGCGCAGGTCATTGCTCCAGATGCTGGCGCCCAGGCCATACTCGGACCGGTTGGCCTCGGCCAGCACGGCCTCGGGGTCGTCGAACGGCATGGCCACCACCACCGGGCCGAAGACTTCCTCGCGCACCAGCGTCAGGTCCTTGCACGCGGCGTTGGCCACCACGGTGGGCCGCACGAAATAGCCGGGGCGGTCCAGCGCGGTGCCGCCCGCGACGATGTCCGCGCCTTCGCTGCGCCCGGTGCCGATCAGCCCCATGACCTTGTCGCGGTGACGCGACGACACCAGCGGCCCCATCTGGCTGGCGGGATCGAGCCCGGAGCCCAGCACCGTGGCATTGGCCACCTTGCCCAGCCCCTCGACCACCTGGTCATAGTGGCGGCGCGCCACGTACAGGCGCGAGCCGGCCGTGCAGACCTGGCCCTGGTTGAGGAAGATGGCGCCGGCAGCGCCCTGGATGGCATGCGCGGGATCGCAGTCATCCAGCACGATGACCGGACTCTTGCCGCCAAGCTCCAGCGACACGCGGCGGATATCCTGGCCGCAGCGCGCACCGATCAGGCGCCCGACTTCGGTCGAACCGGTGAAGGTAATCTTGTTGACGCCGGGATGCGCCACCAGCGCCGCGCCGGGCACGCCGTCGCCGGTCACCACGTTCAGCACGCCCGGCGGGAAGCCCGCTTCCAGCGCCAGCTCGGCGAGCCGCAGCGCGGTGAGCGGCGTTTCCTCGGCCGGCTTGAGCACCACGGTGCAGCCGCAGGCCAAGGCCGGCGCGATCTTCCAGACCGCCATCAGCAAGGGAAAATTCCACGGCACGATGGCGCCCACCACGCCCACCGGCGAGCGCCGGGTCATGGCGCTATAGCGCGTGCCGGGGGGAAACGGCACCGATACGTCCAGCGTGCTGCCTTCGATCTTGGTGGCCCAGCCAGCCATGTAGCGCAGCCATTGCGCGCTGCCGCCCACCTCCAGGCCTTGCGAGAACGCCAGCAGCTTGCCGTTGTTGAGGGTTTCAAGCCGGGCAAGTTCGTCGCCGTGTTGCTCGACCAGGTCGGCCAGCTTGAGCAGCAGGCGCTCGCGCTGGGCCGGCATCATGGCGCGCCACGTGCCGCCGGCAAAGGCGCGCCCGGCCGCGGCCACCGCCGCATCGATATCCGCCGCACCGCCCGCAGGCACGCGCGCGATCTCCTCGCCGGTGGCGGGATCGAACACGGCGAAGGTCTCGCCAGACTCAGCCTGGCGCCACTCACCGTCGATCAGCATGGCATTACGGATGGCCTGGTTCAGGCCGCTGCGGGCTTCCTTGGGTGCATTCATCTTCGTCTCCGGTTGGTCTTGGCTGGTGCCTTGTTATGGAGATCGAAGTTAACACCACGGCCTGATCATGGCTTGTCTGGCCGTGCACAAAGCTTGTCGATGCGTGCAAAGCGTGGGAAAGGCTGAAGCCAAAGCCAAAGCCAATGGCCAATGGCCCTTGGCACCCCAACGCCGCAACGAGCGCCCGCCCTCGCCACCGGCCTGTAGTGGTCAAACCAGCGGGAGCAGAATCGACATCGTCAGCCCAACGATTCGGCGTAGCCGAGTGACCCGCCCCCAGGCGGGGAACACCCCAGCGCGATGCGAAGCGAGCCGTCAAGGTTTACCTAGGCCGTATGGGGCGCCTTCTTTGCCTACTTTCTTGGCAAGACAAGAAAGTAGGTCGCCGCCCCGCAGGGGTGGTGAAACGGCCTTTGACGTTGAAGTCAATCAGTTGCAGTTGCAGTTGCAGTTAAGCCCCCCATCCCCCCTTCCCCCCATCCCCCCGCATTCTGCTGCCGCCACTGCGTCGGACTCATCCCGAACCGCTCATGGAAGACCCGGCTGAAATGCGCCGCATCGCCAAACCCCAGCGCAAAAGCAATCTCGGTAATGCTGCGCCCGGCGTCGCCGCTGCCCGCCAGCCGCAACGCCGCCTGGCGCAACCGGCGCGACAGGATATAGGCATGCGGGGTCTGCCCGGACTCACGAAACAGGTTGTACAAAGTGCGGCGCGACACGTTCAGCACTGCCGCCAGCCGTTGCGCCGAAAGCTCCGGATCGTGCAGATGCGCATCGATGAACTCGGCAAGCCGGCTCATGCGCGCTTCGCCGAGATGCCGCGCCACGGCAGCGTTTGCCCCATCGCCAAGGGCCGCCGGCGGCGGCGTGCCGGCGCCTTGCAGCGCCGTCTCCATCAATGAGACCACGGAATCCTGCAGCACGATCTGCCCTTGATGATCCAGCAGGTGCCCCCCGCAAGTGTCATGCAGCATGGCGCCCAGCGCCGACAGCGCGATGCGCGCCGCGCCCTCCCCGCGCAGCGCCCGGCCGCCCAGGCTGGTGGCCGCCTGGCGCCAGCCGAAGGCGCGTTCCTGCGGCACCAGCAGCACCAGCACCCGGCAGCGGTCCGCCATCTCGATGCTATAGGGCTGCGCGGTATCGTAGATCGACCACATGCCTGGCTCCAGCGAGGCCTCGTTGCCGCGCTGCGCCACGCGGCTCTGCCCGCTGAGCTGCCAGAAGATCTTGAAGAAGCCCGCGTCGGATGCCGCCACGTGCCGGGACTCGCGCGTAACACGGTGCGCGTCGACATCCATGTCCGCCACCGCGCTGGCGCCGAAACGCGCATAGCTGACGTGGCAATGAAAGCCCCCGCGCGTCTGGCG